>NZ_JACKQP010000014.1:0-232665 GCF_031625235.1 Amycolatopsis sp. 505
ACGAAGGCCTCCGGCGGGTGATGTGGTTCCTAGACAGCTCCACTTCACAACCGGAGGCCTTCACCTGTCAGCACGACAGGCCGACACCGGGTCACCTCGACTCGGAACAACGTCCCTGGACATCACAGCTAGGCGATCACCCCCGCCGCGCGCAGGGCGTCGAGGTCGGTGACGCCCAGCTCGGCGAGCACGGCTTCGGTGTCGGATCCCTTGGCGCGCGGGGCTTCCGGCGTCGACGGCGGGGTCCGGTCGAACCGCGGCGCCGGCGCCGGCTGGACCATGCCGCCGATCTCGACGAACGTGCCGCGCGCCGCGTTGTGCGGGTGCGACGCCGCTTCCGACGGCGACAGCACCGGTGTCAGGCACGCGTCGGTGCCGGACGCGCGCGCCACGAGCTCGTCGCGCGTGTGCTTGGCGATCGCGCCCGCCACGATCTCGCGCAGCCGCGGCCACTGCGTCTTGTCGATGTGCAGCGGCAGCTCCGCCGGGTCCAGCTCCAGGACCTTGACCAGCTCGCCCCAGAACCGCATCTCGATCGCGCCGACGGCGACGTACTTGCCGTCCGCGGTCTCGTACGTGTCGTAGAACGGCGCGCCGCCGTCGAGCATGTTCTCGCCACGCTCCTCCGACCAGAGCCCGGCCGCCTTGATGCCGTGCAGGCTGGTGGTGAGCAGCGCCGCGCCGTCCACCATCGACGCGTCGACGACCTGGCCGCGGCCGGACGTGTTCCGCTCGTACAGCGCGGCCAGGACGCCCATCGCGAGCAGCAGCCCGCCGCCGCCGAAGTCGCCGACGAGGTTGAGCGGCGGCACCGGCCGCTCGCCCGCGCGCCCGATCGGCTCCAGCGCACCGGCGATGCCGATGTAGTTGATGTCGTGCCCGGCCGCCGTGGCCAGCGGCCCGTCCTGGCCCCAGCCGGTCATCCGGCCGTAGACCAGCCGCGGGTTCCGGGCGTGCACGACGTCGGGGCCGAGCCCGATCCGTTCGGCGACACCGGGGCGGAAGCCCTCGATGAGGACATCGGCCGTGTCGCAGAGCTTCAGCACCAGCTCCACGCCTTCGGGCGTCTTGGTGTTGATGCCGACCGACCGGCGGCCGCGGGCGAGCGGGTCGGTCTGGATGCCGAGCACGTCCTCCCCCGGCTGCGCGCGGTCGACGCGGACGACGTCGGCGCCGAGGTCGGCGAGGATCATCGTGGCGAAGGGCCCGGGCGCGAGACCCGCGAGCTCCACCACCTTCAGGCCGCCGAGCGGACCTGCCTTCATGAGCGGGACCCTTTCAGAGCGAGCGGGAGATGATTTCCTTCATGATTTCGCTGGTGCCACCGAAGATCCGGGAGATCCGGACGTCGGCCCAGGCACGCGCGATCGGGTACTCGGTCATGTAGCCGTAGCCGCCGAAGAGCTGCACGCAGTCGTCGATCACCTTGTTGACGCGCTCGGTGGTCCACAACTTCGCCATCGCCGCGCCCTGGACGTCCAGTTCACCGCGCAGGTGGCGTTCGATGCACTGGTCGAGGAACGCGCGTGCCACCGCGGCCTCGGTCGCCGCCTCGGCGAGGGTGAACTTGGTGTTCTGGAAGGAGAAGATCGGCCGGCCGAACGCCGTGCGCTCCTTGGTGTACTCGAGCGTGAGGTCGACCGCCGCCTCCAGCCCGGCCACCGCGGTGACGGCGATGATCAGCCGCTCCTGCGGCAGCTGCAGCATCAGCTGGAAGAAACCCTGGCCCTCGGCGTCGCCGAGGAGGTTGGCGGCCGGCACGCGGACGTCGTCGAAGAACAGCTCGGCGGTGTCCTGGCCCTTGAGCCCCACCTTGTCGAGGACGCGGCCGCGGCGGAAGCCCGGCGTGTCCGTCTCGACCACGATCAGCGAGACGCCCTGCGCGCCCGCGTCCGGGTCCGTCTTCACCGCGACGACCACGAGGCCGGCGTGCAGGCCGTTGGTGATGAAGGTCTTGGCGCCGTTGATGACGTAGTGGTCGCCGTCGCGGACCGCGCGCGTCTTGATGCCCTGCAGGTCGGAGCCGGTGCCGGGCTCGGTCATCGCGATCGCGCCGACCATCTCGCCGCTGGCCAGCTTCGGCAGCCACTCGCGCTTCTTCTCTTCCGAGGCGTAAGCGAGCAGGTAGTGCGCGACGATTCCATTGTGGACGGTGACGCCCCACGCGCTGTCCCCCGCCCGCGCCTGCTCTTCGTAGAGGACGGCTTCGTGCGCGAAGGTGCCGCCGCCTCCGCCGTACTCCTCGGGGATGGACAGGCAGAGCAGGCCGACCTCGCCCGCCTTCGTCCACAGCTCGCGGTCGACCTTCTTCTCCGCCGCCCAGCGCTCCTGGTGCGGGACGGCTTCCTTCTGCAGGAAGGACCGCGCGAGTTCGCGGAGGTCATCGAGCTCGGTCGTGCTCCACGAGCTCTTCGGCAGTTGCAGTGGCACGGGACCCTCCTGCTGGAAAACATTCCGATCAGCATGTAAGTTCTGATCGGAATGTACATCCGTACCGGCCCGTAGGTAAAGGTGGGAGGCCGCGGTGACCGAGACGACGCACCGGACCCAGGCACAGCGGCGCGAGCAGACCCGCACCGCGCTGCTCGACGCGACCATCGACTGCCTGGTCGAGGTCGGCTACGCGCGCACGTCGGTGCAGGAGATCTGCGCCCGCGCGGGCGTGTCGAAGGGCGCGGTGCAGCACCACTTCACCGCGAAGGCCGAGCTGATGGCGGCCGCGGTCGAGCACCTGACGACGAAGCTGCGCCGCCAGCTCGCGGCGTCGCTGGACGAGCTGCCCGGCGGCGGCAGCGGGGTCGCCGCGGCCATCGACCTGCTGTGGGCCGGCTACTCCGGCACGCTCTCGACGGCCGTCACCGAGCTCTGGGTCGCTGCCCGCACCGATCCCGAGCTGCGCGCGGCCATCCGCCCGGTCGACCGCGCGCTCGGCCGCGCCACGCTCGAGCACGTCACGCAGGTCGCCGGCGAACTCCCGCCGGAACGCGCGGAGATGCTGTTCTGGCTCACCGTGAACCTCACCCGCGGGCTGGCGCTGGACGCCGAGCTGGGCGGCGACCCGAACCGGCGCCGGCAGCTGCTGGACGAGTGGAAGCGCATCGCCGTCCTGCTCTACCAGGACGCTACCGCTGCGCCGAGCTGACCAGCGCGGCACCACCAGGGCGCTTTGCCCCTTATCCCGCAGGCGATTTCGTGGTCCAATCCCCTCCGAACGAGGGGAGTTCCGATGACCGCCGCCCCGTACCCGTACCCCTACGGCCCGCCGCCCGCACAGCCGCCGGCCGATCCGGGTGCCGTCTTCCGGCTGTTCGCCGCGATCCTCGGCATCCTCGCCGCGGCGCTGGTGATCACCGGGTCGTTCCTGCCGCAGACGTCGTTCGAGCAGGTGGTGGACGGCAAGACCGAGAGCAGCCAGACGATCAGCGCCTGGTCGCGCTCGTTCGCCGTCGAACCCGGCGAGGAAGCGAAGAAGTTCTACGAGCAGACGCACGTCGCCCGGTACGGCATCCCGCTGACCGCCGCCTCGGTCGTGCTGCTGGCCGGGGCCGGGCTGGCGTTGGCCGGCGCGCGCCGCTCCGCGAAGCCCGGCGTGCGCTCGGCCGCCCGGACGGCCCTGGTGGCGGGCGCCGCCGGGGTGACCGCGGCGGTGTGGATGCTCGGCATGGACGTCTCGGCGACGTTGAGCTACGAGTCCGACGAAGGGACGGTCAAGTCCCACTACCTGACCGGGATCGGGTTCTGGCTGCTGATCGGCGGCGGGATCGTCGCCCTGCTGGCGCTGGTGTCCGCGGCGCTGGCCGGGCGGCAGGCACCCGCCGCGGCCCCGGCCGGGCCGCCGCCGGGGCCGTACCAGCAGCCGTCGAGGCCGTACCCGGTGCCGCAGCAGCAGTTCGCGCAGCCGTACCAGGGATATCCGCCGTCGCAGCCGTTCCCCGCGCAGGCCCCGCCGCAGACCGGTCCGCAGCCACCGCCCTCCTACGGCACCCCGGCGTCTCCCTCGCAGCAGCCCGACGATCCCTACGGCGGCGTCACCCAGGCGCAGCCGCACCCGGACCGGCAGGAACCGACCGAGCCGAACTACCAGCTGCCGCCGCTGAACCCGCCCAATACGTGAATTTTATTCACATCACGCTGGACACCTGACGTACCGACGGTATGGTGTACTCGTCGGTAACCTCCGCGCGACGTCGCGCGGACTCCGCGGAACGGAGACGTCATGACCAGCACGACCCCCGCGAACGCGGTCGAAGACACCTCGCTGCCGCCGACGATCGGCGGCGTCGCCGGAGCGCCGAGCTCGGTGCGGGCGGCCCAGCTCGTCGCCCGCGTCCGGGGCGGCGCGGACTCGGCGCCGATCCGGATGCGGGCGCCCTTCACCGGGCTGCCGATCGCCACCCTGCCGCAGGCCACCGACGCCGACGTCCGCGCGGTGTTCGACAGTGCCCGGGCGGCCCAGCGGCCGTGGGCGGACCGCTCCCCCGCCGAGCGCGCCCGCGTCCTCACCCGGCTGCACGACCTGGTCCTCGCGCGGCAGGACGAGGCGCTCGACCTGGTCCAGGTCGAAGCCGGCAAGGCGCGGCTCGACGCGTTCGACGAGGTCAGCGCGACCGCGCTGGTGGCGGCCTACTACGGGAAGCACGCGGCGAAGATCCTCGCGCCCCGGCGCGTCGCCGGCGTCATTCCCGGCCTGACCCGCGCGGGCGAGGTCCGGCACCCCAAGGGCGTCGTCGGGATCATCTCGCCGTGGAACTACCCCCTGGCCCTGACCGCGATGGACGTCCTGCCGGCGCTGGCCGCGGGCAACGCCGTCGTGCAGAAGCCGGACAACCAGACCGCGCTTTCGGCGCTGTGGCTGCACGAGCTCGCCGAGGAGGCCGGGCTGCCCGCCGGGACCTGGCAGATCGTGCTCGGCCGGGGCTCGAAGATCGGCACCGCGCTGGTCGAGGAGTCGGACTACCTCTGCTTCACCGGGTCCACGCCGACCGGGAAGGAGCTGGCCGGGCAGGTGGCGAAGCGGCTGACGTCGTACTCGCTGGAGCTCGGCGGCAAGAACCCGATGGTCGTGTTGCCCGACGCCGACGTCGCGAAGGCCGCGACGGGCGCGGTGACGGCGTGCTTCTCCTCGGCCGGGCAGCTGTGCGTGTCGGTCGAGCGGATCTACGTCCACGAGGACATCCGCGACGAGTTCACCCGCGCGTTCGTCGCCCGGACCGCGGCGGTGCGGCTCGGCGGCGCGCTGGACTACCACGCCCAGATGGGCTCGCTGACGTCGGAAGACCAGCTCGCGGCGGTGTCGGCGCACGTCGAGGACGCCCGCGCGAAGGGCGCGTCGGTGCTCACCGGCGGCCGCGCGCGGCCCGACCTCGGCCCGCTGTTCTACGAGCCGACGGTGCTTTCGGACGTCACGCCGGACATGCTGCCGTTCGCCGAGGAGACGTTCGGGCCGGTGGTGTCGATCTACGGCTACACCGACGTCACGGACGCGATCGAGCGGGCCAACGACACGCCGTTCGGGCTCAACGCCAGCGTCTGGTCCCGCAACGGCCGCGCGGGCTGGGAGGTCGCGGCGCGGCTGAAGGCCGGGACGGTCAACGTGAACGAGGGCTACGCGGCGACGTTCGGCAGCGTCGGCGTCCCGATGGGCGGGATGAAGGACTCCGGCGTCGGCCGCCGCAACGGCGCCGAAGGCCTGCTGAAGTACACGGAGTCCCAGTCGATCGCGCTCCAGCGCGGCCTGGCCCTGCGCCCGCCTCGCGCTGTCCCGGGCTCGCTGTGGTCCCGAGGCATGACGTTCGGCCTCAAAGCCCTCCGCCGCCTCCCCCGCTGACGTGATTTAAGGGTCAGCACGCGTGATTGAAGGGTCATCACTCGTGATTGGAGGGTCGACACGGCGAAACCCGCGGGCCCGGCCGTGTCGACCCTTCAATCACACGTGTCGACCCTTCGATCACGCGTGTCGACCCTCTGATCACGCGTGTTCGGCGGTGGGGGCGGTGAGGAGGCCTCGGTCGTAGGCGATGGCGACGGCCTCCGCGCGGCGGCTGGCGCCGAGCTTGGCCATCACGCGGGAAAGGTGGACGCTCACCGTTTTTTCGCTGATGTAGAGCTCTTCGCCGACCTGGCGGTTCGTGCGGCCGAGGGCGACGCGCTCCAGGACGTCGCGCTCGCGGTCGGTCAGGGGGTCGGTGACCGTGCGGGCCGGGGGTGCCGGTTCGACGCCGTCCAGCTCGATGCGGGCGCGGTGGGCCAGGTCGCGGACCGCGTCGCGCAGCGGGATCGCGCCGAGCCGGACCGCCACCGCGTGGGCCGCTTCGAGGGACGCGCCCGCGCCCTCGTCCGCCGCCAGCCGGGCTTCCGCCTCGTGCCAGCGGCAGACCGCCTGCTCGTAGACGGCGCCGTAGCCGAACGCCTCCGCCGCGGCAGCCCACTGGTCCGCGTCGCCGCGACCGGACAGGCAGGTCGCCGCCGCCTCCAGGCGGGCCAGCCAGGCGCGGCCCTCCGGCCCGAGCGCCCCCGAGCGCGGCTGGCCGACGACCGAGCACATCCGGCCGTGCGCCAGGAAACGCTCGCCGGCCGCCACCGCGGCTTCGGCCGCGGCCTGGTCGCCGTGGAGGCGGGCGTCGGCGGCCAGCGCGGCCGCGGCGGACACGCCGAGCGCGCCCACCCGGATGCCGGCCAGCAGGCCGGGTTCGATCCGCTCCAGCCAGCCGATCAGGTCTTCGGCCTGGCGCACGGCCCCGGCGTGGTCGCCGCGCCAGTACGCCAGCTCGATGCCGGCGCCCCCGGCCGACAGCGGGATCTGCATGTCCGCCGTCCAGTGCTGCCGCAGCCCCGACAGCAGCTTCTCGGCCTCGCCGAACCGGCCGCGGGCGACGACGAACAGCGACCAGATGGCCAGGATCCGCGCGGCGACCGCGTTGGACACCCCGCGTCCGGCGCGGCCGGCGCTCTCGTCCGGCCAGTCGCCCATCAGGTAGCGCAGCATCAGCTGCCGTGCCCGCAGCTCGAGCCCGTAGACGCTCCAGCTCAGCCCGGCTTCCTCGGCCCGCGCGACGCCGTGTGAGGCGTGCTCCAGCGCCGCGGCGAAGTCGCCCTGGTCGTCGTGGCTCAGCGCCAGGAAGTAGGTCGCGCGGATTTCGGTGTTGTACGCGCCGACCTCACGCGCCTTGCGCTGGGCCTGGCGCAGCCGCTCCCGGGCCTCGGCGGCATCGCCGCGCGAGTCGGCCAGCGTGCCCAGGGTGACCAGCGCCGACGCCTCGGCGCCGGTCGCGCCCACGGCCTGCCCGTCGGCGACCGCGGTGAGCGCGCTGTCCAGCGCCGCTTCGGGCTGGTCGAGGATCCGGAGGAAGCCGGCCCGGCTGGCCAGCACCCAGGCGCGCGCGGAGCTGGGCTCGGTGTCCTTGACCAGGTCCCAGGCCCGGTCGATGGCGGCGACCGCCTCGTCCAGGGTGCCTTCCAGCGCCAGCAGCGCGTCCGCCAGCCGCCGCCACACCTTCGCGGCCCGGTCGTTCGGGATCTCGCCGGTCAGCGCCTGGGTGGCGGAGCGGGCGAACGCGGCGGCCCGCTCGGGCTCACCGGACGTCCCCGCGAAGTACGACGCTTCGTACAGCAGCTTCAGCTCGTCGACCCCTTCGGGCCGGTCCGCCGGCGTGACGGCGTCCCAGATGGACAGCGCCTGTTCGACGTGCTGCAGCGCCGACCCGGGCGCGCCGAGTTTCTCGGCTTCGTCCATCGCGCGCAGCAATGCCGGCAACGCGGTGGCGAGGTCGCTGCTCTGCATCGAGTGGTAGGCCAGCTTCGCGTCGTGGCCACGCCCTTGAGGACGCGCTTTGATCCGCGCCGCGTACGCCGCATGCGTGCGTGACCGCTCCCCGGGCAGCAGGTCGCCGTACACCGCTTCCTGCAGCAACGCGTGCCGGAAGGTGTACGAGCCGTCCGAGAGCACCACCAGCACGTGGTGCTGGACGGCTTCGCGCAGCGCCTCGTCGAGTTCGAGTTCCCCCAGCGCGGAGACTTCGGCGAGCGCGCCGTGCATGACCGGCTCGTTGGCCACCGAGATCACCCGCGCGACCCGGCGGGCGTCCGGGGAGAGCCGCTCGAGCCGGGACAGCAGCACCTCGGCCAGCCCGGCGGGCAGGTCGTTGCACTCGGTCTTGGTGGCGAGCAGCTCCTCGGCGAAGAACGGGTTGCCCTCGGAGCGGCTGACGATGTCGGCCACGACGTCCGGCGGCAGCGGCTCGTCGGCCAGCGCCTCGACGAACCTGCGGGCGTCGGCCGCGCCGAACGGCTGCAGGTCGACGCGCTCGACCGTGGCGAGCCGGACCAGTTCGGAGAGGAGGCCGCGCAGCGGGTGCCGCCGGTGGACGTCCTCCTCGCGGTAGCTGCCCACGACCAGCAGCCGCTGCGCCCGCAGGCGGCTGAGCAGGAAGGACAGCAGGTTGTGGGTCGAGGCGTCGGCCCAGTGGAGATCCTCGAGGAGGATCACCACCGGGCGCGCCTGCGCTATCTCGGTCAGCACCCCCAGTACCGCGTCGAACAACTGCAGCTGACCGAGATCCTGCTCCGGCCGGGGACGCACCATGGTTTCCCGGTCGTTGGAGGTCATCGGCGGGTGTTCGGCCGCCCGGGGTTCCTCGAGGCCCTGCCCCTGCGGCAGCAGCCGCCCGAGGGCGGGCCGGGCCCGCACCGCGGCGGCGACCGCCGGATCCGTCGCGCTGCCCAGCGGGGCGAGCGCCTCGGCGAACGGAAGATAAGGAAGACCGCCTTCGCGGACGTCGATGCAGCGGCCGGTGAGCACGAGCCCACTGCAGCCGGCGACGTGCTCGGCGAGCGCGGTCAGCAGCCGGGTCTTGCCGACCCCGGCGTCCCCCGAGAGCAGCACCGCGCCGGCTTCGCCACGTTCGGCCCTGGCGAAGGCGGCGCGGAGCCGCCGCATCTCGTGGGTACGGGCGACGAGCGGGATTCCGGAGCCGAGTCGGGGCACGAGGAGCATTGTTGCTCACCCCACCGACAGTTTCCGACCGCTTATCGCCATCGACACCATCCCGCCCCCCTTACCGGGCGGTTTCGGCGGTCGCCCGGGCGGCTTCCCGGCGCTCCTGCTTCGGTACGTCGACGTCGGTGCGCGCGGCCCGCACGTGGCGGACGGCGCGGCGGGCGCGGGCGGCCCAGGCGCTGCGCCCGGCCTTCCGCAGTTCCTCGGCCCGGTAGGCCGCTTCGGCCCGGACTGCGTCGAGCATGAGATCGCTGTGCATCGTGTTCCCCTGTCCCTGGCGGTTGGTAGCACTCAGGTTCGTCCTGAGGTGCCGCCCCGGGCATCGGGTGATCACGTACGCCTGCGCGCGAAAAGACCCCTTACTCCCGGCCGAGCCCAGCTCGGCGGGGGTAAGGGGTCTTTTCCAGAGGGCTCAGTCGCGTGCTGGGCCGCCGGTCCGCACCGCGGCCAGCAGCCCCCGCCAGCCCGACGCGGGCAGGCGGAACGCACCCCCTTCGGGGTCCTTCGAGTCGCGCACCGCGGCTCCGCCTTCGACGAACGCGACCTCGACGCAGTCGTTGCCGCCGCCGCTGTGGCTGCTCTTGCGCCACCGCGCCCCGGAGAGTTCTGCTTCCATGGTCCCCACTCCCTTACTGTGTCCTCGGTTCCGGATGGTGCACCGGACCCGGTACGGCCGCCTGTTCGGCGAACCGTCCGGCCGCCTCGGCGATCAGGTCCACCGAGTCGTCCGGTTTCAGTGCGGCGGCGCGCAGATGGTCGAACATCAGCCCGTAGCGCCGCACGTCTGTGGGTTCCTCCAGGTAAAGACCGCTGGACGTGCTGTCGTCGACGTAGACGACGTCCGGGTCGGCCTGCTCGGGGAAGCCCATGATGAGGAAGGGGCCTTCCATGCCGGGGTGCGCGCCGGCCCCGAACGGCACGACCTGGATGGTCACGTTCGGTTTCTCGGCGACGGCGACCATCCGGTAGAGCTGCTCGGCCATCACTTCGGGGCTGTCGACCACGCGGCGGAGCACGGCTTCGTCCATCACCGCCCAGTACTCCGGCGGCGGGGTCTCGGACAGCAGTTCCTGCCGGGCCATCCGGGCGGCGACGCGGCGGCGGATCTCGGCGTCCTCGGCGTCCGGCCGCAGCGCGCGGATCACCGCGCGGGCGTACCGCTCGGTCTGCAGCAGCCCGGGCACCAGCAGGGCCTGGAACGCGCGCAGCGAGCTGGCGTCGGCTTCGAGCCCGACGAAGGTGCCGGTGAACACCTCGTTGTAGGCGTGCCACCAGCCGCGCTTGCGGGCCTCCCTGGCCAGCTGGACGAGCGCCTCCTGCTCGTCGCCGGTGATGCCGTAGAGGGCGAGCATGTCCCGGGCGTCACGCGGGGTGACGCCGACGTGGCCGGTTTCGATGCGGCTGATCTTCGACGCCGAGCACTCGAGCTTCTCGCCGACCTCGTCGATGGTGAGGTCGGCGGCCTCGCGGAGGCGGCGCAACTCCCCCGCCAGCCGCCGGCGGCGAACCGTGGGGCTCTGTCCCCTTGCCATCGCGGCACCTCCGGATGTCGAGTGCTACCTGTATCCAACCACCCGGGCGCGGAGTCGGTGGAGCATTAACAGCGAGTCGATTCCGGCGCCGGATCTGCAATTTGCAGAATGCTCTTGTATCCTCGCACCCTGCACTGCGTCGGGCGCCTGACAGTCGGCCAGCCGTGGCTTCGACCGGCCTCTGAGCAGGGTAGACGATGACCGCGCGGAGTGCCGCGCGATCATCGGACGGAGGAGTCCGGGGCTGTCCCCCGATCGGTCCCGGGCTCCTCACCCGCGTCGAATGCCCTATTCCGGAGACCGATATTCGGGCAATTGGTCGCCCGTGCGGGTGATTTCCCGGCGAACCTCACAACACGCGCAGGAGTCCTTCTTGGACGACCGTCGCGATCAGCGTGCCGTCCTGGGCGAAGAACCGGCCGGTGGCCAGGCCGCGGGCGCCGGACGCCGTCGGGGAGGCGCTGTCGTAGAGGAACCACTCGTCCGCGCGGAACGGCCGGTGGAACCACAGTGCGTGGTCGAGGCTGGCGCCGAGCACCTTGTCGGTGTCCCAGTAGACGCCGTGGCGGGCGAGCACCGAGTCCAGCAGCGTCATGTCCGAGGCGTAGGTCAGCACGCAGACGTGCAGCAGCTGCTGGTCGGGCAGTTTCCCGTCGGCGCGCATCCACACCTGGTTGCGCGCGGGCCGCTCGCCGGTCTGCCGGGTGACCCACGGCGGCTCGTTGACGTACCGCAGGTCGATCGGCCGCGGCCGGGCGTGCGCGCCGATCGCGTACCCCTCGGCGCGCTCCATCAGCGTCGGGAGCGTCTCCGGCGCCGGCACGCCCTCCGGCATGGCCTCGGCGTGCTCGATGCCCGCCTCGTCCGTCTGGAACGACGCCGAGAGCGAGAAGATCGCCTTGCCGTGCTGGATCGCCACGACCCGGCGGGTGGTGAACGACCGGCCGTCGCGGATCCGGTCGACCTCGTAGACGATCGGCACGCTCGGGTCGCCGCCGCGGATGAAGTAGGCGTGCAGCGAGTGCACCCGGCGTTCCTCGGGGACCGTGCGCCCGGCCGCGACCAGCGCCTGGCCGGCGACCTGGCCGCCGAACACCCGCACCGGCGAGTGGGCGGGCGAAACGCCGCGGAAGATGTTCTCTTCGATCTTCTCGAGGTCGAGCAGCGCGATCAGGCGGTCGAGCACCGGCTGGCCGCCACCGGGGAGCTCCAGTTCGGTGGCGGCCGTCCTGGCCATTTCAGTCATGTCAGGACCATACGTGCATACTGAGCGGTCGGTCTCTCAAGCGTGGTCGTCTTCACCGAGCCGGTGCACGCGGATCAGGTTGGTCGACCCGACGGTGCCCGGCGGGGAACCGGCCACGATGACGACCAGGTCGCCCTTCTGGTACTTGCCCATCTCCAGCATCGCGTGGTCGACCTGCTGGATCATCTGGTCGGTCGAGCTGACCTGCGGGACGATGTGGGTGTTGGTGCCCCAGGTCATCGACAGCTGGCTGCGGACGCATTCCTCGGGCGTGAACGCGAGCAGCGGCAGCCGGGTGTGCAGCCGCGCGAGGCGGCGCACGGTGTCACCGGACTGGGTGAACGCGACCAGGGCCTTCGCGTTGAGCCGCTCGCCGATGTCGCGGGCGGCGTAGGAGATGACGCCGCGCTTGGTGCGCGGGACGTGCGACAGCGGCGGCACGATCGGCGAGTCGGTCTCGACCGCCTCGATGATCCGGCCCATCGTCTGCACGGTCTCGATCGGGTAGCGGCCGACGCTGGTCTCGCCGGACAGCATCACCGCGTCGGTGCCGTCGAGCACCGCGTTCGCGACGTCGGAGGCCTCGGCGCGGGTCGGCCGGGAGTTGTTGATCATCGACTCGAGCATCTGCGTCGCGACGATGACCGGCTTCGCGTTCTCGCGGCAGATCTGGATGGCGCGCTTCTGCACCAGCGGGACCTGCTCCAGTGGCAGCTCGACGCCGAGGTCGCCGCGGGCGACCATCACCGCGTCGAAGGCCAGCACGATGGCTTCGAGGTTGTAGACGGCTTCGGGCTTCTCGATCTTGGCCACGACCGGCAGCCGGCCCTTGCCGACCCGGTCCATCACCTGGTGGACCAGGTCGATGTCGGCCGGCGAGCGGACGAAGGACAGGGCGATGAAGTCGACGCCCAGCTCGAGCGCGAACTCGAGGTCCTCGATGTCCTTGTCGGACAGCGCCGGCACGGAGACGTCCATGCCGGGCAGCGAGACGCCCTTGTTGTTGCTGACCGGGCCGCCCTCGGTGACCTCGCACACGACGTCCGGGCCCTCGACGCCCTTGACCACCAGGCCGACCTTGCCGTCGTCGACGAGCAGGCGGTCGCCGGGCTTGGCGTCCTTCGCCAGGCCCTTGTAGGTGGTCGAGACGCGGTCGTGGGTGCCGGCGACGTCCTCGACGGTGATCCGGACGATGTCGCCGTTGTGCCACTCGACCGGCCCGCCGGCGAAGGTGCCCAGGCGGATCTTCGGGCCCTGCAGGTCGGCGAGGATGCCGACCGCCCGCCCGCTCTCCGCGGCGGCGGCCCGGATCAGGTCGTAGACCTGCTTGTGGTCGCTGTGGCTGCCGTGGCTGAAGTTCATTCTGGCCACGTCCATGCCGGCATCCACCAGGGCCCGCATCTTCTCCGGGGTCGCGGTGGCAGGGCCCAGGGTACAAACGATCTTCGCGCGTCGGCTCACGTCCACATAGCGTAGACCCTCTTCGCGCGTTCGTCTGTACCGATCCCGAATGTTCAAGAAGATGTTCAGAACCTGCCTCGTCAGATCACGCTAGCGACGCGGCCGCTCACTCGGGCCGACCCGGTCGCGGGCCCACTCGTTGAACTCGCGCAGCTGCCGCCAGGCCTTCCGGACGCGGTCGAAGGCACCCCGCTCGTGCAGGACGTCGTCGGGCTCCCAGCCGCGCACGGCGTACACCGAGCGGTAGCGCAGCAGGTCGAGGCGCGGGTGGTCCTCGGCGAACCCGCGCGGCTTCGACTTCAGGCGGTCGCCTTTGACCTCCCAGCCCGTGCGCTCCAGCTTGGCGAGGATCTTCCGCAGCGCCTCGCCGTGCAGCTCCGTGTCGACCGCTTTGCGGAACCGGGCGATCTGGTCGGATGCGAGGTAGAAGCAGCCGCCACCGACGCGCAGACCCTCGGGGCCCACCTCGACGTAGTAGGCGCCGCCGCCGCGGCCCTGCTCGATCACCCCGCCGCAGTGCGTCTTGTACGGCGTCTTGTCCTTGGCGAAGCGGACGTCCCGGTAGGGGCGGAACACCTTGGGCTCGCCGAAGCCGTCGGAGAACTCGGGGGCGAGCTCGGCCAGCAGCGCTTCCATCGGCGCGCGGACGTCGGACTTGTAGGTCTCGACGTGGTCGTCCCAGTAGGGCTTGGAGTTGTCCTCCACGAGGCCGTCGAAGAAGTCGACGGCGTACTCGCCGAATCCGCTGAACTTCACGCCGACGAAGATAAACGGGGGCACCGGCGACTCCCGCACGAGGACCACCGCGCCGGACACGACGAGGTGATCGAGCGGTTCCGGCTCGTGCCCCCGAAACCCAGGGCGAGGCCGCCCGAAGGGTTCGGCCGGGAAGAGCTGCGTCCGGTTCGAGCGGCTGTCCGATGTGGACATCGGGGTGCTCGGCGAGCTGCTGCGCGCGACGGCGGAGCACCCACCCGCCGGGGCGGGGTGAGCCCCGGTGCGGCCGGCGGCCGGCCGCACCGGGGGTGGTCACTTCGCGACGGCGGTGATCAGTTCGCCGTTCGTGGTGTCGCCCGAGAGCTCCCAGAACATCGCGCCGCCCAGGCCCTGGGTCTTGGCGTAGGAGATCTTGCCCGCGATGGTCGCCGGGGTGTCGTAGCTCCACCAGTTGCTGCCGCACTTGGCGTACGCGGTCCCCGCGACCGTGCCGGTCGCCGGGCAGGACGTCTTGAGCACCTTGTAGTCCTCGATGCCCTGCTCGTACTTGCCCGGGGCCGGGCCGGTCGCGGTGCCGCCCGGGGCGCTCTGCGTGACGCCCGTCCAGCCGCGGCCGTAGAACCCGATGCCCAGCAGCAGCTTGCTCGCCGGGACGCCCTTGCTCTTGAGCTTCTGGATCGCCGCGTCGGAGTAGAAGCCGGCGGTCGGGATGCCGGAGTACGACGTCAGCGGCGAGTGCGGAGCCGTCGGGCCCTGCGCGGCCCACGCACCGAAGTAGTCGTAGGTCATCACGTTGTACCAGTTGACGTACTGCGCCGCGCCGCCGTAGTCGGCCGCGTCGATCTTGCCGCCGCTGGTGCCGTCCGCGGTGATCGCCGCGGTGACCAGCTTCGAGCCGAACTTCGCCCGCAGCGCCGCCAGGAGGTTCTTGAACGCCGCCGCGCCGCTGGTGTCGCAGCTCAGGCCGCAGGCGTTGGGGTACTCCCAGTCGATGTCGATGCCGTCGAAGACGCCGGCCCAGCGCGGGTCGTTGACCAGGTTGTAGCAGGAGTTCGCGAACGCCGCCGGGTTCTTCGCGGCCTGCGCGAAGCCGCCCGACCAGGTCCAGCCGCCGAAGGACCAGAGGACCTTCAGGCCGGGGTGCTTGGCCTTGAGCTTCTTGAGCTGGTTGAAGCTGCCGGCCAGGGGCTGGTCCCAGGTGTCGGCGACGCCGTCGACGCTGCCCGCGGCGTCGTAGGTCTTCTGGTAGTCGGCGTAGGCGTCGCCGATCGCGCAGCCGCCGTTCGTCACGTTGCCGAACGCGTAGTTGATGTGGGTCAGCTTGCTCGCCGAGCCCGACGTCTCGATGTTCTTGACGTGGTAGTTGCGGTCGTAGACCCCCCATTCGGTGAAGTAGCCGACCACCTTGCCGACGGAGGCTTGGGCGCTCTCGGTCGCGGCGACGGCCACCGGGGCGGCCGCGCCGCCCGCGACGAGGCCCGCGGCGGCCGCCACGGCCAGCAGGGCCGAGAAGCTCTTCCTGCGCAAACGGGACATGCGTTCTCCCTCCCGGGAATTACTCACGGCCACGGTGCCGGAGTGGTGGGGACCACACTCACCGTAAGTGGACTAGACCACTAGGTCAATGGTTCAGACCATGGCAGATCCACATTCCTTGACAGGAATATGCCCGGCGGAGCACATTTCAGGGGTGATGCAGACTTTCGACGTCCTCGCCGAACCCCGGCGCCGGACCATCCTCGACCTGCTGCGCGACGGCGAGCGCTCGGTCGGCGAGCTGGTCGACGAGCTGGCGCTGAGCCAGCCCGCGGTGTCCAAGCACCTGCGGGTGCTGCGCGAAGCCGGGCTGGTGACGGTCCGGGTCGCGGCGCAGAAGCGGTGCTACGCCCTGCGCCCGGAGCCCCTGGCCGAGGTCGACGCCTGGCTGGCGCCCTACCGCCGGTTCTGGTCGGACCGCCTCGACGCGCTGGAAAGCCGGCTGGACGAGACCGGCTCGCCTTGAAGGTCAGGGCCGGCCGGGCTCCGGCGCCGGCTCGAAGGCGATGCCCCGCTCGGCCGCGCGGCGCTCGCCCCACTCGTACAGCGCGGTCAGCGCCGGGCGCAGCTCCTCCCCCACCGCCGTCAGGTGGTACTCGACGTGCGGGACCCGGCCGTCGAACTCCTCGCGGCGGACGAGGCCGTCCGCCGCCAGCTCGCGCAGCTGCTGGGTCAGCATCTTCTCGCTCACCGCCGGCATCCGGCGCCGGAGTTCGCCGTAGCGGTGGGCGCCCTCCTTGAGGTGGGCCAGGATCACCGGCTTCCACTTGCCCCCGATCAGGTCGACCGCCAGCTCCGTCGCGCAGTGGTACCGCTTCATCCCGCTCTCCCCTACGCACCGGAAAGTACGTGGTTGCCCGGCCGGGGGAACCACTGGTTGCCTGACCGGGTGATCGTGCCAAAAACCACGCCGACCCTCTACGAATGGGCGGGCGGCCACGAAGCCCTCGTGAAGCTGTTGACGATCTTCTACGGGCACGTCCTCGAAGATCCGCTGCTCGAACCGGTCTTCCGGCACATGGACCCGCACCACGCCGAGCACGTGGCCGTCTGGCTCGGCGAGGTGTTCGGGGGGCCGGCCGAGTACTCCGCGGGCCACGGCGGGCACGCCCACATGATCGGCCGCCACCTCGGCCGCGGGATCACCGAGGAGCAACGCCGCCGGTGGGTGACCCTGCTGCTCGACGCCGCCGACGAGGCCGGCCTGCCCGGCGACCCGGAGTTCCGGGCCGCGTTCGCCGGTTACCTCGAGTGGGGCAGCCGCCTGGCCGTGATCTTCTCCGCGCCCGGCGCCGAACCGAACCTGCACGAACCGGTCCCGCAGTGGGACTGGCCGGTACCGCCCTGGCAGCCGCCGTCGTCGTAGCCGCATAGTGAGGGGCAGTCGGAAGGAGGCTGCCTTGATCCGGGTGGACGGCCGGACCCTGCGGTGCGCGGACGTGGTGGCCGCGGCGCGCACCGAGGGCCCGTTGGGCATCGACGTCTCGATCGCCGCGCTGCGAGCGGCCGAGCACGCGTGGAAGCTCGCCGAAGAGCTGAGCACGCGCCGGGTGGTCTACGGCCGCACCACCGGCGTCGGGGCCAACAAGGACGACACGGTCGAGAGTTCCGTGGCGCACGGCCTGCGGCTGCTGCGCAGTCACGCGGGCGGCAGCGGGGACGAGATGCCGCCCGGCCAGGTCCGGGCGATGCTGCTGATCCGGCTCAACCAGCTGCTCTCCGGGCGGTCCGGGATCAGCCCGGACCTGATCGGCGCGCTGGCCGAAGCGGTCCGCACCGGCGCGCGGCCGCTGGTGCACCGGCTCGGCGCGATCGGCACCGGCGACCTGGCCCCGCTGGCCGAGGCGGCGCTGGCGCTCACCGGCGAACGGCCGTGGGTCACCGGGCACGTGCCGCCGGTCCCGGTGCGGGCGGGTGACGCGCTGGCCTTCATGAGCAGCAACGCCGCGACGCTCGCCGAAGCGACTCTCGCGGCGATGCGGCTGGACTCGCTGACCCGCGCGAGCCACGCCGTCGCGGCGCTGACGTACGTCGCTCTCGACGGCAACCCCGAGGCGTACGCGACGCCGGTGCACGAAGCGCGTCCGCACGCCGGGCAGGTCGCCTGCGCGGCCGAGATGCGGCGGCTGCTGGGCATGCACCAGACGCCGAAGCCGGGACGCCGGATCCAGGACCCGTTCGGGCTGCGGGCGTTCCCGCAGGTGCAGGGCCCGGCACTGGACGCGATCCACTACCTGCGGGACGTCCTCGCCGTCGAGATCAACGCGAGCACGGAGAACCCGATGATCTCGACGGTCCACAACGACGCCTACCACCACGCGCACTTCCACACGGCGTACGTGTCGACGGCGCTGGACCAGGCGCGGGCGACCGTGCACCAGGTGGCGGAGCTGTCGGTGGCGCGCCTCGGCGACCTGGTGGAGCCGGAGTTCACCGGGCTGCGGCCGTTCCTGGCGGCCGGGCCGCCGGGCAGCTCGGGCGTGATGATCCTGGAGTACGTGGCGCACGACGCGCTGACGGAGCTGCGCCAGGCGGCGCTCCCGGCCACGCTCGGCACGGCGGTGGTCTCCCGCGGCATCGAGGACCACGCGAGTTTCTCGACGCAGGCGGCCCGCGCGGCGACGGCGGCGTGTTCGGCCTACCAGCAGGTGCTGGCGTGCGAGCTGGTGGCGGCGGTCCGGGCGCTGCGGATGCGGGAGGCGGACCTGGTGGAACTGCCGGTCCGGGACGCCTTCGAAGCGGCGTCGGAGGTGCTGGATCCCGGTCTCGACGACCGGCCGCTCACCGACGACATCGCCGCCGCGGGCGGTGTGCTGGACGCGCTGGCCCGGATCTGAAACGCCGTGCGGGGCACCTTCACGGCGGTTCAGAGCCGTGGAGGTGCCCCGCAGCGGACAACTCAGCCGAAGAAGACTTCGGCTTCCTGGTAGCGCTCGGCCGGGACCGTCTTCAGCTCGGCCGTCGCCTCGGACAGCTTCACGCGGACGATGTCCGTGCCCTTGAGGGCGACCATCACGCCGAAGTCGCCGTCCGCGACCGCGTCGACCGCGTTGAGGCCGAAGCGCGTCGCCAGGACGCGGTCGTAGGCCGTCGGGGTGCCGCCGCGCTGGACGTGACCCAGGACCACCGCGCGGGACTCCTTGCCGGTGCGGTGGGCGATCTCGTCGGCCAGCCAGGTGCCGATGCCGCCGAGGCGGACGTGCCCGAAAGCGTCCTTCTCGCCGGTGAGCAGCTTCTCCTCGCCGCCCTCGGGCAGCGCGCCCTCGGCGACGACGATGATCGGCGCGAACTCCTTCTCGAAGCGGCGCTCGACCCAGGAGACGACCTGGTCGACGTTGAAGTGCTTCTCCGGCACCAGGATGACGCTCGCGCCGCCGGCCAGGCCGGAGTGCAGCGCGATCCAGCCGGCGTGCCGGCCCATGACCTCGACGACCAGCGCGCGGTGGTGCGACTCGGCCGTGGTGTGCAGCCGGTCGATCGCCTCGGTCGCGATGGAGACCGCGGTGTCGAAGCCGAAGGTGTAGTCGGTGGCGCCCAGGTCGTTGTCGATCGTCTTGGGGACACCGACGACGCCGACGCCGTCGTCGGTCAGCCGCTTCGCGACGCCGAGGGTGTCCTCGCCGCCGATCGCGATCAGCGCGTCGACGCCCTGGTCGGCGAGGACCTGCTTGATCTTCTCGACGCCGCCGTCGACCTTGTACGGGTTGGTGCGCGAGGACCGCAGGATGGTGCCGCCGCGGGTGAGGATGTCCTCGACGTCGTTCAGGCCCAGCGGGCGGCTGTCGCCGGTGAGCGGGCCGTTCCAGCCGTTGCGGAAGCCCACGAAGTCCCAGCCGTGCACCTCGATGCCCTTGCGCACCACCGCGCGGATCACCGCGTTGAGCCCCGGGCAGTCGCCGCCGCCGGTCAGCACACCGACACGCATGAGAAGCCTCCGTCTGTTCTCGGGAGATGACAGTCACATTTCGTCGGGTGTCAGCGTAGCGGCTCTCGTCTTGATCGGTGCAGCCCCTACCACCTGCCGGATCGGTCCGGGTGACGGCTGTGCTACGTTGAGCCCGTGCAGCGCTATTTCTGGTTTACGAAGCCGGCCCCGGGTGGGCACGGCGGCGTGAACCTGCGCTGACCTCCCACCCCGAGCCGGATCTCCAACCGGCTCGGCGAGTCCCCCGCGGGTCGGTGTCCACCAGGAAGGAACACCCCCGCCATGACGCTCTCCGCCGGACCGGCCACCATCGGTGACCTCGACGCCGCGCGCACCACGTCGATCAGTCCGCTCATTTCGCCCGCACTGCTGCGCGAAGACCATCCGGTCGACGCCGCGGTCGCGAAGGTGGTGCGCCACGGCCGCGCCGAAACGGTCGACATCCTCGAAGGCCGCGACGACCGGTTGCTGGTCGTGGTCGGCCCGTGCTCGGTCCACGACCCCGAGGCGGCCCTCGACTACGCCCGCAGGCTGGCCGCGAAGGCCGAGGAGCTGCGCGGCGAGCTGCACATCGTGATGCGCGTGTACTTCGAGAAGCCACGCACCACGCTGGGCTGGAAGGGCCTGATCAACGACCCGGACCTCGACGGCACGTTCGCCGTCAACAAGGGCCTGCGGATGGCCCGCAGGCTGCTGCTCGACGTCTCGGCGCTGGGCCTGCCGGTGGGCTGCGAGTTCCTCGACCCGATCACGCCGCAGTTCATCGCGGACATCGTGACCTGGGGTTCGATCGGCGCGCGGACGGCGGCCAGCCAGGTCCACCGCCAGCTGTGCAGCGCCCTGTCGATGCCGGTGGGCATCAAGAACTCGACGGAGGGCGACGTCCAGGTGGCGATCGACGCCACCCGCGCGGCGGCGGCCAGCCACGTGTTCCCGGGCATCAACACGGACGGTTTGGCGGCGCTGCTGACGACATCGGGCAACCCGGACTGCCACGTGATCCTGCGCGGCCACAACGCCGGCCCGAACTACGACGCGGCCACGGTCGCGGACACCTTGGGACGCCTGGCGAAGGCGGGGCTGCCGGAGCGGGTGATCATCGACGCGTCGCACGGCAACAGCGGCAAGGACCACGTGCGGCAGGGTGTGGTGGTTTCCGAGCTGGCGGCGCGGATCGCCGCGGGTGAGCGCGGGATCGCCGGGCTGATGATGGAGAGCTTCCTCGCGGGTGGGCGGCAGGAGCTTTCGCTGGGGCGGGCTTCGGAGCTGACCTACGGGCAGTCGATCACGGACGCTTGCCTGGCCTGGGATGACACGGCGCCGCTGCTGGACGAGCTGGCCTCGGCGGTGCGGGCGCGCCGCTGAGAGGTCCCCGGCCTGGGGGTCCCCCGGTTTTTACGTTACCGGGGACCCCCGACAGTTCCGGGGCGTGCGGCAGGACCGGACGTCGCGAATGACTCATTGGGGACGTCCGAGGTCCCCAATGAGTCATTCGCGACGTTCGAACCGCGGCGAGCTTCGGGAAGTGTCGGTCCCCGCCGGTAAAGTGGAAACCGGGGGGCGCCCCCGCGGCCGGCCGGGCGGTCAGCGGCGTGGGAAGTAGCTCTCGATGACTTCCCACCGCGCCAGGTTGTGCTTCGCGTCCGCCAGTGCGTCGTGCTGGTCGGTCGGCGCCGCCGGGAGCTTCGGCTTCCCGGCGTCCTCCCAGCGCTGGCGCAGATCCCGCGTGAACCTCGGCAGCTGCCGGGGCAGCGCCGGCATCGGGCCCCACAGCTGGGCCAGGGCCACGTGGTCGTACGCCGCGAACCACGCCCACAGCTCGATCCCGCCCGGCGGCTTGCCGAAGAACTCCAGCAGGTCCGCGCGGATCTTCTCCCTGCTCCGCCAGGCCCGGTCGGCCGGGGACGGGAGCTTGTCCAGGACGTTGTCCCGGACCCACGGCCCCGCCTTCGAAGGGTCGAACTCCGTCGAGACCGCGTAGAACTCGCGGCCCCGCTCGTCGACCACCCCGATCGACACCAAATCGATCGTCACGCCGTCTTCGATGAACTCGGTGTCGTAGAAAAAACGCACTGGTGAACAGTAGTGGGTCAGCCGACCTTGGAATCCGGCACCCGGGCCGCGTCGCGGGCGGACGGCTGGGCGGGCACCGCGGGCTTGACCCCGGCCGCCTCCGCCGCCAGCAGCTCCTTTGCCTTCGCCGCGTAGATGTCGACGTATTCCTGGCCCGAGAGCTCCATCAGGGCGTACATGATCTCGTCCGTGATCGACCGCTCGATGAACCGGTCGCCCGCCAGCCCCTCGTACCGGGAGAAGTCCAACGGCTTGCCGAACCGGACCTCGAGCCGCCGCGGCCACCACATCTTCGAGCCGATCGGGTTGACCTTGTCCGTGCCGATCATCGCCACCGGGACCACCACGCCGCCGGACTCCAGGGCGATCCGGGCGACGCCCGTCTTGCCCTTGTACAGGCGGCCGTCCGGGGAGCGGGTGCCCTCCGGGTAGATGCCGAGCAGGTGCCCCTCGCGGACCAGGCGGGTGGCCGTGTCGAGGGCGGCCTGGGCGGCGTTGCCGCCGGACCGGTCGATCGGGAACTGGCCGACGCCGGTGAAGAACCACTTCTTGAGCGTGCCCTTGAAGCCCGGCTCGGTGAAGTACTCGGACTTGGCCGGGAAGGTCACCTTGCGCTTGACCCGCAGCGGCATGAAGAACGAGTCCGCGACCGCCAGGTGGTTGCCGGCCAGGATCGCGCCACCCGTCTCGGGGATGTTCTCCGCCCCGACGACCTTGGTCGGCCAGAGCGTCTTGAGCAGCGGTCCGAGGAACACCCACTTCATGAGCCAGTACAGCACCGGTGCCTCAGTCCTCCATCGCAGCCGCAGCCCCTGTCACCCGAGACGAACAGCCTACGAACACCGGCGGCCGCCGCACAACGCCGACCACCCGGTTACCACTTCGGCAGCGATCGATCTCACAGCGAATTCCGGGCCCGGGCGGAGCCCCACAAGGTCCGCCGGGCGTGAGAGCATGGACGGACTGCACCGCTCACACGGAAGGCGATCGCATGGGCGTGCTCGCCGGCGCGGAACCGTTCGGCCACACCGGTTCGGCCGAAACCGGGTTCCTGCTCTGCCACGGGTTCACCGGTACTCCGGCGAGCATGCGGGCCTGGGGTGACCACCTGGCCGGCGCCGGGTTCACGGTGCGCTGCCCGCTGCTGCCGGGCCACGGCACCCGCTGGCCGGACCTCAACCGCACGACGTGGGAGGACTGGTACGGCGCCGTCCGCGAGGCCCTCCTCGCGCTGCTCGCGACCTGCAAGACCGTCTTCGTCGGCGGCCTCTCCATGGGCGGCACGCTCACCCTGCGCCTGGCCGAGGAGTTCGGCGACCGGATCGCCGGGATCGTCCTGGTCAACCCGTCGGTGACGCGGCTGAAGTGGGACACCAAGCTGCTGCCGGTGCTGGGCCGGATCGTGCCGTCGGTGCCGGCGATCGCGAACGACATCAAGAAGCCGGGCGAGACGGAGCTGGCCTACCCGCGGACGCCGGTGCGCGCGGCGGCGAGCCTGGCGAAGCTGTGGGCGGTCGTGCGCGCCGACCTGGCCAAGGTGACGCAGCCGGTGCTGCTGCTGCACTCGTCGGTCGACCACGTCGTCGAGCCGGTGAACTCGCAGCTGGTGCTCCGGGGCGTCTCGAGCACCGACGTCACCGAGGTCGTGCTGGAGAACAGCTACCACGTGGCGACGCAGGACAACGACGCCGAAGTGATCTTCACCCGCAGCGTCGAGTTCGCGAAGGCGCACGCCGCCCAGCCCGAGGAGACCGCATGAGCCGGGGGAAGGACGGGCCGGAGGACGTCGACGCGACGTTCGCCGAGATCGTCGCGGACCTGCGGGCCGGCGGGTTCGGCCTCCCGGAAGAGGACACCGCCGAGGCCGCCGGGACCGAGTCCCGCAAGACGCCCGAGCGGCCCGCCGACCCGCCGGCCGTGGACAGTCCGCCGGAGCCCGGCTGGCGCTCCGGGGGCACGTCGTGGGACACCACGATGTTCTCCGACGACCCGGCCGGCGACGACGAGCACTACGTCCCGCCGGAGCCGCCGCCGCTGCCCCGGCCGAAGCTGGGCGCGTTCCTCATCCTGCTGCTGTTCCTGTCCGGGCTGTTCCTGCTGATCCTGCCCGGCGCGATCGGCGTCGGCCCGACGGTGGCGACGCCGCTGGGCATCCTCGCGCTCGCGACGGCGATCGCGCTGCTGCTGCTCCGCGTGCGCCAGGGGCCGCCGCCCGGCGCGGACCCCAGCAACGGCGCCCAGGTCTGACCCCCGGACGGCGATGCACATCGAGTTCAGTCCTTCGCGGCGATCGACCGTCGGCGCGGAATGGGAGCTCGGCCTGGTCGACCGCCGCAGCGGCGAGCTGTCGTCGGTGGCCGAGCAGATCCTCGAGGCCGTCCGGCCCGACGGGCGGGACGAGCACCCGAAGATCAAGCAGGAGCTGCTGCTCAACACGATCGAGATCATCACCGGGGTCTGCGACACGATCGCCGAGGCCAAGGCCGACCTGGCCGGCTCGCTCGACGTCGTGCACGGCGTCGCCGACCCGCTCGGCGTCGAGATGTTCTCGGCGGGGACGCACCCGTTTTCGAACTGGTACCAGCAGAAGGTCACCGACAAGGAGCGCTACGCCAAGCTGATCGACCGGACCCAGTGGTGGGGACGGCAGATGCTGATCTACGGCGTCCACATCCACGTCGGGGTCGACCACCGCGAGAAGGTGCTGCCGGTCCTCGACGCGCTGCTCAACTACGCGCCGCACCTGCAGGCGCTGTCGGCGTCGTCGCCGTACTGGGGCGCCGAGGACACCGGGTACGCGTCGAACCGGGCGCTGATGTTCCAGCAACTGCCGACGGCCGGGCTGCCGTTCCAGTTCCGGAAGTGGGCGGAGCTGGAGAGCTACGTCGAGGACATGTTCACCACCGGCGTGATCGACCACTTCTCGGAGATCCGCTGGGACATCCGGCCGTCGCCGAAGCTCGGCACGATCGAGATGCGCGTCTGCGACGGCCTGCCGACCCTGGAGGAGGTCGGCGCGATCGCGGCGCTGACGCAGTGCCTGGTGGACGACTTCGTCGAGCGCCTGGAGGACGGCGAGATCCTGCCGACGCTGCCGCCGTGGCACGTCCAGGAGAACAAGTGGCGCGCGGCCCGCTACGGCACGGACGCGATCATCATCCTGGACGCGGCCGGGCGCGAGCGGCTGGTCACCGACGACGTCGCCGACCTGCTGGACCGGCTGGAGCCGGTGGCGCGGCGGCTGGACTGCGTGGCCGAGCTGCGGGACGTCGAGACGATCCTGCGCTACGGGCCGAGCTACCGGCGGCAGCGCGCGGTGGCCGAGCAGCACAAGGGCAGCCTGAAGGCCGTGATGGCGTCGCTCGTCGCCGAGATGCGCGACGGGATCGCGCGGGACTAGATGTTCTGTCCGGGGAGGTTGCGATCGTGGTGACACGTGATCGGATGATCTTGGTGTGAGGGAGAGCCTCCGGGGTCGGTGTGGTTGCGACATCTGCACCGGCTGCCCTGGAGGTCCTCGTGACTCACGCTAACGCACCCCTGACCCCGACCGGCAGACGCTGCGTGGCCCGTTGTGTCGTCGAGGACGGCTGGCCGCTACGGCGAGCCGCCGAACGGTTCCAGGTGTCGGTCTCCACCGCCGCCCACTGGGCCGGCCGGCCCGCTACCGGCTTCCCCGCCTGGCCTACACCGAAATCCATGCCGACGAGACCCGGGAAACCGCGGTCGCGTTCTGGACCCGCGCCCGGGCGTTCTTCGCCGACTACGGCATCACCATCCGACGGGTCCTGACCGACAACGGATCCTGCTACCGCGGCCACACCGCGCTCGCAGGCCACCCGCCCGCCAGCCGCATCCCCAACCTCACAGGTCAGCACAACTAGAGCTCGTCGAGCTGCCTGCGGAGCGTGCCGGGGCCCATGATCGACGCGCCGAGTGCTTCGACGCGCCGTTTCAGCTCGCGGTCGGCCGTCGCGACCAGGACGTTCGCCTGCTGCTGGGCGACGACCTCGACGATCTTCGAGTCGCCGTCGGTGTCCGCGGCGACGACCTCGACCCCCGGGGTGCCGGTGACGTGCTTGGCCTGGCCTTCGACGACCAGGATGATCCGCGGCCACCAGGTCACCGCCGCGTCGTCCGGGTCGGGCACGCCGGCTTCGGCGAGCTTGGCGAGCTGGTCGCGGAGGCGCTCGGCGGCGCCGTGCCGGTCACGCCACCAGCCGTCCGGGCGCGAGCCGACGACGTTGGCCGCGTCGACGACCAGGACGAGTTCGCGGCCGACGCGGTCGCGCAGGTCCGGCCATTCGGCGGCGAAGTCGCGGTGGAGGGGGTAACCGGGGACGTCGTCGGGATCCACCCAGCGCACCTCCGCACTTTCGGTGTTGGCGACGCGCGCTTCGGCGCCGTCGGCGAGGGCGAGGACGGTGGTGTAGCTCCAGTCGCCGTGGTCGACGACGGAGGCGGAGACGGCGCGGAAGGCCTCGGCGGGGACGGAGGTCTCCTCGAAGGCTTCGCGCGCGGCGGCGGTCCGGGCGGTCTCGCCGGCTTCGATGGCGCCGCCGGGCAGAGCCCAGGTGCGGCCGTGGTGCACCCACCACGCGCGGCGCTGCAGCAGGACGCCGCGGGCGGGATCGACGAGCAGCAGCCCGGCGGCACCGTAGCGGCCCCAGTGCAGGTGCCCGCCGGCACAGCGGACGAAGACGCTCGCGGACGGGGGGCTCACCGCTCCAGCCTGTCACACTCTCCGGCGTGACCCGGTTCGATCAGCTCAAGCCCACCTTCTGGGACGCCGGCCCCGGCGAGCCCCTGGACGCCCGCGCGTTCGCCCACGCCGGCCGCGAGCTGGGCGTCCGGCTGCCCCTCGAGCTCGGCGAGCTGCTGGGCCTGCGCAACGGCGGCACGGTGGCGGCCGCGTTCGACGCCTTCCCGACGAGCGAGCCGACGTCGTACAGCGGGACGCACGTGCCGTTCGACCACCTGCTCGGCGTCGGCGGCCGGTTGTCGATCTTGGACTCGCCGTATCTGAGCACCGAGTGGGACCTGCCGAAGCGGGTGGTGGTGCTGTCCGGCGACGGGCACACGTGGATCGCCCTGGACTACCGCCGGTCGTCGGAGCCGTCGGTGACCTGGTTCGACGTGGAGCTGGCGTCGGAGCTGGCGTTGGCGCCGACGTTCCGCGCGTTCGCCGAGGGGCTGGTGCCGTCGGCGGACTTCCCGGAGGAGTGAGCGCGGCCGCCGATGACCGCGGTCAGGAGGATGCCGAGACTGAGGCCGCCGAGGAGGATCCCGGCGACGACCGGAGTCGGCACGAGCGGCTTGATCAGGAACTGCCCGACCAGCATCCAGCCGAAGATCACCAGCCCGGCCGGGAGCAGCTTCGCCCGCCGGCCGCGCACCTTCCGCCGCAGCAGGACGCCGGCCGCCATCAGCGCCGCGCCTCCGATCCCGATCCACACGTCCCCCGGCATGCGCGCTCCCTCCCCGGGCCGGCTATCGGGTACCCGATCGGGGGGCGGGTGACACGGGCCCGCCACACCCTCCAGGGGTTGGTGCCGACGATCATCCGGGAGCTGCACCGCGGCGGGACCGGCCAGCCCCACGCCGCCCACGAGCGGGCCGCCGCCCGGCCCGAGCACGACCGGTCGCCATCGGCACCCTGATCGAGCGCACCGCCCGCCACGTCATGCTGCCGCGCCATCCCCCGCGGGCCCGCCCCCCGACTTCCACGCTACCGGGGACCACCGACAGTTCCGCGCGAGCAGAGCGCCCGCAGCGGTCGCCGTCCACAAGATCAGACCGGGGTCTTCGCCGCCTCCAGGGCCAGCGCGGCCGCTCCGACGATCGCCGTGTCGTCGCCCAGGTGGGCCGTCCTGATCCGGGCCAGCGGGCGGTGCCGCGCCCCCGTGATCGTGCCCGCGTAGTGCTCGCGGGCCTCGTCCAGGAACAACGGCGCCGACTCCGACACTCCCCCGCCGATCACGATGATCTCCGGGTCGAACACGTCCGCCACCAGGGCCAGGCCCTCGCCGAGCCACTTGGCCAGCTCGGCCATCGCCAGCTGGGCGATCGGGTCGCCGTCGCGGGCCGCTCCGGCCACCCGGCGGCCCGTCACCGAACCCGGGTCGCCCGCCACCTGGGGGGCCAGCACCGTCGAGCGGCCCGGGTGCCGGGCCAGGAGCTCCACCGCCGTCGCCGCCAGGGCCGTTCCGCTGCAGTACCGCTCCCAGCAGCCGTACTTGCCGCACGGGCACGGCCGCCCGCCGCGGACCACCGTCAGGTGGCCCAGCTCCGGCGCCACGCCGTACGCGCCCCGGTACAGCTTGCCGTCCAGCAGCAGCCCCGCGCCGATGCCCGTTCCCAGGGCCACCAGCGCCGCCACCTGGGCGCCGCGGGCCGCGCCGAAGCGGTGCTCGCCTACGATCGCCGAATTGACGTCGTGCTCCAGCAGCACCGGCAGGCCGACGCGCTTTTCGATCCGGTCCGCGACCGGGGCGCCGCGCCAGGCCAGGTGCGGCGCGAACATCACCGATCGGCGGTCGCGGGCCACGAAGCCGGCCACCGCCAGCCCGACCCCGGCCACGTCGTGGCGGTTGCGCAGGTCCTCGACGACCCCGGCGATGGCGTCCTCGAGGGCGCCCTCCTCGGTCGGCGTCGCGACCCTGGCCGTGTCGAGCAGGGAGCCGCGTTCGTCCACCACGCCGGCCCGGATGCTCGTCCCGCCGACGTCCACCCCTATCGTCCGCACTCAGCTCTCCCACTCGTCGCGCCGGCGGACGGCGATGTGCTGCACCCGCGGCGAGGTCCGCGGGTCCGCGGGCCGCGGCGCGGGCCGGAACCCGGGCATGTGCACGCCTTCTTGCGGCTCCCAGCGGTCCGCGAGCACCGCGCGCAGCAGGGCGACCAGCTGCGCGAGCTGCTCGGCCAGCCGCGCGACCAGCTCGGGCCGTTCCCCCCGCACCACCGCGACGATCGCACACAGCGGGCACCAGCCGCACGCCGAACCGGCCGGTTTCGCCTCGTCAGGGGTGGCGTGATCACCGGGGCCGGGGGCTCCGCCACCCGGAACCCCCGAAAAGCTGCTGTAATCACCGGGGCTGCGCCCCGGGCCGGGGGCTCCGCCACCCGGAACCCCCGAAAAGCTGCCGTGCCCAGCGGCAAGCACCCCTTCGAGCCACGGCGCCGCCTTCTCCGCGACCATCTCGGCGAGCAGGCGGATCTCCTCCGCCAGCCGCGGCCCGTGTTCCTCTTCGCTCACCCGCGTCCCCGGTTCCCGGCCAGGTGCACGACCAGGCCGTCGGCGTCGGATTCCGCGCCGGTGATCCGGCACGGCCGCAGCGGCTCCGGCAGGGCGATGAGCCTGCGGAAGCCGTCCACGGTGATCGCCAGGTCGTCGTCGACGCGGGCGAGGTCGACCTCGGCGTCCCGCGCGAGCGGGATCGCGACGCGCAGGGTGTACCCGCCGGTGGCGGGCCGCACGCGCAGCAGCGGGGTGACGGGCGTGCCGTTGCCCGCGAGGGGGTCTTCGCCGCGGTAGAGCTCGGCGGCGATCTCCAGCAGCGCGGGCAGCCCGACCGGCTCGACGGCGCGGTGCTCCACGCGGGCGATCGGCGCGATCCCGGCCGCGGCGAGCTCGGCGAGCACGGCGTCCTGCTGCGTCCGGCGCGTGCGCAGCCAGGACGCGGCGCCGCCGCGCCAGATGCCGGGCGCGGGCATCAGCCGGTTGGCGATCAGGCCGTCGACGGCGATGCCGCGCAGGGCCAGGGAGCTGAGCGTGCGCCGCGCCTCGGCGACGACCACCCGCTCCGGCGTGAGGACCAGCCGGACGGTCGTCACCGACGGATCGGTGAGCAGGGCGCGCAGGCCGTCGAGGTGGGCACCGAGCCGTCGGATCGGCTCGCTGACGCGGCCGCCGAACACGCGGGTCAGGTAGCCGGAGACGGCTTCGGGGAGGGCGAGCAGCCGCAGCGTCTCGGCCGTCGGCCCGCAGTCGACGACGACGGTCTCCCACGGCCCGTCCTCGGCCAGCCGCCGGACCTCCGTGAGGGCGAGCAGCTCGTCGACCCCGGGCAGCACGGTGAGCTCTTCGGCGTCCAGCGTGTCGAGCCCCGCGCCGGCCAGCACCGCCCGCAGCTCGCCGCGCAGCCCTTCCCAGGTGGCGTCCACCAAGGTGCGCGAATCGACCTGCACGCCGGACAGCAGCGAGTCCACTTCGGACGGTTCGGCGCCGAGGGGACGTGCGAAGGCGTCACCCAGCGAGTGCGCCGGGTCGGTGGACACGACGAGGGTCTTCCTGCCGCGGGCGGCGAGGGCGGCGCCGGTGGCCGCGGCCAGCGTGGTCTTCCCGACACCCCCCTTGCCGGTGCACAGCAGGATCCGCACGCTAGCCCTCGGCCCGCTTCTTCAGCTCCTTCAGCGCGGTGTCCATGACCATCTTCTCGGCCTTGCGGCGCAGCAGGCCGATCATCGGCAGCGCCAGCTCGACCGACAGCGTGTAGGTGACCCGCGTCCGGCCGCCGAGGTCGGCCAGCGCGTAGCGGCCGTTCTGCGCCTTCTGCATCTGGCCCTTGACCAGGTGCCAGCTGACGCCGAGGCCGTCGTCGTCCCAGTCGTACTCGAGGGTGTAGACGTCCTTGATCGGGCCCGCGTCCAAGGTCAGCTTGACCTGCTTGGCCCGGCCCTCGCCGTCGGTGTCGAGGACCTCGGTCTGCCGGACGGCCTTGGCCCATTCCGGGTACGCGGGGAAGTCGGCGATCACGGCCATCACCCGGCTGGGCTCGGCGTCGACCTCGATGGACTGTGTGGACTGCTCGGCCATGGGTCGAAGCGTAGCCGCCGCGCTTGGTCACCAGCGCAGCACGTAGGGCTGCCCGGTCTCCTTGAAGTGACCCACGTTACGGCACTCGGTCAGGCCGACCCGGGCGCGGGCGGCCAGGGGCTGGTGCACGTGCCCGAACACCGACCAGCGCGGCCGCTGGGCCCGGATCAGCGCCAGCAGCGCCGTCGAGCCGATCTCGCTGCGGCGCGCCACGACGTCGTAGGTCAGCTCCGGCAGGGCCGGCGGACCGTGCGTGCAGAGGACGTCGACGTCGGTGAGCGCGGCGACGCTCGCGTCGTAGTCCTCGCGAACCCGCAGGTAGGGACGCCAGGCGGCGCCCTTGCGGGGCCGCGGGACGACGCCGTCGGGCAGCAGCGCGCCGCCGACGAACCCGAACCGCAGGCCGCCGATCTCGGCCACCTCGCCGTCGAGCACGTGCACGCCCTCGCCGGTGAACTCCGGCCACAGCGCCGGGGTGTCGACGTTGCCGGGGGTGGCGTAGGTGGGCGCGGTCATCGCCGCGAACAGCGTCGCGTACTGGGCGCGGACGGCTTCGTCGACCGCGGCGCCCGGGTCGTCGAGGGTCGCCCAGAGCGTGCGCGAGAAGGCAACGGTTTCGTCACGGGTGCCCTCGCGGCGCAGGCGGGCGAACTCGCCGACCTTCTCCGCGCCGAACAGGGCGCCCATGATGCCTTTTTCGTGGTCGTGGTAGTCGACGAAGTCGATCAGGTCGCCGAGCACGACCAGGGCGTCGGCCCCGTCCCCGGCGCGCTTGAGCGCGTCGGCGTTGCCGTGCACGTCCGAGACGACGTGTACCCGCACCCGTGCTCCCCTAGTTCTCGCCGCGCGGAGGGACGCCGGGCTCGCGGCCGTCCTCCAGGATCTCCTTGAGCCCGAGCGCGATCGCCTTGGCCGCGCGGGCCCGCCGGTCGAACTCCCGCCGCAGGTCGCGTGGCGCCAGCGCACGGGGTGCCCCGGCCGCGTCGGCGGGGGTCGCCCGCAGGAAGTAGTGCAGCAGGGTGCCGTCGAGCACCGGCTCGAGCCAGACCTCCATGGTACCGACGAGGGCACCCGTCACGGTCCAGCGCAGGCCCTTGTCGCCCCGGTCGGTGTAGACCTCGAGGACCAGGTCGGGCCAGTAGCGCCGCCAGGAGGCCGGCTCGGCGAAGACCGCGGCCACGGTGGCCGGCGGAACGGCGAGGAACGTCTCGTCGACGATGTCGAGTGAGGGTGGCGCGTTCACGTGCGAAGAATGTCACGGCCTCGCCTCGCGGCGGCGATCAGCATGGTCTTAAGGTGCTCACCACGCTAAGTTGACTGGCGGGTAACAGCGGTGTCACCTGCCGCACGCGTTGAACACGGAGGTCCACGTGCGCGAATACAGCGCTCCCGCCGGCAAGCCGGTGGCCGACGACGAAAACATGTCCGACGTCGTCTGGGCGAACGCCGAGCGGTTCTCCGACGTGGTGAGCTTCCGCCGCCAGGTCGAGGGCAGCTGGCTGGACGTGACCGCCAAGGAGTTCGCGGCCGAGGTGCTGGCCGTGGCCAAGGGCATGGCCAAGGCCGGGATCGGCCGCGGCGACCGCGTCGCGATCATGTCGAAGACCCGCTACGAGTGGACGCTGATCGACTTCGCGATCTGGGCGGCCGGCGCGGTCACCGTGCCCATCTACGACACGTCCTCCCCGGAGCAGGTGCACTGGATCCTCTCCGACTCGGCCGCCAAGGGCGTCTTCGTCGAGACGACCGCCCACGCCGCGGCGGTCGACGAGGTCCGGGACCGGCTCACCGAGCTGGCCAACACCTGGCAGATCGAGGGCGACTCCCCCGCCGTCGAAGAGCTGTCGGCCCTGGGCGCGTCGCTCTCGGACGACGAGCTGCACGACCGCCGCCGCGAGGTGACCGCGGACGAGCTGGCCACCATCGTCTACACCTCGGGCACCACCGGCCGCCCCAAGGGCGTCGAGCTGACCCACCGCAACCTGCTGGCCGAGATCCGCGCCGACATCGAGGCGTTCCCGCAGCTGATGGAGCAGGGCAACTCGCTGCTGGTGTTCCTGCCGCTGGCCCACGTGCTGGCCCGCGCGATCGCCGTCACCGCGCTGACCGCCCGCGTCACCCTCGGGCACACCCCGGACGTCAAGAACCTGGTCGCCGACCTGGGCACGTTCCGGCCGACGTTCGTCGTCGCGGTGCCGCGCGTGTTCGAGAAGGTCTACAACTCGGCGAAGCAGAAGGCGCACAGCGAGGGCAAGGGCAAGATCTTCGACGCCGCCGAGGCCACCGCGGTCGCCTACAGCGAGGCCCAGGACTCCGGCGGGGCCGGGCTCGGGCTGAAGCTGAAGCACCTGGCGTTCGACAAGCTGGTCTACGGCAAGCTGCGCGCGGCCCTCGGTGGCCGTTGTGTGGCGGCGGTGTCCGGCGGCGCCCCGCTGGGAGCGCGCCTGGCGCACTTCTTCCGCGGCATCGGCGTCCCGGTGTTCGAGGGCTACGGCCTGACCGAGACGTCCGCGGCGGCGAACGTCAACACGCAGACGGCGTTCCGCGTGGGCACGGTCGGCAAGCCGGTCAACGGCACGTCGGTCCGCATCGCCGGCGACGGCGAAGTGCTGCTCAAGGGCGACGTCGTGTTCCGGGCGTACTACAACAACCCGCAGGCCACCAAGGAAGCGCTCACCGACGGCTGGTTCCACACGGGCGACCTGGGCGAGCTGGACGCGGACGGCTTCCTCAAGATCACCGGCCGCAAGAAGGAGATCATCGTGACGGCGGGCGGCAAGAACGTCGCCCCGTCCGGCCTCGAGGACACGATCAAGGCGTGCCCGCTGGTCAGCCAGGCGATGGTGGTCGGCGACCAGCGCCCGTTCATCGCGGCCCTGGTCACGGTGGACGAGGAGTACTTCCCGTCGTGGAAGTCCCAGCACGGCAAGCCGGCCGGCGCTTCGGTGGCGGACCTGGCCGCGGACCCGGACCTCCTCGCGGAGATCCAGGCCGCGGTGGACGAGGCGAACAAGTCGGTGTCCAAGGCCGAGGCGATCAAGAAGTTCACCGTGCTGGCGAACGACTTCACCGAGGCCGGTGGCGAGATCACGCCGAGCCTGAAGCTGAAGCGGAACGTGGTTTCGAAGAACTACGCGAACGACATCGAGGGCCTGTACAAGAAGTAGTCGATCTCAGCGAAGGCTGTCTTGACGAATTCTGAATCCGTCAAGACGGCCTTCGCTGCTTTTCGGATCACGACTTTGCGGCAATGATGATTGCACCATGGTCACGCCAGGACCGAGCTTTCCGTTTCCGTGACCGACTGGGATCCCTCGTCCTCTGCGTTCTCCGCGCCGGCCGTCGCGGCGGTCCGGATCCGGGCCGAGGCGACGCTGGAAGACCTCGTCGACCAACGGCAGGAGCTCGAGGCCGCCGGGACCGATCTGGGACTGACCAGCAAAGAGGCCGGCGTCGAAGTTCCGGCGGACTGGCCGACCACCCCGGGAAGCCCGGTCTACTACATGCGAATGGCCGAAGGCTTCTTGCGTGCAGCAGCGGCGGGAACCATTTGCCGCGACGAATTCCCGGAGTCGACCTTCACGAATGTACCGCCGCCGCCCGACAACTGGATCTGCGCTCACCGGCCGCCGCACCCGCGATGACGATGACCACCCCCACTCCGTACGCGCGCCAAACCGGACTCTTCTCGGGCGCCAGCCTCTGGCGAGCGGCCCGGCCCGCCCTCATGCTCATCGCGGCCGCTTCCCTCGGCCTGGCGGCCGGCACCGCCGAGCTCCGATGGGTGCTCGGATCGGCCGCGCTCGCCGTTGTCCTGACGATGACCGCGGTCATCGCCGTCTGCCGCCGCCGGGTCGCCGAGAAACCGGCACGCCTGGTCTTCTTGGCGGAATGCGAACTGGCGACATTGGTCTGCGCGGCCGTGGCCCTGCTGGCCACGACGGTCAACGTGGTTGCCTGGGTATCCGAACACTTCGACTCGAAGAGCCTGGCTTACGGCATCGGGTTGCTGGCCGGCGGCCTGCTCGGCTTCTTGTCCAAGGACCTGTTCAAGGCCGGGGAGAACGAGAGCTGGAACGCGGGCCACTTCCAGGTCCGGGCCGCCAAGGTCTACCAACCGTACTTCTACCGGCGAGACCCGCAAACCCGGCGGTACCAAGGACACAACACCCTGGCGCGGTGGATGCCGGATGGGCTCGCTGCCGACGCGTTGCGCATGTACCAGTACCGCGATGCCTCCGGCGAGTACGTGACGGGATGGAACCATGCCGCCCGGATGAGGCGCGCCCGCACCGTGGAAGCGGAACTGGCTCGACCCCCGTGGAATCCCTCGCCCAACGGCGTGGCCGGCCAGGCCACCGTCGTCGATCACGACCTCGAGCTGCCTGCCTGATCAGCACCACCCGGGATGTGCTGGGCCGCGATGAAGTCGCGGTACCAGCGGTAACTCGACCTCGGTGTGCGCGCTTGCGTCTCGTAGTCCACGTGGATCAAGCCGAACCGGTGCTTGTAGCCGTGTGCCCACTCGAAGTTGTCCAGCAGCGACCAGCAGAAGTAGCCGCGCAGGTCCACCCCCGCCGCCGCCGCGGTGCGGGCCGCCTCGATGTGCTCGCTCAGGAAGCTGATTCGTTCGTAGTCCGCGAAGTCGCTCCGGTCGGTGTACACGCACCCGTTCTCCGTGACGTACACCGGTGGCAGGCCCGGGTAGCGGTTGTGCAGGCCGACCAGGGCTTCCGTCAGGCCCTCCGGCTCGACCGGCCAGCCCATGCCCGTGCGCGGGACGTCCGGCAGGCGGGTGGTGTCCACGCCGATGTCCGCCACCGTTCGCAGTGCCGGGTCCGGCTCGCGGTGGGGGGCGTCCGCCACGTGCACCCGGTAGTAGTAGTTCACGCCCAGGTAGTCCAGGGGCGCCGCGATGATCTCCAGGTCCTCTTCGCGGCGGAACGAGAAGTCCGAGACGCCGTCGAACATCGCCGTCAGGCCCGGGGCGTAGCGGCCGCCGAACAGGGGGTCGGTGAACTGCCTGCGCAGCAACGTGTCCTGCCGGGCCGCCGCCGCCGTGTCCGCCGGCGAGTCCGTCACCGGGACCGCCGGTGACTGGTTGAGGACGATGCCGAACTGGTGGGGCAGCGCCGCCCGCTCGCACATCGCCCGGACCGCCAGGCCGTGCCCGAGCAGCAGGTGGTGGGCGGCCGCCAGCGCGCCGTGTCCCTCCCGCGCCCCCGGCGCGTGGCGGCCTTCGCCGTACCCGGCCACCGCGCACGGGTACGGCTCGTTCAGCGTCGTCCAGAAGTCGACGACGTCGCCCAGTTCCTGGTGCACCAGCGCCGCGTACTCGGCGAACCGGTACGCCGTGTCGCGGGACCGCCAGCCGCCCTCGTCCTCCAGGGCCTGGGGCAGGTCCCAGTGGTAGAGCGTCAGGAACGGCTCGATCCCCCGCTCCCGCAGGCCTTCCGCCAGCCGCCGGTAGAAGGCCAGGCCCCGGCGTTCCGGCGCACCCTGGCCGGACGGCTGGATCCGGGGCCAGGACACCGAAAACCGGTAGCTGTCGACGCCCAGCTCGGCGAGCAGGTCGAGGTCCGCCTCCCAGCGGTGGTAGTGGTCGGCCGCCGGTTCTCCGGTGTGGCCGCCGGCCACCGCGCCGGGGACCGCCGCGAACGTGTCCCAGATGGACGGTCCACGGCCGTCGGCGGTCGTGGCGCCCTCGATCTGGAACGCCGAAGTCGCGACGCCCCAGCGGAAGGCGGGCGGGAACCTCTCATTTCGGGGGTCCGGGTGGCGAAGCCCCCGGCCCGGGGTGAAGCCCCAGTTGTCACTGCTGGTCACGGTCAACTCCGGAGGGGTCAGCCCTTGAGCGCGCCCTGCATGATGCCGCCGACGATCTGGCGGCCGAACAGCAGGAACACGATCAGGACGGGGACGGTGCCGATGGTGGCGGCGGTGAGCACGAGCGTGTAATCGGTGGTGTAGCCACTGGCCAGTGTGGACAGTGCGGTTTGGACGGTCGGGTTCTCCGGCACCAGCACCACCAGCGGCCAGAAGAAGTCGTTCCAGGCCTGCATGAAGGTGAACAGCCCGAGCACCGCCGCGGCCGGGCGGGCGGCCGGCAGGGCCACGTGCCAGAACAGCCGCAGCGAGCCGCAGCCGTCCATCCGGCCGGCCTCCAGCAGCTCCAGCGGCAACGCGCGTTCGAAGTACTGGCGCATGAAGAACACGCCGAACGCGGTGACCAGGCCGGGCACGATCACCGCCTGCAGCTGCCCGGCCCACCCGAAGTCGGCCATCATCATGTACAGCGGGACGACGCCGAGCTCGGTCGGGATCGCCTGGGTGGCGACCACGACGAGCAGCAGCGCCGTCCGCCCGCGGAAGCGCATCTTGGCGAAGGCGAACCCGGCCAGCGTCGAGAACAGCACCACCGACACGGTGATCGTGCCCGCGACGATGAGCGAATTGCCGAGCGCCAGCGCGAAATCCGTCTCGTCGAAGACGCGGGCGATGTTCTCGAACAGGTGCCCGCCCGGCACCAGGACCGGCGGCACCTTCCCGACCGCCTCCGTCGTCTGCGAGGAGACGACGAACGACCAGTAGACCGGGAACGCCGAGCCGGCCAGGATCGCGATCAGCGCGGCGTAGGTCCACGGGCTCGCGACCCGCCTGGAGATCCGCCGCAGCCGCCCGGGTGAGGCGGCCGGCGGCGCGGAGGCCGCCGGGGTCAGCACGGTGGTCATGTCGCTCCTCAGTCCGTCGATATCCGCCGGGTCACCAGGTACGACAGGCCCGCGACGAGCATCGTGGCCACGGCCAGGATCAGCGCGATCGCCGAGCTGTAGCCGAAGTCGTACTTGGCGAAGCCCTGTTCGTAGAGGTAGAGCGCGGCGGTCTGGAACTGCCGGTCCGAGCCGCCGGTGGCGGCCGCCGTGCCCGGGTTGAACAGCAGCGGCTCGGCCAGCAGCCGCATGTTCCCGGTCGTCGCGATCACCGTCGAGAAGATGATCTGCGGCCGCAGCAGCGGCACGGTGATCCGCCAGAACTGCTGCCACCCCTTGGCCCCGTCGAGGGTGGCGGCCTCGTACATGCTCGACGGGATCGCCTGCATCGACGCCAGGAAGATCAGCGCGTGGTAGCCGGTCCAGCGCCACACGACCATCGCCGCGATGGCCGTGTGCGAGCTGGCCGTGCCGGCCTGCCAGTCGACCTGACCGGCACCGAACCAGCTCAGCACCCAGTTGACCAGGCCGAAGTCCCGGCCGAACAGCTGCGCGAAGATGATCGTCACCGCCGCCACCGAGGTGATGTTCGGCAGGATCATCCCCATCCGGAAGAACATCCGCCCGCGCAGCCGCCGGTTGAGCAGGTGCGCGATGCCCAGCGCGAACAGGATCTGCGGGATCGTGGTCAGCAGCCACAGGCTGACCGTGTTCCCCATCGAGTTCCAGAAGTACGGGTCGTGGAACAGCAGCTGCTCGTAGTTGCCGAACCCGATGAACTGCGCACCCTCGGCGTCGATCAGGTTCCGCTTCTGCAGCGACACGACCGCCGTGTACACCAGCGGGAACAGCCCGAAGACGCCGAAGATGAGGAAGTACGGGCTGATGAAGCCGAACGGCGACAGCTTGACGTCCCACTTCTGCCGCCGCTCGGCGAAGGTGAGTGCCATTACTTGATCTTCGCGACGTCACCGACCAGCTGCTGCCACGCCGCCGGGCCGTCCTGCTTGCCCTGCTCGACGCGCTGCATCGCGTTGCCGAACTCGGTCTGCACGTCACCGGCCTTCGGGCCCTGGTACTGCGGGTTCAGCTTCTTCGCCGCGTCGGTGAAGACCTTGCCCACGGGTGCGTTGTTGAAGAAGGCATTGGTGTAGCCGGTGATCTTCGGGTCGTCGTAGAGCGACGGCACCGAGGGCAGCAGCCCCTTGCTGGTGAACACCTTCGCCTGCTGCTCGGGCGCGGTCAGCCAGGCGGCGAGGTCGGCCGCTTCCTTGGTGTGCTTGCCCTGCTTGGGCACGGTCAGGTACGAGCCGCCCCAGTTGCCGCCGCCACCCGGCACGGCCGCGACGTCCCACTTGCCCGCGGTGTCCGGCGCCTGGTCCTTGATCTTGGTCATCATCCACGCCGGGCAGGTGACGGTCGCGAACTGGCCCTGGGTGAAGCCGGTGTTCCACTGCGGCGTGCTGTAGAGCAGGCCGGCGCTCAGGTTCGCCTTGACCGCGTCGACCACGAGGTCCCAGCCCTGGCGCAGCGCCGGGTTGCTGCCCACGATGATCTGGTCGTTCTGGTCGTAGTAGCCCTGCGGGGCCTGGCCGACGATGGCGTTGAGCACGGTCGGGCCGCCGTCCATGAACTTGACGCCCTGGGGTGCCTGGGCCTGGAAGCGCTTGCCCGTCTCGAAGAACGCCTGCCAGGTCGGCCAGAGCGCGGAGACGGCGTCGCGGTCCTCGGGCAGCCCGGCGGTCTTGAACATGTCACGGCGGTAGCAGATGGCCAGGCCGCCGACGTCGGTGCCGTAGCCGATCTGCTGCCCGCCCTTGCCCAGCGACGCGGCCCACTTCCAGCCGAGCCAGCGGTCCTTGAGCTTGTCCCCGCCGACGGTGTTGAGGTCGACGAACTTGTCCGGCGTCGCCTTGAACTGGGCGACGTAGCCGGTGTCGATGGCCTCGATGTCCGCGGCGCCGGCGCCGGTGGCCAGGTGCGCGGCGAGGTTCTTGTGGTGGTCGGAGTAGGCGGCGGTCCGCTCGGTGATCTCGATGTCCGGGTGCGCCGCCTGGTACTCCTTGATCAGGTCGGTATAGCCGAAGTTGCCGAACAGGCCGAGGCTCAGCTTGACCTTGCCGCCGGCGGCGCCGCTGTCGCCGCACGCGCTCACCGCGGTGAGCGCGACCAGGGCGGCACCCACCCCGGCGAGCAGGCGGATCCGGCGGTTTCTCGTTTTCGGGCGCATGAGATCTCCGTTGTTCTGCGGGCCGGTCGGAAAACGCGGGACCCATGAGAGCGCTCCCAACACCCTTTCGTCAAGTAACGAAATGATAACCAGGGCTGGCGTTTACGCTGCCAGACGTCGTGTGCTACAGATGTAACCGGTTACAAGAACGGAGATCGACATGGTCACTGCCCGCGAGGTCGCGCAGCTCTGCGGGGTTTCCGTCGCCACCGTGTCGCGGGTGTTCAACCGCCCGGCCACGGTCAGCGCGACCACGCGCGAACGCGTCGAACGCGTGGCGCGGGACCTCGATTTCTCGCCGAACGAGTCGGCGCGCGCGCTGTCGCGGCAGCAGTCGGCGATGGTCGGGCTGGTCTGGGACACCGACCACCGGCGGCCCGGCTGGCGGCACCCGTTCCTGCAGGACCTGTTGCTGGGCCTCAAATCCGCGCTGAGTTCGCACGGCTACCACCTGCTGCTGCTCGCGACGAGCGACGACGCGCGCGACCGCCACCCCGGCGTGTCACTGGCCGATCCGATCGGCTACGTGAGCATGACCCGAAGACACCACCTGGCCGGGCTGGTGCTCATCGACAGCGGGACGGACGCCGACGCGTTCACCGCGTTCGCCCAGTCCGGGCTGCCGTGCGTCGCGCTGGACGTCGCCCTGTCCGGGCCGCGGGCCACGCACGTGACGTCGGACAACGCCGGGGGCGCGGCGGAAGCGGTCCGCCACCTGGCCGCCCTCGGCCACCGCCGGATCGCGACGATCACCGGCCCCCGCGGCAACGCGCCGGCGACCGCGCGCACCGAGGGCTACCGGCGCGGGCTGGCCGAAGCCGGCCTCCCGGTGTCGGAGGATCTCGTGGTCGGAGGTGACTTCTACCGCGAGAGCGGCTTCGTCGGCATGCGCCGGCTGCTGGCCCGCAAGGAGCCGCCGACGGCGGTGTTCGCGGCCAGCGACGAGATGGCGGTGGGTGCCCTGCTGGCGGCCCGCGCGGCCGGGCTGAGGGTGCCGGCGGACCTGGCCGTGGTCGGCTTCGACGACATCGAGGTGGCGTCCCTGGTCGACCCGGCCCTGACGACGGTGGCCCAGGACAAACCGGGCTTCGGCACGGCGGCGGCGGGGGCGCTCCTGGCGATGCTCGAGAACGCGACGACCCCGGAACCGGTGCTGCTGCCGACGAAACTGGTCGTCCGCGATTCCTGCGGCGCTAGACGGTGATCTTCGCGTCCCAGTCGATGTGGTGCGAGTACAGCCAGCCGCGCTCCTCGCCGACGTCGCCACCCGCGCTCGCCTTCACCAGCTTCTCGACGCGCTCCCGCCTCAACCCCTCGTACGCGGCGAAAGCCGCGGCCGGGTCCGGGAGGTCGCGCAGGCACTGCGCCAGCACGACGCTGTCCTCCAGGGCCATCGACGCGCCCTGGCCCGCGGCCGGGGACGCGGCGTGGGCGGCGTCGCCCGTCAGGACCATCTCGGGCGTCGACCAGACGCGGGTCTCCGGGACGTCGTACGAGTGCCCGCCGAAGACCTCGTCCCCGGTGGCCGCGACGATGTCCGCACACGGCAACGGATCGCCGTCGAAGGCCGCGTGGGCGAACTCGCGCCAGCCCGCCGGGGTGACCGCCGCGATCTCCTCGCGCGGCCGCTCGGCGTCCGGGATGCGGGCGAACCAGAAGGTGGCGCCGCCGGTGTCCGTGGTGAACCCGAAGGCGGCCCGGCTGCCGCGGACCATCCGGTAGATCCCCGGCGCGGCGGGCAGCCCGCCCGCCCGCGTGTAGCCGTAGACGACGGTCAGCCCGGTGTAGCGGGGCTCGTCGGCGGCCGGGTCGATCAGCCGCCGGACGACCGAGCGGAGGCCGTCCGCGCCGACGAGGACGTCGCCGGTCGCGGTGGTGCCGTCGGCGAACTCCGCCGTGATCCCGCCCGGGCCGGACCGGGCGCTCACCAGGCGGCGACCGCGCTCCAGCGGGACCCCGCGGCGCGTGGCCTCGTCCTGCAGGACGCGGTAGAGCGTGGCGCGGGTCAGGGTGCGGGGCCCGTCGAGGCCTTCGGTGTCGAACTCGCGCCGCCCGACGGTCTCCCCGTTCGGGGCGACGAGCTCGACGCCGTACGCCGCGAAGGAGGCGTCGATCACCGGCCGGTCGGCGCCGATCGCGCGCAGGGCGTCCATGCCGTTGTGCATGATCGTGAGGAACGCGCCGATGTCGTCCCCACCGGCGGGGTAGGCCTCGTACACGATCGGCTCGTGCCCGGCGAGCTTCAGCGCCATCGCCGTGACCGTGCCCGAGATCCCGCCACCCGCGACCAGTACCCGCACTTCGCGTCCCCCCGTCGACTCCGCGTGCCGCCGCCGTTGACGTTACCGTGACGGCGGCACGCGGTGCCTACTTCTCCTTCGCACCGCTGGTGGCGATGTCGCCGTTCAGGCCGCGCGGGTAGAAGCCACCCGAGGACACCTTGTCCGGGTTGAGGTACGCGATGTTGAGCACGCGCTCGGCGGAGCGCCCGAACGCGATGCCGTTGGCGTCGGCCGGGACGAGGTTCGCCTTGCCGTTCTTGATGACGCCTTCGTCGTCGTCGGCCTTGCCGTCGAGGCTGTCGCGGGCGTCGGACATCTTGTTCGTGACGTCGCCGAGGCCCCGCTCGAACAGGGCGGACCGGATGATCCCGGCGTGGTAGGCCTCGACGGCCAGGATGCCCGCGGCCGCGTCGAGGAACGTCTTGTTGTTCACCAGCGGCGCCGCGCCCTTGTAGGCCGACACGCCGACGTCTTCGAACAGGTAGGCGGCGAGCAGGAAGTTGTTCTCGCTGCCGAACGGGTCGAACGTCTGACCCTTCTGGATCACCCCGGCCGCCTGCATGGCCGCGGTGAAGCTGTTCTGGAAGTCGATCTCCGGCTGCGCGACGGCGGCCTTGTCCAGCGCCTTGCGCAGGAAGTTCACGTGGGCGACCTCGTCGCCGGCGATCTCCTGGACGATCTGCTTGGTGTGCTCGCTCTTGAACTTGACGCCGTGCCCGCCGGAGACTTTGCCGAGGTTGCCGACGCCGTTGACGTACTTCTCGTTCAGCCCGTAGCCGTACGCGGCGAAGGAGTACAGGTTGGCCTCGAGGTACTCGAGGTTCAGCGCGAAGTTCAGCACCGCGGCGTCACTCGCCGCCTCCTTCCCCGCGTCACCTCCCTGCGCGCCGTACTGCGAGGTGGCACCGGCCGAGCCGAGGCCCAGCGACAGCGCCGTGCCGAGCGCGCCGGCACCCGCGACGCCGAGCCCCGCCGCTCCCGCAGCCTTGAGGAAGCGGCGGCGGTCGGTCGCGTTCTCCGCGCTGCGCTCGATCAGCTGCTCTGTGTAGCGTTTTCCGAACACCGGGGGACGTCCTCTCGTGACGAGTTCGTCCACCTCACCCACCGGTCATACGTACCTGGGCGTCCCCCGGCTCGGTCAAAACGGGAAAAATTTTGATCGACTTGCGTTTGCCCAGGTCAGCCGCGCTGCGCGACGGCGAGCCGGACGCACACGGCGAGCGCGCGGACGGCCTCTTCGACCTCTTCGAGCTTCGGGAAGGTCGGCGCGATCCGGATGACGGCGTCGGCCGGGTCGTTGCCGTGCGGGTGGGTCGCCCCGGCGGGGGTCAGCGCGACCCCGGCTTCCTTCGCCAGCCGCACGACCTCCTTCGCGGTGCCCTGCGGGACGGTGAGCGTGATGAAGTACCCGCCGGTCGGCTTGGTCCAGGACGCCAGGTCGGCCAGCTCCTCGGTGAGGATGCGGTCGACGGCCGCGAACTTCGGGCCGATGATCTCGGCGTGCTTGCGCATGTGGGCGCGCACGCCGTCTTCGTCCTTCAGGAAGTGCGCGTGGCGCAGCTGGTTGACCTTGTCCGGGCCGATGGTGCGCTTGCCGGTGTTGCCGGTCCACCAGGCGAGGTTGGCCTCGGACGCGCCGAAGAAGCCGACGCCGGCGCCGGCGAGGGTGATCTTCGAGGTCGAACCGAAGACGAACACGCGGTCGGCGTTGCCGGCCTCGGTGGCCAGGGCCAGGAGGTCGGCCAGCTCCGGCTCGTCGTCGGTGAGGTGGTGCACGGCGTAGGCGTTGTCCCAGAAGATCCGGAAGTCCGGCGCCGCGGTGCGCATGGTGGCGAGCCGCTTCACGACGTCGTCACTGAACGTGACCCCGGTGGGGTTGCTGTACTTGGGCACGCACCAGATGCCCTTGACGGTGGGGTCCTCGGCGACCAGCGTCTCGACGGCGTCCATGTCGGGGCCCTCGTCGGTCATGTCGACCGGGACGAGCTCGATGCCGAAGCGCTCGGTGAGCGCGAAGTGGCGGTCGTAGCCCGGGACGGGGGCGAGGAACTTCACCTGCGGCTCGTCGGCCCAGCGGCGCTCGGCGCCGGGCAGCTTGCTCAGCAGCGCCTGGACGACGGCGTCGTGCATCAGCTCGAGGCTCGAGTTGCCGGCGGCGAGCAGCTGCCCGGCGGGCACCTGCAGCGCGGCGGCGAAGATGCGGCGCAGCTCGGGCAGGCCGTTGAGGCCGCCGTAGTTGCGGACGTCGGTACCGTCCTCGGCCTTGAAGGTGCCGTCGCCCGGGAGGGAGAGCAGCGCGTTCGAGAGGTCGAGCTGCTGCGGGGACGGCTTGCCGCGGGTGATGTCCAGGGAGAGGCCTCGGCCGACCAGGGCCGCGTAGTCGCTGCGGGCCGTGTCGACGTCGACGGAAGCAGTGGTCATGCCGTCAACGCTAAACCCGCCGTCGATACCATTTCGGGGCGGGTCCTGGCTAGGGTGGTTGGTGTGCATCTCGTCGTCCACGCCGACCAGCGCCAGTTCACCATCCGGGATTCTTCCGCCCGGTTGACGGGCAACGGCTGGACCGCTTCCGCGGTGGAGCTTCACCGGATCGGGGCCGAGCCGGGCGGTCTGGCGATCGCGACGGCGCGGTCGGACGTGGTCGAGTCATCGGTGACGCTGCTGCCTTCGGCGCCTGCTCTCTTGCCGGACGCCGAGCACGTGGTGGAAGCGGACCTTCCGGTTCCGAGCGGGCGGTTGGTGATTTCCGGGCCTTCGGACTACCCGTCGCAGGAGAAGTTCTTTTCGGTGCTGCCCGGGTTGTACCGGGCGCGGGTGTCGTACGTACCGGCGGATCCGCCCGCGGTGACGTGGAACGAGCACGAGTTCGGGGAGCACTACCGGTACGTGGTGGAGCTGTGGCCGGTCGAGGAAGGGTCCGATGTGGAGGTTTTGCGGCAGGGCGCGGCCGTTTGGGACGGTTAGAGCGCCGTCAGGGTGGCCAGCTTCCAACGCCCGTCCACGCGCTTCGCCGTCACGGCGAGCTGGGCCACCGAGGACGTCGGTGCTCCTCCGCCCTGAGCCACCGTTTGCTGGTCCAGGAACAACAGCAAGTCCGCCGAGTCCCCTCGCAACGAGCGCACCCCCACCGCCCGGACCGTCGTCGTCCGGGTCAGCTTCTCCGCCGTGGCCCGCGTTCGCGCGGAAGCGAACTGGGATGAGTACTGCCGGACCGCATCCCCCGTCAACACCTCCGCCGCCGCGCGTTCGGTGCGGGGCAGGTTTGCGTAGTCGTACGAGAACACCGCCTTCACCGCGTCGCTCACCTGAGACGAAACGTCCGAAGTGGCCTGCACGTCCACCAAAGCCTGGTTGTCCCCCGGCGACAGCGAGGCCGCTTCGATGCCGAACCACGCCGTGCAGCCCAATGCCAGCGCCACCACCAGGACCAGGGCACGCGTCATGAGCCCGCCGCCTGGACTGCCGCGATCTTCCAGCCGGACGGGGAGCGGGACACGTCCACCGTCAGGCGGTTGAGACGCGGCGAAACCGCGCCACCGCCCGTCGACACACGCACGTCCAGGACCGCCAACAGACGGGCGGAACCACGAGCAGGATCGATCTCCGTCACCGCCGCCTGGACCAGCGATGCCGACGAGACCGTGCGGGCCGTGACCGCCCGGTCGATCTGCAGCTGGCGGTCGCCCGACAGGTCCTTCCCGTACTGGCCCGTCGTCGCCGCTATCCAGCGGTCGACGTCCGCCGCCGCCGTGCGGTAGTCGATCGTGTTCAACGTGACCAATGCCGGGCCTGCTGCCGCGAGCACTTCGTCGCGCGAACGGCCGCGGGCCGAGGACTCGTCCGAAGCCGCGCGCCACCAGGACCAGCCCGCGAACGCCGCCGCCAGGATCGACAACGCCGCCAGGACCACCAGGAGCCGCTGTGTCACGGCGCGCCCAGCAACCGGCCGAGTCCGCCCGCGGACGGCCCGGTCAGCAGGCTGAGCATTCCCGGCAACGGCGCAGGCGTGGAAGAAGCAGTCTGCGAAGGTGCCGCCGGGATCGCGGGCGGCTTCCCCGCGTACGGCGCGTTCTGCGCGCCCCGCACGCCGGTCGGGCTCCCGGGCGGCTCGGCGCAGTACGCGTTCGTGTTGACCGGCGCCTCCGACTCATCGTTCGCCGGACGCTGCTTCGTCCCTTCGTACCCCTTCGTGCACGAAGCCGGGTCGAAGAAGTTGAACACCACACCCAGGTGCCCGGTGCCGTCCGGGGACGTCGACGGCGAGAACGCCGAGATGATCGGATAAGCGACCAGCAGTTCCTCGATCGAGTCCTTCCGGGACGTCGTGATCTGCGCCGTGGTCAGCAGGTTGGCGAACAGGACGCCCAGGTCCGTCCCCGACGCGGCCAGCACGTCGCTGATCTGCCGGCTCAGCTGCGGCGCCTGCGCGATCACCCGCCGCAGGTCCGGATCCGACTTCTTCAGCTGACCGGCGATCGTCCGCAGCCCCGAAGCGAAGTCGGTGATGTTCGCCGACTGGCGCTCCTGGGTGCCCAGCACGATCCGCGAGTTCGCCAGCAGCCCCTGCGTCTGCGGCACGTACTGCGCGGCCACGGCCGTCAGCGAACCCGTGCTGTCGAGCAGTTGCTGCAGTTCCGGCCCGGCCCCCGCGAACGCGTTGTACGTCTCGTCGACGACCGTACGCAGCGACTCCGGGTGCACGCTCGCGACCAGGTCGTCGAGGTGGGTCAGCACCGTGTCCGGCGACGGCGGCAGCGACGTCTTGTCCGCCGTGATCACCGAGCCGTCCTCGAGGAACGGGCCGCCGTTGTGGTGCGGCAGCAGGTCCACGAACTGCTCCCCCACCGCAGAACGGTTGGCCACCTGCGCGTGCGCGTCGGCCGGGATGTCCGGGGCGCCCGCGTCGATGTCCAGGGCGACGTCGACGCCGTGCTCGGTCAGCGTCATCGACGTCACCCGGCCGACCGTGACCCCGCGGTAGGCGACCTCGGAGTTGACGAAGATGCCGCCGGAGTCGGTCAGCTGTGCGGTCACGACGTAGCCGCGGTTGCCGAACAGCCGGTCCAGCCCCGCGTACCGGCCGCCGGCGTAGACGACCGACACCACCGCGATGACGACGAACGCGAACAGCTGGATCCGGATCTTGCGGGTCACCGGCCGCCCCCGATCAGGCCGAGCAGGCCGCCCAGCAGGCCGGGACCGGCCGCCGGCGGGACCGTGCCCAGGTCGGGCAGCGGCAGCGGGGGCGCGACGGCGGACGGCTGCCCGGACGGCAGGGCGATCGGCGGCTGCGACGAGTTCGTGAAGTTCGAGATCAGCACGTCCAGGTCGAGGTTCACGTTCGCCTCGACGTTCGCGTAGTCGCCCTTGATCACGTTGCCCGCGTAGTCCGGGAACGGGTACGTCAGCAGGATCTGCAACGCGTTCGGCAGGTTGGCACCGGCCTCGCCGAGCTTCGTCAACGTCGGCTGCAGGGCCTTGAGGTTCGCGACGAGCTGGTCGCGGCTCTTGGTCACGGTGTCCACCGCGACGCCGGACAGCGTGTCGAGCGCGTTCAGCATGCCCACGAGCTGGTCGCGCTGGTCCGTGACGACCTTCAGGCCCGGCGCGAGGTTGTCCAGCGCGTTCGTCAGGTTCTGCGTCTGGCCGGTCAACGTCTTCGAGAGCTTCGCGAGACCGTCGATCGCCCGCAGGATCTCCGTTTTGTGCCCGTCGAGCTGGGTGGCCAGTTCGTCCACCCGGGACAGCAGCGCGCGGATCTCCGGCTCGTTCCCGGACAGCGCGTCGTTGAGCTCGTGGCTGATCTTCTGGATCTGCTCGACGCCGCCGCCGTTGAGCAGCAGCGAAAGCGCGCCGAGCACCTCCTCGACCTCGGGGTTGCGGTTGGTCCGCCCGAGCGGGATCTGCCCGCCGTCGGCGAGCTTCCCCGACGCGGGTTCCGCCGTGGGCACGCTCAGTTCGACGAACTTCTCCCCCAACAGCGAAGACTGCTTCAGCTCGGCGCGCGCGTTGGCGGGCAGCGCGATGTCGCCGTTGACGGTCATCGCCACCAGCGCCGAGCGCGTGTCCGGCGTCAGCGTGATCTTGTCGACCCGCCCGACCGCGACGTCGTTGACCTTGACGCTCGACTGCGGCACCAGGTCGAGCACGTCGGTGAACAGCGCGGTGACGTGGTACGGGTGGTCGCCGACGTCCGCGCCGCCCGGCAGCGGCGTGCCGTAGAGACCGTTGAACCCGCCGTCGCTGCAGGCCGCCAGCACGAGCACCCCGGCGAGCACCCCCGCAAGCCGCTTCACTTGGCACCGCCCGAAAGCTGTTCCATGACGTCGACGAGCGGGAGCGGCAACGGCGGCAGCGTCCCGTTCTGCAGCGAATTCAGCACCTGCGGGATGGTCGGTAGCTTCAAGGCGCCGTCGAGGACCGGGGCCAGCTGCTTGCAGATGGTGCCGAGGGTGTCGGGGACTTCCTTGGGCGTGAACGAGCTGATCAGGCGGCACGCGGTGAGGATCGGCGGGTTGGTCAGCTCGTTCAGGTTGTCGCGGACGGCGATGGTGCCCGACGCCGCGTCGTAGGAGTTGATGAAGTTGGTGGCGCCGGTCGGCGCGATGTCGAGCACCTCGGCGAGCGCGGCACGCTGGTCGACCAGGACCTTCGACAGCGACGCCAGCTTGTCCACATTGGACTCCAAGACCGTCTTGTTGTCGTTGACGAACTGCTGGACGTCGCCGAGCGCGCCCCCGAGGGACTGCAACGCGGCACCGACCTCGGACGAGTCGGCGGCGAGGAACTGGCTGACGTCGGCGACGCGGCCGTAGAACTCGTTGAGCTGCTGGTCGCTCTGGGCCAGGGCGCCGGTGAAGGAGTTGAGGTTCTGCACGGTCGAGAACAGGTCGTCCTTCGAGCCGTCGAGGGTCTTCGCGAGCTCGGCCAGCTGCCCGACCGTCGAGTTCAGCGAAGCGCCGTTGCCCTTCAGCGTGTTCGCCGCGGTGTCCAGGACGCCGGACAACGCGCCGTCCTTGTTCGCGCCGTTCGGGCCCAGCGCCGTCGACAGCTTGTCGAGGCTCGAATACAGATCGTCCAGTTCCACCGGCGTGGCCGTGCGGTCCTTCGCGAGCACCGTCCCCGATGCGAGCACGGGACCGCTGTCGTAGGCCGGGGTCAGCTGGACGTACCGGTCGCTGACCAGGCTCGGCGCCACGACGACCGCGCCGACGTCGGCGGGCAGCGACACGTCGTCGACGCGCATGTCCACGCGGACCGCGTCCCCTTCGGGCGTCACGTCGGTGACCTCGCCGACCGGCACGCCGAGCACCCGCACCGACGAACCCGCGTACAGCCCGACGGTCTTGCCGAAGTACGCGGACAGCTTGGTGCCGTTCGACGCCCGGAACACCAGGTACAGCCCGGCGGTGACGATCAGGGCGAGGATGCAGGCGAACGCCAGCCAGGTCACCAGGCTGCGGCCGCGGGCGGTGTGGATGGTCATCGGCGGCCCACCCCCTGGTTCGGCGCCGCGATCGGCGGGGTGCAGCCTTCGGGGTTGATGTGCAGGCCGCCCACGGTGATCGTCGGCGGCAGGAGCCCGCACAGGTAGCCCTCGAACCAGCGGCCGTTGCCGGTGGCGTTCGCGCCGACCCGGGCGAACGGCGCCATCAGCTGCAGGCTCTTGTCGAGGTTGCCCTGGTTGCGCTGCAGGATGTCGGTCACCTTGCCCAGCTTGTCCAGCGTCGGCTTGAGCTGGTCGCGGTTGTCCTGGACGAGGCCGGTCAGCTGCTGCGAGAGCTGCTGGGTGCCGGTGAGCAGGGCGTTGATGGCCTGCTTGCGGTTCTGCAGCTCGGTGAGCAGCAGGTTGCCGTCGCTGATCACGCGCTGCAGCTGGGCGTTGCGGTCGGACAGCGTCTTCGACACCTGGCTCGTGTTGGCCAGCAGCGTGTGCAGGTCGGCGTCGCGGGAGGACACCGTCTTCGCCAAGGACGACAGGCCGGTCAGCGTGTCCTTCAGGTACTGCGGGCTGTCCTTGAGACTGTCGGAAAGCGCGTTGAAGCTGTCCGCCAGCTGTTTCGTGTCGATGTCGCCGACCGTCGTCGACAGCTGCTCGAACGCGTCCTGCAGCTGGAACGGCGTGCGCGTGCGGGTCTGCGGGATGGTCGAGTTCGGCTCCTGCGCGCCGTCGCCCTTCGGGTCGAGCGCGAGGTACTTCTCCCCCAGCAGCGTCTTGATCTCGATCGACGCCGTCGTGGCGTCCCCGACCCGGACGTCCTTGACCCGGAACTTCACCAGGACCTGCTTGCCCGCCAGCTTCACCGACGACACCGTGCCGACCTTGACGCCGGCGACCTCGACCTCGTTGTCCGGCGCCAGCCCGGCGGACTCGCCGAAGTACGCCGAGTACGTCGTGCCGTTGCCGAAGAACGGGAGCTGGTCGGAGAAGTACGTCGTGGCCGTGACGAGCACGATCAGCACGAGCGCGACCGCGCCCACCGCGGCCTGGTTGCGTTCCTTCAGCGGCTTCACGGACCACACCTCTCCGCGCGCTGCGTGCCGGGGATCGGGATGATCGGCAGGGTGATGTCGAGCGAGGAAATGCCGATGGTGCCGGTGATCCCGCACAGGTAGTAGTTGAACCAGCTGCCGTAGCTCAGGGTCCGGGTGAACTTCTGCAGGTTGCCCGGCAGCACCTCGAGGAGGTGGTTGAGCAGCACCCCGGAGTCGCCGAGGTTCTGCGACAGCACACCGAGCCGGGCCACGTCGTCCTTGAGCGCCGGGCGCGCGTCGGCCAGGAGCCCGGTGGTCGACACCGCGAGGTCGCCGAGCGCGCTGACCGCGTCGCCGATCGGCTTGCGCTGCTCGGCCAGCCCGCTGACCAGCTTCTGCGTCTGCTCGACGAGGTCACCGAGCTGCGCACCGTGGGCGTTCACCGTGCCGAGCACGGTGTTGAGGTTGGCGATGACCTGGCCGATCACCTGGTCCTTGCGCGCGATCGCCGTCGTCAGGGACGCGGTGTGCTGCAGCAGGCTGGTGATCGTGCCGCCCTCGCCCTGGAAGACGCTGATGATCTCGGCCGACAGCTGGTTGACGTCCTGGGGGCTCAGCGCCTTGAACAGCGGCTTGAACCCGTTGAACAGCACGGTGAGGTTCAACGCGGGTTTGGTGCGCTCGGGCGGGATCGTGCCGCCGTCCGGCAGCGCCTTGTCGCCCGGGACGTCGGTGCCGAGGGCGAGGTAGCGCTGGCCGACGAGGTTGCGGTACTTGATCGTCGCGGTGACCGTCTCCGGCAGCCGGTAGGTGTGCTCGACGTCGAACCGCACCTGGGCCAGGTTCCGGTCTCCTTCGACCACCTCGATCGCGTCGACCTGGCCGACCTTGACGCCGGCGATGCGGACGTCGTCGCCTTCCTTGAGCCCGGACGCGTCGGTGAACTTCGCCAGGTAGCCGGACGTCTCGCCGAAGTTCGTGTTCGCGATGGTGGCCGCCAGGATCCCGGTCAGCAGCACGGTGACGACCGCGAAGACGCCCAGCTTGATCAGCGACGGGACGAAACTCCTCACTTGAGCTCCACCTCCGCCCCGCGGTAGAGCGGCCCGACGAGCAGGCCGGCCCACCCGGGCACGGCACCGGGCGCGGTGCCGAGCGCGGGCGAGGCGAGCAGGTCGATCAGGTCGTTCTCGTAGGCCGACCCGACGATCGTGCCGTCGCCGCCGATGGCGCCCCCACCGGCGGGCAGCGTCTCGGGCGGGTACTTCGGCGGCGGGGGCTTGCTGGAGCCGTCCTCGATCGGGCCGTCGGGCGGGTACTGCGGCCACACGCCGGGGTGCGGGACGCTCGGGTAGCAGCGGGGGCCGCGCTTGTCCTCGTACTTCGGCTCGTCGACGCCGGGCAGGTACTTGCCGCGGCTGGCGGCGAACTCGATGGTCACCCGGCTGACCTCCGGGTACGCGGTGCCCTTGCCGAACGCCAGTTCCGCCCGCGGCACCGACTCGGCGAGCTGGCGCATCAGGCACGGGTACTCGGGCGCGTACTTCGCGAGGACGTCCAGCGTCGGCTGGATGGCCGTGGTGAGCCGGATCAGGTTGTCCTTGTTCACCTGGAGGAAGCTCGTGAGGTCCACCGAAGCGGCGGTGACCGTGGCGTAGAGGTCGGCCAGCCGGGCGCGCTGGTCGACGATCGTCCGGCTGGTCGTCGTCAGGTCCGACAACGCCTGCAGGATGTCCGGCGCGGCCTTGTCGTAGGTGTTCGCCACATTCGCGAGGCCGGTGATGTCGGCCTTGACGTCCGGCAGTGCCGGGTTCAGCCGGCCGAGGTAGTCGCTCAGCTGGACGAGGGTGTCGCCGAGCTGCTTGCCGCGGCCGTCGAGCGCGGTCGCCACCGCGGTGAGCGTGCTGGACAGCTTCTCGGGCTGGACCGCCTGCAGCAGCGGCATGACGTCGTCGAGGACCTTCTGCAGCTCGATCGCCGCGCTGCTGCGGTCCTGCGGGATGACGTCACCGGCCTCGATCGGGCCGTCGGACTTGCCGGGCAACTGCAGGGCGACGTACCGCTCGCCGAAGAGCGTCTTCGGCAGCAGCCGCGCGGAGACGTTCTTCGGGATGACGTGCGTCTTGTCCGGGTCGAGGGCCAGCTCCAGCTCGGCGTGGTCGCCTTTCGCCAGCACCGACCGGACCTCGCCGACGAGCATGCCGCGGACCTTGACGTCGCCGCCGGTGCGCAGCTGGCTGCCGACCCGGTCGGTCTCCAGCTTCACGAGCGTCACCGGCGTGAACGCCTTGTTGTAGACAGCGAGCGTGAGCGCGATGAACAGGGCGGCGACGAGCAGGAAGACCAGCCCCAGCACCTGGTACCGGAGCCGCTGCCAGAGCTCGCGCCTCATCCCGAGATCCTCACCGTGGTGTTCGCGCCCCAGATGGCGAGGGACAGGAAGAAGTCCAGCACCGAGATCAGCACGATCGACGTCCGCACCGCGCGGCCCACCGCGACCCCGACGCCGGCCGGGCCGCCGCTGGCGTGGAACCCGTAATAGCAGTGGGACAGGATCACGAGCACGCTGAACACGATCACCTTCCCGAACGACCAGAGGACGTCGCCGGGCGGCAGGAAGAGGGTGAAGTAGTGGTCGTAGGTGCCCGCGGACTGGCCGTAGAGCCAGATGGTGATCTGCCGGGACGCGAGGTAGCTCGACAGCAGGCCGACCGCGTACAGCGGGATCACCGCGGCGACGCCGGCGAGCACCCGGGTCGTCACCAGGTACGGCATGCTCGGCACGCCCATGACCTCCAGGGCGTCGATCTCCTCCGAAATCCGCATGGCGCCGAGCTGGGCGGTGAAGCCGCAGCCGACGGTCGCGCTCAAGGCGAGTCCCGCGGACAGCGGGGCGACTTCGCGGGTGTTGAAGTAGGCGGAGATGAAGCCGGTGAGCGCGGCCGTGCCGAGCTGGTTGAGCGCGGAGTAGCCCTGCAGGCCGACGATCAGGCCGGTGAACAGCGTCATCCCGATCATCACGCCGAGCGTGCCGCCGATGACCGCGAGGCCGCCGGTGCCGAAGCAGACCTCGGTGAGCAGGCGCAGCGTTTCCCGGCTGTAGCGGCGGATCGTGCGCGGCGACCAGGCGAGCGCTTTCGCGGCGAACGCCAGCTGCTTGCCGAGCCCTTCCAGGCTCTGGCCCGGGCGCGCGATGTACTCGAGCGTCCGGTCGGCGTCGACTCCTCCGGCGGTCATCACATCGCCTTCGGCGGGACGATCCGCAGGTAGATCGCGGTGAGCACGACGTTGATCAGGAACAGGAGCAGGAACGTGATCACGACGGCCTGGTTGACCGCGTCACCGACGCCCTTCGGACCGCCCGCCGGGTTCAGCCCGCGGAAGGCCGCGACGACCCCGGCGACGAAGCCGTACAGCAGCGCCTTGATCTCGCTGATCCACAGGTCCGGCACCTGCGCGAGGGCGTTGAAGCTGGCCAGGTACGCGCCGGGGGTGCCGCCCTGCAGGACGACGTTGAAGAAGTAGCCGCCGAGCACGCCGACCACGCTGACCAAGCCGTTCAGTAGCACCGAAACGACCATCGCGGCGAGCACCCGCGGCACGATGAGGCGCTGGATCGGGTTGACGCCGAGGACTTCCATGGCGTCGATCTCTTCGCGGATCTTGCGCGCGCCGATGTCCGCGCAGACCGCGCTGCCGCCCGCGCCCGCGACCAGCAACGCCGTGATCAGCGGGCTGGCCTGCTGCACGATCGCCAGGGCGCTGGCCGCGCCGGTGAACGACTGGGCGCCGATCTGCGCGGTCAGCGAGCCGAGCTGCAGGGCGATCACCGCGCCGAACGGGATGGCGACCAGGGCCGTCGGGAGGATCGTGACGCTGGCGAAGAACCAGCACTGCTGGATCCACTCACGCGTCTGGAAGGGGCGCTTGAAGATCGCGCGCAGGACTTCCACCGACAGCGTGGCCAGGCGGCCGACCTGGGTCAGCGCCGCGGTTCCCGGGAGCGTGCCAGTGCCTCCGCTCACCACACCTCCCAGTAGATCGCCGTTGACCTCCGAGTCTTCTCCACACCCGGTTCCCGCTTTTGGTTAGCGGTGTTCACTCTCCCCTTCGGCAGTTCTCCTTCAGAAGTTGAGGGCGTGCGTCGCCGTCGCCCCGCCGTCCGCCACGAACTCCGCACCCGTGCAGTACGCGCTCTCGTCGCTGGCCAGGAACAACACCAGCTTGGCGACGTCCTCCGGCTGCCCGACCCGTTTCAGCGCGACCTTCTTCCCGACGTACGACATGTCGACTTTCTGGCCGCCCGCCGCGGTCTCGACCATCTTGGTGTCGATCGCGCCGGGGTGCACCGAGTTCACGCGGATGCGCTTCTTGCCGAGCTCCATCGCCGCGACCTTGGTCATGCCGCGGATCGCGAACTTGCTCGCGGTGTAGGCGACGAGGTAGGGCATCCCGGCCAGACCCTCCACAGAGGACACGTTGACGATGGAGCCACCGCCGGCGGCGGTCATCGGTTCAACGACCGAACGCATCCCGAGAAACGCCCCGATCTGGTTCACCCGGATCACGCGTTCGTAGTCGGCCAGCGTCGTCTGCCCGAGCTCCGAAAAGTGCAGGATGCCCGCGTTGTTGACCAGCACGTTCGGCGCGCCGAACTCGGTGGTCGCGCGCTCGACCGCGGCGGTCCAGCCGTCCTCGTCGCCGACGTCGAGGTGCTGGTAGACGGCCTGTTCGCCGAGGTCGGCGGCCAGCTGCTTGCCCTCGTCGTCGAGGATGTCGGCGATCACCACCTTGGCGCCCTCGGCGACGAACGCGCGCGCGGCGGCCTCGCCCTGCCCGCGCGCCGCGCCGGTGATCAGGGCGATCTTCCCGTCCAGCCTCATGACTCTCCCAGGATTTCGGTGGCGGCGAACATCCGGCCGGGGTCGCGGTCGGCGAAGAAGCCGCTCAGGGACGTCTCGAGCTCGTCGAGCTTCCAGCGCTGCTCGATCCGCGGCGGCCCGACCAGGGCGACCGTGCCGCCGTGGACGACGAACACCTGCCCGTTCACGTGCTCGGCCGCCGGGGAGGCGAGGTAGGCGACGAAGGGGGCGACGTGCTCGACCGAGAGCGGATCGGCGCCCTCGGCGGGAGGAGCACCGAACACGCCCTCGGTCATCGCCGTCCGTGCGCGCGGGCAGATCGCGTTGGCGCGGACGCCGTACTTGGCCAGGCTCCGGGCGGCCGACATGGTGAGCGCGGTGATGCCCGCCTTCGCGGCGGCGTAGTTCGGCTGGCCCGGCGAGCCGATGAGGAACGCTTCGGACGCGGTGTTGACCAGCCGCCCGTACACCGGTGCGCCGTCCGCTTTGGACTTGTCGCGCCAGTGCTTCGCGGCGTTGCGGGACAACAGGAAGTGCCCGCGCAGGTGCACGCGCAGCACGGTGTCCCAGTCGTCGTCGGACATCGAGAACAGCATCTTGTCGCGCAGGACGCCCGCGTTGTTCACCACGATGTCGAGCCCGCCGAGGTCGAGCGCGGCGCTCACCAGCGCGTCGGCCGTGGCGCGTTCGCCGACGTCGCCGGCCACCGCGACGGCCCGGCCGCCGGCCGCCTCGATCTCGGCGACGACGTCCTTCGGCTCGCCGATGTCGTTGACGACGACCGTGGCGCCGCCCGCGGCGAGCGCGAGCGCTTCGGCCCGGCCCAGCCCCGCGGCGGCCCCCGTGACGATCGCCGTCCTGCCGGTCAAGCTCACCGCGGGACCTCCTCGTCGAGTCCAGGATCTGGCCTACAGTAGAATCTGTTCTCGTTCTAGGCAACCCCTTCGGTGAACACTGCTAACTGATGGTGAACAGGGCGTTCTTCGGGCAGCCCTTGATCGCATCCGAAACGCGTTCTATCTGGTCCTCCGGCACCGCGCCGGGTCGGATGACGAGTTCTTCGTCGTCATCCAGGTCGAAGATCCCGGGCGCGAACCCCACGCACACCGCGTTCGCCTCGCACAGCTCACGGTCGACCCCGATCTCCATGCTTCCTCCGCCACACGAGTCCTGGTACAACTAGAACAGGTTCTAGTGTAACGCCGGATCGAGGTGACAGGTGCGGATCGACTACACGCCGGAGCAGCAGGCCCTGGCGGCCGAGCTTCGGGAGTACTTCGCCGAGCTGATGACGCCCGAACGGCGGGCGGGCCTCCGCTCGGGCGGCGGCGAGTACGGCGATGGCGTGGCGTACAAGGAGATCGTGCGGCAGCTGGGCAAGGACGGCTGGCTCGCGCTGGGCTGGCCGCCCGAGTACGGCGGGCAGGGCCGGTCGATGCTCGACCAGCTGATCTTCACCGACGAAGCGGCCGTCGCCGGGGTGCCGGTGCCGTTCCTGACGGTGAACACCGTGGGCCCGACGATCATGCGCTACGGCACCGAAGACCAGAAGGCGTTCTACCTGCCGAAGATCGCCGCGGGCGAGCTGCACTTCTCGATCGGCTACTCGGAACCGGAGGCCGGCACCGACCTGGCGTCGCTGCGGACGCGCGCCGAGCGCGACGGCGAAGAGTACGTCGTCACCGGCCAGAAGATGTGGACGAGCCTGATCGAGTACGCCGATTACGTCTGGCTCGCGGTCCGGACCGATCCGTCCGCGAAGAAGCACCGCGGGCTGTCGATGCTCATCGTGCCGACGTCCGCGGAGGGCTTCTCGTGGACCAAGGTGCACACGGTCGCCGGCGCCGGGACGAGCGCGACCTACTACGACGGTGTGCGCGTCCCCGTGTCGGCGCGCGTCGCCGAGGAGAACGCGGGCTGGCCGCTGATCACCAACCAGCTCAACCACGAGCGCGTCGCGCTGACGTCGTCGGCGCCGATCCGCAAGGCGCTGGCCGATGTCCTGGAATGGGCGAAGGAGACCGGCGCCATCGAGCAGGAGTGGGTACGGCTGCACCTGGCGCGGGTGCACGCGGGCGCGGAGTACCTGAAGCTGCGGAACTGGCGGATCGCCTGGGCGGCCGCGGCCAGCGAGCTCGGCCCGGCCGAGGCGTCGGCGACGAAGGTGTTCGGCACGGAGTTCGCGATCGAGGCCTACCGGCTGCTGATGGAGGTGCTCGGCGCGGCCGCCGTCGTCCGCGAAGGCTCGCCGGGGGCGCAGCTGTCCGGGCGGATCGAGCGGCTGCACCGGTCGGCGCTGATCCTCACCTTCGGCGGCGGCACCAACGAGATCCAGCGGGACATGATCGCCGCGACCGCCCTCGGCCTGCCCGTCACGCGCTAGGAGCACCCATGGACTTCACCCCTTCCGAAGCGTCGGCCGACCTCGCGGCGCTGACCCGGCGGCTGCTGGCCGACAAGGCCACCCACGACCCGCACGGCACCGGCGGCTTCGACACCGTTTCGTGGACGACGCTCGGCCAGGCCGGCGTCCTGGACGCGGCGCTGCCGTCGTCGCTGGGCGGCGGCGGGTTCGGGCTGCCGGAGCAGTGCGCGGTGCTGACCGAGATCGGCCGCGCGGTGGCGGCGGTCCCCTACTTGTCGTCGATCACGATGGCGGCGTCGGCGCTGGCCGAGTTCGGCACGCCCGAGCTGGTGGACCGCTGGGTGCTGCCGGTCCTGCGCGGCGAGCGCGTCCTGGCCGTGGCGCTGTCCGGCTTCACGGCGTCGGACGGCCGGGTGTCCGGCGCGCAGACGGCGGTGCCGTTCGGCGCGTTCGCGCACGGGTTCCTGGTCGCCACCTCGGACGAGGTCTTCCTGGTCGACGCTTCCGCATCCGGCGTGACGGTGCGGCCGCAGCAGACGACCGACCACGCGGACGCTGCGCTCCTGGAGCTGTCCGACGTGCCGGGAGTGCCGCTGGGCGACATCGGCGAGTGGCTGCGCCTGCGCGGGACGGTCGGGGTGTGCGCGCAGCAGCTCGGCGTCGTCGAGCGCGCGTTGGAGCTGACCGCGGCGTACGCGGCCGAGCGGAAGCAGTTCGACCACGTCATCGGCGGCTTCCAGGCGGTCCGCCAACGGCTGGCGGACGCGTACCTGGACGTCGAAGCGGTCCGGCTGACGACGCTGCAGGCGGCGTGGCAGCTGACGTCGGACGTCCCGGCCGCCGCGGAAGCGGTGGCGACGGCGAAGTTCTGGGCGGCGGAGGCGGGCCACCGGGTGGCGCACACGGCGGTGCACGTCCACGGCGGCGTCGGCATCGACGTCGACCACGTGGTCCACCGGTACTTCGCGGCGGCGAAACGCCTGGAGTTCCAGCTCGGGGCGGCCACCCAGCAGCTCCTGGCGCTGGGCGAGCGGCTCGCGGACCGCGGCTAGCTCGCCGCGTAGGTCCAGAACTCCTTCATCAGCGGGGTGGGCTCGGGGCTGGTCAGCTCGACCTGGGTGAGCAGCACCGAGACCGTGCCCGTCGCCGGGGTCAGGTGCAGGGCCGTGCCCGCGCCGCCGATCCAGCCGTAGCGGCCCGGGACCTCCCAGGGCTGTTTCGCGTCGACGTCCACCGATCCGCCGTAGCCCCAGCCCTGGCCGTGCAGAAACGGCCGGGCCGCCTCCCTCTGGGCCGGGGTCAGGTGGTCGGTCGTCATCCGGTGGACCGACTCCGGCGTCAGCAGGCGGTGGCCTCCCGCGGTGCCCTCGTCACGGAGGAACTTCGCGAAGGCCAGCAGGTCGTCGGCCGTCGAGACGAGCCCGACGGCCCCGGACGGGAACGGCGGCGGCGCGCTCCAGCGGCCCTCCGGCGAGTCGATCAGCCGCAGTCCCTCCTCGCCGCGGCGGTAGGCGCTGGTGAACCGGCCGAGCGCCGGGGTCGGCACGGTGAATCCGGTGTCGGCCATGCCGAGCGGCTCGAACAGCCGCTCGGCCAGGAACTCCGGCAGCGGACGGCCGGAGACCCGCGCGATCAGCACGCCCTGGAGGTCCGAGCCGGTGTCGTAGAGCCACTCCTCGCCTGGCTGGTGCAGCAGCGGCACCTGCGCGAGCGCCGCCAGCCAGTCGTCCGGCGACAGCGCCCGCGGCGACGCGGCCGGGTGGCCCAGGACCTGGAGCAGCAGGTCGACGGCGGGCTGCGTCATGTCTTCGGTGATGCCGTACCCGCTGCGGAAGGTGAGCAGGTCGGCCACGGTGATCGGGCGGACGACCGGCACCACGTCGTCGATCGGGCCGTCCGGCGTCCGGACGACCACGGGAGAAGCCAGCTCCGGCAGCCACCGCGCGATCGGGTCGTCCAGGGCCAGCTCGCCGTCGTCGACGAGCAGCAGAACGGCCGCGGTGGTGATCGGCTTGGTCAGCGACGCGATGCGGAACAGCGAGTCCCGCGCCATCGGCACGGTGCCCTCGGCGTCGGCCGAGCCCACGGCCGCGGCTTCGACCTGGTCGCCGCGGGCGACGAGCGCCACCGCGCCCGGCAGGTCGCCGGTGTGCCGGGTCAGCAGCTCGGACAGCGCAGTCATGGTCAGTCCTGAGGGTTGATCGCGCGCAGCCGGCGCGGGCCGGTGTCCGGCCGGGACGGCGGGGCACCCAGCACCAGGCGGGCGTTGGCGACGAAGGCGCCGTCCGGCGAGGCCAGGATCGGGTCCAGCACCAGCGACCGCACCTCGGGGTTGTCCTCGGCCAGCGCGGCCACGCGCAGCACCATGTCCTGCAGGGCGGCGAGGTCGGCCGGCTCGTCGCCGCGGTAGCCGGTGAGCAGCGGCGCCGTCCGCGGCTCGCGCAGGAGCGTCGCGGCGTCGACGTCGGTGAGCGGCACGGCCCGGTAGGCGCGGTCGCCGAGCAGCGTGCTGACCAGCCCGGACAGCCCGAACGACACGAGCGTGCCGAACGACGGGTCGTCCTGCAGCCCGATCACGCACGACAGGCCCTTGGGCGCCATCCGCTGGACGTAGACCTCGTCGTCGCCGGAGACCTCGCGCAACGTCTCGTAGGCGGTGCGCACCGAGTCTTCGGAGGCCAGGTCGAGCCGGACGCCGGCCAGGTCGGGCCGGCCGCGCAGCCGTTCGTCGACCGCCTTGAGCGTCACCGGGTAGCCGAGCTCGCCCGCCGCCGCCACCGCTTCATCCACAGTGGACACGATGCGGAACGGCACGACGTCGATGCCGTAGCAATCCAGCAGCCGCACGACTTCGGCGTCCGAGAGCAGCGTCGTCTTGCCGCTGTCGGCTTCGAGGAGCTCGCGCACGATGCCCTGCGCCTGCTCGGTGTGGATGCCGGACGGCCGGATGAGCGTGCCCTGCGGGCGTTGCCGCCACGCCGCGTACCGCACGACCCGGGCGAGGGCGTTCACCGCGCGTTCGGGGCTCGGGTACGACGGGATCGAGCCCCGCGTCGGCACGCCGTCGCGGGACAGCACGGCGAGTTCGTCCGGCACGCCCTCGGCGGCGAGGAACGTCGAGACGATCGGCTTCCGCTGCCCGAGTTCGACGACGGTTTCCCGCAGGGCGCGCGCGTACGCGGTGCCGGGAATGGCGATCGGCGGCGCGAACACGACGACGAGCGCGTCGGTCTCCGGCGAGGTGAGGGCCTCGCGGACGGCCTTGGCGAACTCCTCCGGCGGCGCCTGCGGGCCGACGTCCACCGGGTCCGTGGCCAGCCGCAGGCCCTGCATCCGCGCGGTGTCGGCGGCCAGGAGCCCGATCGCGCTGGAGTTGCCGACGATGGCGACCCGCGGTCCGGCGGGCAGCGGCTGGTGGGCGAAGACGAGGGCGGTGTCGAACAGCTGCGCCAGCGACTCCACCCGGACGACCCCGGCCTGCTCGAACAGCGTCTGGACGCTGGCCTCGTCGATCTCGGTCGACGTCGCCGCGAGCTGCGGCCGGACGGCGTGCCGCCCGGACTTGACCGCGACGATCGGCTTGGTCCGGGCGAGCCGCCGGGCCAGCCGCGCGAACTTGCGCGGGTTGCCGAAGGACTCGAGGTACAGCAGGACGAGGTCGGTGTCCGGGTCGGTCTCCCAGTACTGGAGCAGGTCGTTGCCGGAGACGTCGGCGCGGTTGCCGGCCGAGACGAACGTCGAGAGGCCGAGGCCGCGCGCTTCGGCGTCGGCGAGGATCGCGGTGCCCAGGGCGCCGGACTGGCAGAAGAAGCCGGTGCGCCCGCGGCCGGGCAACCGCGGCGCGAGAGTGGCGTTCAGCCGGATCCCGGGTGCGGTGTTGAGGACGCCGAGCGCGTTCGGGCCGACCACGCGCATGCCGTGCGCCCGCGCCTCGCCGACCAGCCGCAGCTCGGCGTGCAGGCCGTGCGGCCCGGCTTCGGCGAACCCGCTGGACAGGATCAGCAGCGTCTTCACGCCCTTGGCCAGGCAAGCGTCCAAAACGGACTCGACGGACTCGGCGGGCACCGCGACGACGGCCAGGTCGACCGGGTCCGGGATGTCCAGCACGGACGGGTACGCGCGGACGCCGCGGACCGAGCGGTGCTCGGCGTTGACCGGGTAGACGGTGCCGGTGAACGCGGCGACCAGGAGGTTCGCGAAGGCGACGTGCCCGACCTTGTTCGGTTCGGTGGACGCGCCGATCACGGCCACCGACGTCGGGTGCAGGAGGTTGTGCACACTGCGGGCCTCGGCGGCCTGCTCCCGGGACCGCGCGACGGCGAGGGACTCCTCGGTCGCGTCGATGTCGAACTCCAGGTGCAGCACGCCTTCCTCGAATTCGCGGCTGACCTGGTAGCCGGCGTCGCGGAAGACCCGCACCATGGCGGAGTTCTCGGCCAGCACCTCGGCGACGAACCGGCGCAGCCCGCATTCGGACGCGGCCGCGGCGAGGTGTTCGAGCAGGATCGAGCCGAGCCCGCGGCCCTGGTGGGCGTCGCTGACGACGAAGGCGACCTCCGCCGACGGCCCGTGGTCGAGCCGTTCGTACCGCCCGACGGCCACGATGTCGTCGCCCAGGAAGGCGGCGAACGCGACCCGGTCGTGGTGGTCGACGGTCGAGAAGCGCTTCAGGTCCTTTTCGGGGATCCGCGGGTAGGCGCCGAAGTAGCGGAAGTAGCGGGTGCGTTCGGAGAGCTTCGCGTGGAAGGCGACGAGGCCGTCGGCGTCGGAGGGCACGACCGGGCGCAGGTGGACGGTGCCGCCGTCGGACAGCACGACGTCGGCCTCCCAGTCGCGCGGGTAGTCGAAGGGATCCCGTCCGGCCATCGGTCAGTCCCTGGGGTCGTCGGGATCGAGGCCGTGCAGCGGGAAGACGGCGCGGCGCGTGTCCCGGACGGCGATGTCGACCGGGTCGTCCTCGCCGTCACCCCACGGCTTGAATCCGGTGTCGCGGTCGTCGGACATGGTCTGCGGCAGTTCGGCGTGCGGGGCGGCCTTGGTGACGGTTTCCCGCCAGCCGGGCGGCAGCGGCGTCGCGGGGTCGACGTCCCGGTCGAGGACGGTGGCGAGCAGGTGCGTCCAGGAGCGGGGAACGACCCGGATCAGCTGGTAGCCACCCCCGCCGACGGCGATCCACTTGCCGCCGGCGTAGGTCTCGGCGAGGTCCCGGAGGGTGGCGTAGATGGTCCGGTGCCCGTCGACGGACAGGGAGAGGTCGGCGAGGGGGTCTTCCTCGTGGGAGTCGACGCCGCACTGGGTGAAGAGCAGCTGCGGTTCGAAGTCGGCGAGGAGGGAAGGAACGACGGCGTGGAAGGCCCGCAGCCAGCCGGGGTCTTTGGTGCGTGGCGGCAGCGGGACGTTGACGGCGGTGCCGTCGGCCTTCCCCCGGCCGGTCTCGGCGGAGTAGCCGGTGCCGGGCCAGAGCGTGAAGGGGTGCTGGTGCATGGAGATGGTGAGGACGCGCGGGTCGTCGTAGAAGGCGGCCTGGACGCCATCGCCGTGGTGGACGTCGGTGTCGATGTAGGCGATGCGCTCGAAGCCGTGGTCGAGCAGCCAAGAGATGGCGACGGCGCAGTCGTTGTAGACGCAGAACCCCGCGGCCTGGTCCCGCATGGCGTGGTGCAGCCCCCCGGCGATGTTGACGGCCCGCTTGGCTTCCCCTTCGGCGACCTTCCGCGCGGCGAGCAGCGTCGACCCGACGACGAGGGCGGAGGCATCGTGCATGTCGGAGAAGACGGGGTTGTCGGAGGTCCCGAGCCCATGCCCGACATCCCACCCGACCAGAGGAGCCTCCCGCACGGCGGCGAGGTATTCGGGAGCGTGGACCCGCAGCAGTTCTTCGTCCCCGGCCGCGGTGGGGACGAGCAGTTCGACGTCCTGGAGCACGCCGAGCTCGGTGGCCAGCCGGACGGTGAGCTCCAGCCGCACGGGATTGAACGGGTGATCCCCGCCCAGGTCATAACCCAGCAGGGCCCGATCCCAAACAACGGCCGGCGACATGCGGTCGACTCTAGTGCCGATCGCGGGCCTGCGTGGAGTGGACGGGCTCGCGGGTCGGGGTGGGTGGCTCGGAGTGGGCGGGCTTGGAGTGGTGGGCTCGGAGTGGGTGGGCGGCGGTGGCCGGTCCCGCCGGGGTGCGGGGTCGCTGCGCGCCGGGGCAGGGCGGTCCGGCCGGAGACACGGCGGCCCGGCGGGCGGGATCGGCTCGGCTGGCCCGGCTGGCCCGGCCGGCCCGGCCGGCCCGGAAGGATGCCCGCCGGCAGGCCGCAGCGCCACTCGGCCTGGCCCGGGGTGGTTCAGCCGGAGAGGGGGCGATGCCGGGCTCGGCCGCGCGCTGAGGCGGGCCGAGCCCGGGCGACCGCCGCTCGGCTCGGAGCCGAGGTGGCTCGCCCGGAGGGGCCGCCGCTGGGCGATGGCCCGCGCTCGGCTCGGAGGCGGGCTCGGCTCAGCCGGGGAGGGGGCCTGTTGCCGCTGGGCGGGCCGGGTCCCGGGACCAGTGGGACCACGAGCCCGCGTACAGGCCCGCTCGCGGGTGGCCCGCCAGCTCCAAGGCCAAGACCACCGAGCTGGCCGTCACCCCTGAGCCGCAATACGCGGCTACCGGCTCGCCCGGGCGGAGGCCCAGCCCTGCGAACCTCTCCGCCAGCTCGGCCGGGGCGCGCCAGTGGCCGTCCTCTGTCACGTGGGCTGCGAAGGGGGCGTTCACCGCGCCCGGGATGTGGCCTGCTCGGGGGTCCACCGGCTCCGTCTCGCCCGTGTACCTCGGTGTTGCGCGGGCGTCCAGCAGGAGGCCGTCGCGGGCCAGGGCTGCTGCCTCGTCCGCGTCCAAGACCGGCATGCCTCCCGGGCGGACCGTCAGGTCGCCCGGCTCCGGGGTCGCCTCCTCCGTGCTCACCGGGTGGCCCTCGGCCGTCCACGCCGCGTAACCGCCGTCCAGTACCGCCACCTCTTCGTGGCCCGCCCAGCGCAGGAGCCACCAGGCCCTCGCCGCCACCGAGCCGTCCGCGTCGTCGTACGCCACCACCGGGGCGCCCTCGCGGACCCCGGCCGCGCGCAAGTCCCGCTGCAGGTCCGCCGGGTCGGGCAGGGGGTGCCTGCCGCCCTCGCCCGGCCGGCCCGCCAAGACTTCGTCGAGGTCGGTGAACACCGCTCCGGGTACGTGGCCCTCGCGGTAGGAGTCGGCGCCGGGCGGGCCGGCGAGCCGCCAGCGGACGTCGAGGACCACGGGGCGGTCCCCGGCCGGGCCGGCCAGGGCGGCGGCGAGGTCGGTGGTGCTGATCAGCGGACGCATGCCCCCATCTTCCAGCGACCGCCCGCCCGGCCGCGCCGGGGTGGCGGACGTCTCCCCCCGCCGGCGAGCCCGCACCGATCCGGCCGGAAAGACGCCGTCCTCCGCCCGGCACGTGACCAGTGCCGGGGCGTCTCCGGCCGCGGCTGGGGCCGGATCGGTGACCGTCGGCGCGGTACCCCCGAGGGCCGCCGCCGCTGCCGGGGTCAACGACTACGATGAGCAACGCGGACGAAGGGGACAGCGTGAACGATCTCATCGACACCACCGAGATGTACTTGCGTACCATTTACGAGCTCGAAGAAGAAGGTGTCGTTCCGCTGCGCGCCCGCATCGCCGAGCGCCTGCAGCAGAGCGGCCCGACGGTGAGCCAGACCGTCGCCCGGATGGAGCGTGACGGGCTGGTCGTGGTCGCCGACGACCGGCACCTGCAGCTGACCGATCACGGCCGGGAACTGGCCATCGCCGTCATGCGCAAGCACCGGCTCGCCGAGCGCCTCCTCGTCGACGTGATCGGGCTCGAGTGGGAGCACGTGCACAACGAGGCGTGCCGGTGGGAGCACGTGATGAGCGAGGCCGTCGAGCGCAAGCTGGTCAAGCTGCTCGACCACCCGACCACCTCCCCCTACGGCAACCCGATCCCCGGCCTCGACAAGCTGGGCGACGGCGAACCGGCGCCGCCCGCCGAGGCCGACCTGGTCCGGCTCGACGAGTTCGCCCGCACCGGCGGCGGCCGCGTCGAGATCCGGCGCATCGCCGAGCACGTCCAGCTGGACGAGTCGCTGATGACCGAGCTCAAGTCCGTCGGCATCGTGCCCGGCGGCACGGTCACCGTCGGCAAGGCCAACGGCGGCACCATCGAGGTCACCGGCGGGGACACCACCGCCCAGGTCGCCAGCTCCGCGCTGCACGCCGTCCTGGCGCAGGCCCGATGAGCCCCGCTTCGGAGGCCGTGGCGGCGTTCCGCACGGTCCACGGCAAGGCGCCGGCCGGCGTCTGGTCGGCGCCCGGCCGCGTCAACCTGATCGGCGAGCACACCGACTACAACGACGGCTTCGTGCTGCCGTTCGCCCTCCCGCACCGGCTGGCCGTGGCGGCGTCGCCCCGCGAGGACGGCACCCTGTCCGTGGCCACGCTGGGCGACGACGGCCAGCTCCAGCGCTCCGGCGAGCTCAAGCTCGCCGACCTGGCGCCGGGCTCGGTCGACGGGTGGGCCGCGTACCCCGCGGGGGTGGCCTGGGTGCTGCGCGACCAGGGCTTCGCGAACGGGGCCGACCTGGTCATCGCCGGGGACGTGCCGTCGGGGGCGGGCCTGTCTTCCTCCCACGCGCTCGAGTGCGCGGTGTCGCTGGCGCTGCTCGGCCTGGCCGGCATCGAGGTCGACGGCAGCCGGGACGACGTCCCGACGCGGCCCGAGATCGCGCGGTGGGTGCAGCGGTCGGAGAACGACTTCGTCGGCGCCCCCACCGGCCTGCTCGACCAGACGGCGTCCCTCTGCTGCACCGAGTCGCACGTGCTGTTCCTCGACGTCCGGTCGGGTGAGCAGGAGCAGGTGCCGTTCGGCCTCGCCGAGGCCGGGCTGCAGGTGCTGATCATGGACACCCGCACCAAGCACTCGCACGCCGAAGGCGGCTACGGCGAGCGCCGCCGCGGCACCGAACGGGCGGCCGAGCTGCTCGGGGTGAAGGCGCTGCGCGACGTCACCGTCGAAGGCCTCTCCGACGCCCTCGACCGGCTGCCGGAGGACCTGGCGCCGCTGGTGCGGCACGTCGTCACCGAGAACCAGCGGGTGCTCGAGACGGTCGAGCTGCTGCGCGCCGGGCGACTGGCCGACATCGGGCCGTACCTGGACGCCTCGCACGTCAGCATGCGCGACGACTACCGGATCTCCACGGCCGAACTGGACCTCGCGGTCGACTCGGCCCGGGCGGCCGGTGCGCTCGGCTCGCGGATGACCGGCGGCGGCTTCGGCGGCTCGGCGATCGCGCTGGTCCGCGACGCCGACCTGGACCGGGTCAAGGAGGCCGTCGAGGTGGCCTACGAAAAGGCCGGCTACCGGCGGCCGCGGATGTTCACGGCGGTGCCCTCGCGCGGCGCCGGCCGCGACGAGCTCTGACACCGCGCGGGTCCGCCCGGGGCAACCCCCGCGCGGACCCGCGCGTCGGCCAGGGGGAAGACTGTGGGGCACAGTCACCCTCGGCAGGAAGGCCTGGATGTGTCGGAGCAGAGCAACGCCCTGAAGCTGGTCGTGACGGGCGGAGCCGGGTACGTCGGAAGTGTCTGCGCCGCCCGGCTGGTCGAAGCCGGGCACCAGGTCACGGTCGTCGACGACCTGTCCACCGGGCACGCCGACGCCGTCCACCCGGACGCGCGGTTCATCGAAGGCGACGCCGCCGAGGTGGCGGGCAGCCTGCTGCGCGAGGGCTTCGACGGCGTACTGCACTTCGCGGCGAAGTCGCTGGTCGGCGAGTCGATGACGGAGCCGGCGAAGTACTGGGAAGGCAACGTCGTCACGTCCCTGCGGCTGCTCGAGGCCATGCAGGAGCACGGCACGCCGCGGCTGGTGTTCTCCTCGACGGCGGCGACCTACGGCGAGCCGGAGCAGTCGCCGATCCCGGAGACGGCGCCGACCCGGCCGACCAACACCTACGGCGCCACGAAGCTCGCCATCGACGCCGCGATCACCAGCTTCGCCGTCGCGCACGGCCTGGCTGCGGTGAGCCTGCGGTACTTCAACGTCGCGGGGGCGTACGGCGCCTTCGGCGAGCGCCACACCACGGAAACCCATCTCATTCCTCTCGTCCTGCAGGTCGCTTCGGGCGACCGCGAGCGCATCCAGATCTACGGCGACGACTACCCGACGCCGGACCACACGGCGGTGCGCGACTACATCCACGTGGTGGACCTCGCGGACGCGCACCTGCTGGCGCTGAAGCACGCCACCGCGGGCGAGCACCGCATCTACAACCTGGGCAACGGCACCGGGTTCTCCGTTCTCGAGGTGATCGAGGCCTGCCGGGCGGTGACCGGCCACCCGGTGCCGGCGGCGGTGGCTCCGCGGCGGGCGGGCGACCCGTCGGTGCTCGTGGCGGCCAGCGACCGGGCGCGTGAGGAGCTGGGGTGGAAGCCGGAGCGGACCGAGCTGGCCGGGATCGTCCGGGACGCTTGGGAGTTCACCCAGGCTCGGCGGAGCTGACGTCGGACCGATGACTTCGGCGGGCCGGGGCGTTGCGCCTCAGCCCGCCGAGGCGGCGGGTCGAAGCGCTGCGCTCGGCTCGGGAGCCGGCGGACTTCGGCAGGTGAGACCGACTCCTCCGAGCGCCACGGCCTGCTGGCCGTCCCCCCGCCCGAGGACTCCCGCGCCCACCCGGACCGCGGCTCACCCCTCCGGTGTCCACAGAGGACGAATCGCCGAGCCGTAGGGGACTCACGCCGCCTGGTCCAGGCCGAAGCCGGCCAACGGGCCGGCCGCCGCTGCCGCCAAGCCGCGGATGACCTCCGGTGGTGTTCCGGTGTCCAGGACCCTTCTCAGCAGCGATGTCAGGAGGTGGCCCGGTGCTGCCTCCAGGGCGTTGTCCAGGGCCATGCCCGCGAAGGCTCCGTCGCCGCGGAGGTAGGCCGTGAAACCCAGCAACGCCGCCGGCTCCGCTCGGTGCGGGGGTGGGATCTCGCGGACCAACGTCAGCCAGACGCGCTCCGCCTCCCGGGCCGATGGGTTGCCTGCGGGTACCGCCATCGCCAGGCACATGTCGCGGATTTCGGGCCGCTCCAACGCTCTTGCCAGCTGGACCGCCTCCTCGTCCGTCGGCGGGCCTTCGTCCCGGCGCTGGCGCAAGAACGCCTCCCGGACCACCGTGGCCGCCTCATCGACGGTTGTTTCGTCCGGGGATGTCAGGCGCGACAAGCGATCCGCGCGGCGGGCGAGGGCCTCGGGCGACCTCGGGGCCAGCAGGTCCTCGAGCTCCTCGCGGCTGTCGAACACGACCGTGCCGCGCTCGGTTGCGGCCGCCGCCACGACCGTTGCGCTCGGGTCCGGCAATTCGCCGCTGCATTCTTCGGTGCGGTAGCACGCCCAGGGTGCGCCCTTGGCGATCTCGGGCGCCCACAGGGCGTGCAGCACCGGGAGGCCGCACTCCCCCACCGCCCGCTCCAGTTCGTCGATGAAACCCTGGTGCGGCGGGGGCTTTCCGGGTCTTCGCTCGCCACCGACGATCACGAGTGTCACGCCGATGTGGTGGCCCGCGGCGAACGCCGGGACCATCGCCTGCGCCTGGTGGGCCCGATGCTCCGGGCTGGGCAGGTCGCCGCGCAGCACCAGGCCCGGGCTGTTGCCCGGGTGCCGGTGGCCGAGCAGGACGACGGATTCCTCGGGGCGGAAGCCGATCAGGTACGGGAGCGCGGCCAGCAGCTGCGCGGGATCGCGGAGGTCGGCCGGGGTGGTGGTGGTCATGCCTCCACGATGCGGCAGAACCGGGCCGGCTGGGGCGGTGGCGGCAAATCTGTGGATGGAGAGGGCCGATGTGGACGGAATTCGCCCGGCCGCGACCGGGCGGGCCGTTCCTGTCGGTGGGGCGGGCTATGCTGCCCGGCCCCACCGGCCGAACGGGGTCCGGAATCCCGGACGTCAGTCGCAGTGCTCGAACCCGCTCTCGTAGGTGTTGCCGCCCACCGAGCCGCCCCACTTCACGCAGGTCGAGTCGGCGGTCTTCTTCACCGGCCCGGCGTAGTAGGTGAAGCTGCCGGAATCGGTCACCCGGGCCGAACCCTGGACCTCGAGGAACGCCGAGACGGCGCTGGCGGTGCCGAGCGAGGTGGCCTTCAGCGTGGTCACGCAGTTCGCCTTGGTGGACGCGTTGTACAGCAGGTAGGCCGTGCCCGAGGAGTTGGCCAGCGCCTGCTGGTCCACCACGGAGAAGCCGTCGCCGCACACCTCTTCGGCCGAGTACGGGTTGCCGCCGCAGCCGTTCTTGCTCGTGAAGCTGGTGTGGCCGTAGTACGGCACCGCGACGCCGTTCAGCTTGGCCTTCTGCACCACGCCGTCCAGGCGCTCTTCGAAGTGCAGGTGCGGGCCGGTGACGCCGCCGGTCGCGCCCGCCTTGCCGATCTGCTTGCCGCCCACGACCGACTGCCCGACGGAGACCTCCTGGGCCGACAGGTGCGCGTAGCGGGTCTTCCAGCCGCCACCGTGGTCCAGCTCGATCCACTTGCCGTAGCTCGTGCCGCCTTCGTCGGCCACCCGGGTCACCGTGCCCGACGCCGAGGCGAGCACCGGCATGCCGGTGATGCCGTCCTTCTGGAAGTCGACCGAGTACGCCGGGCTGTGCCCGCTGAACGTCGCGGCCGTCACGGTGACGCCGCACTTGAACGGCACCTGGAAGTTCGGCGCGGCCGACGCCGTCGTCTGACCGGCGAGGGAGAGGCCGAGCGCGGGCAGCGCCGCGGCGGCGGCGATCAGGGCGAGCCGTCGCAACTTGGACATGGGAGGAACCTCCTTGACAAACGGGACAACTTGACACCACGAAGGGAAGTCCCCGCCGGTACATTTTCCGTACAAGCACCCACGGAGGACTGTCGAAATGACGACCCGGCCGGCCGCGTTCCCCCGGGCTCAGGGCTGGTTGCGCTGGGCGCTCGTCGCCGTGCCGATGGCCGCCGCCACGCCCCGCGCGGACCTGCGGGCCTGGCTCCTGATCGGGTTCACCTTCGTGCTGTCGATCCCGTTGCTGTGGATCCACGAGGCCCGCGTCCGGCCGCTGACGGCGGCCCTGCCCCTCGCCGTCATCGCGAGCACCGGCGCACTCTGGGTCCTGCTGCCGAGCAGCTGGATATCGGTGGCGATGTTCAGCACGACGTTCTTCGTCGTACTGCGCCAATCCACGGTGCCGATCGTGCTGGCCGTCGTGCTCGACGTCGCGGCGATCACGGCCGGGGCAGCCCGGTACCACGTGTGGGAAGGCGCGCTGTCGACATACGCGGTGCTCGCCGTCGTCGTCCTGATGGGCCTCAACCGCCGGGCCCGCCTCGCCCGCCTCGAACAGACCGAGCTGGCGCTGGCCCGCGCGCAGACCGCCAACGAGGAGCACGCCCGCGCGGCCGCCCTCGCCGAACGCGCTCGCATCGCCCGCGAGCTGCACGACGTCCTGGCGCATTCCCTGGCCGGGCTCTCGCTGAACCTGCAGGGCGCACGCCTGATGCTGGTGCGCGACGGCGCGAGCCCGGACGCGGTCGCCCAGATCGAACGCGCGCAGACCCTGGCTTCGGAAGGGCTCGCCGAAGCCCGCAAGGCGGTGGCCGCGCTGCGCGAGGACGCCGTCGGTGTGGAACGCGCGATCGCGGACCTCCTGGCCGCCTACCGGCTGGACAGCGGGGCCCGGGCGGACCTCGCGGTCGAAGGGCGGCCGCGCGAGCTCGATCCGGCCGTCGGCACCGCGCTGGTCCGCGCGGTGCAAGAAGCACTGGCCAACACGCGCAAGCACGCGCCGCAGGCCGAAGTGGACGTCACACTGGCCTATGCCGACGAGTCCGTGGAGCTGACCGTGGCCGACCGGCAGGGCAGGCGGCCGCCGGACGCGGCGGCGGCAGGCTACGGTTTGCGCGGGATGGGCGAACGGGTCGCGCTGCTCGACGGGCGCCTGGAAAGCGGGCCGGGGGAGGACGGATGGCGGATTCACCTGACGGTGCCGGCGTGACGCTGCGCGTCGTGCTGGCCGACGACCAGGCGGTGGTCCGGGAAGGCCTCGTCACGCTGCTCGGGCTGCTGCCCGGCGTCGAGGTGGTCGGCGCCGCCGCCGACGGGCTGGCCGCGCTCGACCTCGTCGCCGCCCACCACCCCGACGTCGTGCTGGTGGACCTGCGGATGCCGCGCTGCGACGGCGTCGAAACCACCGAACGAATCCGGGCCGGGCACCCGGGCACCGAGGTCGTCGTGCTCACCACGTATGCCGACGACGAGTCGCTGCTGGCCGCGCTACGGGCCGGCGCCCGCGGGTTCCTGACCAAGGACGCCGACGCCGAGTCCATCGCGCGGGCCTTGCGCTCGGCCGCCGCCGGGCAGTCCACAGTGGACGGTGAACTGCAGCGGCGGCTGGTCGAAGCCGCCGCCCGCAGCACCCCGCCGCGCGTCCAGGAGGTCGAAGGCCTGACCGCCCGCGAGATCGAGGTGCTGCGGCTGATCGCGGCGGGCCTGTCGAACACCGAGATCGCCCGCACGCTGGTGGTGAGCGAGGCGACCGTGAAGACCCACGTGAACCACCTGTTCGCCAAGGCCGGGCTGCGCGACCGCGCGCAGGCGGTCGCGTTCGCCTACCGGACCGGCATCGCCGGCTGACCCGTCACGGCGCGGGCCGGATGTTCGCGTTGTGGTGGAACACGTTCCGCGGGTCGTAGGCCGCCTTGATCCGGGCCAGCCGCGCGTACTTCTCCGGGCCGTACGACGTCCGGACGCGGTCGGCTTCGTACTCGGCCATGAAGTTGACGTAGCCCGCCGAGTTGGACGAGACCGGCACCAGCGCTTCCCAGAACTCGCGCACCCACGCGCGGTCCACGGCGTACGGCTCCGGCTCGGTCGCGAGCGAGTCGATGTTGATCAGGATGCTTTCGCGCCGCGGGCCGCCGAACGCCGTGGCGTCGTCGGCGACCTCCGTGAAGGCGCCCCGCATCGCGAAGATCGGCATGAGCGACAGCGGGGACGTCTTGCGCGGCAGGAAATCCGCGATCACCTCGATGATCTCGTCGGTGAAGCCGTCGGCGTAGGCGGCCTTCTCGTAGGCGAGGATGCCCCACGGCGCGGCGTCGTCGATCATCCGCTGCAGCTCCACGTACGGGATCGGCGAGACGAACTCGAACAGCGGCGCCGGCCCCGACCGCGCCGCCGCGACCGCCTCGGCGTGCCGCTCCTCCCCCTCGAAGCCGGCGATCAGCACGGCGTAGCCCGGCCGGAAGTGGAACAGCTCCGGGACGAACGGCGCGGGTGGCGCGTTGAGCCCGGCCACCAGCACGCCCAGCTCGCCCGGCAACGTCCGGAGCAGCTCCCGGGCGTGGCGCAGCGCGGCCACACCGTCGTCGAGGCCGTAGAAGAACAGTCCCAGGTGGACGATCGGCCCGATCGGGTGCAGCCGGAACTCGAATTCGGTGACGACGCCGAAGTTGCCGCCGCCCCCGCGCAGGGCCCAGAACAGGTCGGTGTGCTCCTCCGCCGACACGCGCAGGATCTCGCCGTCGGCCGTGACGAGCTGGGCCGAGAGCAGGTTGTCGCACGACATCCCGTGCTTGCCGGTGAGCCAGCCGAAGCCCCCGCCGAGGGTCAGCCCGCCGACGCCGGTGTGGCTGATCGTCCCGCCCGGGACCGCGAGCGCGTACTCCTGCGTGGCCGTGTCGAGCTGCGCCCACGTCGTCCCGCCGCCGCAGCGGGCGGTCCGGCCCTCCGGGTCGACGCTGATCGCGTCGAGCGAGCTCAGGTCGAGGCAGAGACCGCCGTCGACGACCGCCGCGCCGCCGTAGTTGTGCCCGCCGCCGCGCACCGAGACCTCGAGGCCGGCTTCACGCGCGTACGCGAGCGCTGCCGCCACGTCGGCGGGCCCGGCGGGCCGCACCACCACCGCGGGGCGGCGGTCGATCTCCCCGTTCCAGACCGACCGGGCGACGTCGTAGCCCGGTTCGCCGTCGGTCAGCACGGCGCCGGACAACTGGGTGCGCAGGCTCTCCAAGGTGGGTTCGGCGGTCGAGGTCATGGCGGGTCCTCTCGCAGCGGACGGAACGCCGGTAAGTCGCCTGACCTGCGAAAATCGTTACATTGAGTGATCGTCACCGCGGAGAGTGACCAGCCGTTGCGTGAACCCGGCCTCGACCAGCCGGCCGAACGCCCGCTCGACACCGGGCGGGACGCGCTGCGGGATCGCGAAGCCCCGCTCGGCGTACTCGGTGATTCGCTGGGTTTCGCCGACGAGCATGCCGATCACGCGCTCGGCGTCCTCTTCCCCGCTGACGTGGTCCTCGAACGACGCCGCCTTCGACGCGCACACGACGTCGACGCCAGGCCAGAGCCGCTTGGCGGTCGCGTAGGCACGGCGTTGCTGGTACGGCCGCGTCACCAGGGTCACGGACCGGATCCCCCGGCCGGCCAGCAGCCGGCGGGTGAACACGATGTTCTCCCCGGTGTTGCGGGCCTCGGGTTCGACCAGGATCGCCTCGTCGGGCACGCCCAGCTCGAGGGCGATTTCGCGGTAGTGGACCGCTTCGCCGCGCGGGAAGCGGTCCACCGTCGTCGGGGCGTTGGCGCCGGTGAACACGACCAGCGGGAAGCACCCGGCGTGGAACAGCTCCGCCGCGTGCACCGCCACGCCGGGATCGCGGCTCCCGAGGCCGATCCCGGCGTCCGACCGCCGCGGCGCGTGCCGCAGGTCGTGGTAGTCCCACAACGTGCGGACGTCGGCCCGGAGCTGCTCCGGCAGCATCAGCCGAACGCGGCCCGCAGCGCCGGCTTGCCGCCCGTGACCGGGAGCGTGACCGACGTCTTCGTGAGGTCGAGCGCGAGCCCGGCGCCCGGCTTCGGCCGCAGCGTGTAGTCGTGGTCGCTGGAGGCGACCAGGACCTCCAGCCGGTGGCCCGCCGCGAGGATGTAGTCCTTCGGCATCAGGTCGACGCCGATCCGGTAGGTCTGCCCCGGCGTGATCGGCTCGGTGCGGGCCGGCGACGTGCGGTTCTGCGGGTCGGTCCAGCCGCGGCTGATCACATGGGACGTGCCGTCGGGGGCGCGGTCGAGCAGGATCGCCGAGACGTTCGCCGCCGGCCGGTCGAAGGCCAGCGCCAGGTCGGCGCGAGCCGTGCCGGAGAGGCGGACGGACTGCTTCGCCGCCGGAGTCGCGTACAGCAGCCGGTTGCCGGACGAGGCGAGGCCGGCCAGCTGCTCGATCGTCTTCGACGAGTCGTCGGCGAGGGTTTCCACGGCCGCCGTGCCCGGGACCGGGTTGCGCGTGTCGATCGTGCCCTTCGAGCGGCCGCCCGGCCACGGGTACACGCGGACGTCGGCGGTGCCCGGCGCCGGCCAGTCGGCCTCGTCGGCCCACGACTTGTCCTCGCGCTGGATCGTCGCCTTCGGCTCGTTCTGGATGCCGTTGTCGATGCCGTAGAGGTAGTGGGACAGCCACTTGTTCAACGTCGCGAGCCAGACGTCGCGGCGCAGCGAGTAGGGGTCGGCGTGCCCGGACTGGTGCAGCCAGATCTTGTGCTCGACACCGCGGGCCTTGAGCGCCTCGTACCAGGTCGCGACCTGGTCGGTCTTGACGTTCCAGTCGTTGAGGCCGTGCACCGCGAGCACCGACGCGCGCACCTTGCCGACGTCGTTGCGGTAGTTGCGGACGTCCCAGAACGGCGTGTAGTCGCCGGTGACCCGGTCCTGGTCGCGGGTCAGCCCGTCGATCACCGACCGGCAGGCCTGCCGGTCGGCGCGGGTGTAGACGTACTCGGCGAGCACGTCGGCGTCCTCGCCCTGGAACCCGCCGGCCGCGACGACCGCGCCGTCGTTGCGGTAGTAGTCGTACCAGCTGGAGATGGCCGCGATCGGCACGATCGTCTCGAGGCCCTGGACACCGGTGCTCGCGACGGCGTTGGGCAGCGTCCCGTTGTAGGAGACGCCCATCATGCCGGTCTTGCCCGTCGTCCAGTCCGCCTTCGCCGCGGCGCCGTTGGCGTCCTTCGCGCTCGTGCGGCCGTTGAGCCAGTCGACGACCGAGCGGGCGCCGATCGTCTCGTTGACGTCACCGGTGGTCGGGCAGCCGGTGGAGAGGCCGCTGCCGAGCGATTCGCCGTAGACGACGGCGAATCCGCGCGCGGTGAAGTAGTCCTGGTAGCGCCAGGTGATCGGGGTGGCCGGGCCGACGCCGTGCGCGGCGACGCGCGGACCTTCCGGGCCGCGGGCGTACCCCGGCGCGTACAGCTCGACGTCGACGTCGTGGTTCGCGACGTCGTTGCCGCCGGCGTAGTACGGGCTGGCCTGGTAGACGACGGGGACCTTCAGGCCCTGCTGGGTCGCGCGCGGGCGCACGACCTGGGCGTGCACGAGGTCGTCGGCGCCATCGTGGTCGCTGTCGACGGGCGCGGTGACCCAGACGTCCTCGCGGACGACGTCGGCCGGGTCGAACACCGGTTGCGCCTGGCCCCCGGTGAACACCGGGGCCGGTGGCGCGGCTTCGGCGATGCCCGCGGTCAGCGGGAGCGCGAGGACGGCGGCGAGCAGGACTGCGGCTTTCACTCAAACCCCCAAGCCGGGCGAAGCGGACGACTGAAGACACTTCCGGTCCGCCCGCGGGGGTGTCAAGAGACTAACGTCGGAGGCATGCCGACCGTCGAAGCGCCGATCACCGCCGTGACCGTCTACCCGCAGCAGGCGCGGATCACCCGCCGGGGCAAGGCTCCGCTCGACGGCGGTCCGCGCCTCACCTTCGCCGGGCTGCCCCCGGCCCTCGACCCGGGCTCGGTGCGCGTCACCGGCACCGGGCCCGCGCTGATCACCGGCGTCGACGTGCGCACCGAGTGGCACGCCGAGCCGGCCGACCCGGCGTTGCAGGAGCTCGTCGAGCAACGGCGGGCCGACCAGGCCACGCTCGACGGCGTCCTGGACGACGAAGCGGCCGAGACGATGAAGGTCGATCTGCTGACTTCGCTCGCGAAGCGCAGCGGCGGCAGCTTCGCGAAAGCCCTCGCGGCCGGCACCGCCGAACCTTCGCGCGTCGCGGAGGTGACGGACGCGCTGAGTGCGCGGCTGGCCTCGGCGTTGAAGGCGCGCCGGGTGCTGAGCGAGCGGATCGCCCGGCTGCGCGACGACCTCGCCGCGCTCGACCGGCGGATCGAGGCGCAGGGCGCGCAGACCGGGCGGGACAGCACGTCGGTGACCGTGGAGCTGGAGATCTCGGACGCCACCGCGGAAGCCGAGCTGGAACTGTCCTATGTGGTCCCCGGCGCGAGCTGGGAACCGGGGTACGACATCCGGGTGCGCGGCACCGACGTCACCGTGGTCTCGTACGGGCTCGTCAGCCAGTACACCGGCGAGGACTGGCCGGAGTGCGAGCTGGCGCTGTCGACGGCCCGGCCCGCGGTGTCGGTGGTGGTGCCGGAACTGCAGCCGTGGTATCTGGATCGGGTCCGCCCGGTCCCGGCCGCACCCGCGGCGGCCTACGGCGCAGCGGGTGCCGCTCCCGAAGGCGTGCGGAGGGACTTCGCGGCGTCCTCGGCGTCCTCGGCGTCGCTGGCACCGAAACTCGCGTCGGTCGAGCAGGGCACGACCGCGGTCACCTACCGGCCATCGAGGCCGGTCGCGGTGCCGTCCGGGGCTTCCGGCCACCGGACCACGCTGGCGCAGCTTTCGCTGACGGCGTCGCTCGGGTACGTCACCGCGCCGGTGCTCGCGGAGGAGGCGTACTTGCGGGCGACGGTGGTGAATTCGTCGGAGCACGCCCTGCGGCCCGGCCGGGCTTCGGTGTTCCACGACGCGGAGTTCGTCGGGACGACCGTGCTCGAGCCGTGGGCGCCCGGGGAGGACCTGGAACTGGCGTTGGGGGTCGACGACCGGATCCGGATCGAGCGGGAACTGGTGCGGCGGACGGCATCCAAGGCGACGCTGTCGGGGCAGAAGCGGCGTGAAGCGGAGTACCGGATTTCGGTCGGCAACCACGGGCCGCGGGAAGCAGTGGTCGCGGTGCTGGATCAGGCGCCGGTTTCGCGGGACGACACGATCACGGTGAAGGACGTTCGCACCTCGCCCGAACCGGCGGAGACGTCGGAGCTGGGCGAGTTCACGTGGAAGCTGACGCTGGCGCCCGGGGAGAGCAAGACGGTGACCCTGTCCTATCGGGTCGATGTCGCCAAGGGTGTGGAGCTTGCGGGCTGGCGGGAATGAGCGGCTGGTTCACCGATGAACCGACCAGGTGCCCACGCGGTGGATGAACTCGATCAGCTTGCGCTCGGCGTGATACCGCGCCGCGGCCGCCTGCCCCGGCGGGAACCCGAGCTCCCGAGCCACGACCGACAACGCGAGTTTTTCGAAGTGGGTCCGGGCGATGAGTTCCGCTTCGGCGCGGGTCAGAAAATGATGCTCCACCGCATCAGCGAGTACCAGATCGACGTGCCCGGCCGGAGACGACAACGGCACCGCACGAACTGCCGGTATGGCTCCGTAACCGGCAACGCGTCCGACCGACGGCTGGGTCGCCCTGGCCCGGGTCACGCGTTTGAGATGGGTCAGTAGCCTGCGCATGTCGGGGTCCGCGCCACGCAGGGCTTCGAGGAAGCCGAGAAAGAGATCCCCCAGTACGTCTTCGGAATCCGCTCCGTTTTCGTCGACGAACTGCCGGGTCATGAAAGACAGTTCCGGCGCCATCATGGCCACGGCCACCGGCAACCATAGCCGTGGTTCCGTCTGCGTGCGGCGGACCGCTTCTGCCCAGATCGCCGCCTTCGCGTCCGAGGTCGTGGTCGTCGACCGGGCCAGCTCGACCAGCTCGACCAAGGAGAGCTTCCGGTCTGGCAAATCCTCGGAGAGCGACCAGCCTTCCACGTGTGCTCCTGAAGCGGAGATGACCGCAAGGCATCGATCCCGGATTTCATGCAGGGTCCGGGAAGGCGATTTCGACCTCATGGCGGACTCCTCCGAAGCCGGTGAACAGACTTCGGCCAGGGTGACGCGACCGGTCGAGCGCCGGCAGGTGTTTCCCGTTGCCTACTCATCCGTAAAGTAGCGGAAACTTCCCGGCGTCCTGGACCATGAGCCAGTCGATCGGCCAGGGAAGGGAACTGGATGAGCGCGTTCAACGGCTCTGTTTTCGTGAACTACCGAGTCGGCGACGAGGCGGCATTCGCCGCTTCGTTCGCGGGCCACTTGAAAGCCAGACTCGGGCGTTCCGAGGTCTTCCACGTCTCCCAGGAAGCCGCGGCCGGAAGCCGGTACGCCAAGGAAATCGAAGACGCGCTCGCCCAGTGTGCGGTGTTGATCGTGGTCATCGGGGAACGCTGGCTCAGTTGGCGTAATCGCCGGAAGCTGCGCAAGCCGGGCGACTGGGTTCACCGCGAGATCCGACTGGCGCTGGAGGCGGGAAAACGCGTCGTCCCGCTCCTCGTCGATTCTGCCCTGCCTCGACGTGACAAGCTGCCCGCAGACATCCAGGGACTGCTCGACCACCAGTACCGCACGGTTAACCGGCGCAGTTCGCCTCAGGATTTCGATCGCTTGGTGAACGAGCTGATCGGCGAAGTTCCCGAACTCGGCGCTCTTGTTCTTCCGGGCAGCGAAGACCTGACAGCATGGTGGACGAGATGGTCCCAGGCGACGGATCCGGCCTTGCCGGCGGGCGTGCTGCTGGCCGGCAGGGCCGCGGAGGCCGACATCGTCCGCACACGGGCCACCGGGGCCGCCGTCGCCACGGTCGTCCAGGCCGAATCGGACGAGCTCGCCCTGGCGTTCGTCGCCGCCGTCTTCGCCGCCGACAAGCCGGACGGCGGCCCGCGGACGATCCTCGCGCACGACGCCGAGGCGTGGGCGCGATGCGTGGCCATCGGCAAACCGTGCGTTCTGGTGCCTTGTCACCAGAGCCCCGACGTCGATGCGGCTCTCACCCGAGGCCACCGGGTTCTGCTGCCAACCGGGCCCGGCCGCCTCCTGGATTCCGACCCGGTGCGGCTTCCGCCTCTTCGGCAAGATGAAGTACGCGCGGCCTTCGAAGCGGCCGGGACGACCTCCGCGTTCGCGCAGGCCTATGCCTCGGTGATCTGCCGTTCGGTGCCGGAGTTCCGGAGCAGCAATTCAAAGGCTTACCCACCCACCTCGACGGCGGATCCGCTACCCAGCACAGACCGCGACGTTCTGTCCAACGCCGTGCTGCAGGGGCCTCTGCGGCACCTCGGGCTCGACAAAGACGGCTCCGCGGCCGATGCGAAAGCCAAGACCGATCCGGCCGCCGCGGCCACCGAGTACGGCAGGATCGCCGACGCCCTGACTGACGCGGGCTTCGACGTGCACGCCTATGACATCCGTTCGAGGCAGGCACAAGCCTTGATTCAGGCGGGCTCGCTCGACGAGGGCGCAGCGGTCCGCCTCGAACTGGTGTGGAAGTCGGTGAACGGGACCGGCGACTCGACCGAGCATTCTTCGCTCTTCGACGAGGCGAAGGCGAAGCACGCCGAGGACTGCCGGTACGGCCGGGCCCTCGCCGCCGTCCGCGCCGCGGAGGGCGTCCTCACCGGGCTCGCGGGCATCGGTGACCACTTCGCGGATCCTTTCGACAAACTAGAGCCGGACGATCCGCACTTGCTCGACGCGGCCGTCTTCCTGGCGGAACACGCGATCGCGGAAGGCGAGACCGCGGTGGTCGAGCAGCGTGTCGAACGGCTTGCCGAGCTGGCTCTTCCGCTGCCTCTTCGAGGCTCCCGCGAGGAAGACCTGGTGGTGCGGCTGGGCATGTGCGTGGCGGACGTGACCGGGAAGTGGACGGACCTGGACGACCGGGCCGGCCAGTTCGGTCCGGAGCATCGCGCGTGGGTGCTGGCTCGGAAAGCGCGTGCCCTGTCGTTCACCAAAGAATTCGAGGGAGCGATCCGCGCGTACCAGGACGCAATCACCCGAGCCCTCACCGAGCGGATGACCGACGAAGCAGCCGACTGGCTTTATGCGCTCAGAGCGCTTCGCGTGCGCGGCGGCACTTTCTTCGCAACTGGAGACGCGGAACACCCGTTCGCGCAGCACCTACGGAACGGTACCTGGTCACACCGCTTGCCGGGCAGCCCGACGATCGAAGAACGAGCGCTCCGGAGCGTCACCGAGGGGAAGGGCGGCCGGCGGGCAGTACGGCTGCTCACCCAGTGGAGGTGGAAGGCCATCGTCCGAGCGGACCTCGTCGGCGAGAATGAGACGTCCGAACTTCTCGGTTCAGTGCTGCAGAAGAACGAAGAGCCACTCGCCGGTCTGCGGGAGTTGGTCCGCGCCGAGGCCGGGAAGACCGCCGGAGAGGCCGCCGCGGCCCTGCCCGACGCGACGTTGGGCTGGCCGATCCAGGTCGCCGGACGGACGGCCGGCCAACTCGGTGCCGCGCTCGAGGTCGCTGCCGTGGTGGGCGATCTTCTCGACAAGGAAGACGCGGAAGCCTGGATCGAGGTCGCCCTCGATGTCATCGAGGGACGCGGTCCGCGGCCCACCCTCTTCAGCAATCTGGTAACGCGAGGCACGAAGGTGCTCGTGGCCCTTTGCCCACGCATGACGGAGTCCCAGGCACGCCGCGCGCTGACCGCTACCGAACCGTGGCTGCCCAGGGACGACAAGACCGGTCGGCGCACCGACTCCGATCACGCCCGACTGCTGATCGGGATCGCCGAACGTCAGCCCGGCTTGGCCGATGTCGCCGTCCAGCAGCTGCTCGAGGGCGCCGTCTTGAATGAGGACTTCGGCGGAAAGGCGTTGATCGCCGGGTTGACTGTGCTGGAACGGCACCTGGATCGGGCCAAGGCCGTGCTACTCGGCCCGGCCGAGACGGGGAACCGCTGGGCTCAATCCATCTTGGTCAGAATCGGCGTCAGCACGGAACGGCTCCGCGAGCGAGTGGCCACCGCGGCGCGGGCGACGCTCGGTCGCACACGTCCACAGCCGGGCGTCATGTCGATTTGGGGCTACAACACCTGGATGGTCGCCACCTCCGAGCTCCTCGACGACGAGGTCAGGTCCGAGCTCGTGTCCGCGTTGGTGTGCAGGGCACTCGACGCCGACGAGGGCATCGCGAACAGGCGAGGCACCCTCGACGAGCTGGCCGGCATCGCGCCGGACCTGTCTTCCGAAGAACGCAAGCGTGCCTTCGAAGCCGTACGGCCGCTGATGGGCGACGACCAGCCGCTCAGCGGGCACGATCTCCTGATGGCGGGAATGCGGCACCCGTTGAGCGCCATGCGGGTCGACATGGGTCCGGACACCGTCGTCGACGCGGCCGTCCAGACGTGTGCACGCCTGGCCACCACGGACGACGACCGGAAACTGGTCCGGCGGCACGCGATCCGGCTTCTCGCCCGGCCGGACGAGGTCGAGATCATGAAAATCGTTCGGACGTTGCTGGTGGTGCGGTCATCTCCGGACGATCTTCCGCCCGACCTTCTGGCCACTCATGTGAATGAGCACGTCCGGGCGCTAGCTGCCGTACTGTGGGCTCAAGCACCGACCGATCCGGAGCCGGGAGTGTCGTTGGCGCGTGATCCGGCACGGATCGTGCGGGCCAGCCTGGCCGACGCCCTCACCGACCGGCCGGAACACACGCGAATCCGCAAGATCCTGACCACGGATCCGCGGCTCAGCATCCGTGAGCGGGTCGGCGACTCGCGAGTGCCGTGACGGCAACGGGTGCTCGCCGAAGACTCCGGCGAGCACCCGCGGTGCGCGCACTAACCCTGCGAGATGTAGGCCTGGAGCTGTTCCTGGCTCTGCTCCAGCTGTTCCATCCGGTTCTTCACGACGTCCCCGATGGACACGATGCCGGCCAGCCGGCCGTCGGCGAGGACCGGGACGTGGCGGATGCGCCGCTCCGTCATCAGGACCGACAGCTGGTCCACCGAATCGTCCGGGGTGCAGCTCGCCACCAGTTTCGTCATGATCTCCGAGACCGGGCCGTCGAGCAGGCCGGGGCCGTGGTCGTTCAGGCGCCGCACGACGTCGCGTTCGGAGACGATGCCCGCGATGGCGCCGTCCGGGGCGACGACCACCATTGCGCCGACGTTGTGTTCGGCCAGTCCGGCCAGCAGCGTGGTCACCGTCGTCTCGGGGGTGACCGTCGCGACCGCCGACCCCTTCTTGCGCAGCAGATCCGCAATCCGCATGGCGATCCTTCCCGTCGGTGAGCTGGATCACCACAGGTTAGGGCCCCCTGGCGTCCCGCGAAAGTCCGGCAAACGGGGCGTCTTCGTGGTATTCGTACCGATTCAGCCGAGCCGTTCGGCCAGGCCGTCCAGGGCCAGCCGGATCCCGGCCGCGTAGTCGTCGTCGCCGAGGGCGTCGAGGCGTGCGCGGGCCAGCGCCAGCTGTTCGCGGGCCGCGGGCAGGTCGCCGAGCTTGCGGTAGTCCTCGCCCAGGTTGAGGTGCAGCGACGGGTAGAAGCCGCGCACGGCCAGGGACGAGTGGTACTCCTGGGCTCGCGAGTCGGTCAGCGAATCGGCCGCGGCCAGGGCCCGCAGGTCCCACTCGAGTTCCTCGGCCGGGTCGTCGCAGACGTCGGCCATGTGGTGGGCCAGTGCGACGCGGTGCAGCGGGTCGCCGTCTTCGCCGATCGAAGCCCACAGCCCCGCGAAGGTCGCGTACGCGCCGGCGCGGTCGCCGCCGATGTGCTGCCGCAGACCGGCGTCGATCGCCACCATCACGTCGTCGGTCATGCCGCTCCTTCGTCCGCCAGTGCCCGCAGCCGGGCCAGCCCGGGCTCGATCCGCTCGGCCGCGACCGCACCGTAACCGAACACGAGCCCGTGCCGCCGCTCCCCCACCCCGAAGTCCCCCAGCGAGTACAGCCGGACGCCGTGACGGCGGGCGGCGCGCACCAGCGGGCCGCAGTCGGCCGCCGCGACCGCGCTGAGGTGCAAGCCCGCCGAAGACGGCAACGGCGTCAAGAAGTCGAACGCACCCAGCGCCCGGCCCAGCAGTTCGTGCCGGGCGCGGTAGACCTTCCGCATCCGCCGGACGTGCCGGGCGAAGCCGCCCTCGGCCATGAACGCCGCCAGCGCCGCCTGTTCGACGTTCGGCGCGTGCCAGTCGGTGAGGTAACGGGCCTTCACGAGCGCGGGCACCAGCGACGGCGGCGCGATGAGAAACCCCAGCCGCAACGCCGGCGAGAGCACCTTCGAGAACGAGCCGACGTACACGACCCGGCCGCGGGAATCCAAGCTGTGCAACGGTTCCAGCGGCCGTCCGGTGTAGCGGAACTCGGTGTCGTAGTCGTCCTCGACGAGCACCGCGTCGTTGCGCTCGGCCCAGTCGAGCAGCTCGAGCCGGCGGTCCAGCGACATCGACAGGCCGAGCGGGTACTGGTGCGACGGCGTCACGTACACCAGCCGCGTCCCCGCCGGGATGGCGTCGACGACGATGCCGAAGGCGTCCACCGGCACCGGGGCGACCCGGACACCGCGCGCGCCGAGCACCAGCCGCGGCGGCGGGTAGCCGGGGTCCTCGACGGCGGCGAAGTCGCCGGCTCGCAGCAGAACCCGCGCGACGAGGTCGGTCGTCTGCTGGGCGCCGGCGGTGACGACGACCTGCGCCGCACTCGCTCGGACGTCCCGCGAGACGCCGATGTGGCGGGCGATTTCGGCGCGCAACCCGGCGTGCCCCTGCGGGTCGCCGTAGGTCATCAGGTCGGCCTGGCCGGCCCGCAGCCGCTGCGTGATCAGCCGCCGCCAGGTGTCGAACGGGAACAGCGAGAGGTCGGGGACGCCCGGCCGGAAGTCGAACTCCGGCGCCGGGGCGAACGGCGCGGGCGGCGACGGGACGGCGTCCCACTCCGGCAGCGGCCGCACGCCCGCGACGTCCGGCACCGGCTCGGCGGAAACCGGCGAAGCCGTGACGAACGTGCCCGCGCCGACGCGCCCGGCGAGGAACCCTTCGGCGGTGAGCCGGTCGTAGGCCGCGCTGACCGTCGTCCGGGAGACCGCCAGCCGCTGCGCGAGTTCACGGGTGGGCGGCAGCGCCTCGCCGGGCCGGATCCGCCCCGCCAGGATCGCCGCGCGCAGCTGCCGGTAGATCGCGTCGCGGTGGCCGCGCGTCCCGGTCAGGTCGATGTGGATCTCCACCGGCGCCAGTCTAGATTGGCCCACAAAGGTTGCGGCGGATTTGGCACTGTTCGTGGTCCGCTGGCCCGCCTAACGTGCCCGGTATGGATCTCCGCGAACTCGACCGCCGCACCCTGCTCCTCCTCGACAAGCTGGTCGCCGGCGTCACCCCCGCCGACCTCGCCCGCCCCACCCCGTGCGCCGGCTGGACGCTCGCCGATCTGCTCCGCCACCAGGTCAGCGAGAACCACGCCTTCGCGACGGCGGCCCGCGAAGGCTCGGCACCGGACTGGGACGCCGGCTCCCTCGGCGACGACGCCCACGCCGCGTACCGGGCGTCCGTCGAGGACTTCCTCGACGCCTTCGCGGGCGACGCCGTGCTCGAGCGGCAGCTCACCATCAACCACTTCGGCACGTTCCCCGGCTCGATCGCCGCGCACATGCACCTGGTCGACACGGTCGCGCACGGCTGGGACCTGGCCCGCACGCTCGGCCTGCCCTACGAGCCGGACGCCGAAGCCGTGTACATCGCCACGAAGCTGGCCGAGCGGATCCCGGACGAAGCCCGCGAGAAAAACGGCTCGTTCGCCCCCAGCGTCGACGTCCCCGCGGACGCGAGCCCCCTCGACCGGTTCCTCGCCCTGCTCGGCCGCGACCCCGCCTGGGCCGTCAGCTGACCTCGTCGGCCGGGGCGCTCCACGTGTTGCAGGCCTTCGTCACCTTGCCGTCGTAACCGGCCTTCGCCCAGGACAGCTGGTGCTCGCGCGAGCCGTGGGTGTCGCTGTCGTTGGCCCGGCCGTAGTCGGCGACCGCGGCGTTCGCCAGCGACCGGCTGATCGAGCCCGAGCCGGCGACGGCGGTCAGGAACAGCGCGCCGAAGCAGTTCGCCTGCAGTTCGATCCGGCGCACGACCTCCTTGTCGGCCGTGCTGTTCTCGTCCGGCGAGGTCATCTTGTCCGCCGCCGCGGACAGGATGCCGCTCTCGCGCTGCACGTGGTGGCCGTATTCGTGGGCGATCGTCGCGATGTGCCGGGCCTTGTTGAGCCCGGCGTCCGACAGCATCCAGTCGGTCGGGGCGTAGATCGTCGTGTCGCCGCCGCAGTAGTAGGCGACGGCTTCGTTCTCCGTCGGCGCCTCACCGCACGAGCTGTGTTCCGGCAGCGTCACCGACACGGTGGCGGTGAGCGTCGGCTCGTTCGCCTTCTCCAGCGCCGGGCGCCACGACTGCTCCAGGCAGGTGACGAGCGCGGTGTAGTAGGCCTTGAGCTGTTCGGCCGCCCGGCCGAGATCGGGCAGGGTGCAGGTCGCAGGGCCGGGGCTGATGCCGTCGCCGAGCAGAGGGTTGCGCGCCAGCTCCGGCACGGCCTTCGGGGGCTTCCCGGTGTCGCCGTACGCCCGGCCGGTATCGGCGCCCTGCGCGGCGAACGCGCGGCCGTCCACCCGGCGCGGGATGGTGGCCGCGATCAGCGAGACGGACACGACGACGATCAGCACTCCGGTGACGGCACCCCAGAGCCGATTGCGCGGCGGCGCGATGGGGACGGGCGGAGCCGCCGCCCAGTTGGGTGCCCACGGGTTCGGCTCCGGCACCCACGCGGGTTCCGGTGGCCGGGCCGTCCCCGGCCATGGCGGTTCGGCGTCGTTCACGGTCTCCCCCTGCTGTGTGGCACCAGCATACGGACACCCCGGGAGGCAGGGATCACGAAACGAACACGCCACCGGGTGGCCTCGAGGCCGTCAGCCGGGCGAGACTGTCGGCATGAGTGTGGAGGATCCTTACCTGTGGCTGGAAGACGTGACCGGCGACGAAGCGCTGGACTGGGTGCGCACCCGCAACGACGAGACGCTGGCCGAGCTGACCACCGGCGCGCGGTTCGCCGAACTGCGTGACGAGCTGCGCGAGGTGCTCGACGCCGACGACCGGATCCCGTACGTCCGCCGCCGCGGCGAGTTCCTCTACAACTTCTGGCAGGACGCGAGCCACCCGCGCGGCCTGTGGCGGCGGACGACGCTGGAGTCCTACCGGCAGGCCGAGCCCGAGTGGGAGCTGCTGCTCGACGTCGACGCGCTGGCCGAGGCCGAGGGCGAGAACTGGGTCTGGCAGGGCGCGACCGTGCTGCGGCCGGGCTACCGGCGCGGCCTGGTCGAGCTGTCCCGCGGCGGCGCGGACGCCACGGTGGTCCGCGAATTCGACCTGGACGCGCACGAGTTCGTCGCGGACGGGTTCACCGTCCCGGAGGCCAAGACGCGGATCGGCTGGATCGACGAAGACCGCGTCTACATCGGAACGGACTTCGGCCCGGGCTCGCTGACCAGCTCCGGGTACCCGCGGCTGGCCAAGGAGTGGCGCCGCGGCACGCCGCTCTCCGAAGCCGTCACGGTCTTCGAGGGCAAGCCCGACGACGTCTCGATCGGCGCGTCCCACGACCCGACCGAAGGCTTCGAACGCGACTTCGTCAGCCGCGCGATCGACTTCTACCGTTCGGAACTGCACCTGAAGACGCCGTCCGGGCTGGTCAAGATCGACGTCCCGGACGACGCGAGCACGTCCGTGCACCGCGAGTGGTTGCTCGTGCGGCCGCGGACGGCGTGGACCGTCGGCGGCACCGAGCACCCGGCGGGCTCCCTGATCGCCATCCTCTTCGACGCCTTCATGGCCGGCGAGCGGAACTTCACGACGCTGTTCACCCCCGACGAGCACACCTCGCTCGAGTACTGGGCCTGGACGCGCCACCACCTGCTGCTCGGCACGCTGCGCGACGTCCGCAGCGAGCTGCGCACCCTGACGCCCGGGCCCGGCGCCTGGACCGAGGAGCCCCTCGCCGGCGGGCCCGAGTTCGGCAGCGCGGACATCTTCGACACCGACCCCGACGTCAGCGACGAGTACCTGATCGACTCCAGTGGCTTCCTGCAGCCGTCGACGTTGAGCTACGGCCACGTCGGCGAAGAGGTCGAAGTGCTGAAGCAGGCCCCGGCGTTCTTCGACGCTTCGGGCATGAGCGTGGCGCAGTACTTCGCGACGTCGGAGGACGGCACGAAGATCCCGTACTTCGTCGTCCGGCCGTCCGGCGCCGAGGGTGGCCCGACGCTGCTGACCGGCTACGGCGGCTTCGAAATCTCGCTGACGCCGTCCTACAGCGGCATGATCGGCCGCGGCTGGCTGGCCCGCGGCGGCACGTACGTGGTCGCGAACATCCGCGGCGGCGGCGAGTACGGGCCCGGCTGGCACACCCAGGCGATCAAGGCCGAGCGCCACCGCGTGTACGAGGACTTCGCCGCGGTGGCCGCGGACCTGGTCTCGCGGGGCATCACGACGCCGTCGCGGCTCGGCATCCAGGGCGGCAGCAACGGCGGCCTGCTGATGGGCGTGATGCTGACGCGCTACCCGGACCGGTTCGGCGCGATCGTCAGCCAGGTGCCGCTGCTGGACATGCGCCGCTACCACCTGCTGCTGGCCGGCGCGTCGTGGATGGCCGAGTACGGCGACCCCGACGAGGCCGCAGAATGGGAGTACATCTCCCGGTACTCCCCGTATCAGAACGTCCACAGTGGACGCACGTATCCGCCGTCGTTGTTCGTGACGTCGACGCGCGACGACCGCGTGCACCCCGCCCACGCCCGCAAGATGGTGGCGCGGATGCGTGAGCAGGGGCACGACGTCCGGTATCACGAGAACATCGAAGGCGGCCACGGTGCCGCGGCCGACAACGAGCAGCTGGCGTTCAAGTGGGCGCTGGTGTTCGAATTCCTGTGGGAGCAGCTCACGAAGTGACCCGCGCGAGCACGACGCCGCCGACGATCAGGGCCAGCGCGGCCACCCGGCCGACGCTGAGCGGGTCCTTGGTGACGACGACGCCGAGCACGATCGCGCCGACGGCACCGATCCCGGTGAACACCGCGTAGGCGGTGCCCACCGGGACGGTGTCCATCGCGCGCGACAGCAGGTAGACGGCGGCGGCGCCGAGCACGAAGCACAGGAGCGTCGGCCACGGCCGGGTGAAGTTCTCCGTCGGTTTGATGCTCTGCGACCAGGCGACTTCGACGAGCCCGGCGCAGACGAGCGTCACCCAGCCCATCAGAACGCCGTCCGGGCCGCTTCGAGCGACTTCCTCCGCTCGCCATCGCGCGCGGCGAGGTGCGGGTCGACCAGGGCGTTGGTCAGCTCGGCGTGCACGAACCGGACGTCGTCGACGCCGTAGTGCCCGGCGATGAAGTCCCGCAGGTAGCGCTCGTGGTGGTCGAAGGGGGCTCGCGGCGTCCCTTCCGCGTACGTGCCCCCTCGGGCGCCGGCGATGACGAACTTCTTGCCGCTCAGGTCCATCTTCGGGAACGTCACCTGATCGATCCACGCCTTCAGGGCGGCCGGGATCGAGAAGTTGTACATCGGCGCGCCGATCAGGACGACGTCGGCTTCGAGCAGCTCGGCCAGGACCGGCTCGACGATCGCCCAGGCCCGCTTCTGCTCCGGCGTCTCGACGACGTCGGCGTAGTGCGCGGGGTCGGTGATCCCGGTTGCGAGCAGGGCGTCGCAGATTTCCGTCCAGGCCTCACCGATCACCGGGACCGGATCGGCGGCGAGGTCGCGGTAGGTCCGGGTGCCGGTCCAGCCGGCGGCGTACCGGGCGGACAGTTCGCGCGAGAACGACGAGCGGCGGGCGCTGGAGTCGAGGTGCAGCAGGTGGGGCACGATTCCTCCTCAAGTGGACGCGGTGTCCACTTGAGGCTAACTGGACGCCCCGTCCGGATATTCCCTAGGCTGGCGCCATGCCCGAACGAGCCGACGCGGCCCGCAACCGCGCCAAGATCCTCGCGGCGGCCGAGCAGCTGTTCACCACCCGCGGCGCGGCCGAGGTGACGATGGAGGACATCGCCCGCGCGGCGGGCGTCGGCCGGGGAACGCTGTACCGGCGTTATCCGGACCGGTCGTCGATCGCGGTGGCCCTCCTGGACGAGCACGAGCGACGGTTGCAGGAGTCGTTGCTGCGCGGAGACCCACCGCTGGGCCCGGGCGCACCACCGGCCGAGCGGCTGGCGGCGTTCTACGAGGCGATGGTGGGGCTGCTGGAGCGGCACGCACCCTTGGTGCTGGGTGCAGAGGTGGGCCATTCGCGGTTCACGACGGGGGCGTACGGCTTCTGGCGGACGCACGTGCGAGTGCTGGCCGAGACGGCGGGGGCTGCGGACCCGGACGTCCTGGCGGATGTGCTGCTGGCGCCGTTGGCGCCCGAGCTGTTCCTGCACCAGACGTCGCGGGGCGTGTCTTCGGAGCGGATCACCGCGGCGCTGCGGCAGTTGGCCGGGCTCCTTTAGAAGAGCCCGCGCGGCCGGGCGCGCTTCGGGAGGTGCCGCGGCTCCGGCCTCGGCTCCTCACCGCGGATCCGCGCGAGGGCGGCCTCGAACTCGGTGAGCACGTCGGCGACGAAGACGAGCCGCCCGACGCCGAGGTGGTGCAGTGCCGGCCCGTGGTCCGTGGCAACGGTGACCGCGACGCCGAGCAGCAGCACCCGCCAGCCCCCGAACACCGCGGCGCGCGCTGCCTTGGACAGGCCGCCGAAGCCGGCGCGGAGCCGGTGGCAGTGGAAGGGGACGTGGCGCTCCTCGTCGGCGAGGATGCGGGCCGCGACCTGCGTCACCAAGGGGTCCGCCGTGCCGTCGCGCAGGGCGCGGTAGTACCGCAGGGCGACGACCTCGGCGATGAGCAGCACCATGAGTTCCAGCCGCAGCCCGAGCGCCCGGCGCAGTTTGACGAACACGGTGTCCGACCAGTGGCTCGCCAGGGTCGGCACCCCACCGGCGCCGAGCAGCAGGCCGAGCATCCGCGCGTGGTTCTGTTCCTCGGCGACGAAGAGCTTCACGGCGGCGAGGTAGGTGTCGTCCCCGGCGGCTTTCGCGATGAGGTTGGCCCCGTCGCCGGCTTCGCCGACCTGGAACCGCTGGATGCTCTTGGCGACGTCGGGGTGAAGGCGCGCGCCCCGTTCCCACGGCGGGTCATCGCGCTGCCTGCGGCGTTCGGCCTCGGTTTCGAAATCCTGGAGCCAGTGTGCGTACGTCATCGGGTCGATGATGCCGCGTGCTTGTGGTCGGGGTGCGGGGCTTTCGTGGAGATTCGGTGAGTCAGCCGGCCCGGGCCGCGACGCCGTCCAGGACGCAGTTCAGGCCGAACTCGAACACCCGCTCCGCGCTCCACTCTTCGCCCTCGACCACCCGGCGCGTGAACTGCGGGTACTGCCCGCTCGCGATGACGTCGCGGATGTACGGGCCCACGCTCGCCTGCCACTGCTCCTTCGTCAGGCCGGAGCGGCGCTGGGCCTGCAGCTCCGCCAGTTCCTGCGCGACCGTGCCGAAGACGTACGCCAGCACCGTGTCCACCACTCCCGCCGCCAAGGTGATGTCGGCGGTCAGCCCGGCCGCTGCGGCCAGCGCGGCTTCGTGGCGACGCAACGAGTTCGTTCCCAGTGCCGGACGGCCCGGCAGCTCGCCGCTCAGCCAGGGGTGCCGCAGCAGCGTCAGCCGGACCTGGTGGGCGACGCTCGCCAGGTCCGCTCGCCAGTCGCCGGTGATTTCGGTGTGCTCGGCGGCCTTCACCTCGTCGATCATCAGGTCCAGCAGCTCGTCGCGACTCGCCACGTAGCGGTAGAGCGACGCCGTGCCCGAGCCGAGGTCCGTCGCCACCCGGCGCATCGAGACCGCGGGGAGACCTTCGGCGTCGGCGATCGCGATCGCCGTGCGCACGATCTGCTCGACCCCCGGGGCCTGGCGCCGCGGGCTGCGCCGTTCCTTGGCCCACACCAGCGCCGGCTCGTCGGCCATCGTCGTTCTCCCGTCGTCCGTTGCGAACATCGTACCCGAGTGGCTACGGTGTATCCGAATCGAGTACACCGTAGCCACAACTGGGGGTTCCAGCATGATTCCGGTTCTCATCGCCGGCGGGGGCACCGTCGGCCTGTCCACCGCCCTCTTCCTCGCCGGCCACGGCGTCCCGGCCCTCGTCGTGGAACGCGCGGCCGGCCCGTCCCCGCACCCGCGCGCCACCGGTCTCGGCTTCCGCACCATGGAGTTCTTCCGCCAGGCCGGCATCCACGGCGACGTCGAGGCCGTCGCGGTCCGGGCGTCCGCCACGCTCGGCAAGATCTCCGCGCCGACCCTGGCGACGGCGGACCTGCCGGACACCCCGCCCGCCGTGCCGAACACCCCGAACCTCACGGCGAGCGAGCTCAGCCCGGGCGTGCTGCGCGGCACCTGCCCGCAGGACCGGCTCGACGCGGTGCTGCTGAGCGCGGCGCGGGAGCGCGGAGCCACGGTCGCGTACTCGACCACGCTCGTCTCGACACAACAGGACGACTCCGGCGTCACCGCGGTGCTCGACGGGCCGGACGGCCGGCAAACCGTGCGCGCGAGCTACCTGGTCGCGGCCGACGGCAGCCGCAGCGAGGTGCGCGCCGCACTCGGCATCGGCACGACCGGGCCGGGCGCACTCGGGCAGCCCCTGCTCAACATCCTCTTCCGCGCCGACCTCACGCCGTACACCAAGGGCCACCACTTCGCGAACTGCACGATCACCACGCCCGAGTCACCCGGGATGCTGGTGACCGTCGACGGCGAAAAGGACTGGATCTTCCACACCGGACTCGGCGACGAGCCGGCGGAGGCGTTCCCCCCGGACCGCTGCCGCGCGCTGATCCGCGCCGCCGTCGGCGACCCGGACCTTGCGGTGGAGGTGCTGAGCGCGCTGCCGTGGCGGGTGCGGGGCCTGCTGGCCGACCGGTTCCGCGCCGGCCGCGTGTTCCTGGCCGGGGACGCGGCGCACGCGGTGCCGCCGCTCGGCGCGTTCGGCGCGAACACCGGCATCGCCGACGCGCACAACCTGGCGTGGAAGCTGGCCGCGGTCCTCGACGGCTCGGCCGGCCCGGCGCTGCTGGACACCTACGAAGCCGAACGCCGTCCGGTGGCGGCACTCGCGCTCGAACAGGCGTTGCTGCGGCTCGAAGATCCCCGCTTGCACTGGGAACAGGGGCCGGCGGCGGCCGCCGCACGCGCCGCGGCGGGCGTGGTCAACGCCCCGATCGTCCACCTCGGCTTCCGCTACGCCTCGACGGCGGTGCTCGGTGCGCGGACCGCGCTGCCGTCCACGGAGGACGTCATCCTGGACGGGACACCCGGCTCCCGCGTGCCGCACACCTGGCTGGGCGACGGCCTGTCTACTTTGGACCTGGTCGGCCGGCGGCTCACGCTGCTCGCCGGCCCGTCCGGCCGGGCGTGGCTCGAGGCGGCGCAGAGGCTCGACGTCGACGCACACGTCGTCGAGGACGAAACCTGGCTCAGCACCACCGGGATCGCGGAGGGCGGCGCCGTCTTGGTGCGGCCGGACCACTTCGTCGCTTGGCGGAGCACCGAGCCGGCCGGCGACCTCGGCGGTGTCGTGGCGCAGATCCTGGCCCGCTGAGCACCGCGGCCGAGCCGGGCAGGCGATGCCCGGCCCGGCCGCGGATCCGTCAGCTACAACCCGAGGTCGCGCCGCAGCCTTCGCAGGCGTAGCACGAACCTGCCGGGCGCATCTTCGTTCCGCACGTCATGCAGAGCGGGGCGTCCGCCGCCTTGCCGAGGCGGAGCTCCATCAGCTCCGTCGTCGTCTGGGCTTCGCGGTGCGGGTGCTCCGGCTCCGCCACATGCGGCTCCGGTGACGCGTCCACAGTGGACTGAAGGGCTTCGAGGTCGACCTTCGGGGCGCCGTAGGACGCCTCGACTTCGGCCGAGCGCTCGTCCGCCGAGAGGATGCCCAGCTGGGAGCGCTTCTCGTACGGCAGGTAATCCAGGGCCAGCCTGCGGAACAGGTAGTCCATCACGCTCGTCGCGATGCGGATGTCCGGGTCGTCCGTCATGCCCGCCGGCTCGAAGCGGAGGTTGGAGAACTTCGAGACGTAGAACTCGAGCGGGATGCCGTGCTGGAGGCCGACCGAAATGGACATCGAGAACGCGTCCATCACGCCCGCCAGGGTCGAGCCCTGCTTGCCCAGCTTGACGAAGATCTCGCCGAGGCCGTCGTCCGGGTACGAGCCCGCCGTCAGGTAGCCCTCCGCGCCGCCGACGGTGAACGACACCGTCTGGCTCGGGCGCTTCTTCGGCAGGCGCTTGCGGACCGGGCGGTACTCGACGACCTTCTCCGGCTCGGCGGCGGCGGTCTCCGATGTCTTCTTCGCCGTCGACAGCGGCTGGCCGACCTTGCAGTTGTCGCGGTAGATCGCGAGGGCCTTGAGGCCGAGCTTCCAGCCTTGGAAGTAGATCTCCTCGACCTCTTCGACCGTCGCCGACTCCGGCATGTTGACGGTCTTGGAGATCGCGCCCGAGAGGAACGGCTGCACCGCGGCCATCATCCGGACGTGCCCCATCGGCGCGATCGAGCGCTCGCCGACCGCGCAGTCGAACACCTCGTAGTGCTCGGGACGCAGCCCCGGCGCGTCGACGACGTGGCCGTTCTGCGCCACGTACTCGACGATCGCCTCGACCTGCTCGCCCGGGTAACCCAGTGCCTCCAGCGCGCGCGGCACCGTCTGGTTGACGATCTGCATCGAACCGCCGCCGACGAGCTTCTTGAACTTCACCAGCGAGAAGTCCGGCTCGATCCCGGTGGTGTCGCAGTCCATCATGAAGCCGATGGTGCCGGTGGGGGCGAGCACCGACGCCTGCGCGTTGCGCCAGCCGTGCTTCGCGCCGATCTCGATGCCCTTCTGCCACTCCTCCGTCGCCAGGGCGCGGACCGCGGCGTCGTTCGAGTGGTACGTGCGGACGAGCTCGTTCGCCGCCGCGTGCTTGCGCATCACGCGCTGGTGCGCTTCGGCGTTGCGCGCGTAACCCTCGTACGCACCGACGACCTGCGCCATCTCGGCCGAACGCCGGTACGACACACCCGTCATCAGCGACGTGATCGCCGCCGCGAGCGCGCGGCCGCCGTCGGAGTCGTACGCGTGGCCCAGCGCCATCAGCAGCGCGCCGAGGTTCGCGTAGCCGATGCCGAGCTGGCGGAACTTGCGCGTGGTGTCGGCGATCGGCTCGGTCGGGAAGTCCGCGAAGCAGATCGAGACGTCCATCGCGGTGATGACGAACTCGACGGCGCGGGCGAACAGCGGCGCGTCGAACGTGCCCTCGGGGGTGACGAACTTCAGCAGGTTCAGCGACGCCAGGTTGCAACTGGAGTTGTCGAGGTGCATGTACTCGCTGCACGGGTTCGACGCGGTGATCCGGCCCGACTCGGGGCAGGTGTGCCAGTCGTTGATCGTGCCGTCGTACTGGATGCCGGGATCGGCGCACTCCCACGCGGCCTGCGCCATGGTGCGGAACAGCTTCTTCGCGTCGGTGCGGTCGATGACCTCGCCGGTGAGCCGCGCGCGCAGGCCGAAGTCGGTGCCGTTCTCGACCGCCTGCATGAACTCGTCGGACACGCGGACCGAGTTGTTCGCGTTCTGGTACTGCACCGAGGAGATGTCCGCGCCGGAGAGGTCCATGTCGAACCCCGCGTCGCGGAGGACCTTGATCTTCTCCTCTTCGCGCGCCTTGGTCTGGATGAACTCCTCGATGTCCGGGTGGTCGACGTCGAGGACGACCATCTTCGCCGCGCGCCGGGTGGCGCCGCCGGAGTTGATGGTGCCCGCGGACGCGTCGGCGCCGCGCATGAACGAGACCGGGCCGGACGCGGTGCCGCCGGAGGTCAGCAGCTCCTTCGAGGAGCGGATGCGGGAGAGGTTGAGGCCGGCGCCGGAGCCGCCCTTGAAGATCAGGCCCTCCTCGCGGTACCAGTTGAGGATCGACTCCATCGTGTCGTCGACGGCGAGGATGAAACAGTTGTGGACGCGGAGGTTCCCGGACAGGTACTCGCCGGATTCCGTCTGGATGTCGTAAACCGGCAGCTCGCCGCGGCTTTCGATCGCGGCGATCTCCAGCCGCTTCCGCTCGTGGGCAGGCAGGCCGGGCTTTTCGAAGGACGCCTCGAGCTTCGCCGTCTTCACCGGATCGACGAAGCCGATCTCGTCCGCGAAGATCCGCCGGTCACCGGCGTTCTGGATGCGGATGCCCCAGAGGTCGTGCCGATCCGGCCGGCTCTCCTTCTCGCGGCCCACCCGGGCGAAGATGCCGAACCGGGCCAGCAACTGCTGGAGACCGCGGACCAGGTCTTCGCCGATCATGTCCAGCGCGACCAAAGTGGACCGCTCCCGCGCGGAGACATAGCCCTCGGCTTGGAAAATGCTCCGCAGGTAAGCGGCGACGACCGGCAGCGGCGCCGTGTACAGGAACGACGGCACCTCCATGTCGACTCCGCGAGCACGCAGGCCCCAGGTTTCGACGAAGTTCTCGAGGACGTTGCCGTAGAGCCGGGTTCGGCGGCAGTCGAGGGTCTTGTCCTGGGTTTCGACGGCACGTTCGTGGCGGTGCACGTCCGGGAAGACGCGGTCGAGCGCCGTACGCACCCAAGCCAGCTCGGCGTCGTTCACGGTCATGGCTTCGATGGTGAGCGAGCGGTTCGTCCCGTCGTGCTGACCGACGAAGCCGTCCGACTGCAGCCAGCCGGCCAGCGCGGCTTCGGCGATGTCGGTTTCCCTGATCTCCTCTTCACCGAAAGCGGCCCGGCGGTGCCATTCGAGCTGGTCGCCGACCCGCAGGTCGCCGGCGGGCACGAACTTCCCGCCACCCGCACTCGCTCGCCACACGAGGTGGTCCGCTGTCACGTCGAGAACGTGGCCCGACTTCGTCGTGACCCGCAGGACTTCCTTGATCCCGTTCGCCTTGGTGGCGACGACCTTGGTAAGGCCGTGCGCGTCGTACACCTTGGCACCCACGGCGTTCAGCTCGACGAAGCGGCCGATCGGCACGGCGCCGCCGGGGGTACTCACGAGGGCGTCGTACGGCTGGCACGCGCTGACCTGCTGCTTCGACGGGGTGCCGACGTTGAACCAGACCGGGGAGTTGAAGCTGAAGACCTGGTGCAGCAGCATCCAGGTGAGTTCGTGCTCGAAGATTTCGAGGTCCTGCGGCGTGGCGAAGTAGCCGTGGTCGCGGGCGGCCTTGACGTAGGTGTGCACGACGCGGTCGATGAGCTGCTTGAGGCTGCGCTCGCGCTGCGGGCTGCCGACGGCGCCGCGGAAGTACTTGCTGGTGACGATGTTGGTGGCGTTGACCGACCAGAACTCGGGGAACTCCACGCCGCGCTGCTCGAAGTTGACCGAGCCGTCGCGCCAGTTCGTCATGACGACGTCCCGCTGCTCCCAGGTCACCTGGTCGTACGGGTGCTGGCCTTCGGTCGTGAAGACGCGCCGCACGCTCAGCCCGCCGGCGGCCTTGCTCTTCTTGCCGGCGGCCGCGCGGGCCCCCGTTCCCACGGTTTCCGTCATCGGTTGAACCCTCTCCCGCAGCGGGACGGCTCAGTCGCCGTCTTCGCGCTGATCGCTGTCCTTCTCGGCAGCAGCACCCGCCATGGCCTCACGCAGGTCGGCGATCTCCTTCTCGAAGTCTTCGACCGAGGAGAAGGAGCGGTAGACACTGGCGAACCGGAGGTAGGCGACCCCGTCGAGCTCACGCAGCGGGCCCAGGATGGCCAGGCCGACTTCGTGGCTCGGGATCTCCGCCAGCCCGGCGGAGCGGATCGACTCCTCCACGCGCTGCGCGAGCTGCTGCAGCGCGTCGTCGTCGACCGGCCTGCCCTGGCAGGCGCGGCGGACGCCGCTCACCACCTTGTCCCGGCTGAACTGTTCGGTGACCCCGGACCGCTTGACGACGGCGAGCACCATCGTCTCCGACGTCGTGAACCGCCGTCCGCACGACGCGCACGAGCGCCGCCTGCGGATCGCCTGGCCTTCATCCACCTCTCGGGAGTCGACGACCCGAGAGTCCGCATGCCGGCAGAACGGGCACCTCATCCGCCGATCACCTTCCCCTCCGCGCCGGCCGCCCGCGGTCGACGTCCCCGCGGCCACCACGCAACCCCTGCACCTGGTGATCGTTTTGTGGACATCCGGTGGGTAAAGGCCGACCAGCTGTGGACAACTGCTGCCCAGTCTACCCCAACCTGTGGACCAACTACAGCGGTGTAACTACTACATATAGCGGCGAAGGGTAGAACTCGAGAGGGACGCGCGCAAGCGGCGCGCCGGACCCGATCCACGCCCGGGTGAGTGCGGTTGACGGTGCCGGCGGATCAGGGTGCGGGGACGGCGGCGGCGTCCGCCACCGGGACCGTGAGCGGCAGCCCGGGCACCAGAACGGCCTGGTCCAGGCGATTCAGCTCCTTGATCCGGGCGACAACCGCGCCAGGCTCACTGTCTGGCGCGAATCGGGCGGCCAGCGAAGCGAGCGTGTCGCCCTGGCCGACGGACACCGTCGCCGTCCGCTCCGGCACCGGGGCGCCGGACGCCCCGCTCCCCAGAAGACCCAATCCGGTGATCATGAGGCAGCTCGCGACGGCGAGGGCGGCGAGCCAGGGCCACCGCACCGGCACCCGCCGCGGTGCCGCGCACGGTGCCCCGGCCGGGCGCCGGCCCGCCACGACCCGCGCGCGCGTCGGCGGGCGGTGCACCTCGCCGCGGCGCCCGCGCAGGATGCGCACGGGACGGAGGGGCGCCGGGACCGGGGTCGCCGGGCGAACGTGTCCGCGTTCGGCCAGAATGGACATCCGAACCTCCTCGAAACCCTGGTGTCCGCCCGTTTCCGGGGCCGGGAGCGGCCCGTGGATCAAGGTCGAACAGGCGTTCTATCGAACGCCCGTGCGAAGGTCTACCACCTGCCACCGACAAAATCGAGCGGACACGGCGTGTCGATCGAACAGATGTTTGAAATCGTCGTGCCCGGGGGCTAACGTCGGTGACCAGGGCATCTGCCGGGCAGATGCCGCCGGCGAGCCTGCCCGCAACCCCGCGGGCGGCGGCCGGCGCGCAGATACGTGCAGCGAACGTCTGGGAGGCGACGCAGTGGCGAAGGAGAACAAGGCGGGCAGGACCAGCGGGTCCCCCGGCGGCTCGGGCAAGGTGCACGCCATGCCCGAGGTGTACGACGTGGACGAGACCCTCACCGTCCGCCAGCAGCAGGTGCTCGACGTGATCCGCACCTGGGTGAGCCGGTTCGGCTACCCGCCGAGCGTCCGCGAGATCGGCGAGGCGGTCGGGCTGACGTCGACGTCGTCGGTCTCGCACCAGCTGCGCGCGCTGCAGCGCAAGGGCTACCTGCGCCGGGACGCGAACCGCCCGCGCGCGGTCGGTGTGCTCGCGGCGACCGACGACAACCCCATGGGCATCGAGATGGACCAGCAGCCGGTCATGCCGAAGGCGGCGTACGTGCCGCTGGTCGGCCGGATCGCCGCCGGTGGCCCGGTGCTGGCCGAGCAGGCCATCGAGGACGTGTTCCCGCTGCCGCGGGAGATCGTCGGCGAGGGCGAGCTGTTCCTGCTGAAGGTCACCGGTGACTCGATGGTCGACGCGGCCATCACCGACGGCGACTGGGTCGTGGTCCGCCAGCAGCCGGACGCGGACAACGGCGAGATCGTCGCGGCGATGATCGACGGCGAGGCCACGGTCAAGACGTTCAAGCGCAAGGGCGGCCACATCTGGCTGATGCCGCACAACGAGGCGTACGAGCCGATCCCCGGCGACGACGCCACGGTGCTCGGCAAGGTGGTGGCGGTGCTCCGCCGCCTCTAGGGATTGGCTTCCGGGCTTTCGCACGGCCCGGGAGATTCACCGGATCGGATGATCTTCGGCCGTGGGGAGCCGAACCAGCCGAGACCGACCATGGCGACCGTGATCCCGGCGGCAGGCAGGACGGGGAGCCCGGCCCCGTCCTCCGCCGAGCCGGACGACGCGCTCGTGCCGGTCAAGGTCGTTCCCTCCGCCGGTGCGACGGACTGCGCGGCCAGTGCCGCCGCGCCCCGCACCGCGCGGAGGGGCCACCCGAGGCACGCCGTCCGCTGCGGCGGTGCTTCGCGCACCAAGCCTCGGTGGCGGCCAGGGTGGGCCAGCGGTCGGCGCGCTCAGCCTCGGCGGCGACGCAACCTGGAGAACCCGAACCACCCCAAGCCCGCCACCGCCACCGCGATCCCCGCCGCCGGCAGGATCGGCACTCCGCCGCCGTCCGACGAGCCACCCCCACCGCCCGTGCTCGATGCCGGTGTGCCGTCCGACGCCGGCGCTGCCGAAGCCGCCAACGCCGCCGCCCCCTTCACCGTGCGCAGCGGCTGGCCCACGCCTTCGCTTCCCGAAATCAGCGTCCCGTCCGGGTCGAACGCGATCGCCTCGCCCTGCTTCTCCCCCGGCAACGGGATCCGCACCGGGTTGCGCTGCAGGGCCGCCAGGACGTCGCCGTCCGGGGCCGCGTACACGTACGCGTCCGTGTACGTCCTCAAGGCCACCGCGCTGCCGTCGGCCATCGAGGCACCGCCCGTCACCAGGACCGAGCCGATCGAACCGACCGGGCCGCCCTGGGTGTCCGTCGTGGCGATCTTCACCGTTCCGACCTTTTCCAGCGTGGTCGGGCCCGGGCTCGCCAGTGGCCCCGATGGCCGGTAGACCCGGGCCTCGCCGAGGATGTCCTTGGTGATCAGGTACGGCGTTCCCGCCTTGTCCATGATCAGCGCTTCGGTGTCGTGCTGGCCGTCCGGGTAGGTGAGCCGGTGCAGCGTCACCTTGCCCTGCGGGTTCATCTCCAGCAGGGCGACCGTCAGCCGGCCCTTCTTGTTGTCGCCGGTGTCGGACAGCCACAGCGTCCCGTCCGGCGTGCGGGCCAGGTCCTCGACGTCGAACGGGTCGGTCTTGTCCGTGAGGACCTTCTGCACCTTGCAGTCCCGGCCCAGCACGAACACCTGGACCTTGCTGCCGCCGTCGTTGATCGCGTACAGCTTGGACCCGTCGGAGACCAGGCCGGACAGCTCGCCGATCCGGGAGTCCTTCATCGTGCACAACGGCTCCGGCGCAGGAGCCGCCCAAGCGGGGGCCGCCCCGCCCAGCACGACCGTGAAGACCAGAACGACAGCCCAGCGCACCCAGCCACCTCCGTAGTGTGCGACCACTCCGGTCGCACACTACGGAGACGTGTCAGGCCCTGGTCGAGTTGGTCTCGTACTCGCGCAAAGCCGCCGCGAGGTCCGGGCGGACCCGCACCAGCAGGCGCGTGCCCTCCTCGGCGTGCTCCTCTTCGAGGACCTCGCCGTCCGCGTGCGCCCGCGCGACCAGCTCGCCGCGCGAGTACGGCACGAGGACCTCGACCGTGACCTCCGGCCGCGGCAGGCGGTCGGCGATCACCTCGACGAGCTCCGGGATGCCCGCCCCGGTCCGGGCCGAGACCTGGACCGAGCCGGCCAGCGCGTGCCGCAGGCGGGCCAGGCTGACCTCGTCGGACGCGTCGGTCTTGTTGATCACCAGCAGCTCCGGCGGGAGCGGCTCCTTGCGCTTGCGCGTGATCTCGCCGAGCACCTCGCGCACCGCGCTGACCTGCTCCTCGGGCGCCGGGTCGGACCCGTCCACCACGTGCACGAGCAGGTCCGCGTCCGCGGCCTCCTCCAGCGTCGAGCGGAACGCGTCCACCAGCTGGTGCGGCAGGTGCCGCACGAACCCGACGGTGTCGGTCAGCGTGTAGCCGCGGCCGTCCGGCGTCTGCGCGCGCCGGGTGGTCGGGTCGAGGGTGGCGAACAGCGCGTCCTCCACCAGCACCCCGGCCCCGGTCAGCGCGTTGAGCAGGCTCGACTTGCCGGCGTTGGTGTAGCCGACGATCGCCACGCTGGGCACCTCGTTGGCCAGCCGCCGCCCGCGCTTGGTCTCGCGGATGGTGTCCATGGCCGCGATCTCCCGGCGCAGCTTCGCCACGCGCTTGTTGATCCGCCGCCGGTCGGTCTCGAGCTTGGTCTCACCGGGACCGCGCAGGCCGACACCGCCGTTCGCGCCACCGGCGCGGCCACCGGCCTGCCGGGACAGCGACGCACCCCACCCGCGCAGCCGCGGGATCAGGTACTGCAGCTGGGCCAGCTCGACCTGCGCCTTGCCCTCCTTGGACCGGGCGTGCTGGGCGAAGATGTCGAGGATCAGGGCGGTCCGGTCGATCACCTTGACCTTGACCTTCTCCTCGAGCTGCCGCAGCTGGCCCGGCGAGAGCTCGCCGTCGCAGATCACGGTGTCGGCACCGGTGGAGCCGACAATGTCGCGCAGCTCCCGCACCTTGCCCGAGCCGATGTAGGTGGCCGGGTCCGGCTTGGTCCGCCGCTGGATGAGCCCTTCGAGGACCTCCGAGCCCGCCGTCTCGGCCAGGCGCGCCAGCTCGGCCAGCGACGCCTCGGACTGCAGGGCCGTGCCCTCGGTCCACACGCCGACCAGCACGACGCGTTCGAGCCGCAGTTGCCGGTATTCGACCTCGGTGACGTCGTCCAGCTCCGTGGACAGCCCCGCGACCCGGCGCAGCGACGCGCGGTCTTCGAGCTCCATCTCGCCGGTCGACGGGTCGTACAGGTCGTCGTCGTGGTCTTCGGTGTGTGTCAGTTCTGTCATCGTGCCTCCATGTTCCCACGATTCGCCGCGGGAACCGAACTTTTACGTGCTGGGATAGGTGGCGAGGTAGACCGCGGTGCGCTCGGCGCCGGGGCGGCGCGGGCGCGCGCGGAACTCCTCGAGCAGGGCGTTGAGCCGCGTTTCCAGCTCTGCCCGCTCCTCGGGGGCCACCTGGACGACCAGGCGCGACTGGTGCACGCCCTCGAATCCGGTTTCGGCGATCTCGGCCAGATAAGCCTCGAGAACCGCCTGTTCCACGCCCTTGTCACCGCATGAGTCGAGTGTCCACGAAAGCCCCGTCGAAAGATACGGAATTTCCCGGGCGCCCCGGGCCCCGCGGCGCGGCGGCTGCGCGGCGAGGAAGCCGGTCTCGACGAGTCTGCGCACGTGGTGCAGCGTGGTCGCGGGGTCCCGGCCCAGCCGCCTCGCCAGCTCCTTGTTCGTCAGCGCCTCCGAGAAGGTCAACCGGATGATGCGCAGCCGTATTCCGGAGGCCAGCGCGGCGGCCTCGGCTTCGGTCGCGGGACGTCGTTTCTCGGGTGGCACGGCGCACAGCTTAGAGCGAACAGTGATTGACACTTTCCAATCAGTCCCGCCAGACTCGGGAGCCATGCACAGGGGGTCACTCTTCCGCCACGCGGACTTCCGGCGGCTCTGGGCCGGCGACACGGCCAGCCAGTTCGGCACCGCCGTCGGGTACACCGCGATTCCGCTGCTCGCGGCCGTGACGCTGGCCGCGACGCCGTTCGAGATGGGGCTGCTGACCGCGGCCGAAACGCTCGCCTTTCTGCTGATCGGGCTGCCCGCCGGCGTGTGGGTGGACCGGCTGAGCCGCCGCCGGGTGATGCTCACCGCCGACTTCACCCGCTTCGCGCTGCTGCTCACCGTGCCGCTCGCGTGGTGGGCCGGAGTGCTGACGCTCGTCCAGCTCGTGGTGGTGATGCTGTTCGTGGGCATCGCGACGGTGTTCTTCGACGTCGCCTACCAGTCCTACCTGCCGTCGCTCGTGGGGCGGGAGCACCTGCTGGAGGGCAACGCGAAGCTGCAGGCCGTCCAGTCGACCGCGCAGATCGCCGGACCGGGCGCGGCCGGCGTGCTGGTCCAGGTCCTCAACGCGGCGAACACCGTGCTGGTCACCAGCCTCGGCTCCCTGACGTCGGCCCTGTTCCTGCTGCGCATCCGCGCGGTCGAACCGGCGCCGGAGCGCGACGGCCGGGCCCGGCTGCTGCCGCAGATCGCCGAAGGGCTGCGGTTCGTGTTCTCCGACAAGCCGCTGCGGGCGACGGTGGGCACGACGGCGACGGCGAACTTCTTCGGCGGCGCGTTCACCGCGGTGTACGTGCTGTTCCTGACCCGGACCGTCGGGCTGGCCCCGGCCGCGGTCGGCGCGCTGCTGGCGGTCGGGGGCGCCGGCGGGATCCTCGGCGCGGTCTGCTCGAGCGCGCTCACCCGGCGGATCGGCCAGGCGCGGTCGATCTGGCTGGTTCCCCTGTGCACCCTCCCCGGCCACCTGCTGCTCCCGCTGGCCGCGCCGGGCTGGCGGCTCGTCCTCGCCGGGTTCGGGTCGGCGCTCGGCTGGTTCGGGATCATCGTCTACAACGTGGCCTCGGTCTCCTACCGGCAGGTGATCTGCCCCGACCGGCTGCTCGGCCGGATGAACGCGAGCGTGCGGTTCGTCGTCTGGGGCACGATCCCGCTCGGCGGGCTGCTGGGCGGCGCGCTCGGCGAAGGACTCGGGTTGCGCGGCGCGCTGTGGGTGGCCGTGGCCGGCGAGGCCGCGTCGGTGCTGTGGGTGGTGTGCTCACCCCTGCGGCACATGCGCGACCTGCCGACCGAGGCGAAAACCGGTTCCGCCGCACCCTAGAGTTGCTTCATGAACACCCCATACGAACGCCCGCGAGTCCCGGACAAGGTCGGTGTCGACGGTCTGGAGGCCAAGTGGGTACCCGTATGGGAGTCCACTGGCGCCTACCGCTTCGACCGCACCAAGACCCGGGACGAGATCTACTCGATCGACACTCCCCCGCCGACGGTCAGCGGGTCGCTGCACATCGGGCACGTCTTCTCCTACACCCACACCGACGTCCTCGCGCGGTTCCAGCGGATGCGCGGGCGCGAGGTGTTCTACCCGATGGGCTGGGACGACAACGGCCTGCCGACCGAACGCCGGGTGCAGAACCACTTCGGCGTGCGCTGCGACCCGTCGCTGCCCTACGACCCGGGCTTCCGCGCCCCGGAGAAGCCGGGCAAGGACGTGGTCTCGATTTCGCGGCGCAACTTCGTCGAGCTGTGCGAGGCGCTGACCGAGACCGACGAGCAGGTCTTCGAGCAGCTGTGGCGGCAGCTCGGGCTGTCGGTCGACTGGACGATGACCTACCAGACGATCGGGCACGACTCGCGGCTGATCTCGCAGCGCGCGTTCCTGCGCAACCTCGACCGCGGCGAGGCCTACCAGGCCGAGGCGCCGACGCTGTGGGACGTCAGCTTCCGCACCGCCGTCGCCCAGGCCGAACTGGAGGACCGCGAACGCCGAGGTGCGTTCCACGACCTCGCGTTCACCGGCCCGGACGGCGAAGACGTCGTGATCGCGACGACCCGGCCCGAGCTGTTGCCCGCCTGTGTCGCGCTGGTGGCCCACCCGGACGACGAACGCTTCAAGCCGCTGTTCGGGAGAACCGTGCGGACGCCGGTGTTCGGCGTCGAGGTGCCCGTCGTGGCGCACCACCTCGCGGATCCGGAGAAGGGCCGCGGGATCGCGATGGTGTGCACCTTCGGCGACACCACCGACGTCACCTGGTGGCGGGAGCTGCGGCTGGCGACGCGGGTGGTGCTCGGCCGCGACGGCCGGTTCCTGCCGGACGCGCCGTCCGGGGTGCCCGCGGAGGCGTACGCGCCGCTGGTGGGCAAGACCGTCCACACGGGACGTGAGATCCTGGTCCGCCTGCTGCGCGAAGCCGGGGCCCTGCAGGGGGAACCGCGGCCGATCACGCACTCGGTGAAGTTCTACGAGAAGGGCGACAAGCCGCTGGAGATCGTCGCCAGCCGGCAGTGGTACCTGCGCAACGGCGGGAACGACGCGGCCTTCCGGGAGAAGATGCTCGCCCGCGGCGAAGAGCTGAACTGGGTGCCGAAGCACATGCGCGTCCGGTACTCGTCGTGGGTGGAGAACCTCGCCGGGGACTGGCTGATCAGCCGGCAGCGGTTCTTCGGCGTGCCGATCCCGCTGTGGTACCGGCTCGACGACCACGGCGAGCCCGACTACGACGCGCGCCTGCTGCCGGACACGCTGCCGGTGGACCCGAGCAGCGACGTACCACCGGGGTTCACCGAGGAGCAGCGCGGTGTCCCGGGCGGGTTCGCCGCCGACCCCGACGTGATGGACACCTGGGCGACGTCGTCGCTGACGCCGCAGATCGTCGGCCGGTGGAGCCTCGACGACGACCTGTTCGCGCGGGTGTTCCCGATGGACCTGCGGCCGCAGGCGCACGAGATCATCCGCACCTGGCTGTTCTCGACGGCGGTGCGGGCGGAGCTGGAGCACGGCGTGCTGCCGTGGCGGGCGGCCTCGATCGCGGGCTGGGTGCTCGACCCGGACCGCAAGAAGATGTCGAAGTCCAAGGGCAACGTGACGACGCCGGTGGACCTGCTGGAGCGCTTCGGCTCGGACGCGGTCCGCTACTGGGCGGCGAGTGCGCGGCCCGGCGTCGACACAGCCGTGGACGAAGGCCAGATGAAGGTCGGGCGGCGGCTGGCGACGAAGCTGCTCAACGCGAGCCGGTTCGTCCTCGGCCTCGGCGTGCCTTCGCCGTCCGCAGTGGTCACCGAGCCGCTGGACCGGGCGCTGCTGGCGTCGCTGGCCGTCGTCGTCGAGCAGGCGACCGCGGCTTTGGAGGCGCTGGACTACGCGCGGGCGCTGCAGGTGACCGAGACGTTCTTCTGGACGTTCTGCGACGACTACGTCGAGCTGGTGAAGGGCCGCGCGTACGGCGACAGCGGTCCTGCGGGAGCGGAGTCCGCGCAGGTCGCGCTGGTGACGGCGTTGTCGGCGGTGCTGCGGCTGTTCGCGCCGTTCCTGCCGTTCGCGACCGAGGAGGTCTGGTCGTGGTGGCAGGAGGGTTCGGTGCACCGGGCCGCCTGGCCGGTCGTGACGTCGTCGGACGGCGATCCGGAGCTGCTCGCGCTGGCGAGCCAGGTGATCGCCGCGGTGCGCCGGGCGAAGACGGACGCGAAGGTGTCGATGCGGGCGGCCGTCGAGACGCTGACCGTGACCGGCCCGGCCGAGCTGCTGGCGCGGTTCGCGGACGTCCAGTCGGACATCCGGGTCGCCGGCGCCGTCGCGGACATCACCACGCGAGAGGGCGAATTCGCGGTCGAAGCCAGTGTCTGACGCGCCCCGGGACCTCGGCCCGCTGCCGCGGCGGGTCAGCGTCGGCACCGATCAGGTGCGGCGGCTGATCGACGGCCAGTTCCCGCGGTGGGCCGGGCTCCCGGTCCGGCCGGTGCGGACGAGCGGGTGGGACAACTTCACCTTCCACCTCGGCGACACGATGGTGGTGCGGCTGCCCAGCGCCGCCGAGTACGCGCTGGCCGTGGAGAAGGAGCAGCGGTGGCTGCCGGCGCTCGCGCCGCGGCTGCCGCTGCCGGTCCCGGTCCCGCTGGCGGCGGGGCGTCCCGGGGAGGGCTACCCGTTCGCCTGGTCGGTGTACCGGTGGCTCGACGGCGAACCCGCGACGGCGGACGGGGTGACCGACCCCGTCCGCTTCGCGCGGGACCTGGCCGGGTTCGTGGCGGCGCTTCAGGGCGTCGACGCGACGGACGGCCCGCAGCCGGGGAAGCACAACTGGTTCCGGGGCGCCACCCTGCGCACCTACGACGGGCAGGCCCGGCGCGCGCTGGCGAAGCTGCACGGCACCGGCCCCGCCGGGGAGCTCTGGGAGGCGGCGCTGGCGGCGCCCTGGGACGGCGTGGACCGCTGGTTCCACGGCGACCTGGCCCCGGGCAACCTCCTGCTGCGCGACGGCGGACTGGCGGCCGTCATCGACTTCGGGACCTGCGGGGTCGGCGACCCGGCGTGCGACCTGGCGATCGCCTGGACACTGCTGACGGCCGACGGCAGGCGGGTGTTCCGCGAACTCCTGTCGGTCGACGACGCCACCTGGACCCGCGGCCGTGGCTGGGCGCTGTGGAAGACGCTCGTCGCCTGCACCCGGGACGGCGAGGAGGCCGCGGAAGGACGTCGCGTCCTCGGCGAGATCCTGGCCGGCTAGGGCGTCACGAACCGGCGGCGGCCCACCAGGCTTCGTCGATTTCGCCGCGGGCCACGATCTCCGCCGGGCCCGACAGCGTCGATGCGCCGCGGGACACCGTGACCTCGACGCGGCCGCCCGGGACGTCCACTGTGGAGGCTCCGGTGTCCGTGCCCGCCAGGTGGAAGGCGGCCGCCACCGCGGCGACCGTGCCGGTGCCGCACGCGCGCGTCTCCCCCACGCCGCGCTCGTGCACGCGCATCCGCAGCGCGCCCTCGCCGAGGTGGTTGATGAATTCGAGGTTCACGCCGTTCGGGAATACGTCGTGGTCGAAATCCGGCTGGTCGCGCAGGTCGAGGGCGGCCACGTCGTCGTCGAGCAGCGAGACCAGGTGCGGGTTGCCGACGTCGACCGCGACGCCGGAGAACGGGCGGCCGGCCACCACCGTGACCGACGTGCCGGTGATCGTCGCCGGCCCCATCTGGACGGTCACCGAGCGGTCCGGGTGCACCACGACCGGGCGATCACCCGCGCGGGTGCCTACGACGAACTCGCCTTCGGCCGCCAGGCCGGCGTCGACCAGGTGGCGGGCGAACACGCGCACGCCGTTGCCGCACATCTCCGCGATCGAGCCGTCGGCGTTGCGGTAGTCCATGAACCACTCGCCCGCGGACGGCTCGCCGATCGCCGCGGCGCGCACGACGCGCAGCACGCCGTCCGCCCCGAGGCCGCGCCGGCGGTCGCAGAGCGCGGCGACCCTCGCTTCGGTCAGCTCGAGGCGGCCCGCCGGATCGGGGAGCAGCACGAAGTCGTTCTGCGTGCCGTGCCCCTTGAGGAACTCGATTCCGCCCATGGGGGCAGATTACCGGCCCAGGGTATCCAGGACGCGCGCGGCCAGCCCCGGATCGGCGCCGTCGAACCAGTGGATCCGCTGGTCGCGCCGGAACCAGGAGCGTTGCTTGCGGACGAAGCGCCGGGTGGCCTGCGCCGTGGCCGCGGCGGCCGCCTCGAAGTCGCCGTCGCCGTCCAGTGCGGCGAGCACCTGCTGGTAGCCGAGCGCCCGCGACGCCGTTTTCCCCTCGCGCAGGCCCCGCTTTTCGAGCTCGCGGACCTCGTCGACCAGCCCGGCCTCGAACATCCGCACCACCCGCTCGTTCACCCGCTCGTCGAGCTCCTCGGGCAGGCGGTCGACGCCGAGCACGACCGTGCCGTAGCGGGCAGGCCCCGGCGCCGGCAGGTTCGCCGAGAACGGCTCGCCGGTGATCTCGATGACCTCAAGGGCGCGCACGATCCGGCGGGTGTTGGTCGGCAGGATCTTGGCGGCGGCGACCGGGTCGCGCTCACCCAGCCGGGTGTACAACGCGGGGGTGCCGAGTTCTTCGGCCTCCGCGTCGAGCCGGGCCCGGACGGCCGGGTCGGTGCCGGGGAACCGGAGGTCGTCGAGCACGGCCTGGACGTAGAGACCGGACCCGCCGGCCAGCACCGGGACCTTCCCGGCCGCCAGCAGCCGCTCGATCTCGGCCCGCGCGTGCCGCTGGTAGGCCGCGACGGACGCCGTCTCGGTCACGTCCAGGACGTCGAGCAGGTGGTGGGCGACGCCGCGGCGCTCGGCCTCGGTGGCCTTGGCAGTGCCGATGTCCATGCCCCGGTAGAGCTGCATCGCGTCGGCGTTGACGACTTCGCCGCCGAGCTCGCGGGCCAGGTCCACGGCCAGCGCGGTCTTTCCGGTGGCCGTCGGCCCGACCACCGCGAGCGGGACGACGGGGCTGTTCACGGCGGCTGACGATACCTGCGGGCCGATCGAGAGCGTCCACCGGAAGTAGGATCACGAGCTTCAGGTGGCCCATCCAGTACCACGGTGCGCGCTGAGCTGCTTGAATGCCGCGTGGGGCCGTAGCATCCGAGCACGGCCCGTGACGACCGCATTACCCGGCCCCGCTTCGCGGCGGGGCGCCCGCACCCGCGGGCGTACAGGCGATAAGGAGCCTGCGATGGCCCAGGAGAACACTTCCACCGGTACCCCGGCCCCGCACCCGGTGCCGCACGCGCTGCACGCCGGGCACGCCGCCCCGCCCGTGCCGCCCGCCGAACCCACCCCGTCGACCTGGGGCCGGATCGACGACGAGGGCACCGTCTACGTCGTCACCCCCGAGGGCGAGCGCGCCGTCGGCGTCTGGCAGGCCGGCAGCCCCGACGAGGGCTTGGTGCACTACGCACGCCGGTTCGACGACGTGCGCACCGAGGTCGAGCTGCTGGAGACCCGGCTGATCTCCGGGGCCGGCGACCCGAAGCACGCGCTGTCGAGCGCCACCCAGATCCGCGACGGCCTGGCCGAGGCGGCCCTGGTCGGCGACCTGGCCGCGCTCGCCGCGCGGCTGGAGTACGTCATCGGGCACGCCGAGAAGGCGCTGGCCAGCGCGAAGGCGGAGCGCGAGGAGGCGCGGGCGGCCGCGGTCGCACGCAAGCAGGCGCTGGCCGAGGAGGCCGAGAAGATCGCGGCCGACTCCACCCAGTGGAAGGCGGCGGGCGACCGGCTGCGCGCGATCCTGGACGAGTGGAAGACGGTCAAGGGCGTCGACCGCAAGACCGACGACGAGCTGTGGAAGCGGTTCTCGAAGGCCCGCGAGGCGTTCAACCGCCGCCGCGGCTCGCACTTCGCCGAGCTGGACAAGCAGCGCGCGTCGGCCAAGCAGCGCAAGGAAGAGCTCATCGCCGAGGCCGAGGCCATCAGCGAGTCCGAGGACTGGGGCGAGACGGCGGGCCGCTACAAGGACCTGATGACCGAGTGGAAGGCGGCGGGCCGGGCGCCGAAGGACAGCGACGAGGCGCTGTGGCAGCGGTTCCGCGCGGCGCAGGACAAGTTCTTCGCCCGCCGGTCCGCGGTGTTCTCCGAGCGCGACGCGGAGTTCGGCGCGAACGCCGCCCGCAAGGAAGAGCTGCTGGTCGAGGCCGAGAAGATCGACGCGGCGGCCAACCTGGAGGCGGCGAAGAGCGCGCTGCGGCGGATCCAGGAGCAGTGGGACGAGATCGGCAAGGTCCCCCGCGAGCGCATCCGCGAGCTGGACGGCCGGCTGAAGGCGGTCCAGGACGCGGTCAAGGCGGCGGAGGACTCGCGGTGGCGCCGGACGGACCCGGAGGCCCAGGCCCGCGCGGCCCAGTTCCGCGAGCGGGTCGAGCAGTTCGAGTCGCAGGCGGCGAAGGCGCGCGCGGCCGGGGACGAGCGCCGGGCCAAGAAGGCCGACGAGCAGGCCGCGCAGTGGCGTGAGTGGCTGCAGGCCGCGGAGGCGGCGGTCGCCGACCGCTGAAGTCGCCGAAGGCCGCATCCGGGGCGTCCCTCGGATGCGGCCTTCGTGGCGTTCCCGGCGCTGACGGCAAGCGGAAGCACCCGAAGAGGTCCGGTCGGTTCCCCGACCGGGGGTCACCGCGCGCCGCGCTCCGCTCCCGGTGCTCCACTCTGCTCATGATCAGGACACCGCGCAGGATCCTCACCGCTCTGGCCGTCACCCTCGCCCTCGCCGGGCCGGCGCTCGCGGCCCCGGCCGGGGCCGCGCCCCTCGCTTCGGCGACCGAAGCCGGCAAGGGCAAGGTGAAGGTCGAGGGCAAGCTGGGCAAGGACCACGTCAAGGTCGGCGAGAAGGTCGACCTCAAGGGCAACCTGAAGGTGCTCGACGCCGCCCGCTCCGAAGGGAGCGTCGAGACCGTCGTCGTGCAGCAGCTGCAGGCCGGGGCCTGGGTGAACATCGCCGACACCACCTGCCGGCCCAACGGCGGGTTCTCGCTCAGCCTCAGCTTCAGCCTGAGCGCCACCGTCTCGCTGCGGCTCTACCACCCCGAGACCACGCTCTACGCCGCCGCCTACTCGGCCGGCACGCTCACCCTGCGCGTCGGCTGAGCCTGGTCCCCACCGGTGCTCAGGTGCGCGAGAACGCCGTGCGCATCCAGGAGACCGCCAGGCAGATCATCGCGATCCAGGCGATCACCATGCCGATCCCCGGGCCGCCGCCCGCGGAACCCGGCGCGTGGGACGACTGCTGGGACCAGATGGCCAGCAGCCCGTCCACCGAGGCGAACCAGCCGCCCGCCGCGCAGACCCAGGACAGCCACCAGCGGCGCGTCACCAGGGCCAGTGCCGAGGCCAGGATGCCGACCACCGTCGACGTCGCCGCGAACAGCTGCGGGATGCCGCCGCCCTCGCCGGCCAGCACCTGCCAGCCCGCGTGGTCGCCGACCCACGGGAGGATCTGGCAGATCAGGAGCGCGAAGGTGAACACCGCGATGGTGAACCCACGGCGGCCCAGCTCCACCGTGCGGGACGCCCGCGCGCCCGCTTCGTCGATCTCGGCCGCCAGCTCGGCCAGCTCGCCGTTGCCTCGCGACTCGGTCACAGCGCACACCCACTCACCGGTTCGGGCCGGGCGGCCGGGGCACCGAAGCCCGGCAGGCCCAGCGTGACGCCGCTCGTCTTCGGCCGCAGCCCGGCCTCCGCGTTGTCGCCCGCCCGCGTCCGCCGGTGGGACAGCAGGTCGCCGTCGGCCACCAGGTGGTGCGGGGCGCCGTAGGTGACGACCGTCTCGACGACGTCACCCGGGCGGACCGCGCGGTCGACGTGGGCGCCGGTCGGCGTGAAGTGCACCAGGCGCCCGTCGCGGGCGCGGCCGCTCATCCGCTGCGTCTCGGCGTCCTTGCGGCCCTCCCCCGCGGCGACCAGCAGCTCGACCGTGCGGCCGACGATCTTCTTGTTCTCTTCCCAGGAGATCGCGTTCTGCAGCTCGACCAGGCGGTCGTAGCGCTCCTGCACGACCTCCTTGGGCAGCTGGCCCTCCATCGTCGCGGCCGGCGTGCCGGGGCGCTTCGAGTATTGGAAGGTGAACGCGCTGGAGAAGCGGGCCTGCGCCACGACGTCCAGGGTCGCCTGGAAGTCCTCCTCGGTCTCGCCGGGGAAGCCGACGATGATGTCGGTGGTGATCGCGGCGTCCGGCATGGCCGCGCGGACCTCGTCGAGGATGTTCAGGAAGCGCGCCGAACGGTAGGAGCGCTTCATTTCGCGCAGCACCCGGTCGGAGCCGGACTGCAGCGGCATGTGCAGCTGGTGGCAGACGTTCGGGGTCGCGGCCATGGCGTCGATGACGTCGGAGGTGAACGCCGCCGGGTGCGGCGAGGTGAACCGGACGCGCTCGAGGCCGTCGACGGTCCCGCACGCGCGCAGCAGCTTGCCGAACGCCAGCCTGTCCCCGAATTCGACGCCGTAGGAGTTGACGTTCTGACCGAGCAGCGTGACCTCGAGCACGCCCTCGGCGACGAGCGCCTCGACCTCGGCGAGGATTTCGCCGGGCCGCCGGTCGCGTTCCTTGCCGCGCAGGGCCGGGACGATGCAGAAGGTGCAGGTGTTGTTGCAGCCGACCGAAACGGACACCCAGCTCGCGTAGGACGACTCGCGCCGCGCGGGCAGCGTCGAGGGGAAGGTCTCGAGCGATTCGAGGATCTCGACCTCGGCCTCGGCGTTGTGCCGGGCGCGTTCGAGCAGCGTGGGCAGCGACCCGATGTTGTGCGTCCCGAACACGACGTCGACCCACGGCGCCCGCTTGACGATCTCCCCGCGGTCCTTCTGGGCGAGACACCCGCCGACGGCGATCTGCAGATCGGGGTTGGCGACCTTGTCCGGGCGCAGGTGCCCGAGGGTGCCGTACAGCTTGTTGTCCGCGTTTTCCCGGACGGCACAGGTGTTGAACACGATCAGGTCAGGCTTGGCCCCGGCGGTGGCCGGCACGTAGCCCGCGTCCTCGAGCTGCCCGGCGAGGCGCTCGGAGTCGTGCACGTTCATCTGGCAGCCGAAGGTGCGGATCTGGTACGCCCTGGGTGCCTGGTTCTCGGTCATCGGCCTCCAGGGTAGACCGGCCGCCGCCTGCGGTTCCGCGGTGCCCTGGGTCGCGTGGACGGGGCGGCCGGGTCTGGTGTGCGGAGGTACCGGGCGGCGGCGTGCCGTTCGCGGCGAGGCCCAACTGGGGGCGGGCGGGTCGGGTTGGGCTCGGCTGCCGGGCCGGGCTCGGCCCGGGTTGGGTTGGGCGGCTCGGGCTCGGCTGGCGGGCCGGCTCGGCTGGGCGGGCTGGGCTGGGCCGGGCGGCGCGGACTCGGGTCGGGCGGGACCGGGCTGCGGACGGGCGGGGGTGGGCCGGGCGGGGTCCGGTTGGGCTCGACCGGCCGGGCCAGGCCGGGTTGGGTTGGGCTCGGCTGAACCGGACCGGCTCGTGTGGGCAGGCCCGGCCGGGTTGGGTCGGGGTGGGGCTCGGCTGGGCGGGCCGGGTCGGTTTGAGCTCGGCTGGGCCGGGCAGCGCGGACTCGAGCTGGGCGGGACCGGGCTCGGTTTGGCGGACGGGCGGGTGGGCCAGGCGGGGTCCGGTTGGGCTCGACCGGGCGGGCCAGGCCGGGTTGGGCTCGGCTGGGCGGGCCGGGCCGGGTTGGGCTGGGCGGGCCGGGCCGGGTTGGGCTCGACCGGGCGGGCCAGGCCGGGTTGGGCTCGACCGGGCGGGCCAGGCCGGGTTGGGCTCGGCCGGGCGGGCCGGGCCGGGTTGGGCTCGGCTGGGCGGGCCGGGCCTGGCTGGGCGGGCTGGGCCGGGCGGCACGGACTCCGGTTGGGCGGGGCCGGGCTGCGTTCGGCAAGTGTGCGCGTTGGGCTCGGCTGAACCCGAACCCCGGGCGGGGTCGGCTCGGCGGGTATGGGCGCCCCCTCACCCCGGCTGGAAGAACTCGAGCAACCGCCGGCTCGCGTCCGGGGACATCAGCAGCTCCTGCATGTCCGCCGACATGCGGGCTGCCGCGGCGGTGCGAGCGAACATCTCCCGCTCGTACTCCGCCACCGCCGTGGCGAAGTCGTCCCGGTGCTCCGCCAGCGCCAGCCCCAGGACCGCGCCGTCCAGGAGGGCCATGTTCGCCCCTTCGCCCACCGGGGGCATCAGGTGGGCCGCGTCGCCGACGAGGGTCACGCTCGGGTTCGATGGCCACGTCAGGCCGACGGGGAGGGTGGCGAGGGGGCGGGGGGCCACCGTGTCGTCGGAGGCCGCGGCGATCAACGCCGTGATGCGGGGGTCCCAGCCGGCCAGGAGCTCGACCAAGCGCGCCCGGACCGCCGGTGGGTCGTCGAAGCGGATGCCGCTCTCCGCGAACCAGGCTTCGCCCGTGTTGTAGAAGCTGACGCCGACGCGGACGCAGCCGTCGCCGTTGCGTTGGGCCGACAACGACTTTCCCTCGCCGAACACCCAGTAGTTGCCTCGGCCGACCATCGCCGCCAGGTCCGGGTGGGTGCGGTCGATGTCCGGGATGGCCAGCTCGACCGCGTTCTGGCCGAGGTGCACCGGGCGGGCGTCGGTCAGCAACGCCCGGACCCGGGAGTTCGCCCCGTCCGCGCCCACCAGCAGGTCGTAGCCCGCGCTGGTGCCGTCCGCGAAATGCACGACACCCGCTTCGGCGTGGTCGAACGCACGACCCCAGCGGACCGCTCCCGGCGGGAGCGAGTCGAGCAGGAGGTTGCGCAGGTCCGTGCGGTCGATCTCCGGCCGCGCCGGTGGCGCGTCGTCCGGGGTGTCCTCCTGCAGCAGCAGCGTGCCGTCCGGTTCCAGGAGGCGCATGTCCTGGCCCTCGCTGCGGGCCACGGACAGGAACTTCTCGAGCAGGCCCGCCTCGCGCAGCGCCCGCTGGCCGGAATGGATGTCGAGCATCCCGCCCTGGTGGCGGGCGTCGCGCGCCGCGTCGCGTTCGTACACGACGGCCTCGATGCCGTGCACGTGCAACACGCGAGCGAGCGCCAGGCCGCCCATGCCGGCTCCCACGATAGCGATGGCCATGACTCCCCTCCGATACGCCGTACGTCTCGATACACTGTATCGCGGCGGGCGCTGTACTGTCACCCCCATGTTGGTGTGGGAACGGCCGGAGCCGGCGAACCGGCCGGCGCCGGCTCCGCTGAGCCGGGACCTGATCGTCCGGACCGCGGTCGAGCTGGCCGACGAAGCCGGCCTCGAAGCCGTGTCGCTGCGCAAGATCGCCGGCGCGCTGGACGTCGGGCCGATGCGGCTCTACGGCTACATCGACACCAAGGACGAGCTGCTCGACCTGATGGTCGACGCCGTCCACGGCGAGATCCGGCCGGCCGGGGACGGCTGGCGGGAGGTGCTGACGTCGGTGGCCGAGGCCACCCGGCAGGCCGCGCACCGGCACGAGTGGTTCGCCGACCTGATCGGCGGCCGGCCCCAGCTCGGACCGAACGCGCTGGCCCGGGGTGAAGCCGTGCTGGCCGCGCTGGGCGGGGTCGACGTCGACGTCGTCATGCCGATGGCCGCCGCCGTCGACGCCTACGTGGTCGGCGCGGTCCGCCGGGAGATCGCCGAGCGGCGGGCCGAGCGCGCCAGCGGGCTGGACCAGCGGCAGTGGCAGCGCACCCACGGCCCCTACCTGGTGCGGATGTTCGCCACCGGCCGCTTCCCCGCGCTGGAGACGGTCGTCCGCGACGCCGCCCACCTCGATGCCGACCAGACCTTCCGGATCGGCCTGGACTTCCTGCTCGACGGCATCGAAGCGGGCATCGGCCGCCGGTAGGCCCTACCCGCGCAGGGTCGCGATCCCGGCCAGGAAGAGGTCGACACCCGCGAGGAACTGCTCGCGGTCGTCGTGCTCCCGCAGCTGGGTCGCGGCCCGGTGCACGAAGGGGTACTCGCCCGGGTCGAGTGAGGCCCATTTCGCCGACACGGTGGCGAGGAACGCCGAGCGGTCCCCCTGACCGGCGGCGAGGAGCCGGGCGTTGGCCGCGTTCTGCCCGGCGACGCCGAGCACGTAGTTGACGAGCGCGCCCGCGGCGTCGAACAACGCCCGCTCGGGCACTTCGAGCGCGACGAGCAGCCCGCCGATGCGCTCGTAGACCTCCAGGAGCGCGGGCCGCCACGGCTCGCGGGACAGCTGGGCGCCGACCCACGGATGGGCGTCGATCGCGTCGAACAGGCCCAGCGACACCGTGCGCAGCGCTTCCCGCGGCTCGCCCTCGGCCACGGCGTCGCCCATCACGCGCGCGATGACGGCGTCGGTCGCCGCGGCCAGGAGGTCGCTCTTGTTGGCGACGTGGTGGTAGATCGCGCCGTAACCGGTCGAGAGGCGGGCGGTGAGCGCGCGGAAGGTCAGCGCGGCCTCGCCGCCGTCGTCCAGGATCGCGGCCGCCGCCTGCACGATCACTTCCTTGGACAGCCCGTCCGCGCGCCGTTTCGCCATGGGCCGATCATCGCATGATTGGAACGCCGATCCAAACTCGTGCTAGCGTAGTGATTGGAACGTCAATCCAATCGGAGGTGACCATGACTGTCACGATCATCGGCGCCGGCCTCGGCGGGCTCGTCCTGGCCCGCGTCCTGCACCGGCACGGCATCCCGGCCGAGGTCTACGAGGCCGAAGCTTCACCGGCCGCCCGCCGCCAGGGCGGGATGCTCGACATCCACCCCTGGAACGGCCAGCCCGCGCTGGACGCCGCCGGGCTGACCGACGGCTTCCGGGAGCTCGTCCTGCCGGGCCGCGAGTCCTCCCGCGTCGTCGACCGCCACGGCACCGTGCTGCTCGACCAGCCCGACGACGGCACCGGCGAACGGCCCGAAGTGCAGCGCGGCGAACTGCGGCAGCTGCTGCTCGATGCGCTGCCACCCGGCACCGTCCACTGGGGACACAAGGTCGCCGGCGCGCGGGCCCTCGGCGACGGCCGCCACGAAGTCCGCCTGGCCGACGGAAGCGCTTTCACCACGAGCCTGGTGGTCGGGGCGGACGGCGCGTGGTCGAAAGTCCGTCCGCTGCTTTCCGATGCGGTCCCGGAGTACGTCGGCGTGTCGGTCGTCGAGACCTTCCTCTTCGACGGCGACGTCCGGCATCCCGCCGCGGCGAAGGTCGTCGGGGCCGGCGCGCTCTATGCGCTCGCGCCGGGCAAGGGGATCGTCGCGCACCGCGAAGGCGGCGGCACACTGCACACCTACGCGCAGGTGTTCAAGCCGCGGGACTGGCTCGCCGGGGCCGACGCCGAGGCCGTGACGGCTCGCACGGCCGAGGAGTTCGCCGGCTGGGCTCCCGAACTGACCGCCCTGATCACCGAAAGCGATGTCCCGCCGGTGCTGCGCCGCCTCCACACCCTGCCGGCCGGGCACCGCTGGGACCGCGTGCCGGGCGTGACGCTGCTCGGCGACGCGGCCCACCTGATGCCGCCGAACGGCGAAGGCGCGAACCTGGCCATGCTGGACGGCGCCGAACTCGGCCGGGCCCTCGCCACCCACGGCGACGTCGAGACGGCGCTGGCCGAATACGAGCAGGCCATGTTCGCGCGCGCGGCCGCGGAAGCGGCGGACGAGGACGTCTACGCGATCATGTTCGGCGACGACGCCCCGCACGGCATGGTCGCCATGCTGGCCGGGTAGGCGCCGACGCGGCTAGCGCACCGCCGTCGGCGCCCAGGCCGCCAGCTCCGCCCGCACCGCCGCCAGCTGGGCCGAGGTCGGCGCCGACGCCGGTTCCGCGATCAGGGCGTAGTGCAGGCCCGGTGTCGCCGGCAGGCGCAGGCGGTCGCCCACCCGGGCCGGCGAGGCCACGTCGGTGACCACCGTCGGCGTCATCCCCGCCGGGACGTGCAGCTCGGTCGGCGCGCCCGCGTCGGTCCCCTGCCACACCAGGACGCCGTAGCGGCCCGCGCCGGTCAGTGCGGCCGTGGCCGGCATCGTCGACGGGATCCGGTTCCACGTCAGCGTCTGGCTGCCGTCCCGCGAGCGGTCCTCGTAGGTGAACGCCAGCGTGTGGCCCGCCACCGCGGCCGGGTAGAGGCGGTCGAGGAGCCGGGCGTCCTGGCGGAGCTGGACCGTTCCGTCGTCCGCCGTGCGGGCCGAGGAGAAGTCCTCGCCGTTCCAGGCGTCGCCGTCCGTCTTGACCTTGTCCGGGTTGTCGTTCATCAGCTCGTGGTGGCGGCCGCTGTAGATGTCCCACTGCCACTGCGTCGCCGACAGCACCGGGCCCGAGTCCGCCGGCCTGCGCCACCAGTTCGCGCCGGACACCCGCGAGTCCAGGGCCTGGTACATCGCCTTGTCCACGGTCGGGGTCTTGTCCGAGGTGTACCCGGTCATCGGGTGGCCGAACTCGGTGACGATCGCCGTCGTGCCGAGCGCGGCCGCGCGGTCCCGGACCGTGCCGAAGGCGCCGCTGTACTGGCCGTCGCCCGCTTTGCCCGGCATGAACACGCCGGACTGGGCGAGCTGGTCGTAGAAGTGCGTGTTGAACACGTACCGCGGGCCCATGACGCCGGTGTCCTGGAAGCCGCCGGGGTGGAGCTGGAAGGAGATGTTGGCGTTCCAGAACATGTTCGGCTCGACGAACGCGGGCTTGTCCTGCCAGCCGGCGGAATCCATCGCGTCGCGGAACCGCTGGAAGAACGGCCACAGGACGTTCTGCTCCCACGCCTTGCTGTCCTGGCCGGAGTCGTACCGCCCGGCGAACGGCTCGTTGTACGGGTCCACGCCCGCGATGCCCGCGAACTGCGCGGCACTCAGGTTCGTCCGCAGGTAGGTCATCGTCTGGGCGGCCATGCCGACGAACTCGTCTTGAATGCCGCGGGCGTTGTGCCAGAAGTCCTTCGTGGCGTCCTGGACCGCACCGTTCTGGGTGATGTTCTGGCCCCAGTGGGCGCAGATGCCGCAGCTCTCCGCCGGGTAGCCGCCGAGGTCGACGACCCACTTCGGCGCGCCGTCGCCGGTGTACCAGCTGCCGCGGTTGAACAGGTAGCGGGAGAACAGGTCCTGGTGGAAGTCGGGCAGGACGGTGAAGCCCTCGTCCAGGAACGCCTTCACCTGCTCGGTCAGCTTCGCCAGGTACTGCGTGTTCACCGGCCCGCGCACCGGTTGCGTCCCGGCCCACGCGATCGGGATCCGCACGGCGTTCGCGCCGGTGAGCGCTTTCATCGCCTGGGCCGAGCGACGCGCGTCGGCCCCATTGGCAAACGGCAGGAAACCGTTTTCCGCCAGCTTCACCTCGCCCGAGACGTTGAAGCCGCGCAAGACGACTTCGCGGCCGTACTCGTCGACGAAGGCCGAGCCGCGCACCGACAGCCGGTGCGCGGGAACGTCTTCGGCGACAGCGGAAGCGACGACGCCGGAGGTCAGCGCCACGGCGGTGAGCAAAGCCACGAGCATGCGCATGATGGCGGCCCCAAACATGAAGGAGTTTCGCAAAAGTTAGCGAGCCGCCACCCGGTCGTCAAGGGCCGAACGGAGCCGTTCAGGCCGCCTTCCGCTGCCATTGCTGGTTCGTGACGCCGGTGCACGGGTACTGCTTCACCGCGGCACCGTCGGCCGTGGACGCGGAAACGACGTCCAGGCACTTCCCGCTGTGGCGCGCCACCCACCGGGTGTACCCGCCGCCGACGGCTTGGGCCTGCCACTGCTGGTTCGTGCCCGCGGTGCACGTCCCCTGCACCGCCGCCGCGCCGTCCGCCGTCGAGCCGCCCGCGATGCCGAGGCACTTCCCGCTGTGCCGGGCGATCAGGTTGACGTACCCGTCGCCGAGGTCGAGCACGCTCCACTGCTGGTTCGCGCCGTTGTTGCACGTGTACTGCGTGAGCGCCACGCCGTCGTTCCGGGACGAACTCGGGATGTCGGCGCACTTCCCGCTGTGGCGCGCCACCATCGTCTCGTACGCGCTGCCGGAGCCGGCCCCGGCGACCACGCCGGTCGCCGCGTCGACGCTCACCTTCGGGTACCAGCTCAGCGACATCGTCGTGCTGCTGGGAAAGCCGAGCGGCAGCCAGACATAGCGCGACTCGTTGACCGGACGCTGCCAGGCGCCCGCCCAGCGGTCACCCAGGTAGAGGTACGAGGTCGCCTGCGAGCCCTGCACGGGCAGGACGTACGCGGTCTGGCTGCCGAAACCGGTGGAGTCCCCCACGTTCGCCAACCCGCTCCAGGTGCCCGTGACGCTCGTGGCCGTGGCGTATTTCTGCTGGTTCGGCTGCCAGCCCGTGGCCCCCGAAGTGAGCAGGAAGTAGACGCCGTTGCGCTTGAACATCGCCGGCGCCTCGCGGTACGAGCCGGGCCACAACGTCTGCACCAGCGCCGAAACACCGGTGTAGTCGGCAGTGAGCCGGTAGACGTTGAGATCGGCGTTCTCGCGGGCCGCCGACGCCATGTACGCGGTGCCGTCGTCGTCCTTGAACAGCGTGATGTCCCGCGACATGTGAGCGCCGAGCGGCCGGAAGCTGCCGCGGTAGCTGTAATTACCGTCGACGGACGACGAAGTGGCCACGGCCGCGCGTGCTTCGGCGTAGTCGTCGCCGTTCTCCTTGTGCATCCACATCACGTACTGGCCGGTCGAGCTGTTGTAGATCACCTTCGGCCGCTCGATCTTGGCCCGGCCCAGCTCCGCCGCCGACGACTGCGTCAGCACGTCGCCCCGGAACTCCCAGGTCTTCAGGTCGGTCGAGCGGTAGGCCGAGACGGCCCGGAAGGTGTCGTCGGCGTTGCGGTTCTCCCCGAACCAGTAGTAGTACGCCCCCACCTTGAGCATCCCGCCGCCGTGCGCGTGCGCCAGGGCGCCGGAGGTGTCGGTGAACTGGCTCCCGCTGGTCACCGTCACCGGCGCGGCGTGCGCACCGGGCGCGCCGAGCAGCAGGGCGGCGAGCACGAGCAAGGACAAAACCGGGCCACGTCGTCGTAGCATGACGGCTCCTTCGCAAGCGGGTCAGTAGCCGACGCGGAAAGTCGCGTCCTGCTTGTCCACAGTGGAGGATGTGCTGCCCAGGGGGTCGATCCGCAGCACGTAGTCGTAGTGCCGGAGGTAGCGGTCCGGGTAGTTGTGCGAGCGGAAGGACGACCAGCTCGCGTCGGCGAGCCCGGCCGTCTGGTGGAAGGTGGCGTCCGCCTTGAAGTTCGCAGACCCGTCGTCGGCGGCGAGGCGCAGCTCGTAGGCGTAGTGCCGCAGGTACCGGCCGGGGTAGTTGACGGATTCGAACGACACGCCGGCCGCGTCGGCCAGGCCGGGCACCAGTTTCCAGAGCTGGTCGGCATACGGGTCGAACGGGTAGGCGTCGATGCGGCCCACGGAGTTCGCGTGCCGGACGTAGCGGTCGGGGAAGTTGTAGGACTTGAGCCGCCGCCAGGCCGGGGCGCCCCACTGCGCGACGAGGGCGGACCGCTCGGCGGCCGTGATCGGCGTGATGCCGGGGTGCTTGGAGTTCAGCGGCTGGGTGTAGGCGCGGTCGTTCAGCAGCGTCCAGGTCCCGGCGGCGACATCGGCGGTCTCCCAGCAGAAGAACCGGCCGTTGGGGCTCCAGGTGTCGCCCCAGAGGTACCAGCGGTTCCCTGACAGCGCCGGGACGATCTGCGGCGCTTCCACCCCCCGCCCGGGCGATATCCCGGTCCGGTACGTGGTGAACCCGCCGGGCGCCAGGGAACCGGAGCGCTGGCCGACCAGGGTGCTGTTCGTGTTGTTCTTGACGTACAGGTAATTGACGCCGCCGATCGAGGCCATCGTCCCGTCGATCGTCGCATGCCCGGGGTCGAAGAACACCTGCGGCGCGCCGACCGTCACGAAGTCGGTGGTGTAGTTGACCATGATGACGTCGTGGCCACCGGAGGCCGCCGAGTAGATGATCGCGTACTGGTTGCGCGAGGGGTCCCAGAACGCCTCGGGCGCCCAGCTGTGCGTGGCCATCGAGTGCAGCTTGATCCGGCGGTACCCGGTGAACCCGCGCAGGTCGGCGGAATCCCAGACGTGCACGTACTGGTTCTGCAGCGACCAGTCGGTGCCCTTGAGGTCGGTCGCCAGCACGGTGAACCGGCCGTCCTGCTTGCGCAGCACGAAGGGGTCGCGCAGCCCGCCGGTGCCGGCGGCCGGCGTCACGACGGGGTTGTTCCGGTTGAGCGGCATCCAGTCGAGGCCGTCCGCGCTGACCGCCAGGTGCAGCCCGTAGTCGGCACCGGTCATGGACGGCGACTCGGTGAAGTACGCCATGACGTAGGCGCCGGAAGCGGCCTGGGCGGAGGCCCTGCTGCCGAGCACGCCGGCGACCACGGCGCCCGCCGTGCCCGCCATCAGTCCACGCCGACTGATCATGGTCTCGTCCACCTCGTCGTCGAGTGCCGGGCCCAAAGGAGATTGTTAGCGCTAACAAGCGGTCGTAGTGTAAGTGACTCGCGCCACCGGGTGTCAAGGGTCCGATCGGCGGGAGATCCGACGCCACCAGGCAAAACAGCCAATTGACCCGGCGTGGATCGGGAGCTATGTTAGCGCTCACTTCGCGCCCGGCAGTCAGGTTGTGGCTCCGGATCCTCCCCGCGCGAGGTCCTTCTTCCCGCGCCGTCGGCGCCCACTTCCTGGAGAGCCGGTATGCCCGTTCGACTTTCGGCGACGCCGTCGTCGCCGGAGTTCTCCCGGCGGCCCCGCCCGCTGACCGCGATCCTCGCCACCCTCGCCATCGCCGCGGCGTCCACGACCGTGTGGGCCGCTTCCGGCCACGCGGCGACCCTGGACGACGGCCTGGTCGTCCGCTACGACCTCACCGGCGGCTCCGGCACGACGGTGCCCGATGCCTCGGGCCACGGCCGCAACGCGAGCGTCAGCGGTGACACCACGTGGCAGGGTGACGAAGGCCTGCGCCTGGGTGGCACCGACGGACACGTGCGCCTGCCCGACAACCTCATGCGGGGTCTCACGGACATCACGGTTTCGGTTCAGGTGAACATCGCGGCCGACCAGGACACGCCGTACTTCCTGTGGGGCCTCGGCAACACGAGCGGTGGCGCCGGGAACGGCTACCTGTTCACCACCGGCGACGCCTTCCGCGGCTCGATCGCCTCCGGCAACTGGTCCACCGAGCAGAACGCGAGCGCGGGCCGCAACCTCTCCCGCGGCAGCTGGCGCACGATCACCTACGCCCTCGGCGGCGGGACCGCGGTCCTGTACGAGGACGGGATCGAGGTCGCCCGCAACACCGGCATCACGATCACGCCCGGCTCGATCGGCGGCGGCACCACGACCGCCGACTACCTGGGCCGGTCGGTCTACGACGGCGACAAGTACCTCAAGGGCAACGTCCGCGACTTCCGCGTCTACGACCGCGCGGTGACCGCCGACGAGGCCCGCGCCCTCGGCGAGCGCACCGCCGCCGGGCGGGCGACGGCCGACGCGGCCGCCCTCGACCTCGGCGACACCTCAGCCGTCACCGACAACCTCACGCTGCCCAAGACCGGTGCCGGCGGCTCGGCGATCGCCTGGACGTCGAGCAACCCGGCCGTGGTGTCCCCGGCGGGCGTGGTGACGCGGCCCGCGCCCGGCGCCGGCAACGCGAAGGTGACCTTGACCGCGGCCGTCTCCTACGCCGGCCAGAGCGCGAGCCGCTCCTTCACCGTCACCGTGCTGCAGGACATCACCGACCGGCAGAAGGTCGACAACGCACTCGAGGACCTCGTCATCCCGGACCAGGACGCGATCCGCGGCAACATCACGCTGCCGGTCAAGGGCGCCCGCGACGTCACGCTGACCTGGCGCAGCCAGGACCCCCGCGTCGTCACCGCCACCGGCGAGGTGACCCGGCCCGCGGCCGGTGCGCGGCCGGCCAAAGCGCGTCTCACGGTCCGTGCGACAAAGGGCCACGCGACAGCCGAACGCTCCTTCACCCTCACCGTCCTGCCGCTGCCGAAGAAGGAAGCGCTCGAGGGGTACATGTTCGCCTACTTCACCGGGGAGGCGACGCAGGATACCGAGCAGATCCACTTCGCGGCCAGCCGCGGGAACGACCCGCTGCACTGGGACGAGCTCAACGGCGGCAAGCCCGTCCTGCGCTCGAACTACGGCGAAACCGGTGTCCGCGACCCGTTCATCGTCCGCTCACCCGAAGGCGACCGGTTCTACATCGTCGCCACCGACCTGCAGATCAACGACGGCCGCGGCTGGGACCAGGCGCAGCGCCACGGCAGCCAGTACCTGGAGATCTGGGAGTCGACCGACCTGGTCACCTGGTCGAACCAGCGGCACGTCCGGGTCTCCGACGACACGGCCGGCATGACGTGGGCGCCCGAGGCCACCTACGACCCGGCGATCGGTGCCTACGTCGTCTACTGGGCCACCAGCCCCTACGCCCCCACCGACGTCGACCACACCGGCTCGACGTACCCGCGGATGATGTACGCGACGACGCGGGACTTCCGGACGTTCAGCAAGCCGCAGGTGTGGAACGACCCCGGTGAGGGCGTCATCGACTCCACCGTGCTCAAGGACGGCGACTACTACTACCGCCTCACCACCGACGGCAAGGTCATCGGGTCCTGCGAGCGGGACATCGTGCTCGAGCGGTCGAAGAACCTGCGTGCGGTGGACCTGCCGACGACCAAGCCGCGCAACTGGGAGCTGGTCTCCGACTGCATCCGCACCAAGCTCGGCACCGACTGGGTGGAAGGCCCGACGGTGTTCAAGGCGAACGACAGCACCAAGGTCTACGCGTTCATGGACGAGACGCCGCGGCGCGGGTACGTCCCGTTCGTCACCGATTCCCTGGCGAAGCCGAACTGGACGATCCCGGCGGAGTACCAGCTCCCGAAGAGCCCGCGCCACGGCACGGTGCTGCCGGTGACCAAGGCCGAGCTGGCCCGGCTCCGGCAGGGGCCGCCGCCGGTGACGGCCGACAGGAAAGGTGTCGTCGCCGACTACGACCTCACCGCGGCGGGCCGGGGCGACACCGTCGCCGACGTCTCCGGGAACGGGCGGGACGCCACGGTGCACGGCGGCGTCACGCGCTCGGCGGACGGGCTCGCCTTCGGGGGCAAGGACGGTTATGTCGCTCTGCCGAACAACCTGATGAGCGGCCTGAGCGGGATCACGGTGTCGGCGCAGGTGTGGGTCGACCCCGGCCAGCAGACGCCGTACTTCCTGTGGAACCTGGGCAACAGCACGGACAACGCCGGGGACGGCTACCTGTTCGCGACCGGGGACACCTACCGGGCCGCGATCGCCGCGGGCAACTGGTCGACCGAGCAGAACGCCGACAGCAAGCGGGCGCTGTCCCGCGGCGCCTGGCACACGCTGACGTACACGCTGGCGAACGGAACCGCGCGGCTGTACGACAACGGCGTCGAAGTGGCCCGTGTGGACGGTGTCACGGCGAAACCCGGCGACCTCGGCGCGGGCATCACGACGTCGAACTACCTAGGTCGGTCCGCTTACGGTGCCGACAAGTACTTCCAGGGCAAGATGCGGCGGTTCACCGTGTGGAACCGCGGCCTGACGGCCAAGGAGGTGCTCGGTGCGCCGGGCAACGAGACGGCCGTCGGCTCGGTGACGCTCGGCTCCCTCCGGGTGCCGGCGATCGTCGACAGCGCGAAGGGCACGATCGTCCTGCCGGTGAAGCCGGGCACGGACGTGCGGCGGCTGGCGCCGGTGCTGCAGGTCGCCGACGGCACGCAGGTGTTCCCCCACAACGGTTCGCGGCAGGACTTCACCGGCCCGGTGGGCTACGCGGTCGTCGGCGCCGGCCGGCAGCGGCGGACGTGGACGGTCACCGCGGTGGTGATGAACAGCCCGGTCCTGCCCGGCTTCAACGCCGACCCGAACATCGTCCGCTTCGGCGACACGTACTACGTCTACGCCACGACCGACGGCTACCCCGGCTGGTCGGGGACGACGTTCGACGCGTGGTCGAGCAAGGACCTCGTCACCTGGACGCGGCACCCGAAGATCCTCGACCTCGGCCCGGACGTGTCCTGGGCGGACAGCCGGGCGTGGGCGCCGACGATCACCGAAAAGAACGGGAAGTACTACTTCTACTTCTGCGCGGACGCCAAGATCGGCGTCGCGGTGTCTTCGTCGCCGACCGGGCCGTTCACCGACGCGCTGGGCAAGCCCCTGATCGCGGCGAACCCGGCGGGCGGCCAGGCGATCGACCCGGCGGTGTTCACCGACGACGACGGGCAGACGTACCTGTACTGGGGCAACGGCACCGCCTACGTGGTACCGCTGAACGCCGACCTGACGTCGTACGACCCGGCGAAGATCACCCGCTTGACCGGCCTCGACGGCTTCCGCGAGGGGCTGTTCATGACCAAGCGCGCGGGCACGTACCACCTCACGTGGTCCATCGACGACACGGGCAGCGAGAACTACCGCGTCGGCTACGCGACGGCGACCGGCCCGCTGGGTGCGGGGCTGGTGAACCGGGGCGTGATCCTGGAGAAGGACCCGTCGCTGGGGATCCTGGGCACCGGGCACCACAGCATCGTGCAGGTGCCGGGCAAGGACGAGTGGTACATCGCCTACCACCGGTTCGCGATCCCGGGAGGGGACGGAACGCACCGCGAGGTGACGATCGACCGCCTGCGGTTCGGCGCGGACGGGACGATCGCCGAGGTGGTGCCGACGCTGGGGAGCGTGCCGCCGCTCAAGTGGAGGTGAACACCGGGCCCGAGCCCGGCCGGGTGGCCGCGAAGCCGCCGGGCCGGGCCCGGGCCGTTCTCCCCCGCCGGGGTGAACAAGTTGTCGAAAAAGCGGCAGTGACCCGCCGTTGTTTTGTCACGAACGGGGAATCGAGTCGATCAAGCGAACCGGATTCGGGTTCCGGCCGTATCTCCCGGTAGGACGGTGGACGACGCGGAGGGACAACGACGTGGCGAGCGAAGGAACACTGATCGGTGACCGGTACCGCCTGCTCGGCCCGGCCGGGGCGGGCACCGTGGTCTGGCACGCCCAGGACGAACGGCTCGACCGGATCGTCGCCGTCAAACCGCTGTTCGACGAGCCGCCCGCGGTGCCCGCCATCCCCGCGCCGCGGGCGGCCATCTGTGACGTCGTCGACGAGGACAGCACCACCTACCTCGTGCTCGAGTACCCCGGGGCGCGGACGCTGACCGAGCTGCTCGGCGAGCACGGTCCGCTCGCCGCCGGGCTGGTCGCCCGGTTCGGGGTCCAGCTGGCCGCCCAGCTGGCCGCCGCGCACGACGAAGGCGTGCTGCACGCCGCCGTCGATCCGGACCACGTCGTCGTCTCCGCCCAGGGCCGCGCCGCGATCGTGGGCGGCGGGAACCCCCTGCACAGCTACCTCGCCCCCGAGGTGCTCGACGGCGGCTTCCCCGACTTCCCGGCGGAGGTGTACTCCCTGGGCGCCACCCTCTACGCCGCGCTGGGCGGCGATCTCGGCCTGGTCCGGCACCCGCTCGCCGAAGCCGTGCTGCGGCTGCTGCACCCGGACCCCGCGGCCCGGCCCACCATGGCCGTCGCCGAAGAGCTGCTGAACAGCGTGACGCCCCGCCGTCCGGAACCTGCTCCGGACCGCGGGGCGCCTCGGGGGCCGGCCGGCGACTACCGCTGCGTGTAGACGAAGCCCACCTTGTCGACCTCGGCACCGGTGCGGCCGTGGAAGCCGGCGAGCTGCCAGCCGTCCGGGGCCGTGCGGGTGACGCAGTCGCCGGTCGTCGAGCCGCCGGCGAGGACGCGGCCGAGGTTGGTGGTGAACCGGGCCGAGAAGATCCGGGTCGTGTTGCTGTACTTGCCCTGGCACAGGGTCGCCGTCGTGACGTACTCGCCGGTGCCGAGCGCGAGCGACGCCGCCGTCCCGCCGGTGCCGCCGTGGGTCAGCGTGGTGCCGTTCTCCAGGGTCACCCCCACCTGGTCGACGCGGTTGCCGCTGCGCAGCGACCAGGTCCGCACCCGGGCGTTCGCGGGCACCGCGGGGACGTCGGTGAAGTAGTCGCCGTGCGGGCCGCCGAACTGGTCCGACAGCTGCAGCGCGGGGTTGCGCTGCCAGCTGAAGCGCACGGTGATCGGGTCGTGGTCGGACAGCATGTTGCCGGCGGTGTACAGGAACTTCGAGTGCTCGTTGTTGTAGAAGGTCGCGTCGAGCGAGACGAGCTTGCTGCTGCGGTAGAGCACCTTGTCGACGACCTCGCAGTCGTTGGCGGGCGCCTGCTTGTCGCACACGAGGTCGGGGCTGCCTGGAGCCGGCGCGACGCCGCCGCGCACGAGCTTGACCCACGCGTCGGTGAGGCCGTTGTCCGCGCCGAACTGCGCGATCGTGTCGGCCGCCCGGGTGTAGCGCGTGTTGGTGTCGCCCATGACGACCACCGCGTTGCCCGCCGAGTGCGACCGGATGAAGGCGGTCAGCTGCGCCAGGTTGGACGCGCGCGAGGCCTCGTCGCCGGCGTTCGTCCCGGCGTTGGTGTGCGCGTTGTAGAAGTCGACGTACACGCCTTCGGCCAGCCGCACCCGCATGAAGGTGAAGCCCTTCGGGGTCAGGCAGTCGCCGGAGTCGAGCTGGCAGGACGTCCAGCGGACGCGCTCGAAGTCGTCGGCGTCGTACGGCAGTGAGGACAGCGTGTTCAGCCCGCTGCCGATTCCCGCGCCACCGCTGGTCGGCGTCCGGTACGGGTGCTGGTCGGCCGCGTAGAGCTTCGCGTGGTAGTTGAAGTCCTCCTCGACGTGCACCACGTCGTAGGGGCCGAGCCGCTGCCCGATCGCCGTCGTGGCGGGGTCACGCGGGGTCGGCGCGCTCGAGATGCTCTCGGGCAGGCCGGCGACGTTGTAGGCCAGGACCGAGAAGCTGCCGCCGTCGGCGGCCCGCGCGGCCGCCGGACTGACCACTGTGGACACCGTGACGGCGAGTGCCAACGCGGCGATGCGTTTTCTCACGAGAACTCCCGCTGGATTCGGACGGACAAACCGGTGGAGGTGTAGCGCGGGACCACCCGGTACCCCGGGCGGTCGGCTCGGATGGCGGCGAACCGGCCACGCAGCCGCCGCGCGCACAGCACGTCGAGCTCGTGCCCCGGGCCGGAGCCGTCGATCCGCAGCTCCAGGACGCTGCCGCGGTCGAGGATGGCCTCGCCGCGCACGACCAGCGCCGGCCCGGTGGCAGCGGACAGCGTGCCGCCGGTCTGGTGGTAGGCGCCGATCCGGAGGCCGGACGCGCGCAGCACGCCGCCGGCGAGTTCGACGGTGCCGGTGCCGAGTGCGCCCGGCGTCGCCGCGACCAGCGTGCCCGCCTCGACGCGGGTGCCGCCGCGGTAGCGGTTGGCCCCGGCCAGTGTCAGCGTCCCGGTGCCCGCCTTGACGAGCCCGCCGTCGCCGCCGATGTCGTTGCGCCAGCTGTCGTTCGCGGAGAACCCGCCGCGGGTGGCGTCCATCGTGACGCGGACGCTCGTGTGGAACGCGCCGAAGCCGTCGGCCGCGGCGAAGAGGTTCAGCCGCCCCCACGGCTCCGGGCCGTCGAGCAGCGGGTTGCCGCCCGGGAACGCCGTCGTGCGCAAAACTTCCCGCCGCTGCGCCGCGTCCAGGTACGGCAGGCGGGTTTCGAGCAGGACCTCGGCGCCCTTCGGGACGCGCATCGCGGTGCGCGCCCCGCGGTCCGGCAGGCCGTAGGTGGCCCGGCGGGCGACCATCGCGGCGTTGGCGCGGCGGTCGCCGTACTCGTCGGCGCCGGTGTGTGCCCGGGCGAAGAGCGTGTCGGGGGTCGTGCCGGTCTTCGCGGTGAAGTACTTCAGCGCCTGTTCCCGCGCCGCCGCCTTGAGCGTCGCGTTCTCCGGGTCCGCGAGGGTCGCGGCGGTGAGCGCGGTGGCCAGGGTGCGGCCGCCGATCACGTCCACCGGCGAGTGCATCCCGGCGACGATCCGCGTGTCGGCCAGGTCGTAGGCCCGCGCCACCAGCTCCTGGAACCGCTCGGGGACCGCGTAGGCCAGCGCGAGGCAGGCCAGGTGGAACGCGTTGGTGTGACCGCTGGGGAAGCCGCCGTCCTCGGCCGGGGTCGTGCTGCGCTGGCGCAGCAGCTGCGGCGCGACGACCACGTCGGACCGGTACACCGGGAAGCCGAGCGCGTCGACCCGGCCGGTGTCCTCGACCCGGCTGTCGGCGGTCATCCGCCACGGCCGCGGGTACTGGTAGGCGGCCTTGCTCGGGTTGCCCGAGGCCCAGGTGCCGCGGACGGTGTCCATGAGGGTGGCCACCAGGCCCAGTTCCGAGTCGTGCGAACCGGCGCCGAGCGCCGAGCCCGCCGGGGCGTTCGCCGGGACGGCGTCGTCGATCTTCGCCGGCGGCGTGCCGTCCGGGGCACTCGTGATGCTGGTGACCGCCTTGGCGCCACGGCGGTAGAGGTCCGCGAGCGGGCCAAGACCACCGATGGCGGCGTAGGACTGGTGCTGGCGGTCGTAGACGAAGGAGCGCTTGGCTTCGGCGTCGGTCCGGGCGCGGGTGACGGCGACGCAGTGCCGGACGTTCGCGCGCAGCAGTGCGGCGTCGAGCACGGCCCCACTGTCCCAAGTGGACCCGGTGCGCCAGACCCGCTGCATCCCGCTCAGGATCCGCACCGCCGCGTTGGTCTCCGCGGTGTGGTTGGCCGGGATGTTCGTGCGGTAGGAGTCGACGAACGCCGTTGTCGCCTCCGCCCAGGCGGGCACGCTGAGCACAGCGGGCAGGACGGCGACGGTGGGGACGAGCGCGGACAGGCGCAGGAAGGCCCGCCGGTCCAAGGGCGCGAGGCTCAATGGGTTCTCCTGGGAAGGCGCGCGGGAGATGCGCGCCGGGAATCGCTGCGGGAATGATCAGCGCCGGGGAGATCCGGGTCAAGCAGCGTCCGGAGTAATTCGCCCGTCAGTAACCTGATCTTTTGCGAAGCCTCTGTGAATTCGACGAATTCACTCGATCCGGACTTCGACGGGGCGCGGTGACTCGCCCGAGCGGGCTGATCGCCGCGACCGCGCCCCGGATCTCGCTCTGGGCCGGGTTGCCGGCGACACCGGCAACTCGGCGCACCCGCCCGGTCGCACGACGACCGGAACCGGTGAACGCGGTTCCGGTCTGTAACACCGCACGGCCGGCCGGACGACTCCCGGGTGGGATCGGACCGGAAAGGGAATTCCATGGCTGTCGGTGTCGAAACCGAACAGAGCAGACGTTGCCGGCGTTGCCGGTCGGTCAACCGAGCCGGGGACAAATACTGCCAGCAGTGTGGCGCTTCCCTGGCGCGGCGGGACATCACCACGCGATACCTCTGTGCCGCGGCGCAGCTCGACGAGAAATTCGCCGACGAGGCGATCAAGGAATTCCTCGTCGAACCGTTCCGCGCCGTTCCGCAGACACCCGGCGTGGACACCACCGCCGTCTTGCGCGAGGCGGTGGCCGCCCGCGCGCGGCGGCGCATCCGCGACGGGGTGCTGCTGGGGCTGCTGCTGGTGATGCTGGTCCTCAACCCCCTGTGGTTCATCGCGTGGCTGGTGGTCGCCACCGTCCTGGCCGTGGTCACCGGCAAGCTCACGCCCACCAAGCGGGGCGCGGCGATCGGGACGGTCCTCATGGTCGCCGTCGTCCTGCCGCTGGCCGGGATCAGCGTCATCGGCTACGCGCTGGGGACGGTGTTCGGCCTCGGGTCCGAGTCACCGGGCTCCGAGCTGGGCACGGCGGCTTCGAGCGTGGGCGCCGGCCTGGGCGTGGGCGTCATCGTCGTTCCCTTCGTCCTGATCGTCTTGATGGCCGTCGTCCTCGGCGCCGACGAGTTCGCGGTGCACTTCCTGGTCTTCGACCGGTTCCGCACCGGCACCTTCGTCCCCAACCGGGAGATGAGCGCGGACGAGCAGGAGCGGTGGCTGCGCGGGCTCGGCCTGGACCGGTTCGCCGGGCCGCTGGGCGATCTGGCCCGGGTGGAGCAGGAACTGGCGCGCCACCCCGACAAGGTGGACGTGGTCGTGCACCGGGGGTTCTCCCCGTTCGTGGGCGCCGGGATCCCGCTGCACCAGCAGGTGATCACCCTGCCGCTCGAACCGGCCGACGACGACGCCGAACCGGAGACGATCAACGTCACCGGGTTGCAGGACCAGGTCAGCGCGGCGATGGCGCGGCTGCGCGGGACGTCCTCGCTGGGCCCCGGCCGGCGCCTCGAAGACCTGGTGCTGCGCGAGCAGGTGCTCATCCCGGCGGACCGGCTGGTGGCCGACCGGGCGGCGGTGCCCGGCGTCCTGCCGAGCCTGGCCGGGCGGCCGGCTCCGCAGCTGGACCCCGAAGCGGCCCGCCACCTCGCCGACGCTTCGGTGGAGTGGGCGCGGTACTACCGCTGCTACCGCATCGAGTCGTGGGACCGCGACCTGACCACGTCGTGTTACCTCCACGTCGGGACGAACCAGCGGATGCTGTTCCTCGAATGGCAGTTCCTGGCCCTGCTGCCGATCGATCCGCGCTACCGGACCATCGACCGGCACCGGTCCCCCGTGCTCGCGCCGCTGCGGGCCGCGGCCGTCGAGTGGTGCCTGCTGCCGGCGACGGTCCTCCGGCGCGCCAAGACCGTGTTCCGCGGCTTCAAGGCGTTGCAGCAGCGCCCCGACAAGATCGAGCCGGCCAAGTACGGGGCCGGCCGGAGCCTGCGCGAACTGGCGCAGGCCGAGCTGGTGCAGAGCTACTTCCAGGACGTCGACGTGGAGCGGTACGTCCGGATCATGGATTCGACGCTGTTCCGCGCGGTCGGCGCCTACCTGCAGGAGCGCGGCTACTCCGTGGTCGAGTTCACGAAACTGGCCGATCCCGTCTACAACACCTACGACCTGCGCGGCAGCACCTTCGTCGATTCGGCGGTCGGCTCGCACAGCAGCGTCAACAAGGGCGGCAAGCCCGCAAAGGAGAAGTGATCATGGGCGACCGGTTCGACATGCGCGGCGCGCACTTCGAGGGCAGCGCCGTCGGGCACCAGGCCAGCGTGAACCACTACACGTCCGGGCCGGCGGCGCCGGTGGAGGACCTGCTCGAGGCACTCGCCCGGGTGCGGCCCGACATCATCGCCGCCGCCCCCGCGGCCGACCGCGCCGAAGTGCAGGCGGAAGTGGGCAAGATCGAGGAGGAGCTGAAGAAGGAGGAGCCGCGCGGCAAGGTGGTCCGGAAGCGCTGGGAAACCGTCACCACCCTGATCGGCGACCTGAGCGCACCGCTCACGAAGATCACCGAGCTCGTCCTCAAGCTCTTCGGGTGACGAGGCCTCGTCACCGCGGCTTGGAGTTGCCACTCGGCCCACCGGTGTGGGTGAGCCGGCTCGCGTGGCAGTCCTGCCGGGCGAATCCCTGCTGCCCGCACCACGCGTTGGCGTCGTCGGCGCTGGAGAAAGCCTGCCCTTTCAGGGTGACCCAGAAGCCGCTGCGGCTGAAGTTCCGGTAATCACCGGAATCGACCATGAAAGCGTCGGGGTACTTTTCCCGCAACCGCCGGAAATCGGCCAGCACGGCGGCGTCGTCGTAGGTCACGCCGTTCACCACGAGACCGGCGGCTTTCGACGACAACTGCGGGAGCCAGCGCCCGACCAGGCTTTCCGCGACGTCGTGGTCGCGGGAAACCTGGTCGCGCAGGTCGGCTTCGGTGACCGTCGTGCTCGACGTGGTCACGGACGGCGGCGACCACGTCGTGCGCAGGTCCGCGCTCGTCGCGGGCGCCCACGGCTGGGTGGGCGCCTCCACCGGTCCGGTTCCGGGCTGCGCCGCGGGCGCGGCGGGGCCCGGCGAACGGGAAACCGCGAAGATCACCGCTCCGGCGGCGGCCAGCGCCACCAGCGATCCCGCGGCCAGCAACGGGAGCAGTTTCCGCGACGACGAACCGGTCACGGTCCCGGACGGCGCCGGGGAAAGAGCGTCGACCGGCGTCCCGCAGGTTCCGCAGAATCGGGCCTGGGGTTCGAGTTCTCGTTCGCACACCGTGCAGGAGCTCATGGCCTTGAAGTCCGTCGCGTGAAGCGGCCTGTTACAAACCGGGCCGAAACCGATCTTTCCGGATTCCCGCGGAATCGGCGGTCCCGGAATTCCCTCCGGTGCCCGGCGTCTGGCACGATCAGGCGGTGACCAGCAGCAGGCGCACGCGCGGACTCGCGATCGCGGCCGCCCTCTTGCTGGTGCTCGCCGCCTGCACCTCCGGGTTCGGCGGGCTCGAGCTGCGGATCGCCGCGGGCACCTCCAGCGGCGTCTACTACAAACTCGCCCAGACCCTCGCCACGGCCTGGCAGGGCGGCCTGGGCATCGACCGGCCCGCGGTGCTCGAGACGCAGGGCTCGCCCGACAACGTCGACAAGGTCCTCACCGGCCAGGCCGACGTCGCCTTCGTCGCGGCCGACGTCGCCGCGGCCCAGTACCAAGCCAAGCCGAGGTTCGCCGCGCTCGCCCGGATCCACGACGACTACCTGCACATCGTCGTCCGGGCCGACTCCGACATCCGGTCGGTGTCGCAGCTGAGCGGCCACCGGATCGCGATCGGCTCACCGCAGTCCGGCGTCGAGTTCATCGCCAACTGGCTGCTCAAGACGATCGGGCTGCGGGACTCCGTCAGCACCAGCACCCGCGGCCTCGACCAGTCCGTCACCGCGCTGCTGAACCACGAGGTCGACGCGTTCTTCTGGTCCGGCGGCCTGCCCACGCCGAAGCTGCTGGAGCCGGAGAACCGGGGCAAGCTGCACCTGCTCGACCTCGCCGACGTCATGCCGAGGGTGCAGGCGAGCAGCCAGGTCTACAGCACCGCGACGATCCCGGCGAGCACGTACAACCAGGCCTTCCCGGTGACGACGCTGGTGGTGCCGAACTTCCTGGTGGTCCCGGAGTCCATGCCGGACGACGTGGCGGAGGCCCTGGTCCGCGGCCTGTTCGACGCCCGCCGCGAGCTGGCGAACGCCAACTCGGCGGCCCTGTCGATCGACGTCCACCCGGGCATCGAGACCCAGCCGATCCCGCTGCACCCGGGCGCGCTGCGGTACTACCGGTCGCAGAAGACCTAGGCCACCGGGAACACCATCGAGATCCGGAGCCCGCCCCCCTCGGGCAGTTCCAGCGCCAGCTCCCCGTCCGAATGCGCGACGATCTCACTCACGATCGCCAGCCCCAGCCCGGACCCCGGCACGTTCTGGTGCGCCGGGCTCCGCCAGAACCGGTCCAGCGCCCGGTCGAGCTCCTCCGGCGGCAGGCCCGGCCCGTGATCCCGCACCGACAACCGCACCCGGTCGCCCGAGCGCGCCACCGCGACCAGGATCTCCGTCCCCGCCGCCGTGAACTTCAAAGCGTTGTCCAGCAACGCGTCCAGGATCGTCTCCGCGCCCCTCGGCGGCATGCACACGCGCGCGCCGTCGCCGGACGTCTCCACCACCAAGCGGACGTCGCGGGCCTCGCCCACCACCGACCAATCGGCGACCCGGTCCGCCACGACCTCGTCCAGCACCACCGGGTCCAGCTCGCCACCCGAAGCCTCGGCGCGGGCCATCGACAGCAGGCCGTCCAGGATCTGGTGCAGGCGGCCCGCGTCCACCCGCGCCGCTTCCAGGTCGGCGGCCGCCGGCTCGTCGTCGACGTGGCCTTCGAGGTTGCCGAGCCGGATCTTCAACGCCGTCAGCGGGTTGCGCAGCTGGTGGGACGCGTCGGCGACGAACGCCCGCTGTGCCGCCAGCGCACCCGACACGCTGGACGCCATCCGGTCGAACGAGCGGCCCAGCTGCCGCAGCTCCGGCGGCCCGCCGCTCTCCCCGACCGGCTCGGCTTCCCGGCCGCTGACCACCGACGCCACCAGCGCGCCCGTCGCGTCGTCCAGCCGGTGCACCGGCCGCAGGATCCAGCGGACCACCGGGATCGCCACGGCCAGCGCGAGCGTGAACGCGAGGATCCCGCCCGCGGCGAGCAGCAGCCACCACCACAGCACGTCCGCCCGCTCGGCGCCGGTGTCGGACACGGTGAGCACCGCGCCGTGCACCTCACCGTCCGCGAGCACCGGTTCGGCGAGCACCAGCGGCGTCGAATCCCACGGCATCAGCACCCCGGTGGGCTGGGACCGGCGACCGGCGAGCGCCTCGTGGACCGGCCCGCTGACCCGGTCGTCCTTCAGGTCGATCCGCGCGGACTGCCCGAGCGAGGAGGCGAACAGCTTGCCGTCCTGGTTGACGACCAGCGCCTGGACGCCGTAGACGTCGGTGTAGCGGATCAGGTCGGGTTCGATCAGCCCCGGCTTGTTGTCCAGCAGCGGACGCTGCGCCAGCGACGCGAACCGGGCCGTGTCGGTCAGCCGGTCCAGGAACAGGTCCTGCTGCGCCCCCGCGGCGATGCTCCTGGCCAGCGGGATGCCCAGGCCGAACACCAGCAACGCCACCAGCGTCAGCACGATGCCCTGCAGCCGGACGCGCACCCGCCTCAGCTCCGGGCGACCTGGCCGCCGAGCCGGTACCCGACCCCGCGGACGGTCTCGATCAGCGCCGGGCGGCCCAGCTTCGTCCGCAGCGTCGCGACGTGGACGTCCAGCGACCGGCTCTCCGCCGCGCCGCGGTGGCCCCACACCTCGGTGAGCACGTGCTCGCGCGAGCACACCGCCCCGCGGGCGCCCGCCACCAGCGCCAGCACCTGGAACTCCTTGCGGGACAGCGCGACCGCCTTGCCGTCGACCAGTACCTCGTGCCGGGAGACGTCGACGGTGACGTCCCCGACCCGGATGACCACCGGCTCGGCGGCGGGGTGCTCCCCGCGGCGGCGGCGCACGGCCTCGACCCGGGCGAGCAGCTCCTCGACGTCGTAGGGCTTGACCAGGTAGTCGTCGGCGCCCGCGCGCAGGCCTTGGATCCGGTCGTCGACCTCGCCGCGCGCCGAGACGACGATGATCGCGACGTCGCTCACCGCGCGGATCTGGCGGCACAGCGTCACGCCGTCGATGTCCGGCAGGCCGAGGTCGAGCAGGATGACGTCGACCTCGTGCACCCGGTCGAGCACGCCGGCGCCGGTGGCGAGCCGGGCGATCGCCAGGCCGCGGCGGGTCAGCGCCGGGATGAGCGCGCCCGCGACCCGGTCGTCGTCCTCCACCAGCAGCACCCGCACCCGTCCGCCTCCCATGGTGACCTGCTTCACCGGCCGGTACGGCGAACTCTAGGACGTCCGGGCGGCTCCCGCACCGGCCACCCGGACGGTCACACTCCGTGACTCCGGGTGGACACCCCCCAAAAGGGACATCGATACTCAGTTGAAACCCTAAGTATTGCTCAAGCGGCCTTGCCAGCCGGTGAAGCAACGGTAGGTTCTCGCCATCGCGTGGTGACCCATGCCCGATTTGCACGAACGACCCGGGAGGCCAGATGACCGCGGAGGTGGCGGCGCCGATGATCAAGGCGTCCGCCGTGAACAAGTACTTCGGCGACCTGCACGTGCTCAGGGAGATCACGCTCGAGGTGCCTCGCGGCCAGGTCGTCGTGGTGCTCGGCCCGTCGGGCTCGGGCAAGTCGACCCTGTGCCGGGCGATCAACCGGCTCGAGCCGATCAATTCGGGCGAGATCGCCGTCGACGGCGTCCCGCTGCCCGCCGAGGGCAAGGCGCTGGCCGCGCTGCGGGCCGACGTCGGCATGGTGTTCCAGTCGTTCAACCTGTTCGCGCACAAGACCATCGTCGAAAACGTCATGCTCGCGCCGGTGAAGGTCCGCAAGACCTCGCAGACCGAAGCGCGCAAGACGGCGATGGAGCTGCTGGAGCGCGTCGGCATCGCCAACCAGGCCGACAAGTACCCGGCGCAGCTTTCGGGTGGCCAGCAGCAGCGCGTCGCCATCGCGCGGGCGCTGGCCATGCGGCCCAAGGTCATGCTGTTCGACGAGCCGACCTCGGCGCTGGACCCGGAAATGGTCCAGGAGGTCCTCGACGTGATGACGGGGCTGGCCAAGGACGGCATGACGATGCTCGTCGTCACCCACGAGATGGGCTTCGCCCGGCGGGCAGCCGATCGGGTGATCTTCATGGCCGACGGCGAGATCGTCGAGGACACGACGCCGGAAGAGTTCTTCACCGCGCCGAAGAGCGAGCGCGCGAAGGACTTCCTCGGCAAGATCCTGACCCACTGAGAACAAACGTTCCGCGGCGCCGTCGGCGTCCGGGTGACGACACACAGGAGAGATTCACATGAGGATCCGCACCCTCGCGGTGGGACTGCTCGCCGGTGGCCTGGCGCTGACCACGCTGACCGCCTGTGGCAAGGAAGGCACGCCGACCTCGCCGGGTTCCGGTGACCAGAGCGGCACGAACGCCCCCGCGGCGCTGAGCTACCCGGTCGCGCAGGGCGTCGACCTGGCCGGCTCGCCGGTGTACGCCAAGATGAAGTCGGCGGGCGCACTGACCGTCGGCGCCAAGGACGACCAGCCGGGCCTCGGCCAGAAGGACCCGACGACGGGCAAGTTCGGCGGCTTCGACATCGAGATCGCGAAGCTCGTCTCGGCCGGCCTCGGCTTCGACCCGGAGAAGATCACCTTCCGCACGGTCGACTCCGGCGCGCGTGAGCAGACGATCGCGAACGGCGACGTGAACTACTACGTCGGCACCTACTCGATCACCGACAAGCGCAAGGCGCTGGTCTCCTTCGCCGGCCCGTACTTCGTCGCCGGCCAGGACCTGCTCGTCCGCAAGGACGACACCTCGATCACCGGCCCGGAGACCCTCAAGGGCAAGAAGGTCTGCTCGGTCACCGGCTCGACCCCGATCCAGAAGGTCCGGCAGCAGAACCTGACCGAGCCGGGCAACATCGTCGAGTTCCAGAAGTACTCGCAGTGCGTCGAGAAGCTGCAGTCGAAGGACGTCGACGCGGTCACGACCGACGACGCGATCCTCAAGGGCTACGCGGCCCAGGAGCCGGACACCCTGAAGGTCGTCGGCAAGACGTTCTCGACCGAGAAGTACGGCATCGGCCTCAACAAGGACGACAAGGTGCTGCGCGACAAGGTCAACGAGATCCTGCAGAAGGCGCTGGACGACGGCACCTGGCAGAAGATCTACGACGCCACCCTCGGCAAGTCGGGCTCGACCGCGACCAAGCCGACCCTCGAGAAGTACTGACGTGACACCGGGGCCGGTGGATCGGGTTTCCCGGTTCACCGGCCCTCTCACATCCACTCCTTGACCACGGACGCGGGGAAGGCTCCATGGACGTCCTGCTCAACAACCTGGACCTGTTCGGTCCGTTCTTCCTGCGCACGATCGAACTGTTCGTGCTCTCCGCCGTCGGCAGCCTGATCTGGGGCACGATCCTGGCGATGCTGCGGGTGAGCCCGGTCCCCGTCTTCCGCGCCGTCGGCGCGGCGTACGTGACGATCGCCCGGAACACGCCGCTCACCCTGGTGTTCGCGTTCTTCGTGTTCGCCTACCCGCTGCTCGACATCGTCAAGCTCGACTACTTCCCGGCCGCGGTGACGGCGCTGACCGTGTACACCTCGGCGTTCATCTGCGAGGTCGTGCGCTCGGGCATCAACACCGTGCCGGTCGGCCAGGCCGAGGCGGGCCGGGCGCTGGGGCTGACCTTCGGCCAGATCCTCGGCCAGGTCGTGCTGCCGCAGGCGCTGCGCTCGGTCGTGCCGCCGCTGATCAGCACCTTGATCGCGCTGCTGAAGAACACCACCATCGCGGCCGGTTTCTCCGTCGCCGAGGCCGGCGCGATCCGCCAGTACCTGTCCGAACGCGGGGAGAACCAGCTGATCGGCCTGCTGTGGGTCGCGCTCGGCTTCATCATCCTGGTCGCCGTGCTGTCGTTCGTCCAACGCAGCCTGGAGAAGCGCTGGAGCGTGGCCCGATGAGGGAGCTTGCGACCGAATCATTCAACACTGCGCTTGCGGCTCAGGCCGCACCGAGCGTCAGCGAGGTGTGCGCATGAGCAACGTCTTGTTCGACGTCCCGGGCCCGAAGGCCCGGCTCCGGTACCGCACGTACGCGGTGATCGGCACGCTCGTGGTCCTCGCCTTCGTCGGCTACATCGGCTGGCGGTTCTACGACAGCGGCCAGTTCACCGCCCGCAAGTGGGAGTGGCTGCAGTACGCGCAGGTGCAGCGCGACCTGGCCGACGCGGTGCTCGCGACGGTCGAGGCGTTCGCCGCCGCCGCGGTGCTCGCGGTGATCTTCGGCGCGATCTTCGCGGCGGGCCGGCTGTCCGACCACGTGTGGATCCGCCGGGTCTCCGGGTTCGTCGTCGAGTTCTTCCGCGCCATCCCGGCGCTGATCCTGATGTTCCTGTTCTACTTCGGCCTGCCGACGCTGGGCGTGCCGATGACGCCGTTCCTCGGCGTGGTGTTCGGCCTGACGCTGTACAACGGCTCGGTGCTCGCGGAGGTCTTCCGCGCCGGCATCCAGTCGCTGCCGAAGGGCCAGAGCGAAGCCGCGTACGCGCTGGGCATGCGCAAGACGCAGGTGATGTTCCTGGTGCTGCTGCCGCAGGCGATCCGGGCGATGCTGCCGACGATCATCAGCCAGCTGGTCGTGCTGCTGAAGGACACCGCGCTCGGGTTCATCATCACCTACCAGGAGCTGCTGTACTACGCGCGCTACATCGGTTCGCAGGGCGCGTTCGGGCGGCCGATCGTGCCGTCGACGATCGTGGCGACCGCCATCTACGTCGTGATGTGCCTGCTGCTGACAGCGCTGGCGACGTACCTGGAGCGACGCAACCGCCGCAACAAGAAGGTCGTGGCCGCACCGCCCGCCGCGACCGAAAACCTGGCGGCCGCGTCGGCCTGAGTCACCCGTTCGAGGCCCCCGGGACCTGTCCCGGGGGCCTTGTCGTGTCCGGAGGTGTCCCCTAGCGTCGGGCGCATGGGTGTCGCACTGGTGACCGGCAGTTCCCGGGGTCTCGGCCGCGTGATCGCTCGCCGGCTGGCCAGAGACGGGTTCGCCGTCGCGGTCAACGGCCGCCACGACAACGCCGACCTGAAGACGGCCGCGGAAGGCATCCTCGCCGAAGGGGGCCGCGCGGCGGCGTTCGCCGCGGACGTGACGGACCGGCGCCAGGCCGGCGAGCTGGTCGACGCGGTCACGGCGGTGCTCGGCCCGATCGGCGTGCTGGTGCTCAACGCGACCGGACCGCAGCCGGAAGCGCCGGTGTCCGCGGTCGACTGGCCGGATCACCTGGCCCAGCTGGACTTCTTCGTCCGGTCGCCGGTGCTGCTGGGCCACGCGGTGCTGCCGGGGATGCGGGCCCGCGGTCACGGCCGCATCGTGCACGTCGACTCGGAGGTGGCGGACCGCCCGCCACCCGGCCGCTCGGCGTACGCGACGGCCAAGAGCGCCCAGCTCGGCCTGGTCCGGGCGTGGGCCCGCGAGCTGGCCCCGGACGGCATCACGGTCAACACGGTGGCGCCCGGGTTCATCCCGGTGGAGCGGCACGCGGAGGTCCCGGAAGCCGAGCGCGAGCAGTACCGGGCCTCGGTCCCCGCGGGGCGCCTGGGCACGCCGGAGGAGGTGGCCGCCGCGGTGAGCTTCTTCGCTTCGGAGGAAGCCGGCTTCATCACCGGGCAACGCCTGCTCGTCGACGGCGGCCGCTCGCTCGGTTAGTCCGGGACCAGCGCGAGGATCCCGTCCGTGTCTCGGGCGAGGAAGTCGCCGAACGGGACCAGTTCTCCGGGCTCGAAATGCCGGCGCGCGATCTCGGGCCGCAACACCATCAGTTCCGGGGTGATCGTCACCGGGGTCGGGCCGCCGGTCACGATGTCGTCGAGGTCGGTGTCCAGCGACGGCCCCCACCGGTCGACGACCAGGCCGACCGCGGCCGGCCCGGTCGCCCGGAACTCGGCCAGGATCCGGCGGATCACCGTGTCCTGTCCCTTCCGGTGGACCGGACCGCCGAAGCCGTCGAGCCCGTAGTCCTCGACGACCACGCCGTCACCGGCCTGTCTCACCGTGCAGACCACGTCGGCGTCTTCGTCGTCGGTCAGCCAGTACTGGAAGGTGAACTGCTTCTCCCCCAGGCCGGCCATGGCGGCGAGCAGGCCGGCACGGTTCATCTCGACCTGCTCGCCGATGGTCTCGCCCTCGCCGCTGATCGCGGTGATCCGGCCGGTGCGGGGATGGCTCAGCACCATCCCCGCCGCCGCCAGCGAGTCGACCCGCCGGTGCACCTGTTCCGGTGTCCAGTCCCGCCGGTACAGGCGCACGAATCCGTCGGACATTCCTGCCTACTTCGGGAAAAGGATGACGTTGCCGTCGCCGAGCCACTTCTTGGCGAGGTCGAGCGCCGCCTGCGGCGTGCCCTCCTCAAAGTACGCCAGGGCCCGCACGCCCGCCTGGTCGGCGCCCCACCTGAGGACCTTCATCTGGCTGCCCAGCTTGGTGGTGTCCAGCGCCTTGCCCGGCCCGCCGACCGCGATGTACTCACCGTTCGGACCGAACACGTCCACGCCGGTCTTGCCGACACCCGGCTGCACGATCGTGAAGTCCTGGCCGTCGTTGGTGAGCTCCTTGGTGCGCCGGCCGCCGACGATGTCCGCGACCTTCACCTCGCGCGCGTCGCCGATCTTGTTGCCCGGGTTCTCGGCGAGGTTCTTGATGTCGTCGGCCATGCCCTCCATGCCGTGCATGGCCATGGCCAGGCCACCGATCATCTCGGCGATCCCGGCGTAGACCGCCGGGCCCGAGGTGAAGATGCACGCGATGGCCCCGACGAGCGCGCCGCCGATGCCGCCGGGCACCGCGCCGATGCCGGCGAACGCGGCGCCACCACCGGCACCGATCGCCGCACCCGCACCGACTTCTTCGGCGCACGCCGCGATCGCGCCGCCGGCGACCGACGCGCCGCCGAGCGCGGCTCCGACGCCGCCGGCGACCTCGGCCAGGTGCTGGATGAGCGCGAGCAGCTCGCCCGCGTGGTCGCGCACGTAGTCGAGGGTGGCGCCGGCCATCGTGTCGATCATGGACAGCAGCTGGTTCGCCGTGTCCAGGAGCCCTTGCAGCTCCGGGTGGTCCTGGATGACCTGCGCGACCGCGTCCCGGACCTGCTGGACGGTGCCGCGCATGTCCATGACCTGCTGCTTGGCGTTTTCCTCGGACTGCTTGACGTTGACCGCGTTGTACGCGTCCGCGGCCGCCTGGCTGGCTTCCAGCACGTCCTTGCCCGCCGCGTCGGCGTCGGCCTGCGCCCGGGCCGCCGCCTCGCGGGCCTCCGCGGCGTACTGGTTGGCCAGCGCGGCCGACTGCGCCGCCTGGGCCGCCGAGCGCTGCGCGGACTGCGCCGCCGCCTGCGCGTTCGACGCCGCCCACCGGGCGGTCTCGGCCGACTGCGCCGCCTGGGCGGCGGACTTCTCGGCCTGGTCGGCGGAGGCCTTGGCGGCTTCGGCGTGCTGCTGTGCCTCGGCCGCGGAGTCCTTCGCCGCCTGGGCCGCCGCGGCGGCTTCGGCGGCCGAACCGGCGGCGTTGGCCGCGTACTCGGCGGCCAGGGCGGCCTGTTGGTGGGCCAGGGCCGCGGCTTCCTTCGCGTTGGCGACGTAGCCGTTGATCTGGGCGACGTGCTGCGCGGCGTCGGCGTCCCGCCACGCGGCGCTGTACTGCCCGGACTGCAGGAACTGGCGGACGTAGGTCCACGGCCCCGACAGCGCGGCGTTGGCCGCGGCCTTCACCTCCGGGCCGCCCTTGTCCAGGATCTTCTGGACGGCGATCCGGTCGTCGTTCTTGGCCGCGGTGTACTGCCCGGTCTTCAGGAACGCGGCGACGTCGGCCGGGGTCCCCGAGAGCGCGCGGTTGGCCGCGTCCTTGGTGGCCGGCCCGCCGAGAGAGGAGATGCGCTGCGCTTCGAGCCGGTCGTTGGTCACCTTGCCCTGGTAGTCGCGGGTCGTCAGGAACTGCTTGACCTGGTCGTGGCTGCCCGCGGCGGCGGTGCCGGCCGCGGCGCGCTGGGCCGGCACCAGGGAGGCGCCGCCCACGATGCTGAGGCTGAGCCGGTCGTCCTGCTCCAGTGCCCCGTTCAGGCCACTTTGGACGAAGGCGGTCAGTTCGGCGTCCGTGCCCGCGAGCGCGGTGCTCGCCGCGGCGAACAGCTTCGGGCCGCCGGTGTGCATCAGCTCGGCGGCCAGTTTCCGGCCGCTGGCGATCGCCGCCGCCGGCGGGGCCGCCGGATCCTTGGCCGCGGCCAGCAGGGTCGCTGCCTGCTGGCTCAGCTGCTCGGGCTGGCCGGCGCTCCAGTGCGCCGCCACCGTCCGGGAGTCCTCGGCCTGCTTGGCGTCCTGCGCGTCGCGCATGGCCTGGGACTGCTGCTGGGCGAGCCGCTCCGCGTCGGCGCGGCGGGCCAGGCTCGCGGTGTTCTCGGCCTGGTCGGCGGCCCCCTGCGCGGCGTCGGCGGCGTTCTTCGCCTCGATCGAGGCGTCCTTCGCGCGCTGCGCGGCCCCGGCCGCCTCCCCGGCGTGCTGGGCCGCGTCGTCGGCCGCGGCGGCCGCGGCGTTGGCGTGCGCGACGGCGTCCAGCGCGGCCTGCCGCGCTTGGCCGGCCCAGGCGGCGGCGTCGTTGGCCAGCGAGAGCGCGGCGGCGGCCGCGCGGCTGGCTTCGTTGGCGTTGCGCTGGGCCCGGGCGGCGGCGTTCTTCGCCTCGGCGGCGCTGGCACCGGCCTGCTGCGCGTAGCCACCGGCCTCGGACGAAGCCGCGGCGGCCGCGGCGGCGTCGTTGGCCGCGGCGGCGGCCGCCTGCACGGTCACGGCGACGGCGTGCACGGCGTCGATGGCGTGGGTCAGCGCGTCGGCGGCGCTCTGCGCACCGTTGGCGGCGTCCCGCGCGTCCTTCGCGGCCTGCGTCGCCCGGTCGGCCTGGCCCCGGTCGGTGGCCGCGGCGGCGGCCGCGTTGCGGGCGTTCGAGGCGGCCCGGCCGGCCATCGAGGCGGCCCAGGCGGCCTGGCTGGCCGCGGCCGCGGCTTCGCGCGCCGCGTTGTTCGCCGCGTTGGCCGCGTTGATCGCGGTCTGCGCGGCGCGCGCGGCCCGGTTGGCGGCGTCGGCCGCCCGCGCCGCGGCCTGGGCGGCCTGCTCGGCCGAGCCCTGCGCCTTGCGCGTCTCGTCGGCGGCGATCTGGGCGTCGGCCTTCGCGGCCGCGGCGGCGGTCGCGGCTTGGTCGGCCGCGTCCTTCGCCGCCTGCGTCTGCTCGGTCGCGCGGGCTTGCGAGCTCTTCGCGAGATCGGCGAGCTGCGCGACCGTCGCGGTCTCCTGGTCACGCTGCAGCGCGACCTGGTAGCCGCTCTGGAGGAACCAGCGCACGTCGTCCGCGCTGGACGACAGCGCCCAGTTGCCGACCTTCTTGACCTCGGCCCCGGCGGCGTTGATCAGCCGCTGCACGGCGATCCGGTCGTCCATCACCTGGGCGCGCTGGTAGCCCTGGCCGAGGAAGGCCAGCTGGGCGTCGGACGTGCCGTTGAGGGCGGTGTTGGCGGCGCTCTTCACGGTCGGGCCGGTGGCGGCCGACTGGAGCCGCGAGACCTGCACGCGCAGGTCGGTCTGCCAGGCCTGGCGCCACCCGTTCGCGAGGAAGGCCCGCACGTCGGCGATGGTGCCGCCGAGGGCGGCGTTGGCCGCGTGCTGCGTCGCCGGGCCGCCGGTGGAGATCATCTGCTGCACCGCGACGCGGTCGGAGACCTCCTGCACCCGGCTCAGCCCGGTGGCCAGGAAGGTGTGCACGTCGTCGTCGGTGCCGCACAGCGCGGCCTCGGCCGCGCGGGAGATCACCGGGCTGCCGTCGCGCATCAGCGCCAGCACCTGCTGGCGTTCCGTCGGCTGCGGCGGGTCCGCCGCCGCGGCCGGTGTCGCCACGATGCCGGCGACGAGCGCGAACGCCGTCGTCGCCGTCAGAACGGCCCGTAGGTGTCGGATGCCCATGTACCCCGCTGCCCCCTCGTCAGATCCGCAGGGGGTTCGGCGGCAGCAAGCCGCCGGCTGCCGCGCACACGCGGTCCCCCCTGTGTCAGCCGAGACGTACCTTAAGCGCAGGTTCGCCGCGAAGAAAAGACTCCGATCAAGTAATGATCACCGGCGTTGACCGGACGGCGAGCGGGGGATACGGTCCGTCTGTTCTCGCATGGGGGGCCATGTCGGGTCGAGGACGCAGCACCCTGTCCGGCGACGCGCGCCCAGCCCCGTCAACGACAAGGAGTGCAACCCGACATGCGTTTCCGCACCACCCTGCTCGCCTCGGCCGCCGTCGCCGGTGCCGCCGTGATCTCCGGCACAGCGGCGATCACCCACGCCGCGACCGCCGACGACACCCCGCCCGGCCTGGTCGAGGACTACAGCTACCCGGGCGCGGACAAGATCCTGCGCGACCGCGGCATCACCCTGGTCAGCGGCGACGGGCACATCCTGCTGGTCGGCTGCGCCGACCACACCGGCGTGATCGAGGTGTACTCGACGAACAACCCGGCCGACCACGGCACCGACCCGGGTCACTACTGCTTCCAGGTGACCGGGCCGAGCGGCTACCTCAAGCTGAGCATCCCGTACGCCTTCCAGGCCAAGGGCGACGACCAGGAAGCGCACAACGTCAAGGCGACGGTCACGATCAAGGGTGCCCCGACCACGGTGAACGTGGACACGCACGGCTGGACCGGATTCGGCGAGGGCGCGGGGCAGGACCCGGCGACGCTGGTCGAGCTCAGGGTCACCGGCGCCTGAGCCGGCTCCGGGAAGGCCACCGCGGTGGCCTTCCCGGTCCCGGTCAGTCCTCTGTGGACCGCTTCGCCCGGTGCAGCGCGGCGAGCACGGCCAGGACCAGCACCAGCGCCACGGCGAGCGCGGCCCACATGGCCACGTGCAGCTGCAGCAGGCCGCCGGCGAAGGCCCCGGCGAGCATCGCGCCGACGGCGGCCGCCTTCCGCAGCGGGTGGGAGCCGGTCCCGCCGGCCGCCTTGGAGTCGGCCGCGAAGCCGGTGAGCGTCATGGTCAGGACGGTCGTCGTCAGATCGGGCGCCCCGATCCGGCGGACGGCGGCGTTCTGCAGCCCCATCGCCAGCCCGAGCACGACGATCAGCAGTTCGGCGCCGAGCCGCGTGCCGCCGCCGAGGGTGGCGGAGAGCACGACGGCGACCGCGATCAGGGCGGCCTGCGCCCCGGTCGCCTGCCGCAGGGCGTCGTAGTCGTCCTCCCGCCGCGCGAGCCGGCCGCCGGCGAGCGCGCCGGCCAGGAACGCGAGCACGGCGGTCAGCGAGGCGAGCACCGACAGCGTCGTCTCCCCCGCCGCCGCGAACCCGAGGAACACCACGTTCCCGGTCATGTTGGCGACGAAGACCCGGCCCAGCCCGAGGAAGCTGACGGCATCGACCACCCCGGTGACGACGGTCAGCGTCAGCAACAGGGCGGCCAGGCCCCGCGGTTTCGGTTCAGCCATGCGGGCAGTCAACCACCTCGCGCCCGGACGCGCGGCCGTCGGCCGCCCCTGACCACCCGCGCGCCGAAGCGACTCCGCGCCATTTCGCCGAATCGCCGGCCGCATTGTTTCCGCCGCCATATATCGCTTAAGATGCGCGAAGCGCCTTCGCCGCGCGAAGCAGCTTCGCAGCGCTTCGGGAGCCGGATTGCGTTGTCACACAGGCGGAACAGCGACCTCCTTGCGGTGAATCCGCGCGCGGCGTGCGTCGTTTTGTCGGAGGTCCCCTCTACCGTCCGTGCCATGACCGAAAAGAGCACGGTGCGCACGCGCGAAATGGCCTACGAGCTCAAGGGCCAGCGCGAGCAGAAGCGGATGACCCTGCGCGAGGTGGCCCGCCGCGCGGACTGGTCGGCGTCGAAGGTGTCGGCCTGGGAGAACGGCCGCCGCATCTCGGCGGTCGACGCCGCGATCTACCTCGCCCACTGCGGCACCGGAGCCGCCGAACGCGCGCGGCTCCTCGAGCTGGCCAAGCCGTCCGGCGACCTCTACTGGGTGCGGCCGTACTTCGACAAGCTCGTCGACCCGATGAAATCCCTCGTCATCCAGGAGAACCTCGCGCGGTCGATGGTCTACTACAGCCCGGCCGCCATCCCCGGGATGCTGCAGACGGAGGAGTACGTCCACACCTGTTTCGAACTCACCGGCCGCTACACCGCGGACAGGCTCGACATGCTGACGCGCGCCCGCGTGGACCGGCAGCAGCTCCTGCAACGCCACAACCCGCCGAACTGCACCTTCTTCATCCACGAGCGCGCGCTGCGCTCGGTCGTGGGAAGCCCGTCGCTCATGCACGAACAGCTCCAGAACCTCGTGCTGGCCACGAACCTGCCGCACTGCGTCATCCGGGTGGTCCCGGAGTCGGACCCCACGTTCCGCGTGCTGAGCACGACCTTCACGGTCATGGAGTTCCCCGAACACCCACCGGTCGTCTACGAAGAGACCTACACCGCGGGCTTGTTCGTCGACGACCGCATCGCCGTGGAGGCGTTCTACCTGCTCACCACCCGCCTGGAACAAGTGGCCCTCCCCGAAGGACAGTCCCTGGAGTGGCTCGTCCGGTTCGCGGACGAGTACGAACGCCTGAGACAGTGACCGACGACGACGGCACCGCGGCCCGGGACGCGAAGGCGCCCGGCGCCGGGCACCTCACGGCCGAATGGCTTGTGGGGCACCGGTTCCACGCCGCATCGAAGGCTCCCGTTCCGCCGTCTCTGTTTCGCGGTCGGCGTTCGGCCGGTCACCCGCGCTTGCCGAAGCTCAAGATGGGCTCGCTTCCTTTGTTTGCTGTCAACACCTTTCGCCCGCTGATCCGCCAGTCGCACAGCAGCTGCTGGTGTGGGCGGCGCTTCCCGCTCCGCGTTGTGTGCCACCGGTGCTCCGGCCCTTCGGACAAAGGGCAGCCCCGTTTCGGCTTTCTTCCAGCGCACGGCAGGATGGCGACATGGAGATCGAGCTGCTGCCGCCGTCCGCCGATCCCGCGGTGATCGAGCGGATCACCGGGCTGGTCAACCAGGTCTACGCCGAGTCCGAGAAGGGGCTCTGGCTCGGAAGCACCGACCGGACGTCCGTCGAGGAGTTCACCGGGTTCGTGGCAGCCGGGGAAATCGCCGCCGCGTTCGTGGACGGTGACCTCGCCGGGTCCGTGCGGATCCGGCGGCTCGACGACGTCGTCGGCGAATTCGGCATGCTCGCCGCCGACCCGGCGCGGCGGGGCCTCGGCATCGGGCGGGAGCTGGTGCGGTTCGCCGAGCAGACCAGCCGGGACGCCGGATGCCGGGAGATGCAGCTCGAACTGCTCGTGCCGCGCGACTGGACGCATCCGTCGAAGCAGTTCCTGGCCGAGTGGTACGGCCGGCTCGGCTACCGCGTGACGCACCGCGCCGACCTCGCCGAGGACTACCCGCATCTCGCGCCGTCGCTGGCCACGCCGTGCGATTTCCTCATCTACCGCAAGGAACTCGCGTGACGGTGCTCGCCGGAGCGCGGGTGTTCGACCCCGAAACCGGGGAGACGACCCGCGCGGACGTGCGGCTGGACGGCGACCGGATCGCCGAAGTCGGCCTGGGCCTCGAGGGCGAACGGGTCGACTGCTCGGGCGGCCTGCTGATCCCGGGGCTCATCGACTGCCACGTGCACGTCGCCTTTCCGCGGCCCGAGCCGTTGCCGCGCAGCGCCCGGATCCTCGAAGCCGTGCCGGTGCTGCGCGGGCTGCTGGCGCGCGGGATCACCACCGTCCGGGACGCCTGGGGTGCCGACGCCGGGTTCAAGCACGCCCTGCGCGAAGGGTGGATCGCCGGGCCGGACCTGCGGATCAGCCTGCGTCAGCTGGGGCCGACCGGCGGGCTCGGCGACGGCTGGGAGCCGCCCGCCGGCGCCGTCGACCACTACGGTGACCCGTCGCTGCCCGACCCGCTGTTCGACGGCCCGGACGCGGCGCGCGCGGCGGTCCGCCGGATGGTGCGGGCGGGCGCCGACTGGATCAAGGTCGGTGCGAGCGGGGCGATGCGAGCGGTGCGCTCGGGAACCGACGTCCGGCCGACCGACGACGAGCTCACCGCGCTGGTCGACGAGGCCCGCCGCTGCGGCCGGGACGTCCTGGCCCACGCGCACACGTCCGCCGCCGTCGTCTCGGCCGCCCGCGCCGGGGCGCGCAGCATCGAGCACGGCACCTTCCTCGACGACTCCGCTGTCGAGGCGCTGGCCGGCGCTTGGTACGTGCCGACGCTCTCGCCGATCAGCGGCAGCGAATTCGCCGAGACGCACCGCCGTTCGCTCCGGCTCGCGGCGGAGGCGGGGGTCCGCGTCGCTGCCGGTTCGGACCTGGCCCCGCGTCCCCATGTCGACTTGACGACCGAGCTGCGGCTGCTGGCCGAGGTGCTCGGCGAAGCGGCGGCGCTGAAGGCGGCGACCGCCGCGGCGGCGCGGCTGCTCCGCCTCGACGACGACCGCGGCCGTATCGAGCCGGGGTTACGAGCGGACCTGGTGCTGCTGGACGGCACGGATCTCGACGTGACCGACCTGCCGGGGCGGACCCGGGCGGTCTGGCACGACGGGAAGCGCGTCACCGGTTCCGCCGAAAAGTAAGACGCTCGCGAACCGGCCCGAGGCGCGGTTCGCGAGCGTCGAGGGGGAAAGCCCTACTTGTCCCGCCGGAAGAGCTTGTTGCCCAGCCACACGATCGGGTCGTACTTCCGGTCCGCCACGCGCTCCTTCATCGGGATCAGCGCGTTGTCCGTGATGTGGATCCCCTCCGGGCACACCTCCGAACAGCACTTCGTGATGTTGCAGTACCCGAGACCGTGCTCGTCCTGCGCGGCATCACGCCGGTCCGCGACGTCCAGCGGGTGCATCTCCAGCTCCGCGATGCGCATCAGGTACCGCGGCCCCGCGAAGGCTTCCTTGTTCTCCTCGTGGTCGCGCACCACGTGGCAGGTGTTCTGGCACAGGAAGCACTCGATGCACTTGCGGAACTCCTGCGACCGCTCGACGTCGACCTGCTGCATCCGGTACTCGCCCGGTTTCAGGTCGGCCGGCGGGGTGAACGACGGGATCTCGCGCGCCTTCGTGTAGTTGAACGACACGTCGGTGACGAGGTCGCGGATCACCGGGAACGTCCGCATCGGCGTCACCGTGATCACCTCGTCCTCGGTGAACGTCGACATCCGCGTCATGCACAGCAGGCGCGGGCGGCCGTTGATCTCCGCCGAGCACGAGCCGCACTTGCCCGCCTTGCAGTTCCAGCGGACGGCGAGGTCCGCGGCCTGGGTCGCCTGCAGCCGGTGGATGATGTCGAGGACGACCTCGCCCTCGTTCACCTCCACCGTGAAGTCCTGCAGCCCGCCGCCGTCGGCGTCGCCGCGCCAGACCCGGAAACTCGCCTTGTAGCTCATGCCTTGCTCCCGGGGTGCGTCTCGAGCTCCGCATCGGTGTAGTACTTCCCGAGTTCGCCGAACTCGAACAGCTCCAGCAGGTCCTGCCGCAGCGGCACCTGCTCCTTCACCTCGACGTCGACGTCCGGCACCACCGGGTTGTCACCCGGGGACGCCGAGCACACGAGCAGCTTGTTGCGCCAGTCCGCTTCCATGCCCGGGTAGTCGTCGCGCGTGTGCCCGCCGCGGCTTTCGGTCCGCGTCAACGCCGCCTTCGCGACGCACTCGCTGACCATCAGCATGTTGCGCAGGTCGATCGCGAGGTGCCAGCCGGGGTTGAACTGCCGGTGCCCTTCGACGGTGACGCGCAGGATCCGCTGCCGCAGCTCGTCGAGCTTCGCCAGTGCCTGCGCCATCTCCTCCGCCTTGCGGATGATGCCGACCAGGTCGTTCATCGACTGCTGCAGTTCGGTGTGCAGCGTGTACGGGTTCTCCGCGGAAGCGCCGGCCGGCGGGTCGAACGGCGCGAGCGCCATCTTCGCCGCGGCGTCCACATCGGACTCGAGCACAGCGGGCCTGCTGTCGAGGCCGAGCACGTACTCGGCCGCGCCGAGCCCCGCGCGGCGGCCGAACACCAGCAGGTCGGACAGCGAGTTGCCGCCGAGCCGGTTGGAGCCGTGCATGCCGCCCGAGCACTCGCCGGCCGCGAACAGGCCGGGCACGCTCGCCGCCGCCGTGTCCGGGTCGACCTCGATGCCGCCCATGACGTAGTGGCAGGTCGGCCCGACCTCCATCGGCTCCGCGGTGATGTCGACGTCCGCCAGCTCCTTGAACTGGTGGTACATCGACGGCAGCCGCTTGCGGATCTCCTCGGCCGGCAGCCGGCTGGCGATGTCGAGGAAGACGCCGCCGTGCGGGGAGCCGCGGCCCTCCTTGACCTCGGAGTTGATCGCGCGGGCCACCTCGTCGCGCGGCAGCAGGTCCGGCGTCCGCCGGTTGTTGTCCGCGTCGGCGTACCAGCGGTCGGCTTCCTCTTCGCTCTCCGCGTACTGGCCCTTGAACACGTCGGGCACGTACTCGAACATGAACCGCTTGCCGTCGGAATTCTTGAGCACGCCGCCGTCACCGCGCACGCCCTCGGTGACGAGGATGCCCTTGACGCTCGGCGGCCAGACCATCCCGGTCGGGTGGAACTGGACGAACTCCATGTTGATCAGCTTCGCGCCCGCCCGCAGGGCCAGCGCGTGGCCGTCACCGGTGTACTCCCACGAGTTCGACGTCACCTTGAACGACTTGCCGATGCCGCCGGTGGCGAGCACGACCGCGGGCGCTTCGAAGAGGATGAACCGCCCGCTCTCGCGCCAGTAGCCGAACGCGCCGGCGATGCGGCCCTCGGTGGTCAGCAGCTCGGTGACCGTGCACTCGGCGAAGACCTTGATCTTCGCTTCGTAGTCCCCGGTCTCGGCGAAGTCCTCCTGCTGCAGCGAGACGATCTTCTGCTGCATCGTGCGGATCAGCTCGAGGCCGGTGCGGTCACCGACGTGCGCCAGCCGCGGGTAGGTGTGCCCGCCGAAGTTGCGCTGGCTGATCCGGCCGTCGGCAGTGCGGTCGAACAGCGCGCCGTACGTCTCGAGCTCCCAGACCCGGTCCGGCGCTTCCTTGGCGTGCAGCTCGGCCATCCGCCAGTTGTTGAGGAACTTCCCGCCGCGCATGGTGTCGCGGAAGTGGACCTGCCAGTTGTCGTTCGAGTTCGCGTTGCCCATCGAGGCGGCGCACCCGCCCTCGGCCATCACCGTGTGCGCCTTGCCGAACAGGGACTTGCACACGACGGCGACGCGGAAGCCGCGTTCACGGGCTTCGATCACGGCGCGCAGACCGGCGCCACCGGCACCGATCACCACCACGTCGTAGCTGTGCCGTTCGACCTCGGTCATGAAGAGATTCCACCTCGGAACTGGGGACGTCTGTGGTTGGGAAGAAGCGGCGCTAGTTGACGAATCTCAGGTCCGAGATCGCGCCGCTGGCGACGAGCATGACGTAGAAGTCGGTCAGCACCAGCGTGCCGAGCGTCGTCCAGGCCAGCGTCATGTGGCGGGTGTTGAGCTTCGAGACCTTGGTCCAGATCCAGTAGCGCACCGGGTGCTTGGAGAAGTGCTTCAACCGGCCGCCGGTCACGTGCCGGCACGAGTGGCAGGACAGCGTGTAGGCCCAGAGCAGGACCACGTTGCCCAGCAGGATGATGTTGCCGAGCCCGAAGCCGAAGCCGCCGGTCTTCCCGTGGAACGCGGTGATCGCGTCGTAGGTGTTCACCAGCGAGACGATCAGCGCGACGTAGAAGAAGTAGCGGTGGACGTTCTGGATGATCAGCGGCAGCCGCGTCTCGCCGGTGTACTTGGCGTGCGGTTCCGCGACGGCGCAGGCGGGCGGGGAGAACCACACCGACCGGTAGTAGGCCTTGCGGTAGTAGTAGCAGGTCAGGCGGAACCCGAGCAGGAACGGCAGCACCACGAAGCCGAGCGGGATGAACCCCGGCAGGTCGCCGAACCAGTGGCCGAAGTGGCTCGAGCCCTCGACGCAGGAAGTGGACAGGCACGGCGAGTAGAACGGCGTCAGGTAGTGGTAGTCGGGCACCCAGTAGGCGGTGCGCACGAACGACCGGACCGTCGCGTAGATGATGAACGCCGACAGTCCGAGCACGGTCAGCAGCGGCTGGAGCCACCACCGGTCCGTGCGGAGGGTGCGCTCGGCGATCCGGGCCCGCTTCGGGGCCCGGACGCCGGTGCCGACGCCGTTGTCAGCGGGAGCGCTCACCGCTGGTCGCGCTTGTAGCCGCCGACGCCTTCGTCATCGGCGCCGTGCCACAGCGCCGGGTCGTAGGGGGTGTCGGGGACGGGGACGCGCTCCGCGGCCTTCGCCTGGGCGGGCACCGCGAGGGGCACGCCGTCGAGGTCCGCGGTGTCGATGTCGAGGCGCTCGACGTCGTTGGCGAGCCGGCGGACCGCCGACGCGTCGCCGTAGCGAGAGCGCAGTGCGCCGACGCACTGCCGGAGCTGGCCGATGGTTCGCCGCAGCTCGGCGATCTCGGAGGTGGACATCATGCCTCCCGTGTGGTGGGGCTGGCAGGGAACCGGCGAAGGCTTTGCCACGCGTCGTGCAGTGTGACAACTAGCACACTAACGGTTCCGGAGGTGATCGGGGTCACGCGAAGCGATCTTCTGAATCGATTTTGATTCGGCGTTTTCCCGAGGTAGTGTGGCCAGTGTCACGACCCTGAGGCGTCAGCGCTGCCGTCCCGCGGACCACCCCACACCAGTGATCCGGAGCCGGACATGAGCCCGACCCCCACCACATCGTTGCACCCCGTCATCGCCGAGGTCACCGCCCGCATCGCCGCGCGCAGTGCCGCGACCCGCTCCGCCTACCTCGACAGCACGGCCGCCGCGCACGAAGAAGGCCCGGTCCGCCGCGGTCTCGCGTGCAGCAACCTCGCCCACGGTTTCGCCGCGATGGACGGCGTCGACAAGGAAGCGCTGCGGGCCGCGCGCGCCCCCGGCGTCGCGATCGTGTCGTCCTACAACGACCTGCTTTCGGCGCACCAGCCGATGCAGGAATACCCGGCCTGGCTGAAGAAGGCCGTGCGCTCCGCCGGCGGGGTCGCCCAGTTCGCCGGCGGCGTGCCCGCGATGTGCGACGGGATCACGCAGGGCCGCGCGGGCATGGAGCTGTCGCTGTTCAGCCGCGAGGTCATCGCGATGTCGACGGCGATCGCGCTCTCGCACGACATGTTCGACGCCGCGCTGCTGCTGGGCGTCTGCGACAAGATCGTGCCCGGCCTGCTGATCGGTGCACTGTCGTTCGGCCACCTGCCGGCGATCCTGGTTCCCGCCGGGCCGATGAACTCCGGGCTGCCCAACAAGGAGAAGGCCCGCGTCCGGCAGCTCTACGCCGAGGGCCTCGCGACCCGCGAAGACCTCCTCGACGCCGAAGCGGCGTCGTACCACTCGGCCGGCACCTGCACCTTCTACGGCACGGCCAACTCGAACCAGATGGTCGTCGAGGTGATGGGCCTGCACCTGCCCGGCGCCAGCTTCGTCCAGCCGGGTTCTTCGTTGCGCCAGGCGCTGACCGAGGAAGCGGGGCGCCGGGTCGTCGCGCTGTCCCGTGGCGAGGAGTACACGCCGGTCGCGCGGATCCTCGACGAGAAGGCGTTCGTCAACGGCGTCATCGCGCTGCTCGCCACCGGCGGGTCGACCAACCACACGATGCACCTGGTCGCGATCGCCGCGGCCGCGGGCATCCAGCTGACCTGGGACGACTTCTCCGACCTCTCGGCCGTCGTGCCGCTGCTGGCCCGGGTCTACCCGAACGGCAGCGCCGACATCAACCACTTCCACGCCGCCGGCGGCATCCAGTTCCTGGTCGGCACGCTGCTCGACGCCGGGTTGCTGCACGAGGACGTGCACACGGTCGCCGGGTTCGGGCTGCACCGCTACCGCGCCGAGCCGATCCTGTCCGACGGCGAGCTGGTCTGGCGGGACGTGCCCACCCGCAGCCTCGACGAAGACGTGCTGCGTCCGGTGTGGCGCCCCTTCGCCGCCGACGGCGGGCTGCGGATGGTCGAGGGCAACCTCGGCCGCGCGGTGGTCAAGGTGTCCGCGGTGGCGCCCGAGCACCGGGTCGTCCAGGCGCCGGCGCGGGTGTTCACCACGCAGGAGGACTTCAAGGCCGCGTTCGACGCCGGCGAGCTGGACCGGGACGTCGTCGTCGTGCTCCGGCAGCAGGGCCCGCAGGCCAACGGCATGCCGGAACTGCACGGCCTGACGCCGGCGCTGGGTGTGCTGATGGACCGCGGGTACGCCGTGGCGTTGCTCACCGACGGGCGCATGTCGGGTGCCTCGGGCAAGATCCCGGCGGCCATCCAGGTGACGCCGGAAGCCGCGGCGGGCGGCCTGATCGCCCGCGTCGCGGACGGCGACGTCATCCGGCTCGACGCGTCCGCGGGCTCGCTCGACGTGCTGGTCGGTGACGAAGAACTCGCCCGGCGTGAACTTGTGGACGCCCCTCCGTCCGAAGCATCCTGGACCGGCACCGGCCGAGAGCTGTTCGCCGCGTTGCGCCGGGCCGTCGGCCCCGCCGACCAGGGCGCATCGGTGTTCGGAGGCTTGACGCCGGAACACTTCGGAACGCCCGCTTTCGCTACCCAGGAGGTCGGTCAGTGACCACCGGTCAAGACCTGCTCGAGCTGTCCCCCGTGATGCCCGTCGTGGTGATCGACGACGCCGACGACGCGGTGCCCACGGCCCGGGCCCTGCTCGCCGGCGGGATCGGGGTCATCGAGCTGACCCTGCGCACCCCGGCGGCGCTGTCCGCGATCGAGCGGGTCGCCGCGGAGGTGCCGGACATCGTCATCGGCGCCGGCACGGTGACCTCGCCGGACCAGGCGAAGCAGGCGGCCGACGCGGGCGCGAAGTTCCTCGTGACCCCGGGCTGCACGGACGCCGTCGTCGACGCGTGCTTCGACTCCGGGCTGCCGTTCCTGCCGGGTGCGAGCACGGTGTCCGAGGCGATGCGGCTGGCCGAGCGCGGGCTTTCGGCGTTGAAGTTCTTCCCGGCGGAGGCGTCCGGCGGCGTCGCGTACCTGAAGTCGATCGCCGGACCGCTGCCGTCGCTGAAGTTCTGCCCCACCGGCGGGATCACGGTGGCCTCGGCGCCGTCGTACCTGGCGCTGCCGAACGTCGGCTGCATCGGCGGATCGTGGCTGACGGCCTCACTCGACCCCGCCACGATCGAGAAGCTGGCCGCGGAGGCGGCCGCGCTGTAGCGGAAATCACTCCGCGTCATCGCCGTCCCCGAACGGCGGAATGCGCGTCCGCATTCCGGGAGCACCGTTCCAGTGCGCTGGAACGGTGCTCCGAGCGGGTGTGGCGCCGGTCATGCATCCCGCTGAATGGCGCATTCACCGCGCAGGTGGGTGATTTACCGGCCTGTTATCGTTTCTCTTCGCTATTTCCAGCGAGGAGAATCCGTGTCCCTGACCAGCGTGGTCACGCCCAGTCCTGCCCCCGAGACCGTCGCCGCCCTTGTCGGTGAACGCCTTTCGGTGTCCGCACTCCACCAGCTCGGCGGCACTCTCGGCGGCTATTCCTTCGTCAAGGTCGTGGTCGACCGTGAGCAGGCGAAGATCCACTTTCTGAACAACGCGCGCCATTCCTTTCACGCGATCTATATCGGGGAAGAGATCCTCGGCGTCGGCGGAGAACGCGTGCGCGCCGAGATCGACTCGTACAACGAAGCCTTCTATCACGCGCCGGACCGCCGGTTCCTCCTCGGCATTCTCGCGCTGCACCCGCAGATGCTTTCGCTGGAGACGGTCGAGGTCGACACGATGCCGGCCGCACTGATCCGCGAGTTCCACGCCTTCGTCGCGCAGTACGTCGACCCGGCGCTGCCGCTGCTGTTCAAACCGGCCAACCAGCTGCAGGAGCGGATCGTCCGGGAGATCCCGGCGAGCGAGCTGCCGCGCGTCTTCGCGCACGAGCTGTTCTCCACGGCGCCGTTCGTGGCGCTGAACCCGGGCACCGCCGTCGGGCGGCTGCGCGCGTTCCGCAGCGAGGCCGAGTACCGGGCCGCGACGCTGGACTGGACCGACATCATCGTGATGGACCGCGTCCCCGACGACATCCCGCGGCTGGCGGGGATCGTCAACGCCCGGCACACGACGCCGTTGTCGCACACCAACGTCCTCGCCACCGGCTGGCAGATCCCGAACGCCGTCCAGCTCGGCGCCCTGGCCGAGATCGAGCGCCGCGGGCTCGACGGCAAGTGGGTCGAGTACACAGTGGACGCCCAGGCGCTGACCCTGCGCGAGGTCGACGAGCCGGCCGACGCGGTCCCGCCGTCCTGGTACGCCCAGCGCGTCACCCTGGAGCAGCCGGAGGCCGACCACAGCCCGATCGTGAACCTGGCCCGGCTGCGCGCGGCCGACCGCCACCGCTACGGCACCAAGGCGGCCAACCTCGGCGAGCTGCACCACGTGCTGGCGCACGGGTCCCAGCGGCTGCTCGGCTTCTACCAGGTGCCGCGGCCGCCGCGGGACAACCTGCTCCCGTATCTGGCGCGGCTGCTGGAGGTCCCGCTCGACGCGGACCTCGGTGCCGCGGCCCGCCGGCTGCTCGACGAGCACGTCCGCGTGCCGCGCGGCATCGCGCTGCCGTTCTCGCTGCAACGCCGGTTCCTGGAGTCGTCGCCGCGGATCCAGCAGGCCATCGGCAAGTTGAAGATGGCCCTGGAGCTGGACGCGCGGGAGATCGAGCCGCTGTGCGTCGAGCTGCAGGGCCTGATCCGGTCGGCACGCCTGCCGGGCGCGCTCGCCGGTGAGATCGACTCGGCGCTGGTGTCGCAGCTGGCCGGCGTGCGGGCGTTCGTCGTCCGGAGTTCGTCGAACGCGGAAGACCTCGCCGGGTTCTCCGCCGCCGGGATCTACGAGTCGCACAACCACGTCACCACGGCCGAGCGGATCTTCGCCAGCGTCAAGGAGGTCTGGGCGTCGCTGGTGTCGGTGCGTAGCGTCCGGCTGCGGCAGCAGGCGGGGATCTCCCTCGACGAGTGCTACATGGGCGTGGTGATCCAGGAGCAGGTCGCGGCGGACTTCGGCGGGGTGCTGGTGACGACGAACCCGATGAACCGCGCGGACTTCCGCACGGTGTACGTCAACGTGTCGCCGCGCGTGACCGACGTCGTCGACGGGTCGGCCCTCCCGATGCAGTACCTGTATTCGACGGTCGAGGGCGGCGGCCGCACGCTGTCCCTGGGCGACGCGCCCGCGGACCTCGACTCGCGGGCCCACGACCAGCTCCAGCGGCTGGCGATCGCCGGCCGCCTGCTGCAGGGCCACTTCTCGCCCGACTACACGTTCGACGCACCGGTGGACATCGAGTGGCTCGCCGACGGCGAGCACCTCCACCTCGTGCAGCTGCGCCCCTATTCGGCCTGACCTCCCCGGGAGAAACGCGATCATGCTGGGCCTCCGTCTGCCCGCGAAACCCGACGTCCAGCGAGCCGTCCGGCTCACCTACGGGTTCCAGTTCTTCTTCGGCCTGCTGCTGTGGGTGCCGATCTTCTACTCGTACCAGAAGCTCATCGGACTTTCCGACGGCGAGATCTTCGGCATCCAGAGCATCTACTACATCGTGTTCTGCCTGCTCGAGATCCCGACCGGGATGATCGCCGACCGCTTCGACTACCGCACGTCCCTGACGGCGGGCGCCGGCGTGCTGGTGGCGGCGAACCTGGTGCCGGTGTTCCTGGGCTCGTACACGGGGTTCCTGGTGCACTTCATCCTGATCGCCCTGGCCCGCTCGCTGGTGTCCGGCGCGCAGAGCGCGTATTTGTACGAGTACCTGCACGCATCCGGCGCGGGGGAACACTACCTCCGGGTGGAGGGCGTCGGCCGCGCGTACAGCCTGGTCGGCAAGATTCTGTTCTGGCCGGTGATCGGCCTCCTGATGTCCTGGAGCCTCCCCTCGCCGTACTGGTTGACGGCGATCAACGCGGCCATCGCGCTCGTCTTCGCGGCCAAGCTCCCCCCGATCCCGGGAGGCCGCCGCGTGACCGGCAAGACGGCCTCGCTGGTGGCCGGAGTCGGCGGCGCGCTGTCGGCCCTGCGGTCGTCCCGCTGGCTGGTGCTGCTGATGGTGCAGGGCGTCGCGATGTTCACGTTGGTGCGCATCTGCCAGGTGAACCTGTTCCAGCCGATCCTGGAATCGAAGACGCTCTCGGTGAACTGGTACGGAGCGGTCCTGGCCGCGATGACGGTCTTCGAGGCCCTGGGCGCAGCCCGCCCCCACCGCCTCCGCCGCGCGATCGGCCCGGTGGGCACGGTCTTCACGCTGACGATCGTGATGGCGGTGTGCCTCGGGGTGATCGTGTTCGTCGGCTCGTTCCCGGCGGTGGTGCTGTTGTGCGTCTTCGCGGTGGCGACGGGCATCGCGTTCCCGGTCCAGAAGCAGCTGCTGAACGACTCCATCCCGGACTCCCGCTACCGGGCCACCCTCCTGTCCATGGAGTCCATTGTGGACAGGGCGGTGTGCGCCCTGGTCGCGGTGGCCCTGGGCGCGTACCTGGCGGCCGGGCAGCTGAACGAGTTCCTGGTCCTGACCGCCGTGGTGACGTGCGTCGCGATGGGCTTGCTGGCGTTGCTGTTGCTGGCCGTCCGCAAGCACCGCTCGGACCGAAGGACGCCGGCCGTCGAGGCCGTGTACCGCCACGCCTCCCACGTATCAGACCGACCTGCCGTTGCCACGGCTCGCGCAGTGAACTTGGATGCGGGAAATTCGCGCCTCGAAGCACGGGGATCGTGAGCCAGCCCGCCGCAGAGCAGCTCCGAACACTACGCACCAGCACGATCGAAGGCCTCGACGAGACCGGCAAATCACTCGGTGGAAACGTTCCGCGACCAACTCGGTGCACGAGCGGGACTACAACGGATACGCTTCACTGACGTCACCGCCGCCGCGGCTCCCGGTGGAAGTAAACGGTGACGTGCAGGTCGTCTTCGCCTGCCGTGACTTCGCTGCCGAAGACGACGTCCTGCACCTGGACGTCGCCGAGTTCGTCGAGGGTGTCGGCGACCCGGCGCAGCAGGGCGGAGACGTCTCCCTGCCCCGGCCCCACCGGGTTGCTCTGCGAGAAGTGCTCGACGGTCCGGACGTCCGCCATCACTCGATGACGGCGTCGTCGAGCAGGGTGGACTCCGCGCCGTACTCGCGGAGTTCCTCCCTGATCACGGTGTAGGCCAGGCCTTGCGGGTAGCCCTTGCGCGCGAGGAAGCCGAGCAGCCGCCGCAGGGCGGTCTGTTCGTCGACGTTGCCGAGCGAGCCGAGGCGCTTGCGGACCAGTTCCCTGGCCATCTGTTCCTCGGACTCGCGATCGACCTCGCCCGCCGCCTGCGCGGCGACCTCGCCGTCGACGCCCTTGCGCCGCAGCTCGGCCACCAGCGCGGTGCGGGACAGCCCCTGGTTCGCGTGCCGCGACTTCACCCACAGCTGGGCGAACTCCTCGTCGTTCACCAGCCCGGCCCGGTCGAGCTTGCCGAGCAGGGTTTCGCTGGTTTCCTCGTCGAACCCCTTGCGCTGCAACGCCTGCCGCAGCTCTTCCTGAGTCCGCGGCCGAGCGGCCAGGAGATCGAAGCAGATCTCCTTGGCCTTCTTGTACCGCTCCTCGGGAGGAAGCTCGGCCGGCGGCACCTTCGGCGCCCTGGCCACCTCGATCACTCCTCGTTCTCACGGCCCCGGCAGACACGTCACCGAGGCCGGACGTCACCACCCGGCGCAACTCCGGGAGACACGGCGGAGGGACGAGGCGAGCGCACACCTCACCCCGCCGCTCCCCTCCGATCAGAAGTCGACCGGCGCCGGGACCGCGTCGACTGCGGCCGCGTCGACCTGCGGGCCGATGCCGAGCTTCTCCTTGATCCGCTTCTCGATCTCGTTGGCGATGTCCGGGTTGTCGCGCAGGAACCGGCGCGCGTTCTCCTTGCCCTGGCCGAGCTGGTCGCCCTCGTAGGTGTACCAGGCACCGGACTTGCGCACGATGGCCTGGTCGACACCCATGTCGATGAGCGAGCCCTCGCGGGAGATGCCCTGGCCGTACAGGATGTCGAACTCGGCCTGCTTGAAGGGCGGGGCCACCTTGTTCTTGACGACCTTGACGCGGGTCCGGTTGCCGACCGCCTCGCCGGCGTCCTTCATCGTCTCGATGCGGCGCACGTCCAGGCGGACCGACGCGTAGAACTTCAGCGCCTTACCACCGGTGGTCGTCTCCGGGGAGCCGAACATGACGCCGACCTTCTCGCGGAGCTGGTTGATGAAGATCGCCGTCGTGCCCGAGTTGGACAGCGCACCGGTGATCTTCCGCAGCGCCTGGCTCATCAGGCGAGCCTGGAGGCCGACGTGCGAGTCACCCATCTCGCCCTCGATTTCCGCGCGCGGCACGAGCGCGGCCACGGAGTCGATGACCAGGATGTCGAGCGCCCCGGAGCGGATCAGCATGTCCGCGATCTCGAGGGCCTGCTCACCGGTGTCCGGCTGGGAGACGAGCAGCGCGTCGGTGTCGACACCGAGGGCCTTGGCGTACTCCGGGTCGAGCGCGTGCTCGGCGTCGATGAAGGCCGCGATGCCGCCGGCGCGCTGCGCGTTAGCCACCGCGTGCAGGGCGACCGTCGTCTTACCGGAGGACTCCGGGCCGTAGATCTCGACGACGCGGCCGCGGGGCAGCCCGCCGATGCCGAGCGCGACGTCGAGGGCGATCGAGCCGGTGGGGATCACGGCGATGGGCGGCCGGGTGTCCTCGCCGAGGCGCATCACCGAGCCCTTGCCGTACTGCTTGTCGATCTGCGCGAGCGCGAGCTCGAGCGCCTTGTCCTTGTCGGGTGCTGCAGGCATGGAAGTCCACCTCGCTGGTCGAAGCCCCGTGTCCCGGGGTCTGTGTCGGTTCTTCAGCTGTCCGGTCCGACGCTAGCGGCGGGGACCGACAATTCCAGGCGCGGCGCCCAATCTGTGGATCGCTGGACCCGATGTGGACAACACCTTAGACGAACACCTGTTCGAGGTCGGCAGCGACACACCCTTGCGCTAGGATTTTCGCCCGCCCGGGTCGGCACTGGTCCGGAAACCCCAGGTCAGCGCCGTTCGACCGGGACGTCGAAGGCGTCGCAGACCTCGCGCCAGATCTCCTTGGCGGGGATCCCCGCGGTCAGCGCCTGGTCGACGGTGCGCCCGCCGAGCCCGCTCAGGACGTGGTCCCTGGCCAGCACCTGGGCCCGCCCGGGGCCGAACTCCTCGGCCATCAGCCGCCGGAAAACCGTGATCCGCATCGGACCCACTCTAACCGGCGGGCCCGACCGGCTACTGCCCCGGCTGGACGCTCGCCTCGAAGTAGTCGGCCAGCGTGCCGGGCGTGGTCGCCGCCGCCTGGTCACTGGTGTTCAGCTGGTAGATGAACCCGGCCAGCGGCCGGTCCGACACCGTGAACACGAGCACCGCCGACGTCTTCCCCGCGGCCGACGAGTAGTGCCCTTTGAGCCCGTTGCCGCCCCAGTCGGCCTCGGTGCGGTCGCCGCCCGCGGAGGCGAGCAGGCCGTCGGTGTACTGCTTGAGCGCGTCGGCGCTGTCACCGTGGACGTAGGTGACCTGCGTGCCCGCCCGGCCCGGCGCGGAGCAGGTGGAGGAGACACCCAGGCGCTGCGCCGGCGCCGCCGGGCCGTTGCCCATGCCCGGCTTGCAGTCGCCGGTGTCGGCGATCTTCCCGGCGAGCTGGCGCAGGCACCCGGTGAACCCCTTGTCGTCCGCCTGCCCCGGCGTCTTGCACTGGTCCGCGGTATAGGTCGGCACCGAGGACGACGACGTGAGGAAGTACGTCACCCCGGCCGCGAGCACCACGACGACCGCGGCCGCGATCCCGATCAGCAGCTTCTTCTTCCCGCGAGGCTCGGCCTTCTCGGGCGCGGGCGAGTACGCCGGGAAGTTCGACGGCACCGGCTGCGGGCCGCTCGGCGGGAAGTTCGACGGCGCGTAGCCCGGATACTGCGGAGGTGGCGGCGCGTACTGCGGGCGGTGCGGCGGCGCACCCGCGGCCACCGCGCCTTCGACGTTCTGGGTGCGCACGGACAGCCCGTCGCGGGCCACGTGCTGGGCGCCGAGCGCGACCGCGGTCTCCGGCTGGTCGAGGCTGCCCGGCACGACCCCCAGCTTCTCCGCGATCATCGTGCCGACCAGCGGCAGCCGGCTCGACCCGCCGACGAGGTAGATGCCGGCCAGCCGGTCCGGGGTCAGCCCCGAGGACCGCAACGTCCGCGACAACAGTTCGACGCTGCGCAGCATCGCCGGCCGGACCAGGCCCTCCAGCTCACCGCGTGTGACGAGGACGTCCTTGAACGGCTCGGGCATCGGCACCTCGGTCTGCGGGTGCCGCGACAACGCCTCCTTGGCCGCCTTGACGTCTTCCTGCAACGCGCGCCGGGTGCGCCGGTCGCCGGTCGATTCCGGCCGCAGGAGCCGCTGCCAGCGCTGCGGGTCGGAGTGCGACACCTCGCGCCCGACGTGCACCATCAGCGCCTGGTCGACGTCGAGGCCGCCCAGGTCGGGCAGGCCGTCTTCGGCGAGGACGGTGAACCCGTTCTGCGTGGCACCGACGACCGCGACGTCGAAGGTGCCGGCGCCGAGGTCGTACACGGCGAGCGCCTGCCCGGGCGCGAGCGACTTGCCGGGGAACGACGCGAAGTGCGCCGCGGCGGCGACCGGCTCGGGCACCAGCAGGATGTTCGGGCCCATCCCGGCGAGCCGGGCGGCGGACATGAGCACGTTCCGGCGCGTCTGCCCCCACTGCGCGGGGTGGGTCAGCCGGACCTCGTCGGGCTGCTCGCCGCCGAGCTGGCGGGAGGTCTCTTCGAGCACGCGGCGCAGGATGGCGGCCAGCGCGTCGGTCACCGGGACGACATCGGTGCCGAGCAGCAGGGTCTGCTCGTCGATGCGGCGCTTGGGGTTCGGTTCGAAGCGCGTCGGGTCGAGGCGGGCGCGCCGCTCGGCGTCGCGACCGACCATGATCGTGCCCTCTTCGGTGGCGAACACCGCCGACGGCATGTTGGCCGAGCCGTCCACTTCGACGACCCGGGGCGGCATGCCGTGCGCCGACAGCACGGCGACGGTGTTGGACGTCCCGAGGTCCACCGACAGGATCCGCACAGCACTCCCCTTCGCGAAAAACACGCCACGACGGCGCCCGCGTGATGCTGCCATGCGCGCGATCACCGTGCGTGCGGACCCGCGAAAGTCACTGCTCCTTGACGCGGGCGGCGATCAAGGTGCACGATAGTTGCGCAGTTCGATCAACTCGACCGCTCGAACTGCGCAAAAGGGAGGGTTCAATGTGGGAAAGCGGGACCGACGCGCTGTCAGTGAGCGTGAGTACCCGGCACGTCCCGCCACCACACGCGGCGCAGGCGGTCGACGTCGTGCCGCTGGCGGGAAGTCCCGCGGCGCGGGATCCCCTGGCCTCGGTCACGTGCTGGACGCGCGGTACGGCGACGTCGCCCCGGAGAGGCCCCACCCGGCCGCCGCCGCGCGCGAACTCCTGGCCGCCGGCCACCGTGTGGTGGGCATGCGAGCACGTGCACCCGCGCCCGGAACACCGGTCGCCCCGGAGGTGGCGGCCCGGTTTTCGCCCGCCCTCGGGGAGGCCACCCGACTGGTGCTCGGCACGCACCGGATCGGCAAACGCGACGCCCACGCCGCATTTCGGGGGTCCGGGTGCCGGAGCCCCTGGCCCTCGGTTGGCACAGTCGCCTGCCTGGAACACCTGAACCACGTCCTGGCCACCGGAAGGAACAACCCGTGAGCGACCTCCCCGTTCTCGCCGTCACCCTCGGCGACCCCGTCGGCATCGGCCCGGAGATCACCCTCAAGACCCTCGCCGAGCCCGAAGCCCTCCAGCTGGCGCGCGGGGTGGCGGTGGGCGACGCGATCGTGCTGGAACGCCTGGTCCGGCACCTGGGCCTGCACCTGGAGATCAACCCGATCGCCACGGTCGCCGACGCGCGCTTCACCACCGGCGTGATCGACGTGCTCAACCTCGGCGTCGTCACCGAAGACCTGCCGTGGGGCGAGGTGAGCGCGACAGCGGGGGCCGCCGCGGTCGGGGCGATCGAGGTCGCCACCCGGCTCGCGCTGGCCGGCGAGGTCGACGCGGTGGTGACCGCGCCGATCAACAAGGAAGCCATCTGGGCGGCGGGCTCGCGGCACCTCGGGCACACCGAGATGCTCGGCGAGCTGACCGGGTCGACCCGGTTCAACACGATGTTCTGGGTGTCCGGGCTGAAGATCTTCTTCGCCACCCGGCACCTCTCCCTCCGCGAGGCGATCGACCAGATCACCCGCGAGAACATCGAGTACGCGATCCGGGAGGCGTACACCGCGCTGGAGGTCTTCGGCACGGAGAAACCGAGACTGGCCGTGGCGGCGTTGAACCCGCACGGCGGGGAAAACGGCAAGTTCGGCGACGAGGAGATCGTCGCGATCGCCCCGGCGGTCGCCGCCGCGCGGGCGGCCGGGCTCGACGTGGTCGGCCCGATCCCCGCGGATTCCGTGTTCCACCAAGGGATCCAGGGCCGGTTCGACGGCGTGCTCTCGCTCTACCACGACCAGGGGCACATCGCGTCGAAGACGTACGACTTCGACGGCACGGTGTCGGTGACGGTCGGCCTGCCGATCCTGCGCACCTCGGTCGACCACGGCACCGCGTTCGACATCGCCGGCACCGGCCGGGCGTCGCACGGCACCATGCGGGCGGCGTTCAAGGCCGCGGCCACCTTGGCGCCCTACGCGCGGAAACTGCCGGTCATCTACCCGCCCGGCCTCCGGTGATCCCCCGCAAGCGCTGGGCGTACGTCATCCCGGTCGCGGTGGTCATGTACATGCTGGCCTACCTCGACCGCACGAACGTCGCGGTGATCCTGCCCTACATCGGCGCCGACTTCCCGTTGTCCGCCAGCGCGAAAGGGCTGGCGAGCGGCATCTTCTTCGTCGGCTACCTCGTGCTGCAGATCCCGGCGGCGGTGCTGGCGGCGCAGTGGAGCGCCCGCAAGACCGTGGTGCTGCTGATGATCGCGTGGGCGGTCGCGGCGGTGCTGTGCGGCCTGGTGCGGAACGAAACGCAGCTGCACCTGGCCCGGCTGCTGCTCGGGCTGTTCGAGGGCGGTGTGTGGCCGGCGGTGCTCATCCTGCTGGCGTCCTGGTTCCCGCAGGCGGAGCGGGCGCGGGCGAACGCGCTGTGGATGACGTGCCTGCCGATCTCGGCGATCCTCATGTCGCCGCTGTCCGGGTTCATGCTCGACCACATGTCCTGGCGCTGGGTGTTCGTCCTGCAGGGGCTGCCGCCGCTGGTGTGGGCGGTCGTCTGGTGGTTCGCGGTGGCCGACCGGCCGGCGCAGGCCCGGTGGATCTCCGCGGCGGAACGCGAGTACCTCGAAACCACCTTGAAGGCCGAAGAAGACGCGAAGCCGGCGTTCGCCAAGCAGGGCTACCGGCAGGCGCTGGCGAACCACCAGGTGCTGTTGCTGGTCGGCGTCTACTTCTTCTGGATCACCGGCTTCTACGGCTTCTCCCTGTGGCTGCCGTCGGTGGTGAAGACCATGACGGGCGGCTCGGCCACCGCGGTCGGCTTCCTGTCGGCCGTGCCGTACGTGCTGGCGCTGGCCGGGATGGTCGCCTGCGCGCACTGGTCCGACCGCACCGGCAACCGGCGGCTCGCGGTCACGGTGCCGCTGCTCGTCGCGATCGCCGGATTGCTGCTGGGCAACCTCGTGCACTGGCCGGCGGCCGTGCAGCTGGTCCTGCTCTGCGTCGTCGCGACCGGCGTCTACATGCCGTACGGGCCGTTCTGGGCCATCCCCAGCCGGGTCCTGGGCATCGAGGTCGTCGCCGTGGCGATGGGCCTGATCAACGCGCTGGGCAACCTCGGCGGGTTCGCCGGGCCGTACCTGGTCGGCTGGCTCACCGACGTCACCGGCACGGCGACCACCGGGTTCGTCGTCCTGGCCGCGTTCCTCGCCGTGGCCGCCGGCCTGGCGTTCTTCGGGCTGAAACCCGCGACTGTGGAAGAGTCGGCGCATGTCCCAGCCGCGACCAGGCACCCGTGACCGGCGCGCGATGCTGCTGGAAGCCGTCCGCGACGGCGCCGGCGGCATCGCGGAGCTGGCCGAAGAGTTCGGCGTCTCCGAGTCGACGATCCGCCGCGACCTCGCCTCGCTCGCCGGCGCCGGGCACGTCGTCCGCACCTACGGCGGCGCGCTCGACACCGAACGCAGCCCCCGCGAGAAGGACCGGGAGCACGCGGCCGCCAAGGAGGCGATCGCCCGCGAGGCCGCCGCGCTCGTCCAGGACGGCGAGGTCGTGCTGCTCGACGCCGGCACGACCACCGGCAGGCTCGCCCGCCACCTCGCCCACCGCGAGGAGCTGACCGTGGTGACCAACGGTGTCACCGCGATCCGCGAGCTCGCGGGCTTCTCCGGGATCGACCTCATCGTCCTGGGCGGTCGGCTGCGGCACCCCGGCGAAGCGATCCTCGGTGAGAACGTGCTCGCGCAGCTGCGGCACATCTCACCCGATCGGGTGTTCCTGGGCGCGGACGGCGTGGTCGCCGACCGGGGGTTGTGCTGCCCGTCACTGGAGCAGTCGGTGGTCAAGCACGCGATGCTCCACGCGGGCGGCCAGGCGTACGTGCTGGCCGACCGCTCCAAGCTGGACCAGGCCCCTTTTTCCTACTGGGCGCCCCTGGACCGCGAGTACCGGCTCATCACCGACGAGCGGCGGGTGGATGTGACGTTCCCGCAGTTCGCCCACAGCGTGATCCTGGCGAGCGCGCCGGAAACTGTCGGTGGTGCCGCGCATCATGAATGACGTGGCTACTGACGTGCTCGACCTCTTCTCCCCCGCGACCCGGGACTGGTTCGCGGGGGCCTTCGCCGCGCCCACCGCGGCGCAGGAAGGGGCCTGGCGGGCCGCGCACGCGGGTGAGCACGCCCTCGTCGTCGCGCCCACCGGGTCCGGCAAGACGCTGTCCGCGTTCCTCTGGGCGCTGGACAGGCTCTCGGTGGAGCCGCCACCGGCGGAAGCCACCAAGCGCTGCCGGATCCTGTACGTCTCGCCGCTGAAGGCCCTCGCGGTCGACGTCCAGCGGAACCTGCGGGCCCCGCTCGCCGGCATCTCGCAGGCCAGCCGCCGGCTCGGGCTGCCGGTGCCCGGCATCGAGGTCGGCATGCGCACCGGCGACACCACGGCAGCCGAGCGCCGCGCGTTCGCCAAGACACCGCCGGACGTGCTGGTCACCACGCCGGAGTCGCTGTTCCTCATCCTCACGTCGTCGGCGCGGGAGTCGCTGCGCGGCGTCGAGACCGTGATCGTCGACGAGGTGCACGCGGTCGCCGGCGGCAAGCGCGGCGCGCACCTGGCGCTCTCCCTGGAGCGGCTGGACGCGCTGCTGCCGAAGCCGGCGCAGCGGATCGGCCTGTCGGCGACGGTCCGCCCGATCGACGAGGTGAGCGCGTTCCTGGCGGGCGGCCGGCCGGTGCGCGTGGTCCAGCCGAAGCTGGCGAAGACCATCGAGGTCCGCGTCGAGGTCCCGGTCGAGGACATGAGCAACCTCGACGCGCCCCGCAGCGGCCCGGCGCCGAGCCCGCTCGACGCGCTGGAATCCCTGGAGTCGCTGACCGAGGCCTTCCCGCCCGGGGACATCGCGCCGGGTGGCCTGGGCACCCTCGAAGAGATGGCCGGCAACCCCGTCCAGCGGCCGTCGATCTGGCCGGCGGTCGAGGAGCGGGTGCTGAGCCTGATCCGCGCGCACCGCTCGACCATCGTCTTCGCCAACTCGCGCCGGCTCACCGAGCGGCTCACCGCCCGGCTCAACGAACTCGCCGCCGAGCAGACCGAGCTCACCCCAGCCGACACGTTCCCCGCCGAAGCCATCGCGCAGTCCGGCGTGAGCACCGGGGCGCCGCCGGTGATCGCCCGGGCCCACCACGGGTCGATGTCGCGGGAGCAGCGCACGCACGTCGAGGAGTCGCTGAAGTCCGGGCAGCTGCCGTGCGTGGTGGCGACGTCGTCGCTGGAACTGGGCATCGACATGGGCGCCGTCGACCTGGTGGTGCAGATCGAGGCGCCGCCGACGGTGGCGTCCGGGCTGCAGCGCGTCGGCCGCGCCGGGCACCAGGTCGGCGCGGTGTCGTCCGGGGTGATGTTCCCGAAGTTCCGCGGGGACCTCGTCTCCTGCGCGGTCGTCGCGGAGCGGATGGCGACCGGCGCGATCGAGGCGGTCCGCTACCCCCGCAACCCCCTGGACGTCCTGGCGCAGCACGTCGTCGCCATGGTGGCGCTGGAGCCGTGGACGGTGCCGGACCTGGCCTCGCTGGTCCGGCGGGCGGCCCCCTTCGCGGCGCTGCCCGACGACGCCCTCCACGCGGTGCTCGACATGCTGGCCGGCCGTTACCCGAGCGAGGAGTTCGGCGAGCTGCGGGCGCGGATCACCTGGGATCGCATCGGCGGCGAGCTGCGCGGGCGGCCCGGCGCGCAGCGGCTGGCCGTCACGTCGGGCGGCACCATCCCCGACCGCGGCCTGTTCACCGTCATGACGCCGGGCGCGGACGACAAGCCCGGCTCGCGCGTCGGCGAGTTCGACGAAGAGATGGTGTACGAGTCGCGCGTCGGCGACACCATCCTGCTCGGCACGTCGTCGTGGCGGATCACCGACATCACGCACGACCGCGTCATCGTGGTGCCGGCGCCGGGCGAACCGGCGCGGATGCCGTTCTGGAAGGGTGACGCGCCGGGCCGCCCGCTGGAACTGGGCCGGGCGCTCGGGAAGTTCGTCCGCGAACTGTCCACTTCGGACGATGAGAAGGCGCGCGAGCGGGCCGAGGCGGCGGGGCTGGACGAGCGGGCGTGCGACAACCTGCTCGCCTACCTCGCCGAGCAGAAGGCCGCCACCCGGCACGTCCCGAACGACCGGACGATCCTGCTGGAACGCTACCGCGACGAGCTCGGCGACTGGCGGATCGTCGTGCACTCGCCGTTCGGCGCGCAGGTGAACGCGCCGTGGGCCCTCGCGATCGCCGCGCGGCTGCGGGAAAACCGCGGGGTGGACGCGCAGGTGGCGCACTCCGACGACGGCATCGTCCTGCGGCTGCCGGACGCCCTGGACGCTGACGGTGGCGAAGTCACCATCGGCGCGGACGACGTGCTGCTCGACCCCGAGGAGGTCGAGCAGCTGATCGTCGCCGAAGTCGGCGGCTCGGCCGTGTTCGCTGCCCGGTTCCGGGAGTGCGCGGCCCGGTCGCTGCTGCTCCCCCGCCGGGATCCGCGGCGGCGGACTCCGCTGTGGCAGCAACGGCAACGCGCGTCACAGTTGCTGTCGGTCGCGGCGAAGTACGAGCGGTTCCCGGTCGTGCTCGAGGCCATGCGGGAGGTTTTGCAGGACGTCTACGACGTGAGCGGCCTGCGTGAGCTGATGGCCGACGTCCGGGCCCGCAAGGTCCGGCTGGTGGAGGTCGAAACGCCGGCCGCGTCGCCGTTCGCGCGCAGCCTGCTCTTCGGCTACATCGGGATGTTCCTGTACGAGACCGACGCACCGCTGGCCGAGCGGCGGGCGGCGGCGCTGTCGCTGGATTCGGCGCTGTTGGCCGAGCTCCTGGGCACCGAGGCGATCCGCGAGCTGCTGGATCCCGAAGCCGTCGCCGAAGTGCAACGGTCGCTGCAGCGGCTCGATCCGGACAGGCACGCCCGCTCGGCCGAGGACGCCGCCGACCTGCTGCGGTTCCTCGGCGACCTGACCGTCGAGGAGGCCGCGGAACGCGGGATCCAGGCCGAGTGGCTCACCGAGCTGGAAGCGGCCCGGCGGGCGATCCGGGTGCGGATCGGCGGCGCGGAACGGTTCCTGGCGATCGAGGACGCCGGCCGGGTACGTGACGCGCTGGGCACCGCGCTGCCGGTGGGCGTGCCCGAGGCGTTCACCGAACCGGTGGCGGACCCGCTCGGGGACCTGCTGTCGCGCTACGCCCGCGGCCGGGGCCCGTTCGCGGCGGCGGACGCGGCCGCGCGGTTCGGGCTCGGCACGGCGGTCGTCACCGGCGTGCTCGACCGGATGACCGGGGAAGGCCGCCTGGTCCGCGGCGAGCTGAGCCCGGTCGGCCATCCCGAAACCCACGGCGTCGGAGTCGAGTACTGCGACGCGGCGGTGCTGCGCCGGCTTCGGCGGGCGTCGCTGGCGAAGCTGCGCGCCGAAGTCGAACCGGTCGAACCGGCGGCGCTGGGCCGGTTCCTGCCCGCGTGGCACGGGTTCGGCGGCCGCGTCCGGGCGGCCCCGACAGCGGACGACGTGCTGTCGGTGGTCGAGCAGCTCGCCGGGGCGCCGTTGCCGGCGAGCGCGGTGGAGTCGCTGATCCTGCCTGGACGGCTGCCGGGCTACTCCCCCGCCCTGCTGGACGAGCTGACGACGGCGGGCGAAGTGACGTGGGCGGGCTGCGGCGCCCTGTCCGGCGGCGACGGCTGGATCGCGCTGGCCCCGACCGACGTGGCCGATCTCCTGCTGCCCGAAGTCGTCGAGGACATCCCGACCGGCCCGCTGCACGACGCGATCGTGTCCACTTTGGAGGGTGGCGCGCTGTTCTTCCGCCAGCTGGTGGACCGCGCGACGGTGCTGGTGGACAAGGCCCCCAACGACGCCGAAGTCGTGGCGGCGCTGTGGGACCTGGTCTGGGCCGGGCTGGTCACAGGCGACACCCTCGGCCCACTGCGGGCACAGGTCGCCGGGCACGGCGCCCACAAGCCCCGTCGCCAGGCGCCTCGCGGCCGCTACGCACGGCTGCGGGCGGGGCGGCCCCAGATGCCATCGCGATCCGGCCCGCCGACGGTCGCGGGCCGCTGGGCACTGACCCCACCCCGGGAAACCGACGCAACCCGCCGCGCCCACGCGAGGACGGAAGCGTTCTTGGAGCGCCACGGCGTCCTCACCCGCGGCGCACTGGACACCGAACGCGTCACGGGTGGGTTCTCCGGGATCTACAAGGTCCTGCGCGGCATGGAGGACACGGGCCAGGTGATCCGCGGCTACGTGGTGGAGGGCCTCGGCGCGGCCCAGTTCGCGGCGAAGGGCGCGGTCGACCGCCTGCGCGCCCTGTCCGGCCCAGGCCGCCCGGCCCCGGGCCGCCCAGTAGTCCTGGCGGCGGCGGACCCGGCCCAACCGTACGGCGCAGCCCTCCCCTGGCCGGCGGCAACGGGCGACACGAAACACCGCCCCGCCCGCAAGGCGGGCGCACTGGCGGTCCTGGTCGACGGAGTCCCGGCCCTGTACGTGGAGAGAGGAGGCCGATCCCTGCTGAGTTTCACAGAGGAGCGCCAGCCACTCGCAGAGGCGGCCCAGGCATTGTCGGCAGCGGTCCGCGAAGGTTGGCTGGGTCAGCTGTCGGTCCAACGCGCGGACGGCGAGCAGGCCCTGACCTCGGAGCTGGCGGAGGTGTTGCAGGAGGCAGGCTTCCGAGCCACCCCCTCCGGCCTGCGCCTACGCGCCTAGACCAGGGCGGGCCGCCGAGCCCGGGCAGGCCGGGCGAGCGGGCTGGAATCGCCAGCCCGGCCCTTCACCGCCGCCGCGATTGCCCGCCGATCCCGCCGAAGCCGACCCGCCGCGCCGCACCCATCACGCCGAAGCCGGTCGGTCCGCCGCACCGCGCACTCCACCCTCGACCCCAGGCAGCGCAACCCAAGCCGTCGGCAAGCGAGGCTGGTTGGCGATTCCCGCGCGATCGGCTTCCTCGCTGCCCTAAGCTGCCAGTCCGACACGCACGAAGGATGTTCTGCTCATGGCGATGCGCGAACTGCGCTATTTCGGGGATCCGATCCTCAAGTCCGTCTGCGATCCGGTCACCGTGTTCGACGAGAAGCTCGAGGCGCTCGTGCGGGACCTGGTCGACTCCGTCAAGCCCGCCGGGCGCGCGGGGCTGGCCGCGCCGCAGATCGGCGTGGGGCTTCGCGTCTTCAGCTACGACGTTGCCGGGCTGACCGGGTACGTCATCAACCCCGAGATCGTCGAACTGTCCGAAGAGACACACGAGATCGACGAAGGCTGCCTGTCCGTGCCGGAACTGTGGTTCCCCACCAAGCGCGCGAAACACGCGAAGGTGCGCGGCGTCGACGTCCACAACGAGCCCATCGAGGTCGAAGGCGAAGACGTGCTGGCCCAGTGCCTGCAGCACGAAACCGACCACCTCGACGGCGTTCTCTACCTCGACCGGCTCACCGCCGAGCGCAAGAAGACCGCCCTGCGTGAGGCGCGCGGCAAAGACTGGTTCTGGAAGCGCTGACGGCTCACGCCGGCAAGAACAGCCTCAGCCGGGCGCCGTCGTCGATGCTGCGTTCTGTGCGCAGGCCGGCGCGGGCCGCCGTGCGGGGCAGGATGTCGTCGCCCGCCAAGCACTCGGCGGACAGCTCCCTGATGCCCTGGGCCTCCGCCAGCACCGCGAGCCGCGCCAGGAGGGCCGTTCCGATTCCCTGCTGCTGCCAGTCGTCCTCCACCAGCAGGGAAATCTCCGCTCCGCCGGTCAGCGTCGGGATGAGCTGGGCCAGGCCGATCACCTCGCGGCCGAACACCGCCAGCACGCTCGTGCCGCGCGGGGGCACCAGCAGCCGGTGGAGGCGGCGGCGCGGGACCGTCCGCACCCCCGTGTGGTAGCGGCGGAACAACGTCGCCATCGAACAGCGTCGGTGCAGCTCGGCCACCGCGTCGGCGTCGCCGGGGACGCCCTTGCGCAGGACGATCGCCGCGCCGTCCGGGCGGTCGAGGACCACCGGGCCGGCCGCGTTCCGGGCCGCTGCCGCCAGCAGCGTCACCAGCGCTTCGGCGCGGGTCAGCTCCAGCTGCACGAACGGCGCCCACTGGCGGCGCGCCACCAGCGCGCCTCCGTCGGTCAGCGCGAACACCGCCCGGTGCCCGCTCTCCGTGCGCGCCGGGTTCGCCTCGGCGGCTGGGACGAGCGTGACGACGTCCGCGGCCAGCACGTCCTTCAGCACTTCCGCCAGGCGCGCCGGGTCGTCGATCGCGCGGCGGGCCGCGAGCAGCGTCGATGCCGACGGGTCGACGAGCTCGTGGACGTCGGCGTCGATGATCGCCGTGCACTCGCAGCCCTCGGCGCGGATGGCGTCGACCAGGTGCCGCCGGGGCAGGCCGGTCGCCGGGCGCAGCACGATCTCGTCGAGCACTCCGCCCGGCACCGGCAGCACGGACAGACCGAGGATGTTGCACTCGAGGTCGGCGAGCCGGATGGCGATGCGGGCGAGGGTGCCCGGGTGGTCGTGCATCCGGATCCGCACCCGCCACGCCGACGGCGCCGCCGGCTCCTCGGCGACGGCCGTCCGGCCCGGCTGGGGCAACGCTCTGGAAGTCTCCATGCCCCCACGGTCCCCCGGGGTTGTTGCCGCTCCAGGACGCCGGTGTTTCGCGCAGGTCAGCGTTCGACGCGACCCGGCAACGCCGCCGAAACACTCAGCCAGGACCGCAGCTCGGTGGCCAGCGCGACCGGGGCGAACGCCGCGCCACGGATGGCGGCGGCGAGCCGGTCGCCGGTGGCCTGCGGGATCCACGTGTCTTCGACGCCCCACAGCACGCGCACGGGCAGGTCGATCCGGTCCAGCCGATCCTCGTTCTCGACCAAATAGTGCTCGTCGTACGCGGCGATCTGGCGGTAGAACGCCGGCTGCCCCTCCGGTCCGAGCCACGGCGTCGGCCATCAGCAGCGACGCGTACGGTACGCCGGTGACCAGGTGGGCGCGCAGGGAAACCGCGCCGCCGTAGTCGTGCGCGACACCACCGCGGGCCCCGATCCGGCGCGATCCCAGGCGATCCGGCGCCCCTGCCAGTCGAAGATCTCCATGATCCCCAAGCTGGGTCAGCGCGGGGTGAGCACGCAGAACTCGTTGCCCTCCGGATCGGTCAGCACCCGCCACGGCAGCGCGGGACCGCCCAGGTCCGCCGGCGCCGCACCGGCCGCGATGACCTGCGTCACCGCTGCGGCGTGATCGGCCTCCGCCGGGGGCGCGACGTCCAGGTGCACGCGGTTCTTGCCCCTCTTGACGTCGTCGTTGCGCAGGAACTCCAGCCACGGCCCCCGGCCGGACGGCGCGCGCAGCCCCACCAGGACGTCACCTTCGCGGGCCTGGATCGGGCGGCCGGTGATTCCCGCCCAGAAGCCCGCCAGGAGCTCCGGGTCGCGGGCGTCGACCAGGATCGACGCCACCGCGCCGGTGTCCGCGTACCGCTCGCGGGGTTCGAGGACGCAGAACTCGTTGCCTTCCGGGTCCGCGAGCACCACCCAGGGCACGTCGCCCTGGCCGACGTCGACCCGGCGGCCGCCCAGCTCCAGGGCGCGCGCCACCAGCTCGGCCTGGTGCTCCGGGGTCGTGCTCGCCAGGTCCAGGTGGATGCGGTTCTTGACCTCCTTGGGTTCGGGGACCGGCACGAAGACGAGGTCCAGGTCCCAGCCGTCGCTTTTCGGAGCCCGGACGTCGATCTCGCCGGGCTCCTCGACGGCGACGTGCCAGCCGAGCAGCGCGGCCCAGAAGTCCGCCAGGACTTCCGGCCGCGCCGCGTCGATCACCAGGTTCACCAGGCGCGTGGTCATGCGCCGCAGGCTAACCGCCACCTCCGACAATTCCGGTTCGGCTTCCCCACCGGCCGGGTCATCGGGTCGCGAGCCGCAGCAGCGCCCAGAGCTGGGCCGCCTGGTCGTGCACGCCGCGCACGGTCACCGCGGTCAGGGACGCGCGGCCCCAGAGCCACAGGTAGATCTGCGCGGGTTTGGCCGTGACGACGTCGTCCGCGGCCTCGGCCTCCGCGGCCGAACAGCGCCAGGCCTCGGTCGTGACGGGACCGGCCCGCGCGATCCAGCTGTGCGCGCCGGCGCGGACGCCGACCGAGCCCGCCTTCGTGCCGGTCAGGCCGAGCATCGGGAGCTTCTGCCCGAACCACAGGGTGAGCACCTCGTCGATGCCGTCGATCGCGACGTCTTCGGGCACGCCGCGCGGCTCGGCGCCCGACGCCTGCTCGACGTCCACCCGGTGGACGACCGTCTCGTGCAGCATCCGCCGGCGCCAGAACCCGTAGGTCCGGTCGGCCGGCCACCAGGTGTCGGCGCGGTCCTCCGGGTCGTGCGCGGCGAGCTCGTCGAGCAGTTCGGTGAGGCCCTCCTCCAGGAACGCGCGCAGGCTCTGGCCCGGCTCGGGCTCGCGTGGCCAGTCTTCGGGGCTGCGGCCGTCGGTCAGCCGGCGCCGGACCAGCCGGTAGAGGCTCCCGACGTGCCGGGCGACCTCGCCGAGCGACCAGCCGGGACAAGCGGGCACCGGCGCTTCGGTCGGCGCCGCGTGCACCGCTTCGGCGAGCAGCCTGCCTTCGATTCCCAACGCCGTGAGCAACCGCCCCTGGTCGACCGGGCCGTGCTCACGCGACATGGGCTTCCCCGGTGATCGGCAGGCCGTGCACGAGACGGCGGACGAGCTCGAGGAACGGCGTGGCGGCCCCGACCAGCCCGGCGGCGGACTCGGCGGTGACCTTCCCGGTGATCCCGGCCTGCGCGGCGGCGCGGGTGGCCGAGTTGCTGGCGAAGAAGGCGGACCATTCGCGCAGCTCGGGGGCGACGGAGTCGAGCAGCACCCAGGTGCTGGCGGGCCGGGCCCGCCCCCGGTGCGGCCGCCCCCGGGCGGCGAGCACGGCGGCGGCCCCGCGAAGGGCGGCGAGGTAGGCACCGATGAAGCGTTCGGCGGGCCGGGTTTCCTGAGCGGCCTCGGCCAGCCCCCGCCGCGCTTGGGCCAGCAACCCGGCGGCGGCCGGCGACGCGGGCGGGCGCAGGGACATGGGCAGCTGCGACTGGTCGGAGTCGGCGCCGGGCGGGCGGAGCTCCATGGGGAGTTCGGGCGCACCGGCGGCCGGGGCTCCGGGAGCCGGCAGATCGGCCACGGGCGGCTGGGCCTGCGGCTTGGCGAACTCGCCGGAGCCGGCAGCGGACGACACGACCGGCCGCGGCTCGGCCTGCGGCGCATCCGCCAGCGTGGCGGGCTCGCCGGAACCGGCAACGGACGGTGCCACCGGCTGCCCGGCCGGCTCCGCGGCCGACAGCTCAAGCCGCCCAGGCTCGGCGACAGCAGGCTGCTGCAGCTCCGGCTGCGATGCCTCCGCCAACGCGGCGGGCTGAACGGAAGCGGACGGTGCCACCGACTGCGGCTGCGCGACCGACTGGCCCGAGCCGGCAGAAGACGGCGCCACCGGCTGCGGCTCGAACGCGGCGGGCCGGCCGGAGGCGGGCGGCGCGACCGGCTGCCCGGACGGCTCCGCAGCCGACAGCTCGAGCTGCCTCGAATCCGCGACAGGCCGGCCGGAGTCGATGTCCGCCGGGCGGGTCTGCTCGGGAATCTCCGGGGCCGGAAGCTCGGCTCCCGAGGTGCACAGGGCGATCGGCAGCTGCGGCTGCCGGGAATCCACCGCCGACGCAGGGCGCTGCCGCGACTCCGCTGCCGGCGACACGCACTGCCGGGAGCGCCGGGCACCGGCCGGGGACGGCTGCGGGCGCAGCGACATGGGCAGCTCCGGCTGCCCGGGATCCGTGGGGGACACGACCTTGACGGACATGGCGACCCTCCTCCTGCGCGGGTGAGCCCCGGGCACCTGACCGGTGCCCACTCACCGATGTCGAACGCCTGTTCGAACAATTTCCAGAGTAACCCCCGACCCGGTGCCCGCTCAACCCCAGGGGGCGTGGTGCGGGACACCAGGTCGGTGCCGTGATCTCATAGGTTCATGAGTTCGCTGGAGCACCCCGCCGTCGCCAAGGTGGCGGCCGCGCTGGCCGAAGCCGGGCAGCGCGGCGCCGCCGAGGGCATCCGTGTCCTGCCCGCCGAGGTCCGGACCGCCGCTCAGGCGGCCGAGGCACTCGGCGTGCCCGTCGGGGCCATCGCCAACAGCCTCATCTTCCGCCTGGGGTCCGACAAAAAAGCGCTCCTCGCCCTCACCTCGGGTGCCCACCGCGCCGATCCGGCGACCCTCGAACGGCTGGCCGGGGGCGAAATCGGCAAGGCCGACCCCGATTTCGTGCGGACGCACACCGGGCAGCCGATCGGCGGTGTCGCCCCCGTGGGGCACCCGTCGCCGCTGCCGACCCTGGTCGACACCGCGCTGCGCGAGCACGACGTCGTCTGGGCCGCCGCCGGGCACCCGAAGGCCGTCTTCCCCACGACCTTCGCCGGGCTGGTCGCCTTGACCGGGGGCACCCCGGGCGCGCTCGGCGGCGCGGAGGAGGATGGACAGCCGTGACCGCGATGCCCGCCGGCTGCTCCCGGTACGTCCAGCTCTCCGCGGACGAGTTCCGCGCCCGCCTGCCCGAAGCGCTCGACATCTACGTCCGGGCGATGCGGTACCCGGCGGGCACCGCCGAGCAGCGCGCGCCGATGTGGCTCACCCACGCGCTGCGCGAGGGCTGGCGCTGCATGGCCGCGCTCGACGCCGACGACGTCCTGCTCGGCGTGGCCTACGGCTACCGCGGCCGGGCCGGTCAGTGGTGGCACGAGCAGGTGCGCCACGGCCTGAGCCGCCGGTCCGGGGCCGCCGAGGCCGACCGGTGGCTGTCGGACTACTTCGAGCTGACCGAGATCCACGTCCGGCCGGAGAACCAGGGCCACCAGATCGGCGAGGACCTGCTGCGCAGCCTCCTGGAAGGCGTCCCGAGCGCGAACGTGCTGCTGTCGACGCCCGAGGGCACGAGCCGGGCGTGGAAGCTCTACCGCCGCACCGGCTTCGTCGACGTCCTGCGCGACTACCACTTCGCCGGCGACCCGCGGCCGTTCGCGATCCTGGGGCGGGCGCTGCCCCTCGACCCGCGCTGAGCCGAGGGGCAGCAAGCCCTCACCGCGGCTCGGGCCGCCAGTAGCCGACGACCAGCGCCGCGACCAGCACGGCGGCGCCGCACCAGGCCGTGACGCTCAGCCGCTCACCGAGCAGCGCGGCGGAGAGCACCGCGGCCGTCAGCGGCTCCAGGACCGCCGAGAGCGAGCCGAGCACGGGGTGCGCATCGGCCAGGCCGCGCAGGTACGCGGCGTACGCGAGCGCTGTCGGGACAGCGCCGAGGTAGCAGACGATCGCGAGGACGTCCGCGTGCAGCGGGACCGCCATGCCCGACCAGCTCGCGGCCGGCAGGAGCAGCAGGCCGCCGGCGAGGCAGCCGAACCCCGTCGTCGACAGCGGGTCCAGGCCTTCGACGGGCTTCGCGGTGACCAGCGTGAGGGTGGCGAAACCGGCCGCCGCGAGCAGCGCGAAACCGAGGCCGCCGAACGAGATCGCTTCGCCCGGTGACCACTGGAGCAGCACCAGTCCGGCGAGGGTGCCCGTCACCGAGACCAGCGTCCAGCGGCGGAGTTTCCGCACTGACGCGAGGGTGACGAAGACGGGCGCGGCGCCGATCGTGGTCATGGTCGCGACGCTCACCGAGCTGAGCGCGACGGCCGCGAAGTAGCTCGCCTGGAAGAGGGCGAACAGCCCGCCGACGGCCAGGACGCGCCGGGCGGCCTCCGCGGTGCGGGGAAGGGAACGGCCGTTCAGGAGGAGGGTCGCGACGGCGCCGCCGACGAGCAGCCGGTAGTCGGCGACTGCGAGCGGATGGAGGCCGGCCCGCCGGGCAAGCAGCGAGCCGGCGAGGCCACCGGTGCCCCAGAGGACACCGGCGAGAACGAGCGCGGCCGAAGAATGGGCGCGCGTGGACAGAGACACCAAGGGAACGCTCCTGCGTCGAAGGAAAAACGGAGATCGACGACGCGGGGTGAGTGCGCACCACGAATCAGCCGCGGGCCCCGAAGGCCACGCGGCGGAGGACCACCCCGCTCAGGCGCGAGGCGGTGGGGTGACGAAGAGGATTCGGCGCACGGAGGAAACCTATCGGGGAGAAGCGAAGCGGGGCCACCGGTTTACGGTGGCCCCGCCCCCGAGTGCTCAGTCCAGCTGGGACAGCTGTTCCCGCAGCGTGTCCAGGCCCATCCCGCCCAGCTTGAGCGCCTCCGTGTGGAACCGCTTGATGTCGAACCCCGCTCCGGCGCGGGCCTGGGCCTCGGAGCGGGCCGTCAGCCAGAGGCGCTCGCCGATCTTGTACGCCGGGGCCTGGCCCGGCCAGCCCAGGTAGCGGTCGATCTCGTCGCGGATGTGGGCCTGGTCCGTGATCGTGCGGGTGAGCATGAACTCCAGGCCCAGCTCCGGCGTCCACCGCTCGCCTTCGTGGAAGCCCGTTCCCGCCGGAATCCCCAGCTCCAGGTGCATGCCGAGGTCCACCACCACGCGGGCGGCGCGGAACAGCTGCTCCGACAGCATCCCCAGCAGGTCGCCGTCGTCGGCGAGGTAGCCCAGTTCCTCCATCAGGCGCTCCGCGTACAGGGCCCAGCCCTCCGCGTGGCCCGAGGTGAACGCCAGCAGCCTCTGGTACTTGTTCAGCCCGCCCGACTGGTCCACCGCCGTCGCGATCTGGAGGTGGTGACCCGGTGCGCCCTCGTGGTACACCGTGCTCGTCTCGCGCCAGGTGCTGAATTCGTCACGGCCCGCCGGGAGGGACCACCACATGCGGCCCGGCCGCACGAAGTCCTCGCTCGGTCCCGTGTAGTACGCGCCGACGCCGCCTCCGGGCGGGGCGATCTTGCACTCCAGGGCCATCACCCGGTCGGAGATGTCGAAGTGCTTGCCGCGCAACGACTCCAGGGCGTCGTCGGACAGGCGCTGCATCCACGCCTCGAACTCCGCGCGGCCGCGGATGCGGTACCGCGCGTCCGCGTCGAGAGCGGCCGCGGCCTCCGCGACGGACGCGCCCGGCTTGATCCGGTTCGCCACCGCGCGCATCTCGGCCTCGATCCGGGCGAACTCCGCCCAGCCCCAGTCGTACGCCTCCCGCAGGTCCAGCGTGGCGCCGACGAAGAACCGGGACCACAGGCGGTAGACGTCCTCGCCGACGGCGTCCTTGACCGGGGCCTTCGGGGCCAGTTCGGCCCGCAGGAAGCCGGCGAACTCCGCGAACGCCTCGTCGGCGGCCCGCGCGTGACGCCCGAGGTCGGCCTGCAGCCCCTCCGGCGCCGCGCCGCCGGCGAGCTCGGTGAAGAAGCCCGTCTCCTCCTTCAGCCCCGCCCACGTTTCGCACTGCTCCGCGACCTTCGCGACCTGCCGCAGCGCCGCGACGTGCCCCGCGTCGGACGCCGAAAGCAGGCCGCTGCGGATGTTCGCCAGCGCTTGCGGGACCTCGGCGATCCGGTCCGAGAGGACCGCCCAGTCCCGCTCGGTTTCCCGGGGCATCAGGTCGAACGCCATCCGCAGTTCCTGCACCGGGCTGGAGATGACGTTCAGGCTCGCCACGTCCAGGCCGGCCTCGTGGATCTCCAGCTCCAGGCCGACGCGCTCGGTGAACACGGCCTTCGCCGCGCGCTCGGCGGCGTCCCGCGGCTCGGCGGCGGTGACGGCGGCGTGCGCCCGCGCGGCCAGGCCGGCGCGCTCGGCGTACCCGTCCGCCGAGTAGTCGGTCAGCCGGTGGTCGTGGCCGGCGATCCCGTGCGCGGTCGCCGCGACCGGGTCGGCGGCCGCGTAGTCGTCGACGTACCGGTCACAGATTTCGTGCACGCCTTCGGAAGCAGTAGAAGCCATGTCCGGCACGCTACCGGGCCACCCGTACCTGGTGGTACGTACTTAAGCACGGGCCGGGACGAGGCCCAGCCGGGCGATCACCTCGCGCGTCGCCTTCGACCGGTTGAACGTGTAGAAGTGCAGGTTCGGCACGCCCTCGGCGATCAGCTTCTCGCACAGCTCCGTGGTGACGTCGATGCCCGCCGCGCGGAACGCCTTGGGGTCGTCGGCCAGCGGTTCGAGCCGGTCCAGGAGCTTGCGGGGGGCCGGCGCGCCGGACAGCTTGATCGTCGTCTGCAGGGTCCGCATCGTCGTCAGCGGCATGACCCCGGGCAGCACCGGCACGTCGCAGCCGGTCGCGGCGACCCGGTCGCGCAGGCGCAGGAAGTCCTCGGGGTCGTGGAACAGCTGCGCGATCGCGAAGTCCGCGCCCGCGCGCAGCTTGCGGACCAGGTACTTCGTGTCCGACTCGAGGTCGGACGAACGCGGGTGGCCGTAGGTGTACGCCGACACGCCGACGCAGAAGTCGCCCAGCTCGCGGACCAGCTGCACCAGCTCTTCGGCGTAGGTGAGGCCTTCGGGGTGCGGGATCCACTCGCCGTAGACGTCGCCGGGCGGGTCGCCGCGCAGCGCGAGGATGTTGCGGACGCCGACCGAGGCGTACCAGCCGATCACGTTCCGCAGCTCGGCGACGGAGTGGTTGACCGCGGTCAGGTGGGCCATCGGCACCAGCGTCGTCTCGGTCGCGACGCGGGCGATGCTGCGGACCGTGCCGTCGCGGCTGGAGCCGCCGGCCCCGTAGGTGATCGACATGTAGGCCGGGTCGTACGGCTCGAGTTCCCGGATGGCCTTCCACAGGACGGCCTCGTCCGCCGCGTCCCGGGGTGGGAAGAACTCGATGGAGAACTTCGGCCCGTCTCCTCGCAACCGCTCGATCACCGACGTCATACCTCGAATGTTAAGGGTCCCGGCTCTAGACTCGATACAGGAGTGAGCGATGAGGTACGACGACGCGAGCTGGGACGAAGACGTGCGCCTGGCCGTTTACCACGCCTTCGCCGACCGCGGCCGCGCGCCGACCGGGCCGGAGCTGGCCGACGCCGCGGGCGGGTCCCTGGCCGTCGCCAAGCAGGCGCTGCACCGCCTCGCCGACGCCCACCACCTGGTGCTCGACGAGTGCGAGCACGTCGTGCTGGCCCACCCGTTCGCGGCGAAGCCGCTCGGGTTCTCCGTGATGGGCTCGCACACGCTCTGGTGGGGCGGCTGCGCGTGGGACTCGTTCGCCATCCCCCACCTGGTCGACGACGAGCCCGAGGTGCTGGTCGCCACCCGCTGCCCCGGCTGCGCCCAGCCGCACGCCCTGGTCGTGAACCGCACGGCGCCGCCGGAGGGCGCGCAGGTGGCGCACTTCCTCGTCCCCGCCGCGCGGATGTGGGACGACGTGCTGCACACCTGCGGCCACCAGCGGCTGTTCTGCTGCGAGTCCTGTGTGGACGCCTGGCTCGCGGCGACCGCGCAGGCCAAGGGGTACGTCATGGATCTCGTCACGCTCTGGCGGCTCGCCCGCGGCTGGTACGCGGGCCGGCTCGAGCGCGGCTACCGGCGGCGAGAACCGGACAGCGCGGTCGCCTACTTCGCCGAGGCGGGCCTCACCGGGCCGTTCTGGGCCCCGGCCACGGCCGGAGTCTGATTCGCCACATCCGGGGGCCCCGGCGGGCCCCGCCTGCGCGGGTTCGGCGAGGATGGCGGGATGAACGCGCCCGCCGCCGACAGTGACCTGCCCGCCCACGTCGAGCGCGCGCTGGCCGGGTTCCTCGATCGGGCGGGCACCGCGATCCTCGCCACCGAGCCCACCGTGGCCGCCGGGATCGACGCGCTGCGCGGGTTCGTGCTGGGCGGCGGCAAACGCTTGCGCCCGACGTTCGCCTGGTGGGGCTGGCGCGGCGCGGGCGGCGACCCGGCGGGCCCGGACGCGGAGGGCGTGCTGCAGGCGGTGTCCAGCCTGGAGCTGATCCAGGCGTGCGCGCTGATCCACGACGACCTCATCGACTCCTCCGACTCCCGCCGCGGCAACCCGACGGTGCACATCGCGGGCGCGAAGCTGCACGCCGACCGCGGCTGGCTCGGCTCCCCCGCGACGTTCGGCCTGGCCACCGCGGTCCTGGTCGGCGACCTGGCGCTGGCCTGGGCCGACGACATGTTCGCGGACGCGCCCCTGCCCGCGGAGACGCTCGCCGCGGCGCGCCCGGCTTGGCGCGCGATGCGCACCGAAGTCCTCGCCGGGCAGTACCTCGACGTCCGCACGCAGGCCACCGGGGACGCCTCGGTCGAGGCCGCGCTCAAGATCGACCGGCTCAAGACCGCCGCCTACACCGTGCAGCGGCCGCTGCACCTGGGCGCCGCCCTCGGCGGCGCGTCGCCGGAACTGATCGCCACGCTGCTGGAGTTCGGCGGCGAGGTCGGCGTGGCGTTCCAGCTGCGCGACGACCTGCTCGGCGTCTTCGGCGACCCGTCGGTCACCGGCAAGCCCGCCGGGGACGACCTGCGCGAGGGCAAGCGCACCCTGCTCGTCGCGCTCGGCCTGCAGCTCGCGGCCGAGAAGGACGAGCAGGCCGCGGCCACGGTGATCGCGGACGCGATCGGCGACGCGGACCTGTCCGACGAAGGCGTCGAGACCGTCCGGATGGCGTTGCAGCAGGTCGGCGCGGTCGACGCGGTCGAGCGCCGGATCGACGAGCTGACGTCGGCGGCGATGGCCGCGCTGGACCGCGCGCACCTGGCCGAGCCCGCGCCCGCGGCGCTGACCGGGCTGGTCGTCAAGGCCACCCAGCGGACGTACTGACGTGCGCACGCTCGACGCACCGGCCGACCACGTCGTCGTCATCGGCGCGGGACTGGCCGGCCTTTCGGCGACCCTGCACCTGCTCGGCGCGGGACGGCAGGTCACGCTGCTGGAACAGGCGGACGTCCCGGGCGGGCGAGCCGGGCAGCAGAGCTTCGACGGCAACGCCGTGGACACCGGCGCGAGCGTGCTCACCATGCCGGAACTGCTCGAAGAGGCGTTCGCCGCGGTCGGCGAGCCGCTGGCCAAGAACCTGCGCCTGACCAGGCTCGACCCGGCCTACCAGGCGCGGTTCGCCGACGGCAGTTCACTGGCGCTGCGCACCGACGGCGACGCGATGGAGGCCGAAATCCGCGCCTTCGCCGGCGCCCGCGAAGCAGCCGGCTACCGGGCGTTGCGCCGCTGGCTGACCGAGCTGTACGCGGCGCAGAAGGACCACTTCCTGGCCGCGAACTTCGACTCGCCGCTCGACCTGGCCCGCCCCGAGCTGGCCCGCCTGGCCGCGCTGGGCGGCTTCGGGCGGCTCGGCCCGCGCGTCGGGCGGTACCTGCTCGACGAGCGCGTGCGGCGGCTCTTCACCTTCCAGGCGCTCTACGCGGGCCTCGACCCGGCCCGCGCGATCGGCGCGTACGGCGTCATCGCCTACATGGACACCGTCGGCGGCGTCTACTACCCCGAAGGCGGGATGGGCGAGATCGGCCGGGCGATGACCGGGGCCGCCGCGCGAGCGGGCGCGGACGTGCGGTTCGGGACCGAGGCCGCGTGGCTCGAGCGGGTGCATTCGCGGGTGCGCGCGGTCCGGACGCGCTCGGGCGAGCGGATCGCCTGCGACGCCGTCGTGCTGGCCACCGAGCTCGGCACGGCCTACCGGCTCCTCGGCGCGCGGCCCCGCCGTCCGCTGCCGCTGCGCTATTCGCCGTCGGCCGTCGTCCTGCACGGGCGGACCGGCGAAAAGTGGGACCTCGGGCACCACACCATCTTCTTCGGCGGCGCCTGGGAGCGGACGTTCGCCGAGATCATCCGCGAAGGCAAGCTGATGAGCGACCCGTCGCTGCTGGTCACCCGGCCGACGGCGACCGACCCGGGGCTGGCCGGGCGCGGCGGAGAGATCGTCTCGGTGCTCGCGCCCGCGCCGAACCTGCGCCGCGGGCCGATCGACTGGGAGCGCGTCCGCGGGCCGTACCGCGAAGAGCTGCTGCGGACCCTGGAAGCGCGCGGGCTGACCGGCTTCGGCGGCGAGTTCAGCGTCGACGAGACGATCACCCCGGCGGACTGGGCGGCGCGCGGGCTCACCGCCGGGACGCCGTTCTCACTGGCGCACACGTTCACCCAGACCGGCCCGTTCCGGCCGGCGAACCTGGTCCGCGCGGCCGGGAACGTCGTGCTGGCCGGCTGCGGCACCACGCCCGGCGTCGGCATCCCGCCGGTGCTCATCTCCGGCCGGCTGGCGGCGGAACGGATCACCGGCCGGTGAACGAACTCGACGCGGCGGGCATCCGTTCGCCGGAGCTGCGGGCGGCGTACACCGAGTGCCGCCGCATCAACGCCCACTACGGCCGCACGTTCTTCCTCGCGACGCGGCTGCTGCCGGCCCGCGCCCGGCCGGCGGCGCACACGCTGTACGGCTTCGCGCGGATGGCGGACGAGCTGGTCGACAACCCGGCACCGGGCAGCGATCCGGCGGCTTCCCTGGACGCGGTCGGCGAGATGGTCGACGTCGTCTTCGCGGGCGGCACGCCGGACGACCCGGTGCTGGCGGCGCTGTCGGACACCGTGCGGCGCCACGGCCTCGCACGGGAGCTGTTCGACGCGTTCCTGAAGTCGATGCGGATGGACCTTTCGCCGGTCGAATACCGGACGTTCGGCGAGCTCGGGGACTACATGTACGGCTCGGCCGCGGTGATCGGGCTGCAGATGCTGCCGGTGTTCGGCACGGTGGGCGCCGTGGCGGACGCGGAGCCGGGCGCGATCGCGCTCGGCGAGGCGTTCCAGCTGACGAACTTCCTCCGCGACGTCGGCGAGGACCTCGACCGGGGACGGCTCTACCTGCCGCTCGACGAGCTGGCCGCGTTCGGCGTCTCGCGCTCGATGCTGGAGCGGCGCGCCCCGGACCCGCGGATCCGGGCGGCGCTGGCGTACTTCGTCGCGCGCACCCGGGCGGTGTACCGGCGGGCCGAGGCGGGGGTGGCGTTGCTGCGTCCGGAATCGCGCCCGTGCGTGCGGACGGCGTTGACGTTGTACGAGGGCATCCTGGACGAGATCGTGGCCCTGGACTACGACATCCTGACGCGGCGGGCGGTGGTGCCGAAGTCGCGGAGGCTGGTGGTCGCACTACCCCCATTGGCCGCGGTCTGGGCGCGCGAGACGTTCCGCGGCGGTCGTAGGCTGCGATCATGACCCAACGACGCATCCGGATCGGCCTGCAGCTCCAGCCGCAGCACGCCGACTACGACAGCATCCGGCGCACCGCGTCGGCCGCCGAAGACCTCGGGGCCGACATCGTCTTCAACTGGGACCACTTCTACCCGCTGTACGGCGAGCCCGAGGGCAAGCACTTCGAGTGCTGGACGATGCTCGGCGCGTGGGCGGAGTCGACGTCCCGGGTCGAGATCGGCGCGCTCGTCACCTGCAACAGCTACCGCAACCCCGAGCTGCTCGCCGACATGGCCCGCACGGTCGACCACATCTCCGGCGGCCGGCTCATCCTCGGCATCGGCTCCGGCTGGTTCGAGAAGGACTACGACGAGTACGGCTACGAGTTCGGCACCGCCGGCGGCCGGCTCGACGACCTCGCCGAGTCCCTCCCGCGCATCGAGTCGCGCCTGGGCAAGCTGAACCCGGCACCGACCCGCAAGATCCCGGTGCTCATCGGCGGCGGCGGCGAGAAGAAGACGCTCAAGCTGGTCGCCAAGCACGGCGACATCTGGCACGGCTTCGGCGACCCGGAGGTCGTCGGCCGCAAGGTCAAGATCCTCGACCAGCACTGCGCGGACGTCGGCCGCGACCCGGCCGAGATCGAGCGCTCGTGCGGCGTCCAGGGCGACCCGGACGAGCTGGGGCCGAAGCTCCTGGAGCTGGGCGTCACGACGTTCACCGTCGGCGTCGGCGGCCCGGACTACGACCTCGACGCGCTGAAGTCCTGGATCGCCTGGCGCGACAAGACCCAGGGCTGAGTTGCCCGGTGGCCGGGACCCGCCCGTGGTCCCGGCCCGCGCGCCCGGTGCGCGGCGACGCGTTCGCGCGTCGCGCACCGGGGCGAGCAGTACCTTCGCGGGCTTCCCCCGCCCGTGTGGGCGAACGGCTTCCCGCACGTCGGTGACGCGCACAGCCCGCCCGGCACCCCCTGGCGCTCCGCCAGCAGCGACGCCAGCCCCAGCGCCGACGACGTCACCAGCCACGCTCCCCACGGCCCGTCGTCGGCCGCGTCCGCGTGCAGGTGCCAGCCGTAGCCCTCTTCGTGGTTCGTCAGGCGCGGCGGGCCCGCGTACGCCGCGAACAACGCGTTGAGCGCCGAAGCCGCCGAAGCGACGTCGCGCGCCGCGAACACTTCGCGCAGCTCGCGGGCCGCCGCCCGCAAATCCGCGATGTCCTCCGGGGACAGCGAGACCTCCGGTTCGCCGTGATTGCGCAGCACCTGCGCCACCGCGGCCGGGTCGGGGGACGGGACCAGCAGGACGTTCAGCAGGTCGACAGCGCGCTGCACGGAATCCCGGTGCGGAAAGGCCATGCCTCACTGTAACGTCTCGACAGTGATAAGCCGTTACCTGCTCGGCGCCACGCTCGCCCGGACCGGTGACGAGCTGTCCGGTCCCGCCTTGCTGCTGCTCGGGATGACCGCGGGCCCGCACGCCGGCGCGGCCCTGCTCGCCGGGCTGACCGCGGCCGCCGCCGTGGGCGGGCCCGGGTTCGGCGCCCTGCTGGATCGCAGCGCTCACCCCGGGCGGCTGCTCGCCGTCGCGCTGGGCGGGTACGCGGGCGGGATCGCGCTGGTCAGCGCCCTCTTCGGGCACTTGCCGCTACTCGCCGTCGTCGGGGTGGCGGTCGTCGCCGGGCTGCTCAACCCCGCCATCGCCGGTGGCTGGACCGCGCAGCTGCCCGCCGTCGCCGGGCCGGCGCTGCCGAAAGCCAGCCGGCTCGACGCCATGACGTTCACCGCCGCCGCCCTCGCCGGGCCCGGGCTCGCCGGGCTCCTCGGCGGCTCGGCCGGCCTGGTCGCCGCGGTCGGCATGGTCGCCGTGGCGATGCCCGTGGCGTGGTTCCTGCCGAAGCGGACGCCGAGGAAGTCGCGCCTCAGGGACGGCTTCCGGGTCCTGGTCCGCAACGCGCCGCTGCGGCGGGCGACCGTCGCCTCGACGATCCCCTGCGCGGGGATCGGCATGGTCACCGTCTGTTATCCCCTCCTGGGCGCGGCGCACCTGCGCGGCCCGGCGGACGGCGCCCTGCTGCTGGCCGTCCTGGCCGTGGCCTCCCTGCTGGCCAACGCCGTCTTCGCGAAGAAGCCGCTGCCGTGGACGCCCGACCGGATCGTCTGGCTGAGCGCCCTCCTGCTGGCCGTGAGCTGCCTCGTGGCCGCGACCGGGCACGGCGTCGCCGTCGCGGCCGTACTGGCCGGAGTCGCCGAAGGTCCGCAGCTCACGGCGTTGTTCGCGATCCGCCACCGGGAGGCACCGGAGCACGTCCGCGCGCAGGTGTTCACGACGGCGGCGAGCGTGAAGATCACCGGGCTGGCCGCGGGCGCGGCGCTGGCCGGGCCACTGGCCGCGTGGTCGCTGCCGGCGTGCCTGATCGCCGCGGCGGCTGTTCAGCTGAGCGCCGCGGCGAGCTGTATCAGCAGTGACATCCGGGGCTTCGCCCCGGGCCGGGGGCTCCGCCACCCGGACCCCCGAAAGAGCTGCGGGTCAGAACGCCATCGCCTGGGCGCGCCGCTTGACCTCGGTGCCGTGGCTGGTCCGCAGGGCGTTGATGGGCGTGCTCCCGGGCAGCGTGTCGTCCGCGGTGAACAGCCACCGCAGCATCTCGGTCCGGGAGAACCCCGAATCGGCGAGCACGGTGATCGTCCCGGTCAGGCCCTTGACGACGCCGTCCTTCACGAAGAAATCGCTGGGCACGCACAGTTCGCCGCCGCGCTTGAGCGCGATCAGCTGCCCGTCGCGCAGCATCTGCCGCACCTTGTTGGCCGAAGTCCCGAGGACGGTCGCCACCTCCGCCAGCGGAAGGACCGCGATGGCGGTGTCGAGGATGTCTTCGGCGACAGGAATCCCACTCACAGGTGACACTGTGCCACATTCCGTCCCCTCACCCGCTAGTGCGCACGGGTGACCCGCGAGGTCTCCTCCACGAGGCGTGTGCGATTCCGTACGATCCATACTCGTGACACGCACCCAACCCAGCCTGGTCGGCACGCTCTTGGAGCGGCGCTACCGGGTGGACCGGCTGCTCGCCCACGGCGGAATGTCTTCCGTCTATCGGGGGACGGACACCCGGCTGGACCGTCCGGTCGCGATCAAGATCATGGACCCGCGCTTCGCCGACGACCGGTCGTTCGTGGACCGGTTCGTGCGCGAGGCGCAGTCCGCGGCGCAACTGCACCACCCGCACGTCGTGGCGGTGCACGACCAGGGCTTCGACCTGCCGCCGGGTGCGGAGTCGGGCCTGGCGTTCCTGGTGATGGAGCTGGTGGACGGCGGGACGCTGCGCGACCTGCTGGACGACGAGGGCCCGCTGGACGTCGCGGTGGCGCTGAGCGTCGCCGAGCCGGTGCTGTCGGCGCTGGCCGCCGCGCACGCCTCCGGGCTGGTGCACCGGGACGTGAAGCCGGAGAACGTGCTGATCGGCCGGGTCGGGCAGCACACCGGCGGTGCGGTGAAGGTGGCGGACTTCGGCCTGGTGCGGGCCGTGGCGAGCGCGGGCACGACCAGCTCGAGCGTCATCCTCGGCACGGTCGCCTACCTCGCCCCCGAGCAGGTCGAAACCGGCGCGGCGTCCGCGCGCGGCGACGTCTACTCGGCCGGGATCCTGCTCTACGAGATGCTGACCGGCCAGGTCCCCTACACCGGGGACACGGCCATCTCGGTCGCCTACCGGCACGTGAACGACGACGTGCCGCCGCCGAGCCGGCTGCGCCCGGACCTGCCGCCCGCCCTCGACGACCTGGTCGTCCGGGCGACGCGCCGCGACCCGCGGCTGCGGCCGGCCGACGCCGGGGAGTTCCTCACCGAGCTGACCGCGGTGCGCGCCCAGCTGGGGCTGCTGCCGGTGACCGTGCCGATCCCGGTGTCGCACGGCCAGGGCGACCTCGCCGACACCGAGCGCACGCTGCCGCGGATCCCGCAGGTGCCGGACACCGAGAAGACGATGCCGGTGCACCGCCCGAACGTGACGCGGGCGCTGAGCCACGCCGCCGGGCCGGCGACCACCCGGGTGCCGCCCGTGGCGCCGCCCCCGCCGCGGCGCCGGAGCCGGCCCGAGCCGGAGAAGCCGCCGCAGGACAACCGCAAGCGGATCCTCGTCATCGCGGCCGCGGTGCTGCTGCTCGGCGGCCTGATCGGGGCGTTCGCGTTCATCCTGACCGACACCGGCGGCGACAAGACCGCGCGGGTGCCGAAGCTGGTCGGGCTCAACCAGGCCGCGGCCGGCGACGCGCTGCGGGCGGTGAAGCTGAACCCGCAGTTCAGCCAGGAGTACGACAACACCGCACCGTCGAACACGGTGCTGCGCGCCGACCCGGCCGAGGGCACCACGCTGTCGCCGAACGCGACGGTGTCGGTGGTGCTGTCGAAGGGCCGCCCGCAGGTGCCGGACATCCAGCCGGGCACCGCGCTCGCCGACGCCGAGCAGGCGATCAAGGCTTCGCAGCTGACCCCGGTCCGCGGCGGCGACGACTTCGACGCCGAGGTCCCGCAGGGCGCGGTCATCCGCACGACGCCGTCGGCGGGCAGCCAGCTGACCATCGGCGGCCAGGTCACGATCATCGTGTCGAAGGGCCCGATCCCGCTGCCGCCGGTCCCGGACGTCACCGGCCGGCCCAAGGACGAGGCCTTCCAGCTGCTGCAGCAGGCCGGGTTCGAGCCGTTCCAGGCGGGCGAGGAGTTCAAGCAGGACGTCCCGGCCGGCGCGGTCACCCGGACCGACCCGCCGGCGAACGCCCAGCCGAAGGCCAAGCGGATCGGCGTGTTCGTCAACAACGCGGTCCAGGTGCCGGACGTCCGGTTCCGCTCGTTCGACGACGCCCAGAAGATCCTGGAGCAGGCCGGTCTGAAGGCCGACCGCGAAGGCGGCCGCGGGCGCGGCAACGGCGGTGGCGGCGGGTTCGACTTCGTGTTCCAGCAGGACCCGCAGCCGGGCACGTTCGTGGCGAAGAACTCCAAGGTCAAGCTGAAGGGCTTCGGGGGATGATCGGCAGCCGAGGCCGCGTGACGGGCACGATCGGCCCCGGCCTCATCGGCGAAGTGCTGCTGAACGTCCGCGGCGGCACGGAGGCGTTCTACGCGTACCCGGCGGACCCGGAGGAGACGTTCAGCTCCGGCACCCAGGTGCTGGTGGTGGACTTCGAACCGCCGCGGACGGTTTATGTCGAACGGTGGCAACCGCTGACCCGCTGACGACGGGCTCGGCGGCCCCGCTCCGCCCGGCTTCCGGTGCCGCGAATGACTCATTCGGGACCTCGGACGTCCCGAATGAGTCATTCGCGACGTTCCGCCGGGGCGCGGCCGCGATTTCCCCGTCGAACGGTGGCAACCGCTGACCCGCTGACGGCGTCGAAGAGGCACCAACACACCCACAACAGAAAAGCGAGGGGGTCGGTGCCATGAGTCTCGTCGAAATCCTGCTGGTCTCGGCCGGTGGCGTCATCGCCGTCCTGATCGTCGTCTTCGGGATCCTGCGGCTGCTCTACAAGGTCGCCGAACCGAACGAGGCGCTGATCATCTCCGGGCTCGGGGTCCGCGTCGACCGGGCCGAGACCGCGGACAGCCTGGGCTTCAAGATCATCACCGGCCGCGGGGTGAACGTCATCCCCGGGTTCCAGACCGCGCGGCGGCTGTCGCTGGACACGCGCGGGGTCAACCTGCAGGTCTCCTGCGTCACCAAGCAGGGGCTGCCGGTCACCGTGCGGGCCGTCGTCATCTACAAGGTCGGGGACGACTACGCCTCGATCGCCAACGCCGCCCGCCGGTTCCTGGACCAGCAGAAGGGCATGAACGACACCATCCACGAGCTCTTCTCCGGCCACCTGCGCTCGATCGTCGGCGGGCTGACCATCGAGGAGATGATCCACAACCGGGACGCGCTCACCGGCGAGGTCCGCCAGTCCTCGGCCACCGAGATGATCAAGCTCGGGCTGATCGTCGACTCGCTGCAGATCCAGGAGATCGACGACGAGTCCGGGTACATCCTCAACCTCGGCAAGCCGCACGCCGCCGCGGTCGCCGCGTCGGCCCGCATCGCCGAGGCGCAGCGGGACCAGGAGGCCGCCGAGGTCGAGCAGGTCTCCGCCGCGAAGAAGGCGGCCGCCGTCCGCGAAAGCCAGATCCAGCAGGCCGGTTACCAGGCCGAGGTCGACCAGGCGCGGGCGAAGGCGTCGCAGTCCGGTCCGCTGGCCGAGGCGACCGCGCGCCAGGAGGTCGTCGTCCAGGAGACCCGGGCCGCTGAGCTGGAGGCCGCGCTGGCCGAACAGCGGCTGCAGTCGCAGGTCCGCAAGCCGGCCGACGCGAAGGCCTACGACACCCGCACCACCGCCGACGCCGCCCGCGACGCCTCGATCGCCAAGGCCCAGGCCGAGGCGAAGGAGACCGAGCTGCGGGCCGCGGCGGACGCCACCCGCGTCAAGACCGCCGCCGAGGCCGAGGCCCAAGCCACCAAGGCCCGCGCCGAGGCGATGGCGGGCGCGACCCGGGCCACCGGTGAAGCCGAGGCCGCCGCGGCCAAGGCCCGCGGTCTCGCCGAGGCGGAAGCCGCGAAGGCGCGCGGCCTCGCCGAAGCCGAGGCGGCCCGAGCGAAAGGCTTGGCCGAAGCCGACGCGATCAAGGCGCGCGCCGCGGCGCTGGCGGAGAACCAGGAAGCCGTCGTCGCGCAGCAGCTGGCCGAGCGCTGGCCGGAGATCGTCGAGGCGGGCGCGAGCGCGTTCGGCAACGTCGACCACATGGTCGTGCTCAACGGCGCCGACGGCATGTCCGACATGTTCGCCAAGGCCCTCTCGCTCGGCGGGACCGGTCTCGGCCTGGCCCGGCAGCTCATGGACGCCATGGGCAAGCCGGCCGAAGACGAGACCGCCCGGCGCAACGGCGAACTCAAACTGAGCGATTGACAGGTCACGCTGGGTACGGCCCTTGTGTCCGGGATCACCGGAAGCAGGGGCCGTACGCCCGATCGGGGGCGGAAATTCCCGGGCGGTTGTCCTACCGTGGGCGCATGGTGCCGGACAGCGTGTCGCGGGCCGCCCGATGAGCAGCTTCTTCACCGGCGGTCCGCGCGAGCGTCCCCTGTTCCCCGTCCCGGAGCAGGAGCTCTACGCGTTCAACGGACGGCACTGGACCGATCCCCCGCGCGAGCACATCGTCCCGGCGGTGCTGCCGTGGGCGCAGCCACTGGGCCGCTCCGAACGCACGGTGGTCGCGCTGCGGGCCATCGAGGTGTGGCCGGAGGCGCTGACCCTGCGCGTCACGGTGTACTCGCGGGACAGCCTGGTCGACGACCCCGCCGAGGGGCTGATCGACCACCGGCGCAAGCCCGACTACAACGGGCTGCTGATCGGCGTGCTCTACGCCGACGGCAGCCGGGCGAGCTCCGAGACGATCTCGGTGCCGTCCGCGTCCGAGCCGGAGGCCCCGGTGCTGCGGGCCACGCCGGTCGGTGGCACGCGCTTCGCCGTCGAGCACGAGGTCTTCCTGTGGCCGCTCCCCTCGGCCGGCCCGCTCAAGCTGGTCGTGCAGTGGACGGACCGCGAAATCCCGGAGACCCGCACGACGCTCGACGGCGGCGCGATCCGCTCCGCGGCGAAGGACGCCGCGGAAATCTGGCCGGGGCTCGGCCGGCGGCAGGTGAACGGCCTGCCGGTGCGCCGCGTCGGCAAGCAGGTGGCGCTCACCCCCGATTGGGGGGCGCCGGTCGCCCAGGCGGACGCACCCCGGCCTGCTCCGGGGGAATGAACCGTCTTCTCGATCTGTGAGCCCGGGCACCGCGGCCCGGGGTATCTCGAATGGATGAACGGGGCCGCTCGTTAGCGTGGTGGAAACACTTCGACCACCCGGCCGTCATGTCGGGCTGGTGCAGTGGGTTCCTTCCCTTCCGACGCACGTGGCCGTGCGCCCCCCGCGAACCCGGAAAGGTCGCCCATGGCAGGCTCGCCGCTCAGCGCACTCGACGTCGCTTTCCTGTGCCTGGAAAGCGAAACCACCCCGATGCACATGGGAGCGGTGGTCACCTTCACCGCCCGCGGCCACCTCGACCCGGCCGCGCTGACGGCGTTGCTCGCGCAGCGGGCCGCCCGGTTGCCCAAGCTGCGCCAGCGGGCGCGCGCCGAACTGTTCCCGCCCGGCTCGGCCCGCTGGAGCGACGACCCCGGTTTTGTTGCGAGCGACCACATTCACCACGTCGTGTTGAGCTCACTGTACGAACCGGACCCTCTGTCCGCGTACGCGTCGCGGTGGATCGCCGAGCCGCTCGACACGACCCGGCCGCTGTGGCACCTGACCCTCGTCACCGGGCTGCCGGACGGGAAGTTCGCGCTGCTGCTGAAACTGCACCACGCGCTCACCGACGGCGCCGGCGCGTACGCGGTCGCGGCCGGGCTGCTCGACGGCGTCAAGCTGCCGGAACGGATCGCCGCGCCGGCCCGCCCGATCCCCGCCCCGCGCTCCACTTTGGACACGGTGAAGGACGCCCTCGGCACGGTGTGGGGCCAGGCGAACGAGACCGCCGGGATCGCGTCGTCGCTCGTGCGGGCCGCGCGCCCGCCGCTCTCGCCGGTGTCGGCCCCGCCGTCGGCCGAGCGGCGCCTCGGGTTCGTCCGGCTGCCGCTGACCGAGCTGCGCCGGGTGCGCCGCACGCACGGCGGCACGACCAACGACGTCGTCCTGGCGGTGCTGTCGGGGGCGCTGCGCGAGTGGCTGGTGAACCGCGGGCAGCGCGCCGACGGCCGCACGCTGCGCGCGCTGATCCCGGTGAGCGTGCGCGGCCGGGCGGCCGACCAGCTCGGCGGCAACAAGCTTTCGGGCTACCTCTGCGACCTGCCGGTCGGCGAAGACGACCCGGTCGAGCGGCTGCGGGTGGTCCGCCGGGCGATGACCCGCAACAAGGCGGCGGGCCCGAGCCGCGGGGCCGGCGCGCTGCCGCTGCTGGCCGGGCGCGTCCCGCCGCTGCTGCACCGCCTCGGCACCCGCACCGCGGGCCAGGCCGCGCCGATGCTGTTCGACCTGGTGATCACCACCGTCCCGCTGCCCCCGACGCGGCTCTCGCTCGACGGCGCCCGGCTGGCGGAGATCTACCCGTTCGTGCCGCTGGCCCCGCGCCACGCGGTGGGCATCGCGGTCGCGACCTACCGGGACTCGGTCCACATCGGTCTGCAGGTCAACGGCGCGGCGGTGCCGGACGTGGGCTCCCTGCGCGACGCGGTCCTGAAGTCGGCCGCCCGGCTGCTCGACGCTTCCTAGCTGGAGCTGCGCCGCAGCGGCCGAGACCTTCATGGTCGCCGGCAAACCGCCCGGACTGGGCCGACCGCTACCGCCTCCACATCACACCGGACGCTCGGTGGCCGCCCGGATCAGCACCTGGACGGCCCAGCGCATCACCTCGGTGGCCTCGTCCGGCTCGAGGTGACAGGCGTCCCGGGTGACGATCAGCGCCTCGACGCCGTAGACGAGCATCAGGGGCATCGTCAGCCGGCGGTACTCCTCCGGCGGCAGCTTGCCTTCGAGCGGCTCGAGGACCTGCCGCGTCATGCGGATCCGGCTCTGGCCGCGGACCGGCGCTTCCGCCGACGTGCCGCCTTGCTCGAACCAGCGGTCGAGCGGGTGACGTTCCGCCTGCTGCACGTCTGCGAATTCCGCGACGGCCGGATGACCCGCGAGAACGTCTGGCAAGGCCCGCCGGTCCCGGTCGGCGGATGACCACCGTCGTCCTGGCCGGAACTTGGCCACCGCGGCGACCGGCGCGGAAGCGATCGAGGCCGTGCTCGAGCACCGGCCGGACGTCCTGGTGCTGGACGTCGCGCTCACCGGCGCTCTGCGGGCCGGGGTGCGCGGCTACCTGCCCGCGCACACCGGGCCGGCCGACGTCACGCGCGCGATCCGCAACGTCGCGGCCGGCGCGGTCGTGTTCGGCGACGGCCTCGCCGACCGGATCCCCCGGCTGCTGCTGTCCCCCGCGCCGCGCCGGACCGGCGGGCGGCGTCGCCGACGCGGTGATCGCGCGCCGCCTCGGGATCGCGCCCAAGACGGTGCGCAACCGCGTGTCGGTGATCAGCGTGAAACTGGGGGCCAGGGGCCGCGCGGAGGCGATCACCCCGGCCCGGACCGCGGGCCTGGCCCCGGTCTAGCCGCGGAGCATCTCCGCGACCAGGAACGCCAGCTCCAGCGACTGCTGCGTGTTCAGCCGCGGGTCGCAGGCCGTCTCGTAGCGGCCCGACAGGTCGACGTCCGAGATCTCCTGGGCGCCGCCGAGGCACTCGGTGACGTCTTCGCCGGTCAGCTCCACGTGGATGCCGCCCGGGTAGGTGCCCAGCTTGTTGTGCACCTCGAAGAAGCCCTGGACCTCGTCCACGATGCGGTCGAAGTGGCGGGTCTTGTAGCCGGTCGACGACTCGTGGGTGTTGCCGTGCATCGGGTCGCACTGCCAGATGACCTTGTGCCCGGACGCCTCGACCTGCTCCACGATGGCCGGCAGCACCTCGCGGACCTTGCCGTTGCCCATCCGCGCGATCAGCGTCAGCCGGCCCGGCTCGAAGCGCGGGTCGAGCCGCTCGACGTACTCGAGGGCCTGCGCCGGCGTGGTCGTCGGGCCGATCTTCAACCCGATCGGGTTGGCCAGCAGCTCGGCGAACGCGATGTGTGCGCCGTCCAGCTGCCGGGTCCGCTCGCCGACCCAGAGGAAGTGCGACGAGAGGTTGTACAGCTTCGGGTTCGCCACGTCGGCGTTGTCCAGGCGCAGCATCGAACGCTCGTAGTCGAGCAGCAGCGCCTCGTGGCTGGCGAAGATCTCGGTCGACTGCAGCGACGTGTCGGTGACGCCGCACGCCGACATGAACCGCAGGCCGCGGTCGATCTCGTTGGCCAGCGACTCGAAGCGCTGCGCCGCCGGCGAGGCCGACACGAAGTCCTTGTTCCAGTCGTGCACCTGGTGCAGGTCGGCCATGCCGGCCGCGGTGAGGGCGCGGACCAGGTTCATCGCGGCGCCCGCGTTCGCGTAGGCGCGGATCATCCGGCCCGGGTCCGGCACGCGCAGCTCGGGCTTGGCGACCAGGGAGTTGATGATGTCGCCGCGGTACACCGGCAGGCCCAGCGCGTCCGTCGCGGCCGAGCGCGGCTTCGCGTACTGCCCGGCGATGCGGCCGACCTTGACCACCGGCAGGCTCGCGCCGTAGGTCATCACGACCGCCATCTGCAGCAGCGTGCGCAGGTTGGCCCGGATGTGCGGCTCGGTGTTGGACTCGAACGTCTCCGCGCAGTCCCCGCCCTGCAGGAGGAACGCCTCGCCGCGGGCGACCATGGCCAGCTGGCCCTTGAGCCGGTCGATCTCGGCCGGGACGGTGATCGGCGGCACGCTCTCCAGCACGGCGCGGACCCGGCGGGTCGCCTCGGGATCGGGCCACTCCGGCTGTTGCGCGGCCGGGAGCGCCAGTGCCTTGTCGAGCCGCTGACGCAGTTCAGGCGGCAGCGGCGGCAGCTCGGGCAGTGTGTCGACGGGGACGTCCACAGTCCAGTTCACGCAGACCAATATAAGGTTTGCGCCGTGCTCCGCTTCGCCAGGTTTGCCACCGAGGTCTTGGCACCCTGGGTTTGGGTCCTCACGCTGCCCCTCGCCGTCGCCTGGGCCGCGACCGGCCACCGGCCGCTGCCGACCCTCGGCTGGGGCCTGTTGATCTCGGTCACCGGCTCGCTGATCCCGATGGCGGTGATCGTCCGCGGGGCCAGGCGCGGCCGGTGGGACGGCCACCACGTGACGAACCGGGCGGGCCGCCGGGTCCCGCTGCTGGCCGCCGGGGTGTCGCTCGGCCTCGGCTTCGCCGTGCTGCTGGCCGGGGGCGCACCCGCGCCGCTGGTCGCCCTGGCGGCGTCGATGCTGGCGAGCCTGCTGGTCGCGGTGGCGATCACCTTCGGCGCGAAGTTCAAGATCTCCCTGCACGCCGCGGTCGCCTCGGCCGCCGTCGTCGTGCTGGCCCTGACGTACGGCCCGTGGGCGCTGCTGCTCGCCCTGCCCGCGGCCTGGGTGGCGTGGTCACGCGTCGCGCTGCGTGACCACACCACTCCCGAGGTGCTGGCCGGCCTGCTGATGGGGGTCGTCGTCGGTGGGGGCGGCTACTGGGCGCTGCTCACCGCCTTGCGCTGACCCCGGGCTCAGCAGGGCCGTCCCGAGGCGAACGTCGCGAACACGGTGGCGCTCGAGAAGGCGGGAACGCGCAGCATCGATCCACTGTATTTCGGGCCGGTGTACAGGCACCAGGTGTCCTGACTGCCGTTTTGTTCGGCGAACGCGGTGAACGGCGGCGTGATCGACGGTGTCGGCACCCCGAGGCAGAGGTCGTTGCCGTCCGTGCCGAGCAATCGGAGGCTTTCCGGAATGCAGAACGTGGTCCGGGCCGACGCCGCGGGGGCGGCCAGCAGGGCGGCGGCCAGCACGGACACGGCGAAGAACAGCATTCTTTTCATGATTTTTCCCCTCATTCCCCCGAGGGGGAATCGTCCCCCTCACCGCTCAGACTGGCAGGAACCGTCCGCCGCCGGGAAGACCCCGTCACGCAGATAGCTCAGCACCGCTTCGTTTCCGCAAGCGTTTTCCCGCGTGAAGACGCCGTGCCCGCCGGCGTCGACGGTGATCATCCGCGCGCGGGCCCCGAACGCCGCCCGCGTCTCCCGCGCGCCCGACAGCGGGGTCGCCGGATCGCGCCGGTTCTGCACCAGCAGGACGTTCGCCGGGCCGGGGCCGCCGACGCGCACCGGCGGCTCGGCGCGCTCGACGGGCCAGAACGCGCACGGGTTCACGTTCGCCGCGGCGGGGCCGAACATCGGGTGCCGCGCCCGTTCGCGTTCGACCGCGTGCTGGTAGTAGCCGACCTGCTCGGGCCAGTCGGAGTCGTTGCAGAGCACCTGGAGCTGGAGGGCGGCGTGGTTGTCGCCGTCGAGCGGCCCGGCCGCGGCGCGCGCGGTGCCCGCCCAGTCCCGCGCCACGGCGGGGAAGGAGGCGTCGTCGTACAGCCCGTTCCAGGTGTTCGCGCGGAATCCGGGCCCGCGGACGGCGGCGAGCTCGAAGAACTTCGCCGTCACCGCGGCCGGCGTCCGCCCCAGGTGGTAGACGTCGTCGCGCTCGGCCGCCCACGCGGCGAAGTCCGGGAAGCGGTCGTCGAAGCCTTCCGCGAAGCGCTGGTTGGCGCGGACGTCGAGGCCCCGCGGGCCCAGGACGCTGTCGAGCACGATCCGGTCGGTGCGGGCCGGGAACATCGACGCGTAGGCGGCGCCGAGGTAGCTGCCGTAGGAGACGCCGTAGTAGGAGATCTTGTTCTCCCCCAGTGCTTCCCGGATCCGGTCGAGGTCCCGGGCGGTGTTCGCGGTCGTCATGTGCGGCAGCAGGTCCGTTGTGGACGCACTGCCGCACTTGGCGGCCACGGCCCGCGCTTTCGCCGCGGTGGCGAGAACGTCCCGCGGCCCGTCCGCATAGGGGCCGAGGACCGCGCCGCGCTCCTCCGGCGTCGTCATGCCGCAGGTCACCGGGGTGCTGTAGACGGTGCCGCGGGGGTCGAACCCGATGACGTCGTAGACGTCCGGGAGGCCGGAGCCGCCCATCCGCTACAGCAGCTGGGCGGGCATGGCGAGCCCGGGGCTGCCCGGCCCGCCGGGGTTCATCAGCAGCACGCCGCGTTTCTCGCCGGGGGCGGCGGCGTGGCGGGAGAGCGTGAGCTCGATGGTCCGGTCCGGGTGCGCGTAGTCGAGCGGAACGCGCAGGGTGGCACATTCGAGGCCGGCCGTCGGGGACGGCGACATGCCGTAGTCCGGGCAGGGAGTCGTCCACTGGAGCCGTGGTGCCGCCTCCGCCTCCGCCTCCGCCGGGGGCGCGGCGAGCAGGAACACCAGGGCGATCAGGGTTTTCCGCATGCCCCGAGCCTGGCCTGCCCGCCGCGCGCGGACGTCAGCCCAGGGACCGGAACTCGTGCTCCGCCCCTGGGCTGACGTGCGGTCACGCGGCTTGCGCGCGGTTGTACAGGTTCTGCGCGTCGGTGCCGAAGTACGGCCCGAACATGTAGCCGGGCAGGAAGGTGTAGCCGAAGCTGTTCACCGAGGCCTGCACGCCGGTGCCGGTGCCCTCGTTGAACGACAGGAACCACGGACCGCCGCTGGAGCCGCCGGTCATGTTGCAGTTCATGCCGTGGTCCTTGGTCAGCAGGAAGTCGGTGAAGGTGCTGCCGCTGCAGTAGACCAGCTTCGTCCCGTCGTAGGGCGCGGCGGCGGGGTAGCCGAAGGTGTACATGTTCTGGTTCTTCGGCTGGTTGAAGGCGATGCCCTGCGCGCCGACGACGTCGGTGAGCCGCTGCGAGTCGAGCGGGTTGACGACGGCCATGCCGACGTCGTAGTTCATGTCCTCACTGGCTTCCCACTGCGGCGTGGTGAGGGTGGTCTTCGCCGTCCACTGGCCGTAGGGGGCGTTGCCGTTGTTGTAGCCGGGCACGAAGACCCATTGGGTGTGCCAGCTGCCCTGGTACTTCACGCAGTGCCCGGCGGTGACGACGACGCTGCCGTTGGTGCTGGTGACGGCGTCCCCGGAGCACGACGCTTTCTGGCCGTTGAACAGGAAGAACACCCGCCCGGCGGTCTGCGTGACCTTGCCGCCGCCGGTCCAGGGTCCCCCGCCGTTCGGAATGCTCCGGATGATCGCGCTCTGCCCTTTGGCCACGTCCTTCGGCGTGACTTCCGGGGCTTTGACGAGCGACTCCATGGGGACGGCCGCCCGCATGGCATCGGGCGTCCAGAAGGGTTTCGGTGCCGCCTGGGCCGGGGTGCCGACCAGGGCGAACGCGAGAGCGAGGATGGCGGTGACCACCGCGGTTTTCGTGTGCTTCAAGACGCCCCACCTTCCGCAGAAGTGAATCGTCGCAAAGGCGACACAGCTACTCGAAAGTAGTTGTCTGTGTACAGAGTGCACAGCCGCCGTTCGGCGTAACGCTTTCAGGACGCGGCGAAGGCCCCCTCACCAGCGGCGAGGGGGCCTTCGCGTGGAACAAGATCAGACGACCGCGAGCGGCAACGCCGTCGGGTGCACCGGGGCCGGGAGGTCCGACGCGCCCGTCAGGTACGTGTCCACCGCGTTGGCCACCGAGCGGCCCTCCGCGATCGCCCAGACCACCAGCGACGCTCCGCGGTGCGCGTCACCGCAGACGAACACCCCGGGCGTCTCCGTCTGCCAGTCCGCGCCGCACGACAGCGTTCCCCTGCGGGTCAACGACAACCCGAGCCCCGACAGCAGCGGCATCTCCTCGACGCCCTCGAAGCCGATCGCCAGCAACACCAGGTCCGCCGGCAGCGTCTCGACCTCGTCGTTGACCGGGATGACCTCGCGACGGCCGGAAGAGGGATCCTTCTGGACGCGGACCTGCTGCAGCTCCACCGCCGTGACGCGCCCGTCGGAAGACCCGACGAACCGGCGCACCGCCACCGCGAACTTGCGCTCGCCCGCCTCCTCGTGCGCCGCGTACGTGCGCAGGATGTACGGCCACGTCGGCCACGGCGACCGCTCGTCGTCACGAACCGAGGGCGGCATCGGGTACTGGTCGAGCTGCGTCACCGACAGCGCGCCCTGGCGTGTTGCCGTTCCGTAGGAGTCCGCGCCCGTGTCGCCGCCGCCGATGATCACCACGTGCTTGCCGCGGGCGTCGATCGCGGGCGGGCCGTCGCCCTCGACGAACTTGTTGGCCGGGACCAGGTGCTCCATCGCCAAGTGGATGCCCGCCAGCTCGCGGCCCGGGGTCGTCGTGTCGTCGCGGCCGCGCAGGGCACCGACCGCCAGGACCACCGCGTCGTACTGCGCGCGCAGGTCCTCCACCGACAGGTCGACGCCGACCTCGCAGCCCGTCACGAACCGGGTGCCCTCCTTGCGCAGCTGCGCCAGGCGCCGGTCGAGGACCTTCTTCTCCATCTTGAACTCGGGGATGCCGTAGCGCAGCAGCCCGCCGAGGCGGTCGTCGCGCTCGAACACCGTCACCTCGTGGCCGGCGCGGGTCAGCTGCTGGGCGGCGGCGAGCCCGGCCGGCCCGGAGCCGACGATCGCCACCCGGCGGCCGCTGGACACTTCGGACACCTGCGGCTGGACGTAGCCCGCTTCCCAGGACTGGTCGGCGATCGTCTGCTCGACGCGCTTGATCGACACCGGCCCGCCCGACAGTGGCGAGATCGACAGCACGCAGCCCGCCTCGCACGGCGCCGGGCACAGCTTCCCGGTGAACTCGGGGAAGTTGTTGGTCGCGTGCAGCCGGTCGCTCGCCGCGGCCCAGTCGCCGCGGCGGACCAGGTCGTTCCACTCCGGGATCAGGTTGCCCAGCGGGCAGCCGGACCCCCCGGAGTGGCAGAACGGGATGCCGCAGTCCATGCACCGCGACGCCTGCTTGCGCACCTGCTCGTTGCGCTCGTTCGGGTCGACGTCCGCGTAGACCTCGCCCCACGAGGAAAGCCTTTCCTCGTAAGACTTCTTCGCGGGCTCTTCGCGCTCGAACTTCAGGAAACCGGTCGGGTCAGCCACGAGCGGCCTCCATGATCGCCTCGTCGACGTCGCGGCCGGCAGCGCGCGCCGCCTTCGCCGCGTCCAGGACCCGCTGGTAGTCGCGCGGCATCACCTTCGTGAACGCCACGGACCGGCGCGGCCAGTCGCCGAGCAGCGAAGCCGCGACCGCGGAGCGGGTGAGATCGTAGTGCTGTTGCACGGTTTTCTTGAGCCACGCCAGGTCGTCGGCGGTCGGGCGCAGCAGGTCCACCATGTCCTGGTTGACCTTCTTCGCGTCGACGTCGAGGACGAAGGCGATGCCGCCGGACATGCCGGCCGCCAGGTTGCGCCCGGTCGGGCCGAGCACCACCGCGCGGCCGCCGGTCATGTACTCGAAGGCGTGGTCGCCGACCCCTTCGGCGACGACCGTGGCGCCGGAGTTGCGGACGCAGAACCGCTCGCCGACCTGGCCGCGCAGGAAGATCTCGCCGCCGGTGGCGCCGTAGGCGATCGTGTTGCCCGCGATCGTCTGCGCCTCGGCGGCGAAAGTCGCCTCCGGGTCGGGGCGGACGACGACCCGGCCGCCGGAGAGGCCCTTGCCGACGTAGTCGTTCGCGTCGCCGACCATGTCGAGGGTGACGCCGCGCGGCAGGAACGCGCCGAGCGACTGGCCCGCCGAACCGGTGAGCTTGACGTTGATGGTGTTCTCGGGCAGGCCGTCGCCGCCGTAGCGGCGGGTGATCTCCGAGCCCAGCAGCGTGCCGACGGTCCGGTTGACGTTGCGCACCGGCAGCTCGATGTTGACGTGGTGCGCGTCTTCCAGGGCCGCCTCGGCGAGCTGGATGAGCGTGCGGTCCAGGGCGTGCTCGAGCCCGTGGTCCTGGCCACGGGTGCGCCGCTTCGCGCCGCCGTACGGGGTCTCCGACGGCATCTCGAAGATCGGCTTCAGGTCGAGCCCGGCCGCCTTCCAGTGGTCGACGGCCTCGTCGGTGTCCAGCAGCTCGGCGTGGCCGATGGCCTCGTCCAGCGTGCGGAAGCCCAGCGCGGCCAGGGTTTCGCGGACTTCTTCGGCGACGAACTTGAAGAAGTTGACCACGTGCTCGACCTGGCCGGTGTAGCGCTTGCGCAGCTCGGGGCTCTGCGTGGCGACGCCGACCGGGCACGTGTCGAGGTGGCAGACGCGCATCATGATGCAGCCCGCGACGACGAGCGGGGCCGTCGCGAAGCCGTACTCCTCGGCGCCGAGCAGCGCCGCGATGACGACGTCGCGCCCGGTCTTCATGGCGCCGTCCACCTGCACGGTGATCCGGTCGCGCAGGCCGTTGAGCAGCAGCGTCTGCTGGGTCTCGGCGAGGCCGATCTCCCACGGCGTGCCCGCGTGCTTGAGCGAGTTCATCGGGGACGCGCCGGTGCCGCCGTCGTGGCCGGAGATGAGCACGACGTCGGCGTGCGCCTTGGACACGCCGGCCGCGACCGTGCCGACACCGAGCGAGGACACCAGCTTCACGTGGATGCGGGCGTGCTCGTTGGCGTTCTTGAGGTCGTGGATCAGCTGGGCCAGGTCCTCGATGGAGTAGATGTCGTGGTGCGGCGGCGGAGAAATGAGGCCGACACCCGGCGTCGAGTGCCGGGTCCGCGCGATCCACGGGTACACCTTGTTCGGCGGCAGCTGGCCGCCCTCGCCGGGCTTCGCGCCCTGCGCCATCTTGATCTGGATGTCGTCCGCGTTCACCAGGTATTCGCTGGTGACGCCGAAGCGGCCCGACGCGACCTGCTTGATCGCGCTGCGGCGCTCGGGGTCGTAGAGCCGCTCCGGGTCCTCGCCGCCCTCGCCGGTGTTGGACCGGCCGCCGATGCGGTTCATGGCGATGGCCAGGGTCTCGTGCGCCTCGGCCGAAATCGAGCCGTAGGACATCGCGCCGGTGTTGAAGCGCTTGAAGATCGCTTCGGCGGGCTCGACCTCGTCGAGCGGCACCGGCTCGCGGACGCCGTCCTTGAACGAGAACAGCCCGCGCAGCGTGCCGCCCTCGCGGTAGAGGCGGTGCACCTCGTCGGTGTACTTGCGGTACACCTCGTCGCGGCCGGTCTTGGACGCGTGCTGCAGCAGGAACACCGTCTCCGGCGTGAACAGGTGCAGCTCGCCCTCGCGGCGGTAGGCGTACTCGCCGCCCGTCTCGAGTCCGCGGTGGACGCGGTCGGTCGGGTTCTCCGGGTACGCGCGGCGGTGGCGCGTCGCGACCTCTTCGGCGAGCACCTCCAGGCCGACGCCGCCGAGCTTCGACGACGTCCCGGTGAAGTACTCGTCGAGCAGGTCCTGGCTCAGGCCGAGGGATTCGAAGACCTGGGCGGCGGTGTACGCGCCGACCGTGGAGATGCCCATCTTGGACATGATCTTCAGGACGCCCTTGACCAGCGCGTACACGTAGTTGCGGACGGCCTTGGCGGGCTCGATGCCGGTGACCGCGCCCTGGGAGATCATGTCTTCGATGGTCTCGAAGGCCAGGTACGGGTTGACCGCGGCGGCGCCGTAGCCGAGCAGCAGCGCGATGTGGTGCACCTCGCGCGCGTCACCGGATTCGACGACCAGCGCGACCCGCAGGCGTTCCTTGGTGCGGACCAGGTGGTGGTGCACCGCGGAGACCAGCAGCAGCGACGGGATCGGCGCCATCCGGTGGTCGGAGTCGCGGTCGGACAGCACGAGCGTGCGCGCGCCGGCCGCGATCGCCTCGGACGCCTCGCGCCGGACGCGCTCGATCGCGCCCGCGAGCGCTTCCGCGCCACCGTCCACTTCGTACAGTCCGGAAAGGACGCTGCAGGCGAAGCCGGGGAGGTCGCCGTCGTCGTTGATGTGGATGAGCTTGGCGAGCTCGTCGTTGTCGATGACGGGGTACGGCAGCTTCAGGTGGCGGCACGACGCCGGGCCGGGGGCCAGCAGGTTGCGCTCGGGGCCCATGATCCGCGCCATGCAGGTGACGAGCTCCTCGCGGATCGCGTCCAGCGGCGGGTTGGTCACCTGGGCGAAGTTCTGCTTGAAGTAGTCGTAGAGCAGGCGGGACCGCTGCGACAGCACCGCGGGCGGGGTGTCCGACCCCATCGAGCCGATCGGCTCGGCACCCTTCTCGGCCATCGGCGCGAGCAGGATCTTGAGCTCTTCTTCGGTGTAGCCGAAGGAAAGCTGGCGGCGCAGCACGGAGTCGTGGCTCTGCACGACGTGGTCGCGGTCGGGCAGCTCGGCGATCTGGAGCAGGCCCGCGTGCAGCCACGAGTCGTAGGGCAGCTCGCTCGCCAGCGCGGACTTGACCTCTTCGTCGTCCACGATCCGGCCGGCCACCGTGTCGACCAGGAACATCCGGCCGGGCTTGAGCCGGCCCTTGGCGACGACGTCCTTCGGGGCGACGTCCAGGACACCGGCCTCGCTGGCCAGGACCACGCGGTCGTCGGCCGTGCGCCACCAGCGCGCCGGGCGCAGGCCGTTGCGGTCCAGGACCGCGCCGACCAGGCTGCCGTCGGTGAAGGTGACGCACGCGGGGCCGTCCCACGGCTCCATCAGGCTGGCGTGGAACTGGTAGAAAGCGCGGCGCTCGGGCTTCATGGTGGCGTGGTTCTCCCACGCCTCCGGGATCATCATCAGCACCGCGTGCGGCAGCGACCGGCCGCCCAGGTGCAGCAGCTCGAGGACCTCGTCGAAGGACGCCGAGTCCGACGCGTCCGGCGAGCAGATCGGGAACAGCCGGGACAGGTCGCCGGGGAGGACGTCGGATTCGAGCAGCGCCTCGCGGGCCCGCATGCGGTTGCGGTTGCCGCGGATGGTGTTGATTTCGCCGTTGTGGGCGACGAACCGGAACGGGTGGGCCAGCGGCCACGACGGGAAGGTGTTGGTGGAGAAGCGGGAGTGCACCAGCGCGATGGCGCTTTCCAGGCGTTCGTCGCGGAGGTCGGCGAAGAACGCGGGCAGCTGCTCCGGTGTCACCATGCCCTTGTAGACGATCGTCCGCGAGGACAGGGACGGGAAGTACGTGCCGCAGCCGGCGTTCGCGCTCTCGTTCTCGACGCGCTTGCGCAGACAGAAGGCCAGCCGATCCAGCTCCAGGCCGGATTTTCCGTCGGCGGTGACGAAAAGCATGGCGAAGTGCGGCATGACCGAGCGGGCGGTCGGGCCGATGTCGGCGCGATCGGCGTCGACCGGCACCTCGCGCCAGCCGAGGACCTCCAGGCCCTCTTCGACGGCGATGCGTTCGGCCAGCCCCACGGCCTTGCGGCGCTGCTCGGCGTCCTGGGGCAGGAACGCGATGCCGGCGGCGTAGGAGTGGTGGCCGTCTTCGTCGGGCGCGGGCAGTTCGAAGCCGGCCTCGGCGCGCAGCAGCGCGTCGGGCAGCTGCAGGAGGATGCCGGCGCCGTCGCCGGAGGTGGGCTCGGCGCCCGCGGCGCCGCGGTGGTCGAGGTTGGTCAGCGCGGCCAGGCCGTCGGTGACGATGCCGTGGGAACGGCGCCCGCGGATGTCGGCCACCATGGCCACACCGCAGGAGTCCTGCTCGGTCTCCGGGTCGTACAGACCCTGCTTGCCGGGCATGGCGGAGAAGATCAACGGGACCTCCTTCGTCGTCTTGTTCGTGCGGGGCCGGGCTACCGGCCGGGGAGCGCACGGGACGACGATGGCCCGCTTGTTAGCGCGACTTTAACACCTGGGAAACATGCCAGCAGCATCTCAGAGCGCCCCGGACGGCGTCGGACGGTAACGATCTGGCTGCGCGGAACGACGTAGTTCCTGATGGGCTTCCGGTAGTTCGTTCCGCTAAGTATACGGCCCGGAAACTCCGGTCGAGTCTAACGTGACCTGATCGGCTCGCTGTGTCCGCGGTCACTAGAACGTGTTACATTTCGCCGCATGATCCTCGATCGGTTCAAGCTCACCGACCAGGTCGCGGTGGTCACCGGAGCAGGGCGCGGGATCGGTGCGGCCACCGCCGTGGCCCTCGCCGAAGCGGGCGCCGACGTGGTGATCGCGTCCCGGACCGCCGCCCAGCTCGACGAGGTCGCGGCCCGGGTTTCCGCGGCCGGCCGCCGAGCGTTCCCAGTACCCGTCGACCTCTCCTCCCCCGAGGCGGCGGCCGCGCTGGCCGCGACGGCGGTGTCCGAGTTCGGCCGGCTCGACCTGGTGGTCAACAACGTGGGCGGCACGTACCCGCGGCCCCTGCTCGAGTCGTCGGTGGACTTCATGGAGGAAGCGTTCCGCTTCAACGTGGCGACGGCCCACGCGCTGACGGTGGCGGCGGCACCCTCGCTGCTGGAGACGGGCGGCTCGGTAGTCAACATTTCCTCGGTCATGGGCCGCCTCGCGGGCCGGGGCTTCGCGGCGTACGGAACGGCGAAGGCGGCCCTGGCCCACTACACGCGCCTGGCGGCGGCGGATCTGGCCCCTCGCGTCCGGGTGAACGCCATCTCGGTGGGTTCGGTGGCGACGTCGGCCCTGGAGATCGTGGTGGGCAACCCGGAGCTGCGCGCCAAGATGGAGGGCGAGACACCGCTGGGCAAGATCGGCGAGGCGGAGGACATCGCGGCGACGGTGGTGTTCCTGGCGTCCCGGGCCGGCGGGTACATCACCGGCAAGATCCTCGAGGTCGACGGCGGGCTGCAGGCGCCGAACCTGGAGCTGGGCCTGCCGGACCTCTGACGCTCAGCTCTCGTCGGTCTTCTTCGGCTCTTCGGCCGGGGTCTCCTCCGCGGGCTTCTCGGCCGGAACGTCGGCCGTGACCTTGGCGGGCTCGGCCTCGGGCTGCTCGGCCGGGGCCTCCGAAGCCGGGACCTCGTCCGGGCCCGCGGCGTCCTTGCTGACCAGGGTCTCCGGCGCCTCCCGCGGCCCGCGCTTCCCGGCGACCACGAAGTACGCCACCGCGCCCGCGAACAGCAGGATCGACGTCCACACGTTCACCCGCAGCCCGAGGATGTGGTTCGCCGTGTCGGTCCGCATCATCTCGATCCAGCCGCGGCCGACCGTGTACCCCGCCACGTAGAGCGCGAAGGCCCGGCCGTGGCCGAGCTTGAACTTGCGGTCCGCCCAGACCACCAGGAGCGCGACCAGCAGGTTCCAGATCAGCTCGTACAGGAACGTCGGGTGGACCGGGCTCTCCGGCAGCGGGATGTGGCCGGTCGCGACGCCGTTCAGGAGGTTGTCCGGGTCCTCCGGGTTGAAGCGCTGGTAGACCTCCAGGCCCCACGGCAGGTCCGTGTGCGCGCCGTAGAGCTCCTGGTTGAAGTAGTTGCCGATGCGGCCGATCGCCTGCGCGACGACGATGCCCGGCGCCACCGCGTCCGCCATCGCCGGCAGCGGGATGCCCTTGCGGCGGCAGGCGATGAGCGCACCCACCGCGCCGAGGGCGATCGCGCCCCAGATGCCGAGGCCGCCGTCCCAGATCGCGAACGCGTTCCACGGGTTGCGACCCTCGGTGAAGTACAGCTCGGGGTCGGTGATCACGTGGTACAACCGGCCGCCGACCAGGCCGAACGGCACCGCGAACACCGCGATGTCGATCACCGTGCCCTTGGTGCCGCCGCGGGCGATCCACCGGCGCTCGCCCCACCAGATCGCCACGATGATGCCGGCGATGATGCACAGGGCGTACGCGCGGAGCGGGATCGGTCCCAGGTGCCAGACACCGCGGTCGGGGCTCGGGATCGTCGCGAGGTAGGCGCTCATCACGCGGCCACCGTAGCGCTAAGGCACCGGAGCCTCCAAGGCGGCCAGGTACCCCGCCACCAGCGCGTGGGCGACCTGGGTGACGGCTTGGTCACGCGGCAGGAACCGCTCGTCGTGCAGGCTCGGCACCCCCGCCGTGTCGCCGAGGCCGACGAACAGCATCAGCCCGCGGGTGCCGCCGCCGCAGTAGTGGGCGAAGTCGTCGGCGCCGAACGAGCGGAACCCCTCGTCGACGACGAAGCCCGCGTGCCGCAGCCACCGCTGCGCGCCCGAGGCCAGTGCCGCGTCGTTGTCCAGGACCGGCTCGCAGGGGCTGATCTCCAGCTCGGCCGTGCAGCCGTGGGCCCGCGCGGTGCCGTGGACGATCTCCGCCAGCGTTTCCAGGGCCCGTTCGCGGTCCTTCGTGCGCATCAGGCGCAGCGAGCCGAACGCGCTCGCGCTGTTGGGAACGACGTTGGCCGCCGCGCCGCCCTGGATGCGGCCGATCGAGCAGACCGCGCCGAACACCGGGTCGATCCGGCGGGACGCGACCTGCTGCAGGCTCACCACCAGCTGGGACAGCGCCAGGATCGGGTCGCGCAGCAGGTGCGGGTAGCCGGCGTGGCCGCCCTGGCCGTGCATCGTCACCTCGAACTCGTCGGTGGAGGCGTTGACCGGCCCCGGCACCGCCGAGACGACGCCGTGCGCGATCCGCGGCTGGACGTGCGCGCCGATCACCGCGTCCACGCCGTGCTCGGCCAGCACCCCGGACTCGACGACGTCGAGCGCGCCCGGCGGCGATGTCTCCTCCCGCGGCTGCAGCAGCGCCAGGATCGGCCGCGGCACGCCGACGCGCTGCGCGGCCCGGCCGACGGCGACCAGCGCGGCGAGGTGGACGTCGTGACCGCACGCGTGCATGAACTCGTTCCCGGACGCCCACGGCACGCCGGTGCCCTCCAGCACCGGCAGGGCGTCGAGCTCGGCCCGCAGCGCCACGGCCGGGCCGGCCCCGCCGGGCAGCGGGATGGCGCGCCCGGTCTTGGCGATACGAGTGCCGTCGCCCGCGCCGAGCGCGCCGGCGACCAGGCGGGCGGTGTCCTCCTCGTCACCGGAGCCGCGCGGGTCGGCGTGCACGGCGTGCCGGAGCTCGACGGCGGCGGGCAGTTCGTCGGCGATCGCCTGCGTCCACCGGGTCCACAGATCACTCACACGTGCTCCAAGCGGTAGATCCTCTTCGCGTTCTCGTGTCCCACCAAAGCACACAGCCGGACGGCGTCCTTTTCGGACATCGCGTCCGCGGCCAGCGCGGCACGCAGGAAGTCCGACAGGCCCTGCCGGAACAGGGCCGTGCCCAGGTGGTACAGCTCGGCCAGCCCGAAGGCGTCGGTGGAGAAGAGCACCTTCCCGAACGGCGCGAGCTCCAGGAGCTCGGCCAGCACGGCCGGCGCCCGGAAGCCCGCGTTGTGCGTGATGAGCCCGGCGTCGACGAACACGTGCTCGAAGACCTGCGCCAGATACGCCGCGTGGCGGTGGAACGGGTAGTTGTGCAGCAGCAGGATGGGCACACCGCGGCCACGGGTCGCCCGCAGCAGCCCGGTGAGCAGCAGCGGGTCGCACCGGTGCAGGTCGACGTCGGAGTCGCCGTAGCCGACGTGGAACTGCACGGGCAGGCCCAGGTCGAGGCCGGTGAACACGAGGTGGCGGTGCAGCACCTCGTCGGCCAGCCGCCCGCCGCCCGCGGCGAGCCACCTCCCAGCGGCGGCCTCGACCTCCGCCGGCGACGGCCGCTCCCCGGCCAGCTCCAGGCCGACGCGGTAGGCCGCGATCGACTTGAGCCCGACGGCCGTGGCCGCGCGTTTCCCCAGCTCGTCGGCGAAGGCCCCGGCGAACCCGGCTGCCGTGGTTCCCCCGATCACCGCCTCCGCCACCTGTTCCAGCCGGACGACGTCGTGCGCGCGGGTGCCCGCGAGCTCGGCGAACTGCGGCGTGGTGGTCAGCGCGTCCGGCAGGAAGCCGCCGTCCAGCAGGAAGGCGGTCGTGCCGGTGGCCCGCAGGAACCGCCGGGCCACCTCGGCCGCGCCCAGTTCGGCGCGGCGTTCGAGGTAGACCTCGGCCGGGGCGTGCTCGGGCAGGTCTAGCACGGGCGCGCAGCGGGCGCGCACGGCCAGCCCGATCAGCGAGTCGAACAGGCTCGTCCCCAGCGGTGACGGCGCGTCGGCCTCGGTCAGCATCGCTTCGAAGTCCGCGCGGGTCACGTCCCGGGTGACGACGCCGTGGCAGTGGTGGTCCACCAGCGGCAGATCCGCGACGAACGGGAGCAAACTCGTCATGCGCCTCCGTCCGCGTTCGTCAGCCTCTCCCCCACCCTACGAGCGAACCGCGGCGCGGACAGGACGGCGATCACCGCGAGCACCAGTACCGCCGCAGCCACCACCGGGAACCACCGCGCCGGGCCTTCGGTGGGGTACGGCACGACGTTGACGTACACGGTGTACCCGAGCACGGCGAGCGCGCCGATCGGGAAGACGAGGTGCCACCCCGGCACGCGCATCCGGCGCTTCACGAACAGCAGCAGGATCGCGCCGATCGTCGTGAGCAGGTAGATGACCAGCAGGATGAGGGTCCCGATCGAGCCCGACCAGGCGAACGTGTCCGACGCCGTCGCGCCGAAGAAGACCGCGCACACCACGATGATCAGCGCCGCCGCGGCGGTCACGACGCTCACCGCGGCCACCGGGGTACCGCGCGAGGACGTCCGGCCGAGGCCGCCACCGGCGTCGCGGCCCAGGGCGTAGAGCAGCCGCGAACCGCCGACGACGCAGGCGAGGCAGCAACCGAACGCGCTGATCGCGGCACCGACGCTGATGACGTCGCCGACCCAGGCGCCCGCGTACCGGCTGCCGAGGTCGCCGAGCAGGGACGGCGAGTCGTGGAACGCGCTCGCGTCGCTGCCGAACGCCATCATCTCCACGGCCGTCACCACCACGAAGTAGAGGCCGCCGAAGAGGGCCGTGCCGAGGATCGCGCGCGGGATGTTGCGCTTCGGGTCGTGGGTTTCCTCGCCGAGCGTCGCGGCGGCTTCGAACCCGGCGAACGACAGGAAGCCGAAGACCGCGCCGAGGAACACCCCGGACAGCCCGGTTTCCGGGACGAAGACCTCCATCGTGAACCGGGCGCCGCCGGGGGCGTTCCCGGCGACGAGCCGGACCCCGATCACCACGGTGACCAGCAGGATCACCGCGATCGTCGCGCCTTCGACGGCGAGCAGGGTGCTCGTGCCGCGGCGCGCGGGCACCACGGACAGCAGCCAGGCGCCGATCAACGCCACGGCGGTCAGCACGAACGGGCCCCAGGACGGCGGATCCGGCCAGATCCCGGTCTGCGTCAGGAAAGCCGTGCCCAGCGTGCCCGCCGCCGAGCTGGTGACGACGGCGTAGAACGTGTACGTCCCGAGCAGCCCGATGCCCGAGACGACCCCCGCGCGCGGGCCGAGGGTCGCGCCGACGAAGGCGTACACCGACCCGGCGTGCTGGTAGTGCTGGCAGAGCTTGACGAAGCCGTACGCGACCAGCAGGACGCCGACCGCGGAGAGCAGGAAGGCGAGCGGCACCGCCCGGCCGGCGGCCGCGGCGGTCTGCTGGGGGTTGATGTTGGCGGCCATGCTCGGGGCCATCAGCGCCACGGACAGGCCGACGGCCTGCCAGACGGAGAGGGATCGGCGTAGCCCTGGACGGGTTTCGACGGTGTCTGACACGATCTCCACCTCACTCGCAAGCCATCGACTCAGCGCAAGCAACCGACCCAGTGAACATCGACGGGGGCAGGATGAGCCAGCTCGATCGGGCAGAACTCGCGCAACAGGGCGCACTCCGGGCCGACGGCCTGCGCGCCGCCGGCGTGGAGCTCGTCGCGCTGACCTTCGTGGACAACAGCGGCATCGCGCGGGTGAAGGCGGTCCCGGTGGACCGGTTGTGGTCGGCGGCGGCGTGGGGCGTCGGCGCGTCGAACTCGTTCGACTTCTTCCTGGCCACCGACGACATCGTGGGCGGCGAGTACTCGCGCGGCCCGGTCGGCGACCTGCGGCTGCACCCGGACCTCGACGCGCTCGTGCCGCTGGCCGCGCAGCCCGGCTGGGCGTGGGCGCCGGCCTGGCGCTACGACCAGGAAGGCGAGCCGCACCCGCAGGACGCGCGGGCGCTGGCGGCGGCCGCGACGGCCCGGCTCGCGGAGCTGGGCTACAACGTGCGGACGGCGTTCGAGATCGAGTGGGTGGTCACGGCGGCCGACGCGCCGGACGATCCGCGCTCGGCCACCGCGGGCCCGGCCTACGGCTACGCGCGGCTGTCTTCGCAGGCGCGCTACCTGCGGACGCTGGTGTCGACGCTGGCCGCCCAGGGGGTCGCGGTGGAGCAGATCCACCCCGAGTACGCGGCCGGGCAGTTCGAGGTGTCGGTGGCGGCGGGCGACCCGGTGCGCGCGGCGGACGTCGCCGTGCTGACGCGCGAGACGATCCGGACGGTCAGCGAGCACCACGGGCTGCGGGCGTCGTTCACGCCGAAGTTCGCCCCGGACGGCGTCGGCAACGGCGGGCACGTCCACCTGAGCCTGTGGGACGGTGACCGCAACCTGTGCGCCGGCGGCGACCGGCGGTTCGGGCTCACCGAGACGGCGGAGGCGTTCGGCGCCGGGATCCTGGCCCGGCTGCCGGCGCTGCTGGCGATCGGCGCGCCTTCGGTGGTCAGCTACCTGCGGCTCGAGCCGCACCACTGGGCCGGGGTGTTCCACGCGTGGGGCCTGGAGAACCGCGAGGCGCCGCTGCGGCTGGTCCAGGGCCCGGCCGGGCAGCGCGACCGGGCGGCGAACTTCGAGGTCAAGTGCTTCGACCTGACGGCGAACCCGTACCTGCTGGTGGCGGCGCTGATCTTCGCCGGCCTGGCCGGGGTTTCGGAGGAGGCGACGCTGCCGGAGCCGGTCGACGTCGACCCGGGAACGCTCCCCTCGGCGTCGCGGCTGCCGGCGTCGCTGACCGAAGCGGTGACGGCGTTCGAGGCGGACTCGGCCCTGACATCGGCGTTCGGCCCCGAGCTGGCGACGACGCTGATGGACGTCCGCCGCGGCGAGCTCGACCGGCTGGGTGCGTTGCCGCCGGACGAGCTGTGCGCCGTGATGCGGTACCTACATTAGGGCTTTCGCGACCTCGCTCCGGAGCTGCGGGAGCTTCGCGTAGAGCCGGTCACCCGGGCATTCGGTGTTGTAGTAGTCGCGGTGGCCCTTGATCTCTTCGACGGGGATGCCGTACTGGCGGCAGATGTAGGCGCAGAAGACGACGAGCGATGCCCACTGCGGCTGCGGTGGTTCGACGCTGGTGTAGAGGCCTTCGTTTTCGATGCCGATGGCGTTGGTGTTCTGCCCGGGGCAGTGCGCGCCCTGGATCATGGTGCTCCGGCCGCGCAGCGCGTCGAGGCTGCCGTGCCGCCCTTCGAGCCGGTACCCGCCGCGGCTGACGGTGAAGTGCTGCCCGGTGTCGGACCAGTGGTTGTTGTCGATGTGGTCGTGCTGGTCGTCGCGCGCGACCTGGAAGGCGTGGGCGAGCGAGTAGTCGGTGCTGTTGGCGCTGGCGATGTGGTGGATGAGGATCCGGTTCGCGGGGTGGTCGAGCGTGGTGAGCGCATCGGCGGGCGGGCGGGCACCCCACTCGGCACAGCTGTAGGTCCGCGGCTCGGTGGCGGCTTGGGCGGCTCGGGGGAGGACCAGGCCGGCGGCCCCGGCGACGGCGAGCCCGGCGGCACCGCGGAGGAAGCTGCGCCGCGGGAGGTGTGCGATGTCCATGGCGCGGACTTTGCCGCGCGGGTGTACAGCTTTCGTACAAAGGCGGGTCAGGCGAGGCGGATTGTGGCGGTGAAGGGGCGAGTGAGGGCGAGATCCGTTTTGTCGCTCTTGGCGATGGGTTCGTACTCGCCGCCGTGGAGCTCGAACAGGGTCGCCGCGATGGGGTCGCCGGGTTCGACCAGGAGGTAGTACGGGATCAGGGCTTCGGCGTAGATGGCCCGCTTGAGGACCCGGTCCTGGATTTTGGTCGACGGTGAGACGATCTCCGCGGCCAGCAGGAATTGAGAATGACCAGGTCGGGGATCAGCAGCCGTTGTGGTCCGATCCGCACGTTCACGCCGGGGAGCAGCTCGGTGTCGTCCGGCAAAGCAGGCGCCAAGGCGGCTTGGACCTTCCCCAGAGGACTTCGTCGACGGTCCAGCCACCCGGTCGTGGCGGCAGGAAAAGCGCGTTCTGGATCAGCACACGAGGAGTATGCAGACCACCACCGACTGTTCTGATCGGGCGATGGGTGTCACACGGGTGCGACAGCGCGCCGGCTCACGCGGTCGCGACCGCCCGGCGCACACCCTCCGCCAGCTCCGCCGACAACGCACGCACGCCGTCAGCGCCCTCGGCCGCCGCCGTGACCAGGGCGGAACCCACGATCACCGCGTCCGCGAACGAGGCCACCTCGGCCGCCTGGTCGCCCGAGCGGACACCCAGACCCACGCCGATCGGCAACGACGTGTGCGCCCTCGTGCGGCGGACCAGCTCTTCCGCTCCCGCGCCGACCTGGTCGCGCGCGCCCGTCACGCCCATCACCGCGGTCGCGTAGATGAACCCCGACGACGCGGCCGCCGTCAACGCCAGGCGCTCCTCCGACGACGACGGCGCCACCAGGAACGTGCGGTCCAGGCCGTGCTCCTTCGAAGCCGTCATCCAGGCGCCGGCCTCGTCCGGGATCAGGTCCGGCGTGATCAAGCCCAGGCCGCCCGCCGAGGCCAGGTCGCGGGCGAACCGGTCCACGCCGTAGCGGTTCACCGGGTTCCAGTACGTCATCACGACCGCGCGGCCGCCGCGGGCGGACACCGATTCGACCACCTCGAACACGTGCTTGAGGCGGAAGCCGTTGTCCAGCGCCGTCACCGAGGCCGCCTGGATCGTCGGGCCGTCCATCACCGGGTCCGAATACGGGACGCCGACCTCGATCAGGTCTGCGCCGCCGTCGACGCAGGCCGCGATCAGGTCCTTCGAGCCGGCCACCGTCGGGAAGCCCGCCGGGAGGTAGCCGACCAGTGCGGCGCGGCCCTCGGCGCGCGTCGAGGCGAAGAGGTCGTCCAGCCCGCTCATTCGTTCACCAGTCCGAACCACTTGGCCGCCGTGTCCATGTCCTTGTCGCCGCGGCCGGAGAGGTTCACCACGATGAGACCCGAAGGGCCCAGCTCGCGGCCCAGTTCCAGCGCGCCGGCCAGCGCGTGCGCCGACTCGATCGCCGGGATGATGCCCTCGGTGCGGGACAGCAGCTTGAACGCGTCCATCGCCTCGGCGTCGGTCACCGGGCGGTACTCGGCGCGGCCGGTGTCCTTGAGCCACGCGTGCTCCGGGCCGACGCCCGGGTAGTCGAGCCCGGCCGAGATCGAGTGCGACTCGACCGTCTGGCCGTCCTCGTCCTGCAGCAGGTACGTCATCGCGCCGTGCAGGTTGCCCGGCGTGCCCTTCGTGAGCGTCGCGCCGTGGCGGTTGCCCTCGATGCCCTCGCCGCCCGGCTCCAGGCCGACCAGCCGCACCGACGGGTCGTCGTAGAAGCCCGAGAAGATGCCGATCGCGTTCGACCCGCCGCCGACGCAGGCCGCGACGACGTCGGGCAGGCGCCCGGCCTGCTCGAGGATCTGCGCGCGGGCCTCTTCGCCGATGACGTGGTGGAAGTTGCGCACCATGGTCGGGAACGGCGCCGGGCCGGCCGCCGTGCCGAACAGGTAGTGCGTGCTGTCGGCGTTGGTGACCCAGTCGCGCAGCGCCTCGTTGATCGCGTCCTTCAGCGTCCGCGACCCGGTCTTGACCGGGATCACCTCGGCGCCCAGCAGCCGCATGCGGGCCACGTTCAGCGCCTGGCGCTCGGTGTCGACCTCGCCCATGTAGACGACGCAGTCGAGGTCGAGCAGCGCGCACGCGGTGGCCGTCGCGACGCCGTGCTGGCCCGCGCCGGTCTCGGCGATGACCCGCTTCTTGCCCATCCGCTTGGTGAGCAACGCCTGGCCCAACACGTTGTTGATCTTGTGGGAGCCGGTGTGGTTCAGGTCCTCGCGCTTGAGGAACACGCGCGCGCCGCCGGCGTGCTCGCCGAAGCGCTTGGCCTCGGTGAGCAGCGACGGACGTCCGGCGTACTCGCGCAGCAGGCGGTTGAACTCGTTCAGGAACTCGGGGTCGTGGCGGGCCTTCTCGTACTCGGTGGCGACCTCGTCGACGACGCCGATCAGCGCCTCCGGCATGAACCGCCCGCCGTACGGGCCGTAGTAGCCGCGCTCGTCCGGGTCGTGCTTGCCGTGTTCCGTCACCGCGACGGCCTCGGGCAGGCGGGGTGGGACCCGGCGGTGACCAGCTTGACCAGCGCACCCTTCGGGTCGCCGGACGCGACGAGCCCCTCGCCGACCAGCACCGCGTCGGCGCCGTGGCCGGCGTAGGACATCAGGTCGCCCGGGCCGCGGACGCCGGATTCGGCGACCTTGTAGACGTCCATCGGCAGGCCGGGGGCCAGCCGCGAGAAGACGTCGCGGTCCACCTCGAGGGTGTGCAGGTTGCGCGCGTTGACGCCGATGACCTTGGCGCCCGCCTCGAGGGCCCGGTCGGCTTCCTCGGCGTTGTGGATCTCCACCAGCGCGGTCATGCCGAGCGATTCGACGCGGTCGAGCAGGGCGACGAGCGCGTTCTGCTCCAGCGCGGCGACGATCAGCAGCACCATGTCGGCGCCGTGCAGGCGGGCCTCGTGCACCTGGTACGGGCTGACGATGAAGTCCTTGCGCAGGATGGGGATGTCCACCGCGGCGCGGACCGCGTCCAGGTCGGCCAGCGAACCGCCGAAGCGGCGCTGCTCGGTGAGCACGCTGATCACGCGCGCCCCGCCGGCTTCGTAGTCCTTCGCCAGCGCGGCCGGGTCGGGGATGTCGGCCAGCTCGCCCTTCGAAGGGCTGCGCCGCTTGACTTCGGCGATGACGCCGATGCCGGACTCGCGCAGGGCGGCCATCACGTCGCGCGGCGCCGGGGCGGCGGCCGCGCGGAGCTTCAGCTCGTCGAACGGCAGCGCGGATTCCCGCACGGCGAGGTCTTCCCGCACGCCGGCGACAATGTCTTCGAGCACGCTCACCGGGCGCCCCCACCAGGGCGCGTGCTCACGGATTCACTCGCAAGGTCGCTCACAAAAACCTTCCCCTTCCCGCCGAAACGATGCTAACCCCCGCATCCGCGACGCCCGGTTCCGGGTGTGCGCGTTACTCCGAATGCCTCCCTCGGACGTCGGTCGGATCTTCCCCTTCGGACAGGGCCTCCCACAGCTCCGCGTCGGGGTCACGGACCTTTTTCCGGGTGGCCGGAGCTGCGTACTTCGCCCCGAGCCGGGTGGCCCGGGACGCGCCCTTGACGGCTGCCAACCCGCCGGTGGCGACGAGAATTCCCCCGAGCACGGCCAGGCCGCGGCCCACCAGCATCTGGGTGACCGGCAGGCCGTCGGCGTAGCCGGAGAAGCGGACCCCGGCGACGCCGAGCCAGACCGCCGCCACGCCGGCCAGCGCCAGCACGACGCCGAGCACGCGCCGCGCCCAGCCGCCGGTGGCCACCAGCCCGGCCACGCCGGCCAGGGCCAGCAGCGCCAGCGGCACGAGCGCGGCGGCCTGCTGCTCGCCGGTCTCGCGGTAGAGCACCGTGCCCCGCACGCCGCCGTCGCGGAACTCGGCGAACCACGTCAGCCGTGACGCACCCCACAACGCGGCCGCGCCCAGCAGCAGCGCGGTCACCATCATCCACAGTGGACGCTTCGAGGCGGCCGGGTCCGGGCCCGGCGCGTCAGACACGGGCGGCGTCCGCGGCCGGGTCGAGGGCGCCCGCCGGCACCATCGTCTGCGCCGCGGCCACCGCCGACAGCACGGTCCGGGCCTTGTTCAGCGACTCGGTGTCCTCGTAGTCCGGCACCGAGTCGGCGACCACCCCGCCGCCCGCCTGGACGTGCGCGATGCCGTCCTTGACCAGCGCGGTGCGGATCGCGATCGCGGTGTCGGCGTCGCCGGCGAAGTCGAGGTAGCCGACGACCCCGCCGTAGAGCGCGCGGCGGACCGGCTCGAGCTCCTCGATCAGCTCCATCGCGCGGACCTTCGGCGCGCCGGACAGCGTCCCGGCCGGGAAGCACGCCGTGACCGCGTCGAACGCCGTCTTGCCCTCGGCCAGCTCGCCGGTGACGGTGGACACGATGTGCATGACGTGGCTGTAGCGCTCGATCTGGAAGAAGTCGACCACGCGCACGGTGCCCGGCTTGCAGACCTTGCCGAGGTCGTTGCGGCCGAGGTCGACGAGCATCAGGTGCTCGGCGCGCTCCTTTTCGTCGGCCAGGAGGTCCTTGGCCAGCTGCGCGTCCTCTTCGGGGTCGACACCACGCCAGCGGGTGCCCGCGATCGGGTGCGTGGTCGCGCGGCCGTCCCGCACGGTGACCAGGGATTCGGGGCTGGAGCCGACGATGTCGAAGCCTTCGAGCCGCAGCAGGTACATGTACGGGCTCGGGTTGGACGTCCGCAGCACGCGGTAGATGTCGAGCGCGTCGGCCGCGGTCGGGATCTCGAACCGTTGCGACGGCACGATCTGGAACGCTTCGCCGGCCTTGATCGCTTCGACGGCCTTCTCGACGGCCGCGTGGAAGTCTTCCTTGGACCGCTTCCGCACGAAGTCCGGCGCGGGCCGGTCGAACGCGGCGACGGTGGCGGGCGCGGCCACCTGCAGCTGCTCGGTCATCGCGGAGAGGCGGGCGACGGCGTCGTCGTAGGCCGCGTCCACGCGCTCGGGCGAGTCGTCCCAGTTGACGGCGTTCGCGATGAGCGTGACCGTGCCCTCGTGGTGGTCGAACGCGGCCAGGTCGGTGGCCAGGAGCATGGTCAGCTCGGGCACGTCGAGGTCGCGCTCGGCCAGCTCGGGCAGCTTTTCCAGCCAGCGCACGGCGTCGTAGCCGATGTAGCCGACCATGCCGCCGGTCAGCGGGGGCAGCCCGGGCAGCGGCTCGGTGTGCAGGGCCTCGATGGTCTCGCGCAGGACTTCCAGGGGGTTGCCCTCGCTGGGCAGGCCGACCGGCGGGGTGCCGGTCCAGACCGCTTCGCCGTCGCGGACGGTGAGCGCGGCCGGGCTGCGGACGCCGATGAACGACCAGCGGGTCCAGGACGCACCGTTCTCGGCGGACTCGAAGAGGAACGTGCCGGGCCGGTCGGCGGCGAGCTTGCGGTACACCCCGATCGGCGTCTCGCCGTCGGCGAGGACCCGGCGCACGACCGGGATCACGCGGCGGCTCTCGGCGAGGACGCGGAAGTCTTCGCGGGACGGGCTGACCGTGCCGGGACCGGCCGGACCGGCGGATGCGCTGACCATGGACCTCATTGTGCCGGTCCCTCGGCACCCGGCTTCTCCGGGTGTCGAATTCAACGTTCATTGAATTCCGCGGATCCGTGCGTCATGATGGGGTCGTGAGCACCACGGACCACCCCGAGACTACTGCCCGCCGCCGCGGGCGCCGCCCGGCCGGCCAGGACACCCGCACGGCGCTGGTCGACGCCGCGCGGTCGGTGTTCGCCGAAAACGGCTACGACGGTGCGACCGTGCGGGCGATCGCCACCCGCGCCGGCGTCGACGCGGCCATGGTCAACCACTGGTTCGGCAGCAAGGAGGGCCTGTTCGCCCAGGCGGTCCTCGAGCTGCCGTTCGACCCCCTGGAGCTGCAGAAGGCGCTCCGCAACGGCCCCGCCGACGAACTGGGCGAACGGATCGTCCGCACGTTCATCACCCGCTGGGACAGCGCGGGCGGCGGCCAGTTCGTGGCGCTCATCCGCAGCATCACCGGCCACGAGCAGGCCGGCCACGTGCTGCGCGACTTCTTCCAGCGGTTCTTCAGCGGGCTGATCACCTCGATCGGCTCGGACCGCAACGCGCTGCGGATGAACCTGTGCGCGACCCAGATGGTGGGCCTGGGCATGGTCCGGTACGTGGCGAAGTTCGAGCCGCTCACCACCGAAGACGTCGAGGTGCTGGTGCGGGCGATCGCGCCGAACCTGCAGCGGTACCTGACCGGCGAGATCGGCTGACCCCGCGGCCGGAATCGCGCCGAAGCCGCGAGAAAAGCCACCAGTCAACCGGCTCTGTGAGTGTGGTGGGCAGCGGTTCCGGTCTGGGCCGTTGCCAGGATCAGCAACAACGAAACGGGCTTCGCAGACACACTGAGCTGGATCGTCGACCACGCGCCAGGACCGCGTGTGGTGATCGCGCTGGAGGGCACCCGCGGCTATGGCATCGGCCCGACCCGGGCGCTGCAGGCCGCCGCACCGAACTGCGCCGTCCGACCGGATCGATCCGGCGCATCCGCGACGAACTCACCGACAACAAGACGCAGCTCTCCGCCCCGGCCCCGCACTCCTGAGCTCCGTCGGTGTCCCACCCTGGACGTTGCGGCGACCGAGCTCTCGACAACGCCTTTCATGCCATCATGCTCACTCGACGGCGCGTCTGCCCCCGGACCCAGCACTACATCGACAAACGACGCAGCCAAGGCACCAACGATCGTGAATCAGCGTCACCCGAATGCCGGACGAATTGCGGCCGATCGCCATTCGTGGACACCATTCGCACAATCGTGGAATTGAGCGATTCGTAGTATCGCCGCATGAAGCCAACGTCTTCGGGACCCGCCGCGAGAACACTTGCCGCTTCGCTGCGCGAAGAACGCGAAGCGCGCAAAATCGGCCTGCGGGCTCTCGCCGACAAACTGGGCATCCTCCCCCAGTTGCTGTCCGTGTGGGAAAAGGGACAGCGCCTGCCGAGCGTCGAAGACGTGTCGGCGATCCTGGCGCTGCTCGGCGTCACCGGGGAAAAGCGCGACCGGATCCGGGCGCTCGCCCGGCACGCCCGCGAACCCAACTGGCTCGCCTCGGGCAACACCGATCTCCCCTTCGCGCTCACCACGAGACTGGACCTGGAACGGACCGCGAACGCCATCACCTCGTGGTCGCCGTTGATCGTTCCCGGGCTGCTGCAGACCCCGGACTACATCCGGGCCATCGTGGACAGTTCCGCGGTCCCGATCGAACAGGCCGACCGGCAACTGCGGGTCCGGCTCGCCCGGCAGGGAATTCTCACCCGCCGCGAACCCATCCGGTTCACCGCTTTGCTCGGCGAACGTTCCCTGCAGGAGGACTTCGGCATTCCCGGGGTCATGTCCGACCAGATCGACCACCTCGAGGCGATGGCACAGCGCCGGAACATCAGCCTGCGCATCGTCCCCGCCGGAATCGGTTACCACCCCGGCCTGATCGGCCCGTTCGAAATCTACGAGTTCCCCGGCTCGCCGCCGATCGCCTCCGTCGAACACGTCTGCTCGACGGCTTTCCTGCACGAGGACGCGCAGATTTCCGGGCACCAGCAGGTGGCCAGGCTGCTCGCCAAGGCCGCGCTGAGCGAGGAGGCGTCCCTGGCGCTGCTCCGGGACGCCGCCCGGTGACCGGACGGGCTACCGCGCGAGCAGCAGCGCGATGAGCGCCAGCGCGCCGGGCACCACCTGGACGAACAGGATCCGCTTGCTGGCCGTCGCGGCGCCGTAGAGGCCCGCGACGATCACGCAGACGATGCCGTACAGCTTGAGCTGGAACCCGGTCGGGTCGCTCGCGATGAGGCCCCACACCAGCGCGAGCGCCAGGAAGCCGTTGTACAGCCCCTGGTTCGCCGCGAGCGTCTTCGTCTCCTCCGCGAACTCCTTCGTGGTGCCGAAACCGGCGCGGGCGCGCGGCGAGGTCCAGAGGAACATCTCCAGGACGACGATGTAGAGGTGGATCAGGGCGACGAGCCCGACCAGGATGTCGGCGACGATGGTCACGCGTGCTCTTTCTCATCCGCCAGGAGGAGGCGTTCCTCGGTGTCGAAGCAGGTGTGCGTGCCGGTGTGACAAGCCGGGCCGGTCTGGTCGACGCGCAGCAGCACCGTATCGCCGTCGCAGTCGATCCGCACCTCGCGAACGTGCTGGTAGTGCCCGGACGTCTCGCCCTTCACCCACAGCTTCTGCCGGCTGCGCGACCAGTACGTCCCGCGGCGGGTGGCCAGCGTCGCCGCGAGGGCGTCGTCGTTCATCCAGGCCATCATCAGCACGTCCGAAGTGGCGTGTTCGACGACGACCGCGGCGATCAGGCCGTCGGTGTTGCGCTTGAGGCGCGCCGAGACGGCCGCGTCCAGGGTCATGCGGTGGCTCCCAGGATGTGCCGCTTGAGCGGCATCGAGTTCAGCAGGACGAACGCGTAGCCGTAGCCGGCGAAGGAAAGGCCGGAGAACAGCTTGTTGAACCACAGCTCGGCGGCGAGCAGCAGGAACGCGTGCAGCAGCGCGAAGACGACGGTGACGACCAGGCCGCCGATCCGGGCGCTGCCCATCTTCAGCACGAGCCCGGTGGTCACCACGGCGCCGAGGAGCAGCGCAAGCGCGGGCATCCGGTAGATGGCCAGGCCCGCCCCGGCGCTCAGCACCGGGATCAGGTCGAGCAGCGCCCACGCGACCGGGAGCCCGACCAGCAGGCCGGCGGTCACCTTCACCTCGACGGGTGCCTGCCAGGACTTCACCGGACCTCGACCCCGCCTTCGCGCAGGGCGCCCTTGACGTCCCCGATCGTCAGCTGTCCGAAGTGGAACACGCTGGCGGCGAGCACGGCGTCGGCCCCGGTCCGCACCGCGGGCAGGAAGTGCTCGACGGCCCCCGCTCCCCCGCTGGCGATCACCGGGACGCGCACGGCCTTGCGCACCAGTTCGAGGAGTTCCAGGTCGAAGCCGTTCTTCGTGCCGTCGGCGTCCATGGAGTTGAGCAGGATCTCGCCGACGCCCAGCTCCTCGCCGCGGGCGGCCCACTCGACGGCGTCGATCCCGGTGCCGCGGCGGCCGCCGTGGGTGGTGACCTCGAAGCCGGAGGCGGTCGGCTCGCCGCCCTCGGGCACGCGGCGGGCGTCGACGGACAGCACGATGCACTGGGCACCGAACCTCCGCGACGCCTCGCTGAGGAACTCCGGCCGCGCGATGGCGGCGGTGTTGATGCTCACCTTGTCGGCGCCGGTCCGCAGCAGCCGGTTGACGTCGTCGTTGCTGCGGACGCCGCCGCCGACGGTGAGCGGGATGAAGACCTGCTCGGCGGTCCGGCGGACGACGTCGTAGGTGGTCTCGCGGTCGCCGGAGGAGGCCGTGACGTCGAGGAAGGTGAGCTCGTCGGCGCCTTCGGCGTCGTAGCGCCGGGCCAGCTCGACAGGGTCTCCGGCGTCACGGAGGCCGGCGAAGTTGACCCCCTTCACCACCCGGCCCGCGTCGACGTCGAGACAGGGGATCACCCGCACCGCGACAGACATGGCCACCAGCGTAGTCAAGGGGGTCGGACCGGCCGCGATCCGGCATCCGCCGTTCACGCCCCGGCCACCCGGTTCGTCTAGTTTCCGCGCGTGCGCAGACTCCTCCCGGTGGCCGTGGCCGCCGTCTCCGTCCTGACCGCCGTCCCCGCGTCGGCCGCTCCCCGCGACCCGGCGCCCGTCCTCCAGACCCAGGCCTTCGTCGACGACGCCGGCGCCACCCCGGCCGACGCCGACGCCGACGACCCGGCCATCTGGGTGCACCCGCGCGACCCCGAGCGCAGCGTCGTCCTCGGCACCCTCAAGGAGGGCGGCCTCGCCGCGTTCGACCTCGGCGCGCGGACGCTGCAGCTGGTCCCCGCCGGGCCGGGCGGGCGGTTCAACAACGTCGACGTCGTCGGGGACCTGGCCGTCGTCAGCGACCGGGGCCGGGACCGCATCCGCGTCTACCGGATCGACCCCGCGGGCGCGGCGGCCGGCGCGCACCTGCTGCGGGACGTCACCGACCCCGCCGCCGCGCCGGTGTTCTCCGCGTCGGAGTCCGAAGTGGACGAGCAGCGGACCGCCTACGGCCTGGCCGCGGGCCGGGACCCTCGCACCGGCCTCCGCTGGGTCGCGGTGACCCGGCGGCACGAGACGCGCGTGGCCCTGCTGCGGCTGGTCGACCGGCCGGGCGGCACCGTCGGCACCGAGCCGATCGACACCGTGGACCTGCCGGCGCGGTTCCGGCTGCCGGACGGCACCTCGTGGTCGCCGTGCGAGGAACCCGGCGAACGGCCGCAGCTGGAGGGCTCGGTGCTCGACGGGCGCGTGCTCTACACCGCCCAGGAGGACGTCGGGATCTGGCGGATCCCGCTGACGTCCGGGGGCTTCGGGCGGCCCGAGCTGATCGACCGCGTGCGCTCCTTCGGCGTCCCGCAGCGCTGGGACGCGGCGTCGGAGGAGTGCGTCCCGGACGGCGCCGACCCCGGGTACGGCGGCCGGTGGCTGACCGCCGACGCGGAGGGCCTCGCGGTGGCGAACGGCACGCTGTTCGCCTCCAGCCAGGGCGACTCGCGGTTCGTCGTCTACGGCCGGCACGTCCGTGACCTGCGGATCGTCGCGGGCCGCGGCACGGACTCGGTCGAGCACTCCGACGGCTCGGCGATCAGCACCGCTTCCCTCGGCCGCCGCTTCCCGCACGGCCTCCTGGTGGTCCACGACGGCGAGCGCCGCCCCGCGGTGGGGAACCTGCCGACCACCGGTTTCGCGTTCGTCCGGCTGGAGGACGTCCTGCCCCGGTGAAAAAAGTTCCGTCCGCCGTGCAGCGGCACGGCCCCCTCGCGCGTCCACAGGAGGGACCGAAAGGACGCGTGTGACCTTCGAAGAGTTCGTGGCGGAGCGGCTGGACGGGCTGCTCCGCTACGCCACCGTCCTGACGAACGACCCGCACCTGGCGCAGGACGTCGTCCAGGACGTGCTCCTGCGCGCCCAGCAGCGGTGGGACGGCATCGCCGCGCCGCCGACCTACGTGCGGCGGATGATCACCAACGAGTACCTGTCCTGGCGGCGGCGGGCGGTGCGGCGGATGGTGTCGAGCAGCCACGACGTCCTCGACGACCTCGGCCCGCCCGAGCCCGACCCCGCGACCGCCTACGACGAGCGGGACGCCGTGCTCGGCCTGCTCGCCACGCTGCCCCGCAAGCAGCGCGCGGCCGTCGTGCTGCGGTACTACGAGAACTACTCCGACGCCGAGATCGCCGCGGTCCTGCGCTGCGGCGCGTCGACCGTGCGCAGCCAGATCTCGCGCGCCCTGACCACCCTGCGCCAAGCCGGGTTGAAGCACACCGCCGTCACCACCGGAGCCCCCGAATGACCCGCAGCGACCACGAGACCGAGACGCTGATCCGGGACAGCCTGGACCGCCTCGCCGCCCGCGCCCCGGACGGCCACGCGGTGCGCGACGCGCTCGCCCGCGCCGGGCGGAAGCGGCGGCCGGCGACCCGGCTGGCCCTGGTCGCCGCCGCCGTGGTCGTGGTGGTCGTCGGCGTCGTCTCCGGCACGCAGCTGCTGACCCGGCCGGACCCGGCGCCGGCCGCGAGCCGCCCGGTGCTCGGCTACGGCCCGGAGTGGCTGCCGGACGGCTTCACCGAGCAGTACCGCGAAGGCGGACCCGGGCTCACCCCGCAGGTCCGGCAGTGGACGGCCGGCTTCGCGAAGGTCACGCTGACGGCGTACCCCACCGCCGACCCCGAGTGGTCGCAGACGGCGCTGCGGATCGCGTCCATCAAGGACCAGGTCCTGGTGCACGGCCGGGTCGCCATGCTCACCGGCTCCCGCGGCACCGCGGAGCTCACCTGGCTGGCCGACGAGCAGCACGTGCTGGTCGTGCAGGTCCTCGGGCTCCCGGACGCCCGGGCGATCGCCCAGCGGGTCGCCGACTCGGTCGCCGCCGACCCGGTCGGCGTCCGCGGCGAGCTGCGGTTCGGCCCGCTGCCGGCGGGACTGGCCGAACGTTCGACCGTGGTGAAGGGCACCGGTCCCGGTGACGCGGGTACCGAGCTGACCGCGGCCGACCCGGCCCGGCCGTCGGTCGCCGCGGTGCGGGCCGCCGCCGGCCGCGATGCGCCCGGCGTCCAGGGTGCGGAACCGGTGACCGTCCGCGGCGGCGAAGGCTTCTTCGTGCCGCCGGCGACCGGGCGGGACGCGACGGTCGCGGTGCGGCTGCCGTCGGGGCGCTGGCTGACGGTCTCGGGGGCGCGGCCGGAAGCCGAGCTGATCGCCGTCGCGAACGGCGTCCAGCTCGACCCGGCACCCGACTACCGCTGGCTCGGACGGGCTACCAGTTGATCATCGGGAACCAGATGATCCCGAGCCGGCCCAGCACGCGGACGTCCCAGTAGAGCAGCGTGAACGTGCCGCCGACGAGCAGCGCGACGCCGGTGACGGTGGCGATCCGCGCCGGTTTCGCGGCCAGCCAGCGCTGCACACGCCCGCCGGTGGCGTAGGTCAGGATGAGGAACAGCACCGCCATGACGACGATGTTGCCGAGCGACTGCAACGCGAACGCGGCGGCGCCGTAGAGGACGTTGTGCTGCTCGGCGGCGTCGCGGAACATGATCCGGAAGAGCGGGTAGGGCCGTCCGATGAGGAATCCGCCGATGAGCGCGCCCATCAGCACGAGCGGCGCGGCGGGGTGGCGGCGGGTGAAGCCGGCGAAGGGGTTGCGGAGGATGCCGAGGGCGATCAGGCCCATCAGGAGGAAGACCAGGCCGACGACGCCGAAGGCGATCATGGACTGGATGCTGCGCGGGGAGAGCCCGGTGGTCTTCGCGGTGGAGAACTGCGGCATCCGCGTGCCGACGAGCGCGACGATGACGCCGTAGACGACGGACACGGTGAGCATGCCGGCGGAGATCCAGCCGAGCGGCTTGAGCGCGTTCCGCTTCCCGCCCGCCTGGTCGCCGACCAGCGGCGCGACGGCGCCGAACGCGGCGATGTTGCAGGCGGTGAAGGAACCCGCGAGGCCGGAGACGAAGGCGAAGAGCGTCCCGGCGAGAACGCCGCTGATCGGGGTGGCTTTCGCGTCGTGGCCGAGGATCCCGTTCGCGACGCTGTCCCCGATCACGGAGTCGACGAAGGGGGCCGACCAGATGGCGGTCAGCACGAACCCCGCCACGACCGCCGCGACGGCGATCGCGGCCCGGCGCGCGGGATACGGCCCGGCGCCGAAGAAGCCTGCCTGCGGGTGAACCGGTACTTGCTGTTTGACCGCCATCGATGCCCTCCAGTGTGCGGGAATCCAGCCCGAAAAGCGTTGCAGGCAGACGTGTTGAAACGCTTCGGCCAGGCGTGTGGCTTTCCGCGCCGAAAGGCCTATGCATTCTTCACGCCGGTTACGGTGGGACATGACCTTCCCCGGCAGCGCCGCCTGGCGGCACGAAGACGCTCGTACCGGCTTCGAAGTGACGCGCTTCCGCCCCCACGAAGGCGGCTGGCTGGCCGAAGGCGCGACGAGCGCGGTCGAGGACGGCGTCGCCTGGGCGGTGCGGTACACCCTCGTCGTCGATCCACAGTGGACACTGCGTTCCGCCCGGATCGCCGGACTCGGTGCGCGGGAGCTGGCGGTCGAAGCCGACGGCCGCGGGCACTGGCGGCTCGACGGCCGGCCCGCGCCGCACCTGGCCGGCTGCCTCGACCTCGACCTCGAGGCGTCCGCGATGACGAACACCTTCCCGGTGCACCGCCTCGCTCTGCCGCCCGGCGGGCGGGCCGAGGCACCCGCAGCCTACGTCCGCGCGGCCGACCTCGGCGTCGAGCGGCTGGAGCAGACCTACGAGCACTTGTCCCCCGGCCGCTACCACTACTCGGCGCCCGCGTTCGCCTTCGCCTGCGTCCTCGAGTACGACGACACGGGCCTGATCACCCGCTACCCGGGCATCGCCGTCCGCCACCCGGCTACGGTGGGCGCATGACCTCCGAGACCGACCGCCTCGCCGCCGAGCGCTACGTCGTCCTGACCACGTTCCGGCGCGACGGGCGGGCCGTGCCGACCCCGATCTGGGTGGCCGGCCGCGACGGCGAGCTGGTGCTGTGGTCGGTGCGCGAGGCCGGCAAGGTCAAGCGCATCCGCAACAGCGGCCGCGTCGAGGTCCAGGCCTGCGACGTCCGCGGGCGGAAGACGCACGGCGCGAAGGTCTCCGGCCAGGCCCGGTTGCTGGACGCCGCCGAGACCGAGCAGGTCCGGCGGGCGATCGCCCGCAAATACGGCATCGTCGGGCGGGTGACGATGTTCTTCTCGAAGCTGCGCGGCCCGGAGGACCGGACGGTCGGCATCGCGGTCAAAGTGGACGGCTGAAGCTGCGGAAGCCGCGCCGCAGGTAGTTCGGCAGCGCGTTCGGGTGGTCGAGCGTCGAGGTGTGCAGCCAGACGCGCCGCGTCCCGGGCAGCGCCCACGCGTCGGCGACGACGAGGGTGAGCGCGCACCCGCCGAGTCCTTTCCCGACGAACTCCGGCAGCAGGCCGAACGTGGTGATCTCGACGTCGTTCCCGGGCTGCGGCTCGAAATCCGCGGCGCCGGCGAGTTCGCCGCGGTACTCGATGAGCCGGTATTCGCGGCGGGGTGCGGCGAGCCAGCGGTCCCACTCGGCGTCCCCGCGGGTGGCGCCCGGCCACCGGTACGGCGTCCCGATCCGGACGTGCAGCTCGCGGATCAGCGGCCCCGGCCCGGTGGTCCGCAGCGCGACCCCGTCGACGAGCGGAGCGGGGTTCAACTGGCCGGCGGCGGTCATTTCGAGCTGGGTGACGATCTCCTCCACCCGCGGCAACCTACGACGCACGGGGACCGCTGTCAGCCGCTTTTCGGCCTCAAGCGGCGGCGCGCAGGGCGGCCGCCGAGGCGGAATTACCCCGGAGGTAAGGCCGGCTGCCCGGCCAGCAGCCGCTCGACCAGCGCGGTGACCAGGTCGCGGCGCTCCCGCTCGGTGAACAGGTCCGGCAGCGTCAGCCGTTCCATGATCAGCCAGTTCAGCGCCAGCCACAGCAGGACCACCATCGTGCCGTCACCGGGCAGGCCGGACTTCTCGTGGTACTCGACGTTGAAATCGACGTCCGCGCGGATGCGGCCGGTCAGCACTTCCCGCAGTTCCGGACGGCGCGCGGCTTCCAGCCGCAGTTCCAGGAGGGCCAGGAACCCGGTCGGGAACGCGGCCACGCGGTCGACCAGTTCGTGCATCAGCGCGGTGACGCGGGCGCGGTCACGCGGTCCCTCCAGGCCGCCCGCGATCACCGCGTCGTCCACCAGCCGCTCGTAGACCCGCTCCCCCGCGTGCTTGAGGATTTCGCCGCGGTTGGCGAAGTAGTTGGACGCCGTGCCGACCGGCACCTCGGCCTGCTGGTCGACCGCCCGGAAGGTGAGCCCGCGCGCGCCCTCGTTGGCCAGGACTTCGATCGCGGCGTCGAGCAGCGCCGCGCGCCGCTCGGGATTGCGTCGCACCATGACGTTGACACCACTCCAGACGTAGTACTACGGTCGCAATCACTTCACTTAAAGTACTACATGCGGAGTCCATCCACCATGCGCAAGCTCGTGCCCGCTCGACCCGGACATGGTGGCGCTGGCCGAAGGCATGAACAGCCCGTACCCGCCCCTGCGGCATTACGTCGTCTCGCGGTCGCTGACCGAGGCCGACCCGGCCGTCACGCTCGTGCCCGGCGATCCGCTGGACCTGGCGCGGCGGCTCAAGGCCGAGACGGCCTGGACATCTGGCTGTGCGGGAGATCGACGAACTGGTGGTCAAGTCCTACCCGGTGGTCGCGGGCGGCGGCGTGCCGATGTTCACCGGCGGCTTCGGGCCACGCGAGTTCACGCCCGCCGAGGTCCTGACCTTCGGCCACGGCGGCACGATCACCACCTACCGCGCCTAGACGAGTAATGCGTAACTCGGTCAGTGGTCGTAGGCGGTCAGGGATCGGGTGATGGGTTGGCTGGTGGCGCGGTTGTGCCAGATGGCGGCGGTCAACGCGAGGAGGCGTTGGGCGATGCGGAC
>NZ_JACKQP010000015.1:0-191793 GCF_031625235.1 Amycolatopsis sp. 505
CCCGTTCGCCACTCATCCACACCCGAAGGTGCTTCAGCGTTCGACTTGCATGTGTTAAGCACGCCGCCAGCGTTCGTCCTGAGCCAGGATCAAACTCTCCAACAATGTCTTCGAATTCAATCGAGGCATGTAATGCTCTCAAAGGAAACCCCGACGAGGGGGTTTCAAATATAAGCTCTACTGGCTTAGTTCACTAGCACACTGTTGAGTTCTCAAGCAACACACCCCGAATCCGCCGCGATCAAGCGGCTCGCTCGAAGCGAGTCATTCCTAGCAGTTTTTGGTGGGACACCCACTCAATCGCGATCCGCGAGAGCTTGGTTCGTGTCCCGGTGGCCACCCGGTTTCCCTGGCGACTTGGAGAACTTTACACCCCCTCCGAGGGCCCGAAACAGGGGGGTCCCTTAACCACGTTCCCGCAGGTCAGAGGCCTGTTTCGGGCCACCGGAGGTCGGTCAGCCGCCGAGCGCGACGCCGGCGACGTTCCGCTTGCCCTTGCGGACCACGAGCCACTTGCCGTGGAGGGCGTCCTCGCGCGACGGCTTCCACTCCTCGTCCGCGATCTTCACGTTGTTCACGTACGCGCCGCCCTCCTTGAGGGTGCGGCGCGCGGCACCCTTGCTGTCGACCAGGCCCGAGGCGAGCAGCAGGTCGACGATCGTCGCGTCCCCGGACGGGTCGACCTTCCCGTTCGGCACCTCGGCCATCGCGGCGTCGAGGGTGCGTTCGTCCAGGTCGCCGAGCTCGCCGCGGCCGAACAGTGCCTGGCTGGCGTTGATCACCTGCCGGGTCTGCTCTTCGCCGTGGACCAGCGTGGTGAACTCCTCCGCCAGCCGCTTCTGCGCGGCCCGCAGGTGGGGCCGCTGTTCGGTGTCCTCCGCCAGCGCGGCGATCTCCTCCTGGCCGAGGAAGGTGAACATCCGCAGGTAGCGGATGACGTCGGCGTCACCCACATTGACGAAGTACTGGTACCAGGCGTAGGGCGAGGTCATCTCCGGGTCGAGCCAGAGGTTCCCGCCACCCGTCGACTTGCCGAACTTGCGGCCCTCGGCGTCGGTGACCAGCGGCGCGGTCAGCGCGTGCACGCTCGCGCCCTCCGTCCGGCGGATCAGATCGACCCCGCCGAGGAGGTTGCCCCACTGGTCCGACCCGCCGACCTGCAGCTTGCAGCCGTACTGCCGGTAGAGCTGCTGGTAGTCCTGCGACTGCAGGAGCAGGTAGCTGAACTCGGTGTAGGACATGCCGTCACCCTCGAGCCGGCGCTTCACCGTCTCGCGGTTGAGCATGACGTTGATCGAGAAGTGCTTCCCGACGTCACGCAGGAACTCCAGGGCGGTCTGCGGCCCGGTCCAGTTCAGGTTGTTCTCGACGATCGCGCCGGTCGGCGAGTCGTCGAAGTCGACGAACCGCTCGAGCTGGCCGCGGATGCGCCCGGCCCACTCGGCGACGACGTCGAGGGTGTTCAGCGTGCGCTCACCGGTGTCGCGCGGGTCGCCGATCATCCCGGTCGCGCCGCCGGCCAGCACGATCGGCCGGTGTCCCGCGCGCTGGAAGCGCTTGAGCATGAGCAGCGGGACGAGGTTGCCGGCGTGCAGGCTGGGTGCGGTCGGGTCGAAGCCGCAATAGAGCGTCACGGGACCCTGGTCGAGCTCGCGCCGGAGGGCGTCGATGTCGGTGGACTGCGCGATCAGGCCGCGCCAGGACAGCTCGTCGAGGATGTGTTCGCTCACGCCTGTAGATCCTCCCGCACCAGGTCAACCGACTAACTGGCGGGTCGGACCCGGCGCTTCCCGCCGCGGCGGTAGGTGGACACGGCCGGCGACGCGCCGTCCCAGAACCGCCACGGCGTGTCCATCGCCATCGCGACGCCGACGCGCGGGCCGCTGCGGATCCGCTCGGCCGGCACCCGCTCGCCCACGTACAGCCGGACCGGCGACGCGGGATCGGTCAGGTCCACGCCGTTTTCGCCGCGGTCGATGCGCAGCACCGACGTCAGGATCGCCGGGCCTTTGGCGAGCTCGCCGGTCCCCCGCGCGTTCGGCCGCCGCTTGCGGACGACGTCGAGGCCGGTGATGACCTCGCCCGCGCGCAGCAGCACCGCGCCGGCCACGCCGTCGGTCGAGCCGACGATGTTCGCGCAGAAGTGCATCCCGTAGACGAAGTAGACGTACAGGTGCCCCGCCGGGCCCCACATGACGGCGTTGCGCGGGGTCTGCCCGCGGTAGCAGTGGGACGCCGGATCGTCTTCGCCGCGGTAGGCCTCGACCTCGACCAGCCGGACGCCGACGGTGCCGTCGGGGCCATCGGCCTCCAGGACCGAGCCGAGCAGCAGGTGGGCCAGGTCGACCGGGTCCAGCGCGAGCTCGTCACGGGTGAACAACCGGCCTGCGTCGCCGCTCAAACGGGGGTCCTCTCCTCGGCTGCCTGGCGCGCCCACCTTAACCCTTGAGCGATCGCTCAAACTTCTCTACAGTCGGTTTGAGCAGTCGCTCAAACTCGGAGGGGAGCCGGAGATGCGACCGAAGGCGCTCTACGTCGAGACCGTGATCCGCACGGATCTCGACACGCTGTGGCAGCACACCCAGGACCCGGTCCTGCACCGCCGCTGGGACCTGCGTTTCAGCGACATCACCCCGATCGACGGCCAATTCCGCTACACCTCGCGCTTCCTGGGCGTCACCGTCACCGGCATCGGGGTGAGCGCGGCGAAGCGGGACTGGCCGGACGGCTCGCGCACGTCGGTGCTGCGGTTCGCCTCCGCCGACCCGCTGTCGCTGATCAGCGCGGGTGCGGGGTTCTGGCGCTACACGCCGGTCCCCGGCGGCGTCCGGTTCGTCACCGGCTTCGACTACGGCACCCGCTGGGGCCGCTCCGGGCAGCTGGCCGACCGGGTGTTCCGGCCGGTGTTCGGCTGGATGACGGCGTGGTCGTTCGACCGGCTGCGGCTCTGGCTGGAGACCGGCGTGGCCCCGGAGGACCAGCCCCTGACCGCGCCCTCGGCCGCCCGCTGCGGCCGGACCCGGCCCCGCGACCGGGTGACCGCCGGGGCGTCGTCGTGACCGGCGTCTTCGAACGCACGCTCGGCGCGGATTTCGCGAACCTGCACCCCCGGATGCGGGAACGGCTCGCCCTCTCCGACGGGCGCGGGATGATCGGCCACGGCGTGATGGACCGCATCCGGCGCGGCCCCGCCTTCACCCTGCCGTTCCTGTGGCTCGGGTCGGCGCGGCACATCCTGTTCCCCGAACGCGGCCGGAACGTGCCCTTCACCATCGAGAACTACCCGTACGTCGACGGGCACGGCCGCGAGACGGTGTCCTTCGTGCGGACCTTCGAGTTCCCGGGGCGGCGCCGGCGGCCGGACGGCGGGTTTCGGATCCGCTCCGGCGAGTTCCGGTTCCGGGAAGGGCCGGTCCGGACACGTCTGCCGCGGGGGCTCACCGGGACCGCGACGGTCGACGAGTGGTTCGACGACACCCTCGGGCAGTTCCGGATCGAAGTGGCGGTGGTGCATCCCCGCTTCGGGCCGGTGTTCGGCTACGAAGGCAGCTTCGGCGCGCGGTACGTCGACGTCGGCGGCGGGGTCAGCGGAGCGGTGAAGCCGCTTCGTGAGAAGGTCATGGACTGATGGGCACCGGCCGGAACTCCAGTTCGCAGGACACGAAGCAGCGGCTCGTGGACGGCGTGCTGGAAGTCGTCCGGCAGCAGGGCATCACCGCCGTCTCCGCCCGGTCGGTCGCCAGTGCCGCGGGCGCGAACCAGGCGCTGGTCTTCTACCACTTCGGCAGTGTCGAGGAGCTCGTCGCGCAGGCGTGCCTTTCCGCGACGGAGGCCCGCGTCGCTCTCTACCGGGACCGGTTCGCCGCCGTGGCCACGGTCGGCGAGCTGCTGGCGCTCGGCCGCGAGATCCGGACCGCGGAGCGCGCGGAAGGCAACCTGGCCCTCCTGGCCCAGACCCTGGCCGGGGCCCAGGGCAGCGAACGGCTCGCCGAAGCGACCCGCGAGGGCCTGGACAAGTGGATCACCGAAGTCCGGTCGGCCCTCGAACGCGTGCTCGCCGGGTCGCCGCTGGCCGAGCTCGCGGACCCCGACGGACTGGCCCACGCCGTGTCCACCGGGTTCCTCGGGCTGACGCTGTTCGACACGGTCGACCCCGACGGCGCCGAGCAGGCCGTCGCCGCGCTGGAGCGGCTGGCCGTGCTCGTCGACGTCCTGGACGGGCTCGGCCCGGTGGCCACCCGGGCCGTCCGGGCCAAGCTCCGCAAAACCCTCAGCTGAGCCACTGGCGCGCCGCGGTGACGCGCTCCTCCAACCGTGCGCGCTGTTCGGCGACGCGCACCGGCGCCGTGCCACCCCGGGCGTCGCGGGACTTCACCGAGCCTTCGACGGTGAGGACTTCGCGCACCGCCGGCGTCAGCGCCGGGTTGATCTTCTCGAACTCCTCGTCGGTCAGCTCGTCCAGGCCGACGCCGCGGGCCTCGGCGACGCGAACGCTCTCGCCCGCCGCTTCGTGCGCGACGCGGAACGGGACGCCCTGACGGACCAGCCACTCGGCGATGTCCGTGGCCAGGGTGAAGCCGGCCGGGGCCAGCTCGGCGAGCCGCTCGGTGTGGAAGGTGAGCGTCTCGAGCATCCCGGCGATCGCCGGGAACAGGAGCTCGAGCTGCTCGACCGAGTCGAACACCGGCTCCTTGTCCTCCTGCAGATCGCGGTTGTAGGCCAGCGGCTGCGCCTTGAGGGTGGCCAGCAGGCCGGTGAGGTTGCCGATCAGCCGGCCCGCCTTGCCGCGCGTGAGCTCCGCGACGTCCGGGTTCTTCTTCTGCGGCATGATCGAGCTGCCGGTGGCCCAGGCGTCGTCGAGCGTCACGTAGCCGAACTCGGCGGTGTTCCAGATGATCACCTCCTCGGCGATCCGCGACAGGTTCACCGCGAGCATCGCGACGGCGAAGGCGAACTCGGCCACGAAGTCGCGCGAAGCGGTGCCGTCGATGGAGTTCTCGACGCTGGTGGCGAAGCCGAGCTCCTCGGCGACGGCCTCGGGGTCGAGCCCCAGCGACGAGCCGGCGAGCGCACCCGAGCCGTAGGGCGACTCGGCCGTGCGGGCGTCCCAGTCCTGCAGGCGCGAGACGTCGCGCAGCAGCGCCTGGCCGTGGGCCATCAGGTGGTGGGCCAGCAGCACCGGCTGGGCGTGCTGCAGGTGCGTGCGGCCGGGGAGGATCGCGTCCGGGTGCCGCTTGGCCTGCGACACCAGCGCGTCGATGACCTCCAGGGTGCCGGCGACGACCCGGCGCGCGGCGTCGCGCAGCCACATCCGGAACAGCGTGGCCACCTGGTCGTTGCGCGAGCGGCCGGCGCGAAGCTTGCCGCCGAGCTCGGTGCCCGCGCGCTCGAGCAGGCCGCGTTCGAGGGCCGTGTGCACGTCCTCGTCGGCGATCGTCGGGGTGAACGCCCCCGACGCGACGTCCTGGGCGAGCGTGTCCAGGGCGGCCAGCATCCCGGCCAGCTCGTCTTCGGTGAGCAGGCCCGCTTTGCGCAGCACGCGAGCGTGCGCGCGGGACCCGGCGATGTCGTAGGGCGCCAGGCGCCAGTCGAAGTGCGTCGACGCGCTCAGCGCGGCCATGGCCTCCGCCGGACCGCTGGCGAACCGGCCGCCCCACAGCTGCACCGGCTGCTCGTTCCCGCTCACTGTTCTCGTTTCTCCTCGATGTGGTCGTTCGATGTCAGGCGACGGTGATCCGGCCGTCGTACAGGACCAGGCGGACTTCGCCCGAAACGGTGCCGGTCAGCCTGGCGCATCCGCGGCCGGCCCGCCGTTCGAGCGCGGCGCACGCGGCGCCCCGGTCGATCCTCTGCGCCTCGCCGCGCGCACTCAGCATCCGGCGCGCTTCGGCGACGGTGACCGTCTCGCCGTCGATCGCCACCGGCACCCCGCCGTCGTAGGTGACGACGACCTCGTCCGGCGCGAGGAACTCCCCCTCGGCCGGGAAGATGTCGGCGATCACGGCGGTCCTTCGTCGGCCGATCGCTGGGCGAGGGCGGCGAACCGGTCGGCGAGGTCCTTGCCCGTCAGGGGCTCGCGCGCGATCACGGCGACCGTGTCGTCGCCCGCGATCGAGCCGACGACCTCTTCCAGGGCCGCCCGGTCGATCGCGCTGGCCAGGAACTGGGCCGCGCCGGGTGGCGTCCGCAGCACGGTCAGGTTGCCGGACGAGTCCGCCGAGACCATCAGTTCCGCGAGCAGCCGCGAGAGCCGGGACGTCCCGCCCTGCACCCCGCGGACCGGGCTGCCGTCCTCGGGGATGACGTAGACCGGCGCGCCCGAGTCCGGCCCGCGCAGCTTGACCGCGCCCAGTTCGTCGAGGTCGCGCGACAGCGTCGCCTGGGTGACCTCGATGCCTTCGGCGGCCAATAGTTTGGCCAGCTCGGTCTGGCTGCGGATGGTCATGGTGGACACGAGCTCGGTGATCCGCGCCTGCCGGCCCACCCGGCTGCCGGTCATCGTCGGCTCTCTTCGAAGAGCCAGACGAGCAGCGCCTTCTGGGCGTGCAGGCGGTTCTCGGCCTCGTCCCAGACCGCGCTGGCCGGGCCGTCGATCACCTCGTCGGTGATCTCCCAGCCGCGGTGCGCCGGCAGGCAGTGCAGCACGATCGCGTCTTCCGCGGCCTTCTTCAGCAGCTCGGTATTGACCTGCAGGGCGCGGAACGGGCCCACGCGGTCGAGGCCGTCGTTCTCCTGTCCCATCGACGTCCACGTGTCGGTGACGAGCACGTCCGCGCCGTCGACCGCCGCGTACGGGTCGGTGAAGACGGTGGCGGTGCCGCCGGTCTCGCTCGCGCGCTTCTTCGCGTCCAGCATCACGCCCTGGTCGGGCTGGAAGCCGACCGGCGAGACGACCCGGACGTGCATCCCGGCGGTGACCCCGCCCAGCAGCAGCGAGTGCGCCATGTTGTTGGCGCCGTCGCCGAGGTAGACGAGGGTGAGGCCCTCGAGCTTGCCCTTGCGCTCGCGGATCGTCATGAGGTCGGTGAGCACCTGGCACGGGTGGAACTCGTCGGTGAGCGCGTTGACGACCGGGATCGACGCGGCCGAAGCCATCGCCTCGATGCGCTTCTGCGCGAAGGTGCGCCACACGATGCCGTCGACGTACCGCGAGAGGACTCGCGAGGTGTCCTCGATGGTCTCTTCGCGGCCGAGCTGCATCGAACGGCCGTCGACGATCACCGGGTGGCCGCCGAGCTGGCTGATGCCGACCTCGAACGAGAACCGGGTCCGCGTCGAGTTCTTCTCGAAGATCGCCGTGATCGACTTGCCGGCGAGGGTCTTGTTGCCGAGCGGGTCGGCCTTGAGCGCGTCGGCGAGGTCGAGGATGGCCTTCTGCTCGGCCGGACTGACGTCGTCGTCGCGGAGGAAGTGGCGCAGCATCAGTCGGAGTCCTTCGTGGTGGAGTCGAGCGCGTTCGGGAGTGCGGCGAGGAAACCCTCGGCCTGGTCGCCGTCGAGGACGAGCGGGGGCGCGAGCCGGACGGTGTCCGGGGCGACCGGGTTGACGAGGTAGCCGGCGTCCTGGGCGGCCTGGGCGACCGCCGCCGAAACGGGCTGCTTCAGGGCGATGCCGAGCAGCAGCCCGGCGCCGCGCACCCCGGCGACCAGCGGGTGTCCCAGTGCCTCGACACCGGCCGCGATGTCCTTGCCCAGCGAAGCGACGTGGTCGAGGAGGCCCTCGGCGGCGATGGTCTTCAGCACGGCCAGGCCGGCCGCGCAGCAGACCGGGTTGCCGCCGAAGGTGGTGCCGTGCTGGCCGGGTTTGAGCAGGTCGCCCGCCGCGCCGACGCCGATCACCGCGCCCAGCGGCAGCCCGCCGCCGAGGCCCTTGGCCAGGGTGATGACGTCCGGCACGATACCGGCCTGCTGGTAGCCGAACCAGGTGCCGAGCCGGCCGAGGCCGGTCTGCACCTCGTCGAGCACCAGCAGCGTGCCGGTGGCCTTGGTGATTTCGCGGGCGGCCTGCAGGTAGCCGTCCGGCGCCGGGATGACACCCGCTTCGCCGAGCACCGGCTCCAGGAAGACGGCCGCGGTTTCGGTGTCGACGGCGGCCTTGAGCGCCTCGACGTCCCCGAACGGCACGTGCTCGACCCCGGGCACCAGCGGCTTGAAAGCGTCGCGCTTGGCGGGCTGACCGGTGAGCGTCAGCGCACCCATGGTCCGGCCGTGGAACGCCCCTTCGGCGGCGACCACCTTGGTGCGCCCGGTCAGCCGGCTGATCTTCAGCGCGGCTTCGTTGGCCTCGGCGCCGGAGTTGACGAACAGCACCTTGCCGTGGCCGGTGAGGCCGGCGACGTCGAGCAGCGCCTCGGCGAGCTCGACGGCCACCGGGTTGACGTAGAGGTTCGACGTGTGGCCGAGCCGCTGGATCTGCTCGGTGACGGCTTCGACGACGGCCGGGTGCGCGTGGCCGAGCGCGTTGACGGCGATGCCGCCGACCAGGTCGACGTACTCCTTGCCGTCGGCGTCCCACACCTTCGCGCCCTCGCCGCGCACCAGCGTCAGCTTGGGTGTGCCGTAGTTGTCCATGAGGGCGGACTGCCAGTGCGCCTGGCCATCCACATTGGACTCGAGGTCGGTCACGGGAGCTCCGTTTCGGGGAAGACCATGGTGCCGATGCCGCGCGAGGTGAAGACCTCCAGCAGCACCGAATGGGCGAGGCGGCCGTCGATCACGTGCGCCCGGCGCACGCCGCCGCGGATGGCGCGCACGCACGCCTCCATCTTCGGGATCATGCCGCTGGCCAGGCCGGGCAGCATGGTCTCGAGGCGGTCGACGCGGATGCGGTCGATCAGCGACGATCGGTCGGGCCAGTTCGCGTACAGGCCTTCGACATCGGTGAGCACCACGAGCTTCTCGGCGCCCAGCGCGGCCGCCAATGCACCGGCGGCCGTGTCGGCGTTGACGTTGTGCACGACGCCGTCGACGTCCGGCGCGACCGTGGAGACGACCGGGATGCGCCCGGCGTTGACGATGTCCAGCACCGCGTCCGGGTTGACCTCGGCGACCTCGCCGACCAGCCCGATGTCGACCTGCTCACCGTCCACAGTGGCCTGTTTGCGTTCGGCGGTGAACAGCCGCGCGTCCTCGCCGGAGATGCCGACCGCGTAGGGCCCGTGGGCGTTGATCAGCCCGACGAGCTCGCGGCTGACCTGGCCGGTGAGCACCATCCGGACGATGTCCATCGTCTCCGGCGTGGTGACCCGCAGGCCGCCCTTGAACTCGCCTTCGACGCCGAGGCGCTTGAGCATCGCGGTGATCTGCGGGCCGCCGCCGTGCACGACGACCGGGCGCAGGCCGGCCAGCCGGAGGAACACCATGTCCTCGGCGAAGGCCGCCTTCAGCTGGTCGTCGATCATCGCGTTGCCGCCGTACTTCACCACCACGGTGGCCCCGTGGAACCGCTGCAGCCAAGGCAGCGCTTCGATGAGCACCCCGGCCTTTTCGGCCGCCGTCGCGAGTCGTTCGTCCGCGGAAATCAGAGCCTCCTGGTTCATGAGGAGTACGCGCTGTTCTCTTCGACGTAACCGTGCGAAAGATCCGTGGTGTAGATGGTCGCCGTGTTCGCGCCGACGCCGAGGTCGACGACGATTTCGATGGCCCGGCCGGTGAGGTCCGCCTCCGACCGGTCGGCGGCGGGGACGCCCTGGGCGAACAGGGTGACGCCGTTGATCGCGATCGACACGGCCTCCGGGTCGATGCGGGCCGGCACCCGGCCGAGCGCCATGGCGATCCGGCCCCAGTTCGGGTCGGAGCCGAACAACGCCGTCTTGACCAGGTTGTCCTCGGCGATCGTGCGGGCGACGGCGATCGCGTCGGCCTCGGTGGCCGCACCGCGCACGGTGACGTCGACGTCCTTGGTCGCGCCCTCGGAGTCCGCGCGCAGCTGGAGCACGAGGTCGTGGCTGACCGCGGTGAGCAGCTCGGTGAGCTCGGCTTCGGTGGGCTCGACGCCGCTCGCGCCGGAGGCCAGGACCAGCACCGTGTCGTTGGTGGACGTGCCGCCGTCGACGTCCAGCCTGTCGAAGGTCACGTGGGTCGCCGCGCGCAGGGCCCGGTCGAGGGTTTCCTTGTCCACCACGGCGTCGGTGGTCAGCACCGAGAGCATGGTGGCGAGGTTCGGGGCGAGCATGCCCGCCCCCTTGGCGAAGCCGCCGACGCTCCAGCCGGTGTCGTGCTTCGCAAACGCTTGCTTCGGCTTGGTGTCGGTGGTCATCACGCCCGTGGCGGCGTTGAGGCTCGCTTCGGGGCTCGCGTCGAGGGCCTTGACGGCGGTGTCCACTCCGGACAGGACGGCGTCCATCGGGAGCCGCTCGCCGATCAGGCCGGTGGAGCAGACGGCGACCTCGATCGCGCCCGCCTGCAGGACTTCGGCGACCTTCTCGGCCGTGGCGTGGGTGTCCTGGAAGCCGCCGGGCCCGGTGGCCGCGTTGGCGCCGCCCGAGTTGAGGACGACGGCCTTGAGCCGCTGCTGCTTGAGCACCTCCTGCGACCACAGCACCGGCGCGGCCTTGATGACGTTGCGGGTGAAGACGCCGGCCGCGACGTCGAGCGGGCCGTCGTTGACGACCAGGGTGAGGTCCAGCGCGCCGGAGGCCTTGATCCCGGCGGCGACGCCGGCGGCGCGGAAGCCCTGGGGGCCGGTGACGGTCACGGTGCGACTCCTACGGTGGGAAGCCCGGTGGTCTCCGGGAGGCCGAGGGCCAGGTTCATCGATTGGACGGCACCGCCGGCGGTGCCCTTGGTGAGGTTGTCGATCGCGGCGACGACGACCAGGCGCTTCGCGTCGGCGTCGACCGTGACCTGCAACTGGGTGTTGTTCGAGCCGAGCGTCGAGGCCGTCGCCGGCCAGGCGCCGGCGGGCAGCAGCTGGACGAACGGCTCGGCGTCGTAGGCCTTTTCGTACGCGGCGCGCGCGGCGGCCTCGTCGACGCCGTCCTTCAGCGGGGCGGTGGCCGTGGTGAGGATGCCGCGGGGCATCGGTGCGAGCACCGGCGTGAAGGACACGGTGACCTTCTCCCCCGCGACGGCCGAGAGGTTCTGGGCGAACTCGGGGGTGTGGCGGTGGGCGCCGCCGACGCCGTACGCGCTCGCCGAGCCCATCACCTCGGAGCCGAGCAGGTTCGGCTTGAGGCTCTTGCCGGCGCCGGAGGTCCCGGTGACCGCGACGATCGTGACGTCGGGCTCGATCAGCCCGGCGGCGAACGCGGGCGCGAGGGCCAGCGAGCCGCCGGTCGGGAAGCAGCCGGGCACGGCGATGCGCTTGGTGCCCGCGAGCTTTTCGCGGGCGCCGGGCAGCTCGGGCAGGCCGTACGGCCACTGGCCGGCGTGGTCGCCGCCGTACCAGCGCTGCCAGTCGCCGGCGTCGGCCAGGCGGTGGTCGGCGCCGAGGTCGACGACCAGGACGTCCGGGCCGAGCTGCGCCGCGATCGCCGCGGAGTGCCCGTGCGGCAGCGCGAGGAAGACGACGTCGTGGCCGGCGAGGGTCTCCGGCGTCGTCTCGGCCAGGACGCGGTCGGCGAGGGGGACGAGGTGGGGCTGGTGGACGCCGAGCTTCGTGCCCGCGCTGCTGGCGGCCGTGAGCGCGCCGATCTCGACCCCGGGATGGGTCAGGAGCAGGCGCAGCAGCTCACCACCCGCGTACCCGCTGGCTCCGGCCACCGCGATGTTCACCGTCATACGCATGATTATGCACGCCCTTGCAAGTCTAAACAAACCCGGAGTGGTGGCCGCCACCTTGGGATGCTGGGCGCATGACGGACACCCCGGCCCGGTTGCTCGGCCTGCTTTCGCTGCTCCAGACGCCTCGCGAGTGGCCGGGCAGCGAACTCGCCGAGCGGTTGGGCGTCAGCCCGCGCACCATCCGCCGCGACATCGAGCGGCTGCGCGACCTGGGTTACCCGGTCGAGGCCAGCCGAGGCGTGGCGGGCGGGTACCGGCTGGTCGCCGGCACCGCGATGCCACCGCTCGTGCTGGACGACGAGGAAGCCGTCGCGATCGCGGTCGGCTTGCGGACCGCCGCGGGACAGTCCGTCTCCGGGATCGAGGAGGCGTCCGTGCGGGCGCTCGCCAAGCTGGAGCAGGTCCTGCCGGCCCGGCTGCGCCGGCGGGTGGGCACGATCGGCACGGCGACGGTCGCCGTGCCCGCCACCGGGCCGGTGGTCGACCCGGCGCAGCTGACCGTGTTCGCCGGCGCGATCACCAACCACGAGACGGTCCGGTTCCGCTACCGCGCTCACGACGGCGCCGAGACCCGCCGCCGGGCCGAGCCGCTCCGGCTGGTGGCCGCGGGCCGCCGCTGGTACCTGGTCGCGTACGACCTCGACCGGGCGGACTGGCGCGTGTTCCGCGCCGACCGCGTCCGCGACGCCCAGGCGACCGGCGGCCGGGTGGTGCCGCGCCGGCCGCCCGCCACGGACTTGGCGGCGTACGTGCTCGAGCGGTTCTACGACCTGGCGCCCTCGTACCAGGCGGTGGCTGTGCTGGCGGAGCCGGCGTCGCAGATCGCTCCCCGCCTCGGCCAGGCGGCGGGCGAGCTGACCGATCTCGGCGACGGCCGGTGCCGGTGGCGGAGCCACTCGGACACGTTGGACTGGCTCGCGTTCCGGCTGCTGGGGCTGGGGTGCGGGTTCACGGTCGAGGAACCGTCGGAACTGGTGGCGCACTTGAAGGTGCTCGCGGACCGGGCGGCCGCGGCCGTGCCGGACTGATCGGGTTGCCGGGTAGCGCGCTGCCGGCACGCGGTGGGACGCCACGGCACGCGGATCGGCCGGTGTCCCGGGCCGGACAGCGAAGTCGATGCTCATCGGATTCCTCCGTTCGATGAAGTCGGAACCGACGGCCGGTGGGCCGGTCCACCCTGCGGACCGGCCCACCGCCGCCGGTCAGGCAGGCTCACCTCCGTCCAGGTCCGTGCGCCTGCTCGGCGGCACGGGGAGGTAGCAGCCCGGGTGCTCCGGATCGCAGCCCACGCGAGGCAGGCGGGCGCGGATGCCGCCGGGGGTGCGCTCGAAGTACGCCGCGATCTGCGCGACGCTCTCCCCCGCGATCCACCGGCTCTCCAGCTCCGCGTCCATCTGCTCGTTCCACGGGCGGCCCTGCTGGGCAGGACGGCCCGCGGATCTTCGCCGCGGCCCGCGGCGCTCGCCGGTCGCGGACAGCAATCCGTCCGCGACGAGCTCCGCCACCGTGTCCGCCACCGCGACGTCGAGGTCGAGGCTGCCCTCGGCCACCGGTTCGCCGCCGGGAGCGGCCGCCTCCAGGGTGATCATCACCCGGGGCGTGGGTTCGGCGCGGTCGACGTCCGTCCTGGTCGAGACCACGATCTGGTAGGTGTTGTCAGCTGCCCGGACCTCGGTCCGGCGCTCTTCGATGATCGACATGCCACGAAGCTAGCGCGCACCCCCGACAATTTTCGGCCACGCGCTGCTCACGGCCCACTCCGCTCCGAAATTGTCGGACCCCTCCCCTAACGTCCCCGGCGACCACGAACCGTCACGAGGAGGCGACGATGGGGCACCGGCGGACAAGACGCTGCCCCGGTCCGGAAGCACCGGACCGGGGCAGCGGGATGGAACGGGTTCGCTCAGAAGTGCAGCAGCTGGGCCAGCGCGTTCTGCTTCTCCTGGGCGGCCTTTGCGGAGGTGTCCGACTTCTGCGCCGAAGGCTCGCCGGGCACCGGCACCGGATCGCACTGGACGTCCGAGTGGTTGCCGGGCCGGCGCTTCGGCAGGGCGCCGGTGGCCAGGTAGTCGGCGACCTTGTCGTCCACACAGGCCACGCCAGACAGCGAACCGGCGTGCGTCGTGCCGCCCGGCGCGCTGATCAGGCTCGAGTTCGGGAACAGCTTCCGCACCTCGAGGCTGCCGGTGTACGGCGTGGCGGCGTCGAGCTCTTCGCTGATGAGCAGGGCACCGGCCACCTTGCGGCCGTCGATGTTCACCGGCTTGCCCGCCTTCGCCGGCCAGAACGCGCAGGGCGCGTTGAACCAGGCGTTGCCCCAGGTCTCGAACGGGGCCTTGAAGTAGGTGAGCCAGTTGTCGACCCGCCACCGGTTCCAGTCGGTCGGCCACTGGACGTCGGTGCACTGCACGCCGAGGTACACGGCGAAGCCGTTGTCGTCGCCCGGCGGGTTCGAGTTGTCGTAGAGCGTCTTGAGCGTCTGCCAGTCACCCTTGTGCACGTAGCCGTCGAAGGCCTGGGCCATCTTGACCCAGCCGAAGACGTAGTAACCGGCCTGCAGGAAGACGTCGGTCCACTCGTCGCCGCCGATGACCCCGCCTGCCGGCTCCTTGGCGAGCTTGCGCTGCGTGTCGTACCACAGCTTCTCGACCGCGTCGCCGGTCTTGCCCAGGTGGTAGACGTCGTCGTGCTTCGCGAGCCAGTCGAAGTAGATCTTGATGTTCTTGTCGAACGCGACGTCCTGGTCGAGGTTGGCCTGGTACCAGACCTTTCGCGGGTCGACGTTGCCGTCCAGCACCATCCGGCGGACGTTCTTCGGGTACAGCGTGCTGTACACCTGGCCGAGGTAGGTGCCGTAGGAGAAGCCGTAGTAGTTGATCTGCTTCTCGCCGAGCGCCTTGCGCAGGCTGTCCATGTCCTGCGCGACGTCGGTCGTCTTGAGGTGGTCGAGGATCGCGCCGTTCTTGCGGCACGCGTCGGCGTACCCCTTCGAGCGGGCGAGCCAGGCTTTCTCCAGCTGCACGGTGGCCGGCACGTACGCCGGCCGGTTGTAGCCGAAGTAGTTCCCGTCGCAGCTGATGGCGGGCTTGCTGGAACCGACGCCCCGCGGGTCGAAGCCGATCCAGTCGTAGCTGTTCCCGGCGCCGTTCGGCACGTACTGGCCGAGCACCGAAAGGCCGAGGCCGGAACCGCCCGGGCCGCCCGGGTTCACCAGCATGACGCCCTGGTACTGCGCGGTCTTGTGCTTGATCCGCGAGACCGCGAGGGAGACCTTCGCCCCGCCCGGCTTCGCGTAGTCCATCGGCACCTCGAGGAAGCCGCACTCGGCGCCGTTCTCCTTGAGGCTCCCGGACGCGCAGGGCCCCCAGGCGATCGGCGCGGGGGTGAACTGCACCCCGGGTTCCGCCGAGGCGGCGGGCGCGGCGGCCATCAGCCCGGCCGCGAGCCCCGCGGCGGCGACGGCGGCAACGATTCTTTTCACAGTCGTCCTTTTCATCCGCTTTCGACGGCGTTCGCCAGATTTCGACGAAACTACCGGCAACCCTGGACAATCTCGTCGACCGACGCGGCTTCCGCCATCCGTCTTTCGTCGGGACCTGCGGGCTCCGCGGGGCGCCGGAACTGTCGGTGGCCGGCAGTACGCTCCGGGGCGCCCGAGCCCGACAGGAGGACGGATGAGCGCGGACGAAAGGCTGGTCAAGGCGATCCGCGCCGGGCTGGCCGAGCTGGCCGACCCGGCGAAAGCACCGGCGATGCAGGCGTACATGAAATCGGCCATGCCCTTCCGCGGGGTGCCGAAACCCGAGCGCAGCACGCTGCTCAAGCGCGTCCTGGCCGACCACACATTGACCGATCGGGTGACATTTTCGGCGACCGTCCTGGGGTTGTGGCGAACCGCGGAATTCCGCGAGGAGCGCTACGCGGCCATCGATCTTTCCGGGTACCGGGCCTACCGGCGGTGGCAGGACCCGGACCTGCTGCCGGTGTACGAGGAAATGATCGTCGGCGGGGCCTGGTGGGACTACGTCGACGAGGTCGCGATCCGGCGGATCGGCCCGATCCTCCGTGAGCACCGCGGCCGCGTGACGCCGACGATGCTGGCTTGGGCCCACGACGCCGACCTCTGGCGCCGCCGGACCGCGATCATCTGCCAGGTGGGAGCCAAGGAGGACACCGACACGGACCTGTTGACCCGCGCCATCGAGCCGTCGATCGCCGAGCCGGAGTTCTTCCTGCGGAAGGGGATCGGGTGGGCGCTGCGGGAGTACGCGAAGACGGCGCCGGACTGGGTGCGGTGCTTTGTGGACGATCACCCGGGGTTGTCCGGGCTGTCGAGACGGGAGGCGCTCAAGCACCTCGGCTGAGATCCGGCCGCGGGGGGCGGCTGGCGTACCGGGAGGGTCGACCCGCGGACCCGTACGGTGGGGCGCGTGTCGGGGTCGGCTCGCGTGCCAGGACGGTCGGGTTGCGTACCCGGGACGGTCGGCTCGCGTGCCCGATGGGGCGATCCGCGTGATCAGCGGGGCGACTCGCGTGCTCGAAAAGGTATCTCGCGTGATTGGGAGACATCTCGCGTGATTGAAGGCGCGACTCGCGTGATTGAAGGGACGACACTCGTGATTAGAGGGACGACACGCGTGATTGGGGGGTCGACACGGGTGGCGGTGGCGGGCCGGCCCCTCCTGCCTGGGCGGGAGGGGCCGGGTGACCGTCAGGCGCGGAGGGTGGCGTTGTAGCGCTCGCCCGCCGCCGCCACTGCCGCGTCGCGGGCCTTGGTGGCCTCGTCGACCGTCAGGGTGCGGTCCGGTGCGCGGAAGCGGAGCTTGTACGCCAGCGATCGCTTGCCCTCGCCGACCTGCTCGCCCGTGTACACGTCGAACAGCGTGATGTCCTCGAGGAGCTCGCCCGCGCCCTCGCGCAACACCGAAGCGAGGTCTGCCGACGGGACCTCGGCGGCCGCCACCAGGGCGACGTCGAGGAGCACCGGCGGGTAGCCCGAGACGCTCGGTGCCGGGCGGGAGTCCGGCAGCGGGATCGCGTCCAGGTCCAGCTCCATCGCCACCGTGCGCGGCGGCAGGCCGAGGGCCTCGACCACCTTCGGGTGCAGCTCGCCCGCGTGGCCGACCGGCCAGTCGCCGACCCGGAGCTGGGCGCAGCGGCCCGGGTGCCACGGCGGGAGGTCGGCCGCCTGGACGGTCAGCTCGACGCCGGCCGCCTCGGCGATCGTGCGGGCCGCCTGGACCGCGTCGGCCCAGTTCGCCTGCTCGCCCGGGCCCCACCAGCCCGCGCGGTGCCGGTTGCCCGCCAGGACCACCGCCACGTGCAGGGGCTGCTGCGGCACCGCCGCCTCCAGCAGGGCCAGCTCCTCGTCCGACGGCCGGTGGTCGACGCCGAGGTCCGGGACCTTCAGCGGGTTCGGCGCCGGGAGGACCACCTGGCCGATGTGGTACAGCGAGACGTCCTTCATGCCGCGGGACACGTTGCGCTGCAGGGTGTCCAGCAAGCCCGGGAGCAACGTCGTCGCCAAGCGGTTGCGGTCGGCTTCCAGGGGGTTGCGGACCACCACCGCGTTGCGGCGGACGTCGTCGGCCGGGAGGCCGAACGCGTCCCACACCGCGTCGCTGACGAACGGGAACGGGCGCACCTCGACGTACCCCGCCTCGGCGAGCGCCCGGGAGACACTCCGGACTCGCCGCTGGCCGTCGGTCAGGCCGCGGCCGGCCGGAGCGGCCGGCAGGACCGACGGGATGCTGTCGTAACCCTCCAGGCGCAGCACCTCTTCGACGAGGTCGGCCGGCTGGCGCAGGTCGCCGCGCCAGCTCGGGGGGATCGCCGTGACCAGGCCCGTTCCGTCGTCGCCCGTGCCGACCGAGACCTTGCAGCCGATCTGGGTGAGCCGGCGGACCGTGACACCGCGCTGGTAGCTCACGCCCGCCACCTTGTCGGGCAGGTTGATCGGCATGACGACCGCCGGGTTCGGCTCGACGCCGCCCTCGTCGGTGCGGCCGGGCTGGATGGCCGCGTCGCCGTACTGGCGCAGCAGCCGGGCGGCCAGCTCGACCGCCGCCGCGCAGAGCTGCGGGTCAGTGAACCGCTCGAAGCGCTTGGCGGCCTCGGAGAACAGCTTGTGCCGCCGCGCGGTGCGGCTGATCGCCGCCGGGTTCCAGTGGGCCGCCTCGAGCAGCACGTCGGTGCTCTCCGGCGTGATCTCGGTGCTCGCGCCGCCCATCGTGCCGGCGAGCGAGATGACGCCGCTGTCGTCGGCGATGACCACGTCGTCCGGGTCGAGCGTGCGCTCGACGTCGTCCAAAGTGGTCAGTTTCTCGCCCGGCTTCGCCCGGCGCACCACCAGATCGCCCTGGATGGCCTTGGTGGCGAACGCGTGCAGCGGGTGCCCCAGCTCGAGCATCACGTAGTTCGTGACGTCGACGGCCAGCGAAATCGACCGGATGCCGGCCAGCATCAGCCGCCGGCGCATCCGCCACGGCGTCGGCGCGGTCGCGTCCAGGCCGGTGACCCGGCGCAGCACGAACCGCGGGCAGCCTTCCGGGTCCTCGATGTGCACCGGCCAGGCGTCACCCTCGGCCGCCGGGACCTCCAGCAGCGCCGGGTCGCCGAAGGGCACGTCGAGGGCGTTCGACAGCTCGCGCGCGAGCCCGCGGATCGACAGCGCGTAGCCGCGGTCCGGGGTCGGGGCGAGCTCGATCACCGAGTCGTTGAGGCCGAGCAGTTCGTGGGCGTCGTCGCCCGGGCTCGCGGTGCCCGGCGGGAGCACCAGGATGCCGGTGTGGTCGTCGCCGAGGCCGAGCTCGCGGGCCGAGCAGATCATGCCGTCGCTGATCCGGCCGTAGGTCTTGCGCGCGGAGATGGCGAAGTCGCCGGGCAGGACGGCGCCGGGCAGCGCGACGACGACCAGGTCGCCCTCGGCGAAGTTGCGCGCGCCGCAGATGATGCCGCGGGTCTTGATGCCGTGCGGGCCCTCGTCGAGCTCGCCGGCTTCGTCGTCGTCCTCGTCCTCGTCGTCGAGGTCTTCGTCGTCGAGCTCCTCGGCTTCGTCGGCGGGCTCGCCGACGTCGACGCGGCAGAAGCGCACCGGCTTCTTGAACTCGGTGAGCTCCTCGATCTCGGCGACCCGGCCGACGACCAGCGGGCCGGTCACGGGGCCGAGCTCGCGCAGGTCGTCGACCTCGATGCCGATCCGGACGAACGCGTCGGCCAGGTCCTGCGGCGTGACCTCGTCCGCGAGATCGAGGTGTTCGGTCAGCCAGCTGACTGGGACTCGCACTACGCCTCCGTTCCGAAGGGAAGGGTGAAGCGGACGTCGCCCTCCACCATGTCGCGCATGTCCGGGATCCCGTTGCGGAACTGCAGGGTGCGCTCGATGCCCATGCCGAAGGCGAACCCGGAGTACACCTCGGGGTCGACGCCGCAGGCGCGCAGCACGTTCGGGTTGACCATGCCGCAGCCGCCCCACTCGACCCACCCGGGGCCGCCCTTCTTCTCCTCGAACCACACGTCCACCTCCGCGGACGGCTCGGTGAAGGGGAAGAAATGCGGGCGCAGCCGCGTCTTCGAGCTCTCGCCGAACATCGCGCGGGCGAAGGCGTCCAGCGTGCCCTTGAGGTGGGCCATCGTGATGCCCTTGTCGACCGCGAGGCCCTCGACCTGGGTGAACACCGGGGTGTGGGTCGAGTCGAGCTCGTCGGTGCGGTACGTCCGGCCGGGGCAGACGACGTAGACCGGGAGGTCGCGGTGCAGCAGCGTGCGCGCCTGGACCGGCGAGGTGTGCGTGCGCAGCACCAGGCCCGAGTCCTCTTCGCCGACGTAGAACGTGTCCTGCAGCTGCCGGGCCGGGTGGTCCTTGCCGAAGTTCAGCGCGTCGAAGTTGAACCACTCGGCTTCGAGCTCGGGACCTTCGGCGACTTCGTAGCCCATCGCGACGAAGGCGTCGGCGACGCGCTCGGAGATGGTGCTGATCGGGTGCCGGGCGCCGCGCGGGATGCGATCCCACGGCAAGGTGACGTCGACGGCCTCTTCGCGCAGCACGCGCTCGTCCCGCTCCACCTGGAGCTCGGCGCGGCGCGCGTCGAAAGCCGCCTGGACGGCCTGCCGCGCTTCGTTGACGCGCTTGCCCGCCTCGGCCTTCTCCTGCTTGGGCAGGGCGCCGATCCCGCGGCGGGCCAGGCCCACCGGGGACTGGTCACCGAGGTGGGCCGGCTTGACCTCGGCCAGCCCTTCGAGCCCGGTCGCGGCGGCGAACGCCGCTTCGGCGGCCTTGACCGCCTCCTGCAGCGTCTCGGGGGCGAGCACCGCGCCCTGTGCTTCCTTCTCCGTGGCTCCGGACATAACTCCTCGGCGTCCGCTGGGACTGGTCGTTCACGCGCCGCCGCACACGGCGCGCGAGAGGTCAAAGGCGGGAAAAGTCTATGGGATCGGCTCCGCGCGCCCCCGGTCGCCCCGGAGGCGCGCGGACGCGCGGTCAGCGCTCGCGGAACGCCTCGGAGAAGTCGACCGACGCGAACTCGCCGGGCACCACGCCCTCGGCGGCGTAGCGGTACAGCGCGGTCTGGTAGATGCCGGACAACGTGGTGACGAAGACCGCCACCAGCAGGGTCCAGACGATCGCCAGCCCGACCGCGACGAACACGGTGGCCGTGCCGCCGAGCAGGAAGCCGGCTCCGAGGAGCACGACGTAACCGGCGAAGGTCAGGAGGAAACCGACCAGGCCGAGACCGGCGGTGCCGGCGACGTTCTCGCCCCAGGCGCGGCGGAACAGCTCGACCGACCGCTTGACGCTCGCCTTCACCCCCGTGCCCTCGAGCACGACGACCGGCAGCACGAGGTACGTCGTGAACCGCCAGGCCATGCCGATCAGGCCGCTGATGATGCTGCCGAGGAAGCCGAGCCGCTCTTCGATCGTCCGCAGCACCACGCTGACCGTCGCGGTCACGCCGGCCCAGCCGAGCAGCGCCGGCCAGCGACGGCCGGCCGCGGCGAGGCCGGCGCCGACCCCCGGCATGCCGCCGTCACCACGCAGCGCGACGTCCGCCTGGGAGATCAGGGCGGCGTTGAAGAAGATCGTGACGAACGCCGAGACGAGGTAGAAGGCCGCGAGCAGCACGTACGTGCCGGCGGTGGGCCGGAAGTTTTCGGCCTCGAGGTGGACGGTGAAGAACGCGGGTGTCAGGAACACCGCGGCGACCAGCAGCCCGGCGATCCCGGCGAGCACCGGAAACCACGCCAGGCCCTTGTGGGCGCGCAGCACCTTGAACGAAGCGGAAAACAGCGCGAACGAACGGGCGAGCCTGCCCATGGAACCCCCCAATATCGGCCACAATGGATATTGCGGGAGCCTACTCGCAGGTCAGCGCCGGGCCGCCATCGCGCTCGTGTAGACGCAGACGGCCGCCGCGGTGGCCAGGTTGAGGCTCTCCGCGCGGCCGTACAGGGGGATCCGGACGGCGAGGTCGGTCCGGTCGAGGACGTCGGCGGGCAGGCCGTGGGCCTCGTTGCCGAACACCCACGCCGTCGGCGCCGCGAGGTCCACCCGATCGAGTTCGGCGTCGGCGTAGCCGTGGGCGGCGAACGTCCGCAGGCCCGCGGCCGAGCAGGCGGTCAACGCGCCCGCGATGTCGCGGACACGCGCGATCGGCAGGTGGAAGAGGCTGCCGGCGGCCGCGCGGACGCACTTGCCGTTGTGGGGGTCGACCGTGTCACCCGCCAGGACCACCGCGTCGGCGCCGGCCGCGTCGGCGACCCGGATGACCGTGCCCGCGTTGCCGGGGTCGGCGACGTCCACGAGCACGACCACGAGCCGCGCGTCCGGCGTCACGGCTTCCCCGAGGGGCCGGTCCAGCAGCGCGCAGACGGCCACGATGCCCTGCGGCGTCACGGTTTCCGATAGCCCGTCGGCGGCGCGGTCGGTGATCGGCGAGACGCCGACGCCGGCCGCGCGGGCGGCGTCGACGAGGTCCGCGTGCTGCTCCGCCGCGCGCGCGGTGACGAACAGCTCGTGCACGGTGCCGTGCTCGAGCGCCGCCTCGACCGCGTTGGCGCCTTCGGCCAGGAACCGGCCGGTCTTGTCGCGTTCCGCGCGCCGCGTCAGCTTGCGCGCAGCAACGACCCGGGGGGTCCGTTCGGTGAACGGTTCCGCCCCGGGTCGGTGAAAGCTGCCGGTCAGGCCGACTTCGCTTCGCCGGTGTTGACGTTGGCCTTGGCGAGCTCGGCCAGCGCGGTGAAAGCGGCGGCGTCGTTGACGGCGAGGTCCGCGAGGATCTTGCGGTCGACCTCGACACCCGCGGCCTTGATGCCCTGGATGAACCGGTTGTAGGTCACGCCGTTGGCGCGGGCGGCCGCGTTGATGCGGGTGATCCACAGCTGGCGGAAGTCACCCTTGCGGGCACGGCGGTCCCGGTAGGCGTAATTCAGCGAGTGAAGCGTCTGCTCCTTGGCCTTGCGGTACAGCCGCGAACGCTGGCCGCGGTAGCCGCTGGCCAGTTCGAGAGTTGCGCGACGCTTCTTCTGGGCGTTGACCGCCCGCTTGACGCGTGCCACGGGTCCATCCTGTCGATATCGGGGGGCGAGGGGGACGCCCCGGGTGGGTTACAGCAAGTTCTGCGGGATCAGATGCCGAGCAGGCGCTTGACGCGGCCGACCTCGGTCTTCGACACCTCGGTGGTGCCCTCGAGACGGCGGGTCACGCGGCTGGACTTCTTCTCCATGCGGTGGCGCCGGCCGGTCATCTGGCGGCGCAGCTTGCCCGTACCCGTCTTGCGGATGCGCTTGGACGTCCCGCTGTGGGTCTTCATCTTCGGCATTTGGTGTCCTCTTTCGTGCGGCGGCTCACCGGAGAACCGGTGAGCCGCTGACTCGTGCTGGTCGGCGCCTACGCCTCGGGGGCCTGCTCGGGGGCGGGCTCGGCCTTGGCCTTCGGCTTCACGTTCTTGTGCGGGGCCAGCACCATGATCATGTTGCGGCCGTCCTGCTTGGCCGACGACTCGACGAACCCCAGTTCGGTGACGTCTTCGGCGAGCTTCTGCAGCAGCCGGTAGCCGAGCTCCGGCCGGGACTGCTCGCGGCCGCGGAACATGATCGTGACCTTGACCTTGTTGCCCGCCGCCAGGAAGCGCGACACGTGACCCTTCTTGGTCTCGTAGTCGTGCTGGTCGATCTTGGGGCGCAGCTTCTGTTCCTTGATGACGGTCAGCTGCTGGTTGCGCCGCGACTCGCGGGCCTTCTGCGCGCTCTCGTACTTGAACTTGCCGAAGTCCATGAGCTTGCACACCGGCGGGCGGGCCTGCGGCGCGACCTCGACGAGGTCGAGGTCGTTCTCCTGCGCCAGGCGCAGCGCATCCTCGATCCGGACGATGCCGACCTGTTCGCCGGCGGGTCCGACGAGACGGACCTCCGGCACCCGGATTCGGTCGTTGATGCGTGTCTCGGAGCTGATGGGGCCTCCTTGGTCCGAGGAATGTTTCCGGTTCTCGTTTCGACCTGGTGCCCACATAGCGAAGGCCCCGACACCGTTCGGTGCGCGGGGCCCACTCTGTTTCCGATCGTGCCCCGGAGGACACTCCTTCACCCCGGAGGGGTGAGACCGGACCCGGCCACCTGTACGGTGACGCGGGTGGGAGCGGGGCTCCACTTGCCGCCCCCGATCGCTCGGGGGCTGGTCGCTCGTGGAAGGGTACCAGACGTGTCAGAACAACCCTCCGAACAGCCCCCGTATTCCCCCGAAGCCCGCCACCTGGAGGACATCCCCAGCGTGGAGGTGATCAGCCGCGCGGCGGTGATGCTGCTGTCGGCCGGCGCCGAGCGGCTCGGGCTCGCCGACGCCGACCCGGCGACCTCCCCGCACCGCGACCTCGACGAGGCGCGACGGCTCATCACCGCGCTCGCCGGGCTGGTGACCGCCTCGGCGGAGTACCTCGGCCTGCACGCCGGGCCGTTGCGGGACGGGCTGCAGTCGCTGCAGAAGGCGTTCCGGGAGGCTTCGGCCGTTCCGGACGAGCCCGGGCAGGGACCCGGGGAGAAGTACACCGGCCCGGTCTACTGATTCGACTGCTCTCATCGGCCGGGGCGAACATCGGGAGGAGCAGGCCGGGCACCACCGCCCGGCCTGCCCGCGGCAGACTCCCGCATCGTGCTGACTCCCCTCGTCGCCGGCGTCTTCGCGCTCGCCGGAGTTCTCCTCGGAGCATTCCTCGAACCGGTCAAGGCTCGTGTCGCGGCCCGGACCCGGTTGCGGGAGGAACGGGCACTGCGCTCCGCCCAGCTCGTCGAGGCCGCGACCATTGCCCGTGACGCGGTCCTGTGGCTCTTCCGCACCGTACGCACGGTGGCGCCACCACTACCCGCGGACGCCGAACTGATCGCCGAAGCGGAACAGCGCTATTGGAGCGCCCGGAGCGACATCAAGAAGGCCTTGCTGCTCCTTCGCCTGGTCGGGCCGGACGAGCTCATCGCGGGCGCGGTGGCGGTCGCCGAGGCCGACCGGGATCTGCGGAAGCTGTGGTTCGACCGCGATCCGGCGGCCCGCCAGTCGCATTCGAACGAGATGTTCGCCGCGTTGGAGCGGGGTCGGCTCGCCCTCGACGAGTTCACCGACCTCGCCCGCCGGCTCACCACACCGCGCTGAGCGACGACCCTTGCCTGGCTCCGGCACCGACATCTAACATGTTAGATGTGAGTCTCTCGAAGGTCACCCGGCCACTCCTCCGCGACGAGGCCTACGACCGCATCCGCCGCGCGATCGTCGACGGCACCCTGCCGCCCGGTGCGCCGCTGCGCGACGGCGACCTCGCCGATCAGCTCGGGCTGTCGAAGGCGCCCGTGCGCGAGGCGCTGCGGCGGCTGACCGACGACGGCCTGGTCGACCAGAAGCCGCAGTCCTACACGCGGGTCTCCGAAGTGATGTCCCCCGACGTCCTCGACGCCCGCGAAATCGTCCGGCTGCTACACGAGTTCGCCGTCAGGCAAGCCGCGCCGCGGTGCCGTCCGGAAGACGTCGCCGCCATGCGCGCCGCCAACGACCGGTTCGCCGCGGCCATCGAAGCCGGGGACGTCAAAGCCGCCGTCCAGGCCGACGACGAACTGCACGACATCCCCGTCCGGCTGGCCGGCAACGCCGCCGTCGCCGCGACGCTCGACCGCTACACCCCGCTGCTGCGCCGCCTCGAGCACGCCCGGTTCAGCTCCGCGCTCGCCTGGAACTCCGTCGAGCGCCACACGAAGCTCATCGACGCGCTCGAGCAGCACGACACCGCCACCGCCGTCGCGGTGATCTCGACCATCTGGACCGAACTGCTGGAGGACCGATGACCCTCGCCGACTTCCCGCGCTACCCCCTGCTCTTCGGCCCCTCGCCGGTGCACCCCCTCGAACGCCTCACCGCCCACCTCGGCGGCGCCGGGGTCTGGGCCAAGCGCGAAGACGTCAACTCCGGCCTCGCGTTCGGCGGGAACAAGACCCGCAAGCTCGAGTACCTCGTCGCCGACGCGCTGGAGCAGGGCGCCGACACGCTCGTCTCCATCGGCGGCGTCCAGTCCAACCACACCCGCCAGGTCGCCGCCGCCGCGGCGCGGGCCGGGCTGAAGGCCGTTCTCGTCCAGGAAAGCTGGGTCGACTGGCACGACCCGCTCTACGACAAGGTCGGCAACATCCAGCTTTCGCGCATCCTCGGCGCGGACGTCCGGCTCGTCCAGGCCGGCTTCGGCATCGGGTTCAAGCAGGCGTGGGAGGACGCGGTCGCCGAAATCGAAGCGAACGGCGGGAAGCCGTACGCCATCCCGGCCGGCGCGTCGGACCACCGGCTCGGCGGCCTCGGCTTCGCGAACTGGATCGTGGAGCTCGAAAAGCAGGAGGAAGAGCTGGGCGTCTTCTTCGACACCGTGATCGTCTGCTCGGTCACCGGCAGCACCCAGGGCGGGATGATCGCCGGGACCACCATCGGGAAACACCGCAGGATCCTCGGCATCGACGCGTCCGCCAAGCCGGACGAGACCCGCGAACAGGTCACGCGCATCGCGCGCAACACCGCCGCGCTGCTCGGCTCCGGGGAGATCCCCGACGTCGAGCTCGACGACCGCTACCACGCCGGGATCTACGGCATCCCCGACAAATCCACTGTGGACGCCATCGAAACGTGCGCCCGCCTGGAGGGCATGATCACCGACCCCGTCTACGAGGGCAAGTCGATGGCCGGGCTGATCGACCTCGTCGGGACCGGCGAGATCTCCCGCGAATCGACCGTCCTCTACGCCCACCTCGGCGGGCAGCCGGCCCTGAACGGCTACACGAGCGTCCTGGGCTGACCGCCCGCCGGCGGCTCAGTCCAGCACGCAGAGCACGTCGATTTCGACGAGCAGCTCGCCCGGGAGCCCGACGTACACCGTCGTGCGGGCGGGCTGCGGCGCGTCGCCGATCAGCTCGTCGTACACCTCGTTGAACGGCGCGAAGTGCGCGGTGTCGGTCAGGTACACCCGGACCATGATCGCGTCCGCGAGGCTCGAACCCGCCTCCGCCAGCACGGCCTCGATGTTCTTGAACGTCTGCCGGGTCTGGCCCGCGACGTCGTCGCCGACGACCGCGTTCGTCGCCGGGTCGAACGCGACCTGGCCGGCGACCTGCAGCAGGTTCCCCTTGCGGACGGCCTGCGAGAACTTCGCCGGCGGCTTCGGCGCGTTCTCGGTGGAAACTGCCGTCTTGCTCATCAGTGCCCCTTTCCGTTCTCCGTCCATCCACTGTGGACGGAAGCTTCCCTGGTCGCGGCCCGCAGCTCGGGCACCAGCGCCAGCAGGCCTTCGTAGTCGAGCAGCACCTTCGGCACCGACATCGACGCGGCGGCCAGCACCTCGCCGCCGGTCCCCCGGACCGGCGCCGCGATGCAGTGGATGAAGTCCTCGTGTTCGGCGTTGTCGACCGCGTACCCGCGCTCGGCCACGCGCTCCAGCTCCGCCAGGTACTCCGCGGGCGTGGTGATCGTGTTCGGCGTCCGCACCGGGTACTCGATCGACCGCGCGATCTCCTCGCGGCGGGCCACCGGCATGGCCGCGACCAGCACCTTCCCCACCGCCGTGCAGTGCAGCGGCGCGCGCTTGCCGATGCGCGAGTACATCCGCACCGAGTGCCGTCCCTCGAACTTGTCGATGTAGACGACTTCGCCGTCCTCGTAGCTGGCCAGGTGCACGGTGTGCCCGGTGCGCGCGTTGAGGGCCGCCAGCGCCGGGTGGGCGCTGCGCCGGACGTCGAAGGAGTCCAGGGCCTGGTTGGCGAGGTCGAACATGGCACTGCCCAGCCGGTAGTGGCGGGCGCCTTCGCGGCGGACGAAGTGGTGCTGTTCGAGGGTGCGCAACAGCCGCAGCACCGTCGACTTGTGCACGCCGATCTCGTCGGCGAGGTCGTCGAGGGTCCGCGCGTCCTGCGCGATCGAGGTCAGCAACGTCAGCGCGCGGTCCAAGCTCTGACTCATGTCCGCACCACGCCCTCTCCGGTCAGCCGCGCCGAACGCCACTCGTCCGGGTCCGCGTGCAGCAGGGTATCCACGACCGCGGACGGCAGCGGCACGCCGACGTCGTCGTGGGTGAGCAGGGTGACGGCGGCCTGCAGGTGCCCCTGCCGCAGCCGCTCCAGCGGGGTGGCGCCGCGCAGGGTCGCGGCGAGGAAGCCGGCGGCGAACGCGTCGCCGGCACCGACCGGCTCGACGACGTCGACCTTCAGCGCGGGCGCGAACAGGGGCTCCCCCTCGACCAGCGTCGCGCCGCGTTCGCCGTGCTTGACGACGAGCGTGCGCGGCTGCGGCAGCAGGGCCCGCAGCTCGGCCGGGTCGCCGGTCCCCCACACCCGCTGGGCCTCGTCGTCGCCGGTCAGGACGATGTCCGCCTGAGCGGCCAGTTCGGCGAGCAGCCCGGGGTCGCGGCCGGTCCAGAGCGCCGGCCGCAGGTTGACGTCGAAAGAGATCAGCCGGTCGCCGCGGGGCAGCTCCAGCAGGGCGCGCACCAGCGCCAGGCAGCTGTCCGACAGCGCCGGCGTGATGCCCGACAGGTGCAGCACGCGGACGCCGTCGAGATCGAGCCGGTCCAGTAGCGACGGGCCCATCCCGGACGCGGCCGAGCCCGCCCGGTAGTAGCGCACCGGACTGCCGCCGGCGCCGCTTTCCTTGACGTAGAGCCCGGTCGGGCGGGCCGGGTCGACCACGCACGCGCTGACGTCGACGCCGTGGGACGCGACCTCGCGCAGCATCGCCCGGCCGAACGGGTCGTCCCCGACGGCGCTCACCCAGCCGCTGCGGATCCCCAGCGTCGGCAGGTTGCAGGCCACGTTCGATTCGGCGCCGCCGATGGTGCGCACCCAGCGCTTCACCTCGTCCGGCGGGCCGGGTTCGGCGGGCACGAACAGCGCCATCGTCTCGCCCACGCACAACACCTCGGGCCCGCTCGTCACTTTCCGTCTCCCTGCCCTTCACCCCGTTGACCTGTGGCGACCCGGATGCTACACCTAGGGCACTCAAAATGCGCAACAGTCGTTGCAACATACGCAACAGAGGTCGCCGCCGATGAATGCACCCGCCGCTCTCACCCTGAACGCCGCCGCGCTCGACACGCTCCGCCGGGAGCGGATCGACTGGCGCTTCCGCTCGGCCGCCCCCGCCCTGACCGGGCTCACCTTGGAAGAAGCCGCGGACCGCAGGCTGAACCTGTTTACCGACGGGTTCTTCGCCCCCTTCGTCGTCCTCGACGACGAAGCACTCGAACACAACCTCCGGACGATGGCCGCGTGGTGCGCCGCGCGGGGCGTGGTGCTCGCGCCACACGGCAAGACGACCATGGCACCCCAGCTCTTCGCGCGCCAGGCGGAGCACGGCGCCTGGGGCGTGACCTGCGCGAACGCCGGTCACCTCCGGATCTACCGCACCTTCGGGGTGTCCCGGATCCTGCTGGCCAACCAGCTCCTCGACCGGGCCGGCCTGCGCTGGCTGGCCGCCGAACTGGCGGCCGACCCGGACTTCGAATTCCTCTGCTGGGTCGACTCGGTCCGCGGCGTCGAGCTGATGACCGCGGCCCTCGAAGGCGCCGAGCGCCCCGTGGACGTGCTGGTCGAACTCGGCGCCGACGGCGGCCGCACCGGCGTCCGCGACACCGCGACCGCGCTGGCGGTCGCCGAAGCCGTCCAGGCGAGCCCGGTGCTGCGGCTGCGCGGCACCGGTGGCTACGAGGGCGCGCTGTCGCACGGCACCGACGAAGCCGCGCTGGCCAAGATCAGCTCCTATGTGGATGGTCTGCGCGACCTGGCGATCTCGTTCGCCGGCAAGGGACTCCTCGACGGGCAGATCATCGTCACCGCCGGCGGCAGCGCCTACTTCGACCAGGTCGCGAACGAGCTGACGAAGCCGTGGCCGGACGGCCTCGACGTGCTGCCGGTGCTGCGCAGCGGCGCCTATCTGACCCACGACGACGGCTTCTACCGCGAAATCTCCCCGCTGGGCGACCACCCGCGCATCGACGGCGTCGACTCGTTCCGGCCGGCGCTGCGGGCGTGGGCGCAGGTGACGTCGAAGCCGTCGGACGAGCTCGCGCTGCTCACCATCGGCAAACGCGACGCGTCCTTCGACGAAGGCCTGCCCGAGCCGCAGCTGCGCCGGACCCCGGACGGGCCCGCGGAGCCCCTCGACGGCCACGTCGTCACGAAGCTGAACGACCAGCACGCCTTCCTCGCGCTGCCGCCGGGGTCGCCGGTCGAGGTCGGTGACTGGATCGGGCTCGGGTTGTCCCACCCGTGCACGGTGTTCGACAAGTGGCCGCTGCTGCCGGTGACCGCGGCCGACGGCGAGACCGTCGTCGACTACGTCCGGACGTGGTTCTGATGGACGTCGTCGTCAGGAACGCCCTGGTCGCCGACGGCACCGGCGGGCCGCTCGCCCGCCACGACGTCGGCATCGACGGCGGGAAGATCGCGGACGTCGCCGACCCGGGCGCGCTGACCGGCGGCCGGACCATCGACGCCGACGGCCTGGTGCTGGCGCCCGGGTTCATCGACATGCATTCGCACTCCGACCTGCAGCTGCTGGCCAACCCGGAGCACCCGGCGAAGATCACCCAGGGCGTCACGACCGAGGTACTCGGCCAGGACGGGCTGTCGTACGCGCCGGTCGACGACGTCGTGCTCGAAGCGCTGCGACAGCAGCTCGCGGGCTGGAACGACGACCCGGCGGGGTTCGACTGGAACTGGCGCTCGGTCGGCGAGTACCTCGACCGCCTCGACCGGGGCATCGCCGTCAACGCGGCCTACCTGGTGCCGCAGGGCACGGTCCGGATGCTCGCCGTCGGCTGGGACGACCGGCCCGCCACGGATGCCGAGCTGGACCGGATGAAGGACCTGGTCGCGACCGGCTTGGCCGAGGGTGCGATGGGGATGTCGTCCGGTCTCACCTACACGCCGGGGATGTACGCGGAGACGAGCGAGCTGGTCGAGCTGTGCCGGGTGGTCGGTGAGCTGGGCGGGTTCTACAGCCCGCACCACCGCAGCTACGGCAAGGGCGCGCTGGAGGCGTTCGCCGAGATGATCGACGTCTCGCGTCGCTCGGGCTGTCCGCTGCACCTGGCCCACGCGACGATGAACTTCTCGGTCAACAAGGGCAAGGCGCCCGACCTGCTGAAGCTGCTGGACGACGCTCTCGACGACGGCTGCGACATCTCCCTCGACACCTATCCCTACCTGCCGGGCGCGACCTACCTTTCGGCGCTGCTGCCGAGCTGGGCCACCGAAGGCGGCCTCGACGCCACCCTCGCCCGGCTGTCCGATGTGGACGAGCGCGAGCGGATCCGCGCCGAGATCGAAGAGTCCGGTTCGGACGGTGCGCACGGTGTCCCGATCGACTGGGACGCCATCGAGATCAACGGCGTCCGCAACGGGCACAACGCCCACCTCGTCGGGCACAGCGTCGCCGCGTCGGCGCGCACGCAAGGCACGGAACCGGCGAAGCTGTACTTCGACACGCTGCTCGACGAACGGCTCGGGACGTCGTGCCTGATGCACGTCGGGCACGAGGAGAACGTCCAGGCCATCATGCGGCACTCCACGCACACCGGCGGCAGCGACGGGCTGCTCGTCGGCGCCCGGCCGCACCCGCGCGCGTGGGGCACGTTCCCGCGCTACCTGGCCCGGTACGTCCGCGAGCTGGGCGTGCTGGACCTCGCCGAGTGCGTCGCCCACCTGACCGGGCGGGCCGCGCGGCGGCTGCGGCTGACCGACCGCGGGCTGGTCCGCGCCGGGTACGCCGCCGACCTGGTGCTGTTCGACCCGGAAACGATCGCCGACACCGCCACCTTCGAGGACCCGCGGCAAGCCGCCGCCGGCCTCACCCACGTCTTCGTCAACGGCGTCGCCGCCCTCGACGACGGAACCCCCACCGGCGCCCTCGCCGGCCACTCCCTGCGCAACCCCCGGAGAGCCCGATGATCCACTGGCTGCAACACACCACGGGCGGGCTGCTGACGCTCGCCGCCGTCTCGATCGCCGTCCTGCTGGTGCTGATCATCAAGCTCAAGCTGGAACCGTTCATCGCGCTGATCGTCGTCGGCCTGCTGACCGCGCTGGCCGCCGGCCTGCCGGTCGGGACGATCGTCGGCTCGGCCCAGAAGGCGTCGGACTCGCTGCTGGAAAAGGGGTTCGGCAGCATCCTCGGGCACATCACGGCGATCATCGGTCTCGGCACGATCCTCGGGTCGATCCTGGAACGCTCGGGTGGCGCGAAGGTGCTCACCGGCGCGCTGCTGCGATCGTTCGGTGAGAAGCGGGCGCCGCTGGCCATGGGGGTCGCCGGGTTCGTCTTCGGCATCCCGGTGTTCTTCGACATCGGCATCTTCGTGCTGGCCCCGCTGGTCTACGTCGCCGCGCGGCAGGGCGGCAAGTCGCTGGTGCTCTACGCGATGCCGCTGCTGGCCGGCCTGTCGATCACGCACGCCTTCCTGCCGCCGCACCCCGGCCCGGTGGCCGCGGCCGGGCTGCTGCACGTCGAGCTCGGCTGGATCATCCTGATGGGCCTGGCCTGCGGGATCCCGGCGTTCCTCATCGGCGGCGTGCTGTACTCGACGTGGATCGGCAAGCGCATCACCGTCGACGTGCCCGAGGACATGGTCTTCGCCGAGGAGGAAGGCGAGCGCGAGGAGAACCCGCCGTCGCTGGGCCTGGTCGCGGCCATCATCGCGGTGCCGCTGGTGCTGATCCTGGCCGGCACGTTCGGCAGCATCTGGCTGCCGAAGGGGTCCGCGCTCGCCGGCGTCGCCGCGTTCATCGGCACCCCGGCCGTCGCCTTGACCGTCGCCGTCCTGCTCGCGTCCTGGCTGCTCGGCCTGCGGCGCGGGTTCACCGGCAAGGACCTCAACGAGCTGGCCGCGAAGTCGCTGCGGCCGGTGGCGATGATCCTGCTGGTCGTCGGCGCGGGCGCGTTCTTCGGCGCGGTGCTCTCGGCGACCGGGATCGGCAAGGCCGTGGCCGACTCCCTGCACGACGCCGGCCTGCCGGTGCTGCTCGCGGCGTACGTGATCAGCTGCGGCATGCGGATCGCGCAGGGTTCGGCGACCGTCGCCATCGTGACCACGAGCGGGATCATCGCGCCGACCGTGGCCCAACTCGGCTACACGCAGATCCAGCTGGCGCTGCTCGTGATGGCGATTTCGGCCGGCTCGATCATCGCCTCGCACGTCAACGACGGCGGCTTCTGGATCGTTTCGCGGTACTTCAACCTGACCGTGCCGCAGACGATCAAGTCCTGGACCGCGCTGGAGACCGTGCTTTCCCTTTCGGGTTTCGGGGTTTCGGCATTGCTCATGGCCGTGGTCTAGACCATACTGGAGCCCGTCACCGCCGAAACCCGTTGGGAGACAAAGACGATGACCGGACTTTCCCGCCGCACGTTCCTCGGCGCCGCGGCCGGCGCGGGGGCCGCCACCGTCCTGGGCAGCCAGCTCGCTTCGGCGGCCACCACGTCGAAAGGCTGCTTCGCCGGAGGAACCGTGTACATCGGCAGTTACACCAGCGGGGCGAACGGGCACGGGCTCGACGTCACGACCCGGTCCGGCGCCACGCTGAACCCCGTCCGCACGGTGCCCGGCATCACCGACGCCTCCTGGTTCGACCGCAGCGCCGACGGCAAGACGCTGTACGTCACCAACGAAGGTGACCCGAACGGGTCCGTCTCGGCGCTGAACATCGCCGACCCCGCGAACCCGAGGCTGCTCAACAAGGTTTCGTCGAAGGGCGGCGCGCCGACGCACCTGAGCGTGCATTCGAGCGGGAAGTACGTGCTGGCGGCGAACTACAGCTCCGGCAGCGTGGTCGTGCTGCCGATCCTGGCCGGCGGCAAGCTCGGCGCGGCCACCGACCTGGTGACCCACCACGCCGACGCCGGCCAGGCGCACGCCCACCAGGTCGTGAACGACCCGACCGGGCGCTGGGTGCTTTCCGTGGACCTCGGCGCCGACTCGGTCTACGTCTACGGCTTCGCCGCCGGGAAGCTTTCGCTGCACCAGCAGCTGAAGCTGCCCGCCGGCGCCGGGCCGCGGCACCTCGCGTTCGACCACACCGGGAAGTTCGCCTACATCCTCCAGGAACTGCGGGCGGAGGTGACGGTGGCGAGCTGGGACGCGGCCACCGGCACGCTGAAGGCGCTCTCGGTGGTCCCGGCCGTACCCGCCGGGAGCACCGGCGAGCTGTACCCGGGCGAACTCATCCTGTCGCGGGACGGGAAGTTCGCCTACGCCACCGTCCGCGGCCCCAACACGCTGGCCACCTTCGCCGTTTCCGGCGCCACGCTGAAGCTGGTGTCCACGGTGCCCACCGGCGGCAACTGGCCGCGGCACGTGGCCCTCGACCCGTCCGAAAGCTGGTTCTACGTCTCGAACCAGCGCTCCGGCACGGTCACCTGGCTGCCGCGCGACCCGGCCACCGGCCTGCCCGGCGCGGTCGCCGGACAGCTCGCCGTCGGCAGCGTCAACTCCGTCTACTTCGCCTCGTGAGGTTCACCATGAGACTGCGTCGCACCCTGCCCCTCGTCGCCGGGCTGGCCCTCCTGGCCGGCTGTGCGCCCACCCAGTCCGCCCCCGCGGGCGGCGGCGGGGACGACAAGACCGGCACCGTCCGCGTCTGGCTGTTCGACGAGGCCAACCGCGCGCCGAAGGAGGCCGCGGTCAAGGACGCCATCACCGAGTTCAAGGCCGCTCACTCCGGCGTCGAGGTCGACGTCCAGTGGGTGCCGGTCGAGGGCCGCGCCGACAAGTTCTCCGGCGCCTTCAACGACCCGGCCAACGCCCCGGACGTCGCCGAGTTCGGCAACACCGACGTCTCCAGCTACGCCGCCACCGGGGCGCTGGCGGACCTGACCGGCGACCTCGCGGCGTGGCCCGAGGCCAAGGACCTCATCCCGACCGTGCTGGACACCGCCAAGTCCGGCGGCCAGACCTACGGCCTGCCCTGGTACACCGGGATCCGGGCGCTCTACTACCGCACCGACGTCTTCACCGAGCTGGGCCTGAAGCCGCCGGCCACGCTGGCCGAGCTGACCGACACCGCCCGCCGGATCCGCGCGGCCAAGCCGGACCTCTACGGCATCGCCGTCGGCGGCAAGTACACGTACGCGATGCTGCCCTTCCTCTGGGCCAACGGCGGCGAACTGGCGCAGGAACAGGGCGGCAAGTGGACCTCGGCGGTCACCGGTGAGCAGGCCAAGGCCGGTGTCACGCAGTACGCGAGCCTGCTCAAGGACGACATCTGCCCGCCCGCGCAGTGCGCGAACCTGACCGGCACGCAGAGCGTCACGGCGTTCGCCGGCGGCAAGGCCGGGATGACGATCGGCGGTGACTTCAACCGCAAGGCCGTCGAGCAGGGCGCGGTGAAGGGCAAGTACGCGGTCGTTCCGATCCCGGGCACGACCGCGGGCAGCACCGCGCCCGCGTTCGCCGGCGGCAACCTGCTGGGCGTGTTCAAGGCGAGCAAGCACCGCAGCCTGGCGTTGGAGTTCGTCGAGCTGCTCGGCGGCGCGAAGTACCAGGAGAAGATGTACACGGCGATGGGCAACCTGCCGACGCTGAGCACCGTGCAGCAGAAGCTCGCGGCGAACGATCCCTTCCTCAAGCCGTTCGTCGACACGCTGAAGGCGGGTACGAAGTTCGTCCCGGCGACGCCGGCGTGGTCGAAGATCGACAGCCAGAACGTGCTGCCGACGGCCGTGCAGCAGATCGCCACCGGCGGGAAGGACCCGGCGGCGGCCCTGGCCGACGCGGCCGCGGCGATGAACAAGGCCTTCGGCTAGTGGTGACGCTCCAGGACGCCCCTTCCGTCACGGCCCCCGCGCGGCGGCCGCGGCGGAAGGGGGACGGCCGGGCCGCCGCGCTCTACCTCGCCCCGGCGGGCATCCTGCTCGCCGCGCTGCTGGCCTACCCGATCTACCAGCTGGTCCTGATCTCGTTCTACGACTACGGCCAGCCGCAGGCCGCGGGCAACGCGCCGCTGGTGTTCCTCGGCTTCGCGAACTACGCGGACCTCCTGTCCCAGGCGCAGTTCTGGACCGTGCTCGGCAAGACGGTCGGGTTCGCCGCGGCCTGCGTCGTCGGCTCGCTCGTCGTCGGCACCGGGCTCGCGGTGCTGGCCTCGCGGGTGCGTTCGCTGCCCCGGATGCTGCTGTTCCTGGCCGCGCTGGGCGCGTGGTCGACGCCGGCGATCGCGGGCTCCTACGTCTGGCTGTTCCTCTTCGACACCGACTTCGGGCTGGTCAACGAGGTGCTGTCCGGCTTGGGGCTGCCGTTCGAGCACCACTCGTGGACGTTCGGCACGCTCGGCGCGTTCGGGCTGGTCGCGGCCGAGGTGATCTGGTGCTCGTTCCCGTTCGTGCTGGTCACGATGTACGCCGGGATCAAGGGCGTGCCGGACGAGGTGCTCGAAGCGGCGTCGCTCGACGGCGCGTCGGCCTGGCGCACGACGTGGACGATCGTGCTGCCGATGGTGCGGCCGCTGCTGATGATCGCGACCGTCCAGTCGATCATCTGGGACTTCAAGGTGTTCACCCAGATCTACGTGATGACCAACGGTGGCGGCGTGGCCGGGCGGAACCTCGTGCTCAACGTGTATGCCTACCAACAGGCCTTCGCCGGGCAGGAGTACGGCCTCGGCTCGGCGATCGGAGTCGTGATGACGCTGTTGCTGCTGTCGGTGACCGGGCTGTACGTCCGGTCGCAGCGCCGGAGCGCGGCATGGCTGTGAAGCGTCCCGGGCGTCTGATCGCCGAAGTCGTCACGGTCGTGATCGCCGGGATCGTGGCGTTCCCGCTGTACTGGATGCTGCTGTCGGCCCTGAAGCCCGCAGGCGAAATCCAGTCGGCGTCACCGAAGCCGTGGACGTTCAGCCCCTCGTTCGACAGCTTCTCGCGCGTGCTGACCGTTTCGGGGTTCGGACGGTACTTCGTCAACAGCCTGCTCGTGGCCTTGGTCGTCGTGGTTCTGTCGCTGCTGCTGTCGTTCCTCTCGGCCGTGGCGCTGACGCGGTTTTCCTTCAAGGGGCGGACCGTGCTCCTGTTGATGACGCTGGTCGCGCAGATGGTGCCGGTGGAGGCGCTGACCATCCCGCTGTTCTTCCTGATGCGGTCCCTCGGTGGGGCCGTACCGGCGCTGGGTCTCAACGAGCTGGGGTCGCTGGTGCTGGTGCACCTGGCGTTCAGCCTGCCGTTCGCGATCTGGATGCTGCGCGGGTTCGTCGCCGCGGTGCCGGTGGAGCTCGAAGAGGCCGCGAAGCTCGACGGCGCGTCGCGGATGCGGTTCACCTGGCAGATCCTGTTCCCGCTGGTGGCGCCCGGGCTGGTCGCGGTCAGCGTGCTGGCGTTCATCCACGCGTGGAACGACTTCCTGTTCGCCAAGACGTTCATCGTGTCCAAGACCGAGAACCAGACGCTGCCGCAGGCGATTCTCGTGTTCTTCAAGCCGGAGGACACGGACTGGGGCGCGGTGATGGCGTCCTCGACGCTGATGACGATCCCGGTGCTGGTGTTCTTCGTCCTCGTCCAACGACGGCTGGTGTCCGGCATGGCCGGCGCCGTGAAGGGCTGACATGGCTTTCGACACCCTGCTCCCCCGGCCGGTCTCGGTCACACCTCTGCCCGGCTCGTGCCCGTGGCCGTCCACTGTGGACGTCCGATCCGCTTCCCTGCCGCCCGAGGGGTACCGGCTTTCCCTCTCCCCTTCCGGCGTGGTTCTCGAGGTGGCTGATCCCGCCGGAGAGGTCTACGGGCGCGAGACGTTGCGGCAGCTGGCGGGGCCGTCGGCGTTCCGGGTGGCCGGGTTCGCGCCTTCGTCGTTGCCGTGCGGGGTCGTGGAGGACCATCCCCGCTTCGGGTGGCGCGGGTGCCTGCTCGACGTCGCCCGGCACTTCCGGACGAAGGCCGAGGTACTCCGGTTCGTCGACCTGCTGGCCGCGCACAAGCTGAACGTGCTGAACCTGCACCTCACCGACGACCAGGGCTGGCGCTTCGAGGTCCCGGCGTTCCCCCGGCTGACGTCGGTGGGCGGCTGGCGGCCGTCGTCGATGGTGGGCAGCGGCGGTGAGCAGGACGGCCGCCCGCACGGCGGGTTCTACACGGGCGACGACCTGCGGGAAATCGTGGCTTACGCGGCTTCCCGGGCCATTACGGTGGTCCCGGAGATCGACATCCCCGGGCATGCTCGGGCGGCTCTGGCGGCTTACCCTTCCCTGGGGACTTCGTCGTCCTACGAAGTCTGGGATTCCTGGGGCATCAGCACTTCGCTGCTTTCGCCGACGCCGTCCACTTCGGACTTCTTCCGGCAGGTGTTCGACCACCTGCTGGACATCTTCCCGTCCCCGGTGATCGCCCTGGGCGGCGACGAGACGCCGGGAGCGACCGACGAGCACCGCGCGTTCGTCCGGCAGCTGGCCGCGCACCTGGTGTCCCGCGGCCGCACACCGATGGGCTGGGACGAGGTCCTCGACATCGACGGCCTCCCCCCGATGGTGATCGGCTCGTGGCGCAACGAGGAAGCGGGCCGGCGCGCGGCCGCGCTCGGGCACGACGTGGTGATGTGCCCGGAGCAGCACGTGTACCTGGACCACCGGCAGTCGGCGGACCCCTCCGAGCCGATCCCGGTCGGCTGGGTCCACACGCTGGAGGACGTGTACGGGTACTCGCCCGCGTTGGAGGGCCCGCGGCTGCGCGGGGTGCAGGCGCAGGTGTGGAGCGAGCACCTGGACAGCGTGCGGCGGGTGGACTACATGGCCTTTCCGCGGCTGTCGGCGTTTGCCGAGGTGGCTTGGAGTTCCGGGCCGCGGGACTACGCGGAGTTCCTGCCGCGGTTGCGGGACCACCACCTGCCGCGGCTGGACGCGCTCGGTGTGGAGTACCGGCCGTTGGACGGGCCGCACCCGTGGCAGCTGCGGCCGGGCGTGCCGGGCCGGCCGCGCTAGCCGTTCCACAACGCGGCCCACTGCGCCGGGGTGAGATCACGCGGCAGGGCCGATGGCGGGACGCCCGCGGCCTTCAGGATGGCGCGCCACGGTCCCGGGGCCACGTCCGCGAGGATGCGCTCGATCCCGCGGCCGCGGCCGGTGAAGACGTTGCGCACGAAGTGTTCGTAGCCGGCCCGTTCGGCCGGGTCGACGAGCGGTGCACGCCGCCGGGAAACGGTGAGGAGCCCGCCGTCGACGCTCGGTTTCGGCCGGAACCCGCCGGCCGGGACGCGTGCGTGCAGGGTGAAGCCGAACCAGGGCGCGGCCTGGGCGGTCAGCATGGTCCGGCCGCCGACGCCGGCGCGTTTGCGCGCCACCTCCCACTGCGTGAGGAGGACGGCCTCGGCCCAGTCACCGGCGGTGAAGGCGCCGCAGGATCGGCGTGGTGAGGTGGAACGGCAGGTTGCCGACGACGACCGGCCGGTCCAGCGGGATCCGCAGGGCATCGCCGTGGACCACGGACACCGAAGGAAGGTGTCGGCGGAGCCGGCGCACGCGGTGCTCGTCGAGGTCGACGGCCCGGACGTCACGCCCGAGCGTCGCGAGCCGCCGGGTGATCGCGCCGTCGCCGGCGCCGATCTCGAGGATCGGGCCTTCGGTTTCGCGGACGAGCCGGACGATCGTGTGGATGGTCGGGAGGTGGTGCAGGAAGTTCTGGCCGAGTTCGTGGCGGCCGCCGTGGACGGAGCGGGACAGGGGAGGCACTCCAGACTTGCGGAATGGAGCACCCGGGGGGTCGCTCGACCACCTCCGGGTGCCGGGGCATCCGGAAGTACGGCGCGATCGGATCTTCAGCGAGACGCGCCGTCAGGCGCGGCGGGCCGCTGAGCCTCACGCCCGCAGGCGGGCATCCACAAGGTTCCCATGGCCGCGGAGAGTACAAGCCGCCGGCGCCGCCGGGCGAGCGATTTACGGCGGCAGGGTCACGGTGGTCCGGCCGGCTCAGAGCCGGTGTTCCTGCGGCAGGTTCCGGCCCACCTGCAGATCGGAGCGCGCTTCGGATACCTCGCCGGCCCGAACGGCACGCGGACGCCCGAACCGGCACCCCGCCCAGGCCTGCCCCACCACCCCGATCCGAAGCCCAAACACGGCCGGTGGTGCCGGGTCAAGGCACGCTTTCCCGCCTTGACCCGGCACCACCGGCCGTAGTGACAATCGCGGCTTCGGGGTGGTGGGCACCGACCCGCACCTCCGGGCAGAGACCAACCGGCAAACCCGCTTCCACCACACAGCAACGACCGACTTCGCCGAAACTCCCACCCTCCCCGGGGGCGTGCCCATGTCCAGGCTATCGGCGGTCACCGACACATTCCGCCGGGCGCCGGTCAGCGGGCGGTGTTCTCCACAGCCACCAGTGAGTGTGGACAACTCACGGCAACAGCGTCACCGTGACCGACTTCGTCGGGCCCACGTTGCCCGCCGCGTCGATGGAACGGTACTCGATGCGGTGCTTGCCGTAGCCCGGCTTGCGGTCCGCGAACGGGGACACCGTCAACCCGCCCTCGCCCAGGTTTCCGTACGCCAGGCCGTCGATCTCCGTGCCGCGTGCCGTGAACGAGTACGGTGCCGCCGGGTCTGTCGGCCAGCCGTAGTACTTGTGCCAGCCGTCGCCGTCCACGCGGAACTCCGGCATTCCGTCCGGCGAGGCGAGCCGCATCGTGAACGAGCCGTGGTACTCCGCTCCCGGCGGGAACTCCGCTGTGGTGGCCGGCCCGGCCGCGTCCACCGTCCAGCTCAGCGTCGTGCCGCCGGTCGTCGCGGTGAGGGTGTGCGTGCCGCGGGAAAGGTCGAGTGCGTGGTCGGGGCCGGTGCCGGCGAAGCGGCCGTCCAGCATCCAGGCCACCGAGGGGATCGCGCCCGTCGGCTCGCCGGTTTCGACGTACACCACGTCGTGGCCGCCGACCGGCCGGGTCACGGGGGTCGAGGCCACCACCGCCGGGCCGCTCGCCGGCGGCGTGACCACCGACGTGTCGACCGTCCAGGTGCGTGTCGCGGACGGGCGGACCGCCGGGTCGCGGACGAACGGTGTCGGGTCGGTCACCGTTGCCGTCAGCACGTGGCGGCCGGGCCGTACGTGCGCGCGGCGCAGGTCGACCGCGTCCCGGCCCGGCAGCGCCACGCCGTCGAGGGTCCAGCGGATGTCGAGGCGGTGGCTCACCGGGTGCATCGGCCGCACCCAGACCACCCGGTCGGCGCCGATCGTGCCCGCCGGGGTGCCGCCGGCCAGCAACGGCACCTTCGCCGAAATCCGCTGCGTCATCCGCTCGCGGCCGACCTGGTCGAACGCGTAGCCGAGCGTCTTCATCATCGAGTGCCTGCTCGGCCGCCACACCCCGGTCTGGGTGTACAGCCCGCCCTCGAAGCGGCCGATCGTGCCGCCGGATTCGCCCGGTTCGCCGAGCCAGCGCCACCACTTCGCGTGCTGGGCGCGCATCTGCGGCTCGGTCAGCAGGGTGTGGTGCACCGAGTCCGGCTCGCCGCCCTCGTACGCGCCGCCCGGGACGTTGCGCGCGTAGTAGTCGTACTCGTCGTCGAGGCCGCCGAGCGAATGGCCGAGTTCGTGCGGCGAGATCAGCGCGGACAGCGCGTTGCCGCCGGACGCCGTCGCGTAGATGCCGCCCGCGCCGCCGTACGTGGTGCTGTTGCCCAGCGCGAGGATCTGGCGGTTCGCGCGGGTCGTGCCCGGCACGAGGTCGGCGTACCGCTGGGCCGCCTCGTCGTCGACGGTCAGCAGCCGCTGCACGCTCTGCGGGTTGCAGCCGCCCCAGAACCCCATGTCCAGCGGGGTGTCCCGGCGGGGCGCGTCGAGCCCGGGGTCACAGTCCACACCGGACTCCGGAGAGGCGATCGACACGGCGTAGACGTTGAAGTAGCTGCGGTAGGACTTGAACGGCTCGAGCGACCACAGGGTGCTGACGTGCCGTTCGACGTCGGCGAAGAACTTCGGCTGCTCGGCGGCGGTGTAGCCGTCCCCGAGGACGACGAGGTTGAACCGCTGCGCGACCGGCCCGGTGGCCTGGACCTCGGTGACGGTGGCCGCCGGCTCGGCGGCCTGGGCGGGGGCGGCGATCCCGGCGGTGAAAACCAGCGCTGCGACGAACCCGGTCCACTTTCGCATGGTCCCGGTCTACCGCAGTGGATTCGGCACCGGAACCGCCGGAAGTCGGGCTATCCTCCCGCCATGGGGAATCGAGGGGGAATTTTGGTGGCGGCCGGTGCGCTGGCACTGCTGACGGCGTGCTCGAGTACGCCACCGGTCGCGAGCCCGGCCACGCAGCCGGTGCCGTCGGCCACCACGCCCGTTCCGACGTCCGGCGCGCCCGCGCTCGGCCCGGGCCCGGGCTCACGGCCGCCGACGACACCGCAGCCGCCTCCGCCGCGGTCGCCGGGCGTGGTCACCTCGGCGTGCCCGTTCCTCGGGGCGGCCGACATCAGCACCGCGGCGGGGGACGCTTCCTTCCTCTACGCCGTCGAAGCGGCACCGGACAAGCGGCCCGGCGTCTCCACCTACCGCTGCGACTACGCCAACCAAGGCGGACCCCGGCAGGCGGACCAGCTCTACGTCAACGTCGTCCCGGGCACCAGCCGGTTCGACGCGCTGGTCCGGGAGTGGACCAAGGACTGCGCCCAGCCCGCCGTCCCGATCGCCGGCGTGGACGGCACGGCGCGCACCTGCGCCCTGACCGGGCCGGACGAACACGAGGTCATGGTGCTCGTGGCGAAAGCGGGCCACGGCCAGACCCGGCTGGCGGAACTGGACCTGTCCCCCACCCGGACCGACGTCTACGCGAAGCTCGCCCAGCTCCTGCTCGAGCGGCTCTAGCTCACACCCGCGTCAGCCGGTACCAGACCTCCGGCCGCCCGACCTGGCCGTAGTGCGGCTCGCGGTGGGCCAGGCCGTTGTCCGCCAGGTACTCCAGGTACCTGCGGGCCGTCACCCGGGAGGCACCGATCGCCGCGGCCGCCGCGCCCGCCGAAAGTCCTTCCGCCGCGCCGGAAAGCGCGTCGGTGATCGCCTCCAGGGTCTGGCCGCTCATGCCCTTCGGCAGCGGGGGCTGCTCGGTCGTGCGCAGCGCGCCGAGCGCCCGGTCGATCTCCGCCTGGCCGGTGACCTCGCCGGAGGCGTCGCGGAATTCCGCGTAGCGCTCCAGCTTTTCGCGCAAGGTCGCGAAGGTGAACGGCTTGAGCAGGTACTGCACCACGCCGACCGAAACCGCCGCCTTGACCAGGCCGAGGTCGCGGGCCGACGTCACGGCGATGACGTCGATCGGCAGGCCGGCCGCGCGCAGCGACCGGCAGACCGCCAGGCCGTGCGTGTCCGGCAGGTAGAAGTCCAGCAGCACCAGGTCGACCGGCTCGCGTTCGCAGAACCGCAGCGCCTCGCCGCCGGAGTGCACCACACCCGCCACCACGAACCCCGGGAGCCGCTCGACGTACACCCGGTGGGCCTCCGCGGCGACCGGCTCGTCCTCCACCACCAGCACGCGGATCACCGGCCCGCCTCCTGCCGCGGCAGCCGCACGGTGAACACCGCGCCACCGTCGCGCCCGACCTCGACCGTGCCGCCGTAGCGGCGCACCGCCTGCCCGACGAGCGCGAGGCCGAGCCCGTGGCCGTCCTCGGCCTTCGTCGACCACCCGCGCCGGAACACGTCGGCGTCCTCGGGGACACCGGGCCCGGAGTCGGCGACACGCAGGAGCAGCCCGTCTTCGCCGGTGCGGGCGGTGACGACGACCTTCGGGTGCCCGGTGCCGCGCACGGCCGCGTCGAGGCCGTTGTCGATCAGGTTGCCGAGGATGGTCACGAGGTCGCGGGCTTCGACGCCGAGCGAGACGTCGTCGATGACGGTGTCCGGCGTGACCGTCAGCTCCACCCCGCGTTCGCTCGCTTCGGCCGCCTTGCCCAGCAGCAGCGCGGCGAGCACCGGCTCGGCGACGGCACCGACGACCCGGTCGGTCAGCTCCTGGGCGAAGGCGAGCTCGGCGGTGGCGAACTCGACCGCCTGCTCGGGTTTGCCGATCTCGACCAGGGAAACGACCGTGTGCAACCGGTTCGCCGCCTCGTGCGCCTGCGACCGCAGCGCCTCGGCCAGGCCGCGCGCGGTGGTCAGCTCGCCGGTCAGCGACTGCAGTTCGGTGTGGTCGCGCAGGACGACGACGGTACCCTGCGCGCGGCCGCCCGAGCGGACGGCGGTCGTGCTGACCAGCAGCACGCGCGAGTCCGTCAGGTGCAGTTCCTCGGCCCGGTTCTCCGCCGACGTGAACGCCTCGGCCAGCCCGTCGGGTAGGCCCAGCGTCGCCAGGTCGCGGCCGACCGGGTCGGTGTCGAGGCCGAGGAGCGCGCGGGCGCCGTCGTTGCAGAGCCCGATCCGCCCGTCGCGGCCGACGAGCAGCACGCCTTCGCGGACGGAATGCAGGACGGCTTCGTGATACTCGAAGAGGTTGCTCAGCTCGTCCGGTGCGACGCCCCGCGTCTGGCGCCGCAGCCGGGCGCTGATCAGCCAGCCGCCGAGCGCGCCGACCACCAGCACCGCGGCGGCCACGCCGAAGAGCGGCCAGAGCCGTTCGCGCAGCTCGGCCGAGATCGCCGCGACGGTGATCCCGACCGCGACCAGCGCGACGACCCGGTGCCCGGCGCCGAACACCGGAACGACCGTGCGCACCGACGGGCCGAGCGAGCCGGTGTAGGTCTCGGTGAGGTCCTCGCCCCGCTGCGCCTTGCCGATGTTCCCGATGTAGTGCTGCCCGATCAGGGCCGGGTTCGGGTGTGTGTAGCGGATCCCGGCCGGGCTCATGATCGTGATGAAGTCGACCTGGGTGTGGGTTTGCACGAGCAGCGCGAACGGCTGCAGCGTCGCGCTCGGGTCCGGCGTCGTCACCGCGGCGGCGACAGTCGGCGCGTCGGCGACCGTCATGGCGACCGCGCGGACCTGGTCGCGCGCGTTCTCGTTCACCGCGCGCTGCGCGTCGATCCAGGCGAAGGTGATCCCGGCGCCGGCCAGCACGCAGAGCACCACCAGCTGCAGCACGAGCAGCTGGCGCGCCAGGCTCCAATGGGACCGCAACGTCGAGGGCACCTCCTCATACCAGCACACCGCGCGCGCCGGTGTCCGAACGGGACGGTGCGATCATCACACGAACTCAATGAACACAAGTGAGCCGGATCACCGAACTGGGCCTACAGTGTGCCGCAACCTGAACACCCCTAGCTGGAGGCAACGGTGCCGACACCGACCCCCGAAGCGGCACCCCGCCGCCGCGACAAGACCCACTACCTGTACCTGGCCGTGATCGTCGCGGTCCTGCTCGGGATCCTGGTGGGCTTTCTCTTCCCCGGTTTCGCCAAGGGCCTCAAGCCCCTCGGCGACGGGTTCGTCAACCTGATCAAGATGATGATCTCGCCGATCATCTTCTGCACCATCGTGATCGGTGTCGGCTCGGTCGCCAAGGCGGCGAAGGTCGGCAAGGTCGGCATCATGGCGCTGGTCTACTTCATCGTGATGTCGACCTTCGCGCTCGCCATCGGCCTGGTCGTCGGCAACCTGCTGCACCCGGGCGAGGGCCTGCACCTCAACCCCGCCGACGTGAAGAGCGTCCAGAAGTCCGCCACCGGCTCGGAAGGCCCGGTCGACTTCCTGCTCCACATCATCCCGAAGACGTTCGTCTCCGCGTTCACCGAAGGCCAGGTCCTGCAGACGCTGCTCGTCGCGCTGCTCGTCGGCTTCGCGCTGCAGAAGCTGGGCTCGAAGGGCGCGCCGATCCTGCGCGGCGTCGAGCACATCCAGCGCCTGGTGTTCCGGGTCCTGGCGATGATCATGTGGGCCGCCCCGATCGGTGCGTTCGGCGCGATCGCCGCGGTGGTCGGCGCGACCGGCTGGGCCGCGCTGAAGAGCCTCGCCGTGATCATGATCGGCTTCTACGCGACCTGCCTGGTGTTCGTGTTCGTCATCCTCGGCCTGGTGCTGTGGATCGGTGCCCGGGTGAACATCTGGCACCTGCTGCGCTACCTCGGCCGCGAGTTCCTGCTGATCCTGTCGACGTCGTCGTCGGAGTCGGCGCTGCCGCGGCTGATCGCGAAGATGGAGCACCTGGGGGTCGGCAAGTCGGTCGTCGGCATCACCGTGCCCACCGGCTACTCGTTCAACCTGGACGGCACGGCCATCTACCTGACCATGGCGACACTGTTCATCGCCGCGGCCCAGGACGAGCCGCTGTCGATCGGCGCGCAGATCGGCCTGCTGGTGTTCATGATCATCGCGTCGAAGGGCGCGGCCGGCGTCAGCGGTTCGGGCATCGCGACCCTGGCCAGCGGCCTCCAGTCGCACCGGCCGGAACTGGTCAACGGCGTCGGCTTCATCCTCGGCATCGACCGGTTCATGTCCGAGGCCCGCGCGCTGACGAACTTCGCGGGCAACGCCGTCGCGACCGTCCTCATCGGAAACTGGACGAGGGAGTTCGACCGCGACCAGGCGGAACGGGTGTTCGCCGGGACAGCGCCGTTCGACGAAGCGACGTTGATCGACGAGGAACGGTCGGGCCCCGACGAAGGCGGTGCGGCGAAAGCCTGACCCCCTGAACGTTCGTGCTCACGCCCCCGCTGAGCACGAGCCACCGCGGGCCGCGGTGCGAGTCTCCCCGACCTCGCACCGCGGCCCGTTCCACGTCTTCAGCCGGCGGCCGCGTCGTAGGCGACGCGGGCGGCCGCGATGTCGTCGCGGTGCTGCTCCGCCCAGCCGAGCAGGCCGTTCAGCGACTGGTACAGCTCCTTCGCCATCGCCGTGGCTTCGTACTCCACGCGCGGCGGGACGGTCGGGTAGATCGTGCGCTCCAGGAGGCCGTCGCGCTCGAGGTTGCGCAGGGTCAGCGTCAGCATTCGGCGGCTGATGCCTTCGACCGCGCGTTCCAGCTCGGTGAACCGCACCGGGCCGCGGATCGCTTCCAGCAGGATCCCGATCGCCCACTTGCCGCTGATCCGGTTGATGACCTCCAGCACCGTGCAGACGTCGAGTTTCTCCGGGTCGATCTCGGTGACCTGGAGGGGTACACCGATGTTCCCCTGGGACATGGAAGTGCCTCCTTACGCGGACGACCATGGTCACACATGATGGGCACTGTTACAAGAAGTGCCCTGGCGACGACCAGGGGAACTCTCGACTGGAGGGGCCTGACATGGCCGAGAACCACCCCACCCGCTCGCGCGGCCTCGCGTTGGCGGTGCTCTGCGCCGCCTCGCTGATGGTCGTGCTCGACAGCAGCATCGTCGCGGTGGCGCTGCCGGCGATCCAGGCCGACCTCGGCTTCACGCCCGCCGGGCTGTCCTGGGTCTTCACCGCCTACCTGGTCGCCTTCGGCGGCCTGCTCCTGCTCTCCGGACGGCTCGGCGACCTGCTCGGCCGCCGCCGCGTCTTCCTCGGCGGGCTGAGCCTGTTCACGCTGGCCTCCCTGGCCGGCGGCCTCGCCACCGACGCGGGCGTGCTGGTCGTGGCGCGGTTCGCCCAGGGCGTCGGCGGCGCGCTCGCGTCGGCCGTCGTGCTCGGGATGATCGTCACGATGTACCCCGAGCCGCGCGCCCGGGCGAAGGCGATCGGCGTCTACAGCTTCACGCAGGCGGCGGGCGCGTCGATCGGGCTCATCGCGGGTGGCGCCCTGACGCAGGCGCTGAGCTGGCACTGGACGTTCTACGTCAACCTGCCGATCGGCGTGGCCGCGCTGCTGTTGGCCGTCCGGGTCGTCGAGGCGGACCGTGGCACCGGCCTGCGCAACGGACTGGACGTGCTCGGCGCCGTCCTGGTCACCGCCGCGGTGATGCTCGGCGTATACGGCATTTCGGCGTCGTCCTGGGGTGCCGTCACCGCGGCCGTCGTGCTGCTCGCGGCCTTCGCGGTGCGCCAGGCCAAGGCGCGGACGCCGCTGTTGCCGCTGCGGCTGTTCCGGATCCGCGCGGTCACCGGCGCGAACGTGGTGATGGTGCTGATGGTCGCCGGGATGCTCGGCTTCCAGTTCGTCACGGCGTTGTACCTGCAGCAGGTGCTGGGTCTCGACGCGCTGTGGACCGGCGTCGCGTTCCTGCCGGTGCCGCTGGTGATCGCGGTGGCGTCGCTCGGCTTCGCGGACAAGCTCGCCACGCGGTTCGGCCCGCGGGCGGTGCTGCTCGCCGGGCTGGGCCTGGTGATCGCCGGCCTGCTGCTGCTCACCCGGGTGTCGGGCTCCTACTTCGCCGACGTCCTGCCGCCGCTGCTGCTGATGGGCCTCGGCGCCGGCGCGGCCATCCCGGCGCTGATGGGCCTGGCGATGGCGGACGTCCCGGCGGAGGACGCCGGCGTGGCGTCCGGGCTGATCAACACGACCCAGCAGGTGGGGGCGGCGGTCGGCACGGCGGTGCTGGCGGCGGTGGCCGCGTCCCGCACGCAGAGCCTGGGCGGAGTGGCTCACCGGGAGGCGCTGGCGGCCGGGTTCCGGCTGGCCTACGGGGTCAGCGCGGGCTTCCTGATCGCGGCGGTCGCGCTGGGCGGCCTGGTCCTGGCCCGGCGCCCCCGGCGAGCCGCGGCTCCGGTCGCCCCCGAGCCGGAGGTCTGCGTCGCCGGTCAGGCGTGATCCGAGGGTCGACACGCGTGATCAGAGGGTCGGCACCCGTGATTGAAGGGTCGACACGGCTTCCTCTCCGTGTCGACCCTTCAATCACGCGTGTCGACCTCTCAATCACGTGAGTCGACCCTTAAATCACGCGAGGTAGGCCGAAAGCCCACGGTGGCCCCGCCGCATCATCAGCGCGTGGTTCGCGCGGAAGAGCGGCCGGGCCACCGTGTCGAAGCGCCGCAGCAACTCCTTCCGGGCCTGAACGTCCTGGGTGATTTCCAGCAGCGTGCCCGCGCCCGCCGCGCGGACCGCTCCCGTCAGGGTCCCGTCGAGGTCGCCACTGAGCCTGACCCGCATCAGGCCCGTGCGCTCGTCCTGGTGGTCCCGGTGCATCCGGACGACGATCCGGAACGGCAGCCGGGACCGGCAAACCAGCTCGGCGGTGTCGTCGTCCACGCGGCGCACCGCGCGGACGTCCGACCACCACCTCGGGTAGCCGGCGAGGTCGGTGACCACGCCGAACACCCGCCCGGGCACGGTTCCCGGCAGCAGCCACGTGCTGCGGAACCGGTAGCGCGCGCCCGTCACGTCACACCTGGGCCGAGACCAGCTTCCGGCCGTCCACCGTGACGATGTCGACCGACTTCACGTCGTCGGGGGCGACCAGCGCCGACCCGTCGAGGTTGAAGCCCTGGTTCTCCCACTTCTCCGAGACCTGCCAGCTGCCCGCGGTCACCGCTTGGCCTTCCTTGGTGACCACCTGGAGCAGGCACTTCTCGCCGGCCTTGACGCCCTTGACGTTGACGTCCACCTTGACCCAGCCCTGGAACGGGGCCACCGCCGCGGCGAGCTGCACACCGGTGGTCGGATCCCGCCCTTCGACGTTCTTCGTGCCGGGAACGTCCGACTGCGGTGCCGCGATGGTCCCGCCGCCGTCCGAGGCCGTCTGCCGCCCCACCAGCACGCCGCCGCCGAGGGCGGCCACCACCAGCACCGCCGCCGCGACCAGGGCGAGGCCCCGGCGGGACGAGCGGGGCGGCGCCACGCGCTCTTCCTCGTCGCGCACCCGGCGCAGGGTCTTCTGCAGCAGCAGGTCCCCGCCTTCGGGCGGCCCTTCGAGGAACGCCTCGGGCGGTACCTCGTCGAGCGAGTCGCGCAGGGCCACGAGCTCGTTCAGGTCGAACCGGCACTGCGCACAGGTCTGCAGGTGCCGCCGCTCGAAGTCGGCCGCCTCGTGGGGATCGAGCGCGCCGAGGGCGTACGCGCCGAGCTGCGTGTGACTCTCGTCCACCGAGTTCATCGCGCCACCTCCGTTCCGCTCGAAATCATCGCTGCTCTGAGTGCTCGTAGTGCGTAGTACGACCTTGATTTCACGGTACCCGGTGCGACGCCCAGTGTTCTCGCCGCTTCGGCCACCGTCCGTCCCCGGTAGTAGATCTCCACCAGGACCTCTCGATGCTCGTTGGACAGCCCGTCCATCGCGCCGAGCACGGTCATCGAGTCGACCACGCCCTGGGCGTGATCGCGCTCGACGGCCGGGGTCGGCACCCCTTCGGCCGGTTCGGCCACTTCCTGTGGCCGGGCCGCCCTGGCCCGTGCCCGGTCGGTGACCAGGTTGCGCGCGACGGTCAGCAACCAGCCGCGCACCGAGCCTTTCCCGTCGTTCTGCAAGTCGTCCGCGTGCTTCCACGCACGGACGAGCGTCTCCTGGACCACGTCCTCGGCTGCCGCCCGATCCCCGGTCAGCCTCGTCGCGTAGGCCAGCAGGCTTCGCCCGTGTTCGGCGTACAGCTGCCGAATCAGGTCTTCGCCTTTGGCCTTCTTAGGCCGCCTGCCTCCTATGGCCACCCTCGTCCTCCCGACGGTGTTCTGAGTCGGCGAGGACAGTACTGCAACCCTCAGCTCCACCGGCGGTGCGTGCGCCGAGCGCAGCGCGACCATGGTGTTCATCGGCTGCCCGTCCTTCCTCGTTCTGCCCGGAAACCCGTCGTCTGTCAGTACCCGGCGCCGCCGGCCTTGCTCTTCGCGGTGATCTTGCTGCCGTCGGGCGCGACGGCGAACCACGTGCCGTTGGCGCCTTGGCCGTTCATGTCGCCCGCGGCCTTGTCGCCCGCGTACTCGTACAGCGGAAAGCCGTTGAGCGTGATCTGCTTGCTGCCGTCCTTGCGGGTCGCGGTGCCCACCTGGGTGTCCTGGATGCCCTTGAGCATCGGGGTGGCGACCCCGGCCAGCATCGGCAGCCAGGACTTCGTGCAATCACCGTCGCAGTTGGACGTCGGCGGCGAGGAGAGGTCCTTGTCGAACCGGTAGAGCGTCTTGCCGTCGGCGTCGGTGACCACCGCGCCGACCCCGTCGACCGTGGCGACCTGGAGCATCTTGTGCCCCGGCTCCCCGTGTTGCGGCCCCTGGGCACCGCCCGCCATGTCACCGCAGGCGGACAGGGAGGCGACGGCGAACAGCGCCACCGCGCTGACGACCACCGGCCGGATACGGTTCATGACGTTCTCTCCTCGGTGAGGGCGGCTCCGCCATCCGGCGGACCTCGACACCCAGAACACGGCGGCGGGCGCGAAACGGTTCAGCCGGGTTTTCGCGCCGTTCGGTGCCGGTTCGCCGCCGGATTGGTGTGTCCCGGTGATCGGCACGATCTTGTCGCCGTGCGGACGGCTTCCTAAGCTCGGTCACGTCCGCACCGCCGCCCCCGCCGTTCCGGGAGGCCGCCGTGCCCGTCAAACCCCTCGCCGTGGTCGCGCTGCTGGCCGTGGGCTGCTCCGCCCCGGCGCCCTCGTTCACGGCGACCCTGACCACGCCCACGGACGTCGCGCTGAGCTGGCCGGACGACGACGCCGGGCACCGCGTCGACTACGCCAACGACCCGGCGGGCCCGTGGACGACGCTGCGGTTCCTGCCCGCCCACACGACGAGCTACCACCACCCGGACCTGATCCCGGAGACGCCGTTCTACTACCGGGAACAGCCGTTCACCGGTCCGGTGTCGACGGAACTGCGCGCGACCACCTCGGGTGACACGGTGACGTTCACCTGGGCCGACCGCTCGAGCGACGAGGCCGGGTTCCTCCTGGAGATCCGGCGTCCGGGCGCGCCGGACTTCGACCCGGTCGAGGTGACCGACCCGGACGTGACGACCTGCGCGCTCTCACTGCTCCCGGGCGAGGAGCAGTCGGCCTTCCGGCTCCGGACGCTGCACTACGGCCCGCTCTCCCCCGTGGTCCACCAGACCACGGGGAAGGAGCGGTAGCCGCCGGCCGGCCTAGAGGACCGTCTTCAGGAACTGGCCGGTGTAGCTGTCCTCGATGTCCGCCACGTGCTCCGGGGTGCCCTCGGCGACCACCGTGCCGCCGCCCGAGCCGCCCTCGGGGCCCATGTCGATGATCCAGTCGGAGGTCTTGATCACGTCGAGGTTGTGCTCGATCACGATCACCGTGTTGCCCTTGTCGACCAGGCCGTTGATCACGCCGATCAGCTTGCTGATGTCCTCGAAGTGCAGGCCGGTGGTCGGCTCGTCGAGGATGTACACCGTCTTGCCGGTCGAGCGCTTCTGCAGCTCGCTGGCCAGCTTGACGCGCTGCGCCTCACCGCCGGACAGCGTCGGGGCGGGCTGGCCGAGCCGGACGTAGCCGAGGCCGACGTCCACCAGCGTCTGCAGGTGGCGGTGGATGGCCTTGATCGGCTCGAAGAACTCCGCGGCCTCCTCGATGGGCATGTCGAGCACGTCCGAGACCGTCTTGCCCTTGTAGTGCACCTCGAGGGTCTCCCGGTTGTACCGGGCGCCCTTGCAGACCTCGCACGGGACGTAGACGTCCGGCAGGAAGTTCATCTCGATCTTGATCGTGCCGTCGCCGGCGCACGCCTCGCAGCGGCCGCCCTTGACGTTGAACGAGAACCGGCCCTGCTGGTAGCCGCGCACCTTCGCCTCGGTGGTCGCGGCGAACAGCTTGCGGACGTGGTCCCAGACACCCGTGTAGGTGGCCGGGTTGGACCGCGGGGTCCGCCCGATCGGCGACTGGTCGACGCGCACCAGCTTGTCGACGTTGCCCAGGCCGTTCACCCGGGTGTGCCGGCCCGGCACCTGGCGGGCGCCGTTGAGCTTGTTCGCCAGTACCGTCGCGAGGATGTCGTTCACCAGCGTGGACTTGCCCGAGCCGGAGACGCCGGTGACCGAGACCAGGCAGCCGAGCGGGAACGAGACGTCCAGCCCGCGCAGGTTGTGCTCGCGCGCGCCCACCACGGTCAGCTGCCGCTTCTTGTCGATCGGCCGCCGGATGGCCGGCACCTCGATCCGGCGCCGGCCGGACAGGTATTGCCCGGTCAGCGACTCCTTGCTCTTCAGCAGCTTCTTGTACGGTCCGCTGTGGACGATGTGGCCACCGTGCTCGCCGGCGCCCGGGCCGATGTCGACCACCCAGTCGCTGGAGCGGATGGTGTCCTCGTCGTGCTCGACGACGATCAGCGTGTTGCCCAGGTTCCGCAGCCGGGTCAGCGTCTCGATCAGGCGGTGGTTGTCGCGCTGGTGCAGGCCGATCGACGGCTCGTCCAGCACGTACAGCACGCCGACCAGGCCGGAGCCGATCTGCGTCGCGAGCCGGATGCGCTGCGCTTCACCACCCGAAAGTGTGGCGGACGCGCGGTCGAGCGAGAGGTACGTCAGGCCGACGTCCAGCAGGAAGCGCAGCCGGGCCTGGATCTCCTTGAGCACCGCGCCGGCGATCATCGCCTCGCGCTGGCCCAGCTCCAGCTCGTCGAGGAACTGGGACGCCTCCGCGATGGACAGCGCGCAGACCTCGGCGATGGACATGTCGCCGCGGGTCTTGTGCTGCAGCGTCACCGCGAGGATCTCCGGCTTGAGCCGGGTGCCCTGGCAGGCCGGGCACGGCACCTCGCGCATGTAGCCCTCGTACCGCTCGCGCATGTACTCGGACTCGGTCTGCTCCTGGCGCCGCTCGAGGAACGGGATGACACCCTCGAAGTTCGCGTAGTACGAGCGCTGGCGGCCGTAGCGGTTCTTGTAGCGGACGTGGACCTGCTCGTCGACGCCGTGCAGCACCGCCTTCTGGGCGCGCGCGGGCAGCCGCCGCCACGGCGTGTCCATCCGGAAGCCGATGGTCTCCGAGAGCGACTCCAGCAGGCGGATGAAGTAGTCCGCGCTCTGCCCGCCCGACCACGGCGCGATGGCGCCCTCGGCCAGCGACAGCTCGTCGTCCGGGACCACCAGCTCCGGGTCGACCTCCTTGCGGATGCCGATGCCGGTGCACTCCGGGCAGGCGCCGTAGGGCGAGTTGAAGGAGAACGAGCGGGGCTCGAGGTCCTCGATGGCCAGCGGGTGGCCGTTCGGGCAGGCCAGGTTCTCGGAGAAGCCGCGGATCCGGTGCGGGTCGTTCTCCGGGAGGTCGACGAACTCGAGCTCGATCAGCCCGTCGGCCAGGCGCAGCGCCGTCTCGACCGAGTCGGTGAGCCGCTGCCGCGAGGCCGCCTTCACGGTCAGGCGGTCGATGACCACGCCGATCTGGTGCTTTTCCTGCTTCTTCAGCTTCGGCGGGTCGGTGAGCGCGTGGACCGTGCCGTCGACGACCACGCGCGCGTAGCCCTGCTGCTGCAGGTTCTCGAACAGGTCGACGTACTCGCCCTTGCGCCCGCGGACGACGGGGGCGAGCACCTGGAACCGGGTGCCCTCCTCCATGGCGAGCACCTGGTCGACGATCTGCTGCGGGGTCTGCTTGCTGATCGCCTCGCCGCAGGTCGGGCAGTGCGCCTTGCCGGCGCGGGCGTAGAGCAGGCGCAGGTAGTCGTAGACCTCGGTGATCGTGCCCACGGTGGAGCGCGGGTTGCGCGAGGTCGACTTCTGGTCGATCGACACCGCGGGCGAGAGGCCCTCGATGAAGTCGACGTCCGGCTTGTCCATCTGGCCCAGGAACTGCCGGGCGTACGCCGAGAGCGACTCGACGTAGCGGCGCTGCCCTTCGGCGAAGATGGTGTCGAAGGCGAGGCTCGACTTCCCGGACCCGGACAGGCCGGTGAACACGATCAGGCTGTCGCGGGGCAGGTCGAGATCCACGCCGCGGAGGTTGTGCTCGCGGGCACCGCGAACAACGAGGCGATCAGCCACGCCAGGGTCCTCTCAATGTCTTCTTCAGTGCGGTCGCCGACCCGGTGTCAAGCTGCACGGGCGGCCGCGATCCATGCTACGAGCCACCACCGACAAAAACGGGTTCCGCGTCCTTGACCTGCGGTTCTTCGGGCTTTCGACGTCTGGTGAGCCACCGGTGGGCCGGGCGTTCGACCCCCGCGGTGACCGCCCAGCCGGCCAGCACGGCGGCGCCGACGACGACGGGGAGCCGCAGCCAGCCGGGGAGGCCGAGGTCGAGCAGGGCGCGGGCCAGGATGTAGCCCAGTTCCTGGTGCACCAGATAAAGACCATACGAGATGCCCGCGAGCCAGGTGACGGCCGGGGCGATCCGCGCGAGTCCGGGGAACCGCCAGTCCGGGCCGCGGGCGGCCACGCAGACCAGCAGGAGCAGCACGGCGAACCCGATCGTGGACGGCCAGCGCTGCGCGTCCTGCGGCAGCGCGACGTGGAACGGGAAGACCTGCAGGTCCTGCGCGGCCACGGCGGCGAGCACGAAGAGTGCGATGTGCCACGTCTTCAGCCGCCGCTGCGCCCACAGCCAGATCGCCACGCCGATGGCGAAGACGTGCAGCCGGTGCAGGCCGAGGCCGTAGTAGAACGTCTCGACGACCGGGCTCGCCGTCCCGGGCGCGAAGACGAGGAACCGCAGCGCGAGCGGGACCAGGATCAGCGCCCAGAGCAGGGCGGCGGTCAGCCGGTGGGTGCGCCACGACCGCGGCCACAGCAGGGCGGCGCCGGTGAAGGCGAGCAGCTGCACCGGCAGCGTCCAGTAGGAGCCGTCGAGGTAGTAGAACGTCTCCGACCGGATGCCCCACTCCTGCACCATGCCGAGGTTGGCGAGCAGGTCCAGCCAGGTCGGGATGTACCACGGCGAGGGGTCCGTCGGCGGGCCCTGCGGGACGCCGAAGAGGAACCCGGTGACGCCGGGCGGGTAGGGCAGGCCGCTGAAGGAGATGGCGGCCCACCGCGTCACGACGTAGGTCAGCAGGACGGCGACCAGGTAGGCGGGCACGAGGCGCGCGACGCGGTTCCACAGCCACCGGCGCGGGTTGCCCTTGCGGAGGCTGGCGCAAACGAAGAAGGCGGAGATCACCAGCAGGATCGCGGCGCCGAACTGCGCTGTCACCCGGAAGGGGTACCCCGTGAGTTCCGGGTGCAGCAGGGCACCCTGGTGGGTGACGTGCCCGAGCACGACGGCCAGCACGGCGACGACCCGGAGGAGGTCCCAGCTGATCCGGCGCGGCGTCGGGGAGGTGGGCACGGTCGTCCTGAGGTCGGCTGGGCTGGGGTCGCCGTGAGCCTACGTGGCGCGGTGAGCGCCCGCTTGTGCGGGTGGAACCGGTTGGAGCGAAACGACTACCGTGTGCACGGTGAACATCGTGGACACCTACACGGGGCACGTCGACCCGGGCGGCGACGCCACCCGGCGCACGCTCGACGCGCTGACCATCACCAAGCTGTCCGTCGGCCCGATGGACAACAACGCGTACCTCCTGGTGTGCCGGGCGTCGAACGAGGCGTTGCTCATCGACGCGGCGAACGACCCGGACCGCATCTCCGACCTGATCGGCCACGGCCCGGACCGGCCGTCGTTGAAGACGGTGGTCACGACGCACCAGCACCAGGACCACTGGCAGGCCCTCGGTGCGGTGGCGGGAGCGAACGGCGCGAACACGGCGGCCCACCCGCTGGACGCCGAACCGCTGCCGGTGCCGCCGGACTTCCTGGTCGAGCACGGCGACACGCTGACGGTGGGCGAAGTCACGCTGTCGGTGATCCACCTGCGCGGGCACACGCCGGGCTCGATCGCGCTGCTGTACCGCGACCCGGCGGGGCACCCGCACCTGTTCACCGGGGACTCGCTGTTCCCGGGCGGGGTCGGGAAGACGTCGTCACCCGAGAACTTCACGTCGCTGCTGGACGACGTCGAGACGCGGCTCTTCGGGGAACTGCCGGACGAGACGTGGTTCTACCCGGGCCACGGGGACGACTCGACGCTGGGCGCGGAGCGGCCGAAGCTGAAGGAGTGGCGCGAGCGCGGCTGGTGACCGCGCGACGGACGGGGAGGGCCGGTGGGTCTCACCAGGCACGCCAAGCGGGTGCTCGAGCAGCAGGCTTCGGCCCTGCTCACCGAGCACATCCCGCAGCTCGACGGCGACCGCCGCCGGATTCTCACCGCCCTGCTCGTCGAGACCGGCTCCGGCACGTCGCCCGGCGGACCTCCGGGCCCGTTCTCTTCACCACCTTCGTGCGCACCCTGCCGCCCGTCCACGAGGCCGCGTTCCGCCGGCTGGCCCCGGAATTCGGCGGCCGCGCCGAGTTCGTGCACCTCCACGCCTGGGTGCGCCGGTTCCTGACCGAACGCGGACGGCCGGTCGAGGTCGACGCGCGCGGGGTGCGGACCGCGTTCGGCCGGGCCTGGTCGCGCCACCGCGCCATGCTGGAGCCGATCGAGCGGCACGACGAGTACTGGCGGACCGAGCTCGACCGGGTCATCAAGGGCCGCGGGTTCACCACGCTCGAGGAGTACCGCCGTCCGGCGACCCGGCGCGGGCGCGAGGTCCGGCTGGGCGGCGAGCAGAAGGCCGCGGTGTGGCAGTTCTACGAGACCTACCAGGAGATGCTCGCCGAGCGCGGGTTGCACGACTACAACGACGTGATCGACATCGCGCTCGCCGAGCTGCGTCGGGAGCCGCTGGAAACCCGGTACGCCGCGGTGGTCGTCGACGAGGTGCAGGACATCACCCTGAACGGGCTCCGGCTGATCAAGGAGCTGGCCGGCACCGGCCCGAACCAGCTCCTTCTCGTCGGCGACGGCCAGCAGCAGGTCTACCCGGGCGGCTGGCGGCTCTCCGACGCCGGCATCCCGGTCCTCGGCCGGGGCGAGGTGCTGCGGGTCAACTACCGCAACCGCACCGAAGTCCTGGCCTTCGCCCAGCGGTTCGACGCACGCAACGAAGTCGACGACCTCGACGGCGCGTCCGGGATCGCCTTGAAGAACGCCGAAGCGGGCAACACCGGCGGGACGGCGGTGTCCTGGCGCGGCACCGAAGCGGACCTCGCGGCCGAACTGACCCGGCGGATCGCCGGCCTGAACGCCCCGCTCGGGCAGACCGCGCTGATCGTCTTCCAGCGCCAGGACCTCGTCCGGTGCCGGCGGATCCTGCGCGAGGCCGGCATCCCCGTCCTGTCCCTCGACGACTACTCCGGCGCTCCCGACGAGCACCTCAAGGTCGGCACCGTGCACCGCGCGAAAGGCCTCGACTTCCAGGCCGTGCTGGTCGTCGAGTTCCCGGCCCGGGCGGGCGAAAGCGGTGCCGCCGCGGAGGAGGCGTCGGAGCTGCGCGACCGGCAGCGCCTCGTCGCGGCGACGCGCGCTCGCGACTTCCTCTGGTGGGGTGTCGTCGACGAGGTCGCGGACCCGGACGGAGCAGCCGGGTAACGATAGAGGACACCGGGGCAACTTCGCGGACGAACCGGGCGTCTCCAGCGCACCCAGCGCTGGGACACCCATCGGTTCTCTCCGCCAGGAGGCCCACCATGTCCAGACCGAAGTGGCGCGCGCTCGCCGCTGCCGCCCTGCTGATCGCCGGAGGCGGGATTCTCGCCGCCGCCGCGGGACCCGCCCAGGCCGCTCCCGTCACCCCGACCATGACGAACATCCGGACCGGGCTCAACACCGGGTTCGACCGGGTCGTGCTCGACCTCACCAGCGGGCCGGCGCCGACCGTCTCCTACCAGCTCGTCGACGAGCTGACCGCTGACGCCAGCGGGGAAATCGTGTGGCTCACCGGGGAGTTCTTCATCGACGTCGCCGTCCACCCGGCCGCCGCGCACGACGAAAACGGGAACCCGACCTACCCCGGGCCGACGAAGTTCCGGACGCGGAACCTGCGCAACGTCATGGCCGTCGCCGTCACCGGGGACTTCGAAGGTCAGGTTTCGATCGGGCTCGGCGTGCGGTCGCGGACCGCGGTGAACGTCTTCACGCTCACCGCGCCCAACCGCGTCGTGATCGACGTGGCCCACTGACCGGGTGAGGCCGGCGGGGGAGTCACCCGCGCTCGTACGGGATCTTCTCCCCCGCCTCGACCGCGAACGGCAGGTGGTTGCCCGCCGGCGGCAGCGGGCACGTCGCGAAGTCCGTGAACGCGCACGGCAGGTTCACCGCGCGGTTGAAGTCCAGCGTCACCGTGCCGTCCGCGCCCGGCGCCCCGACCGGCAGCGAGCGGTTGGCGGCGTACGTCGTCACACCGCTCGTCCCGTCGGTGAACAGGATGCTGAAGCCGCCGTCCTTGCCGTTGAACGCCGTCAGCGTGTGCTCGACGCCGTCGCGCGAGAAGCGGACGACACCCGGCGCCGTGTAGACGTGGCTCAGGCCTTCCACGACCGCGCCCACGGTGGTCGGCCGCGGCGCGTCGAACGGCTCGAACCGCCCGGACAGCACCCACGACGGCGACGGCTCGTACGCCGGGACGCCGCGGAACTCGCGCAGCACCTCGGCCTTCGGGTCGTGGACGCGGATCAGGTACCCGGACCGGCGGGCCACCTCGATCTCGACGTCACCGGACAGCACGCGCGTGCCCGCACCGCTGTTGACCAGCTCGAACCGCCGGACGTCGGTGATCGGCTCGCCGTCGTGCGAGAGGGAGGCGCCGGCCGGGTCGACGTACGCCGCGTCGGCGTCCTGCCACCAGCGGCCCGGGATGCCGGGGTACTCGCGCGGGGAGCCGGTCAGCCAGTCCAGCGACACCAGCGCCAGCCAGCCGTGCGGCTCGGCCAGGTCGGTCTCGCGCCGGGCCTTCCAGTCCTGCCACTCCTGGGTGAACGTGCTCATCGCGGGCCCCTTTTCCGTCGGCTACGACTGTGCCAACCCGGGGCCGGCGCGGCTATTCCACGTCCCAGTATCCGGACTCCGGTGTCAGTCGAACGACCACTGCAGCCCGTAGCTCAAGCCCTGGTGCAGGTCGTGGAACTCGAGGCCGACCTCGCCGACCCGGTTGACGGTCAGCGCGTCACCCGAGTCGATGCCGTCGTCGACCACCCGGCCCGGGACGCCGTTGAGGCGCCACACCCGCGACGGCGGGGCCGCCCGGTCGAACCGGACCCGCACCGTGAACTCCTCGCAGCGGCGCAACGGCGTCATGGCGTAGTACGGCCGCAGTTCCGTGCGCCGCGGCGTGAACCGGATGCCGTACTCGTGGCGCTGGCCGAGCCGCAGCGGGTTCGGCAACCGCATGATGAACTGCGCGTGGCTGGCCGACATCTGGCGCGCTTCGACGATTTCGCCGCCGAACAACGCGTCCGCGGTGATGTCCGGCACCGGGTCGCTGCCCGGTTCGGCCGGCACGCTGAACGGCAGGACCAGCTCGTCCAGTTCGTCGACCTCGGCGACGATCCGGCGCTCCTCCTGCAGCTCCGCCGGGGTGCGGTCGAGCCGGAGCATCGCCTTCATCGACTCGACGTACCAGCCCGCCAGCGGGTGCGGGTCGCGGCGGGGCGCGGGCGCGCCGAGCAGCTCGTCGATCCGGCGGAAGGCCAGGTCGATGCGGCGGCGGGCGGTGCGCGGGTCGCGGTCGAGGACGCTGGCCAGCCACGAGATCCGGCGGTCGAGGAACTCCCCCGCGGCCTCTTCGTGCAGGCCCAGCGCCGCCAGCGCGGCCAGCTTCAGGTCCGGCGGGAGCCGTCCGCAGAGTTCGGTCAGCCGCAGCACGAGCTTCTGGCGCGCGGCGGCGGGCTGGTCGGTTTCGGTGATCGCGCAGGCCGCCCGCAGGCAGGGACCGATCCGCTGGTGCAGATCGGCGGCGTCGAGACCGCGGCCGCGGCGCAGTTCGTTCAGCTCGCGCACGAAGGGGGAGGTGTGCTCGTCCGTCGTCCCACCCCCTCGTCCCCCCGCGGCAGACTTTCCCACGTTACCAGTTCCCGTTCTCGGAAAGCAGCACAAATCGCGACCGCCGGCATTCGGGAATACCGGCCGACCGACCCCCCACGAGCCGGCCGGCCGGTTTCACCACAGGTCGGTTCACCCGAAGATCAGGGCCCAGATCGAGTGGCTCTCCATCAGACACACCTCCTCATCGCTGTACCCGGGCCGAGGTGGAAAGCGGTGCGGAGCCGTGCAACGCCGGAGCTGCCGGTTCCGCCGCGCTTCCGGCGGCCACCGCGAAACCCGCGAGGGCGCCGGCCACGAACGCGGCGAAGACCGATTTCACCGGGGGTCGGAATCTTGCAGTGGGCGTTCACGGCACGGGCTCCCCGACCTCGCTGATCAGAAATCCGGCCGGGTGGCATCGCATTCTTTTCCCGGCCGGGTCCAGGATCGCCGGGCGGCGCCGCCGGTCAGAGGCCTGCTGTCACCGGTCTTGTGTGCCGTTTGGCTCAGAGTGGGCGAAGGCCCGCAGGACGCGCAGCTCGCGGATGAGGAAGCGGCGCCGGCCGGTCTCGACGATCCCGCGCTCGCGCAGCACCCGCAGCGCCCGTGCGACGGTACGCCGGGCGGCGCCGATCTGCGCGGCGATGTCCTCCTGCGACAGCGCGTCGACGACCACGCCCTCCGGCACGGTCCGGCCGCGCTCCTCGGCCAGCCGGACCAGGACGACCGCGACGCGGCGGCTGACGTCGAAGGCGGCCGCGTCGATCCGGGCGGACTCGGCGTTGCGCAGGCGTGCGGCGACCGTCTTGATCGTCGCGATGGCGATCGCCGGCCGCGCGTGCAGGACGTCGACGAACTCCGCGCCGGTCAGCTGGAAGACGGTGCAGGGTTCGATCGCGCGCACCGACGCCGACCGCGGCCGCCCGGTGACCGCGGCGAGGTCGCCGAGCACCTCGCCGGGGCCGCGCAGGCCGAAGAGCACCTCGCGGCCGTCCTCGACGATCGTGGAGACGCGCACCCAGCCGGAGACCAGCACGTGGACGTGGTCGGAGGGGTCGCCTTCCATGAGCACGAGGGCGTTGGCGCGGAACCGGCGCCGGGTGCCGCGGGCGAGCAGGTACTCGCGATCGGCGTCGGCGAGGTAGGCCAGGAGTGCCCCCTCCGCCGTGTCGTCGTGCCCGCTCATGGTTCCCCTCCGGAGGTTCACCGTAACCCGGCGTGGCGGCCCGGGGCGAGGGGCGCGACCGGTAGGGTCGCCGCGTGGACGTGGAGATCTACACCGACGGCGCGTGCAGCGGGAACCCCGGACCGGGCGGCTGGGGCGCGGTGCTGCGCTACGGCCGGCACGAGCGCGAGCTGTACGGCGGCGAAGCCACCCCGACGACGAACAACCGCATGGAGCTGACGGCGCCGATCCGCGCGCTGGAGAGCCTGACGAGGCCGTCGCAGGTGCGCGTCTACACGGACAGCACGTACGTGCGCAACGGCATCACGCAGTGGCTGCCCCGCTGGAAGAGCAACGGCTGGCAGACGGCGGCGCGCGCCCCGGTGAAGAACGCGGACCTGTGGCAACGCCTGGACGCGGCGATCGGCGGCCACACGGTCGAATGGCTGTGGGTCAAGGGCCACGCCGGACACCCGGAGAACGAGCGCGCCGACCGGCTCGCGGTGCGGGGTGCCCAGGAGGCGCGGGAGAGCGGGAAGCCGGTCAACGCCGGTTGAGTCCGGAGTGGACGGTCGTGGCAGAATTCGCCGATGCCTCCCGCTCCGTGCCCGTGCGGCCTCGCCGAGTCCTACGCCGCCTGTTGCGGCCGGTTCCACAGCGGCAGTCTCACCGCTCCCACCGCCGAGCTCCTGATGCGGTCGCGGTTCAGCGCCTTCGCCGTCGGTGACACCGGCTACCTGCTGCGCACCTGGGACCCCGGCACGCGGCCGCGGCAGCTCACGCTCGATCCCGGGCAGGAGTGGACGCGGCTGGAGATCCTCGGCCGGACCGGCGGCGGCCTGCTGCACGCCGAGGGCACCGTCGAGTTCCGGGCGCACTACCGCCACCGGGGCCGGGACGGCTTCCTGGAGGAGAACAGCCGCTTCCGGCGTGAGGACGGCCACTGGGTCTATCTCGACGCGGAGGCCTGAAGCCCGCGCCCGGCGTGCTAAACAGTGCGGCGATGGGAAAACTGACGCGCCGCGCCCGGGCCAAAGCGGACTACCTCGGCTTCCTCGGCGCCCGGGAGTGGCCGCTCGCCGCGTCCGGGCTGGGAGTCGTGCTCGGCGTCGTCACCATCCTGCCCAGCGCCGTCGGCGTCGTGCTCTCGGTCGTCGCGCTCGCGCTCGGGGTCGCGACCTTCACCCGGGACGTCCGGCTGCTGCGCCGGCGGTGGGCCGGGTTCGAGTTCACCACCATCGCCGCTCCCTTCCCCACCGCGGAACTGCCGCCGCCCGCCGCCTACCCGGAGTCGGCCTACCTCGCCGTGCCCGCCCGCGGGACCGCGCTGGTCAGCGCGGCCATCGACCGGGACCTGTGGGAAGAGCGGCACACCATCGACGTCGCCGAGGAGCCGTACCGGCTGCCGCCGTCGCTCAAGGCCACCGCGCCGCACGTGCTGCCGCTGCGGGCCCGCGGCCGCCTGTTGTTCAACGGCCCGATCGTCGGCATGCGCGGCGAGCCGCTGCCCGCCACCGGGGCCCGGCCCGCGCCGATCCGGCTGCACCGGGCGCGGTTCTTCGACGCCGTCTGCTCGAACGAGCTCGCCGCGCTCCGGATCACCCGCACCGGCACCGGCGAGGAGTACGACCTGCGCAAGGCCGAGCTCACCGACAGCGCCGGCGCGCTGCGCGAGCTGAGCGGCAGCGCGCTGGCCGACCTCGTCGGCGTCTCGACGGTCGCCTTCACCACCGACGGCAAGCTGGTCACCGTCCGGCAGTCGCCGCTCAACTCCGTCAGCGGGCTGCTGCTCGCCCCCTCCGGCAGCGGTTCGCTCGAGCCGCGCGACCTGCGCACGCCCGACGGCGGCCGGCGCCGGTTCCTGCACACCGCGGTCCGCGCCGGGATGGAACGCGAGCTGTGCGAGGAGAGCGGCCTGACCCCCGAGGACGTCCGCGAGACGAAGGTGGTCGGCTTCGCGCGCTGGATGGAACGCGGCGCCAAGCCGGAGTTCTTCGGACGGACCGAGCTGGCGGTGGACAGCGCCGAGGTCGCCCGGCGCCGGCCGGTCAGCGGCGAGCGGCTCTACAGCGCCGGCCTGACGCTCTTCGACGTCGACCTCGCCGCGATCGGCGCCGCGCTGGCGGGCGGTGTCCCGCTCAGCGAGGCACTTCCTCAACGGCTCTGGGAAGACGGTTCCCTGCCGCTCCTGCTGGCCCTGCGGGCCGCCGCGGCGTGGCAGGCGGCCCGGGTCTGACGAAACGGCCTCTGTTCCCGGCGTGAGCGGGCCGCTACGATCGTCGCAATTGTTAGGAAAGTTCCCTAACGATGGTCCGCTGTCCCCCGCCGCCGTGGGTGCCTAGGAGGCGCGCTAGTGAGCTATCGGCAGAGAAGAACCCGGACTCTCCTCGCGGCGGCGGTGCTGGCCGTCGCGGCGAGCGGCACCGGTGTCGCACCGGCCACCGGGCAGGAACCGGTCAGAGCGGTGGTCGCGGCCGCGGCCCCGGCGACCGCGGTCCCCGGCTTCCTGATCCAGACGTCCGCGCAGGTCAGCGACGACGCCGCGGTCTCCAAGCCCGGCTACAACACCGCCGGCTGGTACCCGGTCGGCCCGCGCTCGACCGTCTACGCCGGCCTGCTGGCCAACGGCAAGTACGCCGACCCGTTCTACTCGACGAACATGAAGAACGTGCCGACCGCGGACTTCCAGGTCCCCTGGTGGTACCGCACCGACCTCACGGTCGCCGACACCACCCAGCGCACGTACCTCGACTTCAGCGGCGTGCTGTCCAAGGCCGACGTCTGGGTCAACGGGACGCGCGTCGCCGACAAGACGCAGGTCAACGGCGCCTACACCCGCCACGACCTCGACATCACCGCGCTGGTGAAGGCGGGCACGAACAGCGTCGCGTTCAAGGTCTACCCGAACGACCCGAACAAGGACCTGTCGATGGGCTGGATCGACTGGGCGCAGACCCCGCCGGACCAGAACATGGGCATCGTGCGGGACGTCCTGGTCCGGCGCAGCGGCCCGGTGGCGCTGCGCGGCGGCCACGTCGTCACGAAGCTGACCGGGACGAGCCACGCCGACCTGACGGTGAAGGCCGACGTCCGCAACGACTCCGCGGCCGCCGTCTCGGCGACGGTGTCCGGCACGGTCGCCGGGCGGGCGATCAGCCAGACTGTCTCGCTGGCGGCCAAGGAGAAGAAAACCGTCACGTTCGGCGTGGTCGGGATCGACAACCCGCAGCTCTGGTGGCCGGCCGGGATGGGCGGGCAGCCGCTCTACGACCTCGACCTGACCGCGAGCGTCGGCGGGACGGCGTCGGACTCCTCGCACTCGAGCTTCGGCGTGCGCACGGTGACGGCGAACAAGAACGCCAGCGGCGGCCGGTCCTACACGATCAACGGGCGCCCGCTGCTGATCAAGGGCGGCGGCTACTCGCCGGACCTGTTCCTGCGCTGGAACGAGCAGTTCGCGGCCGACAAGCTGGCCTACGTCAAGGACCTCGGGCTCAACACCGTGCGCCTGGAGGGCCACATCGAGCCGGACGAGTTCTTCGACCTCGCCGACCGGATGGGCGTGCTCACGCTGCCCGGCTGGGAGTGCTGCGACAAGTGGGAAGGCCAGGTCAACGGCAGCGAGAAGGGCGACCCGTGGACCGCCGCGGACTACCCGATCGCGAAGGCGTCGATGACCGCGGAGGCCGAGCGGCTGCGCGACCACCCGAGCGTCATCTCCTTCCTCATCGGCAGTGACTTCGCCCCCGACGCGACGATCGAGAAGAACTACCTCGACGCGCTGTCCGCCGCGGACTGGGCGACGCCGGTGGTCCCGGCCGCGTCGGCGAAGTCGTCGCCGCAGCTGGGGTCGTCCGGGATGAAGATGAACGGGCCGTACGACTACGTCCCGCCGAACTACTGGTACGACAAGGCGCACAGCGACCTCGGCGGTGCGTGGAGCTTCAACTCCGAGACCAGCGCCGGGCCGGACATCCCGACGATGGACACGCTCAAGCGGATGATGTCGGCGAGCGAGCTCGACACGATGTGGAAGAGCCCGTCGACCGCGCAGTACCACCGGTCGTCGTCTTCGACGTTCGCCAACCTGAAGCTCTTCGGCGACGCGCTGACCGGCCGCTACGGCAAGCCGTCGAGCCTGGCCGACTTCGTCCGGAAGGCGCAGCTGGCGCAGTACGAGAACGTCCGCGCCGAGTTCGAGTCGCACTCGCGGAACTTCAGCGACAGCTCGAACCCGGCCACCGGGATCATCTACTGGATGCTCAACAGCGGCTGGACGTCGCTGCACTGGCAGCTGTTCGACGCCTACCTCGACCAGAACGGCTCGTACTTCGGGGCCAAGAAGGCGAACGAGCCGCTGCACATCCAGTACTCGTACGACACGAAGTCGGTCGTGGTGGTCAACCACAACCACGACGCGGCGTCGGGGCTGACCGCCCGCGTGCAGCTGTTCAACCTGGACGGGACGTCGAAGTTCGACCAGTCGAAGAGCGTTTCGGTGGGCGGTGACGGCGCGAAGACGACGGCGCTGACCATCGGTTCGGTGAGCGGGCTGTCGACGACGTACCTGGCGAAGCTGGTGCTCACGGATTCCTCGGGCAAGGAGGTCAGCCGGAACGTGTACTGGCTGTCCACCAAGGCCGACACCTTGGATTGGGGCAACAGCGACTGGTACTACACGCCCACGACGTCGTACGCGGACCTCTCCGGGCTGAACTCGCTGGGTTCGGTCACGCTCGGGTCTTCGGCGACCTCGACGGCGAACGCCGACGGCACCACGACGACGAAGGTGACGCTTTCGAACCCCTCGACAGGCAAGGTGCCGGCGTTCTTCGTCGACGCGCACGTGGTCGGCACGGCGGGCGCGCCGGTGCTGCCGGTCCGGTGGACCGACAACCAGGTCAGCCTGTGGCCGGGCGAGTCGACGACGCTGACGGCGACGTACCGGACCGCGGACCTGCACGGAGCGGCGCCGTCGGTGCGGGTCGCGGGCTGGAACACCGGGACGAAGACGATCCCGGCGGACGGCTCGACCGGCCCCGGCCCCGGTGACCCGGTGGACTACCAGGCCGAGGACGCGACGATCACGAACGGCGTCGCGGAGTCCAACCACGCGGGCTTCACCGGCACCGGGTTCGTCAACTACGACAACGCGGTCGGCAGCGCGGTGGAGTTCACCGTGCCCGCGGCCGCGGCGGGCAGCGCGAACGTCGTCCTGCGCTTCGCCAACGGCACCACGGCGAACCGCCCGATGGACATCACGGTCAACGGCACGAAGGTGGCCTCGGCCGTGGCGTTCGGTGGAACGGGCAACTGGGACACCTGGCAGACGGTCTCGATCCCGGTCACCCTGACGGCCGGGACGAACAAGATCAAGGCGACCGCGACGACCGCCAACGGCGGCCCGAACGTCGACAAGATCACCGTCTGACGCTCGAGCCGGGGCGGTCTCGGGCCGCCCCGGCTCAGTCCCAGAGCAACCGCTGCTCCCGGTCCGGGTCGCTGACCGTCGTCGAGACGTCGTCGAAGAGCCGCGTCACGCGGTCCGCCGTCGTGTACCGCGGCCAGCCCGGGTCCCCGGTGCTCACGAACCGGACCCAGGCCCCGAACATCTCCGTCGCCACCGCCTGCATCCGCTCCGCCGGGAACGGCCGGCCGGCGAAGAGGAACCGCCAGTTGCGGTTGCGGATGTCGTCGAACACCAGCGGCAGGTCGAGCCCGTGCGCCGCGCCCAGGCCGCGGCCGCGCGGGGCGATCCGCCAGTCGAGCCGGTACATCCAGGCGTCCGGCTGCTTCTCGGCGAAGCGGATCGCCGGGATCCACCAGTCCCCCGCCGTCAGCGCGCGGTTGCGGATCTGGTCCGGGGGCCAGTCGAATAGGGCGTTATACGCCGCGACGGCTTTCTCGACCGCGGGGGCGTCCAGCATCGTCGAGCCGACGCCCAGCAGCTTCGCGCCGCCCGATTGCAGCCAGCTGAACAGGTCCTCCTCGTCGGCCGTCGTCCCGATCAGCAGCGGGACCTCACGGGCGCCGTCGGACGGCCGGTGCGGGAGCAGCTCGTCGCCGACCACCACGCGGTAGGTCACCTTGGTGCCCGACGCCGCCGAAACCCGTTGCTGCGCCTCGAGGATCCGGGTCACCGGCAGCGTCGCCAAGTCATCCGGCGACGCGTTCAGCTCCGCCAGGACCGCCGCAGCGACCGCCGCGCCTTCGTCCGGCGTGTGGACGACCGAGCCGACGCCGGTGCCGCTCTGCACGATCGCCTGGTGGACGAGCCCGCGCGTGGCGGGCACGGCCAGCAGCGTCCCGACCGTGCGGCCGCCGTTGGACTGCCCGGCCAGCGTGACCCGGCCCGGGTCGCCGCCGAACGCGCCGATCTCGTCCCGCACCCATTCGAGCGCCGCCACCTGGTCGCGCAGGGACAGGTTCGAGTCGGCGACGCCGGGCAGGTGCAGCATCCCGAGCACGCCGAGCCGGTAGGCGACGGTCACCACCACCACGCCGGCGCGCGCGTACGCGGAGGCGTCGAACTGGTGCGGCCCGCCCAGCACGCCACCGCCGCCGTGGATCCACACGAGCACCGGGTACGAGCCGGGTGCCGTGGGCGCGTAAACATTCAGGTAGAGGCAGTCCTCGTCGCCGGTGAAGCCGCGCCCGGTCAGTTCGGGCTGCGGCGCGCGGGGTGCCCACTTCGTCGCGTCGCGTTCACCGGCCCAATGCGGGACCGGCCGGGGCGCCCGGAACCGCAGCTCCCCCACCGGCGGCTCGGCGTACGGGACGCCGAGGAACGTCCGCACGCCGTCCCGTTCGGACCCGCGCAGGACACCGGCCGCGATCTCCGCTGTCGTCACGGGCCCAGCCTAAAGCTTGCGCTGGAGTGCGCTCCAGCGTGTTGACTGAGCCCATGACCGCGTCCGAGAACAAGCAGCTCCTGAAGACGGCGTTCGACGCCTGGGCGACCGGCGACATCCGGCCGCTGCTCGCCGCGATGGCCGACGACGTCACCTGGACGGTCGGCGGGCACAACAGCTGGTCCGGCACCTTCCGCGGCAAGGACTCGGTCCGCCGCGACCTGCTCGGCCCGCTCGGCGCGCAGTTCGAGGGCACCTACACCAGCACCGCGAGCCGGTTCGTCGCCGAGGACGACGTCGTCGTGGTCGAAACGCAGGGCAGCGTCGCGACGAAGGCCGGGGCGCGCTACGACAACAAGTACTGCTTCGTCTTCCGCGTCGAGGACGGCCGGATCCGCGAGATCACCGAGTACATGGACACCCAGCTGGTCGCCGAAGTGCTTCCCGAGCTGGCCAGGTGACACCCGCCGCGGCGGGCGGGTAATGATTACCCCGTGCACATAGCGGCAGAGATAGTGGCGCTGGTCGTGACCGTCCTCGTCGTCAGCGCGGTGGCGCGGCGGCTGGACTGGTCCGCCCCGCTGTGCCTGATCGTCGTCGGCGTCGCCGGCTCGTACGTCCCCGGCGTGCCCGAGGTCCACCTCGACCCCGAGGTCGTCCTGCTCGGCCTGCTCCCCCCGCTGCTGTACTCGGCGGCCATCCAGACGTCGCTGGTCGACTTCCGGAAGAACCGCGGGGCGATCGGGCTGATGTCGGTCGGGCTCGTGGTGTTCACCGCGCTCGGCGTCGGCGTGGTCGCCTGGGCGGTGATCCCCGGGCTCCCGCTGGCCGGCGGCATCGCGCTCGGCGCCGTCGTCGCACCGCCGGACGCGGTCGCCGCCAGCGTCGTCGCCCGGCGGGTCGGCATGCCCCGCAAGCTGATCCGGCTCCTCGAAGGCGAGAGCCTGTTCAACGACGCCGCCGCGCTGGTCGCCCTCCGCACCGCCATCGCCGCGCTGGCCGGCTCGGTCAGCCTCTGGCAGGTCGGCGCCGACTTCTTCCGCGCGGCCATCGGCGGGGCCGTGGTCGGGCTGGTCGTCGGGTTCGCGGCCGCGTTCATCCGGGCCCGGCTGAACGAGCCGGTGCTCGACACCGCGCTGTCGTTCGCCGTCCCCTTCATCGCCTACATCCCGGCCGAGGCGATCCACGGCTCCGGCGTGCTCGCCGTCGTCATCGCCGGGCTCATCCTCGGGCATAAGGCGCCGCAGATCCTGTCCGGCTCCACCCGGCTGGCGTCCCGGCTGAACTGGCAGACCATCCAGTTCCTGCTGGAGAACCTGGTCTTCCTGCTGATCGGCCTGCAGCTGCGGCGGATCCTCGCCGAGGTCGGCGAGAGCGGGCTGTCGCTGATGACGCTGACCTGGATCTGCGTCGCCGTGCTCGCCGCGACCATCCTCACCCGCGTGCTGTGGATGGCCGGGATCGGCACGGTGAAGCGCGTCGAACGGCGCCTGCTGCCGGGGAAGGTCAGGGCGAAGATCTGGCCGTGGCGCTACTCCGCCGTCATCGCCTGGGCCGGCATGCGCGGGGTGGTGACCCTCGCGGCCGCGTTCGTGCTGCCCGCGGACACCCCGCAGCGGGCCGTGCTGGTGCTCGCGGCGTTCGTCGTCGTGGCCGGCACGCTGGCCGTGCAGGGCATGACGCTGCCGCCGCTGATCCGGCGGCTGCGGCTGCCGCGGCCGGACCCCGCCGAGGACGCCCTGCAGGAGGCGGCCGTCCTGCACGACATGACCCGCGCGGCGCTGGCCAAGCTCGAGGAGATCCGGACCGACGACGACCCGCCGGAGATCATCCAGCGCCTGCGCGACCGGCTGCAGCACCGCGCCGACTCGGCGTGGGAGCAGCTCGGCCGGCAGAGCGCGCTGGCCGAGACGCCGAGCGACGCCTATCGGCGGCTGCGGCTGGAGCTCCTGGAGGTCGAGCGCGACCAGTTCCTCAAGGCCCGCGACAGCGGCAGCGCCGACGACGACGTCCTGCGCAAGGTCCTGGAGCGGCTCGACATCGAAGAGTCCATGCTCGACCGCGACGAGGCGGAGCCCGACGTCGAGGGCCGCGAGCTGCGCACCCCGGCCGCGACGGCGGGGTCGTGCAAGCACCTGGCCCACGAGTGGGTCGACAAGGACCCCAGCTCGGCCGACAGCTGCGCCGCCTGCGTCGCCGAGGGCACCACGTGGGTGCACCTGCGGATGTGCCTGAAGTGCGGCAACGTCGCCTGCTGCGACTCCTCGCCGCGCCGCCACGCGACGCAGCACTTCCACGAATCCCGCCACCCGGTCATGCGCAGCTTCGAGCCGGGCGAGACCTGGCGATGGTGTTTCGTGGACAAGCAGCTGGGCTAGGGTCGAGGCCATGAGCACGCCGGAGCAGGAGATCGAGTACCGCCAGCACCGCTTCAGCCCGCCGCCGGGCTCGACGGAGATCTTCCTGGTCCGGCACGGCGAGTCCGCCCCGGCGCGCGGCGACGCCCCGTTCGACCTGGTCGACGGCCAGGCGGACCCGGACCTCGCGCCGGAAGGCCGTGATCACGCCCAGCGCGTCGGCGTCCGGCTCGCCGGGGAACGGATCGACGCGATCTACGTGACGACGCTGCGCCGCACGGTGCTGACGGCGGCTCCCCTGGCGGAGAAGCTGGGGCTGACCCCGGTCGTCGAGCCGGACCTGCGCGAGATCCACCTCGGCGACTGGGAAAACGGCCTGTTCCGGAAGTACACGGCCGAAGGCCACCCGATCGTCGAGCGGCTGTGGACCGAGCAGCGCTGGGACGTGATCCCGGGCGCGGAGTCCGACGAGCGGTTCGGCGCCCGGTTGCGCGGCGCGCTGACCCGCATCGCGGCCGCGCACCCGGACCAGCGCGTCGCGGTGTTCACCCACGGCGGTGTGATCGGCGAGCTGTTCGCGCAGGCCAGCCGCGCGGTGGAGCGGTTCGCGTTCCTCGGCGCCGACAACGGGTCGATCTCCCACCTCGTGCTCCACGGCGACACCTGGATCGTGCGGCGCTACAACGACACCGCCCACCTGGCTACGCCGCTCGGCTGAGCTTCCCGGCCGCGACGAGCTGCACGGTCACCAGGATCGAGACGGCCTCCGCGGCCAGCAGCCCGATCAGCACGAGCACCTGCGTCAGCCCGGCCTGGATCGGGCCCGCCCCGCCGAGCAGGACGCCGACGTACGCGCCCGGGAGCGTCACCAGGCCGACCGTGCGGGTCTGGTCGAGCGCCGGGATGAGGGCGTGCCCGGCGCTCGGGCGGCAGATTTCGAGCGCGGCCGGGCGCGGGAGGAAGCCGAGGGCGAGCGCGGCTTCGTACTCGCCGTGGCGGGACTCGAGCTCGTCGAGGGCCCGGCGGCCGGCCTGCGAGGTCGCGGTCATCGCGCCGCCGATGACGATGCCGGCGATCGGCACGACGGCGATCGGCCGGAGCGGGACGACACCGGCGCCGAGGACCAGCGCGAGCACGGGCGCGACACCGGCCGCGATGGCCAGCGCCGTCCACGGCAGGTTCTTGTTCGTTCCGACGCGGCGCGCCGACGTCACCGCGGCGATCCCGAACATCAGCACCACGAACAGGCCGGTGAGCGGCGCCGAGCGCAGGACGGCGGTGATCACGAGCGACACGGCGGCGAGCTGCGCGACCGCCCGGGCGGCGGCGATCAGCACCGCGCGTCCCTCGCCGAGCCCGCCGGCCCTGACGACGACCGCGCCGGCGACGGCGAGCAGGACGAGAACCGCCACCAGGGCGGGCCCGAAGGTGATCGCGGCGTTCACGCCGCCGATCCTGCCGCTCAGACGGCGCAGCTGAAGAGGCGCCCCGGCTCGGTCTCGGTCTTCTCGGCGACGACGACGCCGTCGACGACGATCCGGCACCGCAGCGCGCCGGGGCCGGGGTTGCGGGCGGCGATGCTGTAGAACTCGGTGCGGCCGGCCGGGCCGACCCGGGTGAACCGGGTGGACCACGGCGTCGCGACCGCGGCCTGCTGGGTGAGGGCGGAGCCGGCGGCGGCGTAGGTGACGTTGCGGGCGCCGTGCGTGCCGAGCAGTTCGTAGACGACGCTGTGATCGACGGTGCGCACGGCGACCGGGGCGACGGGCGCTTCCTTGGCCGCGGGCTCGCGCGCGGACCGCGGCAGGACGTGGGCGGTCACCGCGAAGGCCGCGACGAGCACACCGAGGACGACGACGAAGCTGCCGGCCGATCGAGCCCGCCCGGCGGAGTCGCGCATCGCGGTGGGAACGCTCATGGAGAGGTCTTCTCTCGTCGCGCGCACTTCCGTCGAGTGCGTCGACCTATATCTCGCCGTGACCTGACGGGGTGTTAGCCGGTCCTCGCGGAAAGTTCGATGTTCACCCGGACGGGTGGCGCCGATTCTTGCCGGTTCTGTCGGACCCCCGAGGCATGATCGGGGTGTGTACGAGGAACGGGCGGCGCCGGCGGTGTTGCGGGGCGTGGCCAGGTGCGTGTGGCGATCGGCTTCGGAGGGCCCGAAGCGGATCGTCCCGGACGGCTGCGTCGACTTGGTGGTGGGCGGCGGAACGGCGTTCGTGGCGGGGCCGGACACGGCGGCGTGGTGGTCGGAGACGGAGGGGGTCGTGAGCGGGGTCCGGTTGGTGCCGGGCCGGGCGGCGGCGGTGCTCGGCGTGGCGGCGGACGAGCTGCGGGATCGGCGGGTGCCGGTGTCCGAGTTGTGGGGGCGGTCGTCGGCGGAACGGTTGGTGGAGGGGGTGGTGTCGCCGGTTTCCGCGGTGGCCGAGCGGGTGACGGGGGTGCCGCCGCCGGATTTCGCGGTGGCGGAGCTGATCGCGCGGCTGGAGGCCGGGGTGGCCCGGGTCGGTGACGCGGCGGCGTTGCTCGGCCGTTCCGGTGCAGCCGCTTTGGGGCAACCGGCAGCGGGCGGGGTGAGCGAACGGCGGCTGCGGCGGCGGTTCGTCCAAGCGGTCGGGTACGGGCCGGCCACCTACCTCCGGGTGAGCCGGTTCCAGCGGGCCGTCGCGCTGGCTCCGCGTGTCCCCGGGCTGGCCGCGCTGGCCGCCGCCGCGGGGTACGCCGATCAAGCGCACCTCAGCCGGGACTGCCGGGCGCTGACCGGCCTCACGCCACGCGATTACTTCGGCGGACGCTCCACTGTGGACGTTGCCGTGCGTGATCGACTCCGTTCGGCGTAACCCCTGCGGTCAACCGGAAGTGGCTGTTCACCCAAAAAGGTAAGCGGACGGTAAACGACTACCAAGAGCGCTATCCTCCCCCTCGACGAGTGATCAGGGAGGGCGCGTGGCCACCATCAGCGACGTCGCGGCACGAGCCGGCGTCTCCACGGCGACGGTGTCGCGCGCGCTCAACGGGAAGTCCACTGTGGACCCCGCGTTGGCCGCGCGGGTCCAGGAGGCCGCCGCCGAGCTGGGGTACCACCCGAACGGGCTGGCCCGGAACCTCCGCCGTCAGGAGACCGCGGTGCTCGCGCTGATCATCTCCGACGTCGAGAACCCGTTCTTCACGGCGATCGCCCGGGGTGTCGAGGACCTCGCGCAGCGGTCCGGGTACTCGGTGGTGCTCTGCAACTCGGACGAGAACGAGGACAAGGAGCGGCGCTACATCGAGGTCGCGCTGCAGGAGCGGGTCGCCGGCGTGGTGCTGTCGCCCACCGGCCGGTCGACGAACGTCGAGGGCCTGCGCCGCCAGGGCACCCCGCTGGTGGCGGTGGACCGGCCGTTGCAGGCGGCGGAGGGCGACCAGGTCCTGGTCGACACCCGCCACGCGGCGGCCGAAGCCACCCGGCACCTGCTCGCGGGCGGCTACCGGCGCGTCGGCTGCTTGACCGGCCCGCCGGGCGTCCGCACGGCCGAAGACCGACTGGCGGGATACGCCGACGTCGTCGGCGAAGAGAACGTCCTGTTCCGGCGGGCGGAGTACCGCGCCGAGGGCGCCCGCCTGGCGGCGCTGGAACTGCTGGACGAGCCCTCGCCGCCGGACGCGCTCCTGGTCGCGAACAGCACGATGGCGATCGGAGTGCTGGAGGCCCTGTCGGCCCGAGGCCTGCGCCCGGGCAGCGACGTGGGCATAGTCTCGTTCGACGACGCGCCATGGACAACGCTGATCGACCCACCCCTGACGGTGGTCGCCCAGCCGGCGTACGAGGTAGGCCGAGTGGCGGCACAGCTCCTCTTGGCCCGAATCACGGACAGCAGCCGCGACACCACGACGACGACGCTCGAAGCCCGCCTGATCGTGCGGAAGAGCTCCCGCCGCTGAGATCGAGGAGGCGAGGTCTCGGCCCCGGTCCATGTCCGCGAGGGGTCGGCTCACGTACTTGAGGGGTCGGCTCGCGTACTCCCGAGAGTCGGCCCGCGCACCGAAGGCGTCGGCTCGCGCGCAACCGAAGGGTCGGCGTGCGTGCCAGAAGGGTCGGCCCGCGCACCCAGAAGGTCGGCCGCGCACCAGAAGAGCCGGCTCACGCACCCGGCGAGTCGACCTGCGGCCAGGAGGGTCGGCCCGTGCACCCGGCGAGTCGGCCCACGCACCAAAAGCGTCGGCTCGCGCGCACCCGGAGGGCCGGTTTGCGTGCCCAAGGGGTCGGCTCGCGCACCCAGAAGGTCGGCCGCGCACCGGCGGGTCGGCCCTCGTACCCAAAGCGTCGGCTCACGCATGGAAGGGGCGGCTTGCGTACCCGGCCAACCGGCGCCCTCGCCGAGTCGGACCAAACGGAAGCGACGTGCCCGGGGGCCGGCTCGTGCCGGGCCCCCAGGCACGCCCCACCCCCTGTGTCCCCCATCACCGGCGCCGGGGCGCCGGGTCCTGTGAGCACCGGAGCGGAAATCGTTTACTCATCCGGAACGTAGGTGTCCGACCGCGCAGTGTCAAGCCAGGCCGAGGCTGGACAACGGCGCCCGATCCAGGGAAACTGACCGGAAGTTGCCTACTCAACGTGTTGGATGATGTGCCGTGAGTGTCGATCTCTGGTGAATTCACGCACAGACCGGGCAAGAAAGCGCACGAACCCGCACATCCGCGCTGTTTCGGGTTAACCTGAGCCACATGTCTGTAGCGCTGGAGAACATCCTCGCCAAGGCGGGCCTGAAGGTCGACGCGAATGAGTTCCTCACTCTCGTCGAAGACGCGGCGCGCAGACTGTCCCCACCGAATCCGGATCCCTCGCACTACTTCTCGGCCGACCAGCGCGCCGCGCTCGCCGATGTCGGCCTCGACCTCTCACCGAGGCGTGAGGACGAACCCGACTTCCGGGCGCGCACCGTCGCCGCCCACGCCGTGCTCGCCGAAGGCGCCCTCAGCGTCAACGAAGCCGCCAAAGCCCTGGGTGTCGACGACAGCCGGATCCGGCATCGCCTCAAGGAAGGGCGGCTGACCGGGTGGAAGGACGGCGGGTGGCGGCTTCCCGCGTGGCAGTTCGCCGGTTCCGGGGTGCTGCCCGGCCTGGAAGTCGTGCTGAAGGCGCTGCCCGAAGACCAGCCCGCCCTCGTCGTCGCGGCCTTCATGAGCACTCCGCAAGCGGATCTCGTCATCAACGACCAGCCCGCGACCCCGCGCCAATGGCTCCTCTCCGGTGGTGATCCGGACCACGTCGCCCGCCTCATCGCCACGCTCGGCACTCCGCTCTAGGCTGGACCCTCCCGAGCAAGATCTCCGACAAGGACGGACCACCCCCGACCCATGGCCCGGCTCCCGCTGCCGCCCGCCCGATCCGTCCTGGTCCGGCAGCTGAACCGCGCCGACGACGTGGTGACGGTCCAGCCCGCGACCAGGCTCGTGCGGATCTTCACCGCGCACGGCAGACACCCCCAGCAGTGGAACTCGTTCCGCTACACCGGCCCGCTCCCGCACGGCCGCTTCGACCAGCAGTCGCCCGGCCGCGGCGGCGCGCCGGTCACCGATCCCGCCAACGGCGTCCTGTACTTCGGCCTCACCGTGCGGACGTCGGTCGCCGAGGTCTTCCAGACCAGCTCGACGGTCGACCGCCGCACCCGCGGTCCCCGGCTGGTCGTCGTCCGCCCGACGCGCACCCTGCGCCTGCTCGACCTGACCGGCCTCTGGCCGACGCGGGTCGGCGCCTCCCAGGAGATCTCCAGCGGCCCGAAGAAGCTGACCCAGGCCTGGGCCCGGGCGATCCGCGGCGCGTTCAGCGACCTCGACGGCCTCTGGTACCGCTCGTCGATGGACTCAGGCGACCCCGCGATCTGCCTGTGGGACCCGCCGGCGGGCGCCGCGCTCCCGATCGCGCCCGACGTGCTGCTGCCGCTGGACCACCCGGGGCTGGACGTCCCGCTGGGCCGGGTCTGCGAAGAGCTCAATTACACGCTGCTGAACTGAGCCGCCAGCACCGGGATCACCGCCCGCAGGTCCGGCCCGTCGACGACGTGCGTCGCGACAGCCCGGGCGGCCGGGGTCCCGTTGAAGGCGATGCTCGTCCCGACGGCGGCGAAGAGCGGCAGATCCGACCGGCTGTCCCCGATCGCGGCACACCTTTCCGGCGCGAAGCCCTGGGCGAGCGCGAAGTCGCGCTTGCCGAACTCGTCCAGGTGCTCGGCGACGTTCCCGGTGTAGCGGCCGCTCTCGGCCTCCGGCACCGGGCCGCAGTACGCGGCGAACCCGAACCGCCCGGCGAGCAGCCGGCCCACCGGCGTCCACGCGAGCGTGGTCAGGATCGGCCGCAGGTCGTGGTCACGGCACCACGCCACCGTCTCGGCGATCCCGTCGACCAGCGGCAACGTCGCGAGCCGGGCCAGGACCTCCGCCTCGGTGTGCCCCGCCCAGCCGCGCGCGTCGATGACCGACGCCTCCTGGTTGGTCAGCTCACCCGCGACGTAAGCCGCTTCGGCCGCGACGAGCTCGGCCTCGTGCCCCAGCGCCGCGGCCACCCACGCGCACGAGCTGGTGCCCGGCACGAGGGTGCCGTCGACGTCGAAGCAGACCAGGCCGCGCGTCACAGGTGGCGCGACCACCACTCCAGGACCGCCTCGAACCGCTGGACCCGGTGCCGCGGCCGTCCCGAGCGGCTCAGCTCGTGGCCCTCACCCGGGAAGAGCAGCATCTCCGCCGGCGCGCCCGCCCGGCGCAGGGCCACGAACATCCGCTCCGCCTGCTCCAGCGGGCAGCGCCAGTCCTGCTCCGAATGCACGACCGCGAACGGCATGCGGATCTGCGAAGCGTACGAAAGCGGCGATCGGTCGCGCTGCACTTCCGGCGAAGACCCGATGTAGGCGTCGACGAAGAAGTAGCCGATGTCCGAACTGCCGACCATCGAGTCCCACGCGTTGACCGCGCGCTCGCTCCACGCCGCCTTGAACCGGTCCCCGTGGTGGGCGGCCAGCCAGCTCGTCATGAAGCCGCCGTACGAGCCGCCCATGATGCCGACGCGGGTGGCGTCCAGGTCCGGCCGTTCCAAGGCCTTGTCCAGCAGGGCCAGGACGTCGTCGACGTCGACCGTGCCGAAGCCGTGGGTGATCGCGTGGCCGTGCGCCTGCCCGTAGCCCGCCGAGCCGCGCGGGTTGCCGACCACCACCGCGTAGCCCGCCGCCGCGTAGACCTGGGCTTCGTCGAACACCGCCCACTCCTGCTGGGTGAACGGCCCGCCGTGCACCACGCGCAGCACCGGGTGCGGGCCCTCGCCCTCGGGCAGGACCAGCCAGCCGTGCACCGGGTAGCCGTCCGGGGCCGTCGTCTCCAGCTCGATCATCGGCCGGATGCCCTTGTCCCGCAACGGCTTCGAGTAGCCGGTCAGCACCTTGGGCCCGCCGTCGCCGAGCAGCACGACCTCGCCCGCGGTCGACGGCGTCGCGATCACCGCCACCAGGACCGAGCCGTCCAGCGTGAACGACCGGACGGCGGCCTGGTCGGCGTGGACCACCGCGAGGTCGGCCAGCGGAGCCTCGACGGTGTCGACGGCGACCGCGCGCAGTTCCACCGCGCCGCGGTTGCGGACGGCCACGACGACGTCGTCCTCCCGCGGAGCCGGCGGGCCGGCCGCGCCCTCGCAGTCCACGGTCTCGGCGTCGGTGAGCCGCCGGGCCTTCACCGGGCCGGCGCCGAATTCGGGCGTCGCCGCGTAGAGCCCGGTGGGCGCGGCCTCGTGGTGCTCCTCGAAAGACTGTCCCAAGTAGAACAACGTGCCGTCGGGGCCGAACGCCGGCCGCTCCGAATACCCGTCGCAGCGCACGACGACCTCGGGCTCGCCGCCCTCGGCGGAGATCGCGCAGATGTCGCGGAAGTCGCTCTCGGCCGCACCCCAGTCCGGCGGGGCGGTGAAGACCACGCGCGTGCCGTCCGGCGTCCAGACCGGGTGGGCCGCGTCGAACCCGTCGCCGGTCAGCGGCTCGGGCTCCCCCGGCTCGGAGGCGTCGGCGGTGTCGAGGACGAACAGCCGCTGCATGCGGTCGCGCAGGAACCCGACGTCGTCGATCCGGTAGTCCATCCGCGTGATCCGGCGCGGGGCCTCGGCGGCCGGCTCCGGCGTCTCGCCGTCGGCGTCCGGCGTGCCGTAGCGGCCGGGCTCGGGCACCCGCGCGGTGAACGCGATCCGCCGCGAATCCGGCGCCCACACCGGTTCCCCGGCCCCGAGGGGCAGCGAGGTCAGCCGGCGGGCCTCCCCGCCGTCCGACGGCATCACGTGCAGCTGCGGGTTGCCGTCCGCGCCCTGGCCCTCCCCGGCACGCAGGAAGGCCACCCAGCGACCGTCCGGCGAGATCGCCGGGGCCGAGTCGCGCGGACCGTGGGTCCACGCGGACTCACCGCCGTCGAGCGACACGCGCCGGACCTCGCCGTGCGTGGCGTTCGCCTTCAGATCCGGTCTCTTCAGCGCCGTGAGCAGCAGATTCCCGCGCAGCGCGGGACGGCCGGGGACGACGAGGTGTTCGATGTCGGCAGGACGCACGTCCCGACCGTACCGGAAATCCTTAGCGAGGCGAACGAGTTTCGCGAGGTCTCATGCGACGACCTGCTTGCGCTCGTCGCGCCGGGCCTTCGCCAGGCTCGTCACCGTGGTCACGGTGAGCACGACGACGATCACGCCGAGGGAGATCCAGTTGTTGATGTCCAGCCAGTCCGGGACGACGTGGTACTCGTGCAGCGCGTGCAGGAACAGCTTCGCGCCGATGAAGGCGAGGATCACCGCGAGGCCGTAGCTGAGGTAGACCAGCTTGGTCACCAGGCCGCCGAGCAGGAAGTACAGCTGACGCAGGCCCATCAGCGCGAACGCGTTGGCGGTGAAGACCAGGAACGCCTCCTGCGTGATGCCGAAGATCGCCGGGATCGAGTCGACGGCGAACAGCAGGTCGGCCGAGCCGATGGCCACGATCACCAGCAGCATCGGGGTGATCATCCGCTTGCCGTTGATCTTCACCGTGTAGTGGTGGCCGTGATAGTCATCGGTCACCGGGGCGATCTTGCGGACCTGCCGGGTGACGGCGTTCTCGTGGTACTCCTCTTCCTCGCCCTTGCCGCGCAGCATGCTGATCGCCGTCCAGATCAGCACCGCGCCGAACAGGAAGAACACCCAGACGAACTGCTCGATGAGCGCGGCACCGATGGCGATGAAGACGCTCCGCATGGCGAGCGCGAGCAGGATGCCGACCAGCAGCACGCGGTGCTGGTGGATGGCGGGCACCTTGAACGAGCTCATGATGATCATGAAGATGAACAGGTTGTCGACGCTCAGCGAGTACTCGGTGATGTACCCGGTGAAGAACTCGACGCCCGGGTCGTGCCCGGCGAAGATCCACACGCCGATGCCGAAGGCGATCGCGCACGAGACGTAGAAGATGACCCAGCGAGCCGCTTCCCCCGTGGTCACTTCGTGCGGCTTGCGATCGACGATGACCAGGTCCAGCGCGATCAGCGCGAGCAGGCCACCGATCGTGGCGATCCACAGCCACAGGGGGACAGTCATGGAACTCGAACCTCCGGATAGCGCGCAGCAGCAACTAACCGGAGGTCTCTCCCGCCGGTGAAGACACCGGCCGACGGTGCCGGGGGCGCAGGGCCACCGTGCTGACGACACCGCCGCGAAGGAATACTCCCCTCACAGCGCGTCCAGTTTGCCGGTTCCCCCCGGCCGAGCGCCAGCCGGGATCGCGCACGTCACCGTGTTGGTCGTGTAATTCCGGTCACTTCGGTCCACCAGGTGGTCCGGGCGTGTGATCACTGTGAGCCGCGGAGGACACTCTCAGGAAACTTCACCTACGGTCACGTCGTGCCCCGACTCCCGCTCCCGCGCACCCGCCGAGCCCGGCTCACGGCGCTCGGCGCCGTCGTGGCGGTGCTCGCCGCCGCGACCGTCCTCTGGGCGACGCGCGACACGGCCCCGCCCGCCGTGCCGACCCAGGACGCCCTGCTCGACCTGCCCGCCGCGCCCGGCTCGGCCGAGCAGGTCAAGATCGACACGACCACCTACCTCCCGGCGACCGTGCCCGCACCGGCCGTGCTGCTCGCGCACGGCTTCGGCGGGGACAAGAACAGCGTCGCCGACGACGCCCGCGAGCTCGCGCGGAAGGGCTTCGTCGTGATGACGTGGTCGGCGCGCGGCTTCGGCAAGAGCACCGGCAAGATCGGGCTCAACGACCCGGACGGCGAGGTCGCCGACGCGAGCCGCCTGATCGACCGGCTCGTCGCGCAGCACCAGGTGACCCTCGACGCCCAGGGTGATCCGAAGGTCGCCGTCACCGGCGCCTCCTACGGCGGCGCGTTGTCGCTGCTGCTGGCCGGCACGGACAAGCGCGTCGACGCGATCGCGCCCGTGATCACCTACAACGACCTGGCCCAGGGCCTGATCCCGAACGCGGCGACCCCCGCGTCCACGGCCCCGGGCACCCCGTCCGCCGGTGCCTTCTCGACCGACGGCGTCTTCAAGAAGAGCTGGGCCGGCATCTTCTTCTCGGCCGGTTCGGGTGCCGCGGCGAGCGGCTCGCCGTCCGCCGAAGCACCGGAAGCCGGGCAGGAGACCGACACCGGGGCCACCGGCGCCGCCGGGACCGCGGCCGCCGCGGGGGCCGCGCTGCCCGCCGGGCCGCCGGGTGCGGGCGGGCCGCGGAGCGCGTCGGCCGACCCCTGTGGCCGGTTCACCGCCGCGGTCTGCCGCGCCTACACCGAACTCGGCACCACCGGGCAGGCGAGCCAGGCGAGCGTCGACCTGCTGCGCCGGGTCTCCCCCGCGTCCGTCACCGGCAAGATCACCGTGCCGACGCTGCTGGTGCAGGGCGAGAGCGACACGCTGTTCGGCCTCGACCAGTCCGACGCGACCGCCCGGCAGATCACCGCGGCGGGCGGCAAGGTCAAGACGATCTGGTACACCGGCGGCCACGACGGCGGCAAGCCCGGCCCGCAGCTGCGCGCCAAGATCGCCGACTTCCTGAAGACGGCGCTGGACGGCGGCGACCCGGGCACCGGCTTCAGCTACGACGTCCAGGGCACGCTGCGCGCCAACGGGACGCCGTCGGTCCGCACGGTCAACGCGCCCGCCTACCCCGGGCTGACCGGCCCGGCCACCGAACGGCGGCTGGTGGCGCTCAACGGGCCCGCGCAGCCGGTGGTGCGCCCGGCCGGGGCGAACCCGGCGGCGGTCAGCGGGATCCCCGGCCTCAACGGCGTCGCGAGCAGTTCGTCGCGGCTCGGCGCGTTGTTCAGCAACGACCCGCCCGGCCAGGCCGCGCAGTTCGCCACCGCGCCGTTCGACGGCCAGGTCGTCATCAGCGGCTCGTCCACCGTGCGGCTGCAGGTCGCCGCGGACCCGGCGCACCCGCAGCCGGACGCGGTGCTGTTCGCGAAGCTTTACGACGTCGGTCAGGACGGCTCGCGCGTACTGCCGGCCAACGCCATCGCGCCGTTCCGGGTGAGCGGGCTGCCCGCCGACGGCACCCCGGTCGACGTGACCGTGACGCTGCCCGGCATCGTCCGGCCGATCGAGGGCGGCCACTCGCTGCGGCTGGTCGTCGGCACCACCGACCAGGGGTACGCCGCGCCGGCCGCACCCGCGGTGTTCCGGATCGGGCTGGCCGCGGGCACCGCGTTGGCCGTGCCGGTCGTGCCGGGCAAGTCCGTCGGGTCCCCGGCACCGGTCGGGCAGCTGGTCGGCATCGGGGTGACGCTGGCGATCGGCCTCGCCGCGGTGCTCTTCGCGGCCCTGCGCCGGCGCCGGGCCACCGACGTCGACGCCGAGCTGGCCACGACTCCGCTGGTCATCGAGGGTCTGCGCAAGCAGTACGCGGGCGGGTTCGTGGCGGTGAAGGACCTGTCCTTCCGCGTCGAGCCGGGCCAGGTGCTCGGCCTGCTGGGGCCGAACGGCGCGGGCAAGACGACCACCCTGCGGATGTTGATGGGCTTGATCACGCCGACCGAGGGCACCATCCGCGTGTTCGGGCACAAGATCACCCCGGGCGCGCCGGTGCTCTCGCGCATCGGCTCGTTCGTCGAGGGCTCGGGCTTCCTGCCGCACCTGTCCGGCCGGGCGAACCTCGAGCTGTACTGGGCCGCCACCGGACGTCCGGCCGAGAAGGCGCACTTCGCGGAGGCGCTGGAGATCGCCGGGCTCGGCAACGCGGTCGAACGGCGGGTGCGGACCTACAGCCAGGGCATGCGGCAGCGGCTGGCCATCGCGCAGGCGATGCTCGGCCTGCCGGAGCTCATGGTGCTCGACGAACCGACCAACGGGCTCGACCCGCCCCAGATCCACCAGATGCGCGAGGTGCTGAAGCGGTACGCCGCGACCGGCCGCACGGTGGTGGTGTCGAGCCACCTGCTGGCCGAGGTCGAGCAGACCTGCACGCACGTCGTGGTCATGCACCGCGGCTCGCTGGTCGCCTCGGGCGAGGTCGGCGAGCTGGCCGCGGCCGGCGGCGAAGCGACGTTCCGGGTCGACGACCCGGCGGCGGCCGCGGCGGCGCTCAAGGCGCTGAGCGGCGTCACAGACGTCGACGTCGACGGCGAGCTCGTGCACGCGAACCTCGGCGAGCTGCCGCGGGCCGAAGGCGTGGCCGCGCTGGTGCGCGCCGGGGTCGCGGTGGAGCAGGCCGGGCCTCGGCGCCGGCTGGAAGACGCGTTCCTGCAACTGGTGGGAGAAGAGTCGTGAGCGAGGGTGTGCACACCGACCCGCACGCGCTGGACGAGCTGAGCGACCTCGCGTCGGCCGAGCACGCGGGCGCCGGGCCGGACGGCGCGGTCGAGGGCTACTCGGCGCGGCGGACGCTACGGCTCGGCGTCGAGCTGCGGCGCCAGCTCAAGCGGCGGCGGACGCAGTTCCTGCTCGGGTTCGTCGCGCTGCTGCCGTTCATCCTGGTGATCGCGTTCCAGCTCGGGCAGTCGAACCCGAACCGGCGCAGCGGCGGCTTCGTCGACCTGGCCACGGCGTCCGCGCCGAACTTCGTCGTGCTGGCGCTGTTCGTGTCGGGGACGTTCCTTCTGCCGATGATCGTCGCGCTGTTCTTCGGCGACACGATCGCGAGTGAAGCGTCGTGGTCGAGCCTGAAGTACCTGCTGGCGATGCCGGTGCCCCGGCAGCGGGTGCTGCGGCAGAAGGCGATCGTGTCGGGCCTGCTCTCGGCGTTCGCGCTGGTGCTGCTGCCGTTGGTGTCGCTCGGCGTCGGGGTGCTCTGGTACGGCGCGGGCGACGCGATCAGCCCGACCGGCGACGCGGTGTCCTTCGGCGACAGCCTGCTGGCCATCGCACTGTCCACTGTGTACATCATCCTGCAGCTGGCCTGGGTGGCCGGGCTGGCGCTCGCGCTGAGCGTGTCGACCGACGCCCCGCTCGGCGCGGTCGGCGGCGCGGTGCTGGTGGCGATCCTGTCGCAGATCCTGGACCAGATCACCGCCCTGGAGGGGCTCCGGAACTACCTGCCGACGCACTACGCGTTCTCTTGGATGGACCTGATCTCGACCGACGTCGACTGGACCAACCTGGCCAGCGGCCTGCTCTCGGCGGCGATCTACGGAACGGTGTTCTTCCTGTACGCGGGACGGCGGTTCGCTCGGAAGGACATCACCAGCTGAGGCCCACGGGCGGCGTACGCTGCGGAGATGACCGCCGTGGTGGAATGGCACCAGCCGCCCGCGCCGCTGGTGAAGACGCTCAACGTGGTGCTGCGCGTGGTGCTGCCCAGCCCGCTCGGCCGCGGCGTCGGCGAGTTCATGTTGCTCGCCTTCGCCGGCCGGCGGACCGGGCAGCGCTACCGCGTGCCGGTCACCGCCCACCGCGATGCCGAGGGGCTGTGCGCCCTGACCCCCGCGCGCTGGAAGGTCAACTTCCGCGGCGGCGTGGACGTCGACGTGACGTTCGCCGGCCGGACGGCGCCGATGCGCGGGGTGCTCGTCGAGGACGAAGCCGAGGTCGCGCGGACGTACCTGGACCGGATGACCGAGCTCGGCATGCGTCGCGCCGCCCGGATGATCGGCCTGAAGTTCCCGCTCGGCCGGCTGCCGACCCTCGACGAGGTCGTCGAACTGGTGCGGGCGGAGCACTTCGGCGTCGTCCGGTTGAGCGTCAAGGCCTGACCGGCCCACCGACTCCGCGGTACGGTCGGGCCGTGCCGATCACCCTGGAGAGCCACCGCGACGTCGCCGTGCTTCGGATCGAGCACGGCCGGGGCAACACGCTCGACACCGACTCCTGCCGGGCGCTGGTGCGGCAGCTCGAGGAGGCCGAGCACGCCCGCGCCGTCGTGCTGACCGGGACCGGCCAGATCTTCTGCGCGGGCGTCGACCTCAAGCGGCTCGACGAGGGCGGGGCGCCGTACGTGGCGGAATTCCTGCCGCTGCTGTCCGACGCGCTGCTGGCCGTGTTCGGCTGCCCGCGTCCGGTGGTCGCCGCGCTGAACGGGCACGCCATCGCCGGCGGGGCGGTGCTCGCCGCGGCCTGCGACCACCGGGTGCTGGGCGCCGGCCGGATCGGGGTCACCGAACTGCTCGTCGGGCTCCCGTTCCCGTTGGCCGCGCTGGAGATCCTGCGCTGCAGCTACGGGACCACCCGGCTGCCGCTGCTCACCTACCCGGGTGAAACCTGGGGCGGCGAGGAGGCCTTGGCCCGCGGGCTGGCCGACGAGCAGGCCCCACCGGACGACGTGCTCGAGCGGGCCCTCGCCGTCGCGGCGCGGCTCGGCGACCTGCCCGCCGAGCCGTTCGCCCACACGAAGGCCCAGATCCGGCAGCCCTTCCACGAGCGGATCGCCGAATACCGCCACTCGGACGACCCGCAGGTGGAGCGGCTGTGGCAGTCGGCCGAGGCGCTGGCCGCCGTGAAGTCCTATGTGGACCGGGTGCTCCGTTAGGCCGGCACGCCGCTTTCGGCGAGCGCCTTGATGCCCTCGACGGTCTTCTGCATGTTGGCCTGCAGCTCGCCGAGCCGCATGGCGACGATCTCCTCTTCGTGCTCGGGCATCGAGCCGATGATCTTCGTCAGGTTGGACGGGCCGGGGCCGATCCGGGCCCACTGCCGCAGGATCGTGCCGTCGCCGTCCGGGACGAGCTCGAACTTCCACGACGCGGCCGGGTTCGCCACGTCCATCACGGCCCACGCGAACAGCCGCCCGGGCTCGTAGCCGGTGACGGTCGAGACCGTCTCCCACTCCCCGGCGACCGGGTGGGAGTTGCGGCCGCGGAACCGCGCGCCGAGGCCGGGCTCGGCGTCGTCGACCCAGCCGCCACCCTGGAACTCGGTGGAGAACCGGGCCGGCAGGTCGATGTCCAGCAGCCAGGACCAGATCTCGGCCGGCCGCGCGGCGACGCGGACCTCGACCTCGGCCGTCGGGCAGTCGGAAACCTTCATGGCGGACCCCTCGCTCGATGACGGTGCCTACGGATCCGGACCGTAACGCGGCGCTGAACACGCGGACAACTCGCACGATGCCCCCGGCCGGGCACGCCGGAAGACCCGGCGCCACCCGCCGAAAGTCGGATCCTCACCGATTCTGTGCCCGGACAGCCGATTGCCGACCACCGCCGGTTCTGTGAGGGTCCCACCGAGGGTTTCGACGACGGGGTGGTGCTCGATGCGCAGACTTTTCACCGCGGGTGCGGTCCTGCTGGCGCTGGCCGGCCTGGCGCCGGCGGCCACGGCGGCGCCGGACATCAAGGCGCAGCTGCAGCGGATCCCGGGGCTGACGGTCGTGTCCGAGGACGCGGCCCCGGCCGGGTTCCGGTTCTTCAAGCTGACCTACACCCAGCCCGCCGACCACCGGCACCCCGGCGCGGGCACGTTCCAGCAGCGGTTCACGTTGCTGCACCGCGACTTCGCCGCCCCGACGGTCGCCTTCACGAGCGGCTACAACGTCAGCGGGTCGCCGAACCGCTCGGAGCCGACGCAGATCGTCGACGGCAATCAGCTGTCGATGGAGTACCGCTACTTCACGCCGTCGCGGCCGGAGCCGGAGAACTGGGCGAAGCAACTGACGATCTGGCAGGCCGCGGCGGACGAGCACCGCGCGGTGCAGGCGTTCAAGGCGATCTACCCGGGCAAGTGGCTGGCCACCGGCGGCAGCAAGGGCGGCATGACCGCGACGTACTTCCGCCGCTTCTTCCCCGACGACGTCGACGCGACGATCCCGTACGTCGCACCCAACGACGTCATCGACCCGGTCGACGTCTACAACCGGTTCCTCTCCCGCGTAGGCAACGACCCGGCGTGCCGCGACGCCCTGAAGGCGATCCAGCGCGACGCGCTGAAGCGGCGTGACGAGCTGGGGGCGATCGCCGCGGCGGACGCGGCCCAGCGCGGGCTGACGTTCTCGATCGTGGGCTCGGCCGACAAGTCCCTCGAGATCTCGGTGATCGACTCGTACTTCGCGTTCTGGCAGTACCAGACGCAGGCGGACTGCGCGACGGTGCCGCCGCCGGGCGCGCCCGCGGCCGACGTCTACGCCTGGTACGAGAAGGTGGAGAGCCTCAACACGTACTCCGACCAGGACCTGGCGCCGTACATCCCGTACTACTACCAGGCGGCGGTGCAGCTGGGCTCGCCCGAGGCGTACGACGGCTACCTCCGCGACCTGCTGCGCTACCCCGGCGCCGACCAGCCGAAGACGTTCGTGCCGGCGTCGATCCGCCTGCCGCGCTTCGACTACGCGGCGATGCCGGACATCGACTTCTGGGTGAAGACCCACGGCACCCGTCTGCTGTTCGTGTACGGGTCCAACGACCCGTGGGGCGCGGAGCCGTTCGAGCTGGGCCGCGGCAGCCGCGATTCGTACCGGTACTACGTCCACGGTGGCAACCACGGCTCGAAGATCGCCCAGCTGGCCCCGGCCGAGGCGGCGGCGGCAACGGCGACGATCCGGCGCTGGGCCGGCCTGTCACCGGTTTCCTCGCCGGCGCTGCGTTCGGCGCCGGCTGGCTTCCCCGACTTCGACGCGGACCTGACGCCACGGACGCGGCTGTAACTTTCCTCAGGCCGGGCGTACTCTCACCACACCCTGACGGCCCGGCCTGAGGAGGCGCGCATGCCTCGTCCCGTCCACTTCGAGATCCACGCGAGCGACCCCGAACGCGCGGCGGCGTTCTACACGGCGGTGTTCGGCTGGAAGTTCGAGCGCTGGGGTGAGGTGCCCTACTGGGTGATCACCACCGGCGAAGGCAGCGGGATCGACGGCGGGTTGCTGCCTCGCCAGGGCCCGGCGCCCGAGGCGTCGGCCCCGATCCACGGCTTCGTCAACACGATCGACGTGGCGAACCTGGACGAGGCACTGGGTGACGTCAACCGGGCCGGCGGGACGCTGGCGCTGCCGAAGAACCCGGTTCCGGGGGTGGGGTGGCTGGCGTATTGCAAGGACACCGAAGGGAACGTGTTCGGGTTGCTGCAGGCGGACGAGAACGCCCCTGCGCCGGAGTGAGTCAGGGCCGCTTGGCCTTGGGCAGCCTTCGGACGACCTCGTCGTAGGAAGCATCGATCAGCTCTTCGAGCTCGGCGCCGGGCACTCCGGCGCCGAGCTCGACGCGGTTCCAGCCGTAGCGGCCGAGATAGTCCATGACGCTGACCGCACCGGGATAGCGAGCGCGGACCTCGGCGGCTTCTTCCTTGGTGGCCCCGCATTTGACGGCGACGCTGCCGGGCTGGTCCTGGCCGATGAAGGCGAAGCCCTTGCCACCGACCTTGGCGACGAGGACGTGGTCGCCGAAGGGGTAGGTCTCTTCGGCGCCGGGCTTACCGAGGCAATAGGCGACGACGGCTTCGAGGTTCACGGTTTCAGCTCGACCAGCTCGAGATCGGCAGGACGATCCCCGCCTCCGCCTTGGTCGGCGCGCCGATCTCGGGCTCCCGGTCGGCGGCCAGCCTCGCCTTCAGCTCGCGCAGTGCGGCGCGCAGAGCACCCGCCTTGGTGTCCCCGGTCAGCTCGGCGACCTCGGCCGCGAGCCGCTCCGTTTCGGGGTCCTTGATGTTCATCCGCCCGGGCCCGCTATTTGATGCCGGCCGCGTCCATGCCCCTCAGCTCCTTCTTCAGGTCGGAGATCTCGTCACGCAGACGGGCCGCCAGCTCGAACTGGAGGTCGCGGGCCGCCTGCATCATCTGGTCGGTCATCTGCTGGATCAGGTCGGCCAGCTGGGCCCGCGGCATCGCCGACACGTCCTTGTCGACCAGCATGCCCGAGCTGCGGACCCGGTCGCCCTGTTCGGGCTTCTTGCCGCGGGAGGAGTTGCGGCCCGAGCCGCCCACCGAGACCTGCTCGGTGTCCTCGGCTTCGCTGTACACGCGGTCGAGGATGTCCGCGATCTTCTTGCGCAGCGGCTGCGGGTCGACGCCGCGTTCCTTGTTGTACGCCACCTGCTTCTCGCGGCGGCGGTCCGTCTCCTCGATCGCGTGCTGCATCGAGTCGGTGATCTTGTCCGCGTACATATGGACCTCGCCGGAGACGTTTCGCGCCGCGCGGCCGATCGTCTGGATCAGCGACGTCCCGCTCCGGAGGAAGCCCTCCTTGTCCGCGTCGAGGATCGCCACCAGCGAGACCTCCGGCAGGTCGAGGCCCTCGCGCAGCAGGTTGATGCCGACCAGCACGTCGAAGTCGCCCGCCCGCAGTTGCCGCAGCAGCTCGACCCGGCGCAGCGTGTCGACCTCCGAGTGCAGGTAGCGCACCCGGATGCCCAGCTCCAGCAGGTAGTCGGTGAGGTCCTCGGCCATCTTCTTCGTCAGCGTCGTGACCAGGACGCGCTCGTCCTTGTCCGCCCGCTCCCGGATTTCGTGCACCAGGTCGTCGATCTGGCCCTCGGTCGGCTTGACGACCACCTTCGGGTCGACCAGGCCGGTCGGCCGGATGACCTGCTCGACGAACTCGCCGCCCGCCTGGCCCATCTCGTACGGCCCCGGTGTCGCCGACAGGTACACCGTCTGGCCGATCCGGTCGGAGAACTCCTCCCAGGTCAGCGGCCGGTTGTCCACCGCGCTCGGCAGCCGGAAGCCGTACTCGACCAGGTTCCGCTTCCGGGACATGTCGCCTTCGTACATGCCGCCGATCTGCGGGACGGTCTGGTGCGACTCGTCGATCACCAGCAGGAAGTCGTCCGGGAAGTAGTCGATCAGCGTCGCCGGCGCCGAGCCCGGGCCGCGGCCGTCGATGTGGCGCGAGTAGTTCTCGATGCCGGAGCAGAAGCCGACCTGGCGCATCATCTCGATGTCGTAGGCCGTGCGCATCCGCAGCCGCTGGGCCTCCAGCAGCTTGCCCTGCCGCTCCAGCTCGGCGAGCCGCTCCTCGAGCTCCTTCTCGATGCCCTGGATCGCCTTTTCCATCCGCTCCGGGCCGGCGACGTAGTGCGTGGCCGGGAAGATCCGGACCTCGTCGACCTCCTTGACGATGTCCCCGGTCAGCGGGTGCAGGTAATAAAGCTTTTCGACCTCGTCGCCGAAGAACTCGACGCGGATCGCGAGCTCTTCGTACGCCGGGATGATCTCGACCGTGTCACCCCGCGCGCGGAACGTGCCGCGCGCGAAGGCGATGTCGTTGCGGGTGTACTGGACGTCGACCAGGGCCCGCAGGAAGACGTCCCGGTCGAGCTGCATGCCGACCGCGAGCTTCGAGGACCGGTCCAGGTACGACTGCGGCGTGCCGAGGCCGTAGATGCAGGAGACACTGGCGACCACGATGACGTCCCGGCGGGACAGCAGGTTCATCGTCGCCGAGTGCCGCAGCCGCTCGACGTCGTCGTTGATCGACGAGTCCTTCTCGATGTAGGTGTCCGTCTGCGCGATGTACGCCTCGGGCTGGTAGTAGTCGTAGTAGCTGACGAAGTACTCGACCGCGTTGTGCGGGAAGAGTTCGCGCAGCTCGTTCGCCAGCTGGGCGGCGAGGGTCTTGTTCGGCGCCATGACCAGCGTCGGCCGCTGGACGCGCTCGATCAGCCACGCCGTCGTCGCCGACTTGCCGGTGCCGGTGGCACCGAGCAGCACGACGTCCTTCTCGCCCGCCTTGATCCGGCGTTCGAGCTCGTCGATGGCCGCCGGCTGGTCACCGGCGGGCTGGTAGTCACTGACCACCTCGAACCGGCCGCCGGTCCGCGGGATCTCCGAGACGGGCCGGAAGTCGGACTGGGCGAGGACGGGGTGTTCGGTTGCGAAAGCCACGTCGACCAGAGTAGGCCGACCCACCGACAATTTCCGTCGGGCCTGGTCAGCGGGCCCGGAACACCGTGATCGACGTGACATCCGGGCCGTCGACGGCGCAGTGCAGGACGGCGCCGGGCACGGGGTCGTCGCCGTGGCACGAGACGAGCACCCGGTCGGGGCCGATCGCCTGGACCTCGGTGCGCGGGAAGTCCGCCAGCACCTCGGCCACCTCGCCTTCGGGCGTCTCGAGGTGGGCGAGGACGACCTCCCGTGGCGACGGCGGGGGCGGGATCGGCAGGCCGTGACCTTCGAAGAGGCGGTTCAGCTGGTCGGCGGCGGAAACGGCGCGGGGGAAGCCCGCGAAGGCGGCGGTCTGGACGACGACTTCGCAGACCTCGGCCGGCGACAGCCCAGAGGCGAGGCCGGTGCGGAGGTACACGCTCAGCGGCGGGCCGACCATGCCGGCGGCGACGATCGCGGCGAGCGTGGCGGCCTCGCGGGTGCGGGCGTCGAGGGCGGGCCGTTCGTGCAGGTGGCCGTAGACGGTGCCGACGGCCAGTTCACCCAGCGCCGGGACGGTCGCGAAGAGCGCGTCGAGGCGGGCCTTCCCGCCTTCGACGAGCCCGGCGAAGTTCTCGCGGCCCTGGTCGTGGAGCTGGGCCATCGGGTCGGTCATGGTCTCCCCTTCAGCAACCGCAGTCACAGCAGGAACAACAGTCGCAGCAGTCGCAGTCGCATCCCCAGGCGTCGACGGGTTTGCCGCTCCAGGGGCCAGGATAGGGATCGCGGCAGCAGAATTGGCAGGTGCAGCACATGTAGGGGATGAGGGCGCAGCCGAGGAAGGCGTTGCGCTTCTTCGGCGGGACGGCGAATTTCGGGTACCAGAGGCCGCCGCCCTTGCCGTCGTGGAACTCGGGTTTGTCGCGCTTGCCGGGGCCGCCGGGGTCCTTGGGGCCTCCCGGGCCGCCGGGATCGTTCGGGCCACCGGGTCCCCCTGGGCCACCGGGTCCCCCTGGGCCACCGGGTCCACCCGGGCCACCGGGGCCGCCGGGGCCGCCTGGGCCACCTGGGCCGCGGCCTCCCGGACCGCCGGGGCCGTTCGGGCCTCCTGGGCCGCGTCCGCCGGGGGCGCCCGGCGGCGGGACCGGGCCCGGCGGCGGAAATCCGTGCGGCTGCGGTGAGCCCCAGCCGGGCGGGACCTGGTGCGGGTGCTGCTGCGGGGTCGGCCCGGGCCCGATCCAGCCCGGCGGCTGCTGGTGCGGGTGCTGCTGCGGGGTGGGTCCGGGCCCGATCCACCCGGGCGGTGGTTGCTGCCCGACCGCCGCGGAGCCGTGCTCCAGCGTGGCGCACTCGCCTGCCGATGGAGAATGCCGCAAGGACGAGCCGTGGCCGAAAGTCCTTCGCACCGCTTGCCTCAGCTCGTGCACCAGCAACGCGTGCACCAGCGCCGGCTGCGCGAACTCCACCTCGCGCAACGCCAGCTCCACCCCCAGCACCGCGTCGTCGCACAGCCGACGGGCTTCCTCCGGCCCCGTCCCCGTGACCGTCAACGGGTTCCACACCCCCGCCGCCGCGTCCGATTCGTAGTCTTCGACCGCGTCCAGCAGGTGCGCCACCCGGCCGAACAGCCGGCCCGCCTCGGCCAGCGATGCCACGTTCGCCGGCTTGCCCGCCAGCTCCGCCGTGCGCGCGAACGCCGCCGCCGTGGCCCTCTCCGCCGGTTCGGTCGCCAGCAGCGGCGAGTCACCCAGCCGGACCGAGGACTCCAGCGAGCCCTGTCCTTCGACCGCCTCCGTCAGCACCGTCGTGTCGAACCCCACCCGGCCGCCCGTGCGACGGCCCTGTGCGGTCCAGCGGGCCGCGACCCGGCGGGCCGCCGCCGCGACCGGGCGCCTTCCGTACGCGCCGTCGCCGTCCTCGACGTGGTCGCCGACCTTGGCCGCCGCCAGGACCAGCGACACCGCCGCCGCCAGCTGGGCTCCCTCGCCGCGGGCCACCGAGGCCGTCCGCATCCCCCGCAGGGGGCAGGGGCCCGCCTCGCGGCGGCCGTCCGCTCGCGGGGTCTGGGCCTCGACCAGCACCGAGATGATCAACCCGTCGTAGTTGGTGACCACCCGGGCGAACTGGCCGTGCTCGTCGCGCAGCGTGAGGCACAGGCCGCACAGGTGCGCCATCCAGTCCGCGTGCAGGCCTTCGGCCAGCCGGTGCCGGCACGGTCTGATGATCCCGAACATCCCCAGTCCCCCTCGTTCCCCGGAAGCTCGGCGCACCTTAGCCCGAATGCGTGACGCCCGGGGCGGGGGTTCGCGTTTCGTGACCGGCCCGGCAGGATGACCCGCATGGCCGCACTGCACCCCCCGAAGGTCGAGGTCTTCGACCCCGCCGCGCGCGCGAACATCGACCCGAAGGGCATCCGGCGGGAGGTCGAGGAGTTCCGCGAAGAGCCGTTCGGTCTCTACCTCGCGCGCCCGACGCCGGGCCGCGCCCAGTTCCACTACCTCGAGTCGTGGCTGGTGCCCACGCTGGGCCTGCGCTTCACGGACTTCTGGTTCTCCCCCGGCCATGAACGCGACCAGGACTTCTACCTCGACGTCGTCCGCGTCCACCGCGACGGCCCGCGCTGGGTCGCCACCGACCTCTACGTCGACATCGTGCTCAAGGACAAGCTCTCCCTGCGGGTCATCGACACCGACGAGCTCCTGGAGGCCCTCGAGGCCGGCCTGGTCACCGCCGAAGAGGCCGAGTACGCGCTGAAGACCACCTACACCGCCGTCGAGGGGCTGGCCGCGCACGGCTACGACCTCGCCGCCTGGCTGGCGACCCTCGACATCGCGCCGACCTGGCGGCGTCACCCCTGACCCCGGCGGCGCCGGACCCGCACGTAGGGTGCGGGAAGACCGGCGCCGACGAGGAACAGGAGCACGATGGACGCCGTGGCCACGGCCCCCGACCAGGCCGAAGCCGAGCTCGCCCCGTTCGCCCGGCTCCCGGTCCTGCTGCTCGCGGCGGGCACGGCCACCGCGCTGCTGCTCACCGCCGGCCGCTACGGCTACTTCGGCGACGAGCTGTACTTCCTGGCCGCCGGCCGGCACCTGGCCTGGGGTTACGCCGACCAGCCGCCGCTCGTGCCCGCCCTCGCCCGGGCGATGGACACGCTCGCTCCCGGCTCGCTCGTGGTCTTCCGGCTGCCCGCGATCGCCGCGACGGCGGCCGGTGTGGTCGTCACCGCGCTGATCGCCCGGGAGCTCGGCGGGCAGCGCAAGGCCCAGGCCCGCGCCGCGGCCGCGTACGCGATCTGCGGGCAGTTCGTCGGCAGCGGCCACTACCTCGCGACGTCGACGATCGATCCGCTGCTGTGGACGCTCGTGCTGTGGCTGCTGGTCCGCTGGGTCCGCACCCGCCACGACACCCTGCTGGTCTGGCTCGGCGTCGTGACGGCGGTGGCGCTCAACGGCAAGCTGCTCATCGCCGCGTTCTGGGTGGTGGCCGGGCTCGCGGTGCTCGTGTTCGGGCCGCGTGACCTGCTACGCCGCCCGAAGCTCTGGCTCGGGGCGCTGATCGCCGCCGGCTCCCTGGTGCCGACGCTGCTCTGGCAGCGCGCGAACGGCTGGCCGCAGCTCGGCATGGGCGACGCCGTCGGCGCCGAGGTCGACGCCGCGGGCGGCCGTGCGAGCTTCGTCCCGGACCTGCTGGCCGGCGCCGGCTGGGTGATCGGCGCGCTCGGCGTCCTCTACGGCGTCGTCGTGCTGGTGGCGAGCAAGCAGCTGCGGCCCTACCGGTTCCTCGGCTGGACGGCGCTGGGGGTCGTCGCGGTCTTCCTGGCCGCCAACGGGCGGTACTACTACGCCGCCGGGATGTTCGGCGTGCTGTGGGCGGCCGCCGCCGTCCACCTCGAAGCGCGGGAGCCGGCGCGGTGGTGGCGGTGGGTGCCGGCCTGGCCGGTCTTCGTCGTGTCCGCCCTCTTCAGCCTGCCGTTCACGCTCCCGGTCTGGCCGGCGCACTGGCTCGTAGAGCACCCGGGCGCGCCGCGGCCCGCCTACGCGGCCGAAGAGATCGGCTGGCCGGACCTCGCCGCCGACGTCGCCGCGTTGTACCGGACGGCGCCGCCGGACACGGCGATCGTCACCGGCGGGTACTGGCAGGCGGGCGCGCTCGACCGCTACGGGCCCGAGCGCGGCCTGCCCCAGGCTTCCAGCGCCAGCCGGGGTTTCTGGTACTTCGGCCGTCCCGCCGACGACACCCGCAACGTGCTCTTCGTCGGTTACGACCCGTCGAAGATCGCGAAGCACTTCGGCGACGCGCGGATCGTCGGGCAGGTCGGCAACCGGCTCGGGGTCCGCAACGCCAGCGAGCACATGCCCGTCTGGCTGCTGACCGGCCGGAGCGGGGGCTGGGCCGAAATCTGGCCGCAGCTCAAGGACATGCGCGCTTAGAGCGTCCAGCCGGTGGCCGCGGCCCACTTCTCGGCGCGGGCGAACACGCCGTTGACCCACTCCTGCTTTTCCTCGGCGTAGGCGGCGACGTTGCCGTCGGCGGCGTGCGCCTCGGCCAGCCGCAGCTTCACGTCGCGGTAGTCGTCGCGCTCGTCCGGGTTCGCGCGCAGGAAGTCGCGGAAGAGCAGGGCGAGCCGCCACGCCGGCGTCTCCACCGACCGGACGTGCAGGTTCACCGGCCGCTTCGGGTCGGCGCCGACGTGCAGGCGCTTGGGCCACGTCCCGGCGCCGTCCACGGCGTCGTCGTACCAATCGCCTTCGAGGCGCGGGAAGCCGGCGTCGGCCAGCAGGCCGCCCAGCGTGTCCGCCTCGTCCAAAGTGGACACCGTGAGCTGCAGGTCCAGGATGTCCTTGGCGGGCAGGCCCGGCACGGCCGTCGACCCGATGTGGTCGGCGCGGCGGGCCAGCTCCCCCGCCACGGCGCGGACCCGCGCCAGCACCTTCTCGGCCTGCGCCGGCCAGGTGAGGTCGTATTCGGCGATCTTCGGTGACGCCGGCGGCCGCGGCCGCCGCAGCCGGAGGTTCGCCTCGAAGGGCACCAGCCGATCCGCCCACAGCGCGTCCACCTCGGCGAGCACGGTGTCTTCGGCGCCGCCGTTGTCCAGCCAGACGTCCGCGACGGCACGGCGCTGCTCGGTGCTCGCCTGCGCCCGGATCCGCGCCCGCGCGTCCTCCTCGGCCATCCCGCGCGCCGACACCAGCCGCCGCACCCGCACCTCGACCGGCGCGTCGACGACCACGACCAGGTGGTACGCGGTCGCGAGGCCGTTTTCGACCAGCAGCGGGATGTCGTGGACGATGATCGCGTCCGGCTTCGCGGCCGCCATCAGCTCGCCGGTGCGCGCGCCGACCAGCGGGTGCACGATCGCGTTCAGCCGGTGCCGCGACTCGTCGTCGGCGAACGCCTTCGCGGCGAGCACGGGCCGGTCGAGCGAGCCGTCCGCGGCCAGGATGTCGGACCCGAACTCCGCGACCAGCCGGTCGAGCCCCTCGGTGCCGGGTTCGACGACCTCGCGGGCGATCTTGTCGGAGTCCACCAGCACCGCGCCGTGTTCGGCGAGCCTGTTCGCCACCGTCGACTTCCCGGCCCCGATCCCACCCGTCAACCCCACACGCAACATGCCGATCACCCTAGTCAGGCGCGTGACTCAACCGATATCCGGACACGCCGTGTTGCTTACCCACCTCACCGCGCCGCAGTGCGTACGGTGCGCGCCAAGAGCGTCGCCCACGCGGAGGAACGATGGCGGTCAGCAAGCACGTCGGGAAGCACCGGCTCGGCACGCCGGGGCTGGTGCACTGCCTCGTCCACCTCTCGGTGGCCGTGGCACTGGCGGACTACCGGCGGACCTGGCTGAGCACGCTGCTGGTGCCGGCCAAGCACAGCTTCGCCGGCCTGCGCCGCAAGGCCCGCGCCGCGGCGCTCGAGCGGATCTGGGTGCCGTCGGTCAGCCCGGCCCGGCCGGCCACGGTGACCGTGCGCGCCGCCTGACGAGTCGCGACAACCGAGGCTTCGCCACCCGGACCCCCTAAAAGCCGGTGGCTTCCCGCGTCTCGATCACGATCTCCGAGGACAGCGTCCGGTGCACCGGGCACTTGTCGGCGATCAGCATGAGCTTGGCGCGCTGCTCGGCGTCGAGGTCGCCTTCGAGCTCGATCTCGCGGCTGATCCGGCTGAGCAGGCCGCGCTCGGTTTCGCAGCGCGCGCAGTCTTCGGCGTGGATCCGGTCGTGCCGCAGCCGGACGGTCGCCCTGGTCAGCGGGATGCCCTTGCGGTCGGCGTACATCCGCAGCGTGATCGCCGTGCACGAGCCCAGCGACGCGAGCAGCAGCTCGTACGGGTTCGGGCCGGCGTCGGCGCCGCCCACGGCGACCGGTTCGTCGACGAGCAGCGTGTGGCCCGCCGTGACGACCTGCTGGGTGTAGGTGCCGTCGCCGCTCGCGGTGACGACGACCGTGCCGGGCTCGGGGTGGTCCATCCGCGTGAAATCCTCTCGGGTCGCGGGGAGCGGCCGATCCGGACATCCGGCGCATTCCCAAGACGCGGCGGATATCGTATCTTCTGCTGCGGGTGGGTCACCCGGACGCCGCCCTGCGCCCGGCTGCCGCAAAGGGGGTGCGCCGTGGCTACCAGGCACTTGCCGATGCGCCCGGCCGATCAGGGCGGTCGCGAGCGCTACCTCGACGCGGCGTTGTCGGTGCTCGTGGACCGCGGGGTCCCCGGGCTGACCGTCCGCGGGGTGGCGGAGGCGGCCGGCGCGTCGACGCTGTCGGTCTACGCCCGGTTCGGCGGCCGCGCGGGCCTGCTCGACGCCCTGTACGAGCGCACCTTCGACTCGCTGCGGGAGCTGCTGGAGGGCCTGCCGCCGTCGAGTGAGGACGGTGTCGCGGACCTGCTGCACCTCGCGCTGGAGTACCGGCGCTTCGCCCGCGAGAGCCCGACGCGCTACGCGCTGATGTTCGAGCGCCCGGTGCCGGGGTTCGACCCGGACCCCGCCCTGCGGTCGGCGGTGCTGCGGACGACGTTCACCCTGTTCATCGGCCGGGTCCAGCGGGTCTGCCCGCCGGGAGCGGACGCCCGCTCGGCGGCCTATCGGCTGTGGACGGCGATCCACGGCCTGGTGGGAGCGGAACTGCTGATGGCCTCGCGGCGGCCGTTGCCGGAGTGGTTCATCCCGCCGACCGAAGAGGCCCACGAGGAGATGTACCGCGCCGGCGTCACGGCGATGATGACCGGCCTCGGTCTGCGCAACTGACCCGCGCCTGCGGGCTTGGTCACCGCGAAAGCGACTGCCACCGCGGCGACGAGACCGGACCGAGGTCGTCGCGGAAACCGCCGCGGGCCCGGCTCGCGCGACCACCGGCCGGCGTCGCCACCGCCGCCGGCGTACGGCTGCTCGGCGGACGGCCGGCTTGGTCGGCGCGGACCCCACCCGCGCAAGCGACTGCCACTGCGCCCCCGAGACCAGACCGAGGTAGCCGCGAAACCGCCGCGGGCCCGGCTCGCGCGACCACCGAACCGGCCGAGGCCGGCGCAACCGACCCCGCAGCAGCGTCGCGAATGACTCATTCGCGGCCTGGGACGTCCCGAATGAGTCATTCGCGACCTCCGGGGGGCCGGCGCAGAGCCCCGGAACGACGAAGAGCCCCCGGTCCACGTGGGACCGGGGGCTCTCGTTCAGCTCAGAGAGCTAGTGCTCACGCACCGCCGGAGAGCTTCTCGCGGAGCGCCGCGAGCTGCTCGTCGGAGGCCAGGGTGCCGCCGCTGCTCTTCGAGTCGGCCGGGGCCGAACCCGAGGTGTAGCTTTCCGCGCCACCCTCGATGCCGGTCGCCGCGTCGGCCGCCGCTTCGGCGTCCGCCTCGACGGCCTTCTGGACCTGCTTCATGTGGGCCTCGTAACGAGTGTGCGCCTCGGCGTACTGGCGCTCCCACTCCTCACGCTGCTTGTCGAAGCCTTCCTGCCACTCCTGGGTGTCCGGGTCGAAGCCTTCGGGGTAGATGTAGTTGCCCTCGGCGTCGTACTCGGCGGCCATGCCGTACTGGGTCGGGTCGAACTCGGTGTCCGGCGTGACACCCTCGTTCGCCTGCTTCAGCGACAGCGAGATGCGACGGCGCTCGAGGTCGATGTCGATGACCTTGACCATGACGTCGCCGTTGACCTGGACGACCTGCTCCGGGATCTCGACGTGGCGCTCGGCCAGCTCGGAGATGTGGACCAGGCCCTCGATGCCCTCTTCGACGCGGACGAACGCACCGAACGGAACCAGCTTGGTGACCTTGCCCGGCACGATCTGGCCGATCGCGTGGGTGCGGGCGAACTGGCGCCACGGGTCTTCCTGCGTCGCCTTCAGCGACAGCGAGACGCGCTCGCGGTCCATGTCGACGTCCAGGACCTCGACCGTGACCTCCTGGCCGACCTCGACGACCTCGGACGGGTGGTCGATGTGCTTCCAGGACAGCTCGGAGACGTGCACCAGGCCGTCGACGCCACCCAGGTCCACGAAGGCACCGAAGTTGACGATGGACGACACGACGCCCTTGCGGACCTGGCCCTTGGCGAGCGCGTTGAGGAACTCGCTGCGCACCTCGGACTGGGTCTGCTCCAGGTAGGCGCGGCGGGACAGGACCACGTTGTTGCGGTTCTTGTCCAGCTCGATGATCTTCGCCTCGAGCTCGCGGCCGACGTACGGCTGCAGGTCGCGCACGCGGCGCATTTCGACCAGCGACGCGGGGAGGAAGCCGCGCAGGCCGATGTCCAGGATGAGGCCGCCCTTGACGACCTCGATGACGGTGCCCTTGACGGGCTCGTCCTTCTCCTTGAGCTCCTCGATCGTGCCCCAGGCGCGCTCGTACTGCGCGCGCTTCTTGGACAGGATCAGACGGCCTTCCTTGTCCTCCTTCTGGAGAACCAGGGCTTCGACCTCATCGCCGACGGTGACAACCTCAGCCGGGTCGACATCGTGCTTGATGGAGAGCTCACGCGAGGGGATGACACCCTCGGTCTTGTAGCCGATGTCGAGCAGGACCTCGTCGCGGTCGACCTTGACGATCGTGCCTTCGACGATGTCGCCATCGTTGAAGTACTTGATCGTCTTGTCGATCGCCGCGAGGAAGTCTTCCTCCGACCCGATGTCGTTGATGGCGACCTGCTGGGGCCCGGTGGGGGCGGTCGGGGCGGTGGCGGTGTCGGTGGTCATTAGGCGGGTTGCTCCGGTGGATGGGAATCGAGGGTTGGCAGTTGTCGGCGCGATGGGCGGCATACGACGACCCTGCAAGCAAACGTCCACCAGTGAACGACCGCGGCATGACCCCGCATACGGTGCGCGACCCGAGTCCCAACCAGAAGCTGAGCGGAAGGCAGCGCGAACCCACTGCGCTAACACTTATCCTACGCGGCAGCCGCTAGGCGGCACAATCAGGGTCCCCCTGGCTCGCTAAGGTCCTCGCGGAAGCAAACCGCACGCACGAGGACGCAGGTGGAGCCGCTCGCGGCCACCGGGACCGGAGACACCATCATGCCACCGGAGCAGGCGCCCGCGCCGGGACGCCACGACGCCGCCGAGCACCGGCTGGGCACCACGGCGGTCGCCTACCGCGAGGTCGGCGGCGCCGAAGCGGCCGCGGCCAACCTCGCCTGGTGGGACGCCGACGCCGACGACTACCAGGCCGAGCACGGCGGCTTCCTCGGCGACGCCGACTTCGTCTGGTGCCCGGAGGGCGTCCGGGAGGCCGAGGCCCGGCTGCTCGGCGACATCCGGGGCAAGCGCGTGCTGGAGGTCGGCTGCGGGCAGGCCGCCTGCGCGCGCTGGCTGGCCGCCGAGGGCGCGCACGCCGTGGCGACCGACCTCTCGGCCGGCATGCTGCGCCACGCCCGCGACGGCAACGCGCGCACCGGCCTGGCCGTCCCCCTGGTGCAGGCCAACGCCGAACACCTGCCGCTGGCCTCGGGCAGCTTCGACGCCGCCTGCTCGGCCTTCGGCGCGATCCCCTTCGTCGCGTCGGTGGACGCGGTCTTCGCCGAAGTCCACCGGGTGCTGCGGCCGGGCGCGCCGTGGGTGTTCTCGGTGACCCACCCGATGCGGTGGATCTTCCCCGACGACCCGGGCCCGCAGGGGCTCACCGTCACCCAGCCGTACTTCGACCGCACGCCCTACGTCGAGGTCGACGACGAGGGCACCGCCACCTACGTCGAGTACCACCACACGCTCGGCGACTACGTGCGCGCGCTGGCCGGGGCCGGGTTCACGCTGACCGACCTGGTCGAGCCCGAGTGGCCGGCCGGGCACACGCGGGTGTGGGGCCAGTGGAGCCCGCTGCGCGGCAAGCTCTTCCCCGGCACGGCGATCTTCCGCACGCACCGCTCGTGACCACCCTCGAGGAGCAGCAGAACGCGCGGTTCGCCGCGCTGGACCCGCTGCTCCCGCCGATCGCGGCCCCGCCGTCGCCGTCGAACGAGCCCCTCGTCGTGACGGTCGGCGGCCGCAAGGCGGGCGGCCTGCTGACGCAGGTCGTGCACGCGCCGGGGTCCTGGCCCTCGCTGTGGGGGCCGTCGGACATCCGCGACCTGACCGCGGTGCCGGGCGACAGCGGCGCCGCGGGGCTCGCCGCGCTGCTGGGCGCGTGGCGGGAGAAGCTGCGCGGGACGCCGGCCGGCCCGGACTCGGCCTGCTCGCTCACCTGGCCGAGCCGCGACGCCGAAGCGTCCGCGGTGCTCCTGGCGCACGGGTTCGCGCCGATGACGTGCCTGGCCGTGCGGTCCGCCGAGCCGCCCGACGGCCCCGGGGCGGCACCGGTGAGCGTCCGCCGCGCCGGGGAAGGCGACGTCGACGCGCTGACCGAGCTGCGGCTCGCCGAGTGGCGCTACACCTCGCTGGTCGGCACCGCGGTGGCGCGGCCGGGGGCCCGGGCGCTGCTGCGCGCCGAAGTCGTCCGCTCGCTGCGGTTCGGCGGACTGGTCTGGCTGGCCGAGGAGGACGGCGGGGTGCCGGCCGGCCTGGCCTCCTGCGCGCTGGTCTCGGCCACGCCGGGCAACTCCGTCCACGGACGGCTGCTCCCCGGCCGCTGGGGGTACGTCGACACGCTGTCGGTCGCGCCCGCGGCGCGCGGTGGCGGGGTCGGCCGGGCGCTCATGGCGGTGGCGCACCGGGCGTTGCTGGAACACGACGTGCGCGGGACGTTCCTGTTCTACCATCCGGCGAATCCGCTTTCGCCGGTGTTCTGGCACCGGCAGGGTTATCGTCCTCTGTGGACCATGTGGCTCCGGCGTCCCGCCTGGTCCTGACCGCACTCGCCGAGGGGGAAACCATGGACATCGCCGAGCCGCTGCTCGCGGCGCACCGGGCGCGCTTCGCCGCCGTCGACGCCCTGCTGCCGCCCGCCGCGCCGCCGGCCCGCGGCGAGCGCCTGGACGCGGCGACCGCGGACGGCACGCAGGTCACCGGGGTGCTCCAGCACCTGCGGCTCGCGCCGGGCGACGTCCCGATGCTGTGGTCGGCCGCCGACACCTGGCAGCTCTTCCCGTACGTCGGCGACACCGGCACCGAAGGCGCCGACGTCCTGCTGCGCGCGTTGAAAGGCCGCCTGGAGGCGGAGGAGATCGGCGACGACTCGGCGTGCGTGGTCGTCTGGCCCAGCCGGGACGCCGAGGCGATCCGCGCGTTCCTGGACCACGGCCTCGTCCCGCTCTCCGCGGTCGGCGTGCGCACCGCGCGCCCGCCGGAGGCCCGGCCGGAGATCGCGGTCCGGCGAGCCGGACCGGACGACTACGACACCGCGCTGAAGCTGGCCGAGGCGACGTTCGACTACACCGGGCTCGTCGCCGCGCCGCGCCGGGCGAACACCGCCGCGCTGCTGGGCCCCTCCCTGCGGAAGGCCCTCGCCGAGGCCGAGCCGCTCGTCTGGGTGGCCGAAGAAGACGGGGAAACCCGCGCGCTCGCGCACTGCGCGTGGGTGGACGCCACGCCGGGCAGCGAGGCGGCCGAGCTGCTCCCGCTCGGCCGCTGGGGGTACGTGAACAACGTCGTCACCCTGCCGGGCGAACGCGGCGGCGGCTTCGGCCGGGCGCTGATGGCCCACGTGCACCGGGAGCTGCACCGGGGCGGCGCGACCCGCACGTACCTCTACTACAACCCGACGAACCCGCTGTCCTCGGTGTTCTGGCACCGGCAGGGCTATCGTCCACTGTGGACGACGTGGGAGGTGCGGCCGGCGTCGGCGCTCCGGTGAGGGTGGCGGCGTCGCGAATGACTCATTCGGGACCTCCCACGCCCCGAATGAGTCATTCGCGGCACGAGCCGAGCCGCCGTCGGACGTGCCGTCGTGACCTTGCCGGAACCCACCCTCCGGCCCGGGGAAGCCGTGGGCACCCACGCCCGGGCTGCGCCGCGGCCGGTGAAATGCGACAGTCGGCCGTGGCCTGCCCCGTGAGCCACCCACAAGTGTGACGTGCGTCCGGTGATCTTGCCGCCACCTCCCGTCCGGACTAGTTTTTGAACTGACCGGTCAGTTCAAAAGTTCGCGAAGCGGGAGAAACCGTGCAGGTCCGAGCCGATCGGGTGTCCCTCGAAGGGCACCACGGCACCTTGTTGCCGCCCACCTCACTGACCGTCGGCGAGGGCGACCTGGCGATCGCGCACGGCGAACCCGGCGTCGGCGTCACGGCGTTCGGCCTCGCGCTGGCGGGCCGGCTCAAGCCGACCACCGGCACGGTGCACGCCGAGGGCGTCGACGCCCCGCTGACCGAGCTCGTCGCGGTCGTGGACGCCCCGGGGGTCAGCGAACCGGACGACGCACTGCCCCTGCGCGTGGTCGCCGGCGAGGAGCTGGCGCTGGCCCACCGCCCGGCGGGCAAGGAGGACGTCGCCCGCTGGCTCGCCGAACACGACGCCGCGCCGTTCGCCGGCACGCGCTTCGAGAACCTCGCCCCCGCCCTGCGGACGCGGCTGCTCACCGAGCTCGCCGCCGAGCGCACAGGCGTGCGCGTGCTCGTGCTGGACACTCCCGACCGGCACACCAGCGACGTCGACGGCTGGGCCGGGCTGGCGCGCGAGCTGGCCGGACGCGGCCTGGCCGTCGTCGTCCTGGCCGCGACCACCCCGCTGTCCGCGCTGCCCTTCACCCCCGCGCTCGTCGGCGCGGCCGAGCAGCCGGCGCCGCAGAACTTCACTCCCCCCGAACCCACCGAAGAGCTCACCGAGAGCACTGACGGAGTCCCCGAATGAACGCCTTCCGGATCGCGCGCAACGAGCTGCGCCGCCTCTCCACCGGCACCCTGCCGAAGCTCGCGCTGGTCGCGCTCGTGCTGGTGCCGCTGCTCTACGCGTCCTTCTACCTCTACGCGAACTACGACCCCTACGGCCGGCTCGACAAGCTGCCCGCCGCGGTCTTCACCAGCGACACCGGCGCGAAGGACGCCAGCGGCCAGGAGCGCAACGTCGGCCGTGAAGTGACCGACGAGCTGGTCAAGTCCGGCACCTTCCAGTGGCACGAGGTGTCCGAGCAGGAGGCCCGCGACGGCGTCCGCGACGACAAGTACTCGTTCGCGATCGGCATCCCGAGCGGGTTCTCCGCGGCGCTGCTGTCGGTCGGCAACTTCCAGCCGCAGCAGGCGACGATCACGCTGACCACCAACGACGCCAACAACTACCTGTCCGGCACCATCGCCAAGCAGGTCGCCGAGCAGGTGCGCAAGACGATCGCGGAGAAGGTCGGCAGCGAGGCCGCGGACCGGTTCCTGGTCGGCTTCTCCACGATCTACGCCAAGATCCAGGAGGCTTCGACCGGCGCGGCGCAGCTCGCCGACGGCGCCACGCAGCTGAAGTCCGGTCAGCAGCAGCTGGCCGACGGCGCGGCGAAGCTCGCGGACGGCTCGTCGACGCTGGCGACCGGCCTCGGCACGCTCAAGAGCGCCACCGCGGCCCTCCCCTCCCAGACGCAGCAGCTGGCCAACGGCGCTTCGCAGGTGGCCGCCGGGAACCAGAAGGTCGCCGACGCCGCTTCGGTCGCCGCGACGGCGTCGTCCGACATCCAGGGCAAGCTCGACGGCTACCGCACCCAGCTCGTGACCGACCTGCGCGGCGCCGGCGTGCCGGAGACCGAGGTCCAGGCGATCGTGGCCAAGGCCGACCAGCTGCGCTCCCCCGTCGACCAGGCGAACAGCAAGATCCAGCAGGCGAACGGCGACCTCGCGAAGCTGGCCGACGGCGCCCGCCAGGTGTCCGACGGCGCGGCCAAGCTCGCCGCGGCGTCCCCGCAGCTGGCGAGCGGCATCGCGCAGGCGTCGGACGGCGCGAACCAACTGCGTGACGGCGCGTCCCAGCTCAGCGACGGCGAGAAGACCGCCGTCAACGGGACCAACCAGCTCGCCGACGGCGCGGTGAAGCTGCGCGACGGGCTCGCGGCCGGGCTCAAGCAGATCCCGAACCCCGACGACCCGACCCGCTCGGCGACGGCCAACACGATCGCGGACCCGGTGGCGGTGAACGCCAACGGCGAGGCGTCGGCGGGGACGTACGGCGCCGGCCTCGCGCCGTTCTTCATCTCGCTGGCCACCTGGATCGGCGCGTTCGTGCTGTTCCTGATCCTGCGCCCGCTCTCGACGCGCGCGCTGACCGCGGGCGCGGCCCCGTTCCGGGTCGCCGTCGGCGGCTGGCTGTCCTCGGCACTGCTGGGCATCGCGCAGGTGGTCGTCCTGTTCGGCGCGGTGACGTGGCTGGTCGGCATCCACATCGCCCACCCGCTGGAGGCGATCGGGTTCGCCGTGCTGGTGTCGCTGACGTTCACTTCGGTGGTGCACGCGCTCAACGCCTTCTTCGGCGCGGTCGGCAAGTTCCTCGGCCTGGTGCTGCTGGTGCTGCAGCTGGTGAGCGCGGGCGGCACGTTCCCGTGGCAGACGATCCCGGACGCGCTCTACCCGCTGCACGTGGTGCTGCCGATGGGGTACGCGATCGACGGCTTCCGCCACCTGTTCTACAGCGGCGCCTCGACGGGCCGGTTGCTCGGGGACATCGGCGTGCTGGTGGCCTACCTGGTCGGCGGGATACTGGTGTCCACATTGGCCGCCCGCAAGCGTCGCGTGTGGACGGTGTCGGCCCTCAAGCCCGAGCTGAGCCTGTGAGCGGCGCGACGAAGCAGAAGCTCTTCGAGGCCACGTTGGAGCTCTCGAAGAGCCGGGGCCTGGTGGGCTTGACGGTCGACGACATCGCGGCGGCGGCGGGCGTCGCGAAGGGCACGGTGTACTACAACTTCGGCTCGAAGGACGGCCTGGTCGACGCCCTGCTGCGGTACGGGGTGGACATGCTGGCGGGCCGGCTGCGGGACGCGGTGTCGCCGGAGGATCCGCTGGACGTGATCGAGGCCCAGGTCGACACGACGCTGGAGTTCATCGCGCAGTACCCGGGCTTCTCGCAGATCCTGGTGAGTGAGTTGTGGCGCACGCCGGGCCAGTGGCACGGGACGTTGTCGCTGCTGCGCGAGGAGATCATCTCGATCGTGAAGCAGCAGTTGTCACGGCTGGATGCGGAGGGCCGGCTGCCGGAGGGCGTCGAGATCCCGACGGCGGCGGCGGGGTTGTTCGGGACGATGCTGGTGGTGGCACTGGACTGGCAGGTGTTCGGACCCCAGCGGACGCGGGCGGAGGTGCGGGACGCGGTGATGGTGCTGATCCGCGGCTTGGGCCGGCGCTAAGCGGCCGCGGGGGCGCCCCCCGTTTTCCACGCTACCCGACGGCACCGACAATTCCGGCGTCCGGCGACCGGATCAGCCGCGGTCCTCGATGCGCGCCCGGACCGCCGCCGCGTAGGTGTCGACCGCCGTGGCTGCCGCCGTTAGCTCGCACGGGCCGTCGATCAGGAGCCTCTTCGCCGGGATGTACGCCTGCTCGATCTCCGGGTCACCCGCCAGCCCGTGCTCTCGGGCCAGTTCGAGGTCGCCCGCCAGCCGGGCGCGCAGCTCCTCGCGGCGGGCCACCAAGCCGTCGAGGACCGCTCGCTGCCTGCGGCCGTCCTCGACGGCCGGGGCCACCGCGTGCTCGTGGCTGTCGATGTGGCGCTCGACCCACTCCGCGTCGCCGTCCACCTCCGCCGAGCGGAGCTGCTTCAGCGCTCCCTTCAGCCTCTGCGCCCGGGCCGGCAGCATCGCGACGCCCGTGAAGCGCGTCGCCACGCGCAGCTGGTAGGCCTCGATCTCCGCCAACTCCGCCACCGCCTGGGTCAGGACCTCCAGGCGGCCGGCGAGGTCGTCCGGGGCCGGGCGGGCCTGGCCGGTGCTCGCCCGGACCGCCGTCACCCCGGGCGACGACTCCTCGCGGAAGCCCAGCAGCAGGCGGAGTCCCAGCTCGGCCGCGCGGCCGGCGAGCGGGGCCAGCACCTCGCCGACGAGCCGGTCGGGTTCCGCGGAGTCGTCGATCGCGTCGACGACCAGCGTGCGGCCCGCGACACCCCCGGTGAGCCGGTCGGCGATGCGGTGGCGGACCGCGTCCGCGGTGCGGCCGGTCGCGTCGACCGCCAGGTCCACGCTGCCCGGGGGCGGCATCTGGCCGAACGCCGGCGGCAGGCCGGGCACACCGAGGGAACGTTCCCGGTCGGCGAGCACGATCCCGAACCGCAACGCCGCCGCGACGGGCGACCCGGCCTCGCCGGTGTCGACGACCCAGACCGTTCCCGGCTCGGCGTTGGCGAACCAGTCCGCGACGCGCTGCACGAAGGAGACGTCGACCGCTTCGCCGACGGGGCGCGAGAAGCTCGCGTCGACCGCCGGGCTGCCGGACGTCCAGATGCTCAGCTGGGGCAGGTGCCCGAGCATGGTCTCGACCGGCACCATCCAGGTGCCGGTGTCCTTGCCGACGACCATGCCGACGACGTGGCCGGTCGCCTCGTCGATCACCGCCGTGCCGCCGAAGCCGGGGCCGAGCGGTTCGGCCTCGGCCGTGCGGAAGAGGCGGACCCACTCGCCCCCGGTCTGCTCGGGGCCGCCGAGCCGGGCGTGCGTCCAGCGGCCGACCGAGCCCGGCGGGAACCCGAAGGCGCGGACGAGCTGGTGCTCACCGAGCGGCATGCGGTGCAGCGGGGCGCGGAACACGCGGGATTCGGGACGCTCCAGGCGCAGCAGGGCGAGATCGCCGTGGCCGCCGCCGTCGGAGGGCACCCAGCAGCCTTCGACGACGGTCGCGGCGCCGGGCATGGCTTCGGCCAGGCCGACGAAGTCGACGCTCAGCGCGGCGCGCGGGCCACCCGCGGTCTCGACGACGTGCGCGCTCGTGAGCACGTGGTACTCGTCCAGTACCGTGCCCGCTCCGCACACCCGGCCGAGTTCGTCGTGCAACCGGACCCGCCAGCGTCGTCGCTCACGCTCGAACCCCATTCGGCGGACCCTACGCCGTGATCGCCGCGCGCCGCCGCCGACCTCCCTACCCAGCGGTAATGGCTCACCCGAACGGAGTCATCCGTTCGGCACATCGCGGGATCACACTGCGCCGAACACGCGGCTGCCGGGCGCGGCCGGGTCGTCGCCGGCCCAGAACTCGAACCAGTGCCGGGAGAACTCCTCGCGGGACAGGCGGCCGTCGCCGTCGGAATCGAGGAGGGCGAAGACGTCTCCGGACGGGGTGCCGACCCCGTTCCAGGCCGCGATGAGGCGGTCGTACTCGGCGGCGGAGATGACGCCGTCGCGGTTTTCGTCGACGGCCTCGAACATCGCCTCGGCCGTGCCGGTGACCGCGCCCGGCATCGTCGGCAAGGCGTCGACGACCTGGAGCACCTGGTCGAGACTGACCTGGCCACCACCGCCCGCGGCCGCGTCGAGGGTGCTCCACCAGCCCATCATCACGGCGATGAGCTTCTGCCCGTCCGGGGTGCCCGCGTCGGTGCCGCGGAGGTCGAGCCACCGCGCGGTGAGCGCCCGGAAGTCGGTCTCCGTCAGGAACCCGTCGCCGTCGGCGTCCATGGCGCCGAAGACGCCGGAGATCTTGCGCCGTTGGAAGTCACTGGCCATGGCGCCCAGCATCGTCGCGGCACGGGACACGCGACGACGTCCGCCCGAGTACATCCGCGTCACGACCCGGTGATCCGGGCCGTGACACCGAGTGACCAGAGGTCAGTGCGCGGCTTCGTTCCACGACCGGCCGTAGCCGACCGAGACCTCGAGCGGCACGGCCAGCGCGTACGCCGAGCCCATGCCCTCGCGCACCAGCTTCTCCAACTGCTCCTTCTCCCCCTCCGCGACCTCGAGCACGAGTTCGTCGTGGACCTGCAGCAGGATCCGGCTCTTCAGCTTCGCCTCGACCAGCGCGCGGTGGACGTTGAGCATCGCGACCTTGATGATGTCGGCCGCGCTGCCCTGGATCGGCGCGTTGAGCGCCATCCGCTCGGCCATCTCGCGGCGCTGGCGGTTGTCGCTGTTGAGGTCCGGCAGGTAGCGGCGGCGCCCGAAGACCGTTTCGGTGTAGCCGTTCTTCGCCGCGACGCCGACGACCGAGTGGAGGTAGTCGCTGATGCCGCCGAAGCGGGCGAAGTACGCCTCCATCTGCTCCTTGGCCTCTTCGGTGGAGATCCGCAGCTGCTGCGAAAGCCCGTACGCCGACAGGCCGTACGCGAGGCCGTACGACATCGCCTTGACGCGGTAGCGCAGCTCCGGCGTGATCTCCTCCGGAGGCAGGGAGAACGCCCGCGACGCCACGAACGTGTGCAGGTCCTCGCCGGAGTTGAACGCCTCGATGAGGCCCTCGTCCTGCGAGAGGTGCGCCATGATCCGCATTTCGATCTGGCTGTAGTCCGCGGTCATCAGCTCGGTGTAGCCCTCGCCGACGACGAAGGCGTCGCGGATGCGGCGGCCCTCTTCGGTGCGGACCGGGATGTTCTGCAGGTTCGGCTCGGTCGAGGACAGCCGCCCGGTGGCCGCGATGGTCTGCAGCAGCGTGGTGTGGATCCGCCCGTCGTCGGCGACGGACTTGATCAGGCCCTCGACCGTGGTGCGCAGCTTCGTCGCGTCCCGGTGCTCCAGCATGTGCTGCAGGAAGGGGTGCTCGGTCTTCTCGAACAGGCCCTGCAGCGCCTCGGCGTCGGTCGTGTAGCCGGTCTTGGTGCGCTTGGTCTTCGGCATGCCGAGCTCGTCGAACAGCACGACCTGCAGCTGCTTCGGCGAGCCGAGGTTGATCTGCTTGCCGATCACCGCGTACGCCTCTTCGGCGGCCTGCGTGACCCGCGAGAGGTAGTGGGCCTCCAGCGAAGTCAGCTGCTCGAGGTCGACGGCGACGCCGGCGATCTCCACCTCGGTGATGACCTCCAGCAACGGCAGCTCCAGCTCGGCGAGCAGTTTCGCGCCGCCGATCTGCTCCAGTTCCTTCTCGAGCGCCCCGGCCAGCTCGAAGATCGCGCGGGCCTTGACCAGCTCGTCCTGGATCTCCTTCTGCTCCAGGCCTTCCGCGCCGCCGTCGAGCAGCGACAGCTGGCCGTCGCCGCCGTCGGTCTCCGAGCGCAGCTCGCGGTGCAGGTAGCGCAGCGCGAGGTCGTCCAGCTCGAACGTGCGCTGCCCGGGCCGCACCAGGTAGGCGGCCAGCGCGGTGTCCATGGCCAGCCCGGCGAGGGCCCAGCCGCGGGCGCGGATCGCGTGCAGCGGCACCTTGAGGTCGTGGCCGGTCTTGCGGATCTTCGGGTCGGCCAGCCAGGCGGCGAGCGCGGCGTCGTCGGCCTGGTCCATCGCCGTGACGTCGACATACGCGCCTTCGCCGTCGACCGTCGCGAAGGCGACCGCGCGCAGGTCGGACCGGACCGAGGTGCCCACGGCGCGGAAGGACAGGGCCACCGGCTCGCCGGGGCCGGCGTGCGCGGCGAGCCACGCGCCCAGCGCACCGGGCTCGAGCGCGGCTCCGGAGACCTCGAAGCCTTCGTCGGCCTCGGGCTCGGCGCTCTGCAGCGTCGCGAACAGCCTGTCCCGCAGCACGCGGAACTCGAGCTCGTCGAACAGCGCGTGCACCGCTTCGCGATCCCACGGGCGCAGCTCCAGCCCGGACGGCTCGACCTCCAGCTCGACGTCCCGGATCAGCTCGGTGAGCTGCCGGTTGAGCTGGACCGAGGACAGGTGCGCCCGCAGCGCGTCGCCGACCTTGCCCTTGACCTCGTCCACGCGGTCGATCAGGTCGCCGAGCGAGCCGAACTGCTTGATCCACTTGGCCGCGGTCTTCTCGCCGACGCCGGGGATGCTCGGCAGGTTGTCCGACGGGTCGCCGCGCAGCGCGGCGAAGTCCGGGTACTGCCGCGGGGTGAGCCCGTACTTCTCCTCGACGGCGTCCGGGGTGAACCGGGTCATCTCCGAGACCCCGCGCTTCGGGTACAGCACGGTGACCTGCTCGGTGACCAGCTGCAGCGCGTCCCGGTCGCCCGTACAGATGAGGACGTCGAAGCCGTCGGCCGTCGCCTGCGTGGTGAGCGTGGCGATGATGTCGTCGGCTTCGAAGTTCTCCTTCACCAAAGAAGGGATGCCGAGCACGTCGAGGACCTCCTTGACCAGGTCCACCTGGCCGCGGAACTCGTCCGGCGTCGTGCTGCGGTTCGCCTTGTAGTCGGCGTACGTCTCCGAGCGGAACGTCTTGCGCGAGAGGTCGAACGCCACCGCCAGGTGGGTCGGCGCTTCGTCGCGCAGGAGGTTGATGAGCATCGAGGTGAAGCCGAAGACCGCGTTCGTGACCTGGCCGGTCTTCGTCCTGAAGTTCTCCGCGGGCAGGGCGAAGAACGCGCGGTAGGCCATGGAATGGCCGTCGATCAGGAGCAGCTTCGGCCGCCCGGCGGTGGCGGTGGTTCCTGTGGCGTTGGCAACGGTCGTCTTCTCACTCGGGCTCACGAGGCCGAGTCTAGGCTGAGGGTCCGACACTCTTACGTGTCGCATAGGAAGAGGAGCTTTGCGTGACCGACGGTGCCGTCCCCATCGACGTGGACCGGTTGGCCGGCATCGACCCGGCGGCCGCGGACCAGCAGCTGAACGACAAGGTCGGCATGCAGCTGATCGAAGCGACCGCCGAACGCGTGATCGGCACCATCCCGGTCGAGGGCAACCTGCAGCCTTACGGGCTGCTGCACGGCGGCGCGAACGCCGTGCTCGCCGAAGCGCTGGGCTCGACGGTCGCCGCGCTCAACGCCGGCCCCGGCCGGGCGGCGATGGGGCTGGAGCTGTCCTGCACGCACCACCGGGCCGTGCGCTCGGGCAAGGTGACCGGGGTGGCGACGCCGCTGCACATCGGCCGCGGCACGATCACCGCGGAGATCGTGCTGACCGACGACGAGGGCCGCCGCACCTGCACCGCCCGGCTGACCTGCGTGGTCCGGGACCGGCCGCCGGGCGCCTGAGCCTCCCGTGGACCTCGACGTCGCCCAGGTCCGGGCGTTCGTGGTGACCGCGGAGCAGCGGCACTTCGGGCGGGCCGCCCAGGCGCTGTTCCTCACCCAGCAGGCGCTGTCGAAGCGGATCAAGAAGCTCGAAGACGCGCTCGCCACGCCGCTGTTCCTGCGCACGCCCCGCTCGGTCGAGCTGACGGCCGACGGCGAGCGGTTCCTCCCGCACGCGCGCGAGCTGGTGAAGGTGGCCGACGCCGCGGTCGCCGCGATGGGCGCCGACGACCGGCCGCTGCGCCTCGACCTCGTCGACCACCGGCTCTCCCCCATGTTCCTGCTCCGCCGCCTGGCCGCGCACGAGCCGGGGCTGCGCATCGACCGGGTCGCCGGCCGCGGGTTCGCCAACGCGATCGGCCCGCTGCTGTCCGGCGAGCTCGACGCCGCCTTCGGCCGGGTGTCCGGCTGCGGGCGGCCGTTGCCGGACGAGCTGGAGCACCGGCCGGTCCGGTTCGAGCCGCTGGTCGCGCTGCTCGCGCCGGAGCACCCCCTGGCCGTGCAGGACGTGCTGCGGCTGGAGGAGCTGCGCGCCGACGGGATCTGGCTGCCCGGCCTCGGCGGGCCGGCGGAGTGGCTGTCCTACCTGCACGAGCTGTGCGAGGAGTTCGGGGTGCCGATCGACGACTCCGGCGTCAGCTACGACCTGCGCCACACCCTGGAGCAGACGCGGTACGGCAAGCGGCGCGTCACCCTGGCCGGCGCCGACATGGAGCTGGCGGCCGACCTGAACCTGAAGGTGCTGCCGTTCGAGCCGTCCCCGCTGTTCCCGTGGTCGCTGGTCTGGCGGCGCGGCAAGGCCCACCCGGCGTTGCGGCGCCTGCTGGCCGCCGCGGGGCGCACCAGCCGCGACGAGGACTGGTGCGCCTACGACCCGGAGCACGCCTGGCTGCCGGCCGAGGACGTCAGCCTGGCAACCGCGCGAACCGCCCGCTGAACACGGCGTCGGCACCGGCCGCGGCCGACGTCCCCGAACACGCGTGGCTGCCAGCCAACGACCTCAGCCCCGCAACCGCCGCGCGAACCACCCACTGAACGCGGCATCCACACGGGCCGCGGCCGGCGTCCCCGGCGGGAACTCGTGCGCCATCCCCTCCACCGTCACCAGCTCGGCCCCCACCTTCTCGCGCAGCGCCTCCGCGGGCTCGCGCACGGCGATGTCGTCGTCCGCGCCGACGACCAGCAGCAGCGGCGCCGCGAGCTCGGCGGCCCGGTCCACGTAGTCGTAGCGCGCCGCGACCGCGCGGGACCGCTCGGTCCACGCGTACGTCACCCCGAAGCGGCGCTCGTTGGCGGTGATCGTCGGGGCGAGCTGGACGACCGGGCTGGCCACCGCCGCGGCCGCGATCCCGGCGTCGCCGCGGGCCAGCACCTCCAGGGCCACCAGCGCCCCGGCCGACCCGCCGAACACGCCGAGCGGTCCGGTCGCGCCCGGCAGCCGGTCGCGCAGTTCGGCCAGCGCGGCCGGGAACTCGTCCGCGGCCTGCTCGGTCACCGGCTCGAAGACGTTGAGGACGGCGTCCTCGCTCGCGCGCCGGAAGACCTCCTCCGGCCCGCCCTCGGGCAGCCGGGCCCCGGAGAGCGGCAGCCCGAAGTACACGCGCCAGGCCGGCAAGCCCGCCATCGGGACGGCGTCCGCCATCGCGCGTTCGCTGTTCGGCTCGTCCATCAGGTGCCAGCCCGCCACCAGGGCCGCCGGCGCCTCCGGGTCCGCCGGCGGCACCGCCACGAACGGCACCCCCGCCGCCACACCCTCGATCGTCTTGCTCATCGTGTCTCTCCCTGTCTTCCGGCTGCTCCCAGCGAACCGCCCGGGGGCGGTGCGGGTCCAACAGCCGTTCCGGCGGCCACGACAACCGTTGGTTGTGACGAAGGAGGGGACTTTCGGGCCGGGGGGGTGGTCCGTCCGGGCGCCCGAACCGGACGTAAGGTGCACCCCTACGGCGGTGCCCGCTCCACCGGGACCCCGCCAGTGTGAACTGCGGAGTCACCGGAAACCGGCCACGCACCGGCCGCCGAAATGGGCGATGACATACCGGTGAAACATCGCTGTCACCCATTCGCAGAACGAGCCCGGATACTTAGCATCGCTGCGTGACCAGCGGCGGGCCACAGGGAAACGTTGTTCGCCTTTTCGTGCAATTCGTGTCGGTTGCGATCGTCACGATGTGGACACAGAGTAGTGAGGCCGCCTGTGCACAAGACGGGCGAGAGGGATATCTTCCTGCCCTAACCTAGCCCCTGTGTCGGGGGCAACGCCTACCGGCGGCTGGTTGGTCATGGGAGGTAGTCGGTGTCAGGAGTGCGTTTTGGACGGGTTCTCGCCCTCGCAGCGGCGACGTCGCTCGCGCTGGCGGGCTGCGCCGGTGGCGGCTCGTCGAGCAGTGGTGACGGCAGCACGCTGAAGATCGGGTTCATGGGCGACCTCACCGGGGAGAACTCCGGGATCGTGCTCCCGCCCCGCAACGGCGCCCAGCTCGCGATCGACGAGTACAACGCCACGAATCCGAAGACCAAGATCGAGCTGAAGACCTACGACAGCCAGGGCAAGGCCGACCAGGCGACCTCGCTGATCACCACGGCGATCGGCTCGGACAAGATCACCGCGCTGATCGGCCCGGCCTTCTCCGGCGAGTCGAAGGCCATCGGCGGCCAGCTCGAGCAGAACAAGATCCCGAGCGTCTCGCCCTCGGCGACGAACCCGGGCCTGGCGAAGAACAACTGGTCGTACTGGCACCGCGTCGTGGCGAACGACGACGACCAGGGCCCCGCCATCGCGAACTTCCTGATCACGGCGAAGTCGCCGAAGAAGGCGTTCGTCATCTCGGACGACCAGGAGTACAGCGTCGGCCTCGCGGACGCGTTCGAGAAGACCTTCAAGGAGAAGGGCGTCACCGTCGAGCGCGACAAGTTCCCGAAGGACGCGCCGGACTACTCCTCGACCGTGCAGAAGGTCAAGGCGGCCAACCCGGACATCATCACCTTCGGTGGCTACTACGCGCAGGGCGGCCCGCTGCTCAAGCAGCTGCGTGACGGCGGCGTGAAGGCGATCTTCGCCACCGGTGACGGTTCGCTCGACCCGCAGCTGGTCTCGGGCGCGGGTGCCGCGGCCGCCGAAGGCGCCGTCATCGGCTGCCCGTGCAACATCCCGGACGCGGGCACCACGGACGAGTTCGCCACCAAGTACAAGGCGAAGTTCAACGTCGCCCCGGCGATCTACGCGACCGAGGGCTACGACGCCGCGACCGCCCTCATCAACGCGGTCAAGGCCGGCAACACCACCGGCGAGAAGATCAACGAGTTCCTGAAGACGGAAGACTTCAAGGGCGCGTCGAAGCAGATCAAGTTCAAGGCGAACGGTGAGCCCGAGACCGCCGCGATCAACGTGTACCAGGTCGTCGGCGGCGTCATCAAGAACCTCGGCGCGTCGACCGAAGCCAAGATCACCGGCTGACGCAACAGGAATAGCGACTGACGGGAGCGGGGGCGCTGTGGTCACCACAGCACCTCCGCTCCCGGCCCGTATCCCTGTCCTCGCCCTGTCTCGTAAGGCGCTCACGTCATGTTGCAGACCCTGCAAGACCAGTTCCTCGGCAGCACCATCGGCGGACTGGTTCTCGGCTCCATCTACGCCCTCGTCGCCCTCGGCTACACAATGGTCTACGGCGTCCTGCGGCTGATCAACTTCGCCCACTCCGAAATCTTCATGATCGGGACGATGACGTCCCTGTTCATCCTGGCCAGCATCGCCACCTCCGGCAACATCGTGCTGGGCCTGGGCGCGATGATCCTGCTCCTGCTCGCGCTCATGCTCGCCTCCGCGGTGCTGTCCGGCGGTTCCGCGGTCGTGCTGGAGCAGGTCGCCTACCGGCCGCTGCGCAAGCGCGGCTCCTCGAAGCTCGCGGCCCTGATCTCCGCGATCGGCGCGTCGATCTTCCTGCAGGAGCTCTTCGCGCTGGTGATCATCCCCAACGTCTTCGAAAAGTCGGGCCGCGTCCCGCAGAACGCGCCCCGGTTCGTCGACCGCGACACGCTGTTCCCGGTCGGCAACGCCGTCGTCCGCACCGACCAGGTCCTGGTCATCATCGGCGCGGTGATCGTCATGGTGGTGCTGGACCAGCTGGTGCGCCGCACCCGCATCGGCCGCGGCATCCGGGCGACCGCCCAGGACCCCGAGGCCGCCGTGCTGATGGGCGTCTCGATCGACCGCATCGTGCGGATCACCTTCCTGCTCGGTGGCGCGATGGCCGGTGTGGCCTCCGCGCTGTACCTGATGGAACTCGAGAACACCGGTTACCGCGTCGGTTTCGTGCTCGGGATCAAGGCGTTCACCGCGGCCGTGCTCGGCGGGATCGGCAACCTGCGCGGCGCGCTCCTCGGCGGCATCGTGCTCGGCCTGGTCGAGAACTGGAGCGCGATCTTCCTCGGTTCCGAGTGGAAGGACGTCACGGCGTTCGTGGTCCTCGTGCTCGTGCTCATGTTCCGCCCCACCGGCATCCTCGGTGAATCCCTCCAGCGAGCTCGCGCATGAAAGGCGACGGTGTGAGTACCAAGGAAAACACTCGCCGCTCGTTCCAGCCGGTGAACGGCGCGCGGGACTGGTGGCAGCACGCTCCGATCTGGCAGCGGTACCTCGTCTACATCGCCCTGATCGTGTTCGCGCTGATCCTCCCGGCACCCTGGATCGGCTCGTTCATGTCGCCGGCTTCGGACTGGACGAGCGTCCTGATCTTCCCGATCGGGACCTACATCCTGCTGGCGATCGGCCTGAACATCGTGGTCGGCCTGGCCGGCATGCTGGACCTCGGGTTCGTGGCGTTCTTCGCGATCGGCGCCTATACGGTGGCGATCTTCGGCACGAAGTTCGGCTGGAACGTCTGGCCGACGATCCTGGTCGGGATCGTGCTCGCCGCGGTGTCGGGTGTCATCCTCGGTGCTCCGACCCTGCGGCTGCGCGGTGACTACCTGGCCATCGTCACCCTCGGGTTCGGGGAGATCGTCCGGATCACCGCGCAGAACACCGACGGCATCGGCGGCGCCCGCGGGATCACCAACATCCCGCACCCGTCGCCGATCTTCGGCATGGAGTTCCTGCTCGACCCGGCGCCGTACTACTACCTGATCCTGGTCGCGATCGTGCTGGTGATCGTGTTCTCGGTGCGGCTGCAGAAGAGCCGCGTCGGGCGCGCGTGGGCCGCGATCCGCGAGGACGAGGACGCCGCCGAGCTGATGGGCGTGCCGACGTTCAAGTTCAAGCTGCTCGCCTTCGCGATCGGCGCGATGATCGGTGGCTTCGCGGGCGGCATCTACGCCAGCAAGGCCGTCTTCATCGCCCCGGACAACTTCCCGTTCATCCTGTCCGCGACGATCCTCGCCGCGGTCGTGCTGGGCGGTGCGGGCAACCTGCCGGGCGTCATCCTCGGTGCCTTCCTGGTGGCCTGGATCCCCGAGCGCCTCCGGTCCGTCGAGTGGCTGAAGCACCTGCTCGGCGACAAGGACCCGGCGGAGTTCCGGATCCTGCTGTTCGGCGCGGTCCTGGTGGCGATGATGGCGCTGCGGCCCGAAGGCATCCTGCCCTCACGACAACGAAAAGCCGAGCTACGGGAAGGCACCGGCGGCATGGGCTCGCTCGGTGGCGAAGTGGCGGGTCCGGACACCGAGGTCCAGGCGGAGGTGGCCAAGTGACCCCCTTGCTCGAGTTCGACAACATCACCATGCGCTTCGGCGGTGTCACCGCCCTGCGCGAGGTAAACGTCTCCATCAACGAAGGCGAGATCTTCGCCCTGATCGGCCCGAACGGCGCGGGCAAGACCACGGTGTTCAACGTGGTCACCGGCGTCTACCAGCCGACCGAGGGTCAGGTGCGCTTCGACGGCGACCGCATCGACGGGATGAAGCGCTTCCAGGTCACCAAGCGCGGCATCGCCCGGACGTTCCAGAACATCCGGCTGTTCCACAACATGTCGGCGATCGAGAACGTCATGGTCGGCGCGGACGCGCACCACAAGACCGGCGCGATCGGCGCGGTGCTCGGCCTGCCGTGGCACCGCAAGGAGGAGAAGCGCGGCCGCGAGCGGGCGCGTGAGCTGCTCGAGTTCGTCGGCATCGGCAAGGTGGAGCACGAGACCGCGAAGAACCTCTCCTACGGCGATCAACGCCGGCTGGAGATCGCGCGGGCGCTGGCCACCGACCCGAAGCTGCTGCTGCTCGACGAGCCGGCCGCGGGCATGAACCCGGCGGAGAAGAACGCTCTGCAGGAACTGATCCGCAAGATCCGGGACGACGGCCGCACCGTGCTGCTCATCGAGCACGACATGGGCCTGGTCATGCACATCAGCGACCGGCTGGCGGTGCTCGACTTCGGCCAGAAGATCGCAGAAGGGCTACCGCACGAGGTGCAGAGCAACCAGAAGGTGATCGAGGCGTACCTGGGGGTGGCCGAAGATGCTTCTTGACGTCCAGGACATCAACGTCCACTACGGCAAGATCGCCGCCCTCAAGGGCATGAGCATCCAGGTCGACGAGGGCGAGATCGTGTCGCTGATCGGGGCCAACGGCGCCGGCAAGACCACGACGCTCAAGACGATCTCCGGGCTGCGGCCGCTCACCAGCGGGCGGATCCTGTTCAACGGCCAGGACATCTCGAAGACCCCGGGGCACAAGCGCGTGCTGCTCGGGATCGGCCAGTCGCCGGAAGGCCGGGGCGTGTTCCCGGGCATGACGGTGCAGGAGAACCTCCTGATGGGTGCCTACACCCGCAAGGACGACCTCCAGGCCGACCTCGACGAGGTCTACGAGCTGTTCCCCCGGCTGAACGAGCGCCGGACGCAGTTCGGCGGCACGATGTCGGGCGGCGAGCAGCAGATGATCGCCATCGGCCGCGCGCTGATGACGAAGCCGAAGGTGCTGCTGCTCGACGAGCCGTCGATGGGCCTGGCGCCGATGCTGATCGCGCAGATCTTCGACATCATCCGGGAGATCAACAAGCGCGGCACGACGGTGCTGCTGGTCGAGCAGAACGCCCAGCAGGCGCTGAAGCTGTCCGACCGGGCGTACGTGCTCGAGACCGGTCAGGTGGTCAAGAGCGCCCGCGGGGCCGACCTGCTGGACGACCCGCAGGTCCGGGCCGCCTACCTCGGTGGCGACCTCGGCGTCTGATGGTCCGTTTCGGGGGCCCGGCACTTTCGGTGCCGGGCCCCTTTTTTCACAGCTTGATGTCGGTGCCGGTGAGGTTCTTCATGTCGGCGATGCTCGGGCCGCCGAAGGCCCTGACCGCGGCGGGCTTCCGGTCCTTGGGGATGTCCCAGTAGAGATCGAACTCGACGCGCACGCCGTGCCCGAGGTCGAACTGCCGCGGCTGGCGCTTGATGATCATGGCCTGCTCTTCCGGCGGGTGGGCGGTTCCCCGGTCGTCGACGAGCAGCTGGCGCCCGGTGTCGAACAGGACGCTGGAGGTGCCGGTGTTGGTCACGACGAGCCGCACCCGCACGAACTGGCCCTTCGCGGGGAACTCGGTGTGGCTCCCGGTGATGCTGGGCAGCCCGGCGGCGAGGCCGAGGAGGGTGAACTCGGTGTCACCGTTCTTGGCGGGCGGCAGCTTGAGGGCGGTCTCGTCCGGCCGCACCTGCCGCGGCGGCAGCTCGTAGGTCGCCGGCGCGGGCGCGCTGGGCTGTTCGGCCTGGCAGCCCGCGGCGCTCAGGAGGAGGACGACGACGGCCAGCAGGCGGAGTTTCACCTGGGTGATTCTGCCTGCCGGCCGTCGGTCCGGCTAGCTCCCGATGCTCTCGACGACGGCCTCGGCCACGGCCTTCATGGTGGTCCGCCGGTCCATGGCGGTCCGCTGGATCCACCGGAAGGCATCGGGCTCGGTGAGCCCCTGGCGGCTCATGAGCAGGCCCTTGGCGCGGTCGATGACCTTCCGCGTCTCGAGCCGGTCGGTGAGCCCGGCGACCTCGGCCTCGAGGGCCTGCAGCTCGGAGAACCGGCTGACGGCGAGCTCGATGGCGGGCACGAGGTCCCGCTTGGCGAAGGGCTTGACGAGGTAGGCCATGGTCCCGGCATCCCGCGCGCGTTCGACGAGATCCCGCTGGCTGAAGGCGGTGAGGATGACCACGGGCGCGATCCGGTCCCCGGTGATCTTGGCGGCGGCCTCGATGCCGTCGAGCTTGGGCATCTTGACGTCGAGGATCACGAGATCGGGCTTCAGATCGGTGGCGAGGGAGATGGCCTGTTCGCCGTCCCCGGCCTCGCCGACGACCTCGTAGCCCTCTTCACGCAGCATTTCGACGAGGTCGAGCCGGATCAGGGCCTCGTCTTCCGCAACGAGCACCCGACGCTGCGGCACGGTGTCGGCACCATTGGCCTCGGTAGCCTGATCGGTCACCGGGGTCCTCCTGAAGACTCGGCGGGTGTTGACATCTCGCGGCGTTCCGCGAACCTGAAGCCTACCGGGAACGATCCAGAAGAAGAGATGGCGTTCACCACGTAGTGACGCTGACCGCTTTCCGGGACCCCGCCCCCGGCGGCGGGCGGGGTCCGGTGATCCCGTAGAGTCACCACGTCACGCCCCCGTAGCCCAACTGGCAGAGGCAACGGATTCAAAACCCGTCCAGTGTGAGTTCGAATCTCACCGGGGGCACAGTGGCCCACCAGCACAGAACGGCCCCTGACCAGGACTTATCCGGTCAGGGGCCGTTCTCGTGAGTCCGGTCGTGTCTGGCTCTGTCCGGCCGTCAACGGCCCTCCACCCCCTATGCGCCCCCGCAGAACGAAGCCGGCGGTCAGCCAAGACGCATCACCGTGGGCGACAGGAGAGTTGCAGAGAGTGCGATCGATGCCGTGCAGCCTTCTGACACGCCGAGAACTTGCCTGCATAACACAGAGGCATGAGGCAAGCTTCTCGATGTAACCAAGTAAGTCGCACGGCCGACTACCTCTTACAGCCCGACCAAAGCTAGGGGTGCGAGACAGCGATGGACCAACCTTTTGCCTGCGATGGCCGCGTTGACGCAGAGAAGCTGTCCGAGCTCCTGGCAGTCCAGACCGAGACAGACGCCCTGGACTACAAGACATTCCTGGACCTAAGCCAGAATAAGGACCGCGTCGAGTTCGCAAAGGACGTTGGCGCGATGCAGTCGCTTCCCGATGGTGGCTACATCGTGATTGGCGCAGACGGACAAGGAAACCCCGCGAAAGGTTCCCCAGAGTTCACCGTTGATGATTTCGACGAACAAAAGGTTCGATCGGCAGTCAAGAAGTTTCTCGACGAACCATTTACCGTACGCAGTGCAGTTCACGAGATAGATGGCAAGAATTTAGCCGTGATCTACATTGGCCCAAACGAACAAGGGTTTGCCATCTTCGCCAAGGACGGCCAGTTCACAAACTCAGCCGGCAAAAATGATCACGCATTTCGCGCAGGTGACGTCTACTGCAGACACGGCACATCCAGCGAGCGATGGCGACAATCGGACCTGCCCAGTATATTCAGCAGGCTGCAGTCTCGGATTCGCGAAGAAGAACGCAAACAGCTTGGCGATGCATTCCAAGCATTCGAGCAAGGAATACGAGGGGCGGAGATCCAAAGCAGCCCCATTGGAGCATTGAGCTGGCAGCTATCCGTCGAGGATTTCGACTCAGCAATTATAGCTGCGATGCGCGCTAGCGACCAGATCTCATTAAAAGCACTTCTGATCTCCATCGCTTCACAGGCCAGATCACTGCTTTCCGCCACCGAGCCGGACTACGACACATTGGACGTCCTCCTAGATCGGCTGACCTCGGTAACCGCAGCGGCGATAACGTATGACTACCGCTCACTATTTGCCTCATCCAAAGAGACGCTAGAGAAGATATACTGGTCTGTCGCCGACGAGTATGGCTATCCAGCTGGCGATCTTGCCAATATTGCACCGAAGCTGTGGTTCTCAATCGGCATCCGAGTAGAAGCATTGGGAGCTCTCGCAATACGAATGCGCTCCTGGTGGGCAATTCCCCAGCTGATTGCCACCCCAACCAGACGCAGCGGCTACTTCACTTGGATTCGACATTCCTTAACAGCTGCCGCAAACGCGAACCTGCTGAAAGGAAGTGGCGGCGGATTCATACCTGGTGCTTTTATCAGCTTCGCCCGCCAAGTGTCAGCACAGGTACCGGCCCTCCATCCGGATATTCCCAACTCGGCAATCAACGAGTTCGAGGTAGGCGTTGCACCGCAGCCCCGCGACGAGCTTTTGGATTCAATCGTGCAGTTCGACTTAACGTGGTGCATTTTTGCGTACGCCCACACCAAGAAAACAAGTGATTTCTACCCAAGCTTCAGCGGATTCTTTGCACATCGAGCAGCGCCAGTCGTGAACGCGATATTGTCGAAAGACACGCGCAAAGAAATACTTCCCGATGTCAGCGAAGACGACCTGCGCGCATCCATGAAAAGGGTCTTTGAGTACGCCAACAATGAAAGTTGGCAATCACATCGAGGGGACTGGGAGCTGGACTGGCCTCAGCTCGACAGTTTCCTAGAAGGAAGTTCGGGCTCTTCCTAGACGGAAGAGCCCGAACGTCGACCAGATACTAATTCTCTGTCTGCTCTCGTCCCTAATGCACCACGGCTTAACCGTGCCAGTCAAGCGCCTTCTCGATGCGGTCGTGAGCCGCCGACTCAAGGCCAGCGATGACCTTGGCGTAGATCTGGTGCAGGACAGCGACCGAGTGGCCGGCCCACTCGGCACACTGCGTGGACGGCACCCCAGCGGCCAGCCAGGTTGACACGCACGCGTGGCGGAGGTCGTACGGACGCTTTGCCAGCGGTGACGTGTACTCGTCCTCTGAGAACGCGGCCTTGCGTGCCTTGTCCCAGACCCGGCCGATCGTGGATTCGGCGAGGTCTCCACCGATCAGGTTCCGGAACAGCCGCCCGTCGGCCGCCGTGCCGAGCGTGGTCAGGTGCATGTGCAGGATCGCCGTCAACGGCGGCGGAGAGGGCACCGCGCGGACTTCTCCTCTTCCACGTTGCTTGAGTTGCCGGCGGTCGCGCCGTTCGCCGCTGTCCGTCCAGGCCGCGCCGGTGATCGGCGCGGTTTCCGACAACAGCAGCTCGCCCCACCCCTCCTCGGGGAGTTGCAAGTCCGACTTGCGGAGCATGGCCGCCTCTTCCGGCCGGAGAGCTGCGTAGTACATGACGGCGAAGAAGGCAACCAGCATCGGGCCGGACGACCGGCGCGGCTGTCCCTCGATCCGTTGTGCCTCCACTTCGGACAGCAGACTCTTCGCCTGCCTCGGGTTGATGACCACGCGCTTATCGATCGCCCGCACGGACTTCGGAGCCGTCCACTTCACCTCGGAAAGTCGATTTGCGGTCAACAGCTTCAGTTCGTGCGCGTACTCCAGCGCGTTGAACAGAACCGCGCGCTTCCGGTTGACGGTCTTCGCGGCGGCCTGCCTTCCATCGAGCTTGAGCGACAGCACTTCCAGCACTTCCCGAAGCACCGCCTTGTCGTTGAGCCTCGACACCGGCACGGTATTCGTCTTCAGCCACTTCAACGCCTGCTCCACATCTCGCGGCTTCGGCTCGTCGCGGCGTTTGGTGTTGAAGGCCCAACCGGTGAGCGCCCGGCGAAGCGTCCTGCTGTCCGGCGCACCCCGGGTCGTCTTGAGCAACGCCGGCGTCACGCTGGCGAGCGCATCGGCGTTCCCCGCCCTCGACTTCCCGGCGGCCCGGGGCCACTTCATGTCGACGTACTTGCACGCGAAGTCGAACCACGGCATTTCGTTCTCCTCCCGTAGCTTCGAGACCGGGAGACCTTGCGTGCGCTCGAAAGCCTCGCCGCGCCGTGACGCGGCAACCAGGTCCGAGCGGAAGCTATCGGCCAGAGCACTTGTCTCAAACGTCTCCCCGAAGCGCACGCCGGCGACGAACCAGACGACGCGATAGCTCGTCTTCGACTTCCAAACGCGGGTTTCGATCTTCCAGATCTTGACGTCATAGGTCGTGTCCATCAGGCAGCCTCCTCACAGTTGTCGAGCCAGGTTTCGAGGTCGATTCGGCGGATGCGGATCTCTCCGTTCGGGAGCTTGATGCAGCGCGGCGCGCGCTTCTTGGCGCGCCACTCGTAGAAGGTCGAGCGCGCTACGGCGAGTTCGGCGCAGAGTTCAGCGATGGTGAGGTGCTGGCGTGGCGTGGCCATCGGTGGTGAGCCCTTCGGGTCGCGGTGCGGGTGGCGGTGATGCGCATGGGCTCTCCTCGGGTCGAAGGTGATCGGTTGTCGGTGCTGAGGGGGTAAGCCGTACCAGCCGTACCAGCCTCGTTTTGCCTGGTCAGGTGCGGTACGGCTTGGTTTCGTGGTACGGCTTGAGCCGTACCAGTGCGGGAAGGGTGGTACGGCTTGAGCCGTACCAGGCGGGGAAGCCGTACCAGGGCTGACCTGCGGAAATGAGGCTGGTACGGCTGGTACGGCTACCCCCGCCCGGCGGGTGTCAGGCCGACCGTGCCCGGCGGAGCGGGATCGCGCCCTCGGCGGGTGGTTCGCCGTCGCCCTTGGCCGGCGGATCGGCGCAGTAGCGGGCCCACGAGTCGGCGAAGTCGGCGCGTCGGTAGCCCTTGGCCTGTCCGGCACCGGGGAACCGCATGGTGTCCGACCGGATGCCGTACTCCTTGAGCAGACTGCCGAGCTTCATGGCGGTGAGCCCGGTCGCGCCGTACTCGCGCCACGGCGACTCTTCCAAGGCACGCAGGCGGTGCAGCAGTTCAGCGGTCGGCAGAGCGAGTTCGTCGCCGAACGCGGTGCGGCAGTCGGTGAGCAGGCGTTGCCGGTCGGAGCCATCGTTGTCCTCATCGGCCGTGGCGGTGAGGGCGAGCACGGCGGCGCGGGAGCGGTCGCCCCAGGTGCCTCCGGCGTGGTCGGCGACGGCGACCAGGGGTTCCCAGGTGTCGGCGGCGCGGTCTTCCACGGGCATCTCCGGTTCGGCGGTCTCCAATGTGGACAGGTCGGCACGCAGCCACGCGTGCAGGTTGTCGGCGAGGGCACGCAGGGCGGGCCGGTCGCGGCGGTGCCGGTAGGGGGCGACGGTTTCGCCGGGGGCGCGGCGGCGCATCCGGGCGATGACGGCGCGATCTTCGATGGTGTCGGGCATGGCCCCGATGCCGGCGAGGGCGGCCATGGCGAAGGTGGGGATGGACTCGACGCGCTGGTTGGTGGCGTCGTAGCGCTTGGCCGGCCGGTTGCGCTGGTGGCCGGCGTTGAGCAGCCCGCGCAGGTCCTCGTTCCCGTCAGCCTTCGGGCCGAAGATGGTGTCCGCCTCGTCCACGAGCAGGGTGGGCGGGTCCTCGGAGACCGACCGGTAGACAGCGGCCGGGCTGCTGTTGACCGTGATGAACGGGTTGTGGCAGGTGGCCTCGACGATGTCGAGCAGCCGGGACTTCCCGCAGCGCTTCTCCGGCGCGCGGATCACCAGCCGGGGCGCGTGCGCCCACGCCGGCTGTGCATGAGTTGCGGCGATCCACAGGGCTATGGCGTCGGCGGTCTCCGGGTTGGGCAAGGCCACGTACCGGGTGAGCGCGGCCCGCAGCGAGTCCAGCAGGACAGCCCCGTTCAGGGTGGACGGTTCGAGATCGTAGGTGCCCATCGGTGCTCCCCTGCCGTTCGGTGTCGTGGCGGTCATCAGGCGGCCTCTCGCGTAGCGATCCAGGCGTTGACCCGGGCCCAGGACGCGGCGGCCTGTGCGCGAATCTGGTGCGGCGTCAGGGCGGGCCTGGTGGCGACGGCGCGGCGGCGTTCGAGTTCGGCGTAGGTAGGCGCGCCGGCGAGGGCGCGCCAGTCGGCGGCGGCCGACACGGCGCCCGAGGTCTCACGGGCGGTGCGGCGGCGATCCCACTCGATCCACTCGGCGAGCAGTTCCGCGACGTGCGGGCTGGTGAGCAGCAGTCGCCAGGCGGCGGCGTCGAGGGTGAGCGCGCGGTACTCGGTGAAGGGGATGGTGACCCGGGTGGCCGGGCCGGCGGCGGTGGTGTGCGTGGTCAAGGCGGGTCCTCACGTCGGTCACAAAAAGTGACGGTGTGTGGGCGTTTTGGGCCAGAGCTAGGGCCGGGCGGCGGGGGTACTAGCCTGGTTTTCGGGGTGTTTCCGCAGGTCGGAGCGAGGTGGGTCTAGGGTGCTAGTGCGCTGGTCACGACTGCTGCGGGTATCTAGAGGAGGGGTCTAGGTCTAGGGGCGGTCCGGTCTAGGACGCGCACCGCCCCTAGCCTCCACGTCTGGTTACGCTCGGTTGTTCTTGGCGGCGGTGAGGGCGTCGCGGGTGTAGCCGTTGCGGTTGGCGCCCTTGCCGGTGTCGGGGTCGGTGCTCCACACCTGCTTGGGCTTGACGCCGTAGGGCTTGAGCGCGGTGGCGAGGTTCTGCGCCGTCCACCCCCGGTACTGCGCGGGCCGCAGCTCGGCGAGCCGGGTCACGATGGCGTCGGACCAGAGCTTGTCCTCGCCCCGGGCGAACGCCGCGATGGTGTCGGCCAGCGGGTCCAGCCGCGCGGCCTCGACGTCCACGGCTTCACCGGCGGCGTAGCCGGTGACGTTGCCCAGCGCTTCCCGCCGCGTCCGGGCGCCGGCGGCGATCTTCTTGGCGTCGGTGGCGTCCTTGTAGACGCTGCGCACGATCTGCGCGTCGTCACCCTCACCGGCGAGGTAGCCGATGCCCCGGTCGGAGCGGGCGAACATCGTGGCCCGGACACCGGACTTGTACTGGCTGGTGCCGAGAACCATGTCGTTGGCCTGCTGCCCCATCACCTTGAGACAGAACCGCAGGATGGCGTTCGCGGAGATCCCCGTGGGCAGCGACTTCGCGTCCGGGCGCTGCGTGGCCAGGATCAGCGTGATCCCCAAGGCGGGACCGCGCTTGACCAGGTCGGTGCAGATCTCCTCCAGCTCTTCGCCGTGCTCGGGGTGCTCGAACCACACCTGGCACTCGTCCACCCCGACCACGATCGGCGCGAGCCGCAAGTCCTTACGCGCGGCCAGTTCCGGCGTGACCTTGTTGTCCGGGCAGACCGACTCCGGCAGGTTGCGGATCACCTTGGTGCGGCGGCGCATCTCATCCCGCAGCTCCCGCATCTCCACCACCATGCGCTCAATGTCCTCGGGGTCATCGCCCACGCCGTAGCCGTGCGCGCACTGCCCCAGCGGGGAGAGGTCACCGGTGCCTTTGAGGTCGTAGGCGTAGAGCACCGCACGCGGGTCCAGGGCGGCGATCAGCAGCAGTTCCCGGAGCGTGACCGTCTTGCCCATGCGCGGGACCGCGCCGATCACCATCGAGGCGAACATCAGCGTGATGGGCACCCAGCGGCCGCGCTGGTCGGTGCCGAACGGCTGAGCCTTGAACAGGTCGACCGTCGCGCCCGCCTTGGCCAGCGGCCACGGCTTCTGCTTGGCCTTGGACATGTCGATGTCCCCGACCCACAACACCAACCGTCCCTCGTGGACCTTCGCATCACCCTCGGGCCACACACACCCGATCTGGCGACGCAGCGCCGAGGACAGTTCGTCGCGCTTGGCGATGATGTCGCCGGCCGTCACGCCCAACGGGAGGTCGACGTCGGCGCGCCAGCCGTCCCCGTCGCGGGCGATCGGGTTCGGGAACTCGATCCGCTTACCCTTGGCGTACGCCTGATTCAGGCCACCGATACCGAGCGAGCAGAGCGCGTCCTCGATCATCGACGACGTCAGCTTGGGCGTCTTGACCGAGTCCACGGCGCGGCCGGCGACCGGCTTGTCCGCCGGTGCGCCCCACCAGCCCACGGCGGTGAGGGTCGCGGCCAGGGCCGTCCAGTTCCACACCGGCGGCACGAACGTCAGGCACAGGTACGCCGTGGCCAGCAGCACCAGGACGGCGACCATGACCGGGGCGCAGCGGCGGCGCACGGTCTCGTTGCGGGCCTCGCGCAGCTTCATGTACACGTCCGCGTCGTTGCGGTCGCGGGCGTTCATGCGCACCGGCTTGGACTCCGCGTCGAACACCCACCGCCCCACCCGGGCGGTCAGCCGGCACAGCGCGCCCGGGGCGCGCAGCAGCGCGGCCGGGATGTACACCGGCACCCGCAGCGCGTGGAAGGCGAAGGTGTGGGCGGCGTAGCGGACCAGGAACCGCGCCCGCGCCTTGAACTCCTCCGCCGACGTGAGCCACTTGGCGACCAGCGGGCGGGCGGTGGCGTCGGAGACGGTCTCCCACCACGTCGCCTTGGTCGCCGGCGGGTCGACCAGCCGGACGACCGTGCCGGGCTCGGTGTCGTCGGCGGCGGGCCGGTCCTGCTCCGGGATCTCCTCCGGCGTCCGGGCGGTGTCCGGGCGGATCGGGACGACATTCCCGGCCCGCGTCGTAGCGGTGTCGGTGGCGGCCGGGTCGGTGTTCACGGGGCCGTTCACGGGCGTGTCGGCCGGGGTGTTCGTGGACGGGTCAGGCGTGCTGTTCACGGAAAGAGGCCCTTCGGGGTCGGGTCCGTTCACGGACTCAGGCGTGTGGTCGGCGGTGGTGGACATCAGGCGGCCTCCTCCTGGTCGACGATCACGGGCTGGTCGGCCGGCACCGGCGCGACGGCCGGGCGGGCGGTTTCGGCGATCAGGTCGTCAGCGACGTTCTTGCTGGTGCCGCGCGAGATCTCCGGGCACACGGACCGGACCCAGGCCGGAGTGATCTCGATGCCCGGTGTCCACGCGGCGCGGGCGTCGGCCAGGTAGTCCCCGCGCAGCTTCCGAGCCGGCTTCGCGGCCGGCTTGCGAGCCGGACGGCGACGCGGCCGGACGACCGGAGCGGGCGTCTCCCCCGCGCCGTCCTCCAGTGGAGCAGCGGGCGCGGCGGCCGAAGCGTCGACGGGCTGCTCTCCCGTGAACGCGGTGCCGGCGGCGGCCATGACGGCTTCGGTGAGCTTGTCCCGCAGCACCGGGGCGGTCTCCGCCGCGAGGAACACCAGCACCGGCGGCACCGAGTGCAGCACCACCCCGGCCACGTCCAGGTGCGTCCAGGACTTCCAGGTGTTCATGACGTAGGTGGCCAGGAACGCGAACCACTTCGTGCGGTGCGCCCACGCCCCGGTCTCGACCTGATACCGGGCGGTCACCTGCTCCGCCCGCAGCACCGCCACGAGCACGAGCGACACCATGGGGTCCAGCAGCCATCCGGCCAGCCACCCGGCGGACCAGGTGGCCGCCCCGGCGGCGGCGAAGGACTGGACGTTGACCATCGTGAACGCCAGGCCGAGGAAGATCCCGAGCCAGATCACCGCGTCGATCTGCGTGCGGACCTTCTCCACCCGCAGCGCCACCACGTCCGGGTGGTTGGCCAGGCGCCGGACCTGCGCGGCGGTGGCGGCGTCCTGGGCGAGCTTGTCCGCCTCCGTGAGCGGCTGGTGCTTCGCGTCCTGCGGAGCCAGGGTTTCCGTGCTCATCAGCTCTGCCCCCATTCCGTGCCGTTCTTGCGCTCCCACTGGTCCGCGCGGCCTTCCAGTTCCGCGTTGAGGACCTGGCGGCGTTCGTTGTCGTTGAGCTGCGAAAGAACGCCCTGCCGGTGCTCGGGCTTCATGCCGGACAGCAGCACGTGGACCACGGCGGCGTCGATGGCGTCCTCGTCGGACTTCTTCTTGCCGAACATCAGCGACGACCTCCACGGGTGGTGTGGACGATTTCGGTGATGGCCATCAGCCGCACGATCGTGGCGGCGGAAAGCAGCGCCGGGACGACGAGCGCGATCCAGGTAGCGGTGGTGTTCTGGATCTTCACGATCACCAGCCACTGGACGAACGTGATGATCGCCGTGGCCAGGACCAGCCGGATCGTGTTGCCGGTCATCCGAGTGATCTCGCGAACGCCCCTCTGGGCCCGGATCGCGGACTTGCGGCCGGAGCGCCATACGGCGAACACGCCGACCAGCGCGAGAGAGCCGAGGACCATCAGCACCTGCGCGGACATCTCAGGCCACCCCCGGCACGTCGAACAGGTCAACCTGACCGGGCGCCTGCCAGTCCCCGCCGTCCCACACCGCGTCCAGCGCGATGCCGTGTTCGGCCCGGATGACCGGCTCGACGTCCGCAAGCCAGGCGCGGCGCGTGGTGGCCGGGGCCTTGGCCCAGGACTGGCCGGTCTGGTCGGTGTATCGGCGGATCGCCAAACGCTCCATTGCGCGAGGAGTGAGGGTGCCTACCATGAGAGACCTCTCCGAGTAGCTACCTGCGTGGTGGTTGATCGGGAGACCCGACGCGGCGTGCACGTTCTTGGCGGGATGAGCCGCCGTGTCGGGACCAAATGCGACGGGGATACCGAGCCGGACCGTCATGCGGCCTCCCCGCTCTCCGCCGACGCGGCCGTGTCGAGCCGGAACGGCAGCACCCGCAGCGCCGCGCGGCTGACGCGCCGACGAGTGCGGTGGGCGTGCTGCGCGTCGGTGAACGCGTGCCGGGTGCGGGTCTCCGCCACGGCCGTCGCGCCGGTCAACTCCTGGTCGACTTCGGCGATCAGCGCGTCAATGGCGGACTCGTCCAGGCCATCCGGGCAGTACCCCTGAACAGCGGAAACACTGTCGGCGGCGGCCCGGACGACGTAGTTGGTGATGTTCGCGGACTTCATGAGGAACCTTTCGATCAAGTACCTTATTGCGCCTTAGTGCACCCTATAGCGCTTAGGTAAGTCAAGCTCGCACGTGTGGCGCATTAGGGTGATGTTGGTTTTCTGCGTACCCTGGCGAGATGCCTATCGATCAGCAGGGCGCGCAGCCGCTAGGCGCACAGATCCGGGATGACCTGGTCCGACGCATCCGGGCCGGCGAGTTCGCGCTCGGGGAGAAGATCCCGTCCCTCAAAGCGCTGTCGGCGACGTACAACGTCGCCGAACTGACGGTCCACAACGCCATCCGGGAGCTGCAGCACGCCGGCGTGCTCGAGTCCGCCGCCGGGCGAGGCACGTTCGTCCGGAGCCTCCCGGACGAGAGTGCCCCCGCCGACGACGTCGCCGCGCTCCGAGCCGAGGTTGCCGACCTCCGGCGCCGGGTAGAGGAGCTTGAGAAGCGGTCGTGATGTTCGGCCGTTCGGCCCGTGTTTCGTGATCATGGGATTAGCTTCGCCCGTGAGCGCCACCACAGTCCAAGGCCGGACAGTCCTAACAGCGCTCCCGCATGACAGCCAGGCATAAACGCAGTTCAAGCGCCATCCACCCAGCCCGACTGCAGCCGAAAAAGATCGAAACGAAGGGACTCGCCACCAGTGGAAGCAGACCAGCCGTGGCTCTCGCCGAGGTCGACAACCGAGCTCGAACTGAACACCGGGCTGCTTGCCGAGGTCCTGAAGGAGTACCGGAAGACGAACGGGCTCAACCAGGCCGACTTGGCTCAGATCCTCAACATGGACCAGTCGTACATCTCGAAGATCGAGACCGGTCAACGGCAGGTCCGGGACCTGGACACACTGCTGCGGGTCGCCAACCAGCTCGGTATCTCGCCCTCGCGGCTCGGCCTGTCCAAGGAGCTGCTTCAGCCCGTCGCTCCCCCGTCGACGTCGGCGCTGGTGAACGAGGTCGACCCGGTCGCGGTGAGCCAGGAGGAGTGGCGCCGGATGCGGCGCGAGCTCAACAGCCGCCGGCGCGAGCTCGCTGAGGCGGCCGCGACGCTCTACCGGCCTGAGGCGCGCATCGGTAAGGCTCCGCTGATCGCCCGGCGCGAATGGATGCCGCCGGCGCCGGTGCGCCTGGAGGACATCAAGCTTGAGTGGTCGGACCACCGGGTGCCGATCACGGTCACCGGTACCGAACCGGAGGCGGACAAGGCGTTGCCGCTCCGCGCGCCCGGCCGGCGTTTCGAGCGGTACACGTCGGCGATCAAGTATCTGGACCCGCCGTCGCTGTTCGAGAACCGCACCAGCTACCGGTTACTGGACGTCGACCTAACGCCCTCGAACGAGCGGATGACGTTCGGCCTGGCGACGTATTTCGACAAGCTCGACTTGTCCGAGGCCATCGCGCACGAGCTGGCCGTAGCGCAGTTCCCGAATCGGAAGGTCCCCCGCGCGGACTGGGCCGAACTCCCGCTGCGCGGCCTGATCGGCGACCCGTTCGACCTGGAGCGGCGGCCGGTCATGCCCGCGATCGAGACGCTGACGCTCCGCCGCCAGCGCGACACCGGCAAGGCGACGTTCCTCCTACACTGGCGCGACCCGGCCAAGGTCGCGACGGCCGCCGGCATCTACGGCCTCATCCCGGCCGGCGAGTTCCAGCCGTCTTCGGTGGCGGCGTGGGACAAGGAGAACGACTTCGATCTGTGGCGCAGCATGGTCCGGGAGTACTCCGAGGAGATCCTCGGGGAGCCGGAGCGCGATGGCAGCCAGGGTGAACCGCTCGACTATGAGAACTGGTCGCTGTACCGCGATCTTCAGACCGCACGCGAGAAAGACCGCGTTGCCGCTTACTGTCTCGGCATCGGACTCGACACCTTGACCCTTACCGCCACCGTACTGACGGTCGTAGTGATGGACGACGACGTGTTTGACGAGCTGTTTGGCGACGCAGTCGACGTCAACGCAGAGGGCGTGCTAGTCACCGCCTCGGACTCATCTTCAGTTTCCGAAGGGGTGCCATTCACCGAGGAAAGCGTCACAAGATTGCTAACAACAGAACCAATGGCATCGCCAGGAGCATGCATCCTTGACCGCTCTTGGCGTTTTCGAGACAAAATCCTTCCCCGCTAAAAGTGAACCAACCCCGGAGGCTTGATTGTCCGACAGCGCCGATATAGATGACCAGAACAGCGAAACCTCGAAGAGCGAGACAATGGATCCGGTCACCTCGAAAGCACTAATAAAAGCAGCAGAGGAAACCGCCAGTCTGCTGTCTCGAATATTTGGGCCCGCCGCCGACGAGATCGGCATATCGCTTGCCGAGCGCATCAGGGGACAGCGAGAACGCAAGGCCCTAGAGCGACAGATCGCAAACCTGGAACGGATCGGATTGAATGCCGACCGTAAAACGCTATCCGCAATGCGTCGAGATCAAATCCCACCCCGCGTGGCAACGAAACTCATCGAAGAGGCCCGGTTTGCAGAGACCCCCATCCTCACGGAGTACATTGGTGGAATTTTAGCCTCCGCGCGACACCTAGGGGGCAACGATGACTCGACGATCGAACAGATCGATCTCATCTCTCGAATGTCATCCACAAGCCTGAAGTTGCACTACCTAATATATCGGGAGCTACTTCGAGTCGGCCCCAGAAAGAAGGTCAATTTCTTTGATATCGATGAGGCCATAAAGCTCAGGTTGGTCCTCTACGCCGAAGACGCCATACGCGAGGTCGTGGGCGAAGACTTTGAGAAAGTCGAATATAGCAAGATTTTCAACGAGGCACTCAACACTTTACACCGACTCGAATTGGTAGAAACCGTCATTTCGGGAACAGTTGAATACCTCAGGCGAAATTATCAAGGTATTGATAGTGATGCCAGCATTCTACGTCCCACAGCTTACGGCGTTTCCCTATACATGACCGCCTTCGGACTCGGCGACACTCCAACAGACGACTACCTGACCATCGATCCAGCGCGAATGTCCATCCCGGACATCCCGCAGGTTCGCGCCGCACTCTTGTCCGACACTAAAAATCAGTCCGACCAATCATCTGACACACAGTTCACACAAGAGGAGTAGGGTGTGCCCACCACCTTAGGCGGCCTGGTTCTATTCGTAGTCTTACTATTGCCTGGCATTGCGTACGTCGCGGTACGCGAACGGAATTTCCCCGACCATCGGCCATCAATATTTCGTGAGACTGCCACAGTAGCGGCGGTTAGTGTTGCAGTCGACCTACTTGCAGTGCTTCTCATAATTGGCGTGTCAACTTTGCACCCAGATGCCGCGCCAAATGTGGGCCAACTCGTCGTCGACAGCACGTCCTACTTTAGAAACAATGTCGCCTTAGTGTTATGGTGGGCCCTCGGGGGACTTATCTTCGCAACCGGCCTTGCCGCTCTGGCCGGACACATAATTGGCGCAAGAGTGCCCCACCCCTCCGGAATGTCGTCATGGTGGTTCATGTGGGGTCATCGAAACGAGACGGCAGAAATCCACGTGAACTGCATTCTCGACGATGGCTCGAAAATCGACGGCTACCTCAAGTCATTCAGCACCATTGCGGATGACATAAAGGACCGCGATCTCGTGCTAATCGAACCAATCAGGTATGCGTACGAGAAGCATCAAGAGATGCTCCCATATGGCGCAGACGAAGCTTGCATCTCTGCTTCGAGGATTGTCGCGCTCATTACCACATACGTACCATTAGGAACACGAGAACGTGCTCTAACGGGTACTACTTCTTCGGAGGCTTCGGCATCTCGGCAGGAGCCGTCTTCGTCGGCGTCGTCGGAGTCTTCACCGTGATAGCCGACTTCTGTCCGCGCGCTCCGTCGGTCTGCTGGACTCGCCGCTGTCCACCGGTCTTCTTGGTCATGGCTCTCCCTGGGTCGTTCGCTCCCTAGTGATCGCGCCCTCCCGGCTTCGTGTTACGACGGTGCAGCCACACGCTCACGCCAGCACGGCCACCACAGGCGCGCCCCCGTACCGCCCCCTTGAAGCGCGTGTCCGCACCGCCATCGCAGGTCAGTGCCAGCTTCCATGGTCCGTTCAAAACCCGTCCAGTGTGAGTTCGAATCTCACCGGGGGCACAGTGGCCCACCAGCAGAAATCAGCCCCTGACCAGGCGTTATCCGGTCAGGGGCTGATCTCGTTCGGTCCGGCGGTGTCCGGAGCTGCCCGGCCGTCAGCCCGCCCAGTCGAGAGTCCTCTCATCAGTGAACTGGCTCATCCGGGCAGCAAGCCGGTGAAGAACTCGATGATCGGTGGTCGTGTTCCCGCTGCGCTGTGGCCCACTCCCGGGACCACGATCTTCTGGACCGCCGTGCCGTGCCGGGCCAGGGTTTCGGCCAGGCGGTTGAGCTGCTCCGGGCGGCTGTGGCCGTGGTCGCCCATGGCGGCCAAGTCGGCTCGGCCGTCGTCGTCGCCTCCGATGATCAGGAGGACCGGGATCCGGGCGATCGCGGCCGGGTCCACCGTGATTCCGAACCGCTGCCGGGTGTCGGCGATGCCCTCCGGCCAAGCGAGTGAGTCGTCGAGCAGGGTCACTCCGCCCGGTGCGCCGATCGCGGCGGCGATCACTCGGTCCGGGTGGAGGTACAGGAAGCGGTGGGCGAACTGGCCTCCACCGGAATGTCCGCACAGCAACACTTTTCCGACACACGCGTTCCACCGGACCCGGACCTGCTCCAGGATGTCGAGCAGCACCACGTCGAACCGGATTCCGTGGGCGTCGACGACCTTGTAGTCGTGCACGCCGTCGGGGTCGTCGATGCCGACCGGGAACAGCGGGATCACGACGATGACCTGGTGCTGTTCGGCGAAGGGGATGAGCCCCTCACGCAGTTCGCCGACGCTGCGGCCGGTGCCGTGCACGGCCACCAGGACGGGCAGCTCCGCCTCCGGCGTCCAGCTCGTGGGGATGTAGGCGCAGTAACTGCACCTCGGCTCGTTCGGTGCTGCGAAGAACGGGGTGCGCTTGGTGAGCAGCCGGCGGCCGGGGTGCTCCGGCGGCAGGTCTTCGACGCGGATCACGGCGTGCGGTTTCGCCGGCCGGCCGGCACCACCAGCCGCGCCAGGGGTACGTGGTGCTGGCCCGCGTGCATGTCGCGGTCCCGCACCGAACCCTGGCCCACCGGCCGCGGGAACGAGATCTTCACGACGTTCAGCGACGGGATCCGGAAGATCCGGATCGCCCCCTCGTCCACCCGGTACAGCGCCGCGATCACGCGCTCGTTCAGGAACGTCTCGTCCGCCGCGACGCGGTAGCCGTCGGCGTCGCGCAGGAACAGTTCCATCGTCACCCAGAACGGGCCCGCGTTCTTCGACCGGACTTCGTGGGACAGGTCCGCCAACGTGGTGTCAGGCACGGGTTTCCTCCTCGAACTCGAGCCGGAACAGGTCCAGCGGCACGCAGTCGACCACGTGGTTGAGCACGAACTCGTACGCCGCCCCGCGCTCGACCTCGGCGGGGGACGACGGGAACGCGAAACTCGGCAGGTAGTCCATCGCCGGGGTCGGCAGGTGCAGCATCAGCGGGTTGGCGATCTTGGCCACCGCCGTCGCCGTCGGCTGGTCGGGGGCGTTGACCAGCAGCATCACGCCGACCTCGCGCGGCGGCCCGGTTTCGGGTTCGAGCTCGCCCAGCACCGCGTTGTGACCGTACAGCCGGAGGTCGAACGCGTACTCGTCGGCGGCCAGGCCCAGTGTCCCGCTCACGCGCTGGGCGATCAGCGTGCGCATCAGCGCCGCCCACTCGTCGATGCCGGCCAGGACCAGGGGGTCGCGGATCGCCGAGAACGACATCGTCTCGTACCCGCTGATCCGGGCGCCCTCCAGCTTGATCGTGTACTGGTCGGCGACGTGGAACCGGGAGCCGGTGACGCGGACGGTGCGGTCGTCGACGGCCGTGTACACCGCGTCGCGGACGTCGAGCGTGCCGTCGGGTTCGCGCATCTCGAACGGGTCCGCCGTCTCGTAGAGCATGTGCGCGGCCACCAGGATCGGGGTGCAGGCCGCGCCCGGGTCGAGCGGTTCGATGGTGAAGCCGTCCGCGTCGATGGTGGCCAGGACGCCGCCCGCGCGGGGGTTGTCGGTGCACTGGCCGCCGCACTCGACGATCTTGGCCGCGTGCCACGTCGGCCCGGCGGGCATGCCCATCATCAGCGGGTAGGCCGCCGCGACCGCCGTGTCGGTCGCGCGACCGGCGAGGACGACCTGGGCACCCGCGCGCAGCGCCTCGACGATCGGCTCGTGCCCCATCGCGCCGACGATGTGCGTGCAGCTTTCGAGGGTTTCCGCGTCGAGCTCTCCCAAGGGCGGCAACGGGTGCACGCGACCCGCGTCGAGGTGTTCCTTCAGCGCGGCCGCGTCCTGTTCGCTGTAGATCTTCGCGACCTTGAGGTCCAAGCCCTCCTCCGCGAGCACTTCGGCGGCGATCCCGGCGACCCAGTCGACGCCGGCGTCGGTCCCGCTCGTCCCGCACGAGCCGACGATCACCGGGATACCGGCGCCCGCGGCGGCGGTGAACAGGCTGCGCAGGTCGCGCGCCACGGCCTTGGCGGTCGTCTTGGCCGTCGCGGCACCGAGGTAGTACGGACCCGAGTCCGTGGACCCGCCGTCGATGCTGATGACGTCGGCGCCCAGGGCGATGCCGCGCTCGACCGTCGCGTGGTCCCAGCCCGCCCCGAGCATGCCGCTCGGGGCCAGCACACGCACTTTCTCCATGTCCCTCACAACTCTCCGTTCACCACGTGCCGGGCCCGGCCTTCCAGGGCCGCGACCAGCTCTTCGGCTCCGCGCAGGCCGGCGGCCCGGCGCGCTTCGGCGGTCTGCCCGGCCAGGTGCGAGTAGACGACGATGCCGTCCACGCCTCGCAGCGGGCTGTCCGCCGGCAACGGCTCTTCGCCGACGACGTCGAGCGCCGCGCCCGCGATCTCGCCGGACCGCACCGCCGCCACGAGCGCCTCTTCGTCGACGATCGCTCCCCGCGCGGTGTTGACCAGCACCGCGGTCGGCTTCATCCGCTTGAACGCCAAGGCGTCCAGCAGTCCGCGGGTCCGGTCGGTCAGCGCCGTGTGCACCGATACATAGTCCGAAGTGGACAGCAGCTCGGCCAGCTCGACGACCCGGACGTCCGGGTCCCGCACCCCGGTGGCGCAGACGACGGTCATCCCGAACGCGCGGGCCAGCGGCACCACCGCCCGCGCCGCGGCGCCGTACCCGATGAGCCCGAGCGTCGACCCGCGCAGCTCGCGCCCGTCCTCGCGCGGCCACTCCCCCCGCGCCACGCCGGAAGCCGACTGCACGAGCCGCCGTGCGGCGGCGAGCAGCAATCCGAGGGTGTACTCGGCGACGGCGTTGGCGTTGACGCCGGGCAGGTTGCTGACGCTGATCCCCTGCCGGGCCGCGGCTTCGACGTCGATCGAGTCGTACCCCACGCCCGTCCGGACGACGACCCGCAGCCGCGGCGCCCGCGCCAGGACATCGGCGGACAGCGGCTCGTTGGCCACCAGCGCCGCGTCGATCCGATCGAGCGCGGCCACGAGCTGTCCGGGATCGCGCTTGCCGGTCATCGGCAGGTGCACGGTGTCCAGCCCGGCCTCGCGCAGGTACACGTCGACGTCGTCGCCGGGGCGCAGGTAGTCGGTGGTGATCAGGACCCGCTTCACAGGACCCGCCCGTCGGTCCGGCGGCGCTGCAGCTGGGCCACGCGCGCCACCAGGAGCACCGCGACCGCGGTGACGACCGCGATGTCCAGCAGCAAGAAGGGCCACCCGGTCACGTCGACCATGCCGCCGACCAGCGCCGGCCCGAGGAATCCGCCGCCGGCCCAGCCGACGGTGTACAGGCCGGTGTAGGTCCCGAGCACGCGGGCCGACGGCGCCAGGTTCCAGAGGACCACCGCCATGTTCACCATGAACGCCGACGCGCCCGCGGCCGCCACGCACATCGCGACGACCGTGCCGGCCGGCGTCCGGACGAGGGTGCCGAGCACCATCGCCGCCGCGAACACGGCCATCCCGATCAGGATCACCCGCAGGCGGCCGAAGCGTTCGGCGAACAGGGCGACCGGGTAGGCGGCCGCGATGAACGCGAGTCCGCTGGGGAGGGTGAGGCCGCCGGCGTCGCCGCGGGACATGCCCAGCGCTTCCATGCCGTAGTTGGTGATGAGGGAGCGCGAGGCGAACCACGCGCTGCCGAACGCGAGCACCGCCGCGATGACCAGCAGCCGGCTGCGGTCGGTGTCGCGCACGATGTCCAGCAGGACGTCCCGCATCCGCACCCGGGGCGTGTTCTCGGTGTGTCCGGCGCGGTCCTCTTCGAGTGCCGCCTGGTACGCCGGGGACTTGCTGTCGCGCACCCGCCAGGCGAGCACGCCCACCGACACCAGCATCAGGACGGCCGGGATCGCGAAGGACAGTTTCGGGAAGTCGTCGATGAGGAAGATGCTGATCAGCGCGGCGACGATCACCGTGATGCTGGAGGCGATCTTCACCGCGGCGTTGGCCCGGCTGCGCCGCTCGGGCCCGATGTAGTCCGGGAGCAGGGATTCGGCGATCGGCTTGAACGAATTCGCGACGAGCGCGTAGCCGAACATGACCAGGATCAGCAGCGGCAGCGAAACCGCGGCGTGCGGGATGGCCACGAACAGCACGGCCGCCACCGGCATGCCGACGACCAGGTACGGGATGCGCCGGCCCCACGCGGTCCGCGTCCCGTCGGAGCGGTTGCCCATCCACGGCTGGATGAAGATGCCGAGCAGGTTGTCCATGCCCATCAGCGCGCCGATGAGCGCGGCGCTGCCGACGTGCTCGCGCAGCAGCGGTGGAACCTGCGAGTCGTAGAGGTTCCACGTCGACTCCTGCGCGAAGACCGCCAGAGCCACGAAGAACGTGATGCGTCCCGTCCGGACGCGCGGGGTGGTCAACGTCATCGTCGGCCCCTTCCTCGACCAATGTCCGCCACCGTACTTTTGCTATAGCAAGATGGTCAAGAGTTGCAAATTAGTTTTGCCGTAGACTCGGACCCATGCTGGGTGAAGCACTGACCACCGACACGCTGGCCGATCGCGTGTACCGCGCGATCCGCGACGCGATCACCACCGGCGAGCTGCGCCCCGGCCAGAAGGTCACCGAGCGCGGGTTCGCCGAGCAGCTGTCGGTCAGCCCGACGCCGGTGCGCGAAGCCATCCGGCGGCTCGAACAGGACGGCCTCCTCGAACGGTCCGGCCCGCGGACGGTCAAGGTGGCGATGTTCGGCGGCGTCGCCGTCCAGGACCTCGCCGAGGTCGAGGTCGGCCTGCGCGGCATGGTGGCCCGCTTCGCCGCGCGGCACGCGACGCCCGAGCAGCTGGCCGGGCTCGACGCGATCCTCGACGAGGCCGACGACCTGCTCATCCTCGTCAAGCAGCGCCACGAGTCCGGCCAAGACGTCGAGAAGCACGTCGGCCGGCTCTTCGACGCCATGCAGCGCTTCAACGCCCTCGTCGAGGCGTGCGCCGGCAACCCGGTGCTCGTCCGCCTCCTCGACCAGACCCGGGTGTTCTCCCGCCCGGAGCGGCGCGCGCGGGTGCTCGAACGCGTCAGCGCGGACGACACGTTCGGGCTGGACCGCTACGCCACCCATCGCCAGCTCGTGCGGGCCCTGCGCGCCGGCGACTCGGCGGCGGCCGAGGCGCTCGTGCTCGAAGACGCCCGCGGCGGGCTCGCCGACCTGCTCGCGGGATCCTGAGGCCTCATCCGACGTCCACGAAGAGCGTCAGGTCGTCGCCGACGCGGATGCGGCAGCCCGGCCCGAAGGAGCAGGACGACTCCCGTTCCTCGAACACGGCGGGTCCGGTGAGCTCGGTGCCCGGCCGCAGCCGGTAGCGGTCCCAGACCGCGGCGTGCAGCCGGCCGTGGCCGGGGAAGTACACGTCCCGCTCGCCCCGCCGCGGGTCGCCGTCGACGGGTTCGCACCCCAGCTCGACGTCGGGCCCGGGCAGCCGGGCCGTGAGCCGCCAGTTGACGACCTCCACGGGCCCGTCCAGCGTCCGCCCGAACGCCGCGCGGTACGTGTCTTCGAAGGCGCCCCGGAGCCCGTCCCCTTCGGGCAGCTCGACCTCGATCTCCGAACCTTGTCCCAGGTAGCGCAGGTCGGCTGAGCGCCGCAGGCTCGCGCCGGGGCCGAGCACTGCCGTGGCCTGCCCGGCCATTTCGGCGTACAGGACATCGACGCGATTCCAGTCCACTTCGGACAACGGCGAGGGCAGGCTGCGCGCGAGGTCGACCGTCGGCGCGGCGACGAGGAAGCCGTACGCCGACATCACACCGGCCCGCATCGGGACGATCACCCGCGCGATCTTCAGCTGCTTCGCCAGGCCGTAGGCGTGGACGGGGCCCGCGCCGCCGAACGCCACCAGCGCGAACCCGGCGGGGTCGCGGCCGTGCTCGGCCAGGTGCGTCCGCGCGGCGGCGGCCATGCTCGCGGTGGCGACCTCGATGATGCCGGCGGCCGCGCCGGTCTCGTCCAGGTCCAGCGGGTCACCCACGTCCCGGGCCACCGCCTTGTGCACCTCGTCGGTGCGCAGGCGCATCTCGCCGCCGAGGAAGGCGTCCGGGTCGAGGTAGCCGAGCACGAGGTCGGCGTCGGTGACGGTCGGCTGCTCGCCGCCGCGGCCGTAGGCGACCGGCCCCGGTACGGACCCGGCGCTGCGCGGACCGACCTTGAGCAGGCCCAGCGCGTCCGGCGCGGCGATCGACCCGCCGCCCGAGCCGATCTCGATCAGGTCGACGACGGTCAGCTTCACCGGCAGGCCCGAGCCGGGCTTGAACTTGTCGACGCGGCCGGCTTCGAAGTCGTGCTTGCGCCGCGGCGCGCCGCCGCTGACGATCGCGATCTTCGCCGTGGTGCCACCCATGTCGAACGACAGGACGTCCGGCTCGCCGGCCCGGCGGGCCACCGCGGCCGCGGCGATCGCTCCCGCCGCAGGGCCGGATTCGAGCAGCCGCACCGGGAACGCCTTGGCGTCGTCGAGGGTCGTGACGCCGCCGCCGGACAGCATGACGTGCAGCGGCGCGTCGATGCCGAGCTCGGTGAGGTCGGCCCGCAGCGCGTCGAGGTAGTGCGCCACCAGCGGCTGGACGTAGGCGTTGAGGCACGCGGTGCTCGCGCGCTCGTACTCCCCGAGCATCGGCGTCACGGCGCTGGACAGCGTGACCGGCAGATCCGGGTGGGCGCGGGCGACCAGCTCGCGGACCCGGCGTTCGTGCCGGTCGTCGCGGTACGAGTGCAGCAAGGCGACGGCCACCGCCTCGACGCCGTGCGCCAGCAAGTCCGCTACCTGCGCCGAAACGGCGCCTTCGTCGAGGGGCGCCACCTCGGTGCCGTCGGCGGCGAGGCGGCCCGGCACGCCGCGGCACAGGTGGCGCGGAACCAGCGGGGGCGCCGGGCGGGCGTGCAGGTCGGTCGGGTCGAACCGGATCTCGCGAGCCATCTCCAGGGTGTCGGTGAAGCCCTCGGTGGTGAGCAGGCCGACGACCGCGCCGGTGCGTTCGAGCAGCGTGTTCGTCACCAGCGTCGTGCCGTGGACGACGCAGGCGACGTCGCCCGGGTCCGTCCCGGTCTCGGCCAGCAGCCGGGTGATGCCCGCGGTGATCGCGTCGTGCGGCGCGTGCGGGGTGGTGGGCAGCTTGCCGGGCCACGTCAGGCCGCGGGCGGGGTCGTGCAGCAGCAGGTCGGTGAACGTGCCACCGACGTCCACGCCGATCCGGGCGGTGCGGCTCATCGGCTCGCCTCCGGTGTGCCGTAGCCGCCGCCACCGGGGAACGAAATGACGACCGAAGCGCCCGGCGCCAGCTGCGAAATCGACTTCAGCGGGACGCGCTCGCCGGTGTCCAGCACGACCTGGGCCGTGGCGCCGGGCCTACCGCCGTCGATGCCGAGCGCCGGGTGCCGTTCGCGGTCACCCAGCAGCACGAGCTGCACCGGACGCCTGGTCGGGTTGTGCACTTCGACGTCCTGGCCGAGCCCGCCGCGCCGGCGCCCCTCGCCACCGGATCCCTCCCGCAGCTCCTTGCGGACGAACCGCAGCGGGGACGCGACCTCCATCGCTTCGACGCTGCCGCTGCCGGAGTTGGTCGGGAACGCCGTCGCCGAAAGGCCGTCCTGGTCCCGCGACGCGCCCATGCCGGCGTTGGCGAACAGCATCTGCGCGAAGGGACGGCTTGCGTCGTCGACCCCGGCGAACCGGACGCGCAACGCGGGCGCTCCCCCGCTGTCGGCGATGACGCGGCCGGGCAGCACCGGCGCCAGCGCGCGGTAGATGGCGCAGGAGAGCAGGTGCCCGGTGAGGTGCCGCGCGACGACCGGCGCCGGGAACCGCGGGTTCACGATCGTGCCTTCGGGCGCGGTCACGGTGATCGCCCGGTAGGAGCCCCAGTTGGTGCGGGTGGCCGGGTCGAGCAGGATCTTCAGCGGGTACACCGAATACGCGCGGGTGTAGTTGAGCGTGGAGTTCGTCGGGAACGGGACCTGCGGGGAGCTGCCGGTGTAGTCGATCCCGATGGTGTCGCCGCTGATCGTGACCGCGCACTCGATGTGCGTCGGGTGCCCCTCGACGCCGTCCGCGTCGACACCGGCGCGGTAGCCGCCGTCGGGCAGCTCGCGGATCGCCGCGCGCATCGCGGTCTCGGTCATCGCGTGCACCTGGTCCGCGAACTCGTCGAAGCCGTCCTCGCCGAAGTCCTCGAGGAACTCCTGGGCGCGCCGGCGGCCGACCGCGTGCGCGGCGGCCTGCGCTTCGAGGTCACCCCACAGCTCGTCGGCGAGCCGGACGTTGGCCAGCAGCAGGTCTTTGACGCCCCGCTCGACGCGCCCGGCGCGGAACAGCCGCAGCGGGGGGATCAGCAGGCCCTCCGACATCAGGTCGGTGGCGCCGAGCGACGGCGTGCCGCCGATGTCGGGCGAGTGCGCGGCGGTGCCGGTGAAGGCGACGAGCTCGCCGCGGTGGAAGACCGGTGCGAGCATGGCGATGTCGGGCAGGTGGCCGGTCGCGATCCACGGGTCGTTGGTGATGACGGCGTCGCCGTCCTGCCACTCCTCGGCGGGGAACCGGTGCAGCACCAGGGAAGTCAGGGAGCTCATCAAGGCCGCGAAGCCGGGGATGCCGGCCCGCGACTCGGCCATCGTGCGGCCGCGGCGGTCCAGCAGGACGACCGTGTAGTCGTTGGACTCGCGGATGATCGTCGAGAACGCGGTGCGCAGCATGGTCGACGCGGCCTCGTCGGTCGCGGCGGCGAGCCGGTCCCAGCGGACCTCCAGGCCGATCGGGTCGAAGCCGCTCACGCCGGCACCCGCTCCCCGACGGCGATCCGCTCGGCGATCGCCGTGCCGAGCCCCTCGGTCGTCCCCGCGCCGCCGAGGTCGGGGGTGAGCACGGCCGGCTGCTCGTCGAGAACGCTTTCGATCGCGGCGACGACCCGCGCGGCCGCTTCGGGTTCGCCGAGGTGGTCGAGCATCATTGCGCCGCTCCAGATCTGCCCGACGGGGTTCGCGATCCCCCGCCCGGCGATGTCGGGGGCCGAGCCGTGGACCGGCTCGAACAGGCTCGGCCAGGTGCGCTCGGGGTTGATGTTGGCGCTCGGGGCGATGCCGATCGTGCCGGTACACGCGGGCCCGAGGTCGGAGAGGATGTCGCCGAAGAGGTTGCTGGCCACGACGACGTCGTACTTCTCCGGGCTGAGCACGAACTTGGCGGCGAGGATGTCGATGTGGTCCTTGTCCGCGGCGACGTCCGGGTAGCGGGCGGCCATCGCGGCCGCGCGCTCGTCCCAGTAGGGCATCGAGATGGAGATGCCGTTGCTCTTGGTGGCCCAGGTCAGGTGCCGGCGCGGCCGGGTGGCGGCGAGGTCGAAGGCGTAGCGCAGCACGCGGTCGACGCCGACGCGGGTCATCACCGTCTCCTGCAGCACGGTCTCCCGGTCGGTGCCCTCGAAGACGCGGCCGCCGATGCTGGAGTACTCGCCTTCGGTGTTCTCCCGGACGACGAGGAAGTCGATGTCGCCGGGCCCGTGGCCGCGCAGCGGGGCGCGCACGCCGCGCAGCAGCCGGACCGGCCGCAGGTTGACGTACTGGTCGAAGCCGCGGCGGAACTTCAGCAGGCTGCCCCACAGCGACACGTGGTCGGGCACGACGTCCGGCCACCCGACCGCGCCGAAGAAGATCGCGTCGAAGCCGGCGAGGACGTCCTGCCAGTCCGGTGGCAGCATCTCGCCGTGCTCCAGCCAATACGCGGCGGAAGCGAAGCCGAACTCGGTGAACTCGAGACCGAAGCCGTGGACTTCGGCGGCGGCGCGCAGGCAGCGCAGGCCTTCCGGGACGACCTCGCGCCCGATGCCGTCGCCGGGGATGACCGCGATGCGGTGGGTCACGAGCCGCTCCTTCGTCGGGGTCCCTCCACTGTGGGCGGCGGCCGGGCGCCCCGGCAAGGTCGCGGGCGGCAACCTATCCTTTCTGCCATGGAAAGACTGGACGACCTCGCCTTCTTCCACGTGGTCGCCGTCAGCGAGACGCTCACGGCCGCCGCGCGCGAGCTGGACGTCTCGCTGCCGGTGGTCAGCAAGCGCCTGAAAGCCCTCGAACAGCGCCTCGACGTCCGGCTGGTGCACCGCGGCGCACGGCGGCTGACGCTGACGTCCGAAGGCCGGCTCTACGCCTCGCGCGTCGAGGCGATCCTGGACCAGGTGCGCGAGCTCGACGACCTGGTCAGCCACGGCTCCGGCGACCTGACGGGCTCGATCGTGGTCCAGGCGACGCTCGGGCTCGGCCGGGCGCACGTCGCGCCGCTGGTCGGCGAGTTCACCGCGCGGCACCCGCGGTTGCGCGTCCAGCTGCACACCTCGGCGCTGCCGCTGCGGCCCCACCGGCGCGAGTTCGACCTGGCCGTGCACGTCGGCGCGCCACCGGATTCCACCCTGCGGATGCGCCGGCTGGCGCGCAACCGCCGGGTGCCGTGCGCGGCACCGTCCTACCTGGACCGTCGCGGGACGCCCGAGCGGATCGAAGACCTGGCCGGGCACGACTGCATCGTGCTGCGGGAGAACGAGGGCGACTTCGCCGTGTGGCGGTTCGGCGGGGCCGCACAGCCGCGTCAGGTGCGGGTGCACGGCAGCCTGTCGAGCAACGACGGCGACATCGTGACCGACTGGGCGCTGCGGGGCCGCGGGATCGTGATGCGCTCCGAGTGGCAGGTCCGGGCGCACCTGGACAGCGGCGCGCTGGTGCGAGTGCTGCCTGGCGTGCCGACACCGCCCGCCGACATCTACGCCCTCCTGGGCGACGACGTCCACGTGCCGCGGCGGACCAGCGAGCTGATCACCCACCTCGCGGCCCGGTTGCCGGAGCGGATCGCTTCGGCCTCGTGAAAGGCAGCCTCTCCGCGGCCGGCCAGACCGCGGCGGACCGTGCCGACCGCGGCCCAGGCCTGGTGGGCTTCATGCGTTCCGGGCGCGTTGCCCGACCACAGGGCCTGGTCCACGGTGACGCCCAGCGCGCGTATTCCGTCCACTGTGGAGGGACTGCCGATCCCGTGGGCGGCCGCTGCCAGGTCGCGGGCCGTCATGCCGGCCGTCCACGGAACGCTGGACGGCCCGTCCGCACTGCCCTACGTGCTGCCGATGCTCACCAACGTCCTCGGCCTCGGCGCGGCGATCGTGGGAGCCACGTTCTTCTGCATCGAAGACGGAGGTTCGCCGGCTGTCCCTTTTTCCGGGCATGACGGCTGACGGGCGGATCCGGCACCTCTCTTAATGAATCCGTGAACCGGCCCCTCGGGCAATTTCAGGTACTCGTGCGCGCGCGTCAATTGACGCTCGTCGAGCCGTCGTGCCACCGTGATATTGAGCGTTGCCGTCGAGATGGCACCGGCTGACTGGGGGTTTCCGCATGTCCATTGCCGCGGCAGCGGCGGCTGCTCCGATCAATGCGCACCAATTGCTCGTCTTCCTCTTGCAAATCGGTGTTCTGCTCGGCTGCGCGGTGCTGCTCGGCCGGATCGCCGGCCGATGGGGGCTGCCGGCCCTCGTCGGTGAGCTCGCCGCCGGGGTTCTGCTGGGGCCGTCGGTGTTCGGCAGCGTGCTGCCCGGCGTCTCGGCCTGGCTGCTGCCCACCGATCCGGGGCAGGCGCACCTCACCGGCGCCGTCGCGCAAGTAGGAGTACTGCTGCTCGTCGCGATCACGGGCGCGCACATCGACTTCGACCTCATCCTGCGCCGCCGCCGGGCCGTCGGGCTGGTGAGCCTCGGCAGCATCACGCTGCCCCTGGCGCTCGGCCTGGCGCTGGGCTTCCTCCTGCCGGACGCGCTGATGGCACCGGGCGTCGGACGCCCCGTGTTCGCTCTCTTCGTCGGGGTCGCGATCGCCGTCAGCGCCCTGCCGGTGATCGCCAAGACGCTGCTGGACATGCGCTTGCTGCACCGCGACGTCGGGCAGATGATCATCGGCGCCGCGGCGATCAGCGACGTGGTCGGGTGGCTCCTGCTGTCGGTGGTGTCGGCGGCGGCGGTGGTCCGGGGCAGCCTCGACGCCGGGGCGCTGGCGCTGTCCGTCGGCGTCCTGCTCGCCGTCGTCGCCGCGACGCTGGTGGCGATGCACCTGCTCCGACGGCGGGCGGCCCGGGCCGGGGAAGCGGCCCGGCGCGGTATCGGCGTCACCGTCATCGTCGTGCTGGTCGCGCTGGCCGCGGCCGGCACCCACGCGCTGGGCATGGAGCCGATCCTCGGGGCGTTCCTGTGCGGACTGCTCATCAGCTCCTCCGGGGCGGCCGCGCGCAGGGTGCTGGACTCGTTGCGGCCGTTCGTCGTCGCGGTGCTCGCGCCGTTGTACTTCGTCACGGCGGGGATGCGGGTCGACCTCGCGGCGCTGGGCCACCCGCCGGTGCTGATCGCCGCCGTCACGACGATCCTGGCCGGGACGCTCGCCAAGCTGGCCGGCGGCTACGCGGGGGCCCGGCTGTGCCGCTTCGATCGCACCGAGTCGCTGGCCATCGGAGCGGGACTCAACGCCCGCGGCGTCGTGGAGATCGTGGTCGCGACCGTCGGTTTGCAGCTCGGCGTGCTGACCGACGCGACGTACACCATCGTCGTCCTGCTGGCCGTGGTGACGTCCATGGTGGCGCCGGCCACCCTGCGGTTGACCATGCGCCGGACCACGAGCACGCCCGCCGAGCGGGATCGAGAACGCGATTTCGCCGGTAGTTCCGGGTGATCCGGCGCGTCGTTCCCGCCGTCGCGGGCGAGCCGATAAGGTGGCTGCCGTCAATTCCGAGTGGTCGGCTCAAAGGATTCCGGTCGGTTGATCGAACGGTTTCCGGTGGCCGATGCCCCTGTTTCCGAAGGAATTTCGATGAGCACCCCGCACGAGCGAGTGATCGACTACCTGACCGATGCCGGAATCCCGTTCGAGGTGATCGAGCACCCACCGGCCGCCTCGGCCGAGGAATACAGCCGCGTCGTCGGCTCGCAACTGAGCCAGCAGGCCAAGGCGCTCCTGCTTCGCCGGTACAAGCGCGAAGGCGGCAAGGACCTGATCATCCACGCGCTGCCGGGTGATGCGCGGGGCGATCTCGGCGAGCTTGCCGGGCCCCTGCAGGCCAAGCGGCTCCGGCTGGCCAGCGTCGCCGAGCTCGAGGCCGCGACCGGGTGCCACTTCGGGGAGCTGCCCTCCATCGGCTCGATCTTCGACCTGCCGCTGAGCGTCGACGCCCGGTTGCTGGAGCAGGACCGCGTGTTCTTCAACGCCGGCCGCCTCGACCGTTCGGTCGTGGTGAACCTCAACGAGGTCAGCAGGATCGAGGCGCCGATCGTCGTCGGGGCGTGAGCCGCGGCCGGTCAGTTCCGGTGCGGTGCCTCGGGAACCGCCGGCGAGCCCGCCCGGCCGTACCGGCGCCGGAGCAGGGCCGTGCCCAGCAAGCCCACCACCAGCCACGCGGTGCCGGCGACGATGCCGGTCGGCCCGGTGCCGATGACGAACAGCGAGCACAACACCAGCGCGACCACCGGGGTCAACGGGTAGAGCGGGGTGCGGAACGCCGCTTCGGCGCCCCGGCGGCGGGCGGCGAACAACGCCACCACCGCGCCGACCGAAGTGATCATGTACAAGAACCCGGTCGCCGCCACCGCGAACTCCAGGTCGGAGAACACGGTCAGGCAGATCTGGCTGCCGCCGGCGAGCAGGATCGCCACCCAGGGCACCCCTCGCGCGTTGCGCCGCGCCACCACCCGGGGCATCCGGTCGTCCCTCGCCAGGACGAACGCCGCCCGGGAAATCACGATGACGAACGCGTTCACCGTCGCCGTCAGCGCCACGACGATGATGACGTTGACCCCGGTGATCCCGGCGGGCCCCAGCAGCACCGCCGCGGCGTCGGCCACCGGCGTCGCGGTGCCGCGAAGCCGGTCGGAGGGCAGGACGCCGTTGATCACCACCAGCAGGCCGATGTACAACACGAAAACGATGGCCAGGCTGGCGAAGATGGCCCGCGGGATCGTGCGCTGCGGCCGGTCGATCTCCTCGGCGGCCACAACCACCGCGTCCCAGCCGAGCAGGGCGATGAACCCGACGACGGCCGCGGCGACGATCCCGTACCAGCCGTGCGTGACGAAGGGCGTGAAGTGGCGCGCGTCGACGTTGGTGCCGCCGATGACGATGAACACGCCGAGGAAGAGCACTTCGACGAGCATGATCACGAACTGCAGGCGGCCGGACACCTTCAGCCCGAACAGGTTCACCACGACGATCACGGCGGTCAGCACGACGGCGCCCGAGGTCGCCGGGATCGCCGGGACGAGCAGGTGCAGGTGCTCGCCGAAGCCCCGGCCGACGAACGCGGCACCGGACGCCCAGGCGCCGACGTTCGCCCAGCCGACCACGGTCGCCACCCAGCCCGGCAGGTGCGCCTTCGCGTAGGCGTACTGCCCGCCGGAGTCCCCGTGCAGGGAACTGAGCTCGGCGAAGCACATCGCGAGGCTGAGTGAAGACAGAAAGGCCAGGAGGAAAGCCACGATCACGGCGGGACCGGCCAGCGCGCTCGCGGTGCCGCTCAGGACGAAGATGCCGGCGCCGACGACGCCTCCGACCCCGATCGCGGTGGCCTCGCGCAGGCCGATCTTGCGCCGCTCGACGACGGCAGAACCCATTTCCCCCAGCCCCCTTGACAATTCACGAAGCCAGTCTCATCGTGCCCCCGGGTCAAGCGAAGATATCACACCGGATCGCAGGATATGCGAGACCAGATGCACCCGGTTCGGCGAGTGAAACTGATTCAGCAGCGTCGAAACGTGGCGCTTCACGCCGTGGATCGATATTCCGAGCCGGTTGGCGATCTCCTTGTTGCTGGCGCCCGTCACGAGCATGTTGAGCACTTCGGTCTCACGCGCACTGAGGTGTTCCAGGCGCGGCGGCGGATCCACGCTGTGGTTGCGCGCGCGGTCGAGCAGGTACGCCGCGATCGGCTCGGGGATCACCAGCCGTCCGTGCAGCACCTGCGTCAGCGCGTCCCGCAACGACCCCGGCGTGAGGTCGCGCTGGAGCAGGTACCCGTTGGCCCGCCTGCTGGTGGCGACGTCGAGCGAGCCCGGCTGGGCGGCCGCCGCGATGACGATCACCGGCCGCAGCCGGTCCAGTGAAATCCCGGCCCGTTCGGCGTTCATCAGGGTCGTGGTGGAGATCAACGTGACGTCGGTATCGACGTCGCCCGTGCCGATCTCGGTGACGGCCGAGGCGCGGACGCCCGGGATCGCGTCGGTGATGGCGAGCAGCCCGCGGCGGAGCACCTCCTGTTCTTCGACGATGAGCACCCTGGTTCCCGCGGGCAACGGCGGCGCCGGCCCACGGTCCATGACAACCCCCACGTGTCCTCCCGGTCGCGCTTCCGGTCTGCGGTTCCCCCCGGTGAGCGTTCAGCGCCTGCTGCTCCAGCGCGGCTCGCCCGGGCGAGCGTGCCCGTTCCCGGCGGGCGAGGCCGGTCGTGCTTTCCCGTTCCCCGGGCCGCGGTCGGACGCCGGCTGGACCACGGTGGCCCGCGCGTGCTCGAAGACGACGCTCGTGTAGACGTCGGCGATCTCCGGTCGCTGGGTCAGGCGGTCGAGCACGAAGCCGTAGAGGTCGCCGGTGTCGCCGACCGCGATGTGGATGACGAAGTCGTGGTCGCCGGAGGTGACGAACACCCCGAGCACCTCGGGCAGTTCCATGATCCACACCCGGAACTGGTCGATCACGCGGCGCGAAGGCGGGCGGATCTTGACGAACACGAGCGCCTGGACCCCGCGGCCGATGGTCCGCAGGTCCACCGCCGCGTGGAAGCCGGTGACCACGCCCCGGTCGAGCAGCGCGCGCACGCGTTGCAGGGACGTCGAAGGCACCACGTGCGTCGCCTTCGCCAGCTCGCGATTGGTCTGCCGGGCGTTGCGCTGTAGCTCTCGCAGCAACGCGAGATCCAGTTGGTCGTACACCTTCCGGTCCCCCTGTGCAGCCTCGGGCATCGGCACCACCCGTTGCCCTGTCCCCAAAGGCCACGCACACCGAATGTTTCGCGATCGGCTCACCGGTGGGTCCCCCGCCGAACGAATGACGTGAGTTGGGCGGTGTGCGTGGACTCTCCTGCTGTCCCATGAAACCATAGTTCGCGGCCGATCAGGGAGCGCTGTCGGCCCGGAAAACCGCTGTGGGGCAAAGATCTTCGCCAGGCCGTGGCCGGGTACCGGCCTGCCCTCGGCCGCTCCGCGCAGGACGCGTCGGGGCGGATTTCGTTCCAGCGAACGGAAACCAGGCAGGAGAGGGGGTGGACCGACATGACCGTCGAGCGCATCGAGGAAGAAGGCCTCGTCAAGGAGTGGCACGCCAACCAGATCTGACCGGGAAACACCCGGACCGGTGCACGGTTCTCGTCGTGCACCGGTCCGGCAGGGCCGGAAAGCGCATCCGGGAACGGGGCATTCGAAAGGAATCAGCGTGCGAAACCCCCGAGTCAAACCTTTCCTCCGGGTCTACCGCCGCGAGGGGGAACCGCACCTGTTCCTCGGCCTCGGCCCGAGCAAGATCCGCGTCACCGACCCCACCGACGAAATCGTCGAATTCGTGGTGGGCCTCGACGGCAGTGCCACCAGCGAGCAGCTGGCGACCCGGTACCCCGATGCGGACAAGTGGCTGGCCGCGCTCGAGGCGGCGGGTGCCCTCGAGGACGCGGCGGCGGACCCCGGCCTCGCCCCGGAGCTCGCCGAGCGGTGGAGCAGGCAGATCAATTACCTGCGGCTGTTCGACCGCGAAGACTGGACCGGCTTCGACGGCCAGCAGCGGCTGGCCGACGCCCGGGTCGTGGTGGTCGGCGCCGGAGCGGGCGGGACGACGCTGGTGCGGCTGCTGGCCGCGGCCGGGATCGGCCGGCTCGAATCGGTCGACTTCGACACCTTCGCCCTGGACAACCTCCCGACGCACGCCACGCTCGACGAGGAGGACGTCGGTGTGCGCAAGGTCGAGGTGCTGCGGCGCCGGCTCGCGCGGCAGAACTCCCGGCTCGAGTTCACCCCGCACCAGCGCACGGTCGCCTCGGCCGACGACCTCGCGGAGCTGATCGACGGAGCCGACTTCTTCATCCACGCCTTCGACCGCCCGCGCGAGCACGCCGCCCGGTGGTCCAGCGACGCCAGCATGGCCACCGGTGTTCCGCTGACCTCGATCGGTGCCACCGACCGCGGAGCTCGCGTGGGGCCGACGATGATCCCGGGCCGGACCCCGTGCTGGGGCTGCGTCGGCATCCACGGGCTGGACATCCTGCGGCCCGAAGAGACGGCCTGCCTGACCGGAGCGACCGTGGCCATGCTGGCGGGCATCGCGGTCAACGAGGTGATCGGCGTGATCTCCGGCGCGAAGGAGGCCGCCACGGCCGGGCGCAGCCTCTACATCGACACCGGGCGGCTGACGTTCACATTCGACGACTACACCAGCCGGCCCGGTTGCGCGTGCGCCACCTATGGCCGCTGAGGACGGCGGCTGGCGAGCGCCGGCCCGGACCTGGCTGCCGACGGCGTTCGGGTCCTCCATGCTCGTCCTGGAGATCCCGGTCGCCGCGGCCGCGGTCGCCCGCGGGGCCGGCGGCGCGGCCGGGCTGGCCGCGTTCGGCGTCTCGCTGGCGGTCCTGGTCGTGGCCAACTCCCCCGCGCTGGCCATCACGCCGCTGGTCGTGAGCGACGCCGACCACCAGCCGAACCGCCGCACCTTCGGCTACGCGCTCGGTGTCGGCGTCCTCACCGCGGTGGTCCTGGCGTTGCTGGTCACCGTTCCCGCTCTGTTCACGCTGGTGCGGGTGGCGACGAACCTGCCGGACGGGATCGCCGCCCAGGTCCGCACCTGCCTGCTCGCGCTCGCCCCCGCGTCGGTCGCGGTGGCCGTGCGGCGGTACTTCCACGGCCGGCTCATCGCGGCCCGGCGCACGGCGGGCATCTCGGTGGCCACCGCGGGCCGGCTGGCGTTGTCCGCCTGCGCCGCCTGGGCGCTCGTCCTGGTGCTGCCGGACGCCGGCGCGGCCGTCGGCGGCATCGCCCTGACCGCCGGTGCCGCCACTGAAGCGGCGATCCTCGGCGCCGCCGTCGCCCGGCTGCGGCAACCCGTGACCGCGCCGGGTGCCGGCCTCGGCGCGCTGGTGCGCCGGCACGCGGCCCTGACGAGCACGCGCGCGCTGAACATGGCACCGCAGCTGATCACGACGATGGCCGTGGCGCGCTCGGCACTGGCCGAGCCGTCCTTGATCGTCTGGCCGGGCCTCTACGGTCTGCTCGCGCTGTTCACCGGGCCGACCAGCGACCTGGAGTCGGTCGTGGCCGGCCACCTCCGGCACGGCGGGCACCCGCGCGACGCCCGCCGGCTGACTTGGGGACTGGCTCTCGGTTTCGCGGCGCTGTACGCCGTTGTCGTGCTCAGCCCGCTCGGCCGCGGCTACCTCGGCGGCCTGCTCGGCACCCCGCCGGACGCGACCGCGCTGGGCCTGCGGTGGGCGCCGCTGGCGATCGTGGTCCCGGCGTTGTGGGTGCTTCGGACGGGATTGCGCGGGTTCATCATCGCCCGGGGGCGTGCGGCCGGGCTGCTCTCCGGCGTCGCCGCGCACGCCGTGGCCCTCACCGGCGTGGCGGCGGCCCTGACCGGGGGACCCCTGCCGGGGGTCGCCAACGCCGGTGTCGCGCTGGCCGCCGGGCTGCTCGCGGAGTCGGCCGCGAACGCGGTGGTGGTCCGCCGGGCCGCCGCCCCGCGGCGGATGGCGGGGGCAGCCTCGTGAAGGTGGCCGTGGTGCAGCGGTACTCGTCCGGGCGGCGGGTGGCGGAAAACGTCGAGCTGGCCCGGCGGTACACCCGGGAGGCCGCCGGGCGCGGGGCCGAGGTCGTCGTGTTCCCGGAGATGTGGAACATCGGTTATCGGCTCCCGGCCGCCGGGGAAGCCGCTTCCCCGGCGTTCCGGGACGGGGCCGCGGCGGCGCAGGACCGGTATCTGGCGGACACCGCGCGCACGGCCGCGGAAACGGGGGTCGCGATCGTGGCGACCTACCTGGAGGTGACCGCGGACGGCCTGCGCAACGCCGCCGCGCTCGTCGGTCCCTCGGGCGATGTCGTCCTGCGGTACGCGAAGGTCCACCTCGCCACGTTCGCGGGGGAATCGGTTCTTTCGGCAGGAGAGGGGTATCCGGTCGCGGACCTCGCGCTGCCCGGCGGGCGCACCGTCCGCATCGGGCTGCTGCTGTGCTACGACCGCGTCTTCCCCGAGGCGGCCGGATCGCTCGCGGCCGCCGGTGCCGAGGTGGTCCTGATCCCCAATGCCGGGCCGTTGTGCGAAAACCGGCTGTGGCAGGTGCGGACCCGGGCGTTCGAGAACAAGCTCGCCGTGGCCGTGGCCAACTACCCGGGGCACGGGCACTCGATCGTCTGCGACGGCATCGCGTTCGACGAGAGCGGCGCACCCCGCGACCACACCGTGCTGCTCGCGGACGGGACGCCGCGGACACCGGTGGCGGAGATCCCGCTCGCCGCCCTGCGCGCCTACCGCGCGGCCCAGCCCTGGGGCGCACCGTCCTCACCGGACGTCCGGGTTCACCTGGCCGGTCAGGGAAATCCCGGAGTCGACCTTCACCTTCTTCATCGTCAGGCGTGAGGTCAGGTTCGCGATCCCCGGCAACGCCGAGAGCACATCGGTGAAAAACCTCTCGTACGCGGCGATATCGGCCACCGCGACCCGCAGCAGGTAGTCGGGTTCGCCGAAGAGCCGGTGCGCCTCCAGCACTTCCGGCAGTGCGGTGAGCTCGCGCTCGAAGTCCGCGATCGTGGCGTGGTCCTGCCGGCGCATCAGCACGTCCACGAACACCTCGAAACCGCACCCCAGGGTGTCGTGGTCCAGCCGGGCGTGGTAGCCGCGGATGGTCCCGTTGCGTTCGAGCTGACGCACCCGCCGCAGGCAGGGTGACTGGGTGAGCCCGACCTTTTCGGCCAGCTCCGCATTGGACAGACGCGCATTGCCCTGCAACTCGGCGAGGATCGCCAGATCGATCCGGTCCATGACGCAATATTCTGCCGTGTGCCGCGCGGAAGTCGCAAGGCTGTCGCGTTCTCCGCCCGGTGTTCTCCGGTATTCTCGACAACACCGGGAACACTCGAGGATCACCTCTGGGGGACCCGTCAGCACATTTCCCGCGCTGGGCCCATTCGGCGCTCCTTTCCACGACGGAGGTGCAGCACAGCCATGTCCATCGCCATTGACGACCTCGTGAACCGCATTCGCTCCCACCGGTGCTACCGGCATCCGATCTTCGACCACTGGGCCGCGCAGCCGCCGAAGCCGGCGGCGGTCGGCGCGCTGTTCCACCAGATTCGCAATTTCTGCGACGCGACCCGCCCCGGCGGAAAGTTCCCGGAGGCACTGGCGATGCACAAATTGTCCACGGAAAGCGCGTTGCTGCAGGAGATCGTGGAAAGCGAAGAAAACCACGCGCCGGAGCTGGCCACGATGGCCGGCTACATCGTCAACCGCGCCGCGGGGCGCGAGGTGTTCGAAGACCTCTACGACCAGGAGGGCGTGGAGGCCGGGCTGAAGACGTTCTCCGACGAACTGCTGGCCGGCCTGCCGGGTTACGACCCGCGGACCGGGTTGCTGGCGCAGACCCGCCGCGCGCGAGCCGCGTTCGACGGCCGCCAGCAGGTCGATCGCGAGTCGACGATCCGCAACCTGGGCACCGCGCTGGCCCTGGAGATGATCTCCAACCGCCAGCTCATCCCGGGCGAGAAGGTCGCGCTGGTCGACGCCGGCACCTACGGCGCCGACCTGGCGGACGCCGAGATGCACTACCTGCTCGAGCACTGGGGCGAAATCGGTGCCGAACAACAGCACGAGAAGAACGCGATCGCCGCCGTCGGGTCGGTGCTCAACGCCGAAACGGAAGCGCTGATCGTGGAAGGCGTCGACGTCTTCCTCGACTCGCTGGCCGCGCTGTGGGACGTGCTCGACGCCGCGCTGCTCGCCTCGGGCCGGCCGGCCGAGGAGCTCATCACCGCCTGACCGCCCGGCCCCACGAGGAGCCGGGCTCGCCGGCCGGGACCCGGTGCACACGATGCCCGGGTCCCGGCCGCAGTGGAGGACGCCATGGAAAAATTCCGGCGCTACACGCCGTTCCCGCCGGTTTCCCTGCCGGACCGCAGCTGGCCGGGGCGGGTGCTCACCCGCGCACCGCGCTGGCTCTCGACCGATCTGCGCGACGGCAACCAGGCCTTGATCGACCCGATGGGTCCCGACCGCAAGCTCCGCATGTTCGACCTGCTGGTGCGCATGGGCTACCGGGAGATCGAGGTCGGGTTCCCCGCGGCCAGCCAGGCCGATTTCGACTTCGTCCGCGCGCTGGTCGAATCGGACCGGATTCCCGGCGACGTCCGGATTTCCGTGCTCACCCAGGCGCGCGAGGACCTCATCGAACGCACCGTGCAGGCGCTGCGCGGCGCGCAGGCGGCCACCGTCCACCTGTACAACGCGACCGCGCCGCTGTTCCGGGACGTCGTGTTCGGCCTCGACCGCGCCGGCTGCCAGGCGCTCGCCACGCGCGGCACCGAGCACGTGATCCGGTGCGCCGAACGGATTCTCCCCGGCTGCGACGTCGGCTACGAGTACTCGCCGGAGATCTTCGTCGACACCGAGCTGGAGTTCGCGGCACAGGTGTGCGAGGCCGTGATGGACGTCTGGCAGCCGGGCCTCGGCCGCGAGATCATCCTGAACCTGCCGGCCACCGTGGAACGCGCCACCCCGAACGTCTACGCCGACCAGATCGAGTGGATGAGCCGGAACCTCAGCCGCCGCGAGCACCGGTGCCTGTCGGTGCACCCGCACAACGACCGGGGCACCGCCGTCGCGGCCGCCGAGCTGGCGCTGCTGGCGGGCGCGGACCGGGTCGAGGGCTGCCTGTTCGGCAACGGCGAGCGCACCGGCAACGTCTGCCTGGTCACGCTCGGGCTGAACCTCTTCAGCCAGGGGATCGACCCGGGGATCGATTTCTCCGACATCGACGCGGTCCGCCGGGTGGCCGAACACTGCACCGGGCTCGACGTACCGGAGCGCCACCCGTACGCGGGCGATCTGGTCTACACCTCCTTTTCCGGGTCCCACCAGGACGCGATCAAGAAGGGGTTCGCTCGCCTGGAGCACGCGGTGGCCGAGGCGGCCGGGCCCGTGCCGTGGACGATGCCCTACCTGCCGATCGACCCCAAGGACGTCGGCCGCACGTACGAGGCCGTGGTCCGGGTGAACTCCCAGTCCGGCAAGGGCGGTGTCGCGTTCGTCATGAAGACCGAGCACCAGCTCGACCTGCCGCGGCGGCTCCAGATCGAGTTCTCCCGCGTGGTGCAGCGCCATACCGACGCGGGCGGGGAAATCCCGCCGAAGCGGCTGTGGGAGATCTTCGCCGCCGAGTACCTCCCGGCGCCGGACGCCCGGCTGCGGCTGCACGGGCACGCGCTGACCACCGAGGAGGGCAAGAGCGTCATCACCGCCGAGGTCGTCATCGACGGCGAGCGCCGGGACCTGACCGGTGTCGGCAACGGCCCGATCGCCGCGTTCACGGCCGCGCTCGGCGTCGCCGGGATCGAGGTCCAGGTGCTGGGCTACGTCGAGCACGCGATCGCGACCGGCAGCGACGCCGAAGCCGCCGCCTACGTCGAATGCCGCGTCGGCGGTCACACGCTCTGGGGCGCCGGGATCGACGGCAACACGCTCAGCGCGTCGCTGGAAGCCATCGCCAGCGCGGTCAACCGCGCGGACCGCCTCGCCGGAGGAGCCGGATGACCCGCCCCCTGCACACCGTCGCGCTCGTCAAACAGGTTCCCCGGGCCGAGGAGCTGGTCCTCGGCGAGGACGGGCGGCTCGCGCGCACCGGCGTCGAACTGGAGCTCAACCCCTATTGCCGTCGTGCGGTCGCCAAGGCCGTCCAGCTCGCCCGGGACTCCGGCGGCACCTGCACGGTCGTCACGCTCGGGCCGCCCGCGGCCGAAGACTGCCTCCGGGAGGCCATCGCCTGCGGGGCCGGTCGCGGCGTGCTGGTCACCGATCCGGCGTTCGCGGGCAGCGACACCCTGGCCACCGCCCGCGCGCTGGCCGCCGCGCTGCGCCGGCTCGGCCCGGTCGACCTGGTGCTCTGCGGGCGCAACTCCGTGGACGCCGAGACCGCGCAGACGCCGGCGCAGGTCGCGGAGCTGCTCGGGCTGCCGATGGCGGCGGGCGTCCGGCGGCTCGCCGTCGAGGACGGCCGGGTACGCGCCCGCTGCGAGCACGAGGACGGGTGCGTCGAGCTCGAGCTGCCGTTGCCCGTGCTGATCAGCTGCGCCGAGCGGCTCATCACACCGGCCAAGGCACGCCCTGACGCCCGTGCCGCTGTCCCGGCGGAGCAGATCGTCCGCGTCGGGGCCGCCGCGCTCGGCCCGGGGCCCTGGGGCCAGGACGGCAGCCGGACCGTCGTCGGGCGGACCCGCGCGATGGCGGGCACCCGGATGCGGCTGCGCTTCCCGGGCGACCTCGGCACCCAGGTCGAGCGGGCGGTCGCGACGTTGACCGAGCTGGGGGCGTTCGACCGTGCGGCCGGGACCTCCGCGCCCCCGGTGCCCGACCGCGTCGCCGGCCTCACCGGAACCGGCGCCGTCGCCGTGCTCGCCGAGCCGGGCCGCCACCGGCACACCCGCGCGATGCTCGGCGCAGCCGCCCGGATCGCCGCGGTCACCCGCCGTCCGGTGACCGCACTGGCCACCGGCGCGCTGTCCCCGGCGATCGCCGGGTCGTGGGGCGCGGACACCGTGGTCGCGGTCAACGGCTCGACGGTCGAGGAAGACGTCGCCGCCAGTCTCGCGACCTGGTGCGCCGAGCACCGGCCGTGGGCGTTGCTGGCCCCGTCGACGATGTGGGGCCGCGAGGTCGCCGCGCGGACGGCGGCCCGGCTCGGGCTCGGGCTGGCCGGGGACGCGGTCGACGTCGAAGCCGGTCCCGACGGGGACCTGGTGTGCTGGAAACCGGCGTTCAGCGGCAGCATGCTGGCCGCGGTGACGTGCTCCCCGCCGACCCGGGTGGTCACGTTGCGTGGCGGTGCGCTGCCGCTGCCACCGCCGCGGGTCGCCGTTGCCGCCCAGGGGCCGCACCTGCCCGTGCCGCCCGGCAGCCGGGTGCGGGTGGTGGCGCGTGAGCGCGACGACGACATCGACGTGCTGGCCGTGGCCTCGGCCGTGGTCGGCGTCGGTGCCGGCGTGCCGCCCGGGGACTACCCGTTGCTCGCCCCGCTGCTGGAAGTGCTGGGCGCGGACCTGGCCGCGACCCGCAAGGTGACCGACCGCGGCTGGCTGCCCCGTGCGCGGCAGGTCGGGGTGACCGGCCGGAGCGTGGCGCCGCGGCTCTACGTCGCCATCGGCACCAGCGGCAAGTTCAACCACCTCTGCGGCACCCGGGGCGCGGGGTTCGTGCTCGGGGTCAACACCGACCCCGCCGCGCCGCTGTTCGGCGCCGCGGACGTCGGGATCGTCGGGGACTGGCGCGAGGTCGTCCCCCTGCTCATCACCGCACTGACCCCTTCGACAGTCCCGGAGCCGATCCGATGACCGAGCTGCCCGACGTCCGCCCCGCCGCGATCCCCGGGGTCGTGGACGGATTCCTGACCGTGTGCCCGCGGAGCGGGCAGGAGGTTTCGTTCCACATCGTGCTCGGGCCGGGCCCGCACCCGGCCCGGATCGAATTCCTGCTCAACCCCGAGCACGCCGCCGCGATCCGCGAGGTGCTCGGCGACGGCACACCGCCCGCCCCCGCCCTGCCCGGCGCGCAGTCGCGCTCGGTGCCGTGCCGGATCGGCATCCACATCATCCGCTGACCAGGTCCGCCACGTCGTCGGTCAGGGCGCCGACGACGGGGCGGACCTGGTCGCGGAGGAAGAAGTGCCCGCCGGGGAACGTGCGCAGCCCGAGGTAACGCCGGGTGTGGTGCCGCCACGCGGCCAGGTGCCGGTGCGGTGTGATGACGTCGGTCGTGCCGCCCATGACCCGCAGCGGCACCCGCAGCGGCGGTTCGCCGCCGCGGTAGACGTACGAGCGGCAGAGCCGGAAGTCCGCGCGCAGCACGGGAAGCTGGAACGCGAGGACCTCTTCGTCCGCCAGCACCTCCGGCGGCATCCCGCCGAACCGGCGGAGTACGCCCAGGAACCGCTCGTCCGAGCCGGCCGGGTCCGGCAGCCGGTCCACCGCGATGCCCTGGACGAGGCAGGACGCGACCACGAACAGCGCCGGTTGGGGCAGGCCGCGCCGTTCGACCGCGCGCAGCATCCGGTAGGCGATCAACCCGCCCATGCTGTGTCCGAAGAGGACGTACGGCGGCCGGAGCTCGGCGGCCAGCGCTTCGGCGAGCTCGTCGCCCGCGGTGTCGAAGTCGGCGAACGCGTTCCGCGGGTGCCGGGCGTGGCGGCCGGGCAGCCGGATCGCCCGCAGCTCGAGCCCCGGCGGCAGGAATTCCGCCCAGGGGCGGAACATCTCGGCGGAGCCGCCGGCACAGGGCAGGCAGTACAGCCGCACCGGTGCGTCCGGACGGGGGTCGAAGGTCGCGTACCAGGGATGCGGAGTCACGGGTTTTCCCCTCAGCGGGCCGGTGGTCCGGGGGCCACGGCCAGCGCCCGGCGGTCGAGCAGACCGTGCGTGGTGCGCGGCAACGTGGCGAGGGGGACGACGGTGTCGGGCACCATGAACGCGGGCAGGACGCCGACGAGGTCGCGGCGCAGCTGTTCGGGGTCGGCGTCGGAGGGGGTGACGTAGGCGACGAGCCGGTCGCCGCGGGTCACCACCACCGCCGCGTCGCCGACCACGCTGTTGCGGCGCAGCGCCGCCTCGACCTCGGCCGGCGCGATCCGGAAGCCGCGCAGGGTGATCCGGTCGTCGGCGTGGCCGAGCAGCTCCAGCGTGCCGTCGCCGAGGCGGCGGACGAGATCGCCGGTGGCGTACCGGCGGCCGCCCGCGAGGAGGTCGTCGCTGAACGGCGACCGCCGCCGTTCCGCCCGCCCGAGGTGGCCCCGAGCCGCGCCGGCACCGCCCACGTGGAGCTCGCCGACCGCGCCCGGCGGGACCGGTTCCCCACCCTCGTCGAGCACGTAGGCCCGGACGTTCGGCAGAGGCGCCCCGATCGGAACGCCCGCCGCACCCGGTGGCAGCTCGCCGCAGGTGGCCAGCAGCCCGGTCTCGGGGGAGCCGTAGCCTTGCCAGACCCGGAACGGAAGCCCGCGGGGAACCGGGGAATCCGCCCGGCCGTGGACGACGGCGAGGCGCATCGCGGTCTCGGCGGGCCAGGTCGCGGGCACCAGCCCGGGCGGGGTGAAGGCGACGGTGGCACCGCTGTGCGCCAGCCACGCCGCGTCGGCACCGCCGGGAGCGATCACGAGGGCCGCGCCGGTGCCGAGCGCCGACCACGTCTCCAGTTCCCACTCGCCGGTGCCGGCCCGGGCCAGCTGCGCGACCCGGTCGCCGGGGCCGAAGCCGAGTGTCGTTCCACACCAGCCGACCACGTTGGCCACCGCCTCGTGCGGGACGAGCACCCCGTCCGCCTTCGCGGAGGACGCTATGCAGCACAGTCCGGGTGCGCCGCGGACGATCCGCCGGGGCACGGCCTCGGGGTCGACCACCTCGACCCGCAGCCCCGGGGTGATCATCACGCCGGCGCCGGCGCGCGCGAGCAACGCCCGGACGCGGCCGGGCGGCTCGGCGGCGTCCAGAGCCACGTGCGCGCCGCCGGCGAGCAGGACCCCGACGGCGGCGACGGCGAGGTCGGCCGAGCGCGGCAGCCACAGCCCGACCGGCACGTCCGGGCCGACTCCGGCGGTGTGCAGCCGGGTGGCCAGCGCGGCGGCCCGGCGGGCCAGCTCCCGGTAGGACAAGGTTTCCCGGTGCGACACCACCGCCTCGGCGTCCGGCGTGGTCCGCGCCCACCGCTGCACCCGCTCGGCGAGCGGCGTGGCGGGTGCGGTCGAGACGGCGCCCGGGAGCAGCCGGGTGCGTTCGTCGCGGCCGAGCACCCGCAGGCGGGCCGGCGTCAGGTGTCGCCGTTCCGCGGCGTCCGTGACGAGCGAAGCCAGGTGCCGGACGAACGTCTCGACCCGCTCGGGATCGGCCGGGCCGGGGTCGAACCAGCAGGTGATGCGGTCGGTGACGGTCAGCCACAAGCCGCAGCCCCCGTCGAGCCGCGGCACCGGCCGCGGGGTGAACGGCCCGAACGCGCGGGGCCGCGGCTCCGGCACGGCCACGGTGAGCGTGGGCACGCCGGAGTCGGGCCGGGCGTGGGCGAAGCGGGCCAGCAGCTCGCTGACCGGCTGGTTGGCCGCCACGGTGAGCCGGATCGCCGCCGGCACCGGCCGGGCGGCGATCCCGCCGAAGCCGGCGCCGCGGGCGACGTCCACGACGACGTCGCGGTGCCGCCCGTGCCGGGCGACCAGCGCCGCCGCCAGTGCCGCGAGGGTCTCCGCGCGGCTGCCGGGAAACCGGTCGAGCAGCTCCGGCTCGACCGGGACGGCTAGTGCCGCCGGGCCCGACGGCGGCAGCGGGTGGTCGCGCTGCCACACCGGCCGCGGTCCCGCCGCGCCGGTGGCGGTCGCGGCCGGGCGCCGGGGCAGGCCGAGCAGCCGCTCGGCCCAGCCGCTCGCCGCCACGTCCGGGCGGTCGGCGGCGAGCAGCGTCCACCGGCCGTCGCCGGGCCCGGCCAGCACGATCCGGACCGGCGCGTCGAGCGGTGAGCGGGCCAGCCGCCACGCCAGCCGGGCAAGCCCGGCCTCGCGCTCGGCCGGCGTGCCGCGCAGGAGCGTCCGCCGCCACGGGACCGGCTCGTGCCGTACCGCCGGGCAGGCCCTGGCCAGTGCCCGCACGACGGCTTCGACCGCGTCCTCGGGGCGACCGGCCAGGTCCCAGCAGACGGGCACGGGCCGGATCGTCGAGGTCACCCGTGCCGCGCCGATTCGTCGATCGCCGCGGCGACGCTGCCCAGGCGGGGGTCGTCGTAGAGCGTGTCCGGCGCCAGCGCCTCCGGACCGAACCGCTTTTCCACGCGCTGCAGCAGCTTGATCGCCGTCAACGAGGTGCCGCCCGCCTCGAAGAAGTCGTCGTCGGGGCCGACGGCGGGCACGCCGAGCAGGTCCCGCCACATCGCCGCGAGTTCGGCTTCGGTGCCGGTCTTGGCTTCCGTCATGAGAACACTCCTGAAGTCGCCGTCGGCGCGAACGCGGCCAGCAGGGCGCGGCCGTCGATCTTGCCGTTCGGGGTGAGGGGGAACGTGTCGCACAGGTGGATCTGCGCCGGAACCATGTAGCGCGGCAGCTTCGCGGCCAGGTGCTCCCGCAACCGCTCGGAACCGGCGCCGGGCGCCGCGGGCACGACGAACGCCACCAGGGCCTTGTCCCCGCGGTTGTCCCGCACGGTCACGTAGCTGCGCTTGACCTGCGGGTGGGTGTTGAGGTGGTGGGTGATCTCGCCGAGTTCGATCCGGAAGCCGTTCACCTTGACCTGGTCGTCCCAGCGGCCTTCGAACACGAGATCACCGTCGGGCCGGAGCCGGCCGCGGTCACCGGACCGGTAGAGCCGTTCGGGCACGCCGTCGATCTCGCGGTGCACGAACGTCTTCGCGGTCAGCTCCGGCATTCCGAGGTACCCGGCCGCGAGCCCGTCGCCGGCCAGGCACAGTTCCCCGGTCTCGCCGGGCGCGCAGAGCCGGTCCGCGTCGCCGGCCAGCACGTAGACCCGGGTGTTCTGGATCGGCTTGCCGATCGGCAGCGGCACGTCGGCCGCCGGTGGCTCGTCCACCGGGAAGGACGTGGCGATGCAGGTGCATTCGGTCGGGCCGTACAGGTTGACCACCCGGCCGGGCCCGTAGGTGCGGACGGCCTTGGCCATGTGCCGGGGCGAGTGCGCCTCGCCGCCGGTGGTGATCGTGGCGACCGTCTCCAGCGCTTCCGGTGCCTCGTCGACGATCGAGTTGAACAGCGCGGTGGTCAGAAGCAGGATGTTCACCCCGCCGCGCTTGATCACTTCGCCGACCTTCGACAGCCGCACGAACTCGGCCGGGTAGAGCACCGACGTCCCGCCGTTGAGCAGCGCACCCCAGATCTCCCAGGTGGCGATGTCGAACGTCACCGGCGTCACCTGCAGTACCCTGCTGCGCTCGTCCAGCGTGCCGTAGCTGGCGGCGTGCACCAGCCGGACGATGCCCCGGTGGCGGATCGGCACCCCCTTGGGGCGGCCGGTGGACCCGGAGGTGAAGTTGATGCAGGCGATGTCCTCCGCCTCCAGCGCGTACCCCGGGCCGGTGTCGTGTCCGGTCGTGGTGTCCGGTCCCAAGGGCAGCACCCGGGTGCCCGGGAACCGGGTCGCCGGCTCCGGGTCACCGGCTCCGAGCACGAGCAGGCACCCGCTGTCGGCGACGACCGTGCGGAGCCGTTCGTCCGGCCAGCCGGGGTCCAGCGGGACGTAGGTTCCCCCCGCCTTGAGGATTCCGAGCAACGCGACGAGCAGCTCCGGCGAGCGCGGGACGCAAACGGCCACGGTCGTGCCCGCCCCGACTCCGGCGTCTCGCAGGCGGTGCGCGAGGCCGTTGGCGAGGCGGTCGAGTTCCCGATAGCCGAGCACCCGGTCGCCCTGGACGATCGCCGGCGCGGCCGGCCGGCGGCGCGCCCAGTATTCGAACCGCTCGGGCACGCTGGCGTCGCGCGGGTACGGACGTGCGGTGTCGTTGATCCGCCGGTGCGCGGCCAGGGCCGCGGCGGAGCAGGTCACGGACCGCGCAGCGGCGTCCGGCACGCTCATCGGACCGGCGCGAACGGCACGCCGTTGACCGTGCGGTCGACGAACCGGTTGTGCCCGAACTCGTCCCGGCCCGACACCAGGACGCAGCCGAACTTCTCCAGGCTCACCTCGACGCCGTACTCGGCGAGCGTGTCCTGGTAGGGGTACACGCGCACGGACGTGGGCACGTAGCGCGCGGTGAAGCCCAGCCGCATCTTGTCGGTCTTGCCTTCGTGCGGGTGCGACGCGTGCATCAAGGTGGACCAGAACATCACGGCCTGGCCCTGCCGCATGACCAGCGACTTCGCCTTCGACTCGTCCGGCGTCCAGTTCGGGTCCTTCTGGAGCTGGCTGTAGTCGTAGCCGTAGAACCCGCGGCGGACGCCGTTCTTGTCCTGCTTGTTGATGATCTCCGAATCGTATTCGATGATTTTGTTCTCGTCGTAGTTCATCGTCTTGTGCGAACCCGGGATGATCTGCAGGCAGCCGTTCTCGACGGTCGCCTCGGTGAAGGCCGTCCACACGGTCAGCGCGCCCCCGAAACCCGCGTCCTCCGGCCAGACGATCTGCGGGTGCTTGCCGACGTTGGCGAAATTGTCGGCCTGGTGCCAGTCGGTGCCTTCGTCCCCGGGGTACTTCGGGAAGAACTCGCTGCGCCAGCACAGGACGTTCTCGCCGAGCACGCTGGTCACGCGGTCGACCAGCTGGGGGCGGACGATGTGCCGGGCGAGGAAGTCCACGTCGAGGTGCCGGTCGTAACTGGCCAGGTTGGTGGTGCCGGACAGGGCCTCGCCCTGGTGGTACACCCCCTGCCGGGCATCGACGAGCTTCGGCCGGATCGCCTGCAGTGACGATTCCATTTCCTCGGGTGCGTACACGTCGAACGGACCGTAGTAACCGTCCCGATTGAATTGCTCGAGTTCGGCCTCGGTCAGGGCGTAACTGGCCACGGTGCTTTCCGTCATGTGCCCGGAACCCTTCCTGCGAATGAATCGGCGACCTGGGGGCTGAGCGATTCCGCGGTGCTCCGGGGTCACCCTAGGAGCGGCCGGCAGGCCGCCGGAAGAGTCGCCGGAACGCTGGAAAGAGCGCGCGGCGGAGGTAGCCGATCGGCTACCTCCGCTCGAAGCCGCGCAGGCCGTCGATGATCAGGTTCAGGCCGAAGGTGAACTCGTCCTCCAGGGGGACCGGCAACGAGTCCGCGACCGCGAGGGTGGCCGGGAAGTCCGCCGGCGACACGTTGTGGAAATGCGCCGACGCGCGCTCGGCGTCGTCCCCGGAACCGGCCAGCTGGATTGCGAAGCCGAGGACGTAGCGCGCGAGGGTCGCGTAGGCGCGCGCCGCCAAGCTCGGCGGAAAGCCGCCTTCCAGCAGGATTGCCAGGCAGCGCTCCCGCAGCAGCATGGCGTTCGGCCCTGTCGGCGTCTGCTCCATCAGCAGGGGCGCGATCTTCCGGTGGCGGCCCAGTGTGTCGAACATCGACTGGGCGACCGTGCGGCAGGCCTCGTCCCACTTCAGCTGGGCCAGTGCCCGGGGGTCGAGTTCGACTTCGCCGAACACGCGGTCGACGACGGCGGTGACCAAGGTCGCCCGGTTGCCGAAGTGGCGGTACAGCGTGGCCGTTCCCGATTCGAGGCGTTGCGCGAGGCTTCGCATCGAGAGCGCTTCGGCGCCTTCGTCGTCCACCAGCTCCAGGGCCGTGGCGAGGATGCGGTCCAGCGGGACGGCAGGACGGCCGCGGGACCGGCCGGTGGACGTGCTCGGCGAGGACGAACTGATCACACCCGTGAGTATGACCGCTGGTTGACACCCCACGCAATAACGGCAACACTGTTGCCATTATGGAGAGCACCCAGTCACTGAAGGTCAACGGCCAGCGAATCCACTACGTCCGCGCAGGTGACGGGCCTGCGGTGGTCCTGCTGCACGGCAGCGGGTCGTCGTTGGAGGGCTTCGGACGGGTGGCGGCGCTGTTGTCGTCGTCCTACGACGTGATCCGCCCCGACCTCCCGGGCTTCGGGCGGACCGGCCCGCGGCCCGACCGCGACTACCGCGTCCGGACCTACGCGGGCACGATCGCCCGCTTCCTGACCGCGCTGCAGGTGCCGCACTTCGCGCTGGCCGGGAATTCGCTGGGCGGCAACATCGCGTGGAACCTGGCCCTGGACGCCCCGGACCGGGTGGACGCGCTGGTCCTGGTCAACGCCACCGGCTACCCGGGCAAGACACTGCCCGCCGGGCTGCGGCTGGCCCGCAACCCCCTGCTGCGCCCGCTGCTGCGGCGGTGGCTGCCGCGCGGCGCGACCGAACGCGGGCTGCGGGAAGCCGTCGGCGCGCGCTCCGGGATCGTCGATGCCGCCCTGGTCGACCGGGTGCACGCGCTGACCAGCCGTCCGGGGAACCGGTCGGCGTTCGTCGACTTCGCCAACACCGACCAACCGGACCGCAGCGGCGAACTCCCGAAGCTCGCCGTCCCGACGCTGGTCCTGCGCAGCGCCGGCGTCGACGGACAGCACTTCGCCCGCGACATCCCCGGCGCTCTGGAGCGTGTGCACGCCGACGGCGGGCACCTGCTGCCGGAAGAGGACCCGGACTGGGTGGCCACGGCGATCAGGGAGTTCCTGCGATGAAGTACTTCGTTGCCACCGAGGAGGATCGCCGGCTCGACGCGGCCACGCGCCGGACCCTGCGCGGTGACTTCGTCACCCTGTCCGACGGGGTGACCCACTACGAGCTGACCGGCCCCGAGGGCGGGGAGCTCGCCGTGCTGGTCGGCGGGATCACCATCCCCTTGTCCTATTGGGACGGACTCGCCGCGCGGCTGCACGCCCGCGGCCTGCGCACCCTGGCCTGTAGCGCCTACGGCCGCGGCTATTCCGACCGGGTCCGGGGCCGCTACGACGAAGCGTTGTTCGTCCGGCAGCTGGCCGAGCTCACCGCCGCGCTGGGCCTCCCCGGACCGCACCACGTGGTCGGTACGTCGATGGGCGCCCTGGTCGCGATGGCCTACGCGAACCGGGACCCGGCGACCGTGGCCACGCTCACGATCGTGGGCCCGGCCGGGCTGGGTTCGCGGCCGCTGCCGCAGCGGTTGCTGCGCAACGATTTCCTCGCCGGATTCGTCGCCCGGCGCTTCGGCCGCAAGCTCCTGGAAGAGCATCTCGGGCACAACGTCCGCGACCCCGCCCTCTCCGCCCAGCTGGTCGCGATGGTGCGGGACGCCTACCGCTACGAAGGTTCCCTCTACGCGTTCTTCCAGACCCTGCAGGACTTCCCGCTGTACGAGCGGCAGGAGCTCTTCCGGTCGACCGGTGCCCTGGGTCTCCCGGTCCTGGTGGTGTGGGGCGACGACGACCAGGTCACCCCGATCACCCACCTCGGCACCGTGCACGACCTGCTGCGCCCGCGGCACACCCACGTGATCACCGAATGCGGTCACATGGCCCCCTTCGAACGGCCGGACGACGTCGGCGACCTGCTCGCGTCGTTCGCCGTTCCCCACCCCGATCGGCTCGAACCATGACCGAACCCCTCGACGTCCTGATCGCCGGCGCCGGCCCGGCCGGCACCACGCTGGCCATCGACCTGGCCCGCCGCGGTCTCGGCGTCCGGATCATCGACAAGGCCCCGCACTCCTTCGACGGCTCCCGCGCCAAAGGCCTCCAGCCGCGCACCCTCGAGGTCTTCGACGACCTCGGCGTGCTCGACGACGTCCTCGCCGGCAGCAGCGACTACCCCCGCCTCGGCCTTCACCTGGGCCCGGTCACCGTCCCGTGGCGGATGTTCCGCAACCGCGGGCGCACCGCCGACGTCCCTTACCCGAACACGCGGCTGATGCCCCAGTACCGCACCGACGCCGCGCTGCACGACCGACTCGAGCAGCTGGGCGGCAAGGTCGAGTACGGCCGCGAACTCACCGGGTTCGAGCAGGACGGCACGTCGGTCACCGCCACCGTGCTCGGCGACGACGGCTCCGAACGGATCACCGCCCGCTACCTCGTCGGCGCCGACGGCGGATCGAGCGCCGTCCGCAAGCACCTCGGGCTGGGATTCCTGGGCGAGACCCGCGAGGCAGATCGGATGCTGATCGTCGACGCCGTCACCACCGGCCTGTCCCGCGATCGCTGGCACGTCTGGCCGGGAGTGAAGGGCCGGTTCGCCGGCGCGTGCCCGCTGCCGCACAGCGACCTGTTCCAATGGATGATCCGCCTCGCCCCGGACGAAGAACCGCCCGACGGCGAGGACGCGATCACCCGGCGGATCCGGGCCCACACCCGCAACCGGGCCATCGCCGTGCACGACATCCGGTGGCGGTCGGTCTTCCGGCCGAACATCCGCCTCGCCGAGGCCTACCGCCGCGGGCGCGTCTTTCTGGCCGGCGACGCCGCGCACGTGCACACCCCGGCCGGCGCCCAGGGCCTCAACACCGGCATCCAGGACGCCTACAACCTCGGCTGGAAACTCGGCCAGGTCCTCGCCGGAGCCGACCCGGAACTGCTGGACAGCTACGAAGCCGAGCGCCTGCCGATCGCCGCGGGCGTGCTCGGCCTGTCCACGAAGAAGTACGAAGGCCTCGCCAAACTCGACCCCTCCAGCCTGCGCCGCGGCAACGACGAGCAGCAGCTGTCGCTGACCTACCGCGGCGGCCCCCTCGCCCCGGCCGGCCGCGACCGCACCAGGACGTTGCAGGCGGGCGACCGCGCGCCGGACGCCGACCTGCCCGGCGCGCGGCTGTTCGACACCTACCGGGGACCGCACTTCACCCTCGTCGCGTTCGGCCCGGAGGCCGCCGCGGCGAGCGGCGAACTCGGCTGGCCGGCCGCCGGCGTCCCGGTGCGGCGGATCACCGTCGACGAGCCGGACGTCCGCCGCAGCCACGGCATCGAGGGCGACGCGCTGCTGCTCGTGCGACCCGACGGCTACCTCGGGCACATCGCGACCCGCGACTTCCTCGCCTCGACCCGCGCCGCGGTGCGCACCATGACGCCGGAGGTCGCCGGATGAACCGCGTCCTGTTGCGCGGTGCGCAGGTCATCACCATGGCCCCGAACCGGCCGGACAGCGAACGCGCCGACGTCCTGATCGAAGACGACACCATCGCCGCCGTCGGCAGCGGCCTCGACGCCGCCGGCGCGGAGGTCGTCGACGTCACCGGCCGGATCATCCTGCCCGGCCTGGTGAACGCCCACCTGCACACGTGGCAGACCGCGCTGCGCGGTGTCGGCGCCGACTGGACGCTGGCGGACTACCTCGGCCGCCTGCACGGCGCCGTGGCCCGCCACTACCGCCCCGAAGACCTGCGGATCGGCAGCCTCGCCGGCGCGCTGGGCCAGCTGGACCGCGGCACCACGACCGTGGGCGACTGGTGCCACAACACGCCGACGCCGGACCACACCGACGCCGCGCTCGACGGGCTCCGGGCGTCCGGCGTCCGCGGGGTGTTCCTGCACGGCACCCCGTACTCCGCGGCCGATGCGCCCCACCCGGTCACCGAGGTCGACCGGCTGACCGGCGGACCGCTGCTCACCATCGGCATGGCCGTCCGCGGCCCTCAACTGTCCACTCCGGACGCCGCGGTCGCCGACTTCCGCGCCGCCGCCGAACGCGGGCTCGTCGTGTCGATGCACCAGAGCGGCGGAGCGCCCGGCCCGGCGTGGGCGGCCGTGCGGGCCGCCGGGCTGCTGGGCCCGAGGACGAACGTCGTGCACGGCGCCGGGCTCACCGAGGAGTGGCTCGAAATCCTGGTCGACGCGGGCGCGAGCATCACCTGCACGCCCGAGAACGAACTCGGCCAGGGCCACGGCTCCCCGGTGACGGGGCACCTGCTCCGGCTGGGCGCCGCGCCGTCGCTGGGCACGGACACCGACGCCGTCACGCCCACCGACGTGCTCTCCGCCGCCCGGATCGCCCTGGCCGCCCAGCGTGGTCACGACCACGAGCGGCACCGGCAGGACACCGGCTCGTTCGCCCTCACCGCGACGATCACCGCCAAGCAGGCGCTGGCCTGGGCGACGGTCGAAGGGGCGCGCGCACTCGGCCTCGCCGACCGCGTCGGCCGGCTCGACGCGGGCCTGCAGGCCGACCTCGTCGTCCTCGACGGTGCCGGCCCGAACCCGATCGCGACCGCGCTGTACGCGACCGCCGCGGACATCGAAGCGGTCATGGTCGCCGGACGCTGGCGCAAACGCGGTCACACCCTGCTGGACGTGGACCTCGGCACGGTCCGGGACGGCCTGCGGGCGTCGGCCGATCGCCTCCTCCCCCACCTCGCCGGCTGATGGGCACGCGAGCCGACCTCGCCGCCCGGACCCGGACGGACCTCCTGGCCGCGGCCAAGCGGCTGTTCACCGAACGCGGCTACCTCGACACGCGGGTCACCGACATCGCCGCCGCGGCCGGGCGCGCGGCCGGGTCGTTCTACACGCACTTCAGCGACAAGGAAGAGCTCCTGGAGACGCTGCGCGCCGAGCTCGGCTCGGTGCCGGCCGGCGACCCCGCCGGCACCGAGCCGCTCCGCGAGTACGTGGCGGCCTGCTGGAAAGCGCTGCGCACCCACCGCCCGACGGCGATCGCCCTGCTGCAGTCGGCGATCGCGGCGGCCCCGGCGTCCGGGCGCTTCCGGGAGGAGCTGACCACCTGGACGGCGCCGCTGCGAAGGCACCTGGAGACCCGACGTGACTTACCCGGCGACCCCGAGCTCCTGGCGGCCGCGGTGGGTGTGTTGCTGGCCGGGCTCAACCACGCCCTGCCCGCGGGCGGGGAGCCGGAGGGTGTCGCCGACGTCGTCTCGGATCTCGTGCTGCACGGATTGGCCGGTCCGCGGGATGCGCCGTCCGAGCCGTGAGCAGGACCGGCCTCACCGTCGGGCGTCACTCGGCTTCCACAGCTCGGTGGGCCGCGCTCGCGAGTGCCGGCGACCTCAGCCGTACGGGAGGGCGAAAGCAGTGACAGCACCCGGCTCGGCACAACGTCAAGAAAGCGGGCTTGTTTTCACGGCGTATCCGGCACTTCTGAAAGTTTCACCGGTGCTCCTCGGCCCACGGCAACAGCTTCCGCTCGAGGAATGCCAGCCCGTGGAACAACGCGATGCTCATGATCGCCAGCAGGGTCATCGCGGCGAAGGCCAGCGACGTGTCGGCACTGGCGCCGGACTGCACGATGACGAACCCGAGGCCGGCGTCGGCGCCGACGAACTCCGCGATCACCGCGCCGATGACCGCGAGGGAGATGGCCACCTTGAGGCCGACGAAGATCTGCGGCAGCGCGTGGAGGAACCGCAGCTTGAAGAACTCCTGACGCCGGGAGGCGTCCCACGAGCGCAGCAGCTCGACGAGCTCGTGCGGTGTGGACTTCATCCCGGACGCGGTCGAGATGACCACCGGGAACACGCACACCAGCACGACCAGGACGACCTTCGGGCCCTGGCCGAAGCCGAACCACACCACCAGGATCGGCGCGATCGCGATCTTGGGCACCGCGTTCAGCGCGAGCAGGATCGGGTAGAAGGTCCGTTCCAGGAACGGCGAACGGACGATCAGCATCGCGAGCGGCACACCGACCACTATGGACAGTGTGAAACCCTCGACGGTCTCGGCCAGGGTGACCAGGCTCTGGCCGAGCAGGTAACCCGGCAGCTCGAGGAACGACGCGACCACGTCGGCCGGGCTGGGGACGAGGAACCGCTCGATGGAGAAGACGATCGTGGCCAGCCACCAGAGGCCGATGAGCACCAGCAATCCCACCACGGGCAGTACGCGGCCCTTCACGCCGCTCCCCCGTCGACCGGCGCGGTGAGCAGGTCGCGCAGCTCGCGGCCCGCCTGATCGACGTCAGGACGCCCGGGCACGCGCGGCCGGTCGACGGCGAGGTCGACGAGCTTGCGCAGCCGGCCGGGCCGCGGGGTGAGCACCGTCACCCGGTCGGCGAGCACGACCGCCTCCTCGATGGAGTGCGTCACGAACACGACCGTCCTCGGTTGCTCCAGCTGGATGCGTTGCAGTTCCCCGGAAAGCTCGGTCCGGGTCAAGGCGTCCAGTGCGGAGAACGGCTCGTCCATGAGCATGACCGCCGGCGCGTGGATCAGCGACCGGCACAGCGAAACCCGTTGCTGCATCCCCCCGGACAGCTCGTGGGGCAGCCGCTTCTCGAAGCCGTGCAGGCCGACCAGCTCCAGCAGCTCGTGCGCCCGGTCGCGGTAGGACTTCCGCTCCAGGCCGAAGATCTCGATCGGCAGCATGACGTTCGACAGCACCGACCGCCACGGCAGCAGCGCCGGGCGCTGGAACATGACCGAGACGTCGCGACGCGGCCCCGTCACCGGCTCGCCGCCGACGGAGATCCGGCCCCGGGTCGGGGGCACCAGCCCGGCGATCAGCCGCAGCAACGTCGATTTGCCGCAGCCGGACCGCCCGATGACCGCGACGAACTCGTTCTCGCCGACCTCGAAGTCGATGCCGGCGAGCGCCTGGACGGGCCCGGCCCGGCCGTCGAAGACCTGCGTCACGCCGTCCAGCACGATCACGGCCGGGGCACCAGCCCGAAGGAGACGACGTCGCCGGGGGCGAGCGCGCCGGCCGGGACCGCACCGGCGTCGGTGAGGGTGCCGATGATCTTCCCCACCCGCGGTTCGTCGACCTGGCCGAGCGGGCCGGTGAACCCGGCCGGCCGGACGTAGGCCGCCATCGCCCTCATCTCGGCGCCCGCGACGCCCGCGTCCTGGGCCGGCTGGTACTTCCTGAGGATCGCGCCGAGCTCGTCGGGGTGCTCGATCGCGTAGCCGAGCCCTTTGAGCAGCGCCGCGGTGAACCGCTGCACCTGCGCGGGATTCCGGGTGGCGAGCTGCTTCGACGTGACGACCACGTTGCCGTACAGGTCGGGCACCAGGTCACCGTAGGGCAGGACGACCGCCTTCTTGCCGCGCGCCGCGGCTTCGATGAGCGGCCGGCCGACGACGAACTGCCCGATCCCGTCCACCTGCCCGGACGCCAGCAGCTGCGGCAGCGCGGGCGGAGCGGCCGGCACGAACCGCACCGAGGCCGGGTCGAGGCCGGCGGCCTTGGCGTAGACGGGAAACATCACCTGGTTCGTCGAGCCGGCTTGATCGGCGATTTTCTTCCCGGCCAGGTCCGCCGGCCGGGTGATGCCGCGGCAGTCCAGGGAGATGATCGCGGCGAGGGACCGCTGGTGCACCGCCGCGACGGCGGTCACCGGCAGCTTCTCCTTCGCCACGGTGATCGCGGTGGCGGTGAAGTCCGCCGTCCCGAAGTCGGCCCGGCCCCCGGCGACCAGCTTGAGCACGTCCACCGTGCCGCTGCCCGGCGTGATCGTGACGTCGAGCCCGGCTTCGGCGAAGAAGCCCTTCTCCTGGGCCACGTAGGCGTAGGCGTCCCGGCCGAAGGTGCCGAACGAGGTCAGATAGGCGACTTTCTCCCGGCCGGCGGCGGGCGGGTCGCCGGACCCGCCGCACGCCGTGACGATCAGCGCGACCGCGAGCAGAACCACCGGACCAGGCCTCATGACGCCCTCCCCGTCGAAGGTGATGGTCTCGTCCCGGTAGCTTCGACCTTCCGGGCGACGCCGGACAACCGCTGGTCGCATGAACAGGCCGGCGGCCCCGCTCAGCGCGGGGCCAGCTCGGCGATCTCCGGCGCGGACCAGCGCTCGCCCACCCCCGGCCGCCCGGCCAGGTACTCGGCGACCTCCGGAAGGGACCAGCCGTGGGCTTCCCGCAGCCCGCCCACGATCATGGCGAGGTAGGCGGCCGACGGCGGGTTCTTCTCGATCTCCGCCGCCGACCAGGGGGCCGTGAACGTCAGGACGGGACAGCCGTCGAGGTCACCGAGGTGCAGCAGGGTCTCGTAGCGCCCCGGCCCGAGCTGGTCGCGGCCGGTGGCGAGCACGGTGGCCAGGTCCAGGTCGGTGCCGGGCTCGCGGTACATCTCCTGCGCCGCGATGTCGGAGAACTGCCCGGCGGTCACCAGGTACGACCGCATCGCCGCCCGGCCCGGCAGCTGCGGGTCGAAGAACGCCCGGCCGCCGTGCCAGACCGCCGACTCGGTGGCGAAGTAGACACCGCCGGGGAACTCGCTCGCCACGACCCGGCGCGCCGGACCACGGTCGCGGCACCCGGCGTAGTGCCGCTGGGCACCCAGCGGCGTCCCGCCCTCGAGGTAGCACCGCAACCGCGCGGAGTACATGTTCGACCCGTAGCTGGCGTACCAGACGAGCGGCGGTGACCCCATGGCACCACGGTAACGGGCCGGCCCGGCTACGCGCCGGAGTGACCCAGCCGGGCCGCGGCCGGCCTGCTCCGGGAGATGCTGATCAGCCCGCCGGTGACCACCGCGAGCTCGGCCAGCACGACCGCCGCGAAGGGGTACGCCGCGGCCGGGCCCGCGGCGAAGTCGCCGCGCCGGACCAGGATCGCGATCGCGATCAGGCTGAGCATGACCGTCTGCACCTCGAGCTGGAGACGCACCCGCGGCGCCCGGCCGTCCGCCGCGACGAGCACGTTGGCCAGGCCGAGGGCGTACACGGCGGCCAGGGTGCGCGCGGTCAGCGGGGTGACCGCCCACGGCCACAGGCCGCCCACCAGGCCCGGCGACCCGAACAGCCCGGCCGCCACCACCAGCTCGGCCAGGCCGGTCCCGCCGAGCACGATCCGGACGGCCGCCGGCAGCCGGGGCCCCGGGCCGAGCACCGCGCCCCGGGCGGCCCGCGAGTTCCGCACGGCGACCGCGACCACGAAGACGGGGGCAGCGAAGTACAGCGCGGCCCAGGCGGCGAACGAGACGTGGCCGTGGGTGAACCGGTCCCAGTGCAGCACCGTCGTGACGCCGAGCAGGGACGCGAACAGCGCCACCGGCGGGAACCCGAGCGCGACCTCCGACCACCGCCTCGCCACGGCCACGCGCACGAAGAAGAACGCGCCTCCGAGGTAGACGGCGGCCAGCACCATCGCCGTGAGCGGCGGCTTGATCCCCCAGGCGAACAGTTCGAGCGTCCGGGCCGGCATCAGGTAGCAGATGACGAAGGCCGCCAGCAGGAACGGCACGATCACCAGAGCGAGCACCCGGGTCGCGGGCCGGACGCGGTCATCGGCGGCGTCCATTGAGGAGGGTCGAGGTGTGCTCATCGGCGTGCCCATCGTGGTCGGGAGTGAGCGGCCTCACCGATCGAATATAGGGTCCGGAACGGGCGGCAAAGGTGACGGTCGTCTTACGGGCGGCGGGTGCGCACCCCGGCGAGCAGCGTGCCCTCGACCGGGGTCAGCCCTTGAGGCGGGGGAACAGGTTCTCGCCGTTGCCGCGGTCGATTTGGAACTGGCGGAGCACGGCCAGCTGCTTGGGCACCTGGTGCTGCTGGTCGAGCAGCGCCCACGCCCGCTGCGCCTTGTTCTTGGTGTTCAGCATCGTCAGCAGGATGCGGTGAGGCTGATCGCCGTGCGGGGTGTCGATGCGGTGGGCGCGGCTCATGCGAAATCTTCCTTTCCGGTGAACGGGGTCAGGGGGAGGCGGACGTTCCTGGCGGACAGGTAGCGGCGGCGGTCGGTGACCACGATGGACACGAGGGTGCCGACGAGGAGCCAGGCGCCGAGCTGGGCGACGCCGGTGGTGAGGCCCGTGCCGTCGGTGGCGGTGGCGCGCAACGCCAGCACCGCGCCGTGGGTGGGCAGGTAGCCGGCGATGGCGTAGAGCGGCCCGGGCAGGGTGGAGACGATGCCGGTCGCTCCGGCCAGGACGAGGACGGCCAGGGACGCGAGCCGTCCGGCCCGGCCGAAGATCGCCGTGGCGGCCTGGTTGAGGGCGACGAACGCCGACGCGGCCAGCAGCGCGATCAGCAGGAACCCGATGCTGCCCGCGACCCCGAGCTTCAGCACGGGGACGGCGATGGCGGTGATGGCGACCGCCGCGAGCGCGGCCGCGGTCGCCCCGGGAAGGGCGGCGCGCAGGATGATGCGCCAGGTGGGTTCCCGGGCGGTGAGCACGGCGTCCGGCACGGCCCGGGTGACGAGGTAGGTGGCCAGCGCCAGCGCCCATAGGGCCAGCGCCGCGAACAACGTCAGCGCCAGGGTGCCGACCGGGGTGCCGTCGGTCGTCGCGGTGCTCGGGTCGGCGGCGACGGTCTTCAGGTGCGCGCGTTCGGCGTCGGTGTACGACGGCACCTGGTCACGGCCCTGGTCGAGCTGACCCGCGAGCTCGTGTGCGCCGGAGTCGACCTCGGTGACGCCGTCCTTCAGCTGCCCGGCGCCCGAAGCGAGCTTCTGCGCACCCGAGCTCGCTTGCCGGACGCCGCTGTCGAGCTGCCTCGCGCCACCGGCGGCGGACGCGATCCCGGCGGCCAGCTCCCGGGACTTCCCGGCCAGCCGGGCGTTGCCGTCGGCGACCTTGCGGGCGCCGGTTGCGAGAGCCTGCACGGAATCGCGCGTCTTGACAGCGTTGGCGCGGATGGCGGCCTTGACCCCGTCGATCTTCCCGGCGTCGGTGGTGAACCGGTCCGCGGCCTGCCGGAGCTCGCCGCAGAAGGCCGCGGTGCCGGTGCACTCGCCGGCCAGCCGGCGGAACTGCTGCGCGGCGCTGCCGGCCGAGGGGACGGCATCGATCGCGGCGATGATCCGGTTCGCCAGCGGCACGACGACGCCGGCGAGCTGCTCGTTGCCGTCGGCGACCTGGTCGGCGCCGTCGGCCAGCTGCCGGGTCAGCGCGGGCAGCTGCCCGGTGTCCCGCTCGGCCTGGGTGAGCCCGGAGGCCAGCTTTCCGGAGCCGGTGGCGAGCTGCGCGGTCCCGTCCGCGAGCTGGTCGGCGCCGGCGGCCAGCTGCGCCGCGGCATCGGACAGCTGCCGGGTCCCGTCGGCGAGCTGTCCCGCACCGTCCGCGGCCTTGCCGACCTGTTGGTGGAGGGTAGTGAAGCCGAGGTAGACATTGTCCAAATAGGTCTGGACGATCTGCTGGTTCAACGTCCGTTGCGTGGCTTGGGCGATGTGGTCGGCCAGGCCGGGATCGGTGACGCCGGCGGCGTCGGACGTCCGCACCTGCAGCTGGGCCTGCCGGGCGTCCAGGGGTTTGCCGGTGGCGGCCGAGGTGGCGCGCGCGGAGAAGTCCCGCGGGATGGTCACCGTGGCGGCGTAGCTGCCGTCGGCCAGGCCGTCGGCAGCGTCGGCGGCGTCGGTGAGCACCCAGGTGTAGGCCGAGTCGCCGCTGTGGGTGAGGTCGCCGGCGAGCTGGCGGCCGAGCGGGATGGTCTGCCCGTTGACCTGCACCGGCTCGTCGTTGTTGACCACGGCGGCCTTCGCACTGCCGTGATTGGTGCCGGGCGTCCAGAACGCCCAGGTCAGCAGGCCCATGACGAGGATCGGGACGGCGATCAGGCCGGCCCACGTCCGCCAGGTCAGCGGTCCGGAGGCGAGGGCGCGGGCGGAATCGGCGAACGGCTTGAGCATCAGGAGACCTCGGCGGGCTGGGCGGCGGTGAGGGCGTGCAGCCGGGTGTGCCGCCAGGGCAGCAGGTCCCGGATGCGCTCGGGGTCCTGGCAGGTCAGCACGAAGGTGGTGCTCCCCGGCTGGGCGAGCAGGGCGCGGACCCGGTCGCGGACGTCGGTGCGCAGCACGAGGTCGACGTCGTCGACGACCACGAGCCCGGCGTCGCGGGCGGCGGCGATCTCCCGGGCCGGGTCCTTGGTGTCGCGGCAGGACACGACGGCGACGTCCCGGCGCAGGGCGTGGGTGTGCTGGGGCAGCACCCGGCCGAGCACCTTGAGGTCGCCGGTGAACTTCGTGACGCGCCCGGCGAGCGTGTACAGCAAGGCGGTCTTGCCGCACGCGCCCGCGCCGTGCAGCACGAGGAGTTCCCCGGGCCGCAAGTGGAGGTCGACGCCGTCGTAGACCGGACGGCCGCGGTCGTCCTCCAGCCGCAACGCGCGGGCGCTGATCGGCTCGGTGCTGCCGGGAGCGGGCCAGTCGGCGAGCCGCAGTTCGTGCACCAGCGCGTCCCCTTCGGCGTCGAAGACCGGCAGGACGCGGTCGAGCTTCGGCGGCAGTCCCCAGGCGCGGCGGCCCAGCAGCGCCAGCACCGCGGGCACCAGCGTCATCCGCACGATGAAGGCGTCGACGAAGACGCCGACGGCGAGGCTGAACGCGATGGGTTTGATGGTGGCGCTGCCTTCGGGCACGAACGCGGCGAACACCGCGAACATGATCACCGCCGCCGCGACCACCACGCGCGAGGCGGACACGAACCCGGACTCGATCGCGTGGTGCGGGTCGCCCGAGTGGACGTAGTCCTCGCGGATCCGCGAGACGAGGAACACCTCGTAGTCCATCGCGAGTCCGAAGAGGACACCCATCAGGATGATCGGCAGGAAGCTGATCACGCTGCCGGTGTGGGTCACGCCGAGGGCGTCCGCGAAGTGGCCTTCCACGAAGACGAACGACGTCGCCCCGAAGGCCGCGGCGACCGAAAGCAGGTAGCCGGCGGTGGCCTTGATCGGCACCCAGATCGAGCGGAACACCATGGCCAGCAGGATCAATGAGAGCCCGACCACCAGGATCCCGAACGGCACCAGGGCGCTGCCGAGCTGGGCGGAGACGTCGATGCCGACCGCGGTGATGCCGGTGACCGCGGTCTGCGTGCCGTAGGCGTCGCGGAAGTGCTGCTCCTGCCCCCGCAGCCGGGACACCAGGTCGTCCGTCTGCACGGAGTCCGGCGCGGTCGCCGGGACGACCTGGATGATGCCGGTGTCGCCCTTGGGGTTCGGGGTGGCCAGCGGGACCGAGGCCACGCCGGGCAGCCGCCGGATCTCGTCGGCGATCCGGTTCACCAGGCCGACCGGGTCGGTGCTGGTGATGATGTCCGCGGTGACGATCAGCGGGCCGTTGTAACCGGGGCCGAAGTGTTCGCTGACGACCTCGTAGGTGTCACGCGCGGGACTGCCGTGCTCTTCGGTGCCGTTGTCCGGCAACGCCAGCCGCAGCGACGCCGCGGGGAGCGCGCAGATCGCCAGCCCGGCGACGACGACCAGCACGGTGACCAGGGGCGCCTTCGTCGCGGTGCGCACCCACCAGCGGGCGACCTGCGGCTTCCGGCGGCGCCGCTTCGGTTTCGGGACGCGCGGCCGCAACCGCTTGCCCGCGAAGGACATCAGCGCGGGAACCAGGGTGACGGCGATGCCGACGGCGAGGGCGACCGCGACCGCGGCGGCGATGCCCATGGTGGTCAGGAACGGGATCCCGGCCACGGCCAGGCCGAGCAGGGCGATGACGACGGTGAGGCCGGCGAAGATGACCGCCGAGCCCGCGGTGGCGGTGGCGCGGGCGATCGACTCCTCGACGTCGAGCCCTTCGCCGAGCTGGTCGCGATGACGGGACAGCAGGAACAGGGCGTAGTCGATGCCGACCGCGAGGCCGATCATCACCGCCAGCATCGGCGCGGTCGACGAGATCGGCGTGACCAGGGTGGCCAGGTAGATCAGCCCCGCGGCGAAGCCGACCCCGAGGACGGCGGTCACCAGCGGCATCACCGCGGCGATCAGGGACCGGAACATCAGCACCAGCACGAGCAGCGCGATGACCAGGCCGATGCCCTCGGTGGGACTGAGCTTCGGCACCCGGTCGGAGAAGGCGTCACCGCCGGTGTGCACCTGCGTGCCGGTCTGCTTCGCGAGGTCGGCGGCGATCGCGGCGAGCTGTGTCCGGGTGGCCGGCTCGACGGCGGTGAGCTGCACCTTCAGCGGCACGGCGATGAGCGCGGCCCGGCCGTCCCCCGACACCGCGCCGTGCACGCTCGCGTCGAACGGGTTCACGACCGTGGCGACCTGGCCGACCCTCCCGATCCGGGCGACGGCTTCGGCCACCGCGGCCCGGATCGGCGGGGTGTCGGCCTTCGCCCCGTCCCCGGCGACGAGCACCAGCTGCGCGGACGTACCGCTGACCTCGGGGAAGACCCGGCCGAGGTGGTCGAGCGCGTCCTGCGACTCCGAACCGGGGATGGCGAACGTGTCGTCGGTGCCGTGGTTGAACGCCAGCGCGGCGCCGCCGGCCGCGGCCAGCACCACGACCCACAACGCGAGGACGAGCACGCGCGCCCGGGCGGCGGCCCGGCCGAGCCGGTAGAGGAACGACGACACGAGGACTCCTGACCACGGTGGATACGTCGTGTATCGTAATGCACGATGTATCCGATGCGCAGTGCATCGCGTCACTCCTCCGAGTGCACCGGGGAAAGTAAGGTGACCGCATGACGACCAGCGGGACGAGCCTCGGGAGCCCCAAGGGCATGACGCGCCGGCGCGCGGAGACCCGGCGGCGGGTCATCGAGGCGGCCTACGACGTCTTCACCGAACTGGGGATCCGGGACGCTCCGGTCGAGCTGATCTGCGACCGCGCGGGCTTCACCCGCGGTGCCTTCTACTCCAACTTCGCCAGCAAGGAGGAGCTGTTCCTGGCGGTCTACGAGGTGCAGATGCAGGAGCGCACCGAGCGGCTGCGCGCCGCGGTCGCCGAGGCCGCCGCGACCGCCGATCCGGCGGCGCCCGACGTGGTCACGCGCGTGCTGCAGGACGCGAGCGTGCTGTTCACGGAGTCGCTGACCGCGGACGAGACGTGGTACCTGCTCAACGTCGAATTCCGCGCCCAGGCCCTGCGCCGGCCCGACCTGCGGGCTCCGACCGCGGCCGCCGAGCGCCGGTTCCACGACGCGCTCGCCGAGATCCTGCTCGACCTGCTCGGCCGGCTGGGCCTGCGGCTGACCGTCGAGCCCCACAACGCCGTCGTCACCATGGTCCGGCTGTACGAGACGATGCTCGAACGGGCCATCCTCGACGAGCTGCCGAGCACGGCCGACAACCGGTACCTCACCGAGGTGCTGCCGCGCTTGCTGACCGCGTTGGTCACCCAGGCCGGCGATTCGACCTTTTCGAGTCCTGACAACGGGAATGACCACCGATCGTCGCATTGACGACGGCGGCGCGGCCGGTACCGTATGGGAGCGCTCCCACACCCGGCGGCAGGAGTTTCCCCATGGGCGTTCGACGACGACGTCACCTCGGGCCCGGAAGGGCGAGCGGCGGTGTCCTGGCCGCTTTGCTGGCCGTACCGGCCATCGCCGCACCACCGGCCTCCGCCGCCGAGCCCGGCCTGTCGGTCGACGTGTCCGCCGCCCGGCATCCGATCAGCCCCGACATCTACGGCCTCAACGGCGGCGATCCGGCGTTCAACGCCGAGATCGGCCAGACGGTCGCGCGCTGGGGCGGCAACGCCACCACCCGCTACAACTTCAAGAACCGCACCTACAACACCGGCAGCGACTGGTACTTCGAGAACATCGTCGCCGACCAGGAGCACTCCGTCGAGGGCATGGTCGGCGCCAATCTCGGCCGCGGCATCAAGCCGGTCGTCGCCGTGCCCCTGAGCGGCTGGGTGGCCAAGGACTCGCCGTCGGCCCACCCGTTCGCCTGCGGTTTCCCGGCTACCCGGTTCCCGCAGCAGGACAGCTTCGACCAGTGGGACCCCAACTGCGGCAACGGAAAGCTCGACCAGCAGAACCTGACCGGCGTGCCTGCCGACACCTCGATCCCCGTGGACGCGGCCTTCGACGGCGAAATGGTGTCGCACCTGGTGTCGCAGTTCGGCACGGCGGCCCAGGGTGGCGTCCCGATCTACGAACTCGACAACGAACCCGTGCTCTGGTCCAGCACGCACCGCGACGTGCACCCCGAGCCGGTGTCGAACGACGAGCTCGGCGGCAAGGGCACCGCGGCCGCCGCGGCGATCAAGGCCGCCGATCCGAGCGCGGCCGTCCTCGGCCCGTCCGGCTGGGGCTACTGCGAATGGGTCGCGTCCGGAGTGGACGGTTGCGGACCGGGCGCCGATTCGGCCGCGCACGGCGGGCTCAACCTGTCCCAGTGGTACCTGAAGAACATGAAGGACTACAGCGACGCCCACGGCGGCAAGCGTTATCTCGACTACTTCGACCAGCACTTCTACCCGCAGATCAGCGGCGACAAGACGCCCGAGGCCAACGCGCTGCGGCTGCGGTCCATCCGGTCGCTGTGGGACCCGACCTACGTCGAGGAGTCCTGGATCGGCCCGAGCGGCGTCAACGCTCCCCCGCTGCAGTTCATCCGCACGATGAAACAGTGGATCGCGCAGTACAACCCCGGCACCAAGACCGCCATCACCGAGTACAACTGGGGCGCGCTGGACGACATCAACGGCGCCCTGGCCGAGGCCGACATCCTCGGCGTCTTCGGCCGGGAGGGCCTCGACCTCGCCACGATGTGGGGCGAACCCAAGCCGACCGACCCGGGCGCGTACGCGTTCCGCATGTACCGCAACTACGACGGCGCGGGCAGCCGGTTCGGCGACGTCAGCGTCTCGGCGACCGCCGCCGATCAGGGTCAGCTGGCGGTGTACGCGGCACAGCGGTCCTCCGACCAGGCGCTGACCGTCATGGTCGTCAACAAGACCGGTGGCGACCTGACTTCGCCGCTGTCGGTGGCCGGATTCGACAACGCCGGTGCGGCACAACGGTTCACCTACAGCCCGGCGAACCTCAACGCCATAGTGCGCGGCGGCGACCTCCCGGTGAGCGACGGCCACGTCGACGCGACCTACCCGGCGAACTCCATCACGCTGCTGGTCCTGCCGGCGGCCGGGTGCTCGGCGAGCCTGCAGGTCAACGGCGGCTGGAGCACCGGACACGTCGCGACGGTGACGGTCACCAACCACCGCCGCACGCCGATCACCGGCTGGCGGGTCGGCTGGACCTGGTCGGGCGACCAGCAGGTCACCAACTCGTGGAACACCACCCTGAGGCAGACCGCCGCGAAGGTGGTCGCCGCCGACGCGGGCTGGAACGGCCGGATCGGGGTGGGCGGCAGCACCACCTTCGGGTTCCAGGCGACCGGTGCGGCACCCCCGCCGGCGTTGACCTGCGCACCGGCCTGAGGCAAACCGCTCCCGCGCGGGTGCCGGGCCTGGCACGATTACCGGTATGCCCGACGACACCGAACTGAGGTTGCGCATCACCGGCGAGGACTCCGAGACGCGGCTGCGCGCCCTGCACCGCTGGCTGGGCCGCGAGGACGACCTGCGCGGCCGGGTGGCGCTGCGGAACCGGCCGGTCGCGCCCGGGGAGATGGGCGGGGTGGCGGACGTGCTCACCGTGGCGCTGGGGTCCGGCGGGGCCGCGGCGGTGCTGGTCCACGCGATCTCCCGGTCGGTGAGCACGTGGCTGACCCAGTCGCGCTCCGACGTGACGGTCACCATGACCACCACCACCGGCACCGAGACCCGGGAGATCACGGTGGACGCCCGCCGGGCCCGTGACCCCGAGGCCGTCATCCGCGAAGCCAAGGAAGCCTTCTCCGCGGACCGGACCGATCTTCGCTGAGGGACGGCGTGGACGAGCCCTGGTTCCCGGACGCGGCCGCGTCGCGGGCGGTGCTGATCGGCGTCAGCCGGTACGAGTCGGCCGAGCTGCCGCCGATTCCCGCCGTGCCCGCCAACCTCGACGGCCTGCGCGCGGCGCTCACCGACCCGGCGCTCGGTTCGGTGGCCGCGAGCGGCTGCCGCGTGCTCGGGGACGACGCGACCAAGGCCGCCGTGGGAGCGGCCCTCACCGAGGGCAACACGCAGGCGGCCGACCTGCTGCTGGTGTACTACTCCGGCCACGGCGTGCTCGACGACGACGGGCTGCTGCACCTGGCGCTGCGCAGCACCGACGCGAACCAGCCCGGCTGGACGGCCATCCCGATCACCCTGCTCCAGCGCGAAATCGGGCGGTCGCGGGCCAAGGCCCGGATCCTGGTGGTGGACTGCTGTTTTTCCGGTCAGGCGGCCGAGGCGATGGCCGCACCGGGCGGTCTGGTGGCCGGCCAGCTCACCATCACCGGCGGCTACACCCTGGCCTCATCGGCGTCGAACCAACCGTCGCACGCCCCTCGCGGAGCCAGGTACACGGCCTTCACCGGCGCGCTGCTGAACGCGCTGGCCGCCCCGGTGCCGCTGACCATGGACGGCATCTACCGCCACACGGACGAGGAGCTGGCCGGCCTCGGCCTGCCCCGTCCCCGGCGCCGGGTGACCGACTACGCGTCCGACATCGCCTTGGTCCGTGGCCCCGTGCGGCGGGGTGGATCGGTTCCGGCTTCACGGCCTGGGGTGGAGCCTGCGGTACCGCCGGCTCCCGGAGGTGCGCCTGCGCCTGGCCGGCCGGAGCCGGCCGCGGGAGTGAAGGCCGCGGCGCCGCCAAGCCCCGCGCGCCGAGCCGAACCCGCACCTCGCCCGCCCGAGCCGGAACCGACACCGGCCGCGCAAACCGAGCCCGAAACCACCGCCCGCCGACCTGAGCCGACACCAGCCGCGCAAGCCAAGCCCGAAACCACGACCCACCGACCCGAACCAACACCAGCCGCACAAACCAAGCCCGAAACCACGACCCGCCAACCCGAACCAACACCAGCCGCACAAACCAAGCCCGAAACCACCGCCCACCAACCCGAGCCCAAGCCGGCCGTGCGAGCCGAGGCCGTGGCGCCGGCAAGCCCCGCGCGCCAAGCTGAACCCGCGCCTCGCCAGCCAGCGCCTGAGCCGGCCGCGCAGGCCGGGGCCGAAACCACGTTCCACCGACCCGAGCCCGCCGCGCCTTGGCTCGAGCCGGTCCCGGCTCCCCCGCGTCAGCAGCGACCCGTGGCCATCCCGCCGTCGCCCGGCGGGGTCCTTCGGACCTTCTCCTTCGATCCGCCCGGCCCGGCCGCCTGGCCCAAAGCGCTCGTCCCCGGCGGCACCTTCGTCGTCACGGCCGTTCTCGCCTGGATTGCCTTCACCGATCCCTCCCGCAACGGCGACCCGGGGATCTTCGAGATCGTGGTCGCCACCTTCTTCGGCGGCGCGCTCTCCATCGGCGCTCTCGCGTCCGCCTTCCAAGTGCTCCGGATCCTGTACGACGGAGCGCGACGCCCGGCCTCCCCGTGGACCCGGCTGGAAATCGGCCCGGCCGGACTGGCCGTGGCCGGCGACGGCAAGCGGCACGAGGTGGCGTGGCCGCAGATCGAACGCGTGACGCTCGCCCGGCAGGCGCCCGGGTCCCCGACCGTCGTGCTCGGCCTCCGCGGGAACGTCGTCCTGCCCGGGACTCCCACCCGGAAGGGGCTGACCGGCCTCGGCCAGTGCCGGCAGTGGTCGGACGTCCTCGCCGCCGCGCGGCGGTTCGCCCCCTCCTCCGTGAGCGTCGAGCGCGACGTCCGGCAGGGCCGCGCGAAACCGTAGGCCGGCTCGCGGCTGTCCCTGCCCGCACTCATCCGTCCAGCAGCGGAAGCCCCCGTGCCGTGCGGAAGTCGTCGATCACGACGATGGCGAGCTGCGGGTGTGCGCTCAGGGCCTGGCGGGCGTCGGCCAGCAATTCCAGGCGTTCGGGCTCCCCCGGGATCTCCAGGTCGGCGATGGACAGTTCGAGCAGGGTGGCGTCGTGGTAGGCGAAGGCGGCGCTCTGCCTGGCGAGAGCGGACAACTCCGCGCTCGTCGTGCCGCCGGCGATGGCTTCGAGGTCCCGGGCGGCCAGCAGCAGTCCCCTCGGGTCGACCTTCAGCGAACGGATCACCCGCAGGTAGTGGGTCGTGTCGGCGGTGTCGGGGACCCGGCCGGCCGCGATCTGGAACCCGTGCGTCATCCGGCGGAGGTCTTCCGCGACCAGGGCCGCGCACACCGCATCGAGACCGGGCGGGTCGTTCTCGTCGCCGAGGGCGATCATCGAGCGGGCGACGCGGATGACGTCACGGGCCAGGCCGCCGGACAGGCAGTGGACCAGGCCCAGGAAGGGTTCCGACACCCCGATCACCCGGCTGCGCAGCAGCGCCTTGGTGTCGGCGAGCTTGAGGTGCTCGACGCGGACGATTTCGTCGAAGGCGCTGTCGAACGCGTCGCGGACGGCGGTACCCCGGCGTTCGTAGGCGGCCAGCGCGTCATCGGAAACCGAGACGAGGAAACGGGTTCCGTCGACGCCGAACACGCCCTTGATCTCGTTGAGGAACTGCTGCGCCAGCTCCGCCGACTCGATCTTGTCGAGTTCGTCGACCGCGATGAGGACGGCCCCGTCGGCTCCGCTCGCTCGAAAGGCCGACACCACGGACGCGAGGAACTCCCGCAGTTCGGCGACGATCTCCGGGTAGGTCAGGGCGCGGTCGGCCGACTGGACCGTGCGCGTCCAGCCCGCCTCCACGTTCGCCGGCAGCGAGAGCTTGCCGGACCACCCGGTGGTCGTGGTCTGGAGGAACCGGATCCGGGCCAGGCGCTCTCGGGCGGGCAGCCCGACCGCCGTCAGCAGGTGCGCGTGGCTCACGGTGCCCAGCAGTCGTTTCCGCGTCCACCTCAGCGCCGCGACGCGCACGGCGATCACGACGAGCGCGGCGATCGCGATGAACACCGCGGACGCCATGACGATCACCGAAACCTGATCGGTGCCGAAGGCCTCGACCAGCGTGCCCGGCGACGTGACGGCGCCGGGCCGTACCCACCACGCGAGCCCGGCACCCACCACCGCGACCGCGGCGAGCACGCCGGCCGAGACGACGACCCGCCGTCGCGCCGCCCGCAGCGCGGCCACCGTCGCCGCGGGACGCACCAGATCGATGACGGCACCGCACAGGCCGGCGTACAGGTGCAGGACGAAATCCCGCGGCTGGTACTGCACCGGCGCACTGACCACGAGTTTGACCGGAGCCGGGTCGTTGGCCACCTCGTGCGTGATCAACGTGCTCTTGCCGACGCCTCGCGGCCCCGCGATCCCGATGGCGCCGCCGCTCATCCGCCGGGCCACCGCCTGGAACCGGCGGACCGAGCTGGTCGGCACGGTCTTCGTCGCGTCGGCGGGCCTGGCCAGGTCCGGCGCATGGGTGACATCGAGCACGACGCGCAACGGCGGCGGCAGCAGATCGTTGACCAGTGCGCGCACCACAGGCAGGACGCCGTCGTCGAGCAGCACTTGCTCCCACACGGCCGTCAGCCGCGCGGTGTCGAGCCGGTGGTTCCGGTCCGCCGCGGCCTCGATCCCCTGCCCCAGCGCCTTCACCCCGAAGTACACGCCCACCGAAAGCGCCATGGCGAGCGTCGCGGTCGCCCCTTTGCCGTCTTCCGACCAGGTTTTCGAAACCCGATCCCAGATCACCGAGAGCACCACGAAAACCGCGACGGCACCGGCCACCGGATGCCGGGACACTTCCCGCAGAAGAGCCACCACGAGTCCACGGGCGGATTCGGCGGCCGGTCCGATGCCCGGCTCACCCGCCCCGCCGGAGTGCGCCGCCACCAGCCGGGCCAGCACCGGCTCGGCCGGACCGAGCAGTTCCTCCGGCTTCTTCAGCACCCTCTCCCGGACCGCCGCGCGATCGATTCCGCCCCGCCGGATCGACGCGCTGATCTCGGGGCGGTCCAACCCCCGGTCGACCACCCGCTCCAGGTGACGCTCGACCAGCTTCGCCCGGAGAGCGTCCCGGCCGGTACCCAACGGGAACAGTTCGGCGTCCGCCGGTTCGCCGTGTTCGGGAAGGTCCACCGTCTCGCTCCGGGCCGGTCGGGTCCACCCGCGCGCCGGGCGTCCTCGCGGAGGATGTCGCCTGGACCCACGACTCGGTAGCGGCACCCCGCGATGTTCAGCCGAATGGCGCAGGGACGCCGGTCGCGGCCGGAAGAGGTCGCCGTCCGTTCCGGATCCGTTGCCGGCGGATCGGGTGTGTCCAGTCGGGTGCGCAACGACACCGGTTTGAGCAGGACCCAAGTTGGCGCGAAGATCATCCCGGAAACCACCCGGTCACGGTGAATCTTTGACCGCCCCGACCGTCACCGGCACGAAGACCGTGCTTGAGATCGGACTCGTCAGCGCATCGCGGCCTGGAGCCGAGCGGCGCGCGCCCGGGCGTCGGACCCGGCGGGCGTGCAGAATTCCGTCACCATCGCCAGGATCCGGCCGGCCGCCGCGTCGGGGGAAGCCGTCAGGTCCGGGCTGGAGGCCACCGTGATGCCCCGGGTGCCCGCCTCGTCGCTCATGCTCCACGTGTTGTACCCGGGCACGTCGCCGCCGTGGCCCCACACCGCGGGTGCGCCGGGACCGCAGATCGCGGCCAGCGAAATCCGCATCAGCCCGAGCCCGTAGTCGACCAGGCCGCCTTCGCCCGGCCAGGGAACCGTGGTCTTCATCTGCGCCAGCAGCTCGGCCGGCAGCAGCGAGCCGCCGAGCAACGCGTCGAAGAAGCGGTTCAGGTCCGCCGCGCTCGAAATGATGTTGCCGGCCCCGAAGTAGCGGCTGAGGTTGTAGACCGTGACGTCCGTCAGCCCGCGCGGCGCCGGGTAGAGCTGCTCGTAGCCGCGGATCGCCGGGCGGGGCACCAGCGGGAAGTCCCGGGGCAGGAACGTGTCCGTGAGGTGCAGCGGCCCGGTGATCCAGTCGGCGAGCACCTGCTCGAACCGGCGGCCGGTGAGCTTCTCCACCAGCAGGGCCAGCACGTTGTAGCCGGTGTTCGAGTACGACCAGCCGGTGCCCGGCGGGAACACCAGCGGCTGCACCGTGCTGTCGTGGATCGCCTCGACCTCGCCGAAGTGCACGAACCGTTCGGTGTCCACCTCTTCGAGGGTCGTCCAGGTGTACTGCGGCGCCAGGTCCCGCGGCACGCCACCGGTGTGCTGCAGCAGCTGCCGCACGGTGATCGGCTCCGGGTAGGGCAGCAGGCCGGGCAGGTACTTCCCGATCGGCTCGTCCAGCCCCAGCCGGCCCTTCGCGGCGAGCTTCAGCACGAGCGTCGCCGTGAACGTCTTGGACACGCTCCCGATGCGGAACCGCCCGCCGGTGTCCGGCTTCGCGCCGGTGACGACGTCGGCGACCCCGGCCCGCCCGCGCCACCGCCCGGCCGGATCCGCGGCGACCGCGATCATCCCCACGTTCCCGGCGCGCACGGCCGCATCCAGCGCGGCCTGCCGCGGGTCGGCCGCCGCGGCGGCGGTACCGGTGCCGGCGACCAGCAGCACGGCGCAAGCGGCGGAAACAACCCATCGGCGCATGATTCCCCCCGGTGTCCGCGGTCCCCCGACGGTAGCGCAGACCGGCCGCCGGGTCACCGACCGGACGGCGCAGCCCGGACCCGGGTTCGCCGGGTCGGACCGTGCCGGTCCAGTACATCGGGTCGGCGCGGTCGAAGGTGACCTTGATGGTGGCGCCGGCGTCCTCCGCGCCGCCGTGGTGGCCCTCGCCCGCCGCGGCTTCGTGGCCGCCGAACGCGTCGTTCAGGCCCTGGAACAGCTCGCGGTCTTGGTGGTCCATCGGAACTCCTTCCCTCGCCGGCCATGCTCGGCGAGGAAGCCCACCCGCGGACACCGGTGACCCGGCCCGAACTGCCCGCCGGTCGGCCGGTGCTCTCCAGCCGACCGGCGGGCGCGCTCGTGCTACCGCTTGAGCAGCACGGAGTTCACCAGGGCCGATGCGGCCTGCTTCTGGGCGTGCGCACTGTCGACTTCGATCGTGTACGCCCCGAGCGCCCGGAACTGCCGCTCCGGAAGCGGGTCATCGGGGAAGGGCGGGCTTTGCGCGGCTCTGCTGGTCAGCGACACGGTCAGGGAGAAGCAGCCGGGGTCGAGCGGGGCCAGCTTCTTTTCGAGGTCGGGGCAGAGCACCAGGGTGTTGGTCTCGGCCTCGCTGGTGAACGTCGCGACCTTCTGCCCCGCGGGGATCTGCAGCGACTTCAACGGGGAGTCGATCACCGGCGGCGTGGTGCGGATCTTGCCCAGCAGGGCCAGCATGTCCGCGGCCGTCACCGGCTTCGTGGTCGTCACCCGGATCCAGCGACCGGGTCCGTCCTGCCACATCACGCCCTGCGGGTGCGAAATCTGGCCGGCGTCCGACGGTTTCGCCTTCAGCGCGCTGCTCGGCGCGGTGCCGTCGCGGACCTCGATCTGGAACGCGTACCGGTGCGCCTGCCCGTAGTGCACGGTCCCGAAGTGCGGCTGGATGGCCCAGAACAACAGGCCCCAGGAACTGTCCTCGAGGCTCACGGCCGGCGCGGTCGGCAGGACCGGTTCGGCGGGCGGGGCATTCAGGCGCGAGGCCGGCGGTACCGTCGTGGCCCCCTGGCCCAGCACCGCGACGGCGCCCACGCCGAGCGCGGCCACGGCGAGCGTCACCGCGGCGACGCCGGCGATGCGGCGACGCCGGAGCCGCCTGGTGGCCCCCGCGAAGACGGCCTCCGGATCGGGCGCCAGGGATTCCTGTGCGCGCAAGGTGCGGCGCAACGCGTCGAGGTCGGTCATCGCTCTCTCCTCTGCCCCGGGACGTCGCCACGGGAAAACCCTTCGAACTGCACACCCTCAAGACGCCGCTGCTCCGGCGAACTGTTGCGGTGGCTCGCGGATCCCGGAGGCGGGCGCCCGGTCGCCGGGAATTTCCCGCGGCGGCGCAACAGCCCGCCGGGGTCCCGGCGTCTGAGTGGGTGTGCACTTCGAAGAGTTCGCGCGCGAGGAGCTGCCCGACCTGGTGCGGTTCGCGGCCGTCCTGACCGGCGACCGCGAGCTGGCGCAGGACGTGGTGCAGGACGCGCTGGTGCGCGCGCACCAGCAGTGGCGCCGGGTGGCGGCGACCGACCGGCCGAAGCTGTACCTGCGGAAAATGGTCGTCAACGGCTACCTCTCGTGGCGGCGCCGCTGGTACCAGCGCTCGGTCCGGACCACCGCGGACGTCACTTGGTACGAGGACGCCTTCACGCCCGACCACGCGGACCGCATCGCCGACGCCGACCGGCTCGCCCGGCTGCTGGCCGCCCTCTCCCGGCCCCAGCGGGCCGCGATCGTCCTGCGCTTCTACGAAGACCTCGACGACCAAGAGATCGCCGAGGTGCTCCGGTGCGCGACCGGAACCGTCCGCAGCCACATTTCCCGGGGCCTCGGCGCCCTCCGCCTCCAGATCGCGGACTGCAAGCAGATCACGTGCTGACCACCTGGCGCACGGACAGCCGACGACCTCCTAGACGAGTGATGCGTAACTCGGTTAGTGGTCGTAGGCGGTCAGGGATCGGGTGATGGGTTGGCTGGTGGTGCGGTTGTGCCAGATGGCGGCGGTCAACGCGAGGAGGCGTTGGGCGACGCGGAC
>NZ_JACKQP010000016.1:0-129231 GCF_031625235.1 Amycolatopsis sp. 505
CGCCTTCGAGCAGGCGGGCGACCATGGTGGCGAGCATTTCGACGTGGCCGATTTCTTCGGTCGCGGTGTCCATGATCAGGTCTTTGTACTTGCCTTCGATGCGGCAGTTCCAGCCTTGGAACAGGTATTGCATGGTGACGGTCATTTCGCCGTAGGCGCCGCCGATGAGTTCCTGGAGCTTGTGGGCGTACACGGGGTCGGGCTTTTCGGGCTTGGCTTCGAACTGCAGCAGCTTCGTGTGACGGAACACGACATTCCCTCCGTCGTCCGGGTGGCGGTCGGAAGGGGCTTTCCCGGTTAGCGGAGGGTTAACCGACCCGATTCCCGGCGGCCCGCGCCGGACGGCGGAGGATCGACAACGCCACCGTCGCTGTGGTAGTTGAACGCGGAACGTTCGATGGCGAGTGGAGCGATACGTGAGCGATCACCAGGAGCGGGTGCCGGCCTGCCGGCGGTACCAGTGCGACGAGCCGGCCCTCTGGCGGAGGATGTGTGCGGCTCACTGGGCTCGCTGGCAGAACGGGACCGACCCGCTCGACCAGCCGGGTGACGACGCCGCGTCGCCGGAACCCCGTGTGTGGCAGCCGCCGTTGCGGGAGAACAGCGTTTCGCAGCGGAAGCCCGGCCGGCCGGGGTGACTCCGGTGGGGAGCCCCGCGAGGAGGCTCCCCGTCACGGTTCAGCCGGCGAGCTCGGCGACGGTCGCGCCGATCGGCGTGCTGGGCCGGCCGATCAGGGCGCGGAGGTCGTCCGTGGTCTCGGCGAGCAGGCCGGCCTTCGTGTCGGCGTCCAGCGTCACGAGCAGGCCGACGACCGGCTCCGGCAGGCCCGCCCGGGTGAGCACCTCGGCGTGCTCGTCGGCCGGCAGGTCGGCGTAGGTGACCTCGCGGCCGGTCGCCTTGGCAATCTCGTCGGCGAGGTCCGCATACGTCCAGGCGACGTCCCCGGCGAGCTCGTAGATCTTGCCTTCGTGGCCTTCGCCGGTCAGCACGGCGACCGCGGCCGCCGCGTAGTCGGCGCGGGTGGCGCTGGCGACCCGGCCGTCGCCCGCGCTGCCGGCGAAGCTGCCCGTCTGGACGGCCTGCTTGATCGTGTCGGCGAAGTTCTCGTTGTACCAGTTGTTGCGCAGGATCGTGGCGGTCAGGCCGGAGGCCTCGATCAGCTCCTCGGTCGCCTTGTGCTCCGGGGCCAGCACCAGCTTCGACGTCGTCGCCCGCGGCGCGCTGGTGTAGACGAGGTGGCGGACCCCGGCCTGCTTGGCCGCCTCGATGACCGCCTCGTGCTGCGCGACGCGCTGACCGACCTCGCTGCTCGAAACCAGCAGCACCTTGTCGGCGCCCTTGAGCGCGGTGACCAGGCTGTCCGGGTCGGTGTAGTCCGCGCGGCGGACCTCGACGCCGCGTTCGGCCAGGTCCGCGGCCTTCTCCGGGGTGCGCACCGCGGCGACGACCTGGTCGGCGGGGAGCTTCTCGAGCAGGCCTTCGACGACGAGCTTGCCGAGGTGGCCGGTGGCGCCGGTGACGACGATCATGAGGACTCCTTGAAGTTTCAAGTACCGAGTACTCGAAGGATGTACTAACTTTTAGAAAGTGCCAACTCATTGTTAGTGCAGTCACATCCATTGTGCAAACTCTCGGGTAGTATTGGGGCGTGGACGGACAACAAGCTGACGCCGAGCACGAAGCGCTGGTCGCCGACGTGTTCAGTGCCGCGTGCGCGTCCCGGGCCGTGTTGGAGCACGTCACCGGCCGGTGGGGTGTGCTCGCCCTGGTCGCGCTCAACGACGGCGTGTTCCGGTTCAACGCCCTGCGCCGCCGGGTGCAGGGCGTCAGTGAGAAGATGCTCGCCCAGACACTGCAGGCGCTGGAGCGCGACGGCTTCGTGCACCGGGAGGCGCGCCCGACGATCCCGCCGCACGTCGAGTACAGCCTCACGCCCTCGGGGCAGGAAGTCGCGCGGCGGCTGCTGGGGCTGATCGAAGTCCTCGAGGCCGGCGTGCCCGACGTGGTGGCGGCGCAAGCCCGCTATGACGCGGCAAAAGCCGCGAGCGCGTGACAGGCTGGACCAGTAATGCGTAAGTCCAGGGACGACCGCCGAAGCTCACCGATGCCGAGCTGCTGACCCTGGTCGTGGCCCAGGCGTTGCCGGGGTTCACCTCCGAGGCCCGCTGGCTGCGGTTCCTGCCCGCCCGGATGCCCGGCGCGTTCCGCTACCTGCCCGGCCAGTCCGTCACACGTTCGGAGCTGGCCGGCTGGGCCAAGTACGGCTTCTGCCGCTCACCCTCGCGCTGGTTCTGGGGACTGCGCCCGGCCTGCTGATCATCGCCGACAAGGGCTACGTCCCCCGTGAACCCGACAGCTTCCTCATCGAGCGCGGGGTCCGGCTGATCCGCCCGTCCCACCGCAACCGCAAGCCTCACCCCGGTGAGCCGCAGCTCAAGTCGATCCGCCAGCTCATTGAATCGGTCAACGACACCCTCAAAGGCCAGCTCAACCTCGAACAACACGGCGGCCGCGACTTACGCATCATTCGTCTAGCGGGCCGGGGGCCGGGCGGGCACGGGATTCGCGAGCGCGCCCAGCAGGAACATGCCCGTCGCGACGCCGAGCATCGTCAGCACGCCCCGTGGCCAGAAGATGTGACTGTCGAAGAAGGAAACGCTCGCCGCGAGCAGCACCACGGCGCCCGGTGCGGCACGCCACGACGCTTCCCGCGCGACCGTCGCGACCACTGCGACATTGGCTGCGAGAAAGCACAAAGCGCCGGCTTGGCCGAGCGTGTCGCCGATGCCGAAGACCGCTCCGGTGACGGGCGTGACGGCGTGCTGGGCGTGGACCACGGTCCCGGCCGCGATGCCGGCCACGGCGTCGAGCCCGCCGTAGAACGCCGCGAATCCGAACGCCGCGAGCCGGCCCGGGCGGCGAAGTGCCGCGGGGGCCGGCGAGAGCAGCAGCCACTGCGCCACCGCGAGCAACGGGAACACCGGCAGGAGGACGATGTGGAGGGTGGTCCACCACGGTGCGCTCGCCGGGCCGAGCGCGAGCGGGTGCGCCAGGCCGAAGCCGGCCAGCACCAGTGCGGGCGCGGCGTAACCGGCGGCGCGCGTCCAACGTGAGCGAAGCATCGCCCGACGGTACCGGCCACCGTTGCCGTCCGGCGATTACCGAACTCTTACCGTCCCGGACGGCAAGGGGTCCAAGGGATTCCGAATGTCCGGGTCCGGCTCCGGCGGGAAAACCGGCCATTGCACTCCGTCGGCCCGAGGGTTATGTTAGCGCTCACAATCGCTCCGCTTGTGCCGTTCCTGCGTGTCGGTGATCGAGGAGGAGGTTGGCACCGTCGCCGGCCCGCGCACCTGTCGATTCGACGATTTCCGTACCCCAGCGGGAGATCACCATGGCACGACAGCCGAGATATGCCCTCATCGCCAAGGCCCTGCTCGCCGCCGGCACGCTCGTCACCGGACTGCTCGCCGCCGGCGGCACGTCCCTGGCGGCCACCCAAGGGCCGTGCGACATCTACGCGGCCGGCGGAACTCCTTGCGTCGCCGCGCATTCCACGACCCGGGCCCTGTACGGCGCCTACACCGGGCCGCTGTACCAAGTCCGGCGCGCTTCCGACAACACCACGCGCGACATCGCCCCCTTGACCGCGGGGGGTGTCGCCAACGCCGCGACGCAGGATGCGTTCTGCGCCGGGACCACCTGCCTGATCACGGTCATCTACGACCAGTCCGGCCGGAACAACCGCCTCACGCAGGCGCCGCCCGGCGGGTTCCAAGGGCCGGCCGCGGGCGGCTACGACAACCTCGCCAACGCCACCGCGGCGCCGATCAGCGTCGGCGGCCACAAGGCCTACGGCGTCTACGTGGCGCCCGGAACCGGCTACCGCAACAACAACACCAACGGCGTCGCGACCGGCGACCAGCCCGAAGGCATGTACGCGATCTTCGACGGCACGCACTACAACGGCGGCTGCTGCTTCGACTACGGCAACGCCGAGCGCAACAGCCGCGACAACGGCAACGGCACGATGGAAGCCATCTACTTCGGCAACAACAAGGTCTGGGGTTACGGCGCCGGGAACGGCCCGTGGATCATGGCCGACCTCGAAAACGGCCTGTTCTCCGGCGTCAACCAGCACTACAACGCGGGCGACCCCAGCATCAGCCACCGCTTCCTGACCGCCATCGTCAAGGGCGGTCAGAACCGGTGGGCCATCCGCGGCGGCAACGCCCAGTCCGGTGGGGTGTCGACGTTCTACGACGGCGTGCGCCCGAACGTCTCGGGCTACAACCCGATGAAGAAGGAAGGCGCCATCATCCTGGGCATCGGCGGTGACAACAGCGTCGGCGCCCGCGGCACCTTCTACGAAGGCGTGATGACGTCCGGTTATCCCTCGGACGCCACGGAAAACGCGGTGCAGGCCAACATCACCGCGGCCGGCTACGCCACGACTTCCGCGGGCACCGGCCTGACACCGGGCACGTCCGTCTCGCTGCGCGCCACCACCCCCGGCTACACCGACCGCTACATCCACCACACCGGGTCCACTGTGGACAGCGTGGTGATCGGCAGCGGCAGCTCGGCCACGGAGAAGGGCAACGCGTCCTGGACCGTCCGGGCCGGGCTCGGCAGCAGCTCGTGCGTGTCGTTCGAGTCGAAGAACGTGGCGGGGCAGTACCTGCGGCACCAGAACTACCGGCTGTACCTGCAGGCCAACGACGGCAGCTCGCTGTTCGCCCAGGACGCGACCTTCTGCCCGGAGGCCGGCCGCAACGGCCAGGGTGCCTCGCTGAGATCGCTCAACTTCCCCGACCGGTACGTGCGCCACTACGACAACATCGTCTACATCGCCGCCAACGGCGGGTCGAACACCTTCGACAACGCCAACGCCTACAGCGATGACGTGAGCTGGCTCGTCAGCTCACCGTGGGCGTCCTGATCCCCATCGCCGTCACGTGCCCTGCCCGCGGGCGGGGCACGTGACAGCCTCTACTCCGGCGGCGGTACCGGAGTCCCGGCCGGCCACGGGAGCATCCACGGGCCGGGCACCAGGCCGTGCTCGCCGCCTGCTCCACCGGTACCCCGGAGAAAGGACTTCCCGGATGCGTTTCCGCCGAACCGCTGTGGTCCTGGCCGTTTCCGCGTCGCTGCTGACCCCGGCGACCGCGGATGCCTCGCCGTCCGGCGGGGCCCCACCGGGTCGGGTGACGCTCACCGAGTCCGCCCTCCAAGGGGTGCACGGCACCGCTCCCGACGTCACCGTCCGCAACGTGCTCACGGTGACCGCCACCGGGGCGGCGCTGCGGGTGCGGCTGAGCAACCCGTTCGGCAGCACCGCGATGACCGTGCGGTCGGTGTGGGTCGGCAAGCAGCCGTCGACGAACTCGCCCGCGCTCGTGCCGGGATCGAACCGGCGGGCCACGTTCGGCTTCCGGCACGCGGTGACCATCCCGCCGGGCAAGAGCGTGTGGACCGACCCGCTGCCGCTTTCGGTCCGGCGCGGCGACCACGTCGCGGTCAGCATCCACGCGCCGGGTGCCCCGATCAACGACCACACCTTCCCGCCGCCGGACACGGACACGCCCGGGTCGTTCACCTCGGCCGGGCCCGGGGACGCCGGTGCGGACGAATCCGGGAGTGCGTATGGGCCCTTCGCGCCCGGTGTCCTGTGGTGGGCCGACGCGATCAGCGCAGCTTCGCCCGTTCGCGGCACGATCGTCACGCTCGGCGACTCGATCACCGACGGCTACAACGCGTTCGGCGGCGGTCCGCGCTGGACCGACGTGCTCGCCGAGCGCATCGGGACGCTGCCGCCGTCGCGGCGGCTGTCGGTGGCCAACGCGGGGATCAGTGGCAACACCGTCAGCGTGCAGCCGAACCCGTACGACCCCACCGGCCAGTGCTGCGGCCCGCCCGCGCCGGTCCGCCTCGACCGGGATGTGCTGTCGCTGCCCGGCGTGCGGTACGTCCTGCTCCTGGAAGGCACGAACGACCTCGGCGGCGGCGACAACGCGGCACCGGCGCCGGCTGCGCAGGTCATCGACGCCATGCGCACCATCGTCCAGCGGGTGCACGCGTCCGGCCGCCGGATCGTCGGCGCGACGATCCTGCCGATGTGCAACGCGGCGGGCAGCCCGAAGGAACAGGCGCGGCTCGCGGTCAACGCGTGGATCCGCACTTCGGGTGCGTTCGACGCGGTGCTCGACTTCGACGCCGTGCTGCGCGACCCGGCGGACCCGGCGGTGATCCGCGCGGACTGGCGCACCGACTGCTACCACCCGAACGCGGCCGGCGACCGGCGGCTCGGGGATTCGATCGACCTCGAGGTGTTCGCCCGCTGAGCGACCCGGGACCCGGTGGGGCCCTCCCACCGGGTTTCGGGCGCACGCACCGCGGGCACCTCGAACCCCGGAGGGGGCTGACCCGACTTTTCGCGGGGAGGCTTCGATGTCGCCCATCGACCACCTGATCGTCACCGTCATCGGCGCCCGCCGGGCCCGGGCCGAGGAGCGCCGTCCCACCCCGCGGCAGGCCGGCCGGCCGGGGCCGAAGTCGCCGCGCGGCCGGCGTTCCGGTACCGCGTAGCGACGCCCCTGAGCGGCGCGATCTCCGGTGGTGTGGCTGTCGAACCGGTTCGACCCGGAGGGCTGTCCGGTCAGTGGTGGCGCCGGGCCCCGGTGCTCGACCGCAGCGAGATCGGCGGCTCCAGCAGCGCGTGCCGCGGCTCCGCGCCCGCGTCCGCGATCTGCGCCAGCAGCAGGTCCACCGCCAGCCGGCCGAGCTCCACCGCGGGGACGTCCGCCGCCGTCAGGGGCGGGTGGAAGTCCTCCGCCAGGCGCTCCGCGATCACGCCCGTCAGGGAGAAGTCGCGCGGCACCTCGAGTCCGGCCCGGTGCAACGCGCGCTGCACGCCCGGCAGGGCCGCTTCGTTGATCGTCACCGCCGCCGTCACCGAAGGCCACTGGGTGCGGATCTGCTCGAAGCAGGCCAGGCCGGCCGCCGCTTCGTCGGCGCAGCACACCGTCCGGGCCGTCAGGCCGCGGGCCGCTGTCGCGTCGAGGAAGCCCGTGGCCGAGCGCAGGGCCGGGCCGTAGCCCGCCGCGACGAGTTCCGCCGATCGGTTGATCAGCACCACCTCTTCGTGGCCGAGATCCGCCAGGTGGTGGACGCAACGCGTGATCAGCGCGCCGTAGTCGACGTCGACCCACCAGGACGCCCCCGGGTGCTCGACGTGGCCGATCGTCACGAACGGCAGGCTCGCCTGGCTCAGCCGCTCGACTCGGGGGTCCTCCAGGAGGATCTCCATCAGGATCACGCCGTCGACGCGGCGGCCGTTGACGATGCGCTCGAACGACCGGTCGTGGTCGCCGCCGCTGGGGGAGAGCAGGACGTCGAGGTCGTGGGCCGCCGCCGCGTCGACCACGCTGCCGACGAAGCCCAGCTGGACGTCGGTCAACCGGCGGCTGGCCGGCGGAACCACCAGGCCCAGGGTGCGCGTGCGGCCCTCGGCCAGGGCGCGGGCGCTGGCGTTGGGCCGGTAGTCGAGCTCGGCGATGACGTCGTTGATGCGCTGCACGGTGGCCGCCGACACCGGTCGCTTGCCGCTGAGCGCGTACGACACGGTGCTGCGCGAAACCCCCGCGCGGCGCGCGATCTCCCCGATGTTCATGCTGCTCCTGACCCCGGTGCTCAGAACCGGTTCGATCGTAGTACACGCAGTATTGCGCAGGAGTGCTCTCGCGGTTTACGGTGACGCCCGCCGCCTGCGTCGAACCGGTTCGATGGCGGCGAAGCCGTCGTCGCCGGTGCCGACAGGAAGGACCTCCCATGAAGCGTCACCCCCTCATCCGGCTGCTGTCGGTGGCCGTCGCCGCGACGACACTGGCCGCCTGCTCCTCCGGCCCGGCGCCCGGCTCGGCCGGGGGCACCTTCACCGTCTGGGACCCCTACCCGCAGTTCGACGCGAGCTCCGCGTGGGCGAAGGTCGTCGACAAGTGCGGTGCCGACGCCGGGGTCAAGATCGCGCGGCAGGCGTTCGACACGACCGACCTCACCAACAAGGTGCTGCTCGCCGCCCAGCAGAACACCGCGCCGAACGTCCTCGTGGTCGACAACCCGGTCGTCTCCACGCTGGCCGAGGGCGGGGTGCTCAAGTCCACTGCGGACACCGGGCTCGACACCGCGCAGGTCGCCCCGAACCTGCTCGCCGCCGGCGACGTCAAGGGCCAGGGCTACGGCGTTCCGATCGGGGCGAACACGCTCGCCCTCTACTACAACAAGGCCGTGCTGACCGCGGCCGGCGTCGACCCGGCGTCGGTGCGGGACTGGGCGAGTCTCGACGCGGCGCTCGCCAAGGTGCAGGCCGCGGGCAAGAAGGGCATCACGTTCTCCGCCATCGGCACCGAAGAGGGCAGTTTCCAGTTCCTGCCGTGGTTCTGGGGCTCGGGCGCCAACCTGACCGACCTCGCCTCGGCCGACGCCGTCGCCGCGCTCGCGCAGTGGAAGTCGTGGCTGGACAAGAAGTACGCCCCCAACTCGGTGGTCGGCAACACGCAGACCACCAGCTGGCAGGAGTTCGCGACCGGCGAGTACGCCTTCGCCGAGAACGGCACCTGGCAGCTGCAGAACGCGAAGAAGGCCGGCTTCGAGTACGGCGTCCTCCCGATCCCGGCGCGCACCGGGGGAGCGGCTCCGGCGCCGACCGGCGGCGAGTTCGTCACCGTGCCCGCCCAGAGCAGCCCGGACGCCGAGAAGACCGCGGGCAAGATCGCGTCCTGCCTGACCAGCCCGGCCAACGTGCTCGACTCCGACACCGCGCTGACCTACGTCTCCGCCGTGCCGTCGGTGCAGGAGAAGCAGGTCGCCGCCCAGCCGGAGCTGAAGGTGTGGGTCGACGCGGTCAAGGTCGCCAAGGGCCGCACCGGCGACAACCTCGGCACCCGGTACCCGCGGATCTCCGAGCCGCTCTGGGGTGCCGTGCAGGCCGCGCTGACCGGTGCGAAGACCCCGGACGTCGCCCTGGCGGCCGCGCAGGCGACCGCCGCGTCGGCGAAGTAGGCCGCTCGTGCTGGACACCCGTCAGACGGCCACCGCCCGTCCGGCCGCGCGAGCACCCGGACGGGCCGGGCGGCGCCGCCGGCCGCAGCTGCTCGCGTGGGCGTTCCTCACGCCGCTCGTCGCCTACCTCGTGCTGTGCTACGGCTATCCACTGGTCACGAACATCGATCTCAGCCTGCGCGACTACACCGTCCGCACCTTCGTGCACGGCGGGGCGCCGCTGGTCTGGTTCGACAACTACGCGGGCGTCTTCACCGATCCGACCTTCCGCACGGCGTTGCTCGACACGTTCGTCTTCACCGCCGCGTCGCTGCTCTTCCAGTACGGCATCGGACTGGCGATGGCGGTGTTCTTCGCCCGCCACTTCCGGCTGGGCCCGACGCTGCGCGCGCTGTTCCTCGTGCCCTGGCTGCTCCCGCTGATCGTCTCGGGCTCGACCTGGGCGTGGCTGCTCAACAGCGAATCCGGCGTGGTCAACGCGGTGCTGGGCTGGTTCGGCGCCGGCCGGATCGACTGGCTGACGTCACCGTCCTGGGCGCTGGTCTCGGTGATCATCGCCAACATCTGGATCGGCGTGCCGTTCAACCTCGTCGTGCTGCACAGCGGCCTGCAGAACATCCCGGCCGAGGTGTACGAGGCGGCGTCGCTCGACGGCGCCGGCGCGTGGCAGCGGTTCCGGCACGTCACGTTTCCGCTGCTGCGGCCGGTTTCGGCGATCACCCTGCTGCTGGGGCTGGTCTACACGCTGAAGGTGTTCGACGTCATCTGGATCATGACCAAGGGCGGGCCCGGCGGGGCGTCGACCACCCTGGCCACCTGGTCCTACCAGCTCGGCTTCGGCAGCCTGCTGCCGCGCTTCGGGCCCAGCGCGGCCGTGGGCAACGTGCTCATCCTGCTGGCCCTGGTCGCCGGGCTGCTCTACATCCGCGCCCAGCGCAGGCAGGGGGAAGGGTGATCCGCCGCTGGCGCACCGCGGTGGGGCTGGTCCTCACCGCCGTGATGCTGTTCCCCGTCTACTGGATGGTCAACGTGTCGCTGACCCCGGCCGGGCGGATGCGCAAGTCGCCGCCCGACTGGTTCCCCGCCGCGCCGACGTTCGAAGGCTACGAACGGGTGCTGCGCGAGCAGCTCCCGTACTTCGCCACCAGCCTGTTCGTCGCACTCGGCACCGTGGCGCTGACGCTGGCCCTGGCCGCTCCGTCGGCCTACGCGCTGGCCAAACTGCGCCCGCGCGGGGGCCGGGCGCTGGGGTTCGTGCTGCTGGTCGCGCAGATGATCCCCGGCATCATCATGGCGCTGGGCTTCTACGGCATCTACGTCTCGTTCGGCATCACCAACACCGCCTGGGGCCTGGTCCTCGCCGACTCGACGATCGCGGTGCCGTTCGCCGTGCTCATCCTGACCTCGTTCATGGCTTCGGTGCCGGACGAGCTCGTCCAGGCAGCCACCATCGACGGCGCGGGCGCGCTGCGCACGTTCTGGTCGGTGGTGCTGCCCGCGAGCCGCAACGGCGTGGTCACCGCGGGGTTGTTCTCGTTCCTGTGGGCCTGGTCGGACTTCGTCTTCGCGGCGACGCTCGACGGCGGCGGCTCGCTGCGGCCGCTGACCCTGGGCATCTACCGCTACATCGGCAACAACAACCAGGAGTGGAACTCCATCATGGCGACGGCGGTGGTCGCCTCGGTGCCCGCCGCCGTGCTCCTCGTGCTGGCGCAGCGGTTCGTCGCCGCCGGCGTCACCGCGGGTGCCGTCAAGGACTGAGCCCCCTCTCGGAAAGGACGCTTCTGTGCCCACGGGCGAATTTTCGCTGCGGGAGATCCCGTTCAGCCACCCGGGATCGTGGTTCGACGTCTCCCCGGTGGTGGCCCAGGCCACCTACGCCGGCGACCTGCACCTGGTGTCGCACCGCCACGGCATGCACGCCGTCCTGGCGCTGGTCCCCGAAAGCGGCGGGCAGCGGGCGGACGTCCCGGCCGCCGCGACGCCGGCCGAGCTCACCTGGGGGACCGGCGACCGGCGGATCACCGCGGCCTTCGCGGGGCCCGACGTGCTCCGGATCGCCGGGCGCGGCCTCGACCTGAGGATCCGCGCGGCGGAGCTCACCCTGACCCCGTTCACCGGCACGTACTTCTTCGCCGACCCGGTCGACGGCTCGGCCGTCTTCACCTCCTACGAGACCGGCCACCGCTACCGCGTCACCGTCCTTTCCGGACACACGCGGCACGTCGGCGCCGAGGCGCTCGGGACGGCCGAGCGGGCCGTCGTCGTGAGCGGCGACACCTGGGAGGTGGCGATCGAGGAAGTCCCCGGCGCCCGCGAGCCGTACTCGGCGGCCTCCGCGTTCGACGACGTGGCCGCCGCGGCCCGGGCGGAGTTCGCCGCGTTCGCCGACGCCGTGGCGCCGTGGCGCGGCGAGCACACGCCGGCGGCCGAGCTCGCCTGTTACGTGCTCTGGTCGGCCATCGTGGCGCCCGCCGGGTTCGTCGGCCGTCCGGCCGTGCTGATGTCCAAGCACTGGATGGACAAGGTGTGGAGCTGGGACCACTGCTTCACCGCGCTCGCGCTGGCCGGCGGGCGGCCCGAGCTGGCCTGGCACCAGGTCCAGGTCGTCTTCGACCACCAGGACGACCGGGGCGCGCTGCCCGACTCGATCACCCACGCCGAGGTGCTGCGCAACTTCGTCAAGCCGCCGATCCACGGGTGGGCGCTCGGCCGCCTGCGCCGCCGCCTGCCCGGTGGCCTGCCCGAACCCGGGCGCACCTACCGGCAGCTGGCGGCGTGGACGACGTTCTGGCTCGAGCACCGCCGCGTGCCCGGCGGGCCGTTCGCCCACTACGAGCACGGCAACGACAGCGGGTGGGACAACGCGACGCCGTTCGCGCAGCGGCGGCTCGTGCAGACCCCCGACCTCGCCGCGTTCCTGGTGCTGCAGCTGAAGGAACTGGCCGTGCTGGCCACCGAGCAGGGGGAGCCGGGCGCGGCCGCGCGGTGGGAGGCAGAAGCGGACAGGATGCTGGCGGCCCTGCTGGGCGAGCTCTGGGACGGCACGAAGTTCGTCAGCCGGGTGGCCGCGACCGGGGAGGGGCACGCCGGGGCGAGCCTGCTGGAGCTGATGCCGATCGTGCTCGGCGAACACCTGCCGCCGGACGTCCGCGACCGGGTCGTGGCCGGCCTGGAGACGCACCTGACCGACATCGGGCTGGCGACCGAGCGGCCGGAATCCCCGTTCTACGAAGCCGACGGCTACTGGCGCGGCCCGGTGTGGGCCCCGGTCACCGTGCTCATCGAAGACGGCCTCCGCCGCGCCGGCGCCACGGAGCTCGCCGACCGCGTCAGCGCCCGGTTCCGCGCGGTGTGCGAGAAGTCCGGGTTCGCCGAGAACTTCGACGCGCTGACCGGCGACGGCCTGCGCGACCGCGCCTACACGTGGACGGCCGCCGCCTACCTGGTGCTCGCCGGCGACGCCGAAGAGCGTTCGCGGCGGTAGGCGGCGCCCCGCACGTCAGGTGCGGTCGTGCAGCGTGACGTGGTAGCCGTCGGGGTCGGCGAAGGTGAACGTCCGGCCGAAGGGGCCGTCGATCGGCGCGGAGACGATCGGGTGCCCGTCCGCCGCGAGCGCGTCGTGGATGGCCTGGACATCGGTGGCGTGGAGCCAGATCGCGGCACCGATGCCGGGCCGCGCCGCGGAGCCGAGATCGGTGCCGGGCACGACGTCCCGGAGGGCGAACGCGATCGGCTTCGTCTCGAAGACGACGGCGTGCGGAGGCCCGGCCGGCGAGCGGACGAGGCCGAGGTACTGCTCGTAGAACGCCTGCGAAGCGGCGAGGTCGCGCGCCTGGAGCGAGACGAAGTCGGGGCCGGTGACGGGCATGGGTTGCTGCTCCTTCTCTCAGTGTCAGGTTCCTGACATGGAACACAGTATGTCAGGAACCTGACATGAGTCAAGCCGGGGCGGTGCGCTCTGTCGAACCGCATCGACAATGGCGTCTTCACGATGGACTTCTGGTGGCGTGCGAAAACGAGCCGCGATTCGACAGAATCGAAACACCGGGTCAGGTCGAAATCATCGAAGTATTGTTGGCTGTGTTTCGATCGATGCTGGTCGAATGCCGGTGAATCACCCACCGTATCTTGACCGGTACGCAACTCGCCTGCGATAGTCGTCCCACTTCCGTTCACGCCGCACCGGCGGCGAATAGTCGTCGAAACGATTCGACAAAGAGTCAACCGGGAAAGGACGAATCGATGCACAACGTGGTGCGTTCCCTGCTCGTCTCATTCACCGCGGCCGCCGTCGTGGCCACCACCGCCGGCGTGGCCGAAGCGGCCACCTGGTCGTCTTCGGACAAGTGGGCGACCTGGTCCAACGGCGGCTACACGGTCCGCAACGACGTCTGGGGCGGCGGCGCCGGCCCGCAGACGATCTGGGCGAACTCCTACAGCAACTGGGGGGTGTGGGCCGACCACCCGAACACGGGCGGGGTCAAGTCGTACCCCCACTCGGCGAAGAACGTCGGCCGGACGCTCAGTTCGCTGCGCCAGGTGTCCAGCAGTTTCAACGTGAGCCGTCCGGGCAGCGGGGCGTACGAGACCGCGTATGACATCTGGGCGAACAACAACGCGTACGAAATCATGTTGTGGGTCAACAAGCAGGGCGCGGTCGGCCCGATCGGAACCAAGCAGGCGACGGCGAGCGTCGGCGGCCACACGTGGGACGTCTACCAGGGATCGAACGGCTCGAACGCGGTGTTCTCGTTCCTGCGCACGTCGAACACGAACGCCGGAACGGTGGACGTGCTGGCCGTGCTGAACTGGATCAAGGCTCGCGGCTGGTTCGGGGACGTGACCCTGGGCGAAGTGCAGTTCGGCTTCGAGATCACCTCGGCCTCGGGTGGCTTGAACTTCACGTCCAACAGCTATTCCGTGTCGGCCTCCTGAGGCCGCAGCGCGTCGGCGATCAGGTCGAGCAGCCGCCCGGTCCGCTCCGGGTCGGGGTCGTCCACTGTGGACAAGAAGGCCCCGAGCAGCAGCACCGTCACATCTTCCGGGTCGGCGTCGGCGCGAAGCGTGCCCCCCTTCGCGCCGGCGTCGAGGATGGAGCCGATCGCGGCGGTGATCCGCTGCCGGGTCGCCGGCGTCGCAATCCGCCCCGACGCGACACTGGCCCGGAAAGCATCTCCCATTCCCCGTTTGGTGGCCACGAACGCCGCATACCGGTCCATCCACGCACGAAGCGCCTGCTCGGGTGAAAACGCCTCGAGCAAAGCCGGCGCACTTCCCGTGACGTCGTCGAGTTCCGCTGCATAAACGGCTTCGACGAGCGCTTCGCGCGTCGGGAAGTGCCGGTAGAGCGTCCCGATCCCGACGCCGGCCTCCCGGGCGACGGTTTCGAGGGCGACGGGCCCGGTGGCGAAGGCGGCCCGGGCGACCGCGACGAGCTTGTCCCGGTTGCGGCGCGCGTCGGAACGCACCGGGCGGGCAGGGTCGGGCGAAGGCAAAGCGGAGGCACCTCCGGTTGTGCTACGGTCGGCTTTAGCGGAGGTTCCTCCGCTTAGTCATCATCGCACAAGGACGGGGACACCCATGCCATCTCCCGAACGCGGCGCGCTCGCCGGCCGCACCGTCTGCCGCGTCGGCTACGGGGCGATGCAGCTCGAGCGCCTGCACGACGACCGCGCGGCGGCCGTCGCCCTGCTGCGCCACGCCATCGACCTCGGCGTCGACCACGTCGACACGGCCCAGTTCTACGGCAACGGCTTCGTCAACGACGTCATCCGCGAGGCCCTCGGATCCGGTGACGACGCGCTGATCGCCACCAAGGTCGGCGCCGACCCGGACCCCGGCGGCCCGATCCCGCTCCGCCTCGCGCAACGCCCGGAAGAGCTGCGCGCGAGCGTCGAGGACAACCTCCGCGCGCTCGGGCTCGACCGGATCCCCCTGGTCAACCTGCGCCGCGGCGACCGGCGGCCCGGCCTGGTCGCCGAGGGCGAGCAGCTCGTCGACCTCGACGACCAGCTCGCCGTGCTGACGGCCCTGCGCGACGAGGGCAAGATCGGCGCGATCGGGCTCAGCGCGGTGACCTCGGACGTCCTGCGCCGCGCGCTCCCGGCCGGGATCGCCTGCGTGCAGAACGCCTACAGCCTGGTCAGCCGCGAGGACGAGGACATGCTCGAACTGTGCGTCGCGGAGAACATCGCCTGGGTGCCGTTCTTCCCGCTGGGCGGCGCGTTCCCCGGCCTGCCGAAGGTAACCGACGAGCCTGCGGTGCGGGCGGCGGCGCAGGCCCTGGGCCGCACGCCGGCGCAGGTCGGCCTGGCCTGGCTGCTGCACCGCGCCCCGAACGTCCACCTCATCCCGGGCACCGCGAGCGCGGCGCACCTCGAAGGCAACCTCGCCGCCGCGGACGTCACCCTCGACGCCGAGACGCTGGCCGCGCTCGACGAGATCCCGGTCCGCCCGATGGACGCCAGCCTCCTTTGAGGGCCGGTCTCACTCCTGCGCCGGGTCGCCCCGCAAGGCTGTCGCGGTCAAGGTGAGGTGCCGGGTGAGGGCCTCGGTCGCGGCGCCGGCGTCGCGGGCCAGCGCCGTCTGCTCCAGCAGGGCGTGCTCGGCCAGGTGGTCGCGGCCCGGCGTGTGGTGGGCCGACCAGCGGCGGGCCAGCTCGCTCGCCGTCCACATCCGGTCGAACGTCTCCAGCAGCACCGGGTTGCCGCAGCCCTCCAGGAGGGTGCGGTGAAAGATCCGGTGGGCCTCGGCCCATTCGGCGCTGTAGTGGCGGCCTTCGCCGGGGGAGGTGCGGGCCAGCCGGTGGTGCGTGGCCCGGACCCGGGCTTCCCAGGCGAGGTCGCCGCGCTCGAGGGACAGGCGCAGCACGAGCGGTTCGACCGTCCGGCGGGCCTCGGCGACTTCTTGCCAGCGGCGGTCGGAAACCGCCGGGACCGCGAAGCCGCGGTTGGGCAAGCGGTCGGCGAGGCCCTCGCCGACCAGCCGCACGAGCGCCTCGCGCACGACGGCCAGGCTCACGCCGCGTTCCTGGGCCAGGTCCTGCGGTTTGAGGGCTTCGCCGGGGGCGTACCGCCCGCGCATGATCGCGTCCCGCAGATGCGCGTGGACCTGCTCGGACAGCATCTGCCGCCCCGGTGGGGCCGTCTCGGTCACCCGGTCAGCATAGACGATCGGCCAGATAATCGATTATTGGTGCTATGGTCGATGGTGACCGCGATCCGACCAGGGAGACCAGTGATCCGATGAACGACCCGTTCGCCCGCCTGCCCGCAGTGGCTTCCTTCACCGTCACCAGCACCACGATCGCCGACGGCGCCGTCCTGCCGCCCGAGCACCGGTCCGGGAAGGACGTTTCCCCGCAGCTGTCCTGGAGCGGTGCTCCGGCGGGCACGAAGAGCTACGCCGTCACCGTCTACGACCCCGACGCACCGACCGGCTCAGGGTTCTGGCACTGGGCGGTCGCCGACATCCCGGCCACGGTCACCGAGCTGCCCGAAGGCGCCGGCGACGCGGCGGGGTCGGGTCTCCCGGGAGGTGCTTTCCAGCTCCCGGGCGACACGCGCGAAGCCCGCTTCGTCGGGGCGGCCCCGCCGGCCGGCCACGGCCCGCACCGCTACTTCTTCGTGGTGCACGCCCTCGACGTCGCCTCGATCGGTGTCCCGGCCGAGGCCACCCCGGCCGTGCTCGGCTTCACCATGGCCGGGCACGTTCTCGGCCGTGCGGTCCTGACCGCCACGGCGGAAACCCCCGGCGCCGAACGCCTCGAGGTTTCCCGGTTCGTCCCGGCGCCCGCCGGCGCCGTCTTCGCGGTCCTGGCCGACCCGCAGGGGCACGTGGACATCGACGCGTCGGGCATGCTCATGGCCGCCGAGGGGGAACCGGTGCGGCAGGCGGGCGACCGGTTCCTGGTGCACATGGACCGGGACGCGCTCGGGGACGTGCCCCTCGGCAAGTACGACGTCGAGGTCGTCATCACCAAGCTCGTCCCGGGCGAGGAAATCGCCTGGACCGTCGAAGGCCGGACCGGGACGCACGTCCGCCACCTCTACGGCTACCGGCTGGAGCCGGTCGAGGGCGGCACCCGCGTCACGTCCTACTACGACTGGTCCGAGATCGGCGAGGAGTGGAAGCGGCGCCTCACCTTCCCGGTGGTTCCCGCGTCCGCGCTCAAGGCCACCCTCGGCATCCTCGAGCGCACCGTCCGCCGACGCATGGCCGGAAGCTAGCCGAACGACTGGATCACGCCACCCGGCGTACGTTGGGGGCATGTACACCGTGGCGGTGCTGGCCCTCGACGACGTGATCGCGTTCGATCTGGCCACCCCGATCGAGACGCTCGGGCGGGTCCGGCTGCCGGACGGCCGGGGCGGTTACCGGGTCGTCGTCGCCGGGCCGGACCCGGTGGTCGGGGCCGGCCCGGTGCGGCTCACCGTCGAGACCGGGCTCGACGAGGTGGAGCACGCCGACCTCGTGGTCGTCCCCGGGCGGAACGACCCGGACCGGCCGACCCCGGACGGCGTGGCGGAGTTCCTGCGGGCCGCGGTGGCGCGCGGCACGCGGGTCGCCTCGATCTGCGTCGGCGCGTTCACCCTCGCCGAGGCCGGCCTGCTCGACGGCCGGCGAGCGACCACGCACTGGCTCGCCACCGACGAGCTGGCCCGCCGGTACCCGGCCGTCGAGGTCGACCCGGACGCGCTCTACATCGACAACGGCCAGATCCTGACGTCGGCGGGCGCGTCGGCCGGCCTGGACATGTGCCTGCACATCGTCGAGCGTGACTACGGCGCCGCGGTCGCCGCCGACGCCGCCCGGCTGGCGGTCGCGCCGCTGCAGCGCACCGGCGGGCAGGGGCAGTACATCCTGCGCAACCGCCCGACGTCCCGGACCGCGACGCTGGAGAAGGCCCTCGGCTGGATCGAGGAGAACGCCCACCGCCCGCTCACGCTGGCCGACATCGCCGACGCGGCGGGCATGAGCACGCGCACGCTGACCCGGCACTTCCACGCGCAGACCGGGCAAAGCCCGATCCAGTGGCTGACCGGGGTGCGGATCCGGCACGCCCAGGAGCTGCTGGAGCTGACCGACCACACGATCGACCGGATCGCCGGCCAGGTGGGGTTCCCGTCGCCGAGCAACTTCCGGGTGCAGTTCGCGCAGACGGTGCGGGTCAGCCCGAGCGCGTACCGGAAGACGTTCCGGTCGCGGTGACCGGCGGGGTGCGGCAGGCCGCACCCCGCCGGGATCAGGCCTGGTACCCGGCCGCGACGTCGATGATCCAGGTGACGCCGAAGCGGTCGGTCAGCATCCCGAACGCCGGCGCCCACGGCGCCGGGCCGAACTCCTCGATCACCGTGGCCCCCTCGGCGAGGCCCTTCCACACCGGCGCGACCTCGTCCACCGTCGTCCCGCGGACGGACAGGAAGAACTTCTCCTCGGTGATCGTGGTGCCGTTCGAGCGGTGGGTGGCGGGTGCGGCCGGCGCCGGGCCGTCGGTGCCCGGGACGTCGTAGGCCATCACGCTGAAGCCGGTGTCCGCGGTGACCTGGCCGAACACCACCTTGGTCGCGTCGGGCAGCTCGGCGGGCATCCCGAAGTCGCCGTAGGTGACGATCGTGGCCTGGCCGCCGAAGACCGACCGGTAGAACTCCAGGGCCTCGCGGGCCTGGCCGGTGAAGTTGAGGTGGGCGACAGCGCTGAGCGACATGGTTGGTCCTTTTTCGTGGGTGATCCGACGAGAGCCACGCTGTCAGCAGTAGCGGTCAGGGAACGTCCGCTTCTCGTGGCACCATGAAAGTCGTGCCGGTCGCTTCCTCGACGGCGACCTCGGGTCGCCTGCTCTCGCTGCTGTCCCTGCTGCAGGCCCGCCGGGACTGGCCGGGCTCGCTGCTCGCCGGCCGGCTGGGCGTCAGCGAACGGACCGTGCGCCGGGACGTCGACCGGCTGCGCGAGCTCGGCTATCCCGTCCAGGCGGTCAAGGGGCCCGAGGGCGGCTACCGGCTCGAAGCCGGCAGCCGGATGCCGCCGCTGCTGTTCGACGAGGAGCAGGCGGTCGCGCTCGCCGTGGCGCTGCGGATCGCCGTCCAGACCGGGGCGGGCATCGAGGAGGCCGCCGCGCGGGCGCTGGCGACGGTGCGGCAGGTGATGCCGTCACGGCTGCGGCAGCGCGTCGACGTGCTGGAGATCGCCGCGGCCGGCGGCGGCACCGTCCAGGTGGACACGGCCGTCCTGCTCGCGCTGAGCTCGGCGATCCGGGCCACCGAGGAGGTCCGGTTCGACTACGAGACACCGTCACGGCCGCCGGACGGCGCGCCGCGGCGGGTGCAGCCGCACCACCTGGTGGTCCGGAGTGGACGGTGGTACCTGCTCGGGTGGGACGCCGTCCGGGCGGACTGGCGGACCTACCGCGTCGACCGGATGACGCTTCGGGTGCCGAACGGGCCGCGGTTCGCCCCGCGGGAGGTGCCCGGCGGCGACGTCGCGAGGTTCCTTTCCGCCCGGTTCAAGGGCTCCGGCACCGACGCCTGGCCGTGCCGGGGCGAAGTGGTCCTCGACCTGCCGGTGGCCGGCGTGGCGCCGTTCGCCGGTGACGGCGTCGCCGAGGAAGCCGCGCCCGGGAAGACCCGGCTGGTCACCGGCTCCTGGTCGTGGGCGGCGCTCGCCGCCGGCCTGCTGCGGTTCGATTGCGACATCGAGGTGGTGGGCCCGCCGCAGCTGAGGGCGGCCTTCGCCGACCTGGCCGGCCGGGCCACCCGCGCGGCGAACCCCGGCGGCTGACCGCGGCTCACCCCGCCGGGGGCAGGAAACCCACCGTCAGCAGGAGATTCGCGTAGAGGCGGTCGTCGCCGGTGGCGATGCACAGGGCCACCTCGGGCTCGCGGCACGTGCGGTAGAACTCGAACCGTTCCATCGGCCGCACCGGGAGTTCCGGGCCGAGCAGCCGTTCGTAACCACGCCAGCACTCGGGTGCGTCGCCGTCGCCCGGGAGCATCGCCGTCACCGATTCGACCGGGAGCGCGGTCAGCAGCGGTTCGAGGACGTCGTCGACCGTGACCAGCCCGGGCCGCAGGTTCAGGTGGATCAGCTCGGCGCCGGGCGAGACGTTGGTCGCGTGCGCGTAGTTGGCGTCGGCGATGAGGATGCGGGAACCGTGGCCGGTCGCCGCGAGGGCGCGCAGCAGCGGGGGGTGGATCAGCGGGTAGCGCAGCATCGGTCAGTCCCGTTCGTGGTTGAGCCCGCCGGAGCGGAAGGGGGAGACGGTGGCCTCGGCGAACCCCAGCGCCCGCACGGCCCCGAGCAGCCGCGGGTCGTCCTGGAGCCGGGCGGCCACGGCGGGGTCGAGTTCGACTCGGGCGGTGCCGCCGAGGTCGCGGACCCGGACGTCGTGGGAGTGCAGGCCACACCGGGACAGGGCCGCACGCACCGCCGATTCCGCCTGTTCCACCCGGGCCAGCGTGGCCGTGGTGATCGGGATGCCGTACCGGACCCGGCTCGCCAGGCAGGGGGCCGCCGGTTTGTCCGCCCAGGCGAATCCCCAGTGCCGGGCGATGGCCCGGACGTCCTCTTTGGACAGACCGAGGGTGCGCAGCGGCGTGTGCACGCCGAGTTCGTCGCCCGCGCGGATGCCGGGACGGAACGGGTCGACGGCGTCGTCGGCGTTGGTGCCGGTGGCCAGCGCCGGAAACCCGTGGGCGGAAGCCACTTCGGCGATCGTGGTGAGCACGGTCGTTTTGCAGAAGTAGCAACGCCGTCGTCCGTTGGCCGCGTAATCTGGCTCGGCCAGTTCGCCGGTCGGCGGGGTGAGGTGCCGGACCCCGAGCTCGGCCGCGATCTGCCGCGCGGCGGCCAGTTCCACCGCGGCCAGGCTGGCCGAGTCCGCCGTCACGGCAAGGACGTCCGCCGGGCCGAGCGCGCGGACGGCGGCCGCGAGGACCAGCGCCGAGTCGGCGCCGCCGGAGAAGGCGACCGCGAGCCGGCCGAGCCCGGCGAGGTGGGTGACGAGCCGCGTGCCGTCCATCAGCGTCCCGCGGCGATCGTCGCGACGACCCGGGCCGGCAGCCCGAGTTCGCGGGCGGCGGCCACGACGTCGTCGTGCTCGGGCTTCGCGCCGTGTGGTCCGCGCTTGCGGCGCACCGGCATGCCGAGGACATCGACCGTTTCGGTTTCCCGCGCCAGCGCGGTGCGGCGGACCGGGTATTCGCGGACGCCGAGGCTGCCGGTCTCGGCGAGCACCAGGTCCGCGAGCCGAGGGGCGTGTTCCGGCTCGGCGAGCACGTGCAGGACGTGGGCGGGCCGGCCCTTCTTCATGGTCACCGGGCTGATCCACGCGTCGAGCGCGCCGGCGGAGAGGAGCTCGCCGACGACGTGCCCGAGCACTTCGCCGGTGACGTCGTCGAGGTTCGTCTCGAGCACCACCAGCGTGCGGGGCCCGGCGCCGACCGGCTCGCCGAGGTGCACGACCGCGATGTTCGGCCGGTCCGGCAGCGACCGGGTGCCGGCGCCGTAGCCGGTGGCCAGCAGCCGGGATTCCAGCGGTGGCTCGAAGCGGGCATCGACGGCCTTCAGCAGCGCGGCCGCGGTGGGCGTGACCGTCTCGCCGTCGAGGTCGCTCCCGACCGTCCGTGCGCCCTCCAGCAGCGCCGCGGTCGCGGGGGCGGGGCAGGGGAGGATCCCGTGCGCGGTGCGGACGGTGCCGGTGCCGAGGGGCAGCGCGCCACAGTACACAGTGGACACTTTCAGGGCGTCCAGTGCGGCGCAGACGCCGATGACGTCGACCAGCGTGTCGTGCCCGCCGAGTTCGTGGAGGTGGACGCGCCCGGGATCTTCCCCGTGCAGCCGGCCTTCGACCTCGGCGATCGCCCGCACCGCGGCGACCGCCCGGTCCGCGACCGGCGCGGGTTCGACCCGCCCGGCCATGGCGATCAGCTCGGCCGCCGAGCGGCTTGTGGCGTCGTCGGTGACGTCGACGAGCGCGCGGGCCGCCATCAGGCCGTGGGTGAGCAGGGACTGGACGCGCAGCTCCCACCGGTCAGCCCGCTGGAGGCGATGGCGGAGCGGATGCGTTCGAGCGGCGCGCCGGCGTCGACCAGGGCGGCCAGCAGCATGTCCCCGGCCAGGCCGGTGAACGGCGAGATGACGCAGATCGTCACCGGGTCCTCCGCAGCACCTGGGCGAGCCGGAAAGCGGCCATCGCCGCGCCGAACCCGGAGTCGATGTTGACGACGGTGATGCCGGCCGCGCAGGAGGCGTGCATGGCCAGCAACGCCGTGACGCCTTCGAGGCCGGCGCCGTACCCGGTGGAGGTCGGGACGGCGATCACCGGGCAGGCGACCAGCCCGCCGACGGCCGAAGCCAGCGCGCCCTCCATGCCCGCGACGACGATGACCGCGTCCGCCTCGCGCAGCCGGTCGCGCTCGGCGAGCAGGCGGTGGATCCCGGCGACCCCGACGTCGGTGACCGCCCGCACCGCGAGGCCGATGGCCGCCGCGACTTCCGCGGCTTCCCCGGCGACCGGGCCGTCGGACGTCCCGGCCGCGGTCACGGCGACGGTGAACGCGGTCGCGGCGGCCGGGCGCCAGACCAGCAGCCGTGCGCCGGGGGAGTAGCGGCCGCCGGGGACTTCGGCCAGCACCGCACGGGCCGGCTCGGCTTCGGCGCGGGTGACCAGCACCGGCCCCGTGTTGTGCGCGAGCAGCGTCCGCACGATGGCCGCGATCTGCGCCGGGGTTTTCCCCGGCCCGTACACGACTTCCGGGAGTCCTTGACGCTGTTCGCGGTCCAGGTCGACGCGCGCGAACCCGAGGTCGGCGGCACTCATGCCACGTACGGGATGGTCAGGGGACCTTCGGGGAGGACGCAGGCCGAGGCGCCCGGCCCGGCCCGGCCGAGCGCCTCGGCCACGGTCGCCGCGATGTCGGTGGTCCGGGTCAGGTGGGCCGTCGCGAGGTCGGCCTCGGTCAGGAAATCGGTGTGCACCACGACCCGGCAGTCGTCCTGGATCTTCGCCTGGATCTGGACCTGCCACTGGTCGGGCACGGTCACCGGGCGCGCCGCGATCTCCGCGAGCAGCGCCGCCGGGGAACTCGCCGAAGCGAGGACTTCCCGGTAGGAGCCGTGGTCGGGGAACCCGTCCCGGCACTCCGCGGCGCAGACGATCGTCCCGCCCGCCCGGGTGATCCGGTGCGCCGCCGACATCCCTTTGACGGCCTGGTACAGGTTCTGGTCGAGGGGATAGCCGGAGTTGGTGGTCACCACGACGTCGAACGGCGCCGGCACCGGCCGCATGGCGACGTCGCGGGCGGCGCGGGCCGCGGCCGCGTGCATGGCCAGGAGATCGCCGCCGAAGGCGCCGATGACCGCCTTGTCGCGGTTGAGGATGACGTCGAAAGCGAAGGTGACGCCGGTGGCCGCGGCGATCGCGCGGACGTCGTCGTGCACGGGGTTGCCTTCGGTGATGCCCCAGGTCGCGTTGCCGTGCCCGATCCGGCGGGCGTCGTGCAGTACCAAGACGGTCTCCAGGGCCGCCAGCCCGGGCGCGACGAGCTTGGGGCCGCCCGAAAAGCCGGCGAAGAAGTGCGGTTCGACGAACCCGGTCGTGATCTTCACGTCCGCGGCGACCCACTCGCTGTTCAACCACACCGGGACGTCGTCGCCGTGGCGCCCGAGCCAGGTCAGGCTCGCGCGGTCGCGGGCATCGTGGTTGACGATCCGGACGGTGTCGACGACTTCGTCGCCGAACATCGCGCGCAGCTCCGCGTCGGTATTGCCGCGGTGGGTGCCGGTGGCGACCAGGATGACGACGTCCTCGAGGCGGACGACGCCGTCGAGTTCGGCGAGGATGGCGGGGATCATCAGGTCGCGCGGCTGCGGCCGGGTCCCGTCGCACGCCGAGATCGCGACCGTCTGTCCCGGCCGCACCCGCTCGCGCAGCGGCGGCCCGGCGACCGGCTCCCGCAGCGCCCGGCGCAGCAGCACGTCCGCGGGTTCGGTGACCGGGTGGTGCACCGGCGTCACCACCGTGGTGACCGCCGGGTCGATGGTCAGGTCGAGGCCGGTTTCCCCGTACGCGAGCCGGACTCTCATGACGCCAGCCCGTAGACGCGGGTCGCGGTCCCGCCGCGGACGGCGTCCTGTTCGGCCGGCGTCAGGCCGTTCAAGAGGCTTTCGGCGGCGTCCATGACTTCCGCGTACGTCCCGGCGAGCAGGCACACCGGCCAGTCGGAGCCCAGCATCAGCCGGTCCGGGCCGAACGCGGTGAGCGCGGTGTCGGTGTACGGCCGCAGATCCTCGACGCGCCACGGCCGGCCGGCTTCGGTCACCAGGCCGGACAGCTTGGCGACGACGTTGGGTTCCCGGGCCAGCGTGGCGAGTTCGGTCGCCCAGGGTTCGAGAGCGCCGCTCGCGATCGGTGGTTTCGCGAGGTGGTCCAGCACAAAGGTCAGGTCCGGCAGCGCCCGGACCGCCGCGGTGGCCGCCGGGAGCTGGTGGGGCAGCACGAGCAGGTCGTACACCAGCCCGGCGTCCCGCACCGCCGCGAGCCCGGCCAGGACGTCGTCCCGCTCGAGCCAGCGCGGGTCGGGCTCGGCCTGGACGAGGTGGCGGATGCCGGTCAGCAGTTCGCCGCCCGGGGCCGAGCGCAGCCGTTCGATGTCCCGTGTCGGCGAACCGGTGAGGTCGAGCCAGCCGACGACACCAGCGATGAGCGGTTCGGCGGCGGCGATCGCCAGGAACTCCACCGATTCCCCGAGGTCCGGCAGGACCTGGACGAGCACGGTCGCGTCGATCCCCGTGGCGGCCGCCCGGAGGTCGGCCGTGGTGTAGTCGCGCCGGATCGCCGCGGTGCCGTCGCCGTCCAGCCACGCGTGCCGGCGGACGGAGGTCTGCCACAGGTGGTGGTGCGCGTCGACGCGCCGGCCGGTCACGCCCGGCCGATCCGGTGGTGCTGGCGGCCGAGGCCGTCGATCTCCACGGTCACTTCGTCCCCTTCGGACAGATAGGGGAAGTCGTTGGCACCGAAGGCGACCCCGGCCGGCGTGCCGGTGTTCACGACGTCGCCCGGTTCGAGCACCATGAACTGGCTGAGGTACCAGACGACGTGCCGGACGTCGAAGAGCATGTTCTTCGTGGTGCCGTCCTGGCGCGGCTGCCCGTTGACGGCCAGCCGCAGGGCGAGGTCCTGCGGGTCGCCGGCCTCGTCCGGGGTGACCAGCCACGGGCCGAGCGGGTTGAACGTCTCGCAGGACTTGCCCTTGGTCCACTGGCCGCCGCGTTCGTGCTGGAACTCGCGCTCGCTGACGTCGTTCGAGACGGCGTACCCGGCGATGACCGCGTCGGCCTCCTCCGGCGACGACAGGTACCGCGCGCGCCCGCCGAGCACGACGGCGAGTTCGACCTCGTAGTCGGTGCGCGTGCTGGTGCGCGGGATGAGCACGGTGTCGTCCGGGCCGACGATCGTGTTGGTGGCCTTGAGGAACACCACCGGCTCCGCGGGCGGTTCGGCCCCGGTTTCCGCGGCGTGGTCGGAGTAGTTCAGCCCGATGCAGACGAGCAGGCCGGGCCGGGCCACCGGGGCGCCGACGCGCAGGCCCGTGGCGTCCAGCACGGGCAAGGTGCCTTCGCGCAGCGCCGTCCGGGCCCGGGCGACGCCGTCGGCGGCGAAGAAGGCGCCGTCGACGTCCGGGGTCAGCGCACGCAGGTCCCGCGCCGCGCCGGTTTCGTCGAGGACGACGGGGATCTCGTGGCCGGGGTCGCCGAGGCGTTGGAAGCGCATGGCCGGGGACGGTAGCAGACATATGATGTCTTGTTCAAAACTCCGATCAGTCATCATACGTAAAAGTGCGGAAAGTAGTCAGCTGCTACCGAGAGTCCAAGTTATTGCCGTGTTACGGATCGACTCTGGACATTCCGCGTGCCGACGCGTAGCCATACATATGTTGTCTGCCCCGAAGGAGAGGTGGCCCCGTTGGCCGAAGTGATCAGCGCCATCGACGCCGTGGACGTGCGCTTCCCGACTTCGCTGAGCCTGGACGGGTCCGACGCGATGAACCCGGAACCCGACTATTCGGCGGCGTACGTGACCATCCGCACGAGCGCCGGAGACGAGGGCTACGGGCTCGCCTTCACCGTCGGCCGCGGCAACGACGTCGAGGTTGCCGCGGTCCGGGCGCTCGTGCCCCTGGTCATCGGGATGCCGGTGGCCGACGCGCTCGCCGACCTCGGCGCCTTCTCCCGCCGGCTCACCGGGGACAGCCAGCTGCGGTGGCTGGGCCCGGACAAGGGCGCGATCCACATGGCCGCCGCCGCGATCGTCAACGCGGCCTGGGACCTGCGCGCCCGCCGCGAAGGCAAGCCGGTCTGGCGCCTGCTCGCCGAGATGCCCCCGGAAGAACTGGTCGCTCTCGTCGACTTCCGGTACCTGCAGGACGCCTTGACCCGCGACGAAGCCCTCGACCTCCTCCGCCGCGCCGAACCGGGCCGCGCGGCCCGCCAGGCCGAACTCCTGGAGTCCGGTTTTCCCGCCTACACCACGACTCCCGGCTGGCTCGGGTACTCGCCGGAGAAGCTGGCGGCCCTGTCCAAGGAGGCGGTCGAGGACGGCTTCACCCAGATCAAGCTCAAGGTCGGGGCCGACCTCGACGAAGACGTCCGCCGGCTGCGGCTCGCGCGGGACGTCGTCGGCCCGGACGTGCGGATCGCCATCGACGCCAACCAGGCCTGGGGCGTCGGGCAGGCCATCGAATGGCTGCGTCCGCTCGCCGAGTTCGACCCGTACTGGATCGAGGAGCCGACCTCGCCCGACGACGTGCTCGGCCACGCGGCCATCCGCCGGGCGGTCGCGCCGATCAAGGTGGCCACCGGCGAGCACACCCACAACGCGGTGATGTTCAAGCAGCTGCTGCAGGCGGAGGCGATCGACGTCCTCCAGCTCGACGCCAGCCGGGTCGCCGGGGTCACCGAGAACATCGCGATCCTGCTGCTGGCCGCGAAGTTCGGCGTCCCGGTGTGCCCGCACGCCGGCGGGGTCGGGCTGTGCGAAATGGTGCAGCACCTGTCGATGTTCGACTTCGTCGCGGTCAGCGGGACCCAGCAGGACCGGGTCATCGAATACGTCGACCACCTGCACGAGCACTTCGTCGACCCGGTGCGGATCGAGCGCGGCCGCTACCTGGCTCCGCGCGAACCGGGCCTCGGGGCGCGGCTGCACGCGGAATCCGTGGCGCAGTACCGGTTCCCCGACGGCCCGGTCTGGCAGCGGGACGCGGTGGTGGTCGCGTGAGCGGGGAGTTCGACGGCGTCCGGGCGGTCGTGACCGGCGGCGCGTCCGGAATCGGGCTCGCCACCGCGCGGATGCTGGCCGGGCGGGGCGCCCGGGTCGTCTGCCTCGATCTGAACGACCAGGTCGGGGAACCGTTGACGGCGGTGCGGGCCGACGTCTCGGACGGCGGGTCGGTCCGGGCCGCGGTCGCCGCCGCGGTCGAGCACCTCGGCGGCCTGGACGTCCTGGTCAACAACGCCGGGATCGGCGCGCAGGGCACGGTTTCCGACAACGACGACGCCGAGTGGCACCGCGTCTTCGACGTCAACGTCGTCGGCATGGTGCGGGTGACCCGCGCGGCCCTGCCGCACCTGCGGGAGTCGGGCGCGGCGGCGATCGTGAACACCTGCTCGATCGCGGCCACCGCCGGGCTGCCGCAACGAGCGCTCTACAGCGCCACGAAAGGCGCGGTCCTCGCGCTCACCCGCGCGATGGCCGCCGACCACCTGGCCGAAGGCATCCGCGTGTGCTGCGTCAACCCCGGCACCGCGCACACCCCGTGGATCGACCGGCTGCTCTCGAAAGCCGACGATCCCGAGGCCGAGCTGGCCGCGCTCGCCGCGCGTCAGCCCACCGGCCGGCTCGTCACCGCCGACGAGGTCGCCGCGGCGATCTGCTACCTGGCCGGCCCGCACTCCGGCGCCACCACCGGCACCGATCTCGCCGTGGACGGCGGGATGTCCGGCCTCCGTCTCCGCCCGAAACCTGTCAACGAGGAGAGGTCATGAAGTTCCAGCACCTGCGCGCCGCCGCCGTCGTCACCGCCGGCGTCCTGACCGCGGCCGCACTGGCCGGCTGCAGCGGCGGCGGCACGACCGCCGCTCCGGGCGGCAAAACCGTCGTCGGGGTCGACTATCCCCGCTCGGACACCGACTTCTGGAACGCCTACATCAAGTACGTGCCCCAGTTCGCCGGGCAGTTCGGGCTCGACCTCAAGACCACCAACTCGCAGAACGACGTCGCCAACCTGACCGCCAACGTGCAGACGATGATCAGCCAGGGCGTCAAGGGCGTGGTGATGGCCCCGCAGGACACCGCGGCGATCATCCCGACCCTGCAGCAGCTCGCGACCAAGAAGATCCCGGTCGTCTCCGTCGACACCCGGCCCGACCAGGGCAACGTCTACATGGTCGTGCGGGCCGACAACCGCGCCTACGGCGAGAAGGCCTGCCAGTTCCTCGGCACCAAGCTCGGCGGCCAGGGCAAGGTCGTCATGCTGCAGGGCGACCTCGCCTCGATCAACGGCCGCGACCGCACCGAAGCCTTCAACGACTGCATGAAGAAGAACTTCCCGGGCATCACGGTCTTCGGCGAGGCCACCAACTGGGACGCCAACACCGCCGCGCAGAAGCTGCAGACCCGGCTGACCGCGAACCCGGACATCAAGGGCGTCTACATGCAGTCCAGTTTCGCCCTCTCCGGCACGCTGCAGCTGCTGAAGCAGCGTGGCCTTGCTGTCCCGGCGAGCGACCCGAAGCACGTGTTCATCGTGTCCAACGACGGCATCCCCGAGGAGCTCGCCAAGATCCGGGCCGGCGAAATGGACGCGACCGTGTCCCAGCCCGCGGACCTGTTCGCCAAGTACGCCCTGCAGTACGTCAAGGACGCCATCGACGGCAAGACGCCGGCCGCGGGCAAGACCGACCACGACAGCACCATCATCCAGGTCCGCGAGGGCCTGATGGAGGACCAGCTGGCCGCGCCGCTGGTCACCGCGGACGGTGCCACGTTCGGGCCGGTGAGCAGCGTCAAGGTCGACGACCAGTCCCTGTGGGGCAACAGCAAGAGCTGATCCGGTTGGCGAGAGGAAGCGAACATGAGCACCGTGCCGGTCGTCGAGGCGCGCGGCGTGGTCAAGCGCTACGGCGCCACCGTGGCGCTCGACCACGCCGACCTGACCGTCCTGCCCGGACAGACGCACGCGCTGGTCGGCCGCAACGGGGCCGGCAAGTCGACCCTGGTGTCCGTCCTCACCGGACTGACCGAGCCGGACGCCGGGACCGTGCGGCTGGCCGGGGAGCCGGCCCCGGCCCTGGCCGACCGGGACGCCTGGCGGTCCCGGGTGGCCTGCGTGTACCAGCGGTCGACGATCATCCCCGAGCTGTCGGTGGCGGAGAACCTGTTCCTCAACCGGCAGGAGACCCGCGGCGGGTTCGTCCGCTGGGCCGCGCTGCGCCGCTCGGCCGCCGAGCTGCTGGAACGCTGGTCGGTGGACGTCGACGTGCACCGGCCGGCCCGGGAGCTGAGCGTGGAGCAGCGGCAGTTCGTGGAGATCGCGCGGGCCCTGTCGTTCGGCGCCCGGTTCGTCATCCTCGACGAGCCGACCGCGCAGCTCGACGGGGCCGCCATCACCCGGCTGTTCGGGCACATCGCCGAGCTGCAGCGCCAAGGCGTCACCTTCCTGTTCATCAGCCACCACCTGCAGGAGGTGTACGAAATCTGCGACACGGTGACGGTGTACCGGGACGCCCGGCACGTCCTCACCGCGCCGGTCGCCGAGCTGCCGAAGGCCGACCTCGTCGCGGCGATGACGGGCGAGAACGCGGTCACGGTGCAGGAACGCGCGTCCTCGGTCCGGCACGGCGACGAACCCGTCCTCCGCGTGGACGATCTGAGCCTCGCCCCGTTCTTCGAGGACGTGTCGTTCGACGTCGCCCCCGGCGAGATCGTCGGGCTGGCCGGCTCGGGTGGCAGCGGCAAGACCGAGCTGGCCGAGGCGCTGGCCGGGCTGCGCAAACCCACCTCCGGCACGGTCTTCGTCGCCGACCGGCGGCCGCGGCCCGGCGACGTCCCCTCCGCGCTGGCCGCCGGGGTCGGGTTCGTCCCGGAAGACCGGCACCACCAGGGTTTCGTGCCGGAGATGTCCATTGCGGACAACACGACGATGAGCGTCATGGACCGGCTCGGTCCCGGCATCTTCGTCCGGTCGGGCCTGCGTGACCGGCTCGCCGGGAAGATGATCGACCGGCTGGCGGTGAAGACGCCCGGCCCGGAGCTGCCGGTGTCCGCGCTGTCCGGCGGCAACCAGCAGAAGGTCGTGATGGCCCGTGCCCTCGCAGGCGACCCTCGGCTGCTGGTGCTGATCACGCCCACCGCCGGGGTCGACGTGCGGTCGAAGGAGTTCCTCCTGGGCAAGGTCGCGGAGGCCGCCGCGGCGGGCACCGCGGTGCTGATCGCCTCGGACGAACTCGACGACCTGCGCCTGTGCGACCGGCTGCTGGTCGTGGTGCACGGCAGGCTCACCACCGAAATGCCCGCAGGCTGGCAGGACCGCGAGGTCGTGGCCGCCATGGAAGGAGTCGACCTCGATGCCTGAAAGCCCCGCCGCGGTGGGCGCCCCGCCGCGGACCGGACCGGCCGCCGCGCCCCGGCGCATCGCCCTGGCCCGCCTGCGCGACTTCGCGCTGGTGCCCGGGATCATCGCGATCGCCGTCGTCGGCCAGCTGGTGAACCCGGTGTTCCTCCAGTACGACAACGTGATCAACATCCTGCAGACGATGTCCGAGATCGCCCTGCTGGTGCTCGCCCAGACGATGGTCCTGGTCGTCGGCAAGATGGACCTCTCGCTGGAATCGACGTTCGGGCTCGCGCCCGGCGTGGCGGCCTGGCTGACGATCACCGGCGGCCATTCCCTCGGGCTGCTGCCGTCCTGGACCGGGGTCCCCATCGTGCTCCTCGTCGGGGTCGTGGTCGGTGCCCTCAACGCCCTCCTGATCGTCCGGTTCGGGCTGAGCGGGTTCGTCGTCACCCTCGGCATGCTGATCGTGCTGCGCGGCCTGCTCACCGGCATCTCCGGCGGCCAGACGTTCTTCGGCATGTCCGATTCGATGCTCTACCTCGGCACCACGCTGTGGGCCGGGATCCCGGCGTCGATCTGGATCTGCGTCCTCCTGTTCGCGGGCGGGATCGTCCTGCTCGGCTACACCCGGTTCGGCCGCAGCCTCTACGCGATCGGCGGGAACGAGGACGCGGCGAAGGCCGCCGGCATCCGGACCGACCGGATCGTGTGGATCGTGCTGATCGGGGCCAGCGTGCTGGCCGCGCTCGGCGGGCTGCTGCTTTCGGGCCGGCTGGCGTCGGTGGCCGCGGCGCAGGGCAACGGCTACATCTTCACGGTGTTCGCCGCCGCGGTCATCGGCGGCGTGAGCCTGAACGGCGGCCGCGGCACGCTCTTCGGCGCGTTCACCGGCATCCTGCTGCTGTACATGATCCAGAACGTGCTGACCCTGGCCGGGGTGCCCGCCCAGTGGATCGGTGCGCTCAACGGCGCGATCATCCTCATCGCGCTGGTGATGTCCCGCATCACCAGCGGCAAGCGGCAGACCTGATGGCGGACCTCGGCCTGGGCACCGCGGGCCTGGGCAACGTCTTCGGGGAGGTCGGCGCCGAAGCCGCCGCGGAGATCGTCACCGCGGCGGCCGGCGCCGGGGTGCGCTCCTTCGACACCGCGCCGTACTACGGCTTCGGGCTGGCCGAGCGCCGGCTCGGCCGGGCGCTTCCCGCGGGCCCGTTCGTGGTGTCGACGAAGGTGGGCCGGACGCTCACCGGCGGTGGCTGCCACTTCGACTTCTCCGCGGCCGCCGTCCGCCGGGGGATCGAGGGCAGTCTCGACCGCCTGGGCCGCGATCGCGTCGACGTCGTCTACCTGCACGACCCCGACGACCACGAGGAGCAGGCCGCGACCGAGGCGTGGCCGGAGCTGTGCCGGCTGCGCGACGAAGGCGTGGTCTCCGCGATCGGCGTCGGGATGAACCAGTGGCAGATGCCCGCCCGGTTCGTCGAACGGCTCGACGTCGACGTCGTCCTGCTCGCCGGCCGGTACACCTTGCTCGACCGCGGTGGTGAGCGCCTGCTCGACCTCTGCGGCGAACGCGGGGTGGACGTCGTGCTCGGCGGGGTGTTCAACTCCGGTCTGCTCATCGACCCCCGGCCGGGTGCCTGGTTCGACTACGCCCCGGCGCCGGCCGACCTGCTGGCCCGCGCGCAGCGCATGCGCGACGCCGCCGCGTCGGCGGGGTACGAACTGGCCGCGTGCGCGCTCGCGTTCGCCGCCGCGCACCCGGCCGTCACCTCCGTCCTGGTCGGCGCCACGAGCGCCGGCCAGGTGCGGGCGAACCTCGACGCCTTCCGCCGCGAGGTCCCGCCGGAGCTGTTGTCCCGATTGGTTTCCTGTTAGCTCCCCAGCACCCCTTGGAGAGTGCCATGACGCTCCCTGCCCAGAATCCGTTGTCGCGCCGGCAGTTCGGTGCCCTCGCGGCCGCCGGGCTCGCCGCGGCCGCCGTCCCGCCCGCGCTGGCCGGTCCGGCAGCGGCCGCCGCGCGGTGCTACGAGCCCACCTGGCCGTCGGTCGACCGGCACCCGCCCGCGCCGGAGTGGTTCCAGGACGCCAAGTTCGGCATCTACTGGCACTGGGGCGCGTTCACCACGCCGGAGTACGGCAGCGAATGGTACGGCCGGAACATGTACATCCCGGACAGCGGCGAGAACAAACACCACAAGGCGACCTACGGCGACCCGGCGGTGTGGGGCTACGACCGGTTCATCGACGGCGGCACGGACGTGGCCGGCAACCACGTCCAGTTCGCCCCGGAACTGGTTTCCCGGGGCGGGCAGTTCGACCCGGAGGAGTGGGCGCGCGTGGTCAAGGCGTCCGGGGCTAAGTTCGCCGGGCCGGTCGCCGAGCACCACGACGGGTTTTCGATGTGGGACAGCAAGGTCAACGAGTGGAACTCGGTGGCCCGCGGGCCGCGGCTGAACCTGCTCAAGCTGTTCTCCGACGCGATCCGCGGGCAGGGCCTGAAGCTGCTGGTCGCGATGCACCACGCGTTCAATTACAACGGCTTCTACGACTTCGCCCCGCCGCAGGCCACCCCGACCCTGCGCAAGCTGTACGGCCAGTTGCCGCGCGCCGAGGAGGACGCGCTCTGGCTGGCCAAGCTCAAAGAGGTGATCGACCGGGCGAAGCCCGACGTCCTCTGGCAGGACTTCTCGCTGAACTCGCCGGGCTACTGCATCAACAGCGGCCCGTGCGCGGTGGGGGAGCGGCAGCGCCTCGAATTCCTGGCCTACTACTACAACCAGGCGCGGAAGTGGGGCAAGGACGTCGTCTCGACGTTCAAGCACTTCGACCACGGGTTCAACACCAGCGGTGAGGTCGCGGACTACGAGCGCGGCGGGCCGGCCGACATCGTCACGCCGTACTGGCTCACCGACGACGCGATTTCCAGCAGCAGCTGGAGCTACACCCAGGGCATCGGCTACTACTCGAGCACGCAGATGATCCACGCGCTGATCGACCGGGTCAGCAAGGGCGGCAACATGCTGCTCAACATCTCCCCGACGCTGGAGGGCACCATCCCGGCCGAGCAGCGCGCGGTGCTCGCCGACATCGGCACCTACCTCGGCCGCGTCGGCGAGTCGATCTACGCCACGCGCGTCTGGGACGTCTACGGCGAGGGACCGACCAAGATGGGCGGCGGCTCGTTCGTCTCGCCGAAGGTGGGCACGGCCAAGGACTTCCGGTTCACCCGCGACAAGGCCGGCCGCGTGCTGTACGCGACCGTGCTGGCCTGGCCCGGCGCCACGGCGGACCTCACCACGCTGTCCGGCAAACGGATCGACCTGAGCAGCCTCGAGCGCGTCGAACTGCTCGGCGCCCCCGGCGCGCTGAAGTACACGCAGGACGCCGGTGCCCTGCACGTCACGCTGCCGGCGAAGCCGTACGACTCGCCCGCCTACGTGCTCAAGCTGACGTTCGCGGGCAAGATCCCGGTGGTGGGCCCCGCGTCCGGCGCGAAGGTGTTCGCCGACCGCGGCTTCCGCGGCGCGAGTGCGACGCTGGGCGTCGGCAGCTACCCCGCGGCCCGGCTGAAGAGCGCGCTGGCCGCGCCGATTTCCGCGATCTGGCCCGGGGACGGCTACCAGGCCCTGGGCTACCCGGCCGACGACTTCACCGGGACGCCGAGCCGGTTCGCCGTGGTTACCCCGGACGTGCCGGCGTCCGCCATCGTCTCGCTGCGCGTGGCGTTCGACCCCGCCCGGTGGTTCCGGATCGTCAACGTCACCAACGGCCTGGCCGTGGACGGCGGGGGAGCGGTCGCGGCGGGCAGCAGGCTGAAGATCTGGACCCCGGACGACAGCCCGAACCTGCAGTTCGGGATCGAGGACATCGGCGACGGATTCGTCAAGCTCACCAACCGCACCAACGGCCTGGTGATCGACGGGGCCGGGGCGACCACCGCGGGCGGCAACCCGGTGCAGTCGGCCTACACCGGCGCGGCGAGCCAGCAGTGGTCGGTCACCGACTCCGGCGGCGGCGTGTTCGTGCTCGCCAACCGGGTCACCGGGCTCGTGCTCGACGGCGGCGGGAACGTGCCGTCGGGTTCGCCGTTGAAGGTGTGGAACGACGACGGCAGTCCCAACCTCCGCTGGTCGATCTCCGTTGCCTGACGGATTCCCGGGCGCCGTGACCGGGCTCCGGTCACGGCGCTCCGCCGTCGAGCTCCCGGACCTCGGCCAGGTGCGCGCGCAGCCAGCGTTCGGACGTGTCGACGTGCATCAGCGCGGCGGCGGTGGCCACCGCTGGGTCGCGGTCGGCGAGCGCGTCGTAGATGGCCTTGTGCTGCGACAGCGTCACGTGCGTCGCGCCGCGTTCGACGGTGCCGCGCCAGACCCGCGCGCGGAGGGTGCGGGAGGAGATCCCGTCCAGCAGCGCGGTGAGGGTCTCGTTGCCGGTCGCGGTGACGACGGCCCGGTGGAAGGCGGCGTCGAGGACGGTGAGGCGTTCGACGTCCTCGACCGCTTCGTGCATGGCGTCGAGCAGCTCGCCGACGGTGCGCAGCTGCGCGTCGGTGATCCGGGTGGCGGCCAGGCCGGTCGCCGCGGGCTCGAGGAGCCGGCGCACCTCGGTGAGCTCGAGGACGCTGCCGCCCTGCATGAGCGCGACCGCGTTGCCGAGGCCTTCGAGGAGCAGGCTCGGCGCGAGGCTGGTGACGTACGTGCCGTCGCCGCGGCGGACTTCGAGCACCCGGGCGAGCGCGAGCGCTTTCACGGCCTCCCGCGTGGGGCTGCGGGAAATCCCCAGCTCGGTGGCCAGTTCGTGTTCCGGGGGCAGCTTGGCGCCCGCCGGGAACCGGCCGGACCGGACGAACTCCCGGATCCGGTCGATCGCTTCGTCGGTCAGCGACTTCGCCATGGCCCTCCTCGTCTAGGGAATCAGTCTAGCAGTCATATGATGTATGCGTGCTAAGGAGGCATCGGTGTTGCGCAAGGGTGGCTGATTCACCAGTTTCGACCAGGAGACATGTGATGTCTTGTCTTGGGTTCTTACTTACTTGTAAGTTAGAACGCATGACGACGTTCACGGCCGACGAGGCCGAGGCGCTCAGCGCCCAGTGGGAGAAGGCGTGGAACGGCCACGACGCCGACGCGGTCGCCGCGATGTGCGCGGACGACCTCGTCTACGACGAACCCGCGCTCGGGCACACCGCCCACGGGCCGGAGTCCATCCGCCGGTTCGTGACGCGCATGGCGCACGCCTACCCGGACTACTCGTTCGCCCGCAGGGGGCTCTACACCGAGGTGACCCGCCGCGCGGTGCTCGTCGCGTGGCGCTTCACCGGCACGTTCGCCAAGACGGGCCAGGTCGTGGAGTTCCACGGCGACGACCGGCTGGAACTGGGCGAGGACGGGCTGATCCACGCGTACCGCTGCCTGTACGACAACAAGTTCGTGCTGAGCCAGCTCGGTGGGTGACGCGAGCCCGGCCCGGCTGCCCGCCGCGGCCCGCCGGGCGGGCATCATCGAGGCGGCCGACGCCGAGTTCGCCGCGAACGGCCTGGCGGGCACCCGCCTGGAGGCCATCGCCGGCCGGGCCGGGATTTCGCACCCGCGGATCGTGCAGATGTTCGGCTCCAAGAGGAAGCTGTTCCTCGAGGTGCTGCACGCGGCGTACGACCGCATCGAAGCGGCCTTCGCCGGCGCCGAGCCGACGCTGTCCGCACTGGGTGTGGCGTATGTGCGGCTCCTGCAAAGCGATCCGACGGTCGGCCTGGTGGTATTGCAAGGCTACGCGGCGTCGGCGGACGAGCCGGTCCGGGAGGCGGTCCGCCGCCGGCACCTGGCGTTGATGGCGACGATCGCGCGTCTGACGGGCGCGGATGCGTTGCGGGTGCGGACGTTCTTCGCGACGGGCCTGGTCCAGACGGTGTCGACGGCACTGGAGCTGCCGGAGCAGCGCGCCGACACGGCGTGGAGCGCGTGGCTCCTCGGCCTGGTCGATCCCGATGTGCCGGCCCGGTAGGTTTTCCGCATGAGCTCGGTGCCGGCCCTGCACGTCGGGTGCGCGATGTGGACCCACAAGGCGTGGCCGTTGCCGCCCTCGGTGCCGGCCCGCGAGCGGCTGCGCGCCTACGCGGGCTGGTGCAACGCGGTCGAAGGCAACACGACGTTCTACGCGACCCCGGCTCGCACCACCGTCGAGACGTGGGCGCAGCAGACCGGCCCGGACTTCCGGTTCGTGGTCAAACTGCCCAAGCTGGTCACGCACGAGCGCCGGTTCACCGGGGTCGAGACGGAGATGCGGGCGTTCCTGGACGCGATCGAGCCACTCGGCGACCGGGCGGTGCTGTGGACCCAGCTGCCGGGCTCGTTCGGCCCCGCGGACGTCGAGGCGCTGGTCCGGTTCCTGCGCCGCTTGCCGCCCGGTCTGAGGCGTGCGGTGGAGGTGCGCCACCCGGAGTTCTTCACCGAGGCGGCGTCGACATCGCTGCTGGAGCGGGCTCTCGGGGTGGCGGACGCGGAGTGGGTCCCGTTCGACACGACGGTGTTCTTCGGGACCCCGCCGGTCAGCGAGGCGGAGCAGGAGGCGTGGGCGAAGAAGCCGCGCCTGCCCCGCCGGACGCGAGCCCTGACCGACCGTCCGATCATCCGGTATCTGGGCCGCGACGCGGTGGCGGAGACGGTCGAGGGGTGGCAGCCGTGGACGCAGGTGGTGGCGGGCTGGCTGCGCGAGGGCCGCTCGCCGACGGTGTTCGTCCACACGCCGGACAACAACGAGGCACGTGAACTGGCGCGGCGGTTCCACGACGAGGTGCGGGCGTTGGTGCCCGGCGTCGCGGCGTTGCCGGAGCCGGAGCCGGTGGAGCCCGCGACGTTGTTTTAGGGGCGCACGGAGTGCTCAGTGTCCGGCAACATGCAACGGTGACGGAGGGCCGGCGCGAGGGGCGGCAGGGTGCGTCGCCTGGCGTCGGCGATGAGATCTGCCAGTGGAAGCACGCCTGGCCAGTATCGGACTCTGTCGACGCCGGCCGTGATGAGCCGGCCGCTCGGGCCACACGCCAGCAGGCTGATTCCGAGGCTGCGGTCGCGGGGGAGCAGCTCGTACAGCAGCCCTCCGGCTGAGTCCCAGACCCACGTGGTGTGATCCCAGCCGCCGCCGGCGACGACCAATCCCTCATCGGTGACCGCGAGCGCGCCGATCCTGCCGCCGCCGAGCATCCGTGTGGAAGACCCGTCTCGGCTCCAGCGGCGAATGTCACCGTCCCCGGTTGCCGTGATCAGGGCGCCGTCCGGGGCGAAGGCCAGGTGTTCAACCGGTTGGGTGTGACCGGTGAGCACGTGTTGCGGGACACCGTCGCGGTCCCAGATGCGGGCGGTGTTGCCGGCCGATGCGGCCGCCAGCCGACCGTCTTCGGCGAACGTGAAAGCGAGAGTTCCCTTGTTGTCTTCGGCCTTTTCGAGCACGCGGACCTCACCCGCGGTGTTCCAGATCCGGAGCGCTCCGCTGGTGGTGGCGGTGATGAGCCGGCCGTCCGGCGCGAAGCCCATCCGGCCCACCGCCGATTCGTGCGCGTCGAGGACGTGCAGCACCTTGCCGGCACAGTCCCAGACTTGCACCGTGCGGTCGAACGCCGCGGCGAGGCGCCCGTCGGGGGCGAAGGCCAAGTGCCGCACACTCAGGTTCCGGTGTCCGGCGAGCGTGTGGATCAGGGTGCCGTCGGCGCCCCGCACTTTCACGTTCGTGCCATCGGCATCGGCGCGGCGACGTCCCGGGCCGACTGCCCACGGCCCGAAACCGGCGCGGAGAACGCTGACCGCATCCGTCATCAGGCCGGGATCCGATACGGCGAGCTCTTCGAACCGAGCGGTACCTTCAGCTCGGGTCAGCAACCGCGCGAGCCGACTGACGTCCCAGACGTGCACCGTGCTGGACGTCGCCGTCACCAACCAGCCGTGCGCGCTGAAGTCGAGGACGGTCAGGTAAGCCGTGTCCGCCATCTTGATGCGAGCGACCATGCCCTCGGGAACGCACAACCGCACCTCGCCGTTCGTGGCAGCGGCCAGCAGCTCATCCGGTCCGCACACCACCGAAGCGAACCCCGTCATGTCGGGATAGCCGGGTTCGGCGACCCTGGGGTACGGGCCGTTCGGTCGGCAAGTGACCACGCTCCCGATGCCGTTGATCGTGCGCAAATGACCTGTTTCGGAGAAGGCGAGATCACGCACCGGCCCGGCAACCTTCACGAAGATGCCCGCTTCTGAGCCGTCAGACAAGGGGAGAGCGCCGTCCGGCGCCCAGACCCGCACCGCACCGTTCCGGTGACCTGCAGCGATCCACCCATCGACGCTCACCGCCAGCGCGGTGACCAACGACCCCTCGGTCGGCTGGAAGCAGCGTTGTTCCGGGCCGCTGCTGCCCCAGATCCGAATCTCCCCGTCCTCGCCGGTGGTGATCAGCAGGGCGTCGGGCGCGAACACGACTGCTGTCCGCTCTCCGTCACTGGTCAACCGGCGGATCAGCTGTCCATCGGGGTCCCACAGGCACAGCGCGTGCCGGCCTGCGGCGGCAAGCCGGCCGTCGGCGGCGAACACCAGGCTGGTGACCTGGTGGAGGGTGCCGTCGAGGTGGTGGATCACCTTCCCGTGGGCGTCCCACACGGTGACACGTCCCGCCGTGTTCCCGGAGGCGAGCCGGCCGTCCGGCGCGAACGTGAGCGCACTGACCGGCTCCCGGTCTTCGGTCAGGTCGTGCAGCAGGGTGCCATCCGCGGACCAGATCCGGATCGTGCCGTGTTCGTCCGCCGTGGCGACGCGACCGTCTTGGGCGACGCGGGCACAGCAGACGTCCGCGGTGTGCCCGGTGAGGACGTGCCGCAGGCCGGTGGCCAGCGACCGGTAGAGCGCGGTGCTCGCGGCCGCGGTCGGGGTCAGTTCGGTGCACGCGGCCAGCGACAGGCTGATCGCGGTCGCCGGGTCGTGGTCGAGGACTTCCAGAGCTCGTTCGGCTGCCACGTCCGCGCGGCGCCGGTGATCGGTTTCGTCGTTGTCCGTGCATGCGGCGGCGAACTCGGCGAGCGGCTCGGGCAGCGCCACCGCCGTGTTCGCGGTCAGGTCGGCGAACCGCGAGGCGGGGACCAGGTAGCCGGCGGACCTCCCGGCGTTCACCCACGCCTTCGCGAGCGCCAGCAGTTCGGTGACCCGCTGCAGCGTGCCACGGTGTGTCGTGATGTGGTCGGCCAAAGGTCGCCACTGTCGCAGCAATGCCTCGTGCGATATGTCGTAGCGAACGCGACCGCCACTGCCGGTGTCGCTCGTGAGCAGGTGCGCCTGGACGAACGCGATCACGACCTCGCGCTGCGCTGCGGCCAGCGCGTCGTCCCACACCGGTCGGCGGGTGGCTTCCTCACCCTGCAGGTCCACGAACAGCAGCAGGGTGGTCAGCGTCGTGTCCAGATCGTGTCCCGATGCGGCCACGGCCGCCTCCGCGCGTCCGGCGACCGACCCGCCCACCTTGCCGGCAGTCAGATAGTCGGCCCGGCTGATGTATCGGTCGCGGCCGAGGCCGTCGTACAGCTCGCTGAGCAGCGAGCTGAGCAGCGGCAGCGCGTCACCGCGGCCGGTGTCGCGCACGATTTCCTCGACCAGGCCGGGCTCGAACGTCGTATCGGTCAGGCGGGCGGGTCCGGCCACGACCTGGCGGATCCGCTGGGGTTCGAGCACGTTCACCATGAACGGGTCGGTGAACAGTCCGGCGCCGGGGCCGTCCTGGAACCGGCCGACCCATTCCGAGCGCAGTGTCGCCACCACGTGCAGCCTGTGATCGTGCGTCACCAGCGCGTACAGCAGCGCCAGGAACAGGTTTCGCTCTTTCTCGGTGTGCCGGACCGCCGCTTCCTCGAACTGGTCGACGAGCAGCAGCACGCGCGGCCGGGTCCCTCTCGCCGCCCGCAGAGCCTGCAACACGGGCTCCGGTCCCGGTGCGGGCCCGCCGTCCTGAACCGCCGCCAACACGGTTTCCGCCGCCCCGCGAACCTCCGTCCCCAGCAGCTTCGTGAGCTCGTCCACACCGGATGTGCCCGGGGTGATCGATCCGAGAACCGTCCACCGGTTGCCGAGCGCCGGCAGCAACCCGGCCAGCACGAGGGAGGACTTGCCGCTGCCCGACGGCCCCACGACCGGCACGAACCGCAGCGAGGGCGCAGTGGCCCCCTGTACCCGTCGCGCCAGGTCACGCCGGTCGTCCGTACGTCCGAAGAAGACCGGCGCCCGGTCACGGTCGTACGAGTCCAAGCCCGGGTACGGGTTCTCGCCGGTCCATTCCGGTGCCGGTGACCGCGCCCGGCACCACAGCCATCCCGCACGCACGCTGACCGCCGCGACCACCGCCGCGCCGATCAGCCACGACCACTTGACGATCGGCTGAGCCCACCCCGGCCACCGGTCCGGGCTCGCGGTCACCAGGTTGGTGAGCACTCCGATCCCGATCCCGAGCAGAAACACCCCGAGCCCGGACGGCTGCGGCGCACGTCGACGCCTCGACCACCACGTTCGCATCACTTCTCCTGCCCGGTCGGAAGCATTCGTCTCGCAGCGGCCGGAACACGGTCGGCCGGTCGTCGGTGACCAGCGGGCGGTCGACCTCGTCCTGGAGGTGGACGCAGTGCGCCTCTTGCAGGTTGCCGACGACTGGTACTCGGCAGCTTGTTCGTCCGTTGGCCGAGGTTCTCCGGTCAGACGGCCTTCCAGATGGCGTGGTCGAGTTCCCAGGGCGTCCGGCCCAGTTCGGCGGCGGCGTCGGCGAGCAGCCGCCGCGCGGATGGGACGTCGACCTGGTGGCCGAGGTGGCGACTCAACCAGCGAAGCACCTTCCGGTCCGGCTTCACCTGCTCGTCGGCGCCGGCCAGCATCCAGAGGTAGCCGAGCCGGACGTCGTGCCCGCCGTTGCCGGGGACGGCCCGCAGCCGGCTTTCCACGGCGCCGAGCCGGGTGAGGTCGGACAGGAGCGTGGTCACGTCGCCGAGCGTGTGCACGCCGGAGGCGGCGAGGAATTCGGCGTAGCGCACCGCGGCTTCCGCTTTGAGCACGCCGCCTCGGGTGCTGGTGCGGCTCCGGTTCTCCAGGACGTCGGCGGTGAGCTGGTCCGGTCCCAGCCGACGGCCCAGTTCCGCCAGCGCGTCGACGGGCTGCTCGGCGGGGGTGCCGGCCACGGTGGCGAAGTCGGCGACGTCGACGAGGTGGGGTACGAGACCCTGGTGCGTCGCGTACCGGTCGCAGACGGCGATGGTGCTGGAGTACCGGGCGTTGATCGAGAAAACCGCGTCCAGCACGCACACCGGCAGATGCGCCCACCGGCGGGCGCGCGGCTGGATGTCGAGCCCCGTGGCGGCTTCTACCAGGCGCTGGACATCCACGGCTGTGGTCATGGCCGCTCTTCGACAACTCACTGTGCGATCGCGTCAATTCGTACATCACCACTGATCGGGATCACGTACACGGCGTCCCGTCCGTGTCTCCATCGCTGCGAGATCAGCAGATACTTGTCCGTGGTGTGGATCAAGGAGACGAGGCCCGTGTAGCAGAACTTGTACTTCGAGTCTTTCTGGCTGATCTCGGTGGCCGAGATGCCCGGGCCGGATACGGCAAGCCGGCCCACGCTGTAGAGCGCGATCGCTGGGCGTGAATCCAAGTGGCCGGCGATGTCACGGGCAGACTGCTCGCCATTGGTCCGGGCATACGAGGAGACCAACCACAGTGCGCCGATCATGGCCAAAGCGGCGAGTACGGACGGCCGGACCGATGATTTCTCGCGTGGGCGGCGGCTGGTCATCCGTGTCTGCAGGGATCGCAGGTGATCCAGGTAGGCAACGAGGCCGGTGCCTGTCAGCAACATGAGGGCGAGAGCGTTGGTCGGGACCCAGTTCACACTTGCGGGTATCAGGAAGCCGATCCCGATCGCCGCAAGTGTCAGGCCGCCCACGGTGTAGCAGGCGATGATTGCATAGTCGACCACTCTTCGCCGAGAGGTCGACCGTGCCGCGGTGGCCGCCGGGAGAAACACCGTTCGGTGAAGTGCCACCAGGAACAAAGCCAGGATGCCGAAGCCGATCAGCGGCAGAATGGTCGAGTTGATACTCCGCAAGGCGTAGTCCGGCGTCGAGAATCCCAACAGGCTCGTGTCTATCCCGAAGTAGTCCCACACGGCCTGAGTGCGAACCCAGCCGAAGTAGTACAAGAGGGCTGACAGCAGCACTGTTTGCGACAGCAACGTCGAGATGCGGGCCCACGGACCGCTTTGATCAGCGTGCTTCTTCGTCGTCGGGTTCGTCATGGCGCCGACGAGGTACCGGCAATCGACGACTCCACGGCAGAAGGTGTCGTCGGAGACGGCGAGGTGCTGCTCGCCGGTGGCTGGGTGATCGTGAGACCGGTGGCTTCAGGCCTGTCCTCGGAAGGCGGAGTTCCCACCAGCGGACTCGTGGTCACGGAATCGCCGCCGATATCACGGGTACCGCCGGGAGCGGCCGGTGTTCCGGTGCTCTGCTGCGCCGAGGGGTCCGGGTGGGGTTGTGTGTCGTGTTCGCAGCTTTCTGCGGTCAGCCAGGGGAGGACGATCACGGCCACGAGAGCACTGGTTGCTCGACGGTGGATCGGTGTCATATTCGCCTCTGTCTCGTTATTCGAGAGATCTCGCCCATCGTGACTCGCTTCGATCAAAGAAAACGTGACACGGGAGGAACGATGTTCCGCCGGATGGACCAACGATTCCGGGGAAGGTTGCGGCGGGCCGATTTCGACAGCACCTGGCCGGCGTCGGTGGTGTCCAGCTGAGGGGCCGATGCGGTCGCAGCGGGTCCACCGATCGTGACCGTGCCGGTGTCCGGATGAGTGCGGTTATGGTTGGCGTGTGATCGATATGGCAGTGCGCGGTGACAGCGGCAGGGTCGTTGCCCGGGCCGAGGGCGGGGTGGAGTGAACTGCCGCTTTCGCGGAGCTGAACCCGGTCGAGTTCCCGATGCTCTGGGCTCTGACACCGTACGGGGATGCGGTGTTCAACCAGCGGCAGGTGCCACTGCTGCTGGCCGAACTTGACCGGGTTCCTGCACGGTGCGCTGGTGACTGGGTGAGGCATGCCCGCGAGCTGTGCCAGGTCGTCGAACGCGGAACGCACTGGTATCTGTGGTTCATCGGCGATTGACCGCGGGTTGCCAAGCCGTTCTCGCCTCAACACGCACGTCGGCAGAAGCAGACGTTGCCGCGGTGACGTTTGCGCGGCGAGTCACTCGGCCGAGCGAGCCCGCCACGTCTGCACCGCTCCGAGCGCGATGCGGGCCAGCAGCACCGCGGCCCCGATGCCGGCGGTCAGCCGGGCGCCGAGACCGTCGAGCCGGACGGTGAGCCAGCCGCCCGCAGCCGTGCCCAGCACGGCGAGGAGGAAGTCGACTGCCCACAAGGGCGACAGGCTGAGCGCCATCATGTCGGCTGCCGTGTCTCCGCGCCGGCTTTGCCGCGCCAGGTGGATCCAGAGCCACGTGGTGCCGGCGAACGCGAGCCAGGCCAAGCCGAGTACCACCCAGAGCACCGCGGTCACCGGGCTTCTCCTGCTGTGCAACGAAACACCATGGAATTCATCGCCGCCTCCCTGTCGGTCCCGACCAGGATGAGCTCGTTCGGACGCGCTGTCAAGACATCGTGTCCGGACAGAGTGTCCGGAAACCTCTACGACATCAGGGTCGACGCCGACCTGCGTGGCCAAAGTCATGGTGAGGAGCGTGTGCCGGCTCGGTCACCGAGGGGCTGGGCCGGACGCGTGGACGTCGTCGGAGCGCTGACGTGTACACCTCCAGCGGAGCGTCCGCCGAGCGGGTGAACTCTGAAACGCCACTGGGCCGGACAGCGTCGCGAAATTACTCCGTTTGCCGCCCGGGTTGCTGCGCTTGCCCGGGTTTGGGGCTTCCGATGCGTGGGGATCCACCTCGGTTCCGGTCGGTTGACCGGCAAATGGGCCGCGTTGCCCGGCAATTTCCGGTGCGGTAGAAAGTAATTGCACACCGCTTCGCCAATGGCGAATGAATGCAATTGACCATCGCTGCCTCCCTGGGGGATCCGTGTCGAATCGCCACGCCTTCGTTTCCTGTGCCCGTCTCATGGGACGGGTCGATTCCGCCTGTATGGACTGCGTGTCGGACGTCGTGGCGCTGCTGCTGGCGCACGCCGGGGTGGCCGATGTGCGTACCCCTTTCGCCTACCAGTGGGCGTTTCGGGTCGTCGGCGGAATCGATGGCGTGCTCGAGCCCGACCTGCCGCCGCGAGCGCGGGATCGGTCCGTTGCGCGGTTCACCGGATTTCGTCCGAAATGGACGGCCAATGGGACGGCGGCGGAATGCGTTGATTCGTGGGCGGCCGAGATCGGCCGGGGCAACGCCGTCGCCGTCACCGCGGATGCCTTTTTCCTGCCGTGGCTTCCGTACTGCGGAAATGAGCACATGGAGCACGGATTCGTCGTCGAAGGCGTCGAAGGAGGGCGGGAATCCGTCCTGCACGTCGTCGATCCCTATGAAAACCGGACACGGTGGGGGCACGCGCGGCCGACGACGACCAAGGTGGTCCTCGGCGACCTCGGCCACGCCCTCGACCAGGGCGCCTGGGCGGTGCTCGAACCGTGCGGGCCCGCCGAACCGCTGGACGCCGAACGCGAGGTCCGGGCCAACTGCGAAGCGATCCTCGCCTCCCACGCCGACGGCACGGCGGCCGCCTTCGCCGGGCAGTACCGCGAGCCCGACGCCGTCGCGCTGCACCGGCTGGCCCTGCAGAGCTGGCTGATCACCCGTGACCGGCAACTGCACGGCCTCTGGCTGCGGGAACTGCCCGGCACCCCCGCACCCGGCTTCTCCCGCGCCTTCGACGAAACGGTCCTCCCGCGCTGGCAGAAGCTCCAGGAACTCACCTACGTCGCGATCCGCCGCGTCGAAGCCGGCCGCTCGGCGCCGCCGGCCGTCCACGCGGCCCTCGAAGCCGCGCTGGCCGCCGAAGCCGAGCTGGCCGGCACCTCCCTCGACCACCCGGAAGGACGCGCTTGATGCTCATCCACCAGCACTTCTTCGCCCAGGCCCGGCGCACGCCCGGCGCCGTGGCGATCGTCGAAGACGACGGCCCGTCGATCACCTACGGCGAGCTCGCCCGCGCCGCCGCCGGGCTGGCCGGGCAGCTCCGCGACCGGCCCGGCCGGGTGGCCGTGGTGAGCCGCAAGCGGATCGGCACCGTCGTCGCCTTCCTCGCCTGCCTGCGGGCCGGCCGCGCCTACGTCCCGATCGACCCCGCCCACCCGGCCGACCGCCGCGACTTCGTCCTCGCCGACGCCGGCTGCGAAACGCTCCTGGACCTCGAAGACCTCGATGCGCTGCAAGGAAAGCCGGAAAGCGAGCCGGCGGCACCAGGCCCGGACGACGAGGCCTATGTCCTCTACACCTCCGGCTCGACCGGCACCCCCAAAGGCGTCGTGATCACCCACCGCAACGCGGCGGCGTTCACCGACTGGGCCGCCGCCGAATTCCCGCTCACCCCGCACGACCGGGTCGCGGTGCACGCGCCGCTGCACTTCGACCTGCCCGTCTACGACCTCTACGCCGGCCTGCGCGGCGGCGCCGCCCTGCACCTGGTGCCCGAGCGGGCCGCGCTCTTCCCGGCGGCGCTGGCCCGGCTGCTGCGCGAGCGGCGCATCACCAGCATCTACGCCGTCCCGACCGCGCTGGCCGCGCTCGCCCGCCGCGGCGGCCTCGCCGCGGGCGACCTGCCGGAGCTGCGGCAGCTGCTGTTCGCCGGCGAGGAGTTCCGGACGGCCGCGCTCGCCGAGCTGATGGCCCTGGTCCCCGGCGCGGCCGCGGCCAACCTGTACGGCCCCATCGAGACGAACGTCGTCACCGCGCACCGGCTCCCGGGCCCGCCGGACCCGGACAGCCGTCTCCCGATCGGCCGGCCGGTCACCGGCGCCGTCATCGGCCTGCGCGACACCGAGGGGCACGTCGGGTTCGACGGCGAGGGCGAAGGCGAGCTGGTCGTCGCGGGCGACTGCGTGACCCCGGGCTACCTGGGCCGGCCGGACCTGACCGCCGCCGCGATCGTCCACTCCGGACAGTTGCGCTGCTACCGCACCGGCGACATCGCCCGCCGCGACGCCGACGGGACGCTGCACCTGCTGGGCCGCGCGGACGGGCTGGTGAAGACCCGCGGCTACCGGGTCGAACTGGGCGACGTCGAAGCCCACCTCGCCGCGCACCCCGGCGTGGACGGCGTCGCCGTCGTGGCCCTGCCCGACCCGGCCACCACCCACCGGCTGCACGCCGCGGTCGTCCCGCGCGCCGGCGCCGACCACGAGACGCTGCCCGCGGAACTGCTCCGCCACTGCCGCGCCCGGCTGCCGCACTACATGGTGCCGTCCCGGGTCCACGTCCTGGCGGCCCTGCCCACCACCAGCACCGGCAAGACGGCGAAACGGGTGCTGGCCGAAACGCTCGAGGGAGACCCGCGATGACCGACACCCTCGCCCGGACCGTCGCCGACGTGCTCGGCGTTCCCGCCACCGACGTCCTGTCCGCCGATTCCCTGTTCGACCTGCCCGGCTTCGACTCGATCGCCATCGTCTCGGTCCTCGAACGCCTCGAAGACGACCTCGGCGTCGAGGTGCCGGCCGAAGAGATCGTGCCCGAGGCCTTCGAAAGCCTCACCGCCCTGCGGTCGCTGCTCGACACCGCCCTCCCGGAAGGAGCACACCCGTGATCCCGCGGTTGCTGCACGAACTGCTCGACCGGCGCGCCGCCGCCACGCCGGACGCCCCGGCGCTGGCCCGCGACGACCTGCGCTGGACCTACGCCGACCTCGCCCGCCGGTCGCGGACGCTCAGCGCCTGGCTCGGCGGCAAGGGTGTCGGCCGCGGTGACCGGGTGCTGGTCGCCGCGCCACACGACCCCGACACGGTGGCGCTGCTCTACGCGGTTTCACGGCTGGGCGCGGCCTACGTCGTCGTCAGCGACCGGATCCGGCCGTTCCACCTCGACCACATCCTCGCCGACAGCGAGCCCGAACTGGTGCTGGCCGCCGACGCCGCGGCCGAAACCGTCTCGCGCAGCACGGCGAAGGTGCACAAGCTGAGCGAACTCCCGGCCACCGGCGACGCCGAGGTCCCCGCGTCCCCCGCCACCGGCGTCGACATCCTCAGCCTGATCTACACCTCGGGCAGCACAGCCATGCCGAAGGCCGTGGTCTCGACGCACGAGCAGGTGCTGTTCGCGGTGTCCGCCATCGCCGAGCGGCTGGGCTACCGGGCCGAGGACCGGGTGTTCTGCTGCCTGCCGCTGTCCTTCGACTACGGCCTCTACCAGGTCTTCCTCGCCGCCGAGGCCGGTGCCTGCCTGGTGCTGGGCGACGACGCCGCGGCCGGGCCGGCCCTGCTGTCCACTGTGGAGCGCGAGGGGGTGACCGTGCTGCCGCTCGTGCCCGGCCTCGGCGCCACCCTGGCCCGGCTGGCCGCGCGGGCCGGGCGGTTCCCGGCCGCGCTGCGCCTGGTCACCAACACCGGCGCCGCCCTGCCGGCCTCGCTGTCGGCCAGGCTGCGGGAGTTCTCGCCGGGCCTCGACGTCGTCGCCATGTACGGGCTGACCGAGTGCAAGCGCGTCTCCATCGAGGAGCCGAACGCGTACCTGGACCGCCCTGGCTCGGTCGGGCGGCCGCTGCCCGGCACGGAGGTCCTGGTCCTCGACGACGACGGCGCCGAGCTGCCGCCCGGCGAGGTGGGCCAGTTCGCCGTCCGCGGGCCGAACGTGATGGCCGGCTACTGGCGGGCGCCCGAGCAGACCGCGCGCCGATTCCCGCGGGACGCCTACGGCCGCGCGACCCTGCTGACCGGCGATCGCGGCCGCGTCGACGAAGAGGGCTACCTGTACTTCGAAGGCCGCGACGACGACCAGTACAAGCAGGACGGCTTCCGGGTCAGCGCGGTCGAGGTGGAAGGCGCCGCGGCCGACGTCGACGGTGTCACCGAAGCCGCCGTGCTCCCGCCCGCCGGGGACCGGCCGGCCGTTCTCGCGGTCACCGGCACCCTCGACCCCGGGCAACTGCGCGAAGGGCTCGCCGAACGCCTGGAACCGCACAAGATCCCCGACCGGATCGAAGTCGTCGACGCGCTCCCGCACGGCGTCAACGGCAAGATCGACAAGCGCGCCCTGGAGGCCGCCCTGTGATCACGCCCCTGCACGAGGAGATCGCGGACCGGCACGGCACGCCCGCGTTCGTCTACGACCTCGACGCCGTCCGCCGCGCCCACGCCGACCTGACCGCCGCGCTGCCGTCTCCGTCCACTGTGTACTACTCGGTGAAGGCCAACCCGCACCCGCGGATCATCGCGCTGCTGCACGCACTGGGCTGCGAAGCCGAAGTCAGCTCGACCGGCGAGATCGACGCCGCGCTCGGCGCCGGGGTGCCGCCGGAGGCCGTGCTGCTCACCGGTCCGGCCAAGACCCCGGAAACGGTCGCGCACGCCCTGTCCCACGGGGTCACGCGCTTCTCGGTCGACTCGCCGGACGACCTCGCCCGCGTCGACGACCTCGCGCGCCGGTCGGGGACCGAAGCCCGGTGCGCGCTGCGCGTCAACGCCGACGAGCCGGTGCCCGGCGCGGGGCTCAGCATGACCGGGACGTCGTCGCAGTTCGGCGCGGACCTGTCGTGGGTGCTGGCCGAGACGCCGCGGTTCACCGGGTTCGGGCACGCCCGCGTCACCGGGCTGCACCTGTACATGGGCACCAACCTGACCGAGGAGAAGGATCTGCTGGCCCAGTTCGAGGTCGGGATCGGCATCGCGGAGAAGCTCGCCGTGCTCTTCCCCGACCTCGGCGAAATCGACCTCGGCGGCGGGTTCGGCCTGCCGTACGCGCGGGCGGGGGAGCGGCCGCGGTTCACCGGGCTCGCGGCGGCGCTGGAGACGCTGCTCGACGACCGCCTGCCCGGGTGGCGGGACGGGGCGCCCCGCGTGTCCTTCGAATCGGGCCGCTACCTCGTCGGCGACTGCGGGGTGCTGCTCAGCCGGGTGGTGGACGTCAAGGAGTCCAAAGGCACCCGGTACGTCCTGCTCGACACCGGCGTCCACCACCTCGGCGGCATGTCCGGCCTGCGCCGGATCCCGTCGATCTCGGCCGACGTGCTGGCTTCCGGCGAGGTCGAGGTCGAGGACGAGCCGGTGACGGTGGCGGGCCCGCTGTGCACCCCGCTCGACGTCCTCGCCCGCGGTGCCCGGCTGCCGAGCACCGGCATCGGGGACCTCGTCGGCGTGCCCAACGCCGGCGCCTACGGCCCGACCGCCGGCCTGCTCGCGTTCCTCGGCCACCCGGCACCCGCCGAGGCGGTCGTCGACGGCGGCCGCCTGGAGTCCGCGTCCCGGCTGCACGTGACCCGCAACCCGCTCTGACGAAAGGAAAGACCATGGACACCGCACGCTTCGACACGATCCTGCGCAAGTACCTCAAGAACCTCGCCCCGCAGCAGGAACTGACCGCCGACGCCCGGCTCAAGGACCTCGGCCTGAACTCGATGCGCGCCATCGACCTGCTCTTCGACCTCGAGGACGAATTCGGCGTCGAACTGCCCGACGACGCGATGACCGACGACACGTTCGCCACCCGTGACGCCCTGCTGGACCGGGTGCGGGAGGCCCAGGACACCACGGCGGGTGCGCGGTGACGGCGCTCGCCCCCGCCGCGCCCACGCTCGCCGAGCGCACGGCCGGGGTCGTGGACGTGCTCGCCGAGCACGCGCGGGCGGTCGACGACAGCGCCACGTTCCCGGTCGCCTCCCTCGACGCACTGCGGGAAAGCGGGCTGATGGGCCTGCTGGTGCCGGTGGAGCACGGCGGCCTCGGCGGCGACCTCACCGACCTGGCCCGGACCGCCGCGGAACTCGGCGGCGCGTGCCTGTCGACGGCGATGATCTGGGCGATGCACGGCCAGCAGGTCGCCGCGATCGCTACCCACGCCGGACCACGGCTGCGCGCGGACCTGCTGCCGCGGATCGCCCGCGGCGAGGTCTACGTCGCCTCGGTCACCAGCGAACGCGGCAAGGGCGGGCACCTGCTCACCGCGGAAGCGCCGCTGCGCCCGGACGGTGACCGGCTCGGCATCGACCGCGACGCCCCGATCGTCACCGGCGGCGCGGTCGCCGACGGGTTCCTGATCACCATGCGGGCCTCGCCCGAGGCCGGCTACGACGACGTCTCGCTCGTCTACGCCGACCGCGGGCAGGTCACCGCCGAGCCCGGTCGCGGCAGCTGGAACCCGATGGGCATGCGGGGCACGCACAGCGTCCCGCTGGGGATCACCGGGGACGTCCCGGCGGACCAGCTCGTCGGCGAGCCCGGCGGGTTCCGGACGGTGGCCACGCGGACGTTCGTGCCGGCCGGGCACATCGGCTGGGCCGCCTGCTGGCTCGGCGCCGCGCGCGGCGCGCTCAGCTCGGTGCTGGGCATGATCCGCGACCCGCGCACGCGGGGGTCGTTCGACCCGACGTCGGAGCTGTTGCGGCGGCGGCTGGCGCGGGCCCGGCTCGACCTGGACACCGTGGCGGCGCTGCTGGCGCAGGTGATCCGCGACGCGGCCGACGCTCCCGACGCCGAAGCACCGGACGTGCAGCTGCGGCTCAACGGCCTGAAGGTGCACGCGGCGGAACGCTGCGCCGCCGTCGTCGACGAGCTCGTCGAGCTGACCGGCCTGCGGCACGGGTACATGCGGGACTCCGCGCTGCCGCTGGAACGCGTCCACCGGGACCTGCGCTCGGCGAGCCTCAACTACGCGAACGACCGGCTCTACGACGCCAACGGGGCGATCGCGCTGCTGGACCGGGGCGTCACACTGGCCTGGGCGGGCCGGCGGTGACCGCGGTGGCGGGCGACCGGCTCGCGTTCCGGACCCTGATGGCCCAGTGGCCGACCGGTGCCACCATCGTGTCCACTTCGGACGGCACCGGCCCGGCCGGCTGCACGGTCAGCGCCTTGATGTCCCTTTCGGACAGTCCGCCGCTGGTGGTCGTCTCGCTGCTGGCCCGCAGCGCGACGCTGGCGGCGATCCGGCGGGCGGGCCGCTTCGCGATCACCGTGCTCAGCTCCGCCCAGGCCGGGTTGTGCGCCGACTTCGCGCGGCTGCCGCTGACCGAACGCTTCTCGGCGACCGAGCTGCGGGAGGTCGACGGGCTGCCGCTGCCGACCGGCGGGGTGGCGGCGCTGACCTGCGAACTCGACGACGAGCTGCCGTACGCGGACCACGTCCTGCTGGTCGGCGCGCCGACCTGGACGGAGATCCGCGAGGACCGGGACCCGTTGCTGGTGCACCGGCGCGAGCTCAAGGCTGTCTCGTGACCGCCGTCGAGGTGGCGCCCGGGGTGCACCTGGCGGCGACGCCGGCCGATGCGGCCCTGGCGGAGCTGCCGGTGCCGGCCTGGGCCGAGCGCGAGGCCCGGGCCATGGCACCGCGCCGGGCCCGCGAATACCTGGCCGTGCGGGCGCTGTACGTGCTTCTGTTGTCCGAAGTGGAGGGTTCGGCGCACCCGCTGGACCGCACGGACCGCGGAAGACCGGTCGTGTCCGGCCGACCGGACCTGCACGTCAGCCTGGCGCACTCCGACGACGTCGTCGCGGTGGCGCTGGCCCGCGGCCGGGACGTCGGCGTCGACGTGCAGGAGGCGGGCCTGCCCGGGCCGGCGATGCTGCGGCGGTGCTGCCCGGGCGAAGCCGGGCGGATGGCGGCCGAACCGGCGGCGGGCGGGCGGGACTTCGCCCGCGTGTGGGCCGCCCAGGAGGCCTGCGTCAAGGCGACCGGGCAGGGGATCGCGGGCCGGCCCTGGCGCATTCCCGTCACCGCGGCCGCCGCGTCCGGCCGCTGGCGTGACCTCACGTGGACGCAGCTGCGGGACCGCGCCAGCGCTTTCGCCCTCTGCTGCGCCTACGCCGATCGAACGGAGGGGCGATGACCGACGGCCTGAGCTGCTACACCGCCAACCTGGCGGCCTACCTGGAACACCACGGCACCCCGGGCGCCGCGGACGCGATCGCCGTGTCCGTGCGGCTGGCCGTCGACCTGCGCCGGCCCGACGGGCTCGTCGCGGTCTCGCACCACGACCGCCCGCTGGACCGGATGGGCGACGGCACCCGGCTCACCTACCGCGGCCACGACGACTTCGCGGGGTTCCGCGCCGACCTGGACCGGGAGCTGCGGGACTACGGGTGCGCCCTGGTCGTCGGCTACAGCACCCAGCTGCCCTGGGCGGCGCAGCGGGAGGGAACCGCGGCCCCGCACTTCCTGCTGGTCGACGGCTTCGAAGACGGCCGCTGGCACGTCGAAGACCGGTTCACCGGCCTGATGACGTCGGGGCAGCACCAGGAACCGTTCACCGGCTGGATCGGCGAGCCCGACCTGGACCGCCTGACGCGCCGGGACGGGCCGGAACCGGCGAAGCACCACCTGCGCAACACCCTCGCGTTCGGCTTCGAGAACCCGGCCCCGGCGGGCTGCCGCCACCTGCTGCTGCGCCGGAAGTCCCGGCCGGTGCACCCGAACCCGCTGCCCGCGCACTGGGTGACCGGGACCGTCAAGGCCCTCGGCGCTCTGGGAACGCACCTCGCCGACAGCGACGCGCTGGTCCGCGACCCCGACGTCGTCGACGACTGCTGGGCCGCGGCGCAGCACCACCTCTGCAGCCACCGGCGCCTCGGCCGGCACCTGGGGTTCCGGACCACGAGCGAACAGCGGCGCTCGGCGCTCGAAGAAGCCATGAAGTGCTGGGAAAAGCTGCCGCGCACGTTGCGCTTCGCCGCGACGTCGGCACGACGCGGCCGATCCCGGCCCACGCTCGTGCGCGCGGCGTTCACCGAACTCGCCGAGCGCGAACACGAAGCCGCCCAAGCCCTCACCGGTGCCGTGCTCGTGGCCGCCGGTGCGAGCGACTGACTCCCGAGGAGGACGACATGACGACAGCTGTGGCCGAGGTGGCGGACCTGCTCGCCCGCCATCTCGACGGGACACCGCCCGCGGGGATCACCGCCGAGTCCCGGCTCGAGGACGACCTCGGGCTGAACTCGGCCCAGGTGGTCGACCTGCTTTCGGAGCTGGAGGAACGGTTTGGCTGCGTCGTCGAGGACGAGGACCTCGACACGCTCGAACGCGTCGGCGACCTCGCCGCGATCGTCGACCGGGCGGGCGTCCGGTGAGCGTCGCGCTCGCGGCGCCGGCCTCGCGGGAGTGGCAGACCTTGGAGGTCACCTGGCCGCCGGGCGGCGACCTGCGGGTGACGATCCGGGGGACCGGTGCGGGCAACGTCCTCGGCGGCCCGTTCTGGACCGAGCTGGCCGAGGTCGTGGCGCTCGCCGAGGCCACCGACCGGCCGGGCAGCCTCATCCTGCGCGGCCACGGCGGAGTGTTCTCCCGCGGCCTCGACCTGCGCTGGTACGTCACCCGGTTGCGCCGGGCAGCCCGGCGCGGCGGGAACGTGCTCGCCGCCGACGCCCGGCGTCTCCAGGACGCGATCACCGGGCTGGCCCGCAGCGGCCGCGTGGTGATCGCCGACATCGACGGCGAGTGCACCGGGGCGGCCCTGGAGCTGGTCTGCGCCTGCGACGTCCGGTACGCCTCGGCCCGCGCCTGGTTTTCGCTGCCGGAGGCTGAGCTGGGGCTGGTCGCGGACCTCGGCGGGCTCCAGCGCCTGCCCCGCCTGCTCGGCGAAGGCGTGGTCCGCGAACTGGTCCTCGGCGGCGGCCGGATCGGCGCCGCCCGGGCCGAGCGGATCGGCCTGGTCAACGGCGGAGCGGCCGACCTGACGGCGTTCTCGGGCCGCGTCCGGGCCCAGCCCGGCGCGGTACTGGCGCAGCTCAAGCGCGAGCTCGACGCGCCGCACGAGGAGAGCCTGGCGACCGGCCTGGACCGGGCGGTCCGCTGGAACACCGAGCACGCTCTGGACGGGCTGGCCACGCGCATGACGGCCCGCCTCGGCGGCCGTTAGCGCTCGCCAGCGCCGCGCGCGACGGCTCCGCCTCGGTGGCGTCGGCGTGGCTGGCCACTCGTCACGACCGCCGCGCGCGCGACAGCCCCGCTTCGGTGGCCGTCGGCGAACTCGCCACAGCCAACCACCATCGCCCGCACGCTCTGCCCGAAACCCCTACCACCGGAAAGGTGACCCCCCCCGTGTCCACCACGCCCGACCTCCACACCCCGGCGCTGCCCGGCATCGAGCTGCGCCCGCCCACGATCGCCGATGCGGCCGCGATCCACGAGCTCGTCGTGCGGTCGCCGCCGCTCGATGTCAACTCGCTCTACGCCTACCTTGTCTGGTGCCGGGACTTCGCCGAGACGTCCGTGGTCGCCCGGTACGACGGCCGGCTGGCCGGGTTCGTCACCGGTTACCGGCCGCCGCGGGATCCGGGCACCTACTTCGCCTGGCAGTCGGCCGTCGATCCCGCGCTGACCCGGCCCGGGCTGGCGTTCGCGATGATGACCGAGGTGGCCGGGCGGGCGCGGCGGGCCGGGGCCCGCTGGTTCGAAACCACCGTCAATCCCGGCAACCGGGCGGTCATCATGCTGATCCGCAAGCTCGCGCGCCACCACGGCGGCACCCCCGAGGTGTCGACGCTGTTCGAGAGCGCCGACCTCGGCGGCGGGCACGACCCCGAAGTCCTCTACCGGTTCCCGCTCGCCGAACCGCGCGATTGAGATCCGCGAACGTGGGTAATCGATTACGGACCGTATCGGATCCGGTACCGCGGGAGGGCGGGACATGAGCATCGGGGTGTTGCTGGCGTTCGCCGGAGTCGTCATGGTGGCCTACGTCGTCCCCGGCCCGGACTGGATGGTCGTCCTGCGTGCCGCCGCCCGGGCGCGGCGCTTCGGGTTCCTCGCTGCGGCCGGGGTGCAGTGCGGCCTGTGCGTGCACATGGCCGCCGCCGCGCTGGGGGTGTCCACCGCGCTGCTGCACAGCCCGGTCTTGTTCACCGTCCTGAAGCTCGTCGGCGCCGCCTACCTGGTGTTCCTCGGGGCCCAGGCGCTGTGGCAGTCGTGGCGGCGGCGCCGCGGCACCGAGGAAGCCGAACCGCCGCCCGAAGAGCCGGACACCGAGCTCCGCCCGGCGCGGGTGTTCCGGCAGGCCTTCCTGTCCAACGTCCTCAACCCGAAGGCGGCGCTGTTCTTCGTCAGCGTCCTGCCGCAGTTCCTCGACCCGACGGGCCCGGCCGCCGCGCAGGTGCTCGTGCTGGGCACCCTCGACATCGCGCTGGGCGTCCTGTGGTGGGCGCTGTTCGTGCTGCTCACCGCCCGGTTGTCCGGCCTGATGCGCCGCAGTGGCCCGCGCAAGGCCCTCGACCGGGTGACCGGCACCGCGCTGGTCGGCCTCGGGGTCACGCTGGTCGCCACCAGCTGACTTTCGCTCTCGGCGCTCAAAAAGCGGGCGCGGTTCCCTGTTCGCCGTGCACTGAGGGGTAGTTCCGTGACCGAAGTCGTCCGCCGCGCACTGCGGCGTTTCCGCCGCAAGCACGACGTTCCCGGGGTCGTCGTGTGCACCTTCACCGCCGCTGGGCCGGACCTCGCCGTCGCCGACGGCGTGACCAGCGCCGAGACGCAGCACGCGATGACCCCGGACACGGTGTTCCGGATCTATTCGGTCGCGAAGTTCGTGACCGCCACGATGATCGTGTCCCTGGCCGCCGACGGCGTCCTCGACCTCGACGCGCCGGTCGACGGCTACCTGGGCGGCCTGCGCCGCCGCACCGGGACCGGCAGCGACGGCACCACGCTGCGCCACCTGCTGAGCCACCGGTCCGGGCTGCTCCCGGACGCCGTGCTGCACGACGGGCTGAGCCGGGACCCCGGCGGGCTGGCGGCCGCGGTGCGCCACGACTTCGCGCGGACGCCGGTGCTGGCGCGGGCGGGGGAGTTCTACGGGTTCAGCAACCTGGGGGTCAGCCTGGCCGGCCTGGTCGCGCAGGAGGTGACCGGCCTGCCCTTCGCCGAAGTCGTCCGGCAGCACGTGTTCGAGCCGCTCGGCATGGCGCGCAGCACTCACGACCCGGCCGTGGCGATGACCTACCCGCTGGCCCAGCACCACCTTCCGGGCGGCGACGGGCTGCGCGTCGACCACGGCGCCAAGGCCGGGGCCAAGCACGAGCCGTCGTCGCTGTGCTATTCGACCGCGCTCGACCTCGCCCGGCTCGGGGCGCACCACCTGCGCGCCCGGGCCGAGCTCGCCCAGATGCACCTGCCGCACGCGGACCCGCGGCTGGACGTCGACTTGCGCTACGGGCTCGGCTGCTCCCTTTCGCCTGCCGTGCAGGGCATCCGCCAGATCGGCCACGAAGGGTTCTTCGGCGGGATGTGGGCGAAGCTCGTCATCGACCCCGCCGCCGGCCGCGGGGTGGTGTGGCTGGACAACCGCGGCGAAGAGCTGCGCGAAGAGCGTTACCGGCTGCTGCGCGAGCTCTTCGACGGGCTCGGCCGCATCGACGCGGCCGGCGGCGCCTTCGGGCTCCCCGTCGAGACCGAAGCGGTGCACGGCGAGTACGTCCGGACGGGCGCGCCGACGCTGACGGTGACCGGCGGCGCCGAACTGGAGCTGACGGCCGACCGCGATCGCACCGTGCTGGTGCCGCACCAGCGCGCGGTCTGGCGCAGCGCCGATCGCCACGGCCCGGGCGCGCCGCCGTGGGGCCCGCACGCCGGCACCGACCGGATCGTGCTCGGCGCTACCGCGTGGCGCGACGGGTCCGTGCCGGTGGTGCACCTCAACGGCCTCCCGTACGTGCGGCGGGAATGGCGGAAACGCTTGCAAACCCGGGTGGTCGGCGTCGGCGGCTGACCTCGCGCGCGATTCCGCGGCCGGATCCGCTCATTCCTGCGGAGTTCGAAGGACCACGTTGCGTCAATGCATTGCTTTTCCATCACTCAATCGATATCGCCCGATCGGGTGATATCTGTCGCGGTGGCGTGATCGATTCGTCTTCCTGAGCATGAGCGTCGACGCCATTGATCAGGAATCACCCGTGGAGCGCATGGTCCGGGGGCGTACTTGCGGTCCGGGGAGATTCCGGGCCGCTGGTCGCCGGCTCGCCGAAAGCGAGTGAGGGTGACCAGTGATCGGGAAACCCGGCCCGCCGATCAAGGGAGACCGTACCTCACCGAACTTTTCGAGCTCGTCGGTCCACAAATCAGGAGATACGCGTGCGCGCACGCCCGTCGGGCGGACCCGGACGACGTCGTCGCCGAGACCATCCTGCGGCTTCAGCAGCACCTGGACCGCAATCCCGGTGCCGAGGCGGCGAGCCTGGTTCCGCTGGCGCTGACGATCGCCCGCAACCTCGCGATCGACCAGTCGCGGACGGACGGCCGGGAGGTCTTGCTGCCGTCGGAGACCCTGATCGCCGTTCAATCCCTGCGCCAGGAGGATTTCGCGGACCGGCGTGCCGAGATCATCGACGCCCTTGACGCACTCCGCGCGCTGCCCGGCGACCTGCAAGAAGTCGTGACGCTGGTCTGCCTGGACGAACTCTCCCTCCCGGAAACGGCGCAGATCCTGGGAATCAGCCTGCGGATGGCCCAGCGCCGCTACAAGAAAGGCCGGGAAAGGCTCCGGCGGGCTCTCGGCACGCCCCACCGCTGAGAGCACGTGAGCCGACTGAGCGCAATGGACAGAACGAGCGAAGGAGCGGGGAGCATGGTTCTCGGATGGTTCGGCCGAACGGCCGGCGAGATCGACGACGTCGAGCTCGACCGGCGCCTGGCGGATCTTCGCCGGGCGCTGGGCTCCGCGCCGGCGCACCGGGGTGGTACCGGGTCCGACCACCCGGCGCGTCGCCGCAGGCCCGGCGGCCGCGAGCTGCTCGCCATCAGCGGCACCGGCCCGGACGCGCACCCGGGCGCCGCCGCGGTGCCGCTGCGGCTGGTGGGGTCGCGACGGAAAGCCGGACGCCGTGGCCCGGCCGGACCCGACCTCGCCGCGGGCCGCGGACGGGTCTCCGGCAAGCGCCGGCAGGCGGCCGCGGTCGTCTTGACGGTGGTGCTGGTCGTGTCGGCCGTCGTCGGCGGCTTCTCTTGGAGCCGCGGGTCCGGGCAACCGGCGGCGCCGCCACCGATCACGGTCCGCGTGGGCGTCCTGCCCCTCGTCGACGTCGCCGCCTTCTACCGATCCGTCGACCAGGGGTATTTCCGGTCGGCCGGCCTGGACGTCCAGGTCACCACCGTGGCCAGCGGTCCCGAGGCGGTGCGCGGGCTCCGGACGGGCCGGCTCGACATCGCTTTCAGCAGCTACCCGGGGATGTTCATGGCCCAGGCCACCCACGCGGCGGACCTGAAGGTCATCGCCCCGGCCTACGTCGCCAAGCCCGGCCACCTGATGCTCGTCGGCGCACCGAACCGGTCCTTCACCCGGCCCGACCAGGCCGCGCACAAGAGGATCGGGGTCACGAGCCGGGGATCGATCTCGGACCTGCTCGCGATCTCGGAGATCCGGCAGGCCGGCGGGGATCCGGCCGACATCGACTGGAAGACCATGGACATGCGGGCGATGGTGCCGGCGATGCAGCGCGGCGAGCTCGACGGCGCCGTCGTCGCCGAACCGTTCGTGACGAGGGCCGCCGAAGCCGGCGCGGTCCAGTTGCTCGATCTCGGACTCGACCTGAACTTCGAGATCCCCATGTCCGGCTGGGTCGCTCCGGCGAGTTTCGCCGCGAGCCGGCCGGAGGTGGTCGGCGCCTTTCAGCGGGCGCTCGCCCGTGGCGTCGGCGACGTGCAGAACCGCGATGTCCGCGAGCAAGTGTTCCAGCAGTACCTGGGCATCGACACCGGCACCGCCCGTGAGGTCCGCGTCGGCAGCTACCCCGCCTACGTGGACCTCGGCGAGCTCCAGCGCGTCGCCGATCTGATGCTGAGCCAGAAGATGCTGTCCACGCCGTTCAACGTCACGACCGTGCTCATGGCCGGGCTACCCGGATCTTGATCGGCCCCACCCACGCCCCACCTGGAGAACAGATGCCCTACCGGAAGACCACGGCCCCTCAGCCGACCACCGAGCGAAGGATCAAGCCCATCGCGGACGCCATGCACTACACGATCCTCGCCGTGGACGTGGAACGCTTCAACGCTCCGGAACGGACCAATCTCCACCGGGTCGTCGTCCGGTCCGGGCTGTACCGAGCGGTCGAGGAGGCCCTGGCCGCCTCGGGCGTCCGGTGGCAGGGCTGCCACCGGAGCGACCTCGGCGACGGCGTGCTCCTGCTGGCTCCGGGAGCGTATCCGAAGGCCGTCTTCGGGGAACGGGTGCCGCAGGAACTCGCGAAGAACCTGCTCGCGCACAACGACGCCCACGCGGCCGAGGAGCGGATCCGGCTGCGGATGGCGCTGCACGCGGGCGAAATCACCCGCGACGCTTACGGTTTCACCGGCTCGGCGATCATCCACGCGTTCCGGCTCCTCGATTCCCGCGCGGTCAAGGACGCCCTGTCGGCCTCGGACGGAGACATCGCGGTCATCACGTCGAACTGGTTCTACGAAGAGGTCATCCGCCACCTCCAGCTCGGCGATCCCGGGAGCTATACCTCGGTGTTCGCCGCCGTGAAGGAAACCACGACGCGCGCTTGGCTGCACCTCCCGGCCGTCCACGCACCGGCCGGCTGAGCGGGGTCAGACCACGGTGAAGCTCGCCGACAGCGTGGCCGCCGAGCTGGTGCCGACGTAGACCTCGATCTTCCCCGGCTCGACGTGGAACCGGGCGGTGTTGTCGTAGAACCCGACGTCGTCCGGGGTGAGGGTGAACGACACCGTCGTCGACGCGCCCGCGGCCAGGGTCACCCGGCGGAAGCCGCGCAGCCGCCGGACCGGCTGGACGATGCTCGCGACCGGGTCGCGCAGGTAGAGCTGGACGACCTCGTCGCCGGCGCGGCCGCCGGTGTTGGTGACGGTGGCGCTCACCTCGATCCGGCCGCCGCGGGCCGGCAGGCGGGTGCCCGAAAGCCGCAGGGTGTCGACGCGGAACGTCGTGTAGGACAGGCCGTGGCCGAACTCGTAGAGCGGTCCGCTCGCCAGGTCGAGGTACTTCGACGTGTACTTGTTGGCCGGGTCGGCGGGGCGCCCGGTGTTCTCGTGGTTGTAGTAGATCGGGATCTGGCCCACCGCGCGCGGGAAGCTCACCGGCAGCTTGCCGCCCGGGTTCACCACGCCGAAGAGGACGTCCGCGATCGCGTGGCCGCCCTGCACACCGGGGGCCCACGCCTCGAGGATGGCGGGGGCGTTGTCGTGCAGGTACGGGATCGTCAGCGGGCGGCCGTTGACGAGCACGACCACGAACGGCTTCCCGGTCTCCTTGATCGCGGCCACCAGCTGCTGCTGCACGCCGGGGAGGTCGATGCTGCTGCGGGCCGCCGCTTCGCCGCTCATCGCGGCGGTTTCGCCGACCACCACGACCGTCACGTCGGCGGCGCGCGCCGCCTGCTGCGCGGCGGCGAATCCGCCGGTGTCGGTTCCGTCGACCGGGCAGCCGGGGGTGTAGGTCACGGTGGCGCCGGGCGCCGCGGCCTTGATCCCGTCGACGACGGTCACCGGCGGCGTCGTCGAGGCGCCGGTGCCGAGGCCGGCCCAGGTGCCGTTGAGGTCGTAGGTCGCCGCACCGAGCGGCCCGACGACCGCGACCGAGCCGACGGACTTCGCCAGCGGCAGCACCGGTCCGTCGTTCTTGAGCAGCACCATGCACCGCCCGGCGGCCTGCCGCGACGCGGCCAGCGCGGCCGGAGAAGGCGCTTTCACCTCGGTGGCTTCGTCGACGTACGGGCGTTCGAACAGGCCGAGCCGGACCTTGACGAGCAGGATCCGGCGGACGGCGTCGTCGAGCTGGTCGCGGGTGATCCGGCGCTCGGCGAGCAGCCGTTCGGCGAAGCGGGCGTAGTTGGTGCTGACCATCTCCATGTCGACACCGGCGGGCAGGGCGGCCGCCGCGGCGTCCGCGCCGTCGCCGGCCAGGCCGTGCAGGATGAGTTCCTCGATGCCGGTGTAGTCGCTGACGACGAAGCCGCGGAAGCCGTAGGCGCCCTTGAGGACGTCGTGCAGGACGTAACCGTTGCCGTGCGCGGGGACGCCGCTGATGGTGTTGAAGCTGGCCATGACGGTGGCGACGCCCGCTTCGACGCTGGCCTTGAACGGCGGCAGGTAGAGGTTGTGCAGCCGCTGCAGCGAGACGTCGACGGTGTTGTAGTCCCGGCCGCCTTCGGCGCCGCCGTACGCGACGAAGTGCTTGGCGCAGGCGGCCAGCCGGTCCGGGGCGGAGTAGTCGTTCCCTTGGTAGCCGCGGACCTTGGCGACGGCGAACTGCGTCGCCAGGTAAGGATCTTCGCCGTACCCTTCGGCGATCCGCCCCCACCGCGGCTCGTGGGTGACGTCCATCATCGGCGCGTAGGTCCAGTGGATGCCGCTGCTGCGCGCTTCCTTGGCCGAGACGGCGGCGTCGGTCCCGGCGACGGCGGGGTCGAAGCTCGCGCCCTGGGCGAGCGGGATCGGGAAGTTGGTGGTGTACCCGTGGATGACGTCGAGGCCGAAGACGAGCGGGATCTTCAGGCGCGTCTGCTCGACGGCGATGCGTTGCAGGGCATTGAGTTTCGCGGCCCCGACGACGGAGAAGACCCCGCCGAGCCGGCCACCGGCGAGGGCGGCGCGGGCGGTGGTTTCGTCGCCGACGAGCTGGAGCTGGCCGATCTTCTCGGCGAGGGTCATCTGCTCGAGCAGCGCTTCGACCCGCGGATTCCGTTCGGGGCGCGCGGTCTGCCCTTCGGCGGCGGGGGCGAGCAGCCCGGCGGAGGCGACGGAGGCGGAGGCGACGGAACCGGCGAGGCCGGCGAGCACCCGGCGCCGGTTCACCCCACCGTCGGCCGAAGTGTCGTGCTGCACCTGCTGCGACATGGCGGGGACCTTTCGCGAGGCGGAACTCCTTCGTTCGGTCAGGCTCGCCCAGCCTAGCCACGGCCGGCCAGCACGGCCGCGTGAACGGGAAGCCCCGGTACAGCAGGCAGAACTCGGTGGTGCGCTCGCCGTCGAATCCGTCGAACGCGCCGATTCGTCACCCCGCCGCACCACCACTGGCGGCCGGACCTCGCCCCGGCGCTAGCCTGTTACTGAGCGGTCGCTTAGTGATCTTCTTCACGAGCCGCCCGGAACGGCTGTCGGCCATGCAGGGCCTCCGGTGGCACAGGTGCCCAGGTCGGAACCGCTTCTCACGGCGGATGGCGAGTGGCTGACGAGCGTCGCGAACAGCGGTGTTGCCCACGTCAAGGTGAACATCGCCCGTCGCTGTGGTGACCTCGAAGCGACGGAGTCGTCGTGTGGGCGACCGATGAGGGGTGGGCGGCGTGCGGGAACGGACCAGCGGGGACCTCTGCGGCGGCGCGGCCGTCGTGCTGCCGGACCCGGCGCGCTCGATCGGCGTGCTCACCTCGACGCTGGCCACGCTCGGCAACAGCCGCACGCTCGACGCCGTCGCGCGGGCGGCCGCGGCCGAGGGGTTCGCGATCAAGCTGATGCCCCTGGGCAAACCGACCCGCGACGCGGTCACCGATGCCTTCCGCGAACTGCGGAACCACGTCGTCGACGGGCTGGTCGTGCTGGTCGAGGAATACGACCTGGATTGGCCGGGAATCGTTTTCCCGGACAGCATCCCGGTGGTGGTCGTCGATTCCAACGTGCGCGCCGGATATCCGACCGTGGACACCGATCAGGCACAGGGCGCGGTGCTGGCGACCGAGCACCTGCTCGCCCTCGGCCACGAAACCGTGTGGCACATCGCGGGCCCGACGGATTCGTTCGCGGCCGAACACCGGGAACGGGCGTGGCGGCGGACGCTGACGCGGTTCGACCGCACGGTGCCGGTGCCGGTGGTCGGGGACTGGACGGCCGGATCCGGCTACACGCTCGGCCGGGTGCTGGCCCACGACCCGGCGGTCACCGCGGTCTTCGCGGCCAACGACCAGATGGCGCTGGGACTGCTGCGGGCGCTGCACGAATCCGGCCGTTCCGTGCCGGGCGAGGTCAGTGTCGTCGGGTTCGACGACATGGCCGAGGCGGCGAGTTTCTGGCCGCCGCTGACCACGGTCCGGCAGTCGTTCGCCGAACTCGGCGACCGGGTGGTGCGGACGTTGCTCGGCGAGGTCGGGTCGGGCACGCGGACGGCGACGCTCGAACGGATTCCGGTGTCACTGGTGGTCCGGGGCAGCACCGGCCCGCCGCCGTGGTGATCCGCCGCGGCGTGAGAAAGCTGTGAAGCACTCGGCGGTTCGCTGGTTTTTGCGCGCTCCACACGATTGAATACATCGAATCGTGCGACCGCGTGTTGACACGACGGCCGGCGCAAACGGATGCTCGGCAGAGCGGCCGAAAGGCCGAACCCCCGGATCGACACAAGGGAGAAAGCCGAGTCATGACCGCCGTGCCGGCGCCTCCCGCCGTGTCCTGATGGAGCCCGAACTCCTCGAGATCACCGTCACCCTGCCGCACCCGCCCGCGGCGGTGTGGACGATCGTGGGCAGCCCGCAGCTGTACCCGCGGTTCGTCCGGGGGATCACCGCGTGCGAGCCGGTTTCCGAGGCGACCGGCCGGGGCGCCCGCTACCGGTACCGCGCCGGTGGCGAGGGCGAGGCCGAGATCTTCGTCCGCCGCCGGGACGAGCACCTGGCCTGGTCCGGCCGGCGGCACCGGATGTCCGTCGTGCTGCGCCCGGTGCCCGAAGGCTGCGCGATCACCCTCCTGCTCACGCTGCTCGACGGCCGGTCGCCGGCGGTCCCGCGGATCCGGCAGCGGATCCTGGACGCGGTCGCGGCGATCAGCGACCACCTCGGCGGCGTCCCCGCGGCCGATCCGCTGCCGCCGCGCCCGTCGAAGCGCGAGTTCGCCCGGATCCTCGTCAAGGCCGGCGTGCTCACCCCGGCCCAGCCCGCCGGGACGCTGCGGCAGCTGCGGGCGGTGGGCCGCTGGGGCTCGACCCTGGCCGGCGGCTACGAGGCGGTCGCCCGTCGCGCGCCGGAGTCCCTCGCGCTGTGCGACGAGCGTTCCGAGCGGACCTTCGGCGAGCTCGACGACCGCACCACGCGGCTGGCGGCAGTGCTGAAGCGCTACGACATCACCGAGGGGTCGCGGGTCCTCCTGATGTGCCGCAACCACAACGCGATGGTCGAGGCGATGATCGCCTGCAGCAAGCTCGGCGCGGACGTGGCCCTGATGAACACCGGGCTGGCCCTGGGCCAGGCGGCGGAGTTCGCTCTGCGGCACGGCTCCCAGCTCGTGCTCGCCGACGCCGAGTTCGCCGCCCTGCGCGGGCAGCTGCCGTCCGACATCCCGCAGCTGTGGACCTGGCCGCCCGGCAACGGGTGGCACGGCCCGACGATCGAAGGGCTGATCGAAGCGCAGGAGCCCACCCGGCTCGCCCCGCCGGCCAAGCCCGGCCGGCTCGTCGTGCTCACCTCGGGCACGTCCGGCCCGCCGAAGGGCGCCCGCCGCCCGACGCCGAACAACGTCGCGGACGCCGCCGCGGTGCTCTCGGAGATCCCGCTGCGGGCCGGGGAACCGATCCTGGTCGCCGCGCCGCTGTTCCACACGTGGGGCCTGGCCGCGCTCCAGCTCGCCATGGCGCTGCGGGCGGGCCTGGTGCTGCCCCGGCGGTTCGACCCCGAGGCGACGCTGTCGATGATCGAAAAGCAGCGCTGCACGGCGTTGTTCGCGGTGCCGACGATGCTGCGGCGGCTGCTGGACCTGCCGGAGAAGACCCGGGCCCGCTACGACCTGTCGTCGCTGCGCGTGGTCGCCAGCTCCGGCGCGGGCCTGCCGGGCCGGCTGGGCGAGGAGTTCATGGACGCGTTCGGCGACATCCTCTACAACCTGTACGGCTCGACGGAGGTGTCGTGGGCGGCGATCGCCGGCCCAGGAGATCTTCGCGCGGCCCGCGGAACGGCGGGCCGCCCGCCGATCGGCACGGCGATCCGCGTCCTGGACCGGGCGGGCAACCCGGTCCCGCCGGGCGCGACGGGCCGGCTGTACGTGGGCAACCGCCTGCTGTTCGACGGGTACACCGACGGAGAGCAGCTGGACGTCCGCGACGGCCTGATGGACACGGGCGACCGCGGGTACGTCGACGCGAACGGCCTGCTGTTCGTGCAGGGCCGCGAAGACGAGATGATCGTGTCGGGCGGCGAGAACGTGGCCCCGGCCCCGGTGGAGGAAGTGTTGTTGAGCCTCCCGGAGGTCCGCGAGGCGGCGGTGGTCGGAGTCCGCGACGCCAAGTACGGCCAGCGCCTGGCGGCTTACCTCGTGCTGGCCCCGGGCGCCCACCTGGACGCGGACACGGTGCGGTCGCACGTACGGGAGCGCCTGGCGCGGTTCGCGGTGCCGCGAGACGTCGTGTTCGTGGAGGAGCTGCCGCGCAATGCGACCGGGAAGGTCGTGAAGCGGGCTCTGCGCCGCAACTACCGCTGGTGACCGGCCTGCCCGCCGGCGTCTCTTGTGGAGTGTCGGGAGTGGACGAAGGCACCCGGCCCGGCGGAGGAGTTCTCCCGAAGCCGGGACGACCTGGACGAGCACATCTACCTGCGAGCCCTCCCGCCGTCGCCGTGCAGGCCGTCGCGGACGGCGTGGCGCCGGTAGGGGTCAGGCCGGGCAGCTGATGTCGCGGTCCGGCACTTCGAGCGCCAGCAGGTAGCTGGCCACGGCCGACCGGGTGCAGGTGTTCTTTTCGAAGACTCCGTGGGCCGCGCCCTCGTACGTCACCAACGTGGTGTTCGCCGGGGCTTGGCGGTGGATGGCGAGGGCCCAGGCGTACGGCGTCGCCGGGTCGTGGAGGGAGTTCAGCAGGAGGACTTGCGGCGCGCGCGGGATGCTCAGCCGGTGCGGCGGGTTCGACGGCGGGCCCTGGACGCCCAGGCACGCCATCGCTTCGCTGTGGCTCAACGTGCTGCCGCGCATGAGCGGCCCGCGGCGCAGCTCCTCGGCGTGCAGCACCGAGTACTGCGCGAAACTCCGGATCCGGAGGTCGAAGTCCTGGCAGACGACGGCGAGGCGGATGGAGTCGTAGTTGTAGGAGAACTGGGCGGTCATCGGCGGATTGCCGGCCGCGGCTTCGGCGATCGTCTCGCCCAAGTCGGTGTAGTCCGGGCGGTACATGTCTTTCAGCACCCGGTCGCGCAGCTCGTTCTGCGCCAGCGGCTCCCCGGCGGTCATCGCGAGGGCTTTCTCCCAGACGGCGAAGACGTCCTGGCCGTGCAGCGCGCAGGTCGTCGTCCGGTCGCACCACGCGGCGAACTGGCGGAACGCGTCGTCCGCGGCGGCGGCCCGGTCGCCGAGGAACCGCGTGAGGCCGGCGCTGTGGTCGATGGAGCTGTCGAGCACCAGCGCCCGCACCCGGTCCCCGTGCTTTTCGGCGTACTGCTGGCCGAGCAGCGTGCCGTAGGAGATGCCGAAGAAGCTGAGCCGCGCTTCGCCCAGCGCGCGGCGGACCGCGTCCATGTCCTGGGCGTTGACGCCGGTGTCGGCGTGGTCGAAGACGGGGAGGTTGCGGGCGCGGCAGGCGGAGACTCGTTTCTCGCTGTAGGTCCGCAGCGCGGCGAACTCGGCCGGCCCGGTCGGCTCGTCGCTCGGCGGCGCGCCCGTGTTCTCGCATTCGATGAAGTGGCTGCGGCCGGTGCCGCGCACGTCGAAGCCCACGACGTCGAACCGGGCCCGGATCTCCGGGCTGAACACGGTCGGCGTCACGGCGAGTTCCGCATTCGACGAGCCAGGGCCGCCGAAATCCGCCATCAGCACGCCGAGGCGGTGTGCGGAATCCGTGGCCCGGTGCCGGGCCACGGCGAGGGCGATCGACGGTCCGTGCGGCGAGTTCCAGTCCAGCGGCACCCGGACCGTGCCGCACTCGCCGTCCGGCGGCGTGGGGCTGTCCGGGTCGACGGGGCACGCCGACCAGACGATCGGCGCCGGTGTCCAGCCGGCGTCGGCGACGGCCGGAGCGGCGCCGGTCAGCAGAAGTGCGCTCGCCAGAACGGTTCCCAGCACCTTTTCGGCTCCTCCCCGTGGCGGCCCGGACCTCGCCGACCGTAGGGCGGGCGGGTCTGGACCACAAGGGCCGATCAGGCATTACCGCGGGCGCGGCCGGTTATTCCGGCGCGCCGGCGAAGGGCCGGGAAAATGTTTCCTGCCGTTTTCGGGAGTCAGGCGGCGGCTTTCCTGCGCGGAGCGCGCTTGCGCGGCGACGGAACGGGCGATTCCGCGTCTTCCCCGTGCACCCGTTCGAAGGCGGCGACGACTTCGGAGGAGAGCCGCCCGCGCTCGGAGACGTCGAAGCCGTTCGCGTTCGCCCAGGCCCGGATCCGCTGGTTGCGCTCACGATCGGCGGCGGTGGTCGACTGCCCGGTGGCGACGCGCACCTTGCGCCCGCCGACCCGCCGGCCGGCGCCGATGTAGCGGGCCAGTTCGTCACGCAAGGCGGCCGCGTTCCGGTCGGAAAGGTCGATTTCGAAGGTGACGCCATCAAGGCTGAACTGGACGGTCTGGGCGGCGGCGCTGCCGTCGATGTCGTCGAGGATCTCGACGGAGACTTTCTGGGCCACGTGGGTGCTCCTCCGGTGGATGTGCGCTCGAGAACGCGAACAGCACAATGCGCCCGCGTTCCCGGGGAAGTGTATCCACAACCGGCGCGAAAGGGAATTCAACTCGCGGGTAAAACAGGGGCGGGTCCGTTCGGCGTAATTGCCCGCATCGAAGCGGCAAGGAGGCGGGGTCGACGGGGGTGGGAAATGGGGTGGGTGTCGCCTCAATGGGTGAAGAACGACTTCGGCGGGGTGGGGGTGGGCCGGGGCTCGGCGGGTGCGTCGGGGGTCTCGGCGGGCGAAGAGGCTGAGGTCGTCGGATATGGGCCGGGACGGGTCTATTGTGGACGTCCTTTCCGGACGGCTGAGGGTGGGGTCGTCCGGCGGATTCCGGGTTGGGTGATGTTGTTCCGGGAATGCTGGTCGGTGGTGTGGGTCGGGTGGGGCTCCGGTGGGGGGATGGCGTGATCGCGTCGGCCGCAATTCCGGTGGTTGTGGATCAAAGGGGCAGGCGGGCGGGTGTCGGCGACCCGGGGCGGGTGGGCGGGGATCGGCCGGGAATGCGGCTCTGGGGGTGGGTGGGCGTGGGTGGGAATGCGGGTCGGGGGCAGGTGGGGCGCCCGCCGGGGCTGGGCGGCGGGCGTTGGGTGTCGGGCTGTGGCGGGATCGGCGGGGCGAGCGGGGAGTGGCTCGGCGTGGGTGGGAATGCGGGTCGGTGAGGGGTGGGGCGCCCGCCGGGGCTGGGGCGGCGGGCGTTGGCTGTCGGCTGTGGCGGGATCGGCGGGGTGAGGGGGGGATCGGCCGGGAATGCGGCTCTGGGGTGGATGAGCGCGGGCGGGAATGCGGATCGGGGACGGGCGCGGGCGTTGGGCGCTGGCTGCGGCGGGATCGGCGGGCGTTGGGTGCGGGGGAGTCATGGCTGGATGCGGGGCGCCTGGGCTGCGGCGCAGCGGTTCGGTGCTGGGCGGGCGGGGCTGGCCGGGAACGAGGTCGGGCGCCAGTGGGTGCGGGGTGCCGGCCATGGCGGGGTCGGCCGGCGCAAGGTGCTGGCTATTGGAGTGGGGTGCATGGCGCCGGCCGTGGCGGGGTCGGCGAGTACGGGCCGAGGCGGGGCGAGGCGCGGGCCCTGACTGCGGCGGGCGTGGGGCGCCGGCTGTGCCGGCGCCGGTGCAGGGCGGCTGTGGCCCGGCCGGCGGGTGCGGGTCGGCGCGCGCGGCGGGCAGTCCACGCCCGTTGGGTGCCCCGGTCGTAGTGGGGGCCCGGGCCCGTTGGGTGGCCCGGTCGCAGTGGGGTGCCCGCGCCGCCGGGCTTGGGGGAAACCTCGCTCCGCAACGCGAGCCCGCGGTGCCACCCTCCGCCATCACCACGGGTAGCGCGCCGGCCAACCCCCGCCGCTTCCCCGGCCTGGTGAACGCCGTTCACCTCTTGCTCAATCGGCGGCCTCCGGCATTCCCGCGTCAACTCGGCCCACTGGGCGGGACCCGTCAAGGATCTGCATCCCGCGCCCCGGGACCGCTTCTTCGATCGATCATTTCACCGGTGCACCTCTCCCTTCCGTGTTACCCGCCAATCGGGTGACGTGTCGTAAGCTGAACCACAACTCCCGAAACCGGCATACTCCCGGCGTCACCCGGCTTCGTCACCCGAGTGACGCGGTGTCTTCGCTGGTGAGCGCTCTGCTGTAAAGTCAAACCTCCCAATCGAGGTAACATTTTCCGGCAGAAGAGTGAACAAAAACTGTCGCTGTACTACTCGCTGTCCGGGCAAAGCCTCCGCGATTTTTGGACATTTTCGCCAATGCTCCGTTCGGCGGTACGAGCAACGCGTTCACTGGGTAGCGTGATGCCAATCCGGCTGGTCTTGGGGGTACTCGACTGCCGGGTGACCGACCTGCTGCACGAAGAACGCTGGTTGTCGCGCGCGTTCGGCGGTCGCCGGTGCCTAATCGGCACGGCGGGGGTGCCGTCGAAATCGGAACTGTTTCCGGGGGTTGCCGCGCGGCTGTCACGCTGGAAAGGATCAATGTGTCTCGCGCTCGTTCCTGCGGGTTCGCCCGGTGTGTGGCACGCCGGGCCGATTTGTTGAACGAGTGGCAAATACCCGGTTGCCCGGACGGAAGTCTTTTGCCGATTTCCCTGGTCGCGGGCCCCTTCTGCCTGTCTTCTGCCAGCGCCTGGACGGCCCCGCGCTGACCTCATCCGTGCTCGAAAGGTTTCCGCAATGCCGCGATACGACGTCTCGGTTCCTGCTGCCGACGACGACAGATCGGTGCCCGCGCGTACCCTCGCCGGGCTGTTCCAGGCGCAAGCCGCCCGCACCCCCGATGCACCGGCCCTGACCGGCGCCGACGGCACCCTGACCTACGCGACCGTCAACGCGCGGGCGAACCGGCTGGCGCGCGTGCTGGTGCGACGCGGCGCCGGCCCCGAAAAGGTCGTCGCGCTGCTGCTGCCCCGGTCGGCCGACCTGGTCGTCGCCGAGCTTGCGGTCGCCAAGGCAGGGGCCGCCTTCCTGCCCGTCGACCCCGACCAACCCGCCGAGCGCATCGCCTTCGTGCTCTCCGACGCGCAGCCGGTGCTCGTCGTGGGCCGCGGGCACGCGGCAGCCACCCTCGACCTCGACGAAACCGACAGCGAGACCGACAGCGAGACCGACAGCGAAACCGACGACGAAACAGCCGCCGACCCCACGCCCCCGCTGCACCTCGACCACCCGGCCTACCTCATCTACACGTCCGGCTCGACCGGCGTGCCCAAGGGCGTCCTCGTCACCCACCGCGGCCTGGCCGGCTTCTTCGCCGCCATGCGGGAGCAATACGACGTGCGCCCCGGCGACCGGGTGCTCGAGTTCTCTTCGCCGAGCTTCGACGCCTCCGTCCTCGAACTCGGCATGGCGCTGCCGCACGGGGCCGCGCTCGTCGTGCCGCCGCCCGGCCCGCTGCTGGGCGAGCGGCTCGCGGACGTCCTGGCCGAGCACCGGGTCACCCACGCGCTCATCCCGCCGGTCGCGCTGGCCACGCTGCCGGCCGGCCACGCGCTGCCGGACTTCCGCACGGTGATCGTCGGCGGCGACGCCTGCCCGCCCGAACTGGTCCGGACCTGGGCGCCCGGGCGCCGGATGATCAACTCCTACGGTCCCACCGAATTCACCGTCGTCGCCACCTGGAGCGACCCGCTGGTCCCCGGCGGCACGCCCCCGATCGGCCACCCGCTGCCGGACGCCACCGCGTACGTCCTCGACGACGCGCTGCGCCCCGCCGAGACCGGCGAGCTCTACGTCACCGGCCCCGGCTTGGCCCGCGGTTACCTCGACCGGCCGGGCCTGACCGCGAGCCGGTTCGTCGCCGACCCCTTCGGTGCACCGGGCGCGCGGATGTACCGGACCGGTGACGTCGTCCGCCGCACGGAAACCGGTGAGCTGGAGTTCGTCGGGCGGGCCGACCACCAGGTCAAGATCCGCGGCTTCCGGATCGAACCGGGCGAAATCGAAGCACTGCTGCTCGGGCAGGAGAACGTCCGCGAGGCGGTTGTCGTCGCCCGCGAGGACCAGCCCGGCGTCAAACGCCTGGTCGCCTACGTCGCCGGGGCCGCCGATCCCGCCGACCTGCGGGCCGCCGCGGCCGACCGGCTGCCGCCGTACATGGTCCCGGCCGCCTTCGTCCCCCTGGACGCGATGCCGCTGACCCACCACGGCAAGCTCGACCGCGACGCGCTGCCCGAACCCGACTGGTCCGCCCAGGTCCGCGCCACGCACACCGCGCCCCGGACCCCGGCCGAGCACGCGCTCGCCGCAATCTGGGCCGACGTCCTGGGTGTCCCGGACATCGGCGTCGACGCGGACTTCTTCGAACTCGGCGGCGACTCCATCCTTGGCGCCCGCGCGCTCGCCCGGATCCGCGCCCGCTTCGGCGCCGACCTGTCCCCACGCGTGGTGTTCGACGCCCGCACCATCGCGAAGCTCGCCGAGCTGCTGCCCGACGACGGCGCCCCGGCCGGCCGGATCGAGCCCGTGCCGCACGAGGCCGTGGTCCCGCTCTCGCCCGTCCAGCGCCGCCTGTGGGTGCTCGACCAGCAGAACCCCGGCAGCACCGAATACAACGCCGGCGTCGGCCTCACCCTCACCGGCCCGCTGGACCGCGACGCCCTGCGCGCCGCCCTCGGCGGGCTGGCCGCGCGGCACGAGTCGCTGCGGACGACGTTCCGGACCGTCGACGGCGAGGGTGTCCAAATCGTCGCCGACGAGGGCACCATCCCGCTGCGGGAGACCGCTGCCGAAGCGGACCTCGACGCGCAGCTCGCGGCCGAACTGGACCGCCCCTTCGACCTGACGACCGGGCCGCTCACCCGGGCCACGCTGATCCGCCGCGGCCCGGACGACCACCTGCTCCTGCTGTGCCAGCACCACATCATCACCGACGGCTGGTCGGTCGGCCTGCTCGTGGACGAGCTCGCCGCGCTCTACGCGGGGGAGAAGCCCGCCCCGCTCGACATCGGCTACCGCGACTACGCCCGCTGGCACCACGACCGGCTGGCCGGCCTCCGCGACCGGCAGCTCGCGTACTGGCGCACGCAGCTCGCCGGCCTCGAACCCCTCGACCTGCCCACCGACCGGCCGCGCCCGCCCGTCCGGGCCACCGAGGGCGCGATCCGCCGGTACGAGCTGCCGGCGGAGCTCGCCGACAACCTCGCCGCACTGGGCCACGACACCGGCGCGACGCTGTTCACCACGCTGACCGCGCTCGTCCAGGTGCTGCTGGCCCGCTACACCGGGCAGGACGACGTCGCCGTCGGCACCGCGGTCTCCGGCCGCGACCACGACCAGCTCGAACGGCTCGCCGGGTTCTTCGTCAACACCCTCGTCCTGCGGTCCGCGGTCGACGCCGCGGAACCGTTCGACCGCTTTCTCGGCCGGGTCAAGGAAACGACGCTGGCGGCCTTCGCCGCCGCGGAAGTGCCCTTCGACCAGGTCGTCGACGACCTGCGGCCGGCCCGTGACCCGAGCCGGACCCCGCTGGTGCAGGTCCTGCTGGTGTTGCAGCAGGACCTCGTCCGGCCCCGGGAGGCGGGCGCCCTCCGCCTGGGCGAGCACGATCTGCCCCGCCCCCGGGCCCGGTTCGACCTCGTGCTGGAGTTCCAGCAGCAGGGCCGCAGTGTCGCGATCGAGTACGACACCGCGCTCTTCGACGCCGCCACGATCGACCGCTTCGCCGGGCACCTGCGGGTGCTGGCCGAAGCGGTGGTCGCCGAACCGCACCGGCCGGTGGCCGAGCTGCCGATCCTCGACGACGCCGAGCTGGCGCACCTGGCCGGTCTCTCGTGCGGGCCGGTCCTGGAAGAGCCGGAAGTCACGCTGCCCCAACTGTTCGAGGCCCAGGTGGCCCGCACGCCGGACGCGGTCGCGGTCGTCTGCGACGGCCGCTCGCTCACCTACGCCGAGCTCGACGAGCAAGCCGACCGGCTGGCCCGGGTCCTGGCCGAACGCGGAGCCGGGCCCGAACGGTTCGTCGCCGTTTCCCTGCCGCGCACGGAACGGATCCTGGTGGCGCTGCTCGGGGTGCTCAAGTCCGGCGCCGCCTACCTCCCGGTCGATCCCGCCTACCCGGCCGACCGCCAGGAACTGATCCTCGACGACGCCGGCCCGGCCCTGCTGCTCACCCCGGACGGCCGCGGCCCCGGGTCCGTCCCCGCGCTCGCGTTCGACGATCCCGCCCTGTTCGAGGGCGCCCCCGCACAGCGAGACCGCGCCACGAACCCCGACCACCCCGCCTACGTGATCCACACGTCCGGCTCGACCGGCCGCCCCAAGGGGGTCGTGGTCGCCCACCGCAGCGCCGCGAACCTGATGGCCTGGGCGCGCACGGACTTCGCGGACGTCTTCCGGCCGGGGTCCACAGTGGTCGCTTCGACGTCGCTGAACTTCGACGTCTCGGTGTTCGAGATCTTCGCGCCGCTGATGACCGGTGCCACCGTCGAGATCGTCCGGGACGTGCTGGCCCTCGGCGAAGGCGAGCACACCGGCCGGCCGGTCGGCCTGGTCAGCGGCGTGCCCTCGGCGTTCGCGCAGCTGCTGGCCCAGGGCGCGGTGACGGTGCGGCCGTCCACCGTGGTCCTGGCCGGCGAGGCGTTGACCCGGCACGCGCTGCTCGACATCCGGAAAGCGTTGCCGGACAGCCGGATCGCGAACATCTACGGGCCCACCGAGTCCACTGTGTACGCCACCGCCTGGTACCACGACACCGACCGCACGCCGCCGATCGGCCGCCCGATCGCCGGCATCCGCGCGTACGTCCTGGACCGCGGGATGCGGCCGGTGCCCGTCGGCGTCGCCGGTGAGCTGCACCTCGGCGGGGCCGGGGTGGCCCGCGGCTACCTCGGCCGGCCCGGGCTGACGGCGAGCCGGTTCGTGGCCGACCCCGCGGGCGCGCCCGGCGCCCGGATGTACCGGACCGGCGACGTCGTGCGCTGGACGGCCCGCGGCGAACTGGAGTACCTCGGCCGCGCCGACGACCAGGTCAAGATCCGCGGCTTCCGGATCGAGCCCGGCGAAGTCGAGGCCGCGCTGCGGAAGCACCCGGACGTCACCGAGGCGGTCGTCGTCGCGCGCACCGACGGCGGGCACCAGCGGCTGGTCGCCTACGTCGTGCCCGAGGCGCCCGCCGACCTGCGGGACTTCCTCGGCGCCTCGCTGCCCGCCCACCTGGTGCCCTCGGCGTTCGTGCCCCTCGATCGGCTGCCGCTCAACCCGAGCGGCAAGCTCGACCGGCGTGCCCTGCCCGCCCCGGACTGGACCGGCGGCACCACCCGCGTCGCGCCGCGCACCGGCACCGAACGGCTCCTCGCGACCATCTGGGCCGACGCCCTCGGCCTGCCCGAGGTCGGCGTCGAGGACAACTTCTTCGAGCTCGGTGGCGACTCGATCCTCAGCATCCGGCTCGTGTCCGAGGCGGCCAAGGCCGGCCTGCGGATCACCACCAAGGACGTCTTCCGGCACCAGACGATCGCCGCCCTCGCCGCGGCCGCCGGGGTGGCCGAGCCCGCGGCCGAGCGGCCCGCGGCGACCGGCGAGGTGCCCGTCACCCCGATCCAGCACTGGTTCCTCGACACCGACCCGGCCGACCCGGACCACTTCGTCCAGCAGCTGAGCGTCCGCCTCGCCGACGACGTCGACGAGGACCGCCTGCGCGCGGCGGTGAACGCGGTCGTCGCCCACCACGACGTCCTGCGGCTGCGCTTCCGCAAGACCGCCGGAGGCTGGACGCAGGCCCACGCCGAGCCCGGCGAGGCCGACGTCTTCGGCGCGGAAATCGACGTCGAACGCGGCCCGCTAGTGCGCGCGGAACTGGACGGCACGATCCTGCGCCTGGCCGTGCACCACCTGGTGGTGGACGGTGTCTCGTGGCGGATCCTCCTCGAGGACCTCGACCACGCCTACCACGGACGCGCCCTGAGCGCCCGCACGACGTCCTTCCAGGAGTGGGCGAACCGGCTCGCCGAGCACGACTTCGCCGCCGACCTCCCGTACTGGCAGGCGGTCGAGGGCGCCCAGATCCCCGTGGACACCGACGGCGCCGGCACCGTGGCGAGCACCCGCACGGTCACCACCCGGCTCGACGCCGAGCTGACCCGGGCCCTGCTGCAGGACGTCCCGGGTGTCTACCGGACGCAGGTCAACGACGTGCTGCTGGCCGCCCTCGGCGGCGCCCTGCGCCGCTGGACCGGCACCGGCCGCGTGCTCGTCGACCTCGAAGGCCATGGCCGCGAAGACCTGTTCGACGACGTCGACCTGTCTCGCACGGTCGGCTGGTTCACGTCGATGTTCCCGGTCGCGCTCGACGTCCCCGACACCGGCGCCGGGGACGTGCTCAAGTCCGTCAAGGAGCAGCTGCGCGCGATCCCGGCCCGCGGCCTGTCCTACGGCGTCCTGCGCCACTTCGCCGGGACCGCTCCCGCGGTGAGGCCCCGGCTCAGCTTCAACTACCTCGGCCGCTTCGAGGCCGAGGGCGAGCTGTACCGGGGCCTCGAGCGGGAGCTGGAACTCGAGCAGCACCCGGATGACGTCCGCGCGCACGCCGTCGACGTCGTCGCCCGGGTCACCGACGGCCGCCTGGAGATCACCTGGTTCTACTCGGACCAGCTCCACGCCGAGGCCACGATCCGGACCGTCGCCGACGACCTCGTGCACGGCCTCGCCGGGATCGTCGCGCACTGCACCGGGCCGGACGCCGGCGGCCGCACGCCGTCGGACTTTCCCCTCGCCGCCCTCGATCAGGCCGCGGTGGACCGGCTGGCCGGCGACGGCCGCGACGTCGAGGACCTCTACCAGCTCACCCCGGCCCAGGCCGGCATGCTCTTCCACCGGCTCACCGGCGGCGGCCGCCACGCCTACCTCCAGCAGGTGACGTTCGTGCAGAGCGACGTCCCCGATCCCGCCGCGCTGGGCCGCGCCTGGCAGCGGGTGGTGGACCGGACCCCGGTGCTGCGCAGCCGGGTGGTCTGGGACGGCCTCGACGAGCCCGTGCAGGTGGTCCACCGGCAGGTCACCCTGCCGATCGAGTACCGCGACTGGACGACCGAGCCGGCCGACCTCGACGCCGTGCTGGCGGCCGACCGGGACACCGGCCTCGACCTGGGCGAGCTCCCGCTGATGCGGCTGCTGCTCGCGCGGGTCTCAGCGACCGAGGTCCGCGTGGTCTGGACGTTCCACCACCTGCTGCTCGACGGCTGGAGCCTCTTCCAGGTGCTCTCCGACGTCGCGGCGGCGCACGCCGGGCGCCCGCTGCCGACCCGCCGCCCGTTCCGCGACCACGTCCGGTGGCTGTCCGAACAGGACACCCCGGCCGCGGAAGCCTATTGGCGGGAACGGCTTTCCGGCCGGCCCGAGCCGGCCCGGCTGCGCACCGACCGCGCTCCGGCCGGTCACCCGGTCGAATCGACGGCTTCGCTGAGGATCGAGCTGCCCGCCGGGCCGCTGCGCACCGCCGCGCAGCGCCACGGCCTCACCCTCAACACGCTCGTCCAGGGCGCCTGGGCGGTGCTGCTCGCCCGGCACACCGGCCGGCCGGAGGTCTGCTTCGGCACCACGGTCGCCGGGCGGCCCGCGGAACTGCCCGGGGCCGGCGAAATCACCGGCATGTTCATCACCACGCTGCCGGTGGTCGCCGACGTCGACGAGCGGGCCACGGCGGTGGACTGGCTGCGCGGCCTCCAGGACACCGAGGCCGGGGCGCGGCGGTTCGACCACCTGTCCCTGGCGCGCCTGCAGAACTGGGGCGGGGAGTTCGACAGCCTGCTCGTGTTCGAGAACTACCCGGTCACCGCGGAACTCGGGCTGCGGGATCTGCACGGCGTCGAGACGACCAACTACCCGCTCAGCGTCGTCGCCTACCCCGGCGAGGAGCGCCTGGAGTTCGTCTTCGGCTACGACCCCGAGCTGTTCGACGCCGACACGATCGCCGGGTTCGCCGGGCACCTGCGGACGGTGCTGTCCGAGCTCGCGACCCGGCCGCACGAGCCTCTTTCCCGGCTGCGCATGCTCACCGACGCCGAACAGCGCGCCGTCCTGGCCCGGGGGACCGGCGCCACGCAGGACGGCCCGGACACGACCGTGCCCGCGTTGTTCGCCGAGCAGGTCCGCCGCACGCCGGACGCGATCGCCGTCACCGGCGAAGAAACCCTGACCTACGCGGAGCTCGACACGCGGGCGAACCGGCTGGCCCGCCGCCTGCTCGACCTGGGCGCGCAGCGGGACGGCCTGGTCGGGCTGCTGCTCGGCCGCTCGGCCGACGTGGTCGTCGCCGAACTGGCGGTGCTCAAGGCCGGCGGCGCCTACCTGCCGCTGGACGCCCGAGCGCCCCGCAGCCGGCTGACCGCGCTGCTCGACGGCGCCGGTGTCCTGGTGACCGACGACTCCGGCCGGGCGCTCGCCACCGAGATCCACAGTGGACCGATCCTGTCGGTCGGCGAGCTCGGCGACGAACCGGCCGAGGCGCCGGACCTCCCGATCCGGCCGGCGAACCTGGCCTACGTCATGTACACGTCGGGCTCGACGGGGACGCCGAAGGGCGTGGCCGTCAGCCACCGGGACATCGTCGGCCTGGCCCGGGACCGGTCGTTCGCCGGCCCGGCGCACCGGACCGTGCTCATGCACTCGCCGCTGGCCTTCGACGCCTCGACGTACGAGGTGTGGGTGCCGCTGTTGAACGGCGGCCGCGTGGTCGTCGCGCCGCCGGGCGACCTCGACGCCGACGTCCTGCGCCGGCAGATCGGCGGGCACGGCGTGACCGCGGTGTGGCTGACCGCCGGGCTGTTCCGCCTGCTCGCCCAGGAAGACCCGGCCTGCCTGGCCGGGGCGGGCGAGGTGTGGACCGGCGGGGACGTCGTGCCCGCCGAGGCGATCCGCCAGGTGCGGGCCGCCTGCCCGGGCCTGACCGTCGTCGACGGCTACGGCCCCACCGAGACCACGACGTTCGCCACCCGGTTCGTGCTCGGGCCGGACGCGCCGGTGCCCGCCGTGGTGCCGATCGGACGGCCCCTCGACGGCATGGCCGCCTACGTCCTCGACCACGGGCTGCGGCCGGTGCCGCCGGGTGCCGTCGGCGAGCTGTACCTGGCCGGCACCGGTCTCGCCCGCGGCTACCTCGGGCAGCCCGCGCTGACCGCCGAACGGTTCCTGGCCGACCCCTTCGGCGCGCCGGGCGCGCGGATGTACCGCACCGGCGACCTCGTCCGCTGGGCTCCCGGCGACGTCTTGGAGTTCGCCGGCCGGGCCGACGACCAGGTGAAGATCCGCGGCTTCCGCGTCGAACTCGGCGAGATCGAGACGGCGCTGACCGCGCACCCGGACGTGACCGAAGCCGTCGTCGTCGCGGCCGTGCACGGCGGGGCCAAGCGGCTGGTCGCCTACGTCGTCGCGACCGGGACGCCGGACCTGCGCGAGTTCCTGCTGCGGACGCTGCCGGACTACCTCGTCCCGGCCGTGTTCGTGCCCCTGGAAGCCCTGCCGCTCAACGACAACGGGAAGGTCGACCGCCGGGCGCTGCCCGCACCCGGCTTCGTGTCCGGGCTCGGGTACCGCGAGCCCGCGACGGACGCCGAGCGGCTGCTCGCCGGCATCTGGGCCGAGGTCCTGCGGGTCGGCCGCGTCGGCGCCGACGACAACTTCTTCGAGCTCGGCGGCGACTCGATCCTCAGCATCCACGTGGTCTCGCGGGCCCGCCGGGCCGGCCTCGACCTGATGCCCGGCCAGGTGTTCGACCACCCGACCGTCGCCGCGCTCGCCCTCGCCGCCACCCCGGCCGCGCCCGCCGCGGCCGACGCCGGGCCGGTGACCGGCGACCTGCCGCTGACGCCGGTGCAGCACTGGTACCTCGACCCGCGGCCGGTGCACCCCGAGCAGTTCGTCCAGTCCGTTTCGGTGGAGGTGCCCGACGCCACGGAGCTGCCGCGCGCGCTGCGCGAACTCCAGCTGCACCACGACGTTTTGCGCCTGCGGTTCACCCCCGAGGGCCCGCGTCACGCGCCCGACGCCCAGGACGTCCTCGACGCCACCATCGACCTGGAGCACGGGCCGCTGCTGCGCGCCGAGCTGTCCGGCACCACCTTGACGCTGGCCGCGCACCACCTGGTCGTCGACGGCGTGTCGTGGCGGATCCTCCTGGAAGACCTGGAAACCCTCCTGGCCGGCGGCGAGCTCCCGCCCAAGACGACGTCGTTCCGCGACTGGGCCCGCACCCTGGCCCGCCACACGGCCGACGGCTTCTTCGACGACGAACTCGACCACTGGGCGGCCATCGACGCCGACCCGGCCCTGCCGGTCGACGCGACCGGTGACAACACCTACGGCTCGGCCCGCTCGGTGGTCGTGCGGCTGCCCGCCGAACCGACCCGGGCCGTGCTGCACGACGTGCCGGGGGCGTACCGGACGCAGGTCAACGACGTCCTGCTGACCGCGCTCGGCCGCGTCCTGCGCGACTGGACCGGCCGCGACCGCGTGCTCGTCGACCTCGAAGGCCACGGGCGGGAAGACCTGTTCCCCGGCGTCGACCTCTCGCGGACCGTCGGCTGGTTCACCTCGATCTTCCCGGTCGAACTGACGTCGTCCGGCGAGGACTGGGGCGAAGCCCTGAAGGCGACTAAGGAACAGCTGCGCGCAATTCCCCGCCGCGGCCTCGGCTACGGCGCCCTGCGCTATCTCACCGGCACCGCCCCGCGCCTCGCACCCCGGATCAGCTTCAACTACCTGGGCCGCTTCGACCACGGCGGAAGGCTGGGCGGCGCCGCGCACCCCGACCAGACGCGGGCGCACCAGCTCGACGTCGTGGGCGCGGTCGTCGGCGACGAGCTGGAACTGACCTGGCACTACTCCGCGGGTGTGCACACCGAGGCGACCGTGCGCCGGCTGGCCGACGCCCTCCTCGCCGCGCTCACCGGGATCGTCGGGCACTGCGCCCGGCCGGACGCCGGCGGCCGCACGCCGTCGGACTTCCCCCTCGCCCGCCTCGACCAGGCCGCGGTGGACCGCCTCGCCGGCACCGGCCGGACGGTCGAGGACATCTACCCGCTCACCCCGATGCAGTCGGGCATGGTCTTCCACAGCCTCGTCGACGGCGCGGCCGGGACCTACCTCAACCAGGTGCGCCTGCGGCTGACCGGCATCGGCGACCCCGAGCGCCTCGCCCGGGCGTGGCAGCAGGTGGTCGCGGACACGCCGGTGCTGCGCACCCGCGTCGTCTGGGAGGGCCTCGACGAACCCGTGCAGGTCGTCGAGCGGAACGTCACCGTCCCGGTCGTCCACCTCGACTGGAGGACGCTGGACGACGACGAGCGCGCCCGCGAGCAGGACCGGTTCCTCGACGCGGACCGGGCCGAGGGCTTCGACCTGACGGCCGCGCCGCTGCTGCGGCTGGCGTTCGCGCGGCTGCCCGGCGGCGACCTGCTGCTGGTGTGGACGTTCCACCACGTGCTGCTGGACGGCTGGAGCGCCGCGCAGGTGTTCGGCGAGGTGTGCGCCCGGTACGCGGGGGCCGCCGTGCCGGGGCACCGGCCGCCGTTCCGCGAGTACCTGCGCTGGCTCGGTGACCAGGACACCACGGCCGCCGAAATCCACTGGCGCGAGCAGCTCGCGGGGTTCCGGACGCCGACGCCGTTGCCCTACGACCGCCGTCCGGTGGAAGCCCACCGCGCGCGGTCCGCGGCGTCGGTCCGGGTGTCGGCGCCCGCCGACGGGCTGCGGGAGCTGGCGCGCCGCGCCGGCCTGACGCTCAACACGATCGTCCAGGGCGCGTGGGGACTCGTGCTTTCCCGCTACAGCGGGGAATCCGGCGTCGTCTTCGGCACCACGGTGTCGGGGCGGCCGGCCGACCTGCCGGGCGTCGAAGCGATGGCCGGGCTGTTCATCAACACCCTGCCCGCGCCGGTGACCGTCCACGACGGACTTACGGTGGCCGAGTGGCTGCGGGACCTGCAGACGGCCCAGGCCCGTTCGCGCCGGTTCGACTTCGTGTCCCTGGCCCAGCTGCAGACCTGGGCGGGCGGCAGCACGCTGTTCGACAGCATCCTGGTGTTCGAGAACTACCCGTTCGACACCGAAGCCGTGGCCGCGCACGGGATCGGCCTGCACGAGGACGGCGAACTGCAGCCGACCAACTACCCGCTCAGCGTCGTCGTCACGCCGGGGGAGCACCTGGCCGTGTCGTTCGACCACGACCCGGACCTGTTCGACCGGGCCACCGTCGACCGGCTCGCCGGGCAGCTGCTGCTGGCCCTGGACCGCATCGCCGCGAACCCGGGAACGCGGGTCGGCGAACTCGACCTGCTCACCGGCGACGACCGCGAGCGCGTGCTGCGGACGTTCAACGACACGGCACACCCGGTGCCCGAGGCCACCGTCGTGAGCCGGTTCGCCGACCAGGTCCGCCGGACCCCGGACGCTCCGGCGGTCGACGACCTCACCTACGCGGAGCTCGCCGCCCGCGCCGACCGGCTCGCGGCCCGGCTGATCGCCCTCGGCGTGCGGGCCGAGGACCGGGTCGGGCTGCTGCTGGAGCGGTCGGCCGGCCTCGTCGTCGCCGAACTCGCGGTGCTCAAGGCCGGCGCCGCCTACGTCCCGGTCGACCTCCGTGCCCCGGCGAGCCGGATGCGCCTGGTCCTCGAGGAAGCCGGGGTCTCCGTCGTCATCGCGGGGGAGTCCTATCGGGACGTCCACAATGGACTCACCGTCCGGGTGGACGAGACCGGCCCGGAAGGTGCGCCGGAAGTCCCGGTGCGGCCGGGAAACCTGGCGTACGTGATGTACACGTCCGGGTCGACGGGCAAGCCGAAGGGCGTGGCGGTGACCCACCGCGACATCGTCGCCCTGGCCTCCGACCGCTCGTTCGCGGGCGAGGCGCACCGGACCGTGCTGCTGCACTCGCCGCAGGCGTTCGACGCCTCGACGTACGAGGCGTGGGTGCCGCTGCTCAACGGCGGCCGGGTGGTCGTCGCCCCGCCCGGCGACGTCGACGCCGAAGTGCTGCGTGCGGTCGTCACGCGGCACGGGGTTCGCGCGCTGTGGCTGACCGCCGGGCTGTTCCGCCTGCTGGCGCAGGAGGATCCCGGGTGCCTGCGGGGGGTCGGCGAGGTGTGGACCGGCGGGGACGTCGTGCCCGCCGCCGCGGTCCGCCAGGTGCGGGACGCCTGCCCCGGGCTGACCGTCGTCGACGGCTACGGCCCCACCGAGACCACCACCTTCGCCAGCCGGTTCTTCCTGGCCCCCGAAGACGCGGTGCCGGACGCGATGCCGATCGGGCGGCCGCTGGACAACATGGCCGCCTACGTCCTGGACGAGGGACTGCGGCCGGTCCCGCCGGGCGTGACGGGCGAGCTGTTCATCGCCGGTGCCGGCGTGTCCCGCGGGTACCTCGGCCGGCCGGGCCTGACCGCGGACCGGTTCGTGGCCAACCCGTTCGGGTCGCCCGGCGAGCGGATGTACCGCACCGGGGACGTCGTGCGCTGGACCGGCCACGGGGTGCTGGAGTTCGTCGGCCGCGCCGACGACCAGGTGAAGATCCGTGGCTTCCGGATCGAGCTGGGCGAGATCGAGACGGCCCTGGCCGCGCACCCGGACGTCACCGAGACGGTGGTCGTCGCGCGGGACCGGCGGCTCGTCGCCTACGTCGTCACCGCCGGGAAGCCGGACCTGCGGGCCTGGCTGCAGCGGGACCTGCCCGACTACATGGTGCCGTCGGCCTTCGTGACGCTCGATGCGCTTCCGCTGAGTGCCAACGGAAAGGTCGATCGCCAGGCGCTCCCGGAGCCCGCGGCGCAACCGGTGGCCGGGTACGTGCCGCCGCGCACCGAGACCGAGCGCGTGCTCGCCGGAGTCTGGGCCGACGTGCTCGGTTCGCCCGGTGTCGGCGTCGAGGACAACTTCTTCGAGCTCGGCGGCGACTCGATCCTCAGCATCCAGGTCGTTTCGCGGGCCCGGCGCCACGGCCTCGCGCTCACGCCGCGGGACCTGTTCGCGCACCAGACCGTCGCCGCGCTGGCCGTGGCGGCGGGGTCGGCCGCGGTGACCGTGGCCGAGCAGGGGCCGGTCACCGGCGCCGCCGCGCTGACCCCGATCCAGCTCTGGTTCTTCGCCGGTCACTTCGGCGATCCGAACGGGTTCACGCAGTCGGTGCGGATCGAGCGGCCCGAGCCGTTCGACGTCGAGACGCTGCGCGCGGCGCTGACCACGCTGACCGGGCACCACGACGCCCTGCGGATGCGGTTCACCGTCGCCGGCCAGGAAAACGCCCCGGCCGGACCGGCCGAACTCCTCGGCGCGGAGATCGACGTGACCCGCGGGCCGCTGCTCACCGCCGAACTCCTGGAGCCGGCCGTCCTGCTGCTGACGGTCAACCACCTGGTCGTCGACGGCGTCTCGTGGCGGATTCTCCTGGAGGACCTCGACACCGCCTACCGCGGGGGCCCGCTGCCGCCGAAGACGACGTCGTTCCGCGACTGGGCCAACCGGCTCGCCGGCCACGCCGAAGCCGGTGGCTTCGACGACGAACTGCCCTACTGGCGCACCGCGCTCGCCGTCGACGGGTCGCTGCCGATCGACACCGACGCCGCCGAGGCGGGCACCGGCACGGTCACCACGCGCCTGGACGCCGAGCTGACCCGCGCGCTCCTGCAGGACGTCCCCGGCGTCTACCGGACGCAGGTCAACGACGTGCTGCTGGCCGCGCTCGGCCGGGTGCTGGCCCGCTGGACCGGCCGCGACGGCGTGCTGATCGACCTGGAGGGCCACGGCCGCGAGGACCTGTTCGACGACGTCGACCTGTCCCGCACGGTCGGCTGGTTCACCTCGCTGTACCCGGTCGCGCTGCGGATCGACGACGACTGGGGCACCCTGCTCAAGTCGGTCAAGGAACAGTTGCGGGCCGTGCCCCGCCGCGGCGTCGGCTTCGGCGCCCTGCGGTACCTGACCGGGACCGCGCCCGCGCTGCAGCCCGAAATCAGCTTCAACTACCTCGGCCGGCTCGACGGCGCGGCCGGCAGCCTCGACTCGGCGGTCGGCGAGGGCGCGGGCCGGGCGCACCTGCTCGACGTCGTCGGCCGGGTGGACCGGGACACCCTCGAACTGACCTGGTCCTACTACCGCGACACGCACACCGCCGCCACGGTGGAGCGGCTGGCCGCCGAACTGGTGGCCGCGCTGGGCGAAGCCGTCGCGCACTGCGCCGAGCCCGGCGCCGGCGGCCGCACGCCGAGCGACTTCCCGCTGTCCACACTGGACCAGCGGCAGGTGGACCGGATCGCCGGCGACGGCCGCGGCGTGGCCGACATCCACCCGCTGACGCCGATGCAGGCGGGCATGGTCTTCCACGGGCTTTCCCAGGAAGCCCAGGGCGTCTACTTCGAACAGGTGACCGCCGTCCTCGACGGCGTGGCCGAGCCGCGGTTCCTGGCCGAAGCCTGGCAGCACGTGGTCGACCGGACGCCGGTGCTGCGCGGCAGCGTCGTCTGGGAGGACGTTCCCGAGCCGCTCCTGGTCGTCCACCGCGACGCGCGGGTACCGGTCACCGAGCTGGACTGGCGGGACCGCGACCGCGAAGAAGCCCTGCGCGAGCTGCTCGCCGATGACCGTGAGACGCCGTTCGACCTGGCGACGGCGCCGCTGCTGCGGGTCACCCTGGCCCGGCTGCCGGACGACGCCGTCCAGCTCGTCTGGACCTTCCACCACGTCCTGCTCGACGGCTGGAGCGTCTTCCAGGTGCTCTCCGACGTCTGCACGGCCTATGCGGCCCTGCGCGACGGCACCGCGCCCGCTCTGCCGCACCGCCGTCCGTTCGGCGACTACGTCACCTGGTTGCGCGGCCAGACCGCCGACGGTGCCGAGGAGTACTGGCGCCGCGAACTCGCCGGCGTCACCGAGCCGACCCCGCTGCCCTACGACCGGATTCCCGCGGCCACCCACGAATCGAGCTCGTCGACGTGGGTCAGCCGCGATCTCGGCGAGGCGGCGACCGCCCGGCTGGCGGCGTTCGCCCGGCGCGAGCGGCTCACCGTCAACGCCGTCGTGCAGGGCGCCTGGGCGCTCCTGCTGGCCCGGCACAGCGGCGAGGACGACGTCTGCTTCGGCGCCACCGTGTCCGGCCGCCCGGCCGGGCTCGCGGGAGTCGACGACATCACCGGCATCTTCATCAACACCCTGCCGGTGCGGGTCACCGCCGACCCGGCGGCCCCGGTCGCCGGCTGGCTGCGCGGCCTGCAGACCGCCCAGGCGGAGTCACGCCGGTTCGAGCACGTCCCGCTGACCGCGGTGCAGGCCTGGAGCGGTGTCGAGGGCGGCCGGAACCTCTTCGACAGCCTGGTCGTGTTCGAGAACTACCCCGTCACGGCGGACGACGTCGCCGGGCACGGCGTGCGGCTGCGCGAGCTGCAGGCCATGGAGACGACCAACTACCCGCTCACCGTCGTGGCCGCCCCAGGCCCGCGCCTGTCGCTCGGCCTCGGTTACGACACAGCGCTGTTCGACGAGGCGACGGTCGAACGGCTGGCCCGCCAGCTCGAACACCTCCTGGACGCGATCGCCGAAGACCCGGCGCGGCCGCTGCGGGACTTCGACGTCGCCGAACGCGACCAGGTCCTCGTGGCGTTCAACGACACCCACCACGAGGTCCCGGCGGTCACCCTGACCGAACTGATCGAGGCCCAGGCGGCGCGCACGCCCGACGCGGTCGCGGTGGTCTCGCGCGAGGAGCGGCTCACCTTCGCCGAACTCGACGTGCGCGCCGACCGGCTGGCCCGGCTGCTGGCCGCGCGCGGGGCCGGTCCGGAACGGATCGTCGCGCTCGCCCTCCCGCGCTCGGTGGAGATCGTCGTCGCCCAGCTGGCCGTGCTGAAGACCGGCGCCGCCTACCTGCCGGTCGACCCGGACTACCCGGCCGAGCGCATCGCGTTCATGCTCGCCGACGCGAAGCCGGTCGTCGTGGTGACCAAGCCGGGGACACCGCTGCCGGTCGGCGACGCGCTCGTCCTCGACGGCTCGGAGGCACACGGCCCGGCCACCCCGCTGGGCCGGTCCGTGCCGCTGACCGCACCGGCGTACGTCATCTACACCTCGGGCTCGACCGGCACGCCCAAGGGCGTCGTCGTCACCCACGCCGGCCTGGCCAGCTTCGCGAGCGCCGAGATCGCCCACTTCGACGTCCGGCCCGGCGACCGCGTGCTCCAGTTCTCCTCGCCGAGTTTCGACGCTTCGGTGCTGGAGCTGTGCATGGCGCTGCCCGCGGGGGCCGCGCTGGTCGTACCGCCGCCCGGGCCGCTGCTCGGCGAGCACCTGGCCGCGGTGCTGCGGGAGGAAGGCGTCACCCACGCGCTGGTCCCGCCGGTGGCCATGGCGAGCGTGCCGGACGTCGCGCTGCCGGCGTTCCGGACGCTGGTGGTCGGCGGCGAAGCGTGCCCGGCCGACCTGGTGGCCCGCTGGGCGCCGGGCCGCCGGATGATCAACGCCTACGGCCCCACCGAAACCACGGTGGTGGCGACCTGGAGCGACCCGCTCGAACCCGGCGCCACCCCGCCGATCGGCCGGCCGATCCGCAACACCCGCGTCCGCGTCCTCGACACCGCGCTCCGGCCGGTGCCGATCGGGGCCGCGGGGGAGCTGTACGTCGCCGGGGCCGGGCTCGCCCGCGGGTACCTCGACCGGCCGGGGCTCACCGCCTCGCGGTTCCTCGCCGACCCCTTCGGGGGGCCGGGGGAGCGGATGTACCGCACCGGCGACCTGGTGCGGTGGCGCGCCGACGGCACCCTCGAGTTCCTCGGCCGCGCCGACGACCAGGTCAAGATCCGCGGCTTCCGGATCGAGCCCGGCGAGATCGTGGCGGTGCTGCGCAAGCACCCGCAGGTGCGCGACGCCGCCGTCGTCGCGGACGGGCAGCGGCTGATCGCCTACGTGGTGGGCGAGGCGGGGACCGGGCTGCGGGAGCACGTCGCCGCCGCGCTGCCGGCCCACTTCGTGCCCGCCGCGTTCGTCCGGCTCGACGCACTTCCCTTGACGGCCAACGGAAAGCTGGACCGGCGCGCGTTGCCGGCGCCGGCCGCGCCGGCGGAGACCGCCGAGTACGCGGCTCCGGAAACCGAGACCGAAGAGGTCCTCGCGGCCATCTGGGCCGAGGCCCTGGACCTCGACCGGGTCGGCGTCGAGGACAACTTCTTCGCCCTCGGCGGGGATTCGCTGCGCAGCCTGCGGATCACGTCGATGACGAAGTCCGCCTTCGACGTCGAGATCACGCCCAAGGACGTGCTCACCGCGGGCACCGTGCTGGCGCTGGCGGAGCTCGTCGAAGAACGGGTCCTGCAGGACCTCGAACGGCTCGCCGCCGGCCAAGACCACTGAAACACCCTTCGGAGGAAAGGAAATCCCATGCAGGACGACGCCGAATTCCAGGTACTCGTGAACGACGAGGGCCAGTACTCGCTGTGGCCGGTCGCGAACGAGGTACCCGCGGGCTGGCGCGCCGACGGCTTCCGCGGCGGCCGCCAGGAGTGCATGGACCACGTCGACGAGGTGTGGACCGACATGCGGCCCCTGAGCCTGCAGCGGCAGATGGCCGCCGACGCCGAGCCTGCCGCGGCCCGTCGTGAGTGAAAAAGCGGGTTAGCACCCGCCTTTCCCCTCACGACCGGCTCCTTCGACCCGACGCGGAAGGTCCCCACCCCATGCCCACACCCACCACACTCACCCAGTCCACCCTGCGGGTGCCGGTACCCGCGGCCGACGGCCGGCTGCAGCGGCTGCTCGCCGGGCTGGCCCACAAGCACGGCGTGCCGGCCGCCCAGCTGGTCGTCACCGACGGCGGCCGGACGGACTCCGTCACGGCCGGTGAGATCACCGCCGAGGCGAAGGTCCCGGCCGGCTCGATCACCAAGGCGTTCACCGCGGCCGTGGCGATGCTGCTCGTCGCCGACGGCGACCTCGACCCGGACGACCCGCTCGGCGAACACCTGGACGGCCTCGGCCCGCAGGTCGGCAGACCGACGGTCGGGCAGGTGCTCAGCCACACCGGCGGGCTGCCGGCCGCGCTCGGCGCCGCCGCCGACGGCGGCTCGGCCCGCCGCTACCTGCGCGCCTGCCGCGAGGCCGGGCTCGTCCAGCCGCCCGGCCTGGGGTTCTCCTACTCCAACGTCGGGTACGTGCTGACCGGGTACGTGATCGAGGCCATCACCGGGATGAGCTGGTGGGAGGCGGTGGAGACGCTGCTGCTCGACGAGCTCGGCATCGACGCCGCGTTCGTCGTGGAGCCGGGCGCACGCCGCCGGACCGGCGCGCACGTCAGCGGGCACGCCGTCCACGCGGCGACCGGCCGGGCCCGGCCGGTCGCGCAGACCCTGACGCCCGCGGAGGCCGCGGCCGGGGCGCTCGCGCTGAGCGCGTCGGACCTGGCGGCGTTCGGCGGCCTGATCTGCGGCGGCGACGGCCCGCTGCCGGCGGACCTGGCCGAGCTCATGCGCCGGCCGGTCCCGGGGGCGGAGCCGTTCGGCCTGGCCGACACCTGGGGGCTCGGCCTGGCGGGCTACCGCGGCGCGGACGCGGATTGGACCGGCCACGACGGCACAGCCGACGGCACCTCGTGCCACCTGCGGATCGACGCCGCACACGGCCGGATCGTCGCGTTGACCACCAACGGGAACACGGGTGCGGCCCTGTGGACGGACCTGGTCGCGGCGCTGCGCGCCGAGGGCCTGCCGGTGGGCGACTATGAACTGCCCCGCGACCTCGACCGGGCCGCCCGCCCGGCGGCGGACCTGACGGGGCACTACACCAACGGCGACCTGGAGTACCAGGTGGACGTCCGCGCGGACGGCGACGCGGTGCTGGTGGTCGACGGCGAGGTGTACCCGGAACTGGCGCTGCTGCGCGACGGGTCGTTCTCGGTCCGCGAGCCGGCCACCGGCCGCCGCATCATCGGCGGCCGGTTCCTGACCGACCCGGCGACCGGGACGGTCAGCGCCATGCAGGCCGGCGGCCGCGTCGCCCGGCGGCGCCGCCGCGCCTCCTGAATTCCCCGCTCCGGCCGGAGGCGCGAGTGTCGCGAATGAGTCATGGGGGACCTCCGGCGTCCCGAATGAGTCATTCGCGGCATTGAAACCCCGGGCGACATCCAGACCCGGACCACCCGAACTGCGTTGTGAGGAAACGAAAGCGATGACCACCTCGAGGAAGAGCCGCATCGATGCGTTGCCCGCCGAGCTGCGGGAGACGCTCAAGCGCCGGCTGGCCGGGCGGGCGGAGCGGACCGATGTCATCGGCCGGGCGCCGCGGGAGGACGCCCTGCCGTTGTCGTTCGCGCAGCAGCGGCTGTGGTTCCTCGACGAGTTCCGCCCCGGGGATGCCGAGTACAACAGCGCCGTCGCGCTGCGGCTCACCGGGCCGCTCGACACCGGCGCTCTCGCCGGCGCGTTGCAGCAGCTGGTGGCTCGCCACGAAGCCCTGCGCACCACCATCGACGACGCCGGCGGCACCCCCGTCCAGGTCATCCACGACACCCTGGAAGTCCCGCTGCGGACCGTCGACCTGACCAGCGACCCCGCGCTGCGGCCCGCCGACCTCGACGAGGTGCTGGGCACCGAGTACAGCCGGTCGTTCGACCTGCGCCGCGGGCCGCTGGTGCGGCTGCTGCTCGTCCGGGCCGCGCCGGAGCACCACGTCCTGCTGATCACCGCCCACCACGTCGTCACCGACGGCGAATCGATGGGCATCCTCGTCGGTGAGCTCGGCACGCTCTACGCGGCCGCCGTCCGGGGCGAGGCCGCGGACCTGCCCGAGCCGGCCGTCCAGTACGCGGATTTCGCCGTGTGGCAACGCAACCGCCTCGCCGGGCCCGCCCTCGACCGGCACCTCGCCTACTGGACGACGCAGCTCGCCGGCGTCGAACCGCTCGACCTGCCCGCCGACCGGCCGCGGCCCGCCGTGCGCACCACCGCCGGGGCCGTGCACCACTTCCGCGTCCCGGCCGGTGCCGCCGCCGGGCTGGCCGAACTGGCCCGGACCCACGACACCACGCTCTACACCGTCCTCGTCGCGGCCTGCCAGGTGCTCTTCGCCCGCTACACCGGCCGCACCGACATCGCCGTCGGCACCGTGGTGTCCGGCCGGAACCGGCCCGAACTGCAGCGGACCGTCGGCTTCTTCGTCGACACCGTCGTCATCCGGTCCACTGTGGACCGAACCGCCCCGTTCGGGACGTTCCTCGACGCGGTCCGCGCGACCGTGCTGGAGTCCTTCGAGCACGCCGAAGCCCCGTTCGAAAAGCTCGTCGAAGCACTGCGCCTCGACCGCGACGCCAGCCGCACCCCGCTGTTCGACGCGATGGTCCTGCTGCACGGCAGCGCGGGCGGCCCGGTGGACTTCGCCGGGCTGACGGCCGAGCCGGTCGAGGTGGCCCGCCGGGCCGCCAACTTCGACCTCACCGTCGAATTCCAGCCGGCCGGCGGCGCCCTCGAAGGCTCCCTGGAGTACAACACCGACCTCTTCGACGCGCGGACCGCCGTCGCGATCGGCGAGCACCTCACCGTGCTGCTGACCGCGATCGCCGCCGACGCCCGGCGCCCGGTCGGCGACCTGCCACTGCTCACCGCCGCTGAAGAATCCCGGCTGCTCACCGAGTGGAACGCCACCGAACTGGACGTCCCCGCGGCCACCCTCACCGAGCTGTTCGAGTCCCAGGCCCAGCGCAGCCCGGACGAGACCGCGCTCGTCGCCGGCGACATCGCGCTGAGCTTCGCCGAGCTCAACGCGATGGCCAACCGCCTGGCCCGCCACCTCGTCACGCTGGGCGCCGGCCCCGAGCGCGTCGTGGCCCTCGCCCTCCCGCGCACCGCCGACGCGATCGTCGCCTTCCTCGCCGTGCTCAAGGCCGGTGCGGTGTACCTGCCGATCGACCCCGCCCTGCCCGCCGACCGGAAAGAGCTGCTGCTGCGCGACTCCGGTGCCGAACTGGTCCTCGGGCCGGCGGACATCGCGGACCGGGACCACCCCGGTACCGACCTCACCGACGCCGACCGGATCGCGCCGCTGCGGCCGGACAACACCGCCTACGTCATCTACACGTCCGGGTCGACCGGCCGCCCGAAGGGGGTGGCCGTCCCGCACCGCAACCTCACCAACCTGCTCTTCAACCACCGCACCGATTTCGCCGCACCCGGACGCCGGCTGCGGGTCGCGCTCACGGCGACGCTCTCCTTCGACACCTCCCTCGAAGGCCCGCTGCTCATGGCCGACGGCCACGAGCTGCACCTGATCGGCGAGGACACCCGGCTCGACGCGGACGCGCTCGTCGACTACATCGCCGAGCGCCGGATCGACTTCCTCGACCTCACCCCGACCTACCTGCGCCGGCTGATCCCCGCCGGGCTGCTGACCGACCCGCGCCACCGCCCGAAGATCCTCATGCTCGGCGGCGAAGCCCTCGACGACACGCTCTGGCGGGACCTCTCCGGCGCCGAAGTCACCGTGGCGCAAAACTTCTACGGCCCCACCGAGTACACCGTGGACGCCGTGTCGTGCCGGGTCGGCGAAACCGCCCGCCCGGTGCTGGGCCGTCCGCTGGCCAACACCCGCGCCTACGTCGTCGACCAGGACCTGCGGCCGGTGCCCGCCGGCGTGCCCGGCGAACTTTGCCTCGCCGGGGCGCAGCTCGCGCGAGGCTACCTCGGCCGGCCGGGCCGGACCGCCGGCAGCTTCGTCGCGAACCCCTTCGGCGCGCCGGGGATGCGCATGTACCGCACCGGCGACCGCGTGCGCTGGACCGCCGACGGGCAGCTGGAGTACCTGGGCCGCCTCGACGACCAGGTGAAGATCCGCGGCTTCCGCGTCGAGCCCGGCGAGGTCGAGGCCGCGCTGGTGCGCCTGCCCGGCGTCTCCGCCGCCGTCGTCGTCGCCAACCGGCCCGAAGGCGGGCACGCCCGGCTGGTCGCCTACGTCGTCGGCACCGCCGAGGTCACCCCGGACAGCCTGCGCGCTGCTCTGCGGGCCACGCTGCCCGACTACCTGGTGCCCTCGGCGTTCGTCCCGATCGACGCGATCCCGCTGACCCCGCAAGGCAAAGTCGACCGCCGGGCGCTGCCCGCCCCGGACGCGCCGGCGGACGGCCAGGCCTACGTGCCCGCGCGCACCGCCGTCGAACACCAGCTGGTGGCGATCTGGTCCGAGGTGCTCGGCAACGACCGCATCGGCGTCGAGGACAACTTCTTCGGCCTCGGCGGCGACTCGATCCTCAGCATCCAGGTCGTCGCCCAGGCCCGCCAAGCCGGCCTGCGGCTCACCTCGCGCGACATCTTCCTGCACCAGACCATCGCCGGCCTCGCGACCGCCGTGCAGACCGCCGCGGTGCTCACCCCGGCGGCGGGGCCGGTCGCCGGCCCGGCCCCGCTCACCCCGATCCAGCACTGGTTCTTCGCCACCCACGGGCCCCTGGCCCACTTCACCATGTCGCAGCTGCTCGAACTGCCCGCCGACGTCGACCAGCAGGCGCTGCGGACCGCCCTCGACGCGGTCGTCGCCCACCACGACGCCCTGCGCACCCGGTTCTTCACCGTCGACGGCCACTGGCGGCAGGAGGTCACGCCGACGCCGCCGACCGGCGTCCTGCGGATCCGGGACCTGTCCTCCCTCGGCGACGCCGGGCAGCGCGCCGGTATCGAGGCCGCGGCCGCGCAGGTGCGCGCCGGCCTCGACCTCGCCACCGGCACCCTCGCCGGCGCGGCGCTGCTCCTGCGCGGCACCCGGCCGCCGCTGCTGTTCCTGGCCGTGCACCACGTCGTGACCGACGGCGTGTCGCTGCGGCTGCTGCTCGGCGACCTCGAAACCGCCTACGGCCAGGTCGTCGCCGGAGCCCCGATCCGGCTCGCGGCCACCGCCACGCCGTTCACCCAGTGGGCGCACCTGCTGGAACAGCACGTCCGCGACGGCGGGTTCGACGACGACCTCGAGCACTGGACGCGGGTGGCCCGCCGGGTCCCGGCGCAGCTGGCCGCCGACCACGCGGGCGCGGGCACCACCGGCTCCACCCGCACGCTGACCGTGACCCTCGGCGCCGAAGACACCGACGCGCTGCTGCACCGCGTCCCCGCGACCTACCGGACCCAGGTCAACGACGTGCTGCTGAGCGCGCTCGGCCGGGCCCTCGCCGACCGCACCGGGGAAGACGGAGTCCTGATCGCCCTCGAGGGGCACGGGCGCGAGGACGTCCTCGACGGCGTCGACCTCTCCCGGACGGTCGGCTGGTTCACCACGCAGTTCCCGGTGGCGCTCGACCTGCCGCCGTCGGGGGAGTGGGGTGCCACGCTCAAGGCGGTCAAGGAACAGCTGCGGGCCGTCCCGCGCCGCGGCCTGAGCTACGAGGCGCTGCGGTACCTCGGCGAGCCGGACGCGCCGGGCCATGCCCTGCAGGCGTTCCCGCTGCCGCAGGTCTGCTTCAACTACCACGGCCGCTGGGACGCCCAGGCCGGCGACCGGGGGCTGTTCCGCGGGCGGCACGACAGCCCGGGCGCGGACATCGCCCCGGAAGAGGCGAGCACCTACCAGCTGGACGTCACCGGGGTGGTGGAGTCCGGCGCGCTGTCGCTGACGTGGTCCTACTCCGACCAGGTCAACGACGAGCACACCGTCCGCGAGCTGGCCGAGGCGATGCTGACCGGTCTGCGGGAGATCGTCGCGCACTGCGCGCAGCCCGGCAGCGGCGGCCGCACGCCGTCGGACTTCCCCCTGGCCCGCCTCGACCAAGCCGGAGTGGACCGCCTGGCCGGGGACGGCCGCGACGTCGACGACATCTACCCGCTGACCCCGCTGCAGGCGGGGATGCTGTTCCACAGCCTGCTCGATCCCACCGCCGACGCCTACGTCGATCAGGCCAGGATGCTCCTGGACGGCGTCCGCGACCCCGACGCGTTCGCGCAGGCCTGGCAGCAGGTCGCCGACCGCACCCCGGTCCTGCGCACCGAGCTGGTCTGGGACGGCCTCGAGGAACCCCTGCAGGTCGTGCGGCACCGGGCGGTCGTCCCGATCACCCGCCACGACTGGCGGGGCCTTTCCGAAGCCGAGCAGACCGCACAGCTGGACCGGCTTTCGGCGGAAGACGCCGCCACCGGCCTGGACCTCACGACCGCGCCGCTGATGCGGCTGGCCGTCGTCGCGCTCACCCACGACCGCGTGCTGCTGATGTGGACCTCCCACCACATCGTGCTCGACGGCTGGAGCCTCGCCCAGATCTTCACCGAGGTGTGCGAGCAGTACGCCGCGATCACCGAGCACCGGGTCCCGCGGGTGCCGGCCCACCGGCCCTTCCGCGACTACCTCGGCTGGCTCGCCGCCCAGGACGTCACCGCGGCCGAAAACCACTGGCGTGATGTGCTTTCGGGCTTCGCCGCCCCGACCCCGCTGCCGTGGGACCGGCCCCCGGCGCAGGCCCACCGGACCCGTTCGTCGCGCACGATCCGGACGTCGTTGTCCCCAGAGGACACCACTCGGCTGCGGGACGTGGCCCGGCGCCACGGCCTCACCGTCAACACGCTCGTGCAGGGCGCCTGGGCGCTGCTGCTGGCCCACTCCGGCGGCGAGTCCGACGTCGTGTTCGGCACCACCGTCTCCGGCCGCCCCGACGACCTGCCGGGCGTGGAGAACATGATCGGGATGTTCATCAACACCGTCCCGACCCGCACGCGGATCGACCGTGGCGAGCCGGTCCTGGCCTGGCTGCGCCGGCTGCAGGACGAGCAGAACCAGGCCCGCCGCTACGACTTCCTCGCGCTGGGCAAGCTGCGCGCCCTCAGCGACGTCCCGCCGGGGGAGAACCTGTTCGACAGCATGGTCGCGTTCGAGAACTACCCCTTCGACGAGAACGCCGCCGCGCAGGCGGGCGTCACCCTGCGCGAGGTGACCGCGCTCGACGCCACGACGTTCCCGGTCACCCTGCGCGCCTACGCCGACCGGCAGCTCGGCTTCGAGCTGGCCACCGACCCGGCGCTCTTCGACGAGGAGACGGCCACCGCGCTGGCCGCCCGGCTGGAGACCCTGCTGCTCGGGCTCGCCGAGGACCCGGACCGCCCGATCGCCCGGCTGCCGTGGCTGTCGGCCGCCGACCGCGCCCGGCTCACCATCGAGCCGCTCCCGTCGCTGCCCGCGCCGACCCTCACCGAGCTGTTCGCCGCCCAGGTCGCGGCCCACCCGGACGCGGTCGCCCTCACCGCCGAAGGCACGCACTGCACCTACGCCGAGCTGAACGCGCGGGCCAACCGCTTGGCGCACCGGCTGATCGCGCTCGGCGCCGGGCCGGAACGGTTCGTCGCGCTGCGCCTGCCGCGCTCGCCGGAACAGGTCGTCGCGATCCTCGCCGTGCTCAAGGCCGGGGCCGCGTACCTGCCGATCGACCCGGCGACCCCGGCCGAACGCGTCGAGCGGATGTGCGCCGACACCGCTCCCGTCGCCGTCCTCGGCCCCGACGACGTCGACGTGGCGGAGGGGCCGGACACCGATCCGCCGCCGCGCTGCACGCCGGACCACCCCGCCTACGTCATCTACACCTCCGGCTCGACCGGGCTGCCCAAGGGCGTGGTGATCCCGCACCGCAACGTCACCCGCCTGTTCGCCGCGACCGCTCGCTTCGGCTTCGGGCGCGACGACGTCTGGACGCTGTTCCACTCCTACGCGTTCGACTTCTCCGTCTGGGAGATCTGGGGCCCGCTGCTGCACGGCGGCCGGCTCGTCGTCGTGCCGCACGCGGTGTCCCGCTCGCCGCGGGAATTCCTGCGGCTGCTGGCCGACGAGCGGGTCACCGTGCTCAACCAGACGCCGTCGGCGTTCTACCAGCTCGTCCGGGCCGACGAAGACGACCCCGGCGCCCGGCTCGCGCTGCGGTACGTGATCTTCGGCGGCGAGGCGCTCGACACGCGCCGGCTGGCCGGCTGGTTCGCCCGCCACGGCGACCGCGCCCCGCGGCTGGTGAACATGTACGGCATCACCGAAACCACCGTGCACGTCACCGAACACGACCTTCGGTCCGATGTGGACACTCCGGGTGTCATCGGTACCGCCCTGCCCGACCTGCGCGGGTACGTCCTCGACGCGGACCTGAACCCGGTCCCGGCCGGGGTGCCCGGCGAGCTCTACGTGGCCGGCGACGGCCTGGCCCGCGGCTACCTCGGCCGCCCCGGGCTGACCGCGGCCCGGTTCGTGGCCGACCCCTTCGGGGCACCCGGGTCCCGGATGTACCGGTCCGGCGACCGCGTGTCCCGCACCCACGACGGTGCCCTGCGCTACCACGGCCGCGCCGACCAGCAGGTCAAGATCCGCGGCTTCCGGATCGAACCGGGCGAGATCGAAGCGACCCTGCTGGCCTTGCCCGACGTCGGGTCGGCGGCGGTGCTGGCCCGCGAGGACGAGCCCGGCCGCAAGCGGCTGGTCGCCTACGTCGTCCCGGCGAGACCGGACGCGCCGCCGAGCACCGCGCGGCTGCGCGAGCACCTGGGCCGGTCGCTGCCGGACTACATGGTGCCCTCGGCGTTCGTCACGCTCGGCGAACTCCCGTTGACCCGCAACGGGAAGCTCGACCAGCGAGCGCTGCCGGCCCCGGCCGCGGCCGCGGCGGAACCCGCCGAGTTCGCCGAACCCCGCACCGAAACCGAACGCACGGTGGCGGCGGTCCTGGCCGCGACGCTCGGCCTGGAGCGCGTCGGCGCCGACGGCAACTTCTTCGAACTCGGCGGGGATTCCATCCTCAGCATCCGGTTCACCTCCGCGCTGCGCGGGGCCTTCGGCGTCGACGTGTCCCCGCGGACGGTGTTCGACCACCCGACGGTGGCGGGCCTGGCCGCCGCGCTGCCCACCGCGTCGGCCACGCCGCTGTCCGCGGCGATCACGCCGGTGGGCCGCGACGGCGAGCTGCCGCTGTCCTTCGCCCAGCAGCGCCTGTGGTTCCTCGACGACTTCGCGCCCGGCAGCACCGACCACGTCACGGTCTTCGGCGTGCGGCTGCGTGGCGATCTGCGGCCCGACGCGCTCGCCCGGGCGCTCACCACGCTGATCGCCCGGCACGAGTCGCTGCGCACCACGTTCCCGGCCGTCGACGGGCGTCCCCGCCAGGTCGTGGGGGAGCCGTGGCAGCTCGCGCTGCCGGTCACCGACGTCACCGCCCCGGAGGAACTGCGGCGGCTGCTGGCCGAGGACCTCGCCCGGCCGTTCGACCTCGCCCGGGGCCCGCTGCTGCGGGCGCGGCTGGTCCGCGTGGCCCCGGACGACCACGCCCTGGTGCTGTCCCTGCACCACATCATCACCGACGGCTGGTCGATGGGTGTCCTGATCGGCGAGCTGGCCACCCTCTACGGCGACGAGCGCGCCGAACTCCCGGCGTTGCCGATCCAGTACGCGGACTTCGCCGCGTGGCAGCGCGAGCGCCTCACCGGCGACTTCCTCGACGAGCAGCTCGGCTTCTGGCGCCGGGAGCTCGACGGCCTGCGCCCCCTCGACCTGCCGACCGACCGCCCGCGTCCGGCCACCCGGACGTCGAACGGTGCCGAGCACGAGTTCACCCTCGGCGCCGAGGCCCTCGCCGGGTTGCGGCGGCTCGGCCGGGACCGCGACACGACGCTGTTCACGGCGCTGGTCGCGGCCTGCCAGCTGGTGCTGCGCCGCTGGTCCGGCCAGGACGACGTCGCCGTCGGCACGGTCACCTCGGGCCGCGACCACCCGGAGGTCCAGGACCTGGTCGGGCTCTTCGTCAACACCGTCGTGCTGCGGTCCTCAGTGGACGGACGCCGCGGCTTCGGCGAACTGCTCGGCACCGTCCGCCGGACCGTGCTGGACGCCTTCGCCCACCAGGAGGTGCCGTTCGAGCGGATCGTCGACGAACTGAGCCCCGACCGCGACCCCAGCCGCACCCCGCTGTTCGAGGTGCTGGTCACGCTGCAGAACGCCGGCAACCGCCTGCCTGCTCTGGCCGGCCTCACCGCCGGCGAGCTGACGCTGCCGATGACCACGGCCGGGTTCGACCTGAGCGTCGAGTTCGAAGAGCGCCCGGACGGGCTGCGCGGGCTGCTGAACTACAACACCGACCTGTTCGACGCGGCGACCGTGCGCCGGTTCGCCGAGCAGCTCACGGTCCTGCTCGCCGCGGTCACGGCCGAGCCCGACCGGCCCGTCGACACCCTTCCCCTGCCCGCGGCCGAAGAGGAACTGGTCGTCGGGACGTGGAACGCGACCGGCCGGCCGGAACCGGAGACGACCGTCGTCGGGCTGTTCGAGGCGCAGGCCGCCCGGACCCCGCACGCGACCGCGCTCGTCAGCGGCGGCACCACGCTGACCTTCGCGGAGCTGAACGCGCGCGCCAACCGGGTCGCGCGGGTCCTCGTCGCCCGGGGTGCCGCGCCCGAGCGGCTGGTGGCGGTCGCCCTGCCGCGCTCGGCCGAACTCGTGGTCACGATCCTCGCCGTCCTCAAGGCCGGTGCCGTCCACCTGCCCCTGGACCCCGAGCTTCCCGAACGGCGGCGGGAGGCGCTGCTGGCGGACGCGCGTCCGGCCCTCGTGCTCACCGAACCCGTTGCCGCCGAGGGAGCGGACACGAATCCCCCCGACCGGCCCGCGCCGGACCACGCGGCCTACGCGATCTACACCTCCGGCTCCACCGGAACGCCGAAGGGCGTCCTCGTCACCCACCGCGCCCTGGCCAACTTCGCCGTCGACCACGCGGATCGGTTCACCGCCGCGGCCGGGAAGGACCGGCTGCGGGTGGCGCTGACCGCCGCGTTCTCCTTCGACGCGTCCTGGGAAACCGTGCTGCTGATGCTCACGGCCGGGCACGAACTGCACGTGATCGACGGCGACACCCGGCTCGACCCGGTCCTGCTCGCCGGGTACGTCGCCGAGCACGAGATCGATCTGGTCAACTCGACACCGTCGTTCGTCCGGCACCTGCTGGAAGCGGGTCACTGCCCGCCCGTGCTCCTGGTCGGCGGGGAGGCCGTCGGCGAGGCGTTGTGGCGCGACCTGAGCGACCTCGACGGCGTCACCGCGTTCAACCTCTACGGCCCGACCGAGTGCACGGTCGACGCCACCCTCTGCCGGATCGGCGAGACCGACCGCGAAGTGATCGGCCGTCCCACCGGGAACGTGCGGGCCTACGTCCTCGACGACCGGCTGCGTCCGGCCCCGATCGGCGTGCCCGGCGAGCTGCACCTGGCGGGCGTCCAGCTGGCCCGCGGCTACCTGAACCGGCCCGGGCTGACCGCGGACCGCTTCCGCGCCGACCCCTTCGGCCCGCCGGGCAGCCGGATGTACGCCACCGGCGACCGTGCCCGCTGGACCGCCGACGGTCACCTCGAGTACCTCGGCCGCGTCGACGACCAGGTCAAGATCCGCGGCTTCCGGATCGAGCCCGGCGAGGTCGAGGCGGCGCTGCGAGCCCTGCCCGGCGTCGCCGACACGGTGGTCGTCGCCCGGGACGGCCGGCTGGTCGCCTACGTCGTCCCGGGTTCCGCGGCGGATCCGGCGCGACTGCGGACGGCGCTGAAGGAAACGCTGCCCGAGCACCTGGTGCCGTCGGTGTTCGTCCCCCTCGAACGGCTGCCGCTGGCCAGCAGCGGCAAGGTCGACCGCCGCGCGCTGCCCGCGCCCGCCGTCCACCCGGCCCCGGCCGCGGGCCGGACCGCCCCGCGCACCGACGCCGAGCGGCTGCTGGCGGAGATCTGGGCCGACGTCCTCGGCGTCGGCGAGCCGGGAGTGGACGACAACTTCTTCGCCCTCGGCGGCGATTCGATCCTCAGCATCCAGGTCGTCGCCCGGGCCCGGCGGCACGGCCTGCGGCTGACCTCCCGGGACGTCTTCCGCCACCAGAGCATCGCCGAGCTCGCGCTCGTCGCCGGCACCGGGTCCGGTGCACCCGAGGCCGGATTCACCGGTGCGGCACCCCTCACACCGATCCAGCGGTGGTTCTTCGAAACCGGCCGCCACGACCACTTCACCATGTCCACGCTCGCCGAACTCGACCCGGACGTCTCGGTGCCCGCCCTCGAAACCGCCCTGGGTGCGGTGCTGGCCCGCCACGACGCCCTGCGCACCCGGTTCACCGGCGACGGAAGGCAGGAGTTCCGGACCGGCGCCGCACTCCCGGCCCTGCGGCACGTGTCCGATGTGGACACCAGGGCGGTCGCGGCCGAAGCCCGCGCCACGCTCAGCGTCGAGGACGGCCCGCTGGTCGCACCCGTGCTGATCACGGCCCCCGGACAGCCACCGCGGCTGCTGCTGGTCGTCCACCACCTGGTGATCGACGGCGTGTCCTGGCGGATCCTGCTGGAAGACCTCGAAACCGCCTACCGCCAGGTGGCCGCCGGGCAGCCGGTCGACCTCGGCCCGGCCCCGGCGAGCTACCTCCGCTGGGCGGACCGCCTCGCCGGGCACGGCTTCGACGCCGAACTGCCGTACTGGACCGGCGTGCTCGACGGCGTCGACCCCGCCCTGCCGGTGGACGCGACGGGGGAGAACACCGCCGGAAGCGCCCGCACGATCACCGTCCGCCTGGACGCCGGGACCACCGACGCCCTGCTGCGCCGAGTGCCGGAGGTCTACCGCACGCAGATCAACGACGTCCTGCTCAGCGCGCTCGGCCGGGTGCTGGCCCGCTGGACCGGCCGCGACCGCGTCCTGGTTTCCCTGGAAGGCCACGGCCGCGAAGAGCTCTTCGACGACCTCGACCTCTCCCGCACGGTCGGCTGGTTCACCGCCGAATACCCGGTCGCGCTCAACCTCCCGGCGGCCGACGACTGGGGACCGACGCTCAAGGCGGTCAAGGAACAGCTGCGAGCCGTCCCCGGCAAGGGCCTCGGCTACGGCTCGCTGCGGCGGCACGGCGACCCGGTGCCGCAGATTTCCCTGAACTACCACGGACAGTGGACGGCCGGTGGCGACGCCGAGGGGCTGTACCGCGGCTGGGGCGGCGACCTCGGCGACGACATCGACCCCGCACGGCCGCGCACCGCCCTCCTGGACGTCGTCGGCATCGTCGACGGCGGCCGCCTCGAACTGGCCTGGACCTACGCCCCCGGCATCCACCGCGAAGACACCGTGCGCGGGCTCGCCGGGCAGGTCCTGACGGCGTTGCGCGAGATCGTCGCGCACTGCGCCACCCCGGGGGCCGGCGGCCGCACGCCGTCGGACTTCCCCCTGGCTCGGCTGAGCGCGGCCGAACTGGACACCGTGGCCGGCGACGGCCGGGCGGTCGAGGACGTCTACCCGCTCACCCCGCTGCAGGCCGGGATGGTGTTCCACACCCTGGTCGACGACGGGTCCCCGGCCTACTTCGAGCAGGTCCGCATCCGGCTCGCGGGGGTCGCCGACCCGGCCGGGCTCGCCGCGGCCTGGCAGCGGGTCGTCGACCGGACACCCGTGCTGCGCACGCGGCTCGTCTGGACCGGCGTCGAAGAGCCCGTGCAGGTGGTGGACCGGGCGGCGACCCTGCCGGTCACCCACCACGACTGGCGCGACCTCGGCCCGGCCGGGCGGAAAGCCGCCCGGGAGGAGGCGCTGGCGGCCGACCGGGCCGTCCCGTTCGACCTGACCCGGGCCCCGCTGACCCGGCTGACGATCGCCGCCCTCCCCGGCGACGAGGTCGACCTGATCTGGACGTCCCACCACGTCCTGTTCGACGGCTGGAGCTCCGCGCAGGTCTTCGCCGAAGCCTGCGAGGAGTACGCCGCCGCGTCCGCCGGTGTCCGGCCCGCCCTGGTCACCCGGCGCCCGTACCGGGACTACCTCGGCTGGCTGGCCGGCCGCGACCAGGCCGCCGCCGACGCGTTCTGGGCGGACACCCTGGCCGGCTTCGACGCGCCGACGGCGTTGCCCTACGACCGCCCGCCCGCCGAAGCCCACCAGTCCCGCTCGACCGACTCGGTCCGGATCGAGCTGCCGCCGGCCGCGACCCTGCGGCTGCGGGAGTTCGCCAGGACCCACGGCCTCACCGTCAACACCGTCGTGCAGGGCGGCTGGGCGCTGCTGCTGGCCATGTTGTCGGGCGACCGCGACGTCGTCTTCGGCACCACGGTGTCCGGCCGCCCGGCCGACCTGGCCGGCGTGGAGACCATGATCGGGCTGTTCATCAACACCATCCCCACCCGCGTCCGGGTGGACGGCGCCCAGCCGGTCGCGCGGTGGCTCGGGCAGCTGCAGACGGCCCAGAGCGAGGCTCGCGACCACGACTTCGTGTCGCTGGCCCGGCTGCGCCCGCTCAGCGACGTCCCGGCGGGGCAGAACCTGTTCGACAGCATGGTCGTGTTCGAGAACTACCCGATCAGCGAGCCCGCCACCGCGGGCGCGCCCCGGGTCGTCGAGGTGGCCTCGGCCGACGCCACGAACTTCCCGCTGTGCCTGCGCGCGTCCCTCGACGAAGGCCTCGCGCTCGACCTCGCCTACGACCCGGCGCTCTTCGACACCGGCACCGTCACGGCGATGACGGACCGGCTGGCGTGGCTGCTCGACGCCGTCACCGCGGACCCGGACCGGCCCCTGGCCCGCGTGCCGTGGGTCGATGTCGCGGAACGCGCCAGGGTGCTCGCCGACGCCCACGGCCCGGGCGCCGCCGGGACGCCGTCCACGGTGCCCGCGCTGTTCGCCGACGAGGTCGCCCGCCACCCCGGCGACCCCGCCGTGCTCGCCGGCGAGCGGACCCTGACGTACCGGGAGCTGGACGAACGGGCCAACCACCTGGCCGGGCGGCTGGCCGGACTCGGCGTCGCCGTCGAGGACCGGATCGGGCTGCTGCTCGAGCCGTCGGTGGACCACGTCGTCGCCGAACTCGCCGTGCTCAAGGCGGGGGCGGCCTACGTGCCCCTGGACACCCGGGCGCCGCACGAGCGGTTGCGGGCCGTGCTCGCCGAGGCCGGGGTGTCGGTCGTGGTGGCCGGTGACACCTGGGTGCCCGCCGCCGAAGCCGTCCACAGTGGACCGGTGCTGACCGTCGGCGAGCAGCGGTCCGCCGCGGCGCCCGACGCTGTCGTGGGACCCGAAAACCTCGCCTACGTCATGTACACCTCGGGTTCCACCGGGGTGCCGAAGGGCGTCGCCGTGCGCCACCGCGACATCACCGCGCTGGCCCAGGACGGCCGATTCGCCGGCGGTGCCCACACGCGGGTCCTCTCGCACTCGCCGCTGGCCTTCGACGCCTCCACCTACGAACTGTGGGTCCCGCTGCTGGGCGGCGGCGCGACGGTCCTGCCCGACGGGCCGGACCTGACGCCGGAGTCGTTGCGGCACGCGATCTCGGCCCACGGCGTGACGTCGGCGTGGCTGACCGCCGGGCTCTTCCGGCTGCTCGCCCAGGACGCTCCCGACGGCCTGCGCGGCCTGCGCGAGGTGTGGACCGGCGGCGACGTCGTCCCGCCCGCCGTGGTGCGCGCGGTCCAGGCCGCGTGCCCCGGCCTCGTCGTGGTCGACGGCTACGGCCCCACCGAAACGACCACCTTCGCCACCTCCTTCCGGATGGCCGGCGAGCCGGTCCCCGAACCGGTGCCGATCGGCCGTCCGCTCGACGGCATGCGCGCGTACGTGCTGGACGCCGAGCTGCGCCCGCTGCCCGCCGGCGCCCCCGGCGAGCTGTGCCTGGCCGGCGCGGGCCTGGCGCGCGGCTACCTCGGCCGGCCCGGCCTGACCGCCGAGCGGTTCGTGCCCGACCCGTTCGGTGCGCCGGGGGAGCGGATGTACCGCACCGGCGACGTCGTCCGCCGCGGCGCCGACGGCGAACTCGTGTTCCTCGGCCGGTCCGACGACCAGGTCAAGCTGCGCGGGTTCCGGATCGAGCTCGCCGAGGTCGAGGCCGTGCTGGCGGCCCATCCGGCCGTCGCGCAGGCGGTCGCGAGCATCCACACCGACCCGGCCGGTACGCGGCGGCTGATCGCGCACGTCGTCCTCGAACGCGCCGCCGATCCGGACGAACTCCGCGCGCACACCGCCGCGACACTGCCCGAGTACATGGTGCCCGCCGTGGTGCTGGTGCTGGCCGCGCTTCCGTTGAACCGCAACGGGAAGGTCGACCGCCGCGCGTTGCCGGCGCCGGACGGCCCGGTCCCGTCGCAGCGGCCGTACGTCGAACCGGCCACCGCGACCCAGTGGGCCGTCGCCGGGATCTGGCAGCGGCTGCTCGGTGTCGAGCGCGTCGGGGCGCAGGACAACTTCTTCGAGCTCGGCGGCGATTCGATCCTCAGCATCCGGCTGGTGTCCCGGCTGCTGGCCGAATGCTGCGTGTCGCTGTCGCCGCGGGCGGTGTTCGCCCACCCGACGGTGTCCCGGCTCGCCGCCGCGATCGAAACGGTCGGGGCGACGGCGGCCGACCCGATCCCGGCCGTGCCCCGTGACGGGGAGCTGCCGCAGTCCTTCGCCCAGCAGCGGCTGTGGTTCCTCGACGAGTTCGAGCCGGGCGGCACCGAGTACGTCACGAGTTCGGCCGTGCGCCTGCGCGGCGAACTGGCCGTCGACGCGCTCGCCGCGGCGTTCACCGCGCTGGTCGCCCGGCACGAGCCGCTGCGGACGACGTTCGGCTCGGCCGACGGCCACGGCGTCCAGATCGTGCACCCGCCGTCGCCGGTGCCGCTGCCGGTCGTCGACGCCCGCGAGGAGGACCTCGCGGAGATCCTGCGGGCCGACGCCGGACAGCCCTTCGACCTGAGCGAAGGGCCGCTGCTGCGGGCGAAGCTGATCCGGCTCGCGCCGCGGGAGCACGTGCTCACGGTGGCGGTGCACCACATCGTCACCGACGGCTGGTCGAACGGCCTGATCGCCGAAGAGGTCGGCGCGTTCTACGCGGCGGCGCTGCGCGGCGAACCGGCGGACCTGCCGCCGTTGCCGGTGCAGTACGCGGACTTCGCGGCCTGGCAGCGCGGCCGCCTCGCCGAGCGGGTCCTGGCCGGCCAGACCGACTACTGGACCGAGCGCCTGCGCGACCTGACACCGCTGGAGCTGCCCACCGACCGGCCGCGCCCGCCGGTGCGCACCACGCGCGGCGCGACGCACGAGATCGTCGTCCCGGCGGCGGTGACCGCCCGGCTCGAGCAGGTGAGCCGGCAGCGGGAGACGACCCTGTTCACCACGCTCGTCGCGGCGTGCCAGGTGCTGCTCGGCCGCTGGGCCGGCCAGGACGACGTGGCGGTCGGCACGGTGACGTCCGGCCGGGAGCGGCCGGAACTCGAAGGGCTGGTCGGGTTCTTCGTCAACACGCTGGTGCTGCGGTCGCAAGTCCGTCCGGAGGTGGCGTTCACGGCGTTCCTCGACGACGTCGCGGCCGGGGTGCGGGCGGCGTTCGACCACCAGGACCTGCCGTTCGACCGGGTCGTCGACGCGGTCCAGCCGGGCCGCGACCCGAGCCGGACACCGCTGTTCCAGGTGATGGTGGTGCTGCAGAACAGTCCCCGCGAGACGGCGCACCTGCCCGGCCTGGAGACCGAGGAGCTCCCGCAACCGGCGACGGCGGCGAACTTCGACCTGACCCTGGAGTTCCAGCCGGACGGGGGAGAGCTGCGGGCGGCGCTGACGTACAACACGGACCTGTTCGACGCGGCCACGATCGACCGCCTGGCGGCGCACCTGGGCGTCCTGCTGGCGGGGGTGGCGGACGACCCGGACCGGCCGCTGGCCCGGCTGCCGCTGATCGGCGCGGCCGAACGCGAGCTGGTCGTGGAGGCGTGGAACGACACGGCTGTCCCGGTGGAGCCGGTTGCGTTGCCCGCGCTGATCTCGGCCGGTGCCCGGCGGACGCCGGACGCGCCGGCGGTGATCGGCGGCGAGTCCCTGACGTACGCCGAGCTGGAGGAGCGGGCTTCGCGGCTGGCGTCGGTGCTGGCCGGGTACGGGATCGGGCCGGAGCGGATCGTGGCGCTGGCGCTGCCGCGGTCGGTGGAGATCGTGGTGGCGCAGCTGGCGGTGTGGAAGGCCGGCGGGGCGTTCGTCCCGGTGGACCCGACTTACCCGATCGAGCGCATCACGTTCATGCTCGCGGACGCGCGTCCGGCCCTGGTCCTGACGCTGGACGGTCTGGCACCGCCGGTCCCGGACGGGGTGCCGGTGCTCTCGCTGGACGACCCGGCGGCGTTCGCCGGCGAGCCCGCCGAGGCTGTCCCGGTGCGGCCGGAGCACCCTGCGTACGTCATCTACACCTCGGGGTCCACCGGGCGGCCCAAGGGCGTGGTCGTCACCCACGCCGGGCTGGCGTCGTTCGCCGCCGCCGAGGCCGAGCACCTGCGGGTCGCGGTGGGGGATCGCGTCCTCGCCTACTCCTCGCCGAGTTTCGACGCTTCGATCCTCGAACTCTGCCTGGCCCTGCCGTCCGGTGCGGCGCTCGTGGTGGTGCCGCCCGAGCCGTTGCTCGGCGAGCCGCTCGCCGAGTTCCTGGCGGCCCACCGGATCACCCACACGCTGATCCCGCCGGCCGCGCTGGACACGGTCCCGGCAACGGACCTGCCGCACCTGCGCACGCTCGTCGTCGGCGGCGACGCCTGCCCGGCCGAGCTCGTCGACCGGTGGTCCCCGGGGCGGCGGATGATCAACGCGTACGGGCCCACCGAGTCGACGATCGTCGCGACCTGGAGCGAGCCCCTGGTCCCCGGCACACCACCCCCGATCGGCCGGCCCATCCCGAACACCCGGGTGTACGTGCTCGACGCCGCCCTCGAGCCGGTACCGATCGGAGTGGCCGGCGAGCTGTACGTCGCCGGGCCGAGCCTGGCCCGCGGCTACCTCGACCGGCCGGGCCTGACGGCCGACCGGTTCACGGCGAACCCGTTCGCCGCGCCGGGCGAGCGCATGTACCGAACGGGCGACGTGGTCCGCTGGACCGCGGCCGGCCACCTGGAGTTCACCGGCCGAGCGGACGACCAGGTCAAGGTCCGCGGCTTCCGCATCGAACTCGGCGAGGTCGAGGCGGCCCTGACCCGCCACCCAGGGGTGGCGGCCGCGGTGGCGGCGGTCCAGCAGGACGAGTCGGGGCACAAGCGACTGGTCGCCTGCTTCGTCGCCGCGCCGGTGCCTGAGGCGTTGCCGGAGACCGCGCGCGCGGCTGGGGCGGACATCGCGCCGGAGAACGGATCGGGGGTCGCGATGGCGGCCGCGCCGCAGGCCGACTCGGAGATCGCGCCGCCGATCGTGCCGGGGGCCGAGCTGCACCCGGCGCCGGAGAACGGATCGGGGGCGCTGCCGGAGACCGCGCGCGGGGCTGGGGCGGGAACCGAGCCGGAGCCCGGGCCGGAGATCGGGGCGGACATCGCGCCGGAGAACGGATCGGGGGTTGCGATGGCGGCCGCGCCGCAGGCCGACTCGGAGGCCGCGCCGCCGATCGTGCCGGGGGCCGAGCGGGGGACTGCGCCGGAGGTCGAGCCGTACTCCGCGCCGGAGAACGGCTCGGGGGTCGCGATGGCGGCCGCGCCGCAGGCCGACTCGGCGGCGGCGCCGCCGATCGCGCCGGGAGCTGGGCGGGAGGCCGGGCGGGGGACTGCGCCGGAGGTCGAGCCGCACCCCGCGCCGCAGACCGACCCGGAGGCCGGGTGGCGGACCGCGCCGCCCACCGAGCCGGCGGCCGGTCCGGTCAGTGCCGCCGAGTTGCGCGAATTCCTCGCCCGGTCGCTGCCCGGCCACCTCGTCCCCTCGGCGCTCCTCGAACTCCCCGCCTTGCCGCTCAGCCCGAGCGGCAAGGTCGACCGCCGCGCTCTTCCCGTGGTCACCACCGCCGCCGAGCCTGCCGCCCGGCATGTCGAGCCGGTCACCCCGGCCGAGCGGGCCCTCTGCGAGATCTGGGCCCAGGTCCTCGGCCTGGACCGGGTCGGCACCGCCGACAACTTCTTCGAGCTGGGCGGAGACTCCATCCTCAGCATGCAGGTCGTCTCGCGCGCCCGCCAAGCCGGCCTGCGACTATCCACAAAGGACATCTTCCTGCACCAGACCATCGCCGCCCTGGCGCCCGAAGCCGGCGCGGTGGCCGAACCGACCGAAGCCGAGGGCCCGGTCGTCGGCCCGGTGCCGCTGACCCCGATCCAGGACTGGTTCTTCGCCACCCACACCGTCAACCCGCACCACTTCAACCAGTCGATGCTCGTCGAGCTCGCCGACGGCTTCGACGCCACCGCCCTCCAACAAGCCCTCGCCGCGGTCTGGACCCACCACGACGCCCTGCGGATGCGCTTCACCCAGACCGAAGACGGCTGGCACCAGCACAACGCCGACGTCGAGCCGGTGCCCGAACTCCGCCGCGCCGACCTCACCACCGAGGCCGACCGCCCGGCCGCCCTGGAACGAATTGCCGACGCCGTCCACGCCGGGTTCGACCTCACCCGCGGCCCGCTGCTGGCCGCCGTCCTGGTGACGGCCGATCCCGGGTGGCGGCCGCGGTTGTTCCTGGCCGCGCACCACGTCGTCGTCGACGCCGTCTCCTGGCGCATCCTGCTCGACGACCTCGACACCGCCTACCGCCAGGCCGTCCGGGGCGTCCCGATCGACCTCGGGCCGCGGACGACGTCGTTCCGGGACTGGGCGCACCGCCTGCGCGACCACGTCCGCGGCGGCGGCTTCGACGACGAACTCGAGTACTGGGCCGGCCTGCCCGCCGCGGGCGCGCTGCCGGTGGACGACGACGCCACCGGCACCGGCACCGCCGAGGTCACCGTGGTGCTGAACGCCGATGACACCGACGCCCTGCTGCGCTCGGCGCCCGCGGCCTACCGCACGCGCGTCAACGACGTCCTGCTCACCGCCCTGGCCTGGGCACTCGCCCGGTGGACCGGCCGCCCGGACGTGGCGATCGCCCTCGAAGGCCACGGCCGGGAGGACGTCCTCGACGGCGTCGACCTCAACCGGACCGTCGGCTGGTTCACCACCCTGTTCCCGGTCGCACTGTCCGTGGAGGACACAGAAAGCGCGGACTGGCGGACGCTCGTCAAGTCCGTCCGCAAGCAGCTGCGGGCCGTGCCCGGCAACGGGTTCGGCTACGGCGCCCTGCGCCACCTCGGCGCACCGGACGTCCGGGAGCGGCTGGCGGGCCGCACCCCGCAGATCTCGTTCAACTACCTCGGCCAATGGGACGGGGCCGGCGGGCCGGCGACGTCCGAGAGCCTCTACGCCGCCGTCCGCGGTTCGCTCGGCCGCGATCACGACCCGGACGAGCACCACCCGCACCTGCTCGACCTGGTCGGCGCGGTGCAGGACGGCGAGCTGGTGTTCTCGCTGATCTACCAGCCCGCCCGCCACGACCGGCGGACCGCCGAAGCGCTGGCCGGCGACTTCGCGGCGGCGCTGCGGCAGATCGCCGCCGACAGCCAGGTCCCGGCCCGCCGGAAGGAGCGGCGGTGACCACGCGGCTGTCGCGCAACCGCAACTACCAGCTGCTGTGGGGCAGCCAGGCGCTGTCGGAGGCCGGGTTCAGCGCGTCGATGATCGCGTTGCCGCTGCTGGTCCTGACGGTGACCGGCTCGCCGGCGCTGTCCGGGCTGGTGCTCGGCGTCGACGCGATGGCCCAGCTGGTCGCCGGGCTGCCCGCGGGCGCGCTGGCCGACCGGTGGGACCGCAAGAAGATCCTGCTCGGCTGCGAGGCGGTGTACGCGCTGGCGGTGGGGAGCCTGGCCGCGGCGATCTTCTGGGACAGCGTGGGCGTCCCCCACCTCATCGCGGTCGCGGCGGTGATGGGCTGCTGCCGGTCGCTGTTCGGCCCGGCCGAAGGCGCGATGCTGGCCGGCGTCGTGCCCCCGGTCCAGCTGCCGACGGCGGTGGCGATGAACTCCGCGCGCGGCGCGCTCGGGCAGCTGTCGGGCACCGCGGTCGGCGGGTTCCTCTACGGCCTCGGGCGGGCCGTCCCGTTCGCCTTCGACGTGCTCGTCCACCTGGTTTCGCTGGTCGCGCTGACCTTCGTCCGGGCGCCGCGCCGCGAGGCCGCGCCGGTCGAGGGCGGGCACCTCGGCAAGGAGATGGCCGAGGGGCTGCGCTGGGTGTGGAGCGAACGGCACGTGCGCGTCACGGTGGCGTGCGCGGTCAGCCTGAACTTCTTCTTCAGCGCCTACTACATCGTGATCATCGTGCTGGCCAAGGACCGCGGCGTCACGTCGGGCGAGATCGGCGTGATGGCCGCGATGCTGGGCGTCGGCGGCGTGGTGGGGTCGCTGATCGCGCCCTACCTGCAGCGGCGGCTCAGCCCCTACGTGTCGATCATGAGCGTGTTCTGGGTCCTGACGCTGCTGACGCCGCTCGCGGCCGTCATCCACGGCGGCTACCTGCTGGGCGCGCTGTTCGTCGCGATGGCCCTGCTCCCGCCGACCGCCAACACGACGATCGGGACCTACCAGCTGCTGCTCACCCCCGACCGGCTGCGCGGCCGCCTGACCAGCGTGATGGGCGTGATCGGCGGGGTGTCCGCGGCGACCGGGCCCGCGTTCGGCGGCCTGGTGGTGCAGACGTTCCCCGGCACGAACGCCGTGCTGCTGTGCGCCGCCGGGATCGCCCTGGTGACCCTGGTCGTCACGGTCAGCCCCACCCTGCGCCGGTTCCCCCGCGCCGACACCCTCGTCCCCGAACCCCAGCCGACGACCGAGGAGAAAACGTCATGACCACCCAGGAATCCGGCGTCTCGTTCGCCTTCGAGGAGCTGCTGGCCCGCTCGGCCGAGCTGCGCGAACGCGGCCCGGTGCACCACGACGAAGAGCGAGGGCTGTGGCGGGTGCTCGACCACGCGGGCGTCTCGCGGGTGCTGTCCGACCCGGCGGGGTTCTCGTCGGACTTCAGCGGGCTCACGCCGGTCCAGGAGGACTTCGAGACGTTCCGCAAGGGCAACTTCGTCGGGATGGACCCGCCGGACCACCGCAAGCTGCGCACCCTGGTCAGCCAGGCGTTCACCCCGCGGGTGGTGGCCGGCCTCGAACCGCGGATCCGGGCCATCGCCGGCGAGCTGCTCGACGAGGTCGCCGGGGAGTCGCGCTTCGACGTGGTCGACGCGCTGGCGTACCCGCTGCCGATCATCGTGATCGCGGAGCTGCTCGGGGTGCCGGTGGCGGACCGCCCGCTGTTCACCCGCTGGGCCCAGGTCCTCTTCAGCGGCGACCAGCTGGGCGAGTCGGCCGACATGGAAGACATCCAGCGCGCGCTGGACGCGATCGCGCCGACGATCCGCGAAATGAACGCCTACATCCTGGACCACATCCGCCACCACCGCGCCCACCCCGGCCCGGGCCTGACGAGCCGGCTGGTGGAGGCGGAGTTCGACGGGGAGCGCCTCGAGGACCAGGAGATCGTCGGGTTCGTCGCGCTGCTGCTGATCGCCGGGCACATCACGACGACCGCGCTGCTGGGCAACGCGGTGGTGACGTTCGACCGGAACCCCGCGGCCGCGGCGGCGCTGCGGTCCGCGCCGGAGAGCGTGCCGGCGGCGCTGGAGGAGGTGCTCCGGCTGCTGCCGCCGTTCCCGGAGCTCGGCCGCCGGACGACGCGCGAGGTCGAGCTGGGCGGCCACCGGATCCCGGAGAACTCGATCGTGATGGCGGACCTGGCGTCGGCCAACCGCGACCCGGCGGTGTTCGACCGCCCGGACGCGTTCGAGCCGGGGCGGACGCCCAACCCGCACCAGACGTTCGGCCACGGCATCCACTTCTGCTTCGGGGCGCCGCTGGCCCGGCTGGAGGGGCGGATCGCGTTCGAGGTGCTGTTCTCGCGGTACCGGGACCTGGCGGTCGCCACGGACGCGCCGGTGGTGTTCCAGAACCCGTCGGTGATCGTGAGTGTGCGGCACCTGCCCCTGGACGTCGAACGGGCCTGATGTTCCGGATGCGCTCTCACTGGGTAGCCCCTGGGTGTGAGGTGAGCAGGTGATGCCTGCTGCGACGAGTGAGAGGTGATCACATGAGCCAGGGCGACGCCCCGGTCGGGCGATCGGTGAAGACGGCGGCGGCCGGCGTACGGGACCTCGCCGCGGAGGCCGCGCGGGTCGGGGCGGCAGCAGCCGCGCGGGCGGTCGAAATCACCGATCGGAAGCTGGCCGAAGGCAAGGACGAGCTCGCGAAGGTCGGCCGGGCGGCGACCAAGGACCTCGACAAGAGCACCCGGTCGTCCCGCCGCGACGTGCTGGCCAATTCCGGCGCGGCCCGCGACGAGGTGATGGCCCGCGCGGCCAAGCTGCGCGACCCGGGCCGCAAGGCGGCCCAGGCGGTGGCGACGGTGGTGAGTTCGGCGGGCGAGTCCGGTCGCAAGCGCCGCAAGGCGGTGGCGACGGCGAAGCGGGATTTGGCGGTGGCGCTGCAGGAGGCCAAGAGCGTGGCCCGAGGGGAGCGCTCGAAGCGAGCCCGCTGGCCGTGGCTGGTGGCGCTGGGGGCGGTGGCGGCGGCGATCGTGGCGGTCGTCCAGATCCGGCGGCCGAACCCGCTGGCCGAGGCGGAGAAGAACGCTTCGGAGGGGTCGGCGGCGGACAAGGCTACGCAGTCGTCGGACAAGCCTTCGGCGGCTCAGGCCTCGGCTCCGACCCCGGCCAAGCCGGCTTCGGCTGCGCCGGCGGCTCCGGCTCCGGCTCCGGCTCCGGCCAAGCCTGCGACCCCGGCTCCGGCCAAGCCGGCTTCGGCCGAGAAGCCGGCACAGCAGGCGGCCAAGGCCGCCGACGGCGCGAACGGCCGAGCCCCCGCGGGCCGCGGCCAGAACAAGGCCCACTGAGCCGGGAGCCGGTGCCCGCGCCCGAGGTGATCACGGGCGCGGGCACCGGCCTGCCCGCGAACGGCTCGCGAGGCGAGGCCGGATAGGTCGTGGGCGATCGCCGCGAGCGGCGCGGTTCGGGGACCCATCCGCGCGGCCGAGGCGGCATGGATCGGGCATGGCGCGAGTGGCGGAACCTGAGAGTGCTCCGCGGCGCCGGGCGGTCGTGGGGCATTGCTACGAGCGGTGGCGGCGCGGGGATCGGTCCGCGAGGTTGCCGTCGTCCGGCGCGGATGATCGCGCAGCCGCGGGCATGGCCACGACAACACCCGTCAGCCACCTCGTGCACCTTGGTGAAAGCGCTTACACTCGCCACCAACCGAGCTGGGAGGGCATCGATGGGGTGGCAGTTCGCCGTGAGCACGCTGGGCATGCCCGGCATCCCCGTCCGCGAAGCGGCGCGCACCGCGAAAGCCCACCACTGCGCCGGACTCGAACTGCGCGTCCACCCCGACGAAGAAGTCCACTTGGGACTCTCCGCCTCCTCCCTCGGCTCCGTCCGGTCGCTCCTGGACGGCGAAAACCTCGCCGTCTCCTGCCTGGCCGGCTACGCGAAAGTCGCCGCTCCCGGGGCCGACCAGCCCGTCATCGACGAGCTCAAAGCCCTCATCGCCCTCGCCCACCGCCTCGGCGCCCCACAGATCCGGGCGTTCCCCGGCGGAGACGGGAACGCCGAACCCCGCATCGCCGCCGTCCTCGACGATCTTCGGGATGCCCAGGTGAAGCTGCTCGTCGAAACCCACGATTCGCACCCCACCGGGGCCGCCGCCCGAAAGCTCGTCGACGGGTTCGATGCTCCCGACCTCGCCGCCGTCCTCTGGGATGCCGTTCACCCCTGGCGGGCCGGCGAACACCCGGCCGTGACCACAACCGTGCTCGGCCCCTACCTCGGCTACTTCCAGGTCAAGGACGTGCAGAGCCGCGAAGCACCCACCCCCGTCCCGCCGGGGGAGGGCGCCGTTCCGCTCGGTGAATGCGGTGACCTGCTGCGTTCGTGGTCCGGCTGGGTGTCACTCGAATGGGAGAAGGCCTGGTATCCCGACCTCCCGGCGGTCGACGGTCCGTTGCGCGCCGCCAAGAGCTGGTTCGACCGGTACGTCACGCCGTCCGGATGATCGTCCTGCCGCGCGTGCCGAACGCCGCCGGGGCTTCCGCCAGCGGGCGGACCGTGTCGATCCGGGGGCGGAGGCGGCCGTCGCGGACGCGCTGGGCCAGGTCCGCGAGACGGGCCCGGTCCGGCTCCACGACGAAGAAGATGCCCGGCCCGCGGGGCGGCTCGGCGACCGTGACCAAGGTTCCACCGTCGCGCACCAGGGCCGCCGACCGGTCCAGGACCTCGCCGCCGAGGACGTCGAGGACCAGGTCCACCTGGCCGATGTCCGGCGACATTGGGTCGAAGCAGGCCTCCGCGCCGAGGCCGAGCACCGTGTCCCGGTCGGCTTCGCGGCCGGTGCCGAGCACCCGCGCGCCCGCCTCGCGCGCCAGCTGGACCGCCAGCGAGCCGACGCTGCCGGCCGCGCCGTGGACCAGGACGGTCCGGCCCGCCGTGAGGCGCCCGTGGTCGAACAGCGCCTGCCACGCCGTCAGCCCGGAGATCGGCAGGGCGGCGGCCGTGACGTGGTCGACGTCGGCCGGCAGCGGCGCGAGGTTGCGCGCCTCCACCGCCGTGTACTCGGCCAATGAGCCGTTGCGGGCCCAGTCGGCCATGCCGAAGACACGCTGGCCGACGGTCAGGCCGGTGGTGCCGTAACCCAGTTCCGCGACGACGCCGGACAGCTCGTGGCCGGGGACGCTCGGCGCCCGGTCCCGGCCTGCGCGGTCGGTCCAGGTGGCCGGCCAGGTCAGCTCGCCGGGGGTGAACCCGGCCGCGTGCACCCGCACGATGACGTCGTTCTCGGCGGCGTGCGGGTAGGGCAGTTCGGTGAGGGCCGGTGCGGCGGTGCGATCGGCGACGGTGACGGCTTGCACGTCAATTCCTTTCGAGCGGGTTGCGGGCCATGCGGGTGGCGAGGTCGTTCTTCATCGCGGCCGCGGCCGAGCTCTCCGGCTTGCGGGCCGCCTGGTCGCCGAAGCAGCGGAGGAACTCCGCCACCAGGTCCAGCCGCGGGTAGCGGTCGAGCACCTCCGCGCGGAAGCCCGCGGGCAGGTCCGCGACGTCCCGCCCGGCGATGTCGGCCGCCGCGGCCCTCGACAGCAGGAAACCCTCCGGGTCCTCGGCCGGGTCGACCTCCGCCTGCATGTGCCGGACGATCACCTCCGCCAGCCGCGCCCGGCGCTCGGGCGGCCAGCCGGCGCCGGCGGCGAACACCCACGCCACGTGCCCGCCGGCCACCTCGAACGGCACGGTGTGGCTGTCGAATTCCGCCGCGAGCCCGGCGTCGTGCAGCATCGCCGCGACGAACAGCAGCTCGGCGTCGAACTCGACGTGGTGGACGTCGCCCAGCGCAACGGCCCAGGCGTAGACCCGCATCGAATGGTTCAGCAGGGACGGCGACGAATAGGCCGTCGCGACCTCGATGGCGTGCCCGCAGTCCGGGCCGCCCGGCAGGGTGAGTTCCATACCCCGAGCTTACGCCTTGCGTTACGATCAGGAGCTGTAACGTATCTAACGCCGGAAGCCGGGCCGCGGGGACGTCCCGCGGCCCGGGCCGGTCAGCGTCCGGAGAAGTTCACGTCACTGCAGAAGTAGTACGACTGGTCGAGGTGGCTCGCCTGCCAGATGGTGTAGACGACGTGCCGCCCCGTCCGGGATCCGGCGTTCACCGCGACCTGGTACTGCCCGGCGGGCGCGAGCTTGCCCGTCTGGGCGACCAGTTCGAGGTTGCCCCAGCCGAGCGGCTGGGTCGCCGGGTTGAAGCCCTGCTTGGTGATGTACACCAGCAGGTAGTCGGCGCCGTGCCGGGCCTGGTCGGTGATGGTGAGGGTGAACCGGTTGTCCTTGTCGGCCATCTGCCACGCGCCGACCGTGTCGAGCGCGTTGTACCGTGGCGCCTGCGTGCGGCCGCCGCTGCACAGCGTCCCGTCGGGGATGGCGCCCTGGTGGTTGCCCTTGACACCTTCGCGGTAGAGCCCGTTCCAGTTCCACATCGCGTTCGGGTCGGCCTGCCAGGCCTGCCAGCACATCGGGTCCTTCGTCGCCATCGCGGGGTTCTGGAAGTCGCTGCCCCAGCGGTTCCAGCAGCCGTAGTTGCGCGACGGCGGGTCGGTGGCCGAGCCGTGCGCGTCGGCGACGCCGGTGAACACGCCGCCCAGCAGCACGGCGGCGACGGCCGTCACCACCAGGGAGAGCAGGTTTTTGCGTCGGGGAACCACGCTGTCCTCCTTCGTCGGGGCCGGATTCGGGAGCGCTCCCATGCTCGTGCCGGCCGACCATACGCGGCCACGTCCGCGCCCGGCCAGCGCGTGATCTCCGGAAAGCGTTGCGAGACAGCGCTTTCCGGCACGCAGGCGAACTGAACGGTCACTGAACGGCGGAAGGCCGCGAGGTCCGGGCCGCCCGATCGGTCCCGGGCTCGGGGACGCCCGGTGAACACGGCGGCGGCCGGCTGCTCCGGGCGGGTGTATCCGGAAAAAATGTCACGGGGGACCCGGGGGTCCTTTGAGGACTTGAAGCGATCATCGCGCGGTGCTATACGAATAAGGGAAAGCAGGACATGACCTGGTGACATCGCGAGACGATCCGGGGAGTGAACGACGATGCCGGACAAGATCGCCCGTTCGGCCGTGGCCGACGGGTTCGCCGAGCTGGTGCTGGCCGACCCCGCGTGGGTCCGGGCGGAGTTCGACGCCATCGTGGCCGCGAACTTCGAGCCGCCGTCACCGCCGGTGCCCGCCGCCCGCCGCCGTCGCGGGGTGCCGCGGCCGCCCCGCGTCGCCGGCCTGCCGCGGCGACGACCCGGTGTCCGCCTGCTCGCCGCGAAGTGCCCGCGGCGGGAGCGATCTCCTCCGCGGCGCCGGACGGCGAAGGGAACGGACACGAGGAGAGGGGAGTGATGCCGTGACGGCGCCCGGGTGTTCCACGGCGCCGGCGGACGCCGCCTGCCCCGACAGCGGCCGGTAGGACCAGTCCCGGCCACCGCGCCTCCAGGCGCATCCCGCGGCAGCGACGCAGGCGTGCCGGGTGCCGTCGAGTTCGCAGGTCACGGACAACGGTTTCGACACGCGTGTTCCTCCGCCGGTATCCGGTGCCGGCCGGCACCGGATACCGGGCGGGTGGCCGTGAGCCGCGGTCACAACGCCAGGAATTCGCCCCGCTGCAGCAGTTGCACCCGCGTTTTCGGGCGCCGCAGCCGGACTTCTTCCAGGAAGTTGGACACCGGCGAGTGGAACAGGCCGTAGTCGTCGAAGTGCACCGGCACGGCCTGGCGCGGTTCCAGCAGGTTCAGCAGGTCGACGCCGCCGCGGTGGTCGAGCGTGACCAGGACGCCGAACGCGCGCGTGCCGCCCAGGTGCACGACGGCGAGGTCGAGGTCGGGGAAGTGCGTGCGGATGGTCCGCAGCTCGTCGTGGATCACCGTGTCACCGCTGAGGTAGATGCGCAGCGGCTCGGCATCCGGCGTCGCGCGGTACTCCAGGACGCTGCCCATCACCGGCGGCAGCACCCGCTGCATCGGGCCTGGCGCGTGCCGGGCGGGCACCGACGTCACCGTCAGCCGCGCGCCGGCGTCCGAGAAGGTCTCCGTCGTCCACGTCGGCAGCGGGAGCGGTGCGTGGAAACCGCGGCGCAGCAAGCGGGTCGCCGCGTGTTCGGTGGTCAGGATCGGGGTGTCGCGGGGGAGTTCGCGGGACGCGATCCGGTCGAAGTGGTCGCCGTGCAGGTGGGAGAGGATGACCGCGGTCAGCGGTGGGAGGTCGGCGGGCTGCAGCGCGGGTTCGGTGCGCCGCCGGGAAAACAGGCCCTGGCCGAAGTAGGACCACTGGCCGCGGTGGAGGAAGTTCGGGTCGGTGAGCAGGGTGAACGGGCCCAGCCGGAGCACCGTGGTCGCCGTGCCGACGAACATCAGCGAGTCGCCGGCGGGCGGGTCGAACGGGGACATCGCCGTCCTTTCGCGGGAGGTGGGGCGCGGCCGGGCGGCCGCGCCCCGCGGCCTCAGCTCTGCGAGCGCACGTTCTCCCGGGCTTCCTGGGCGCGATCGGTGACGTCGCCGGTCGCCGAGCGCGCTTCGTCCTTGACCGTGGACGCCGCGTCGGCGGCTTCCGACTTCACCGACTCGGCCGCCTGCTGGACCGGTTCGCGCAGGTTCTCCTTCAGGTCCTCGGCCGCGTGCTGGGCGACCGGGGCGACGTGCTCGCGGGCGAGGTCGGTCGCCTGGCCGGCCAGCCGGCGCTCCGGCTCGCTCGCCGGCAGCAACGACGACACGAGCCAGCCGGCGCCGAAGGCGATCAGGCCGGCGGCCAGCGGATTGCCCTGCGTGCCGCGCCGGATCGACTGCGGGGCCTCGCTGACGGCGTCGGCGGCCGAACTCACCTTGTCCCCGGCCGCCGAGGCGACCGAGCCGGCCTTGTCGCCCACCGTCGACGCGTGGTCGGACGCCGTGCCCATGACGCGGTCCCGCGCGTTGCCGACCGCCGTCCGCACCCGGCCGATCCGGCGTTCGACGATCCGGCCCGGGGTCACCTTTTCGGTGAGGGCGTTCACGTCGGTGCTGAGATTGCGTTGCGTGCTCTCGATTTCGCGGCGGATCCGCTCCGGTTCGGTCATGGTCGTTCGCCTTTCAGTGCGTCGGGAACCTGCTGCAGGGTCTCGACGGTGCGTTCGGGTTTCGGGTTGACGCGGCGGACTTCCCGCCGTCCCGTCGCGTAGAGCACGGCACCGGCGATCGCCCACACGACCGCGACGATCAGCGCGGCCCAGCCGGAATCCATGACGTTCGCCAGGCCCTGCCACAGGGCGATGGAGAGGAACAGCACGACCAGGTAGCCGGCGAACCCGGCGCCGCCGAGCATGCCGGCGCCCTTCGCGGCCTTGCCCGCCTCGGCCTTGACTTCGGCCTTGGCCAGCTCCACTTCCTGCCGCACCAGGGTGGAGAGGTCCTTCATGACGTTGGACATCAGCTCGCCGACCGAAGCATCGGCGACATCGACGGGTTCACCGGCGCGGGGCACGGGCCCGGGCCCGGGTGCTTGGGTCATCACGGCACCTGCCCCGGCGCGGAGAAGCGAGGGCTCGGCTGGGGCAGGCCTTCCGGCGGCGTGGGCGCGGTGGACCCGCCGGGACGGCCCGGCTGGGGAAGGTCACCTGCCGGCGGTGTGGTGTGGCTGCCGGAGGTTGCGCCCGGCTGCGATGCGGTGTGGCCGCCAGGGTGACTCGGCTGGGGAAGGTCGCCCGTGGGCTGCGACGCGTTGTAGCCACCGGGAGCGGCGCCCGGCTGCGAGAAGTCGCCCGCGGGCGGCGCGGCGTGCCCGCCAGGGACTGCGCCCGGCTGGGGCAGGCCTTCCGGCGAGGGCGCGGCATGCCCGCCGGGCCGGCCCGGCTGGGGCAAGCCTTCAGAGGGCTGCGGCGCGTTGTACCCGCCGGGCGCCGCGCCCGGCTGGGTCGGCTGCGGGAGGCCGCCTGCCGGCTGCGGTCCGTTGTAGCCGCCCGGGGCCGCGTATCCCGGCTGCGGAAGGCCCTGCTGCGGCGCCGGATACCCGCCGCCCGGCTGGGGCACCGGCGGCGTCGCGGCCGGGCCGGCGTGCGGCTGCGGGGCGCCCGCCCGGCCGTTCGACGACTCCTCCTTCTGCTGCGCCACCACACCCCGGGTGAGCCGCCCGACCAGCGCACCGGCCACCGCCGCCCCCACCAGGAACGTGCCCGGGCGGCGGCGGGCGAAGCGGCGGACCTCGTCCAGGAGGTCGCCCGGTTCGCGGTGCTCGAGCCAGTCCGCCACCGAGCGCGTGCGGTCCGACACCTGGCGCGCGACGTCGCCGGCGAGGCCGGGGGAGTCGGTCTGCTCCGCCATCCGCTCCAGCTGGCCGGCCAGCTGGTGGAGGCTTTCGGCCGCCTTGCGCTGGCCGTCCCTGGCTTGCGACTGCAGCTGCTCCCGGCCTTCGCGGAGCAGGTCGCGCGCTTCGCTCTGAGCGTGCGCGGCGACGTGCTTTGCTTGGTCCGCAGCCGTTTGCGCGACTTCGCCACCCCGGTCGGCGGCCGTCGAAGCCACTTCGCGGGCTTCGTCCTTCGCGGTTTCCGGCATCGACGGCGAACCGCTGCCCGGTTGCGGCGGTGACTGACCGCCGGCTCCCTGCGTCATCTCGACCTCCTGCGGGAGAGGCACTTTCGCGCCCACATGGGTGCCGATGGGCGACCACCGGCCTGGTAGGGCGGCTGGCTACCCGGGTGGTCCGGGGATAAACCGGACGCCGGCGGCAGCGAACCGCCCCCGTCGTCCAGGTGACGGCGGGGGCGGTTGCGGGCCGGTCGGTCAGTTGCCCGGGCGCGCCACGTCGCCGCGCCAGGCGCCGGTCTCGCGGCCACCGCGGTCCTCGATGAAGGTCTTGAACCGGCCCAGGTCGCCCTTGATGCGGCGGTCGAGGATGCCGAGCTTGTCGGCGACGTTCTCGACGAAGCCGTCCGGGTCGATGTCGAGCTGGGCGGTGACCCGGGTGTGCCGGTCGTCGAGGCGGTGGAAGGTCACGACCCCCGCGTGCGTCGGGCCGGAGTCGGACTTCCAGGCGACGCGCTCGTCCGGGTGCTGCTCGGTGATCGTCGCGTCGAACTCGCGGGTCTGCCCGCCGACGGTGATCTTCCAGTGCGTGTGGGTGTCGTCGAGCTGCCGGATCTCGTCGACACCCTCCATGAAGTGCGGGAACGACTCGAACTGCGTCCACTGGTTGTAGGCGGTGGTGACGTCGGTCTCGACGTCGACGGATTCGGTGACGGTGCTCATCGCCGGCTGTCCTCTCCTCTGGGCGGCTGGTCCGCTCCGGTTACCCGGCAAATCGATGACAAAACGATGCAACCGATCTAGGGTCGGCAGCGACGGAAGGGAGCACCCGTGACCGACGACGGGACGTCCACACTCACGGTGCGCGTCCGCACCGTCCCCGAGGCCGTCGTCGTCGCGGCGGCCGGCGACCTGGACCTCGGCACCGCGCCGGTGCTCCGCGCCCGGGCCCGCGCCGCGCTGGCCGGGCGGCCGGGCGCGCTCATCGTGGACCTGGCGGCGATCACCTTCTGCGGCTCGGCGGGGCTGCAGGTCATCGCCGAACTGGCCGGTGAGACGGCGGCCGCGGACCTGCCGTTCGCGCTGGTCGCCGACGGGCGCCCGGTGCTGCGTTCGCTGCAGGTCACCCGCATGGACCGCACGCTCGCGCTGCACCCCACGGTCGACGGCGCCTGTGCGTGGCTCCGGGAGCGGCCCGCGGACGGCGGTTAGGGCCGGGCCGGTCGCGGGTAACCCTCCGCCATGGAAGCGGAGGCGCTGCTGCAGAGCCTGACTCGCGTCGTGACCGCGCTCGACGGCACCGGCATCCGGTTCGCCGTGGCGGGCGGGCTGGCCGTGTACGCCCGCGGCGGGCCGCCGTCGGACCACGACGTCGACCTGTTCCTCAAGCCCGGCGACGCGGACCGGGCCGCGGAGGTGCTCACCGCCGCGGGCCTGCGCCGCGTGCACACGCCGGAGGACTGGCTGACGAAGGTCTACGACGGCGACATCCTCGTCGACCTCATCCACGGCCCCAACCACCGGCCGGTGACCGACGAGCTGCTCGACCGCGCGGCGCTGATGCGCATCGGCTCCACCGCGGCGCCGGTCGTCTCCGGCACCGACCTGCTGGTGGACAAGCTGCTCGTGCTGAGCGCGCACCGGTGCGACTTCGCGCCGCTGCTGCGGATCGCCCGCGACCTGCGCGAGCAGGTCGACTGGACCGACGTCGCCGTGCAGGTGTCGGCGTCCCCGTACGCCCGGGCGTTCCTGGCGCTGCTCGGCGACCTGGCCGTGATCGACCCGAAGGAGGCTCTCGTGCCCGAACCACCGCAGTACCTCGTCGCCCGGCTCAGCCGGGCCCTCGCCGAAGACCCCCGCACCGCCGAGCTCGGCGTGCACGTGACCGTCCGGGGCGAGCACGTCCACCTGACCGGCGAAGTCACCTGCCCGGCGCGCAAGGAGGAGGTCGACGCGGTCGTCGGCGAGTACCTGACCGGGGAGCTGGTGCACAACGACGTCCGGGTCGCCGACGTCCGCGAGCCGGCGAGCGCGGAGGAGATCGGCCGATGAGGATCGCCGCGGTCGGGGACGTGCACCTGGGCGAAGATTCCCGCGGCCTGCTCCGGCCGGCCCTGGAACACCTGGCGGGCACCGCCGACGTGCTGCTGCTGGCCGGGGACCTCACCCGGCACGGCACCGTCGAGGAAGCCCGCGTGGTGGCCGACGAGCTCGCCGGGCTCGGCGTGCCGATCGCCGCCGTGCTCGGCAACCACGACCACCACAGCGACTCCGGCGAGATGATCTCGAACCTGCTCCGGGAAACCGGCGTCGACGTGCTGGAAGGCGACGCGGTCCGGTACGACCTGCCGGACGGCTCCCTGGGCGTCGCGGGCGTCAAGGGCTTCGGCGGCGGGTTCGCCGGCAAGTGCGCCAGCCGGTTCGGCGAGCGGGAGATGAAGAACTTCGTCGAGACGACGATGGCTTCGGCGGATTCGTTGCGCAAAGCGTTGCAAACCCTCGACACGGACGTCGTCGTGGCGCTGACGCACTACGCGCCGATCCCCGGGACACTGCACGGCGAGCCCCCCGAGATCCACCCGTTCCTGGGGTCGTACCTGCTGTGCGAGCCGATCGACGAGGTGGGTGCCGACCTGGCGCTGCACGGGCACGCGCACTTCGGGTGCGAGCAGGGCGTCACACCCGGCGGGGTGCGGGTGCGGAACGTGGCGCAGCCGGTGATCCGGAAGGCGTACGCGCTCTACGAGCTGCACCCGGCGGAGCTCTCCGCGCGCCGTTGACGGTCTCCGCGGCTTCCGCGCTCGGGCCGCCAGTGTCGCGAATGACTCATTCGGGACCTGGGAGGCCGCGAATGAGTCATTCGCGGCGCTTGCGGGCGGAGGTCACCGGGCCAGCAGCGCCCGCACTGCCGCCAGCACCGGGCGTTCACCGGCCGCGGCCAGGATTTCCTCGGCCGTGTTCCAGCACTCCCGGGCCGCGGCGGAGCCGGTCAAGCTCAGGCGGGCGCGGCCGAGCACCACGAAGGCGTACGCCTGGCCCAGCCGGTGCCCGCTCGCCCGGAACCCGGCGATCGCCTGTCCGGCCAGGCGTTCCGCTTCTTCGGGTGAGCCCGCGTTGAACGAGATCCACGCCAGGCTGGTCCGGGCCTGCTCGGCCAGCAGCCGGAAGCCGCCCTCTTCGGCTTCGCGCAAGGCCGCCGCGCCGTGCGTAGCCGCGTCGACCGTGTCCACAGTGGACAGACCGAGCAGGGTGGCGATCCGGCCGCGGAGGTAGCCGATCTTCTCCGCCAGCCGGTGGGCTTCGGTGTATTCCGCCAGCGCCGCCGCCGGGTCGCCCGCCTGGCGGTGGAGGTCGCCGAGCGCGCCGAGGGCGTCCACCTCGAACCGCTGGTTGCCCGCCTCGCGCGCCACCGTCGCCGCCAGCCGCGCCGCGGGCCACGCCCGTTCGAGGTCGCCGGTGACCCGGTGCACCGCGGCGAGCCGGACCAGCGCGTCCGCCTCGTCGTCGCGGGAACCCAGCTCCCGCAACGCTTCCAACGCTTCGGTCAGCACGGCCCCGGCGCGGGCCAAGTCGCCCGACACGCGGTAGCCGTACCCGAGGTTGCACAGCGCGATCGCCGCCGCGTGCGGTGAGCCGAGCCGGCGGCAGAGGTCGAGGGCACGCTCGTTGTGCTCGACGCCTTCGGCGAGCCGCCCGTGTTCGATGAGCACGGCCCCGAGGTTGATCAGCCCGTTGGCCGCCCGGATCGACGCGCCGCTGCGCAGCGTCCCGGCCAGCGCCGCGGTGAAGTACTCGATCGCCCGGTCGAGCCGGCCGAGGTCCAGGTGCACGACGCCGAGCGCGTGCAGCACCGAGTCGGCGCCTTCGCGGGCACCCGCGGCCCGGTAGGACGCCTGGGCGGCTTCGAGTTCCGCGAGCGCCGTCTCGTAGTCCCCGCGGCTCCAGGCCAACGCCCCGAGGCTGTGCCGCATCGCCCCGGCGGCCCGCTCGTCCCCGGCCCGGCGCGCGGCGGTCAGCCCGGCGGTCGCGGCCGCCTGCCACTCCGCGTCGAGGCGGTGCGAGTGGAAGAAGCCGCGCAGCAGGTCGGCCGCCCGCCAGGCGAACGGCCCCTGCTCCCGCCCGGCCGTCCAGCGGATCGCGGACAGGACGTTGCCGTGCTCGGCCAGCAGCCACCGGCGCGCTTCGGCCGGCTCGACGGCCTCGCCGTCCTCGGGCGCGTCGGGCAGCCGTTGCAGGTCCGGGTAGAGCGCGGTCGCCGCGCCGGCCGCGGCCCGCAGGTAGTACCCGAAGAGCCGGTCGAGCGCGGCCGCCCGCTCGGCCGCCGGGAGGTCCTCGCGCGCCCGCTCGGCGGCGTACGCGCGGAGCAGGTCGTGCAGGCCGAACCGGTCGCCGCCGCGGGGCTGCACGAGGTGGCTCGCGGCCAGGTCCCACAGCAGCCGGCGGGCCTGCGGCGCGGTGACCCCGGCCAGTGCCGCCGCGCCCGCCACCTCGATGTCGGCCCCGGGCACCAGCCCGAGCAGGCGGAAGAACCGGGCCGCGGCCGCGGAAACGGCGTCGAAGGACAGGTCGAACGCCCGCCGGACGCCGAGCTGTTCGAGGTCGGGGCCGGCCAGTTCGGCGAGGTAGCCGTCCAGCGACCGGTCCGGCCACAGCGCCAGGTTCGCCGCGGCGATCCGCAGGGCCAGCGGCAGCCCGGCGCACAGCCGCACCAGCTCGCGGGCGGCGGTCTCCTCGGCCGCGACGCGCTCTTCGCCGACGACCGAGGCGAGCAGCGCGAGCGAGTCGTCCGGCGGCAGTTCGGCCAGCTCCACCAGCCGGGTGTCCACGGTGGCGGCCAGGCCGCAGAGCCGGTCGCGGCTGGTGATCAGCACCGCGCAGCCCGGGCTCCCGGGCAGCAGCGCGCGCACCTGGTCCGGCCCGGCCACGTTGTCCAGCACGATCAGCACTCGCCGGTCGGCGAGCACCGAGCGGTAGAGCGCGGCGGCGTCGGCGAGCTCGGTCGGCACCTGGCCGGGCCGGACGCCGAGCGCGTGCGCGAAGCGGGTCAGCACCTCCAGCTGCGCGAGCGCCGGGACCGCCGAGTAGCCCTGGAGGTCGGCGAAGAGCTGGCCGTCCGGGAAGTGCCGCGCGGCGCGGTGCGCCCAGTGCACGGCGGCGGTCGTCTTGCCCACCCCGGCCGGCCCGACGAGCAGCGCGATCGGCGGGTGCGTCCCGGCCGGCCCGCCCACCAGGTCGTCCAAAGTGGACATGAGCGCGGCCCGGCCGACGAGCGTGGCGACGTCCGGGGGCAGCTGCCGCGGCCGGAACTCCGGCTGCGCGGCGGGCGGTTCGTCGGGGGTCTCGTCGGCGAGGACGGCCCGGTGGGCGCGCCGCAGCCGCTCGCCGGGCCCGACGCCGAGTTCGTCGGTGAGCATCCGGTGCACTTCGCGGTAGGCCTCGAGGGCGTCGGCGCGGCGGCCCGAGCGGTGCAGGGCCTCCAGGTACAGCGCCCAGAACGCTTCCCGCCACGGGTGTTCGCGGGTCACCCGCGCCAGGTCGTCGGTGATCTCGCCGGACCGGCCCAGTTCGAGGCTGACCTCGTAGTACCGCTCCTGCGCCCGCAGCCGCTCCTGCTCGACGTCTTCCCGGTTCACCACCTCGGCCGGAACATCGGCGAGCACGGGTCCGCGCCAGCAATCGAGCGCGGCGGCGAGCAGTTCGCGTTCGGTCGCCGGATCCGGCTCGCCGGGCGCGGCGGCGACGAGTTCGCGGAACCGCAGCAGATCGTGCTGCGCGGACCGGACGCGCAGCAGGTAGCCGGTGGGCTGCGTTTCGATGACGCCGTCACCGAGCGCCCGCCGCAGCCGGACCGCGTGCACCTGGATGCTCTTGCGCGCGGTGTCCGGTGGGTCGTCGCCCCAGAGCAGCTCGGTGAGCCGTTCGAGCGACACCGTGGTGTTCGCCCGCATCAGCAACGCCGCCAGCAGGGCCCGCACCTTGGGCCCGGTGATGGGGACGGGCTCGCCGTCCCGCAGGACCTGCAACGGTCCCAGCACCCCGAAGCTGAGCACTCTTGTCCGCACCCCCCGCTGACCGGACGAACCGGTCATCCCGCCGAGAGGGTAGCGGGAATCGGCCGGTGGGGCCGTATGGGCTGCACCACGGAGGGTGAGACACCGGCCTTCCCGGGGCGGCTCGGGTGGGTGGTCGGCAAGGGCGGGCGGGCTGCGCCGGGAGAGGGCGAGTGCCGGTCGGGTGGATTGCCGCCGGTCGGCGGGGTCGGGGGGCTGCGCCGCCGACGAGGCGAATGATCAACCGGTCAGCCGAGGCGGGCGGGCTGCGCCACCAGCGGTGAGAGCGGCGAGCCGGCGCCGGGCCGGGGGTTGCCGGTCAGCCGCGTCGGATGGGCTGCACCACCGGCGGCGACAACAGCGAGCCGAACACCGGCTCCGGGGCGGTGATCCGCAGGTCGAAGCCGTCGAGTACGTCTGCGGACTCGAGGACCTTCGCCGTCGCCTGGTTCACGAAGCGGGAGCCGACGCAGGCCGCGCTGCCGAAGCCGTACGGGAGATACCTTGCCTTGTGGCCCTCCGGGGGCGCCGCCCAGCGGGCCGGGCGGTACTCGCCCGGCTCGGTCCAGACCTCCGGGTCGCGGTGCAGCAGGTACGTGCACAGGTACAGCCGGTCGCCCGGGACCAGCGGGACGCCGCCCAGCCCGGTCGCCGCGGTGACCTTGCGGGACAGCAGCCAGGCCACCGGCCACAGCCGCAGTGCTTCGCGGACGCGGTGGGCGGCGGGCTCGGTCACCGGGACCGGCGGCAGGGTCGTGTCCGCCGGGGTGCCCGGTCGCCAGCCGCGGTCGAGCAGGACCGTCCAGGCGAACACCATCGACGCGGCCCGGCAGACCGCGCCGACCAGGCCGTGCAGCGCCAGCGCGACGTCGTCGGCCGCGCCGAGGGCGGTGCGCAGGGCGTCGGGAAGGGGCTCGGCGCGGCCGGTGGCCCAGCGGTGCAGGGCCGCGTCGGCCCGGCTGTGCGCGAGGCGGCCCCGGAGCCGCCGCAGGGTCGTGCTCGTGCGGTCGAGCCCGTCGGACGCCGCGAGGGCGTCCTGCAACGTCTGCCGGGCCCGCGCGGGCAGGCCGGGGAAGAGCTGTTCGCCGAAGAGCCGCAGGTAGCACGTCGCAAGCGCGCCCGGCCACGTCTCACCGGCCTCGGCGGACCGGCGGAGTTCGGCGCCGATCCGTTCCGCCGGCACGGCCTCCCAGGCGCGGTCCAGTTCCCGCGCCAGCGCGGCGTTGACCGGACGGCTGCGTTCGGAGCCGGGCACCCACCCGGCGACGGCCCCGAACGTCGCCGCCTTCGCCTCGAACGGCGTCGTGGTCCCGGCCAGCGCCGTGCGGACGAGCTCCGCGCCGGACACCAGGTACCGGCCCGGCTCGAACCGGCGGATCGCGATCCCGTCGCCGGCCCACCCCTCGAGGGCGGCGCGCGGGTCGGTCAGGAACGTGCCGGGCTCGGCAGTGGCTCGGCGCACGGAAGTCTCCCGGGAAAAGCCCCGCGACCGGGGCTGGGGGACCCCGGCCGCGGTGGTCATCAGTAGATCTCGTAGTAGAAGCGCCAGGCGGCGCCCAGCTCACGAGTGCGCAGGCTGCGCGCGACGGAACGGGTGAAGAAGCGAAGCGTCCTCATGGTGGTTCTCCTTCTCTTGCCGGGTGTTACCAGCGCAGGCCGATGTTGGACGAGCCGGCGGGTCCCGAGACGACGCCGTACAGCCACTGGGCCGGCACGCCGCTGCAGGTCCAGGACCGCGGCGGGTCCACGGCGCTGAACCCGGAGCGGCAGACGGTGCCGTTGCTGTTGAGGACGGCCCACTCCGCCCCGCCGCTGCCGTGCACGTCGGCGTCGACCGACAAGGTGCCGCCCGGGAACCAGACCTCGCTCGTCTGGCAGGAACTGCCCGCGCACGTCGACGAAGTGCCGCCCTGCACGGTGGCCAGTGCGGCCGGTGCGGCGAGTGCGAGCGCACTGGCCGCGATCGCGCCGACGACGACGGCGCGCTGGGTTGATCGGTACATGTCTGCCCTCTCTCCCTGAATCGGAAGGGGCGGGCGCTGCAGGCCCCCAGCCTGCAGCGCGCGTCACGACGGACGCGGGAAGAGCTCCCCCAGTACCCCCCTGGCTGCCAGGCGACCGGCACCCTCCCACCGGCAGGTCCCCCCGGCCGGTGAGCTCCGGACCCCCAGCCCCTCGCTCCGACCGCCTGGCGGAAGTGATCTTGCCGGTCGCCGGTTAAAGCCGGGCAAAACCGGCCGGCGGTCGGTTTTAATTGGCCGGGGTCACGCCGCCGGTCCGGACGCGCGTGCGGGGGATTGGCTCAGCCGGTGCGGGCGGGACCGGTGGTGAGTTGGGGGCGTGCGGCGGTTGCGATCCGGTTCGGGCGGCTGGGTCGCGGGCGGCGATCGGCGCGTGCGGCGGGGGCCGGCGAGCACCGCCGCGGCTCGGACGGGCCGCGATCCGGTTCGGGCGGCTGGGTCGCGGGCGGCGATCGGCGCGTGCGGCGGGGGCCGGCGAGCACCGCCGCGGCTCGGACGGGCCGCGATCCGGTTCGGGCGGCTGGGTCGCGGGCGGCGATCGGC
>NZ_JACKQP010000017.1:0-123290 GCF_031625235.1 Amycolatopsis sp. 505
AGCACTGATCGCCCTGGCCCGCCGCCTGGTCGACGTCATCTGGGCGCTGCTGCGCGACGGCCGCGAGTTTCACCCCTCACCACCGATCACGGCCGCAACCGCTGCTTGACACAGTCATTGAGACTCCTCGGAACGGACTCGGTAAACCGATCGGTTTCCGGTCCGGCCGAGCACTTCCGCCGAACCGGCGTTGCGCGCCGGCGTGGAACGGCTCCGCACCGAACTCGACCTCCATGACGTGACGCTGCTGGGCCGCCGAGCTGCCGGACCGGGTCCGGCGCGTCGTCGCGGTGAACGCCTACGACTTCCGCGGCGGCATCGCGCGGTCCGGCCTGCTCGCCCGTGCGGTGGTGACCGGCGTCCTCGCCCCCGGCGTGGGCCCGGTGGTCGCCGGGGTGGAGCCGAAAGCCGCGCTGCGCCGGATCCTGCGCGGCGGCCTCGGCGACAAGAGCGCCCTGCCGCGGGATCCACCAGAACCTGCCGAGCCTCATCGCGGCCCGCTCGCGTTACGCCGAAGTCGAAGCGCCCGTCCGGTTCGGCTACGGCGAGCACGACTGGTCCCGGCCGTCGGATCGGCGGGCCAACCGGGATCTGCTGCCCCACGCCGGGTTCACGGAGGTGCCGGGAGCGGGCCACTTCCTCGCCCCGGACCGGCCCGATGTGCTCGCCGGGCTGCTTGCACATCCCCGATGAGTACTCTACGTTCAAATATCGTCGATGCGGTTCGACGAAGAGTGACGGGTCGCCGTCTCCTGGGGGGCAGTCGAGAACGCCATGCGCAAGCGCGGTCACCACCGGCACGCCGGGGCCCGGCTCACCGCCGGCCCCCGGACGAACGTCCTGGCCTTGGTCGTGCCGCTGCGCGCCGGCGCCCACGACGTCGTCGTGCGGGAGTTCGTGGCCGCCGCGATCGCCGCGGCCGGGGCCCGGGACCACGCCCTGCTGCTGCTCACCGCCGAAGACGGCCCGGCCGCGCTGCGCCGGGCGGTGTCCTCGGCGGTCGCCGACGGGGTCGTCGTGATGGACGTCGAAGCCGCGGACGCGCGGGTGCCGGTGCTGCTCGGGCTCGGCCGGCCGGCGGTGCTGATCGGCGTGCCGGACCGGCCGCGCGGGCTCGGCTGCCTCGACCTCGACTTCGCCGCGGCGGGCGCGCTCTGCCTCGGGCACCTCGCCGGCCTCGGGCACGAGCACGTCGCCCTGATCGGCTCGACCCCCGCGACCTACCGGCGCGGCAGCAGTGCCGCGACCCGGCTCGCGCAGGGCTTCACCGCGGAAGCGGATCGCCGGGGCATCCGCTCGACGACGCTGGCCTGGGGCGACACCCACTGGCGGACGCTGCGCGGCCTGGACGCGCTGTTCGCCCGCCACCCCGGCGTCACCGGTCTGGTGGTGCACAACGAAACGGCGCTGCCCGCGGTACTGGCGGCCCTGCACCACCGCGGGCTGCGGGTCCCCGAGGACGTCTCGCTGGTCGCGGTCTGCCCGGACAGCCTGACCGCGCACAGCCTGCTCGAGCTGACCTGCCTGGCCATCCCGGCGCGGGAGATCGGCGCGCTGGCCGTCGAAACGGTCCTCGGGCAGCTCGACGACGGCACCGCGCCGGGAACCCGGCTGCTCGCCCCGGAGCTGACGGTCCGCGCCAGCACCGCGCCGCCGCGCCTGCCGGGAACCGGGCGGGCCGAATAGCGCCCCGCGTATTTTGCCACTGTCGGTATTCCGGTGATCAATTGTCGGCGGTTGGTTCACGGAAATGACGTATTGCCCGGACGGCCCGGACCGGTGTTAACGTGGCCGCGGCGACCGCGCGGCTGTTTTTCCCGCTCGCATTTGCCGAGACGAAATCCGGGGGAAGCGATCTCAGCCGGAGGGGCCTGACATGCATCGAAGACAGCTGGCGCTGGCGGCCGTCGTGGTGGCGGGGTGGTCGCTGCCCGTTCCGGCGGCGGCGGAACCGGCCGCCTCCCCCGTGGCAGCAAGCGATTCGGGCCAATCGGTCACGCTGATCACCGGCGACCGGGTGCGGGTGCTCCCGAATTCCCGCGGGGAAAGCACGGTCACGGTCGAACCGGGTCCGGGCCGCGAGCGGATCGGTTTCTTCCGCGAAACGCACACCGGCGCGCAGGCCGGCGACATCACCGTGGTGCCGTCGGACGCGCTGGCGCTGGTGGCGTCCGGCAAGCTCGATTCCCGGCTGTTCGACGTTTCCGGGCTGCTGCGGCAGCACCTCGCCGACTCCGAAGGCAGCCTCCCCCTGATCGTCACCTATTCCGCCGGCTCCCCCGCCGCCACCCCGCCCGCCACGACGGCCGTCCGCGACCTGCCGAGCGTGCGCGGCGCGGCGCTGCGCCAGGACCGGCGGCGCGCCACGGAGTTCTGGTCCTGGCTCACCGCCGGGTCCGCGCTGCGGCCCGGGGTCGGCAAGGTGTGGCTGGACGGCCTGGCCACCCCGGCCCTCGACGTCAGCGTGCCGCAGATCGGCGGCCCGGCCGCCTGGCAGGCGGGCTACACGGGCCGCGGGGTCACCGTCGGCGTGCTCGACACCGGCGTCCAGGCCGATCACCCGGATCTCGCCGGCAAAGTCGTGGAGGCCCGGGACTTCACCGGAACCCGGCCGGACGCGGGCGACGACCTCGGGCACGGCACGCACGTCGCCGGCATCATCGCCGGCACCGGGGCCGCTTCCGGTGGCCGCTACCGCGGGGTGGCGCCGGACGCCCGGCTGGTCAGCGGCAAGGTCTGCGTCGCCCACGGCTGCCCGGAATCCGCGGTGATCGCGGGCATGGAGTGGATCGCGCCGAAGGTCCGCGTGGTCAACCTGAGCCTCGGCGGCGACGCGACCGACGGCACGGATCCGGTGTCCCAGGCGGTGAACGCGCTGACCGGCCGCTACGGCACGTTGTTCGTCGCCCCGGCCGGGAACGACCGCTCGCTCGACCTGCCCGAACCCGGCCCGGTCGTCGCGCCCGCCGCGGCCGACGCGGCGCTGGCGGTCGGCAGCGTGTCGGCCCAGGACACCACCAGCGCGTTCTCGAACCGGGGCGCGCGGCTCGGCGACCACGCGGTCAAGCCCGACATCGCCGCGCCCGGCGAGGGCATCGTCTCGGCGCGGGCCGCGGGGACGCGCGACGGCGACACCGCGCCGGTCGACGACGACTACGCGCGGCTCTCCGGGACGTCGATGGCGGCACCGCACGTCGCCGGTGCGGCGGCCCTGCTGCTCCAGCGGCACCCGGACTGGCTCGCCGGCCGGCTCAAGACGACGCTGACCAGCACCGCCAAGCCCACCGGCGCCGTCGCCGAGCAGGGAGCCGGCCGGGTCGACGCCGCCCGCGCGGTCACCCAGCAGGTCACCGCCACCACCGGCAGCCTCGGCTACGGCTTCGTCGCCTGGCCGCGCACCCGGCCCGTCACGAAAACCGTGACCTACCACAACGACGGCGACGCGCCCGTCACCCTGGCGCTCGCCACCACCTCGCCCTTGTTCACGCCCACGGCCGCGGCCGTGGTGGTGCCCGCGCACGGCGATGCCGACGCCGGCGTCACCCTGCAGGCCGGCGGGGCCGCGGCCGGGCCGCACGGCGACCGGCTGACCGCGACGGCGCCCGGGATCACCGTGCAGACCGCGCTCGGCGCCTTCCTGGAAGCCGAAAGCTACGACGTGTCGGTGCGGCTGATCGGCCGGGACGGGCGGTTCACCGCGGGGGTCGCCACCCTCGTCGACACCGCGACCGGAGCCGCGTTCGGCGTGCGGCCGTTCGGCGCCGACGGCACGGCCGTGGTGCGGGTGCCCAAGGGACGCTACGACCTCAACGCGCTCGACGTGTCCGGAGACCCGACCGGCCAGACCCGGCCGGCCGCGGTGACGCTGCTGTCGCGGCCCGGTCAGCCGGTGACCGGCCCGGTTTCCCTCACCTTGGACGCCCGTGCGGGCCAACCGCTGCGCGCGGTGGTCGACCGCGCGGACGCGCGGCTGCAGGGCGGCGAACTGGGCCTGGTGTCCGGGAACCCGGGCGGGACCCGGACGAACACGCTCGCCTGGATCATCCAGCCGGGCACCGAGCTGTACGCGGTGGGCTCGGGCCGCGAGGTCACCGACCACACCTACGCGCTGTACTTCCGGGCGACGCTGGCCGCCCGCCCGGACGGCGACTACGTCTACCAGCTGGCGCTGCTCGAACGCGGCCGCGTGCCGGCGGACCCGGTCTTCCGGGTGCGCGACCGGGACCTCGCGGTGGTCGACGCGCGGTACCACACGCAGGGGAAACCGGCGGACAGCCTGCGTCTCGACGACGTCACGTTCGGTTTCCCGGGCGCCGACAGCGGGACGTACCAGGTCGCCGCCCAGGCCCTGCCGAGCCGGCGCACCGAGTACTACACGACCGGGGTGACCTGGCAGCACCTCCTGGCGGTGTACCCGGATCCGCTGACCGACGCGGAAAGCAACTATTCCTACCGGACCTACCGGGCCGGGCCGCAGCGCGCCGGCTGGAACCGCGCGCCGGTCGGGCCCGCTTTCGGCGCGCCGCAGGACGGCTGGGGTGTGCTCCGCGCCGGGAACCAGCTGGTGTACGCGATCCCGCTGGTGTCGGGCAGCGATCCGGAGCAGTACACCTCGCCCCCCGGAGGCCTCACCGGCACGGCGACGCTGTCGCGCGACGGCGTCACGCTGGCCACCGCGCCGAGCCCGGCGATCGGGGCCCTGGCCATCCCGGACGACGCGGGCACGTACACGCTGCGGTCGGTGGCCACGCGCAGCGTGCCGTGGTCGGTGGTGGGGACCGCGGCGGACGTGCTGTGGACGTTCCGCGAGCCCGGCCTGGCGGCGCCCGCGAAACCGTTGCCGCTCCTGGTGGTCCGGGCCGAGGGCGCGGTCGACGAGCAGAGCCGGGCCCCGGCCGGGAAGCCGTTCGTGCTCGCCCTGACCGCGCAGCGGCAGCCGGGTGCGGGCGAGCTCCGGCTGGCGGACCTGCGCGTCGAAACGTCCGTTGACGACGGTGCGAAGTGGACACCCGTGCCCACGGCCCGCATCGGCAACGGTGGCCTCGCGGTGGTGCGCAACCCGGCGGCCGCGGGGTTCGTGTCGCTGCGGATCACCGCCCGGGACACCGACGGCAACGCGGTCACCCAGACCGTGCTCAGGGCGTACCAGACAGCACCGTGACCGCGACGGCGGCGAGCGGGACGACGAAGGCGGCCCCGGTCAGGGCTTTCAGGGCCCGGCCGTGGGCGCGCCATTCGCCGTCCCAGCCGCTTTCGCCGTCGTAGCGCAGGTTCGCCGTCGTCATCAGCGCGCGGCCCAGCCCGAACCCGACACCCGCGGCCAGCGCCGCGGGCAGCGAAGCCGTGAGGGCGACGGCGATCGCGGCCACGTACGGCAGGCCGCTGGGCAGGTAGGTGCGCGCGCCGGTGCCCATTTCGAACCCGAACTGCAGCGGGCCGAGGTGGCGGCCGAGCCGGAACACCGTGTCCGGCACCAGCCGCCGGTTCTCCGGCAGCCGGAACGACCACACCCCGGTTTCCCGCAGCAGCACCGCACCCAGCACCGCGGCCACCACGGCCCAGCAGGCGGCCGCGGGAAGCGGGGCGCGCAGCAGGGAACCGGCCACGAGCGAGACGAGCGCGGTCAGGACGCCGCCGCAGACGAGCCCGGCGCAGAACGCCAGTGTCGGAGTGCCTCGCCAGACCGGCGAGCTCAGCACGAAGGCCGAGTTCCGGCTTCAACTGGAGCCGCTGGTGGCGAACCCGGCGGCCGCGCACAGCACGAGCCACGCCCCCGGCAGCAGCCGGCCCGGCGCGAACAGGAGCGCGATCGTCGCCACGGCCGCGGCGAGCACCAGCCCGGCGGCGAGGGTCAGCGGGTGCCACCGGCGCCGGGCGGTCCCGTCCTTCACAGGGCCGCGCGGCAGATCGTCAGGTACGTCTGGCCGGTGTACCCGCCGCCCCAGAAGGTGGAGAAGCCGTCGGAGCAGCGGTAGACCTTCTGGTCCGGCGTCGTCCACCGCCACGCGTTCTTGCCGACGAACTGGCCGCACGTGTTGGCCACGGGCTGGTGGTCGACCTGGAGGCCGCCCTCGTTCCAGGTGCCGTACTTGTGCCAGCCCGCTTCGCAGTAGGTGCTCCCCCGCCAGAACCCGCCGAAGCAGGCGGCGTAGGTGTTGACGTACGTGCCGCTGGTGTCGGTCAGTTCGGCGTAGCCGGTGGGATAGGCGTCCCGGCAGTCGTTGCGGTCGAAGCCCGGCATGCCGTACGGGCTGAACTCGGCGTTCGCCTTCCGGACGCGGGACAGGCCCGACCAGTCGAGCGCGGTCGCGCCGATCGTCAGCGCGCCGAGCGCCACCGCGCGCAGGAACGTCCGGCGCGTGCCGCGGACCTTCAGCTTCCGCCCCGCGCGGGTGGCCACGGCGTCCGGGCCGGGGTGGTCAAGATCGGGAATGTGCGCCGACTCCAGCGTCACCGGCTTCACCTCCTGACGTCGGACCGGCCCAGCCGGCCAGTGTGGTGTCCACTTCGGACGCCCGGACCGGGAGCAGCACCCGGCGGGCGCGGCCGGTGTCGTCGAGCAGCATCAGCACCGGCGGCGAGAGGTGGGAAACCGAACGCCACGCTTCGGCGTCGCGGACCACCGGCAGGCCGTGGGCGAGCTCCGCCCAGGTCGTCGCAGGTTCGTGGGTCAGCAGGGTCGCGTCCGCCCCGAGCGCCGCCAGCCGCTCGACCACGGTGAGGCACAGCGGGCAGCCCGAATCGACCGTGGCCACGACCCGGCCCGCGAACCGCGGGCCCAGCACCAGGTCCGGTGGCGCCGCGACGAAGCCGTCCGTGCTGCGGGTGATCGTCCCGCGCAGCAGCCGGACTTCGCGCAGGACGGCGGCCAGGCCGAAGAACAGCAGGATGATCGCCGCCCAGGTGAGGACGGCGAACGCGGTCGACGGCGTCATCGCCGGTCCCAGGCGATGTCGATGCCGTCGAGCCAGTCGAGCCGGTCCCGTTCGGTCTTCGCCGGCGTGTCCGCGAGGTGCACTTCGGCCACGCCCGCCGGGCAGCCGAGGACGAAGGAACCCTTGGCGTGCCCGGACTTCCAGACCTCGCCGTGCTTCGTGCGCGCACCCGCGTGCCGGGGCAGCAGGGCCGCGGCCTGGCGCGGCGCCGGGATCGACAGCGAACCGTGGTCCCGCACCACCACCACGAAGTGCTCGTTCGCCGGGTCCAGCAGCGTTTCCGCGCGGGGGACGACGGTCATGCCGTCGACGTGGTCTTCGATCCGCAGCGAGCCGAACAGGGCCAGCACGCGGTCGCGGCGGGGTGCCGGGCCGGCGTACACGGTCATCAGCTCGTGGTAGGCGCCGAGCAGGGTGGCCACGGACGACTGCCCGTCGCGGGCTTCGGCGACGACCACTTCCCGGCCGTGCACGACCAGGCGCTCGCGGGTTTCGGCCGGGGCGACGTACGTGCACGCGAAGTCGTGGTAGCCGCGCGGGCCGATCTGGAAGCCGGTGCCGTACGACCCGCCGACGAACCGGACACCGGCCACGACGTGGGAAACGGGGGCCGCCCCGGGCAGGCCCACGGTCACCCGGTCGCCGCCCGGCGCCACCAATCGCAACCGTTGTGCCCCCATGATACCTCCGATTCCCGGAATCGCACCCGGTGAGACTAGCCGACGGATTCCGCGGTCGCCACGATCATTTTCCAGCAGATCCCGAATTGCTCCGAACGGGGAGGGTATTTTTGTCCACTATTACCGTGGGTCCATGCACTCCTTCTGGTCCGCGGGAATGACGGCCCTGACGGCACTCGGCGCGTTTCTCCTGACCGCCGCCGGCGGCTCCCACGCCGTGCGCCACCGCGAGCATCGCGCGGTGCTGCGCGGCCACCGCCTGCTGCCGCCGGCGGTGGCCGCGCCGGCCGCGGGTGCGGAGATCTTCGTGGGCGCGGCGATGCTCGCGGTCCTGCTCGCCGCCCCGGCGGTCACGGTCTGGCCCGCCACCGCGCAAGCCGCGCTGTACTGCGCTTTTGCCGGCTACACGGCGGTGTTGCGGACGCGCCGGCCCGGCGTTCCGTGCGGGTGTTTCGGCGCGGAACGGGTGTCGTGGGCGGTGGTGGCCCGAGCGGCCGTGCTCGCCGTGGGCAGCGCCGGGTGCGCGGTCTTCGGCGTGCCCGGACCGGCCCCGGACCGCTGGGCGTGCGCGGCCGCCGGCGTGGTCCTCGCGATGGCGAACCACCTCATTCCGGCGTGGCGCCGAGGCGGCTGAACCGCCTCCGAAGCGATTCCTCGACGGTTTGTGAATCGGTGCTTATTCGCCGGAAAATCACTGCCGGTCAGAGCAGGTGAAGCCCTTCGGCGGCGGTGTAGCGGACGGCGAAGGGATCGGACAGTTCCCCGGCGAACCCGCCGTCCCGCTCGGCCACGAACCCGAGGAGATTCCACCGGTTCCCGGTGTCGCGAACCAGGCGGGGCGCGTACAGCCCGGGACACGGCACGGGCCGGGCGAGGGACAGGTCCCACGGACCGGTCACCGCGGGCCCGGGCACCGCCCACACCTGGTCCGCGGCGGCCCGGGGACCGAGGTTGCTGCAGAAGAGCAGCAGCGGCTGCCCGTCGACGACCGCGACCTGGGGGACCTCGAGGTGCCCGAAGCCGCCGGGCCGGGTCAGCGGCGGCCCGACCTCCCAGTTCAGCAGGTCGGCCGAGAAGGCGTGGCCGATCACCCCGCGCTCGAGCGGGGCGCCGTCCTTCGCGTGGGCGGTGACGAGCATGTGCCAGCCGTCCCCGTCCGGAGACGGGAAGACCCACGGGTCCCGCCAGGCTTCGCCGGCCCAGTCCGCGCGGTCGCCGTGGGCGTACCAGGTCGGGTCGGGTTCGACGAGCGGCTTCACCCCGGATCGGTGCCACGTGCCGAGGTCGTCGGAGACAGCGAGGCCGATCCGCTGCACCGCGTGATCGCCGTCGTCGCCGACGCCGGTGTAGAACAGGTACCAGCGCCGGTCCGGGCCGCGGACGACGGACCCGGTCCAGGTCGCGAGGTCGTCCCACGCCGGTCCGTCGGCGGGGACCAGCGCGTCGGCGACCAGCTCCCAGTGGCGCAGGTCGCGGGAAACGGCGTGCCCGATCGACGCCCGCCGGTGGCGCCGCTCGGGATCGAGCAGTGCCCGCGAGGCGCGCAGGAAGAAGACGTGGTGGCGGCCGTCGTCGTCCGTGGTGTACCAGCTGTCCCACACCCAGTGGTCGGGCAGGCGCAGCATCAGCGCACCTCCGGCGGCCGGGCGACCGAAGCCCGGGTGCGCAGCGGCATCGGGATGCGGTGGACCGGTTTCTCCCCGGCGGTTTCGCCGTTGATCTCGGCGAAGAGCGCGTCGACCGCGGTGCGGCCGAGGTCGTAGAACGGCAGGGCGACGGTGGTGAGCTTGGGCCGCATCCACGAGGCGAGCGGGTGGTCGTCGAACGAGACCACCGAGACGTCGTCCGGAACGCTCAGCGACGCCTCGGCCAGTGCCTGGTAGGCCCCGAAGGCGAGCCGGTCGTTGAGGCAGATCAGGGCCCGCGGCTTTGTGCGGGCGAGCAGGTCCCGGGTCGCGTCGAAGCCGTACTCGGGCAGCCAGTCGGCGGTCCTGGTGCCGCCCGCGAGCTCGACGCCGGCCCCGGCGAAGACCTCGCGGATGCCGACGAGCCGTTCCACCGCCGCGACACTGCCCCGCGGCACGTTCCGGAGCCCCGGCCCGGCGCCGATCAGGTGGATGCCGTCCCGGTGCCCGGCTTCCAGCAGCACCCGCGCGGCCGCGCGGCCGGCCTCGACCTCGTCCGGCACCACCACGGGCAACGGCGAAGGCGTCTTCGGCACGGCGTTGAGCAGGACCGCCGACGTCCCCAGCAGGCTCTCGGGAACCGAGACGCGCCGAGTGTACATCGAGGCGAAGACGATTCCGTCGACCTGGCGGTCGTGCATGCCTTGCAGCAGCGCGTGTTCGAGCTTGCTGTCCCCTTCGGACTCACCGATGAACAGCAGGACGCCCCGATCGCGGGCGGCCTCGATCGCACCCTTGATCATGTCGCCCGCCAGCCGGGAGGTGGCGACCGTGTCGGAGACGAACCCGATGGTCAGCGTGCGCCCGGTGCGCAGGCCGGCGGAGACGATGTTCGGCCGGTAGCCGAGTTCTTCCGCGATCGCCTTGAGCCGCTCCTGGACCTCGCCGGAAATGCGCAGTTCCGCTCCCCGGCCCGAAAGCACCAGGGACGCGGTGCTGCGCGAGACCCCCGCCGCCTTGGCGACGTCGGCCAGCGTGACCCGTCGTGGGCTCACCGTCGCACCCCCGCTTTCCCCGTCTTGACACCGGCTCGTCCGATCGCCGAGACTACCGATGCTAACTCGGTTTAGCAAGGTCGAAACCCCTGCTCGACCGGTGAATCCACTTGCGACGGAGGAGACGATGTTGTCCCGTCGAACACACCCCGGCCGGCCCCTCGGCACCCTCCTGGTCCTCACGCTGGCCGGCACGCTGGCCGCGGCCTGTTCGGGTCCGGGCGGCAGCGCGGGCCCCGGCGAAACCACCGCCACGGCCGTCACCGCGGAGCCGACGTGCGGGAGCGCACCGGTCACCCTGCGCGGCTACTTCGAAACCGGCTTCCCGATGGCGAAAGCGCTCACCGACGAGTTCACCAAGCAGTTCCCGAACGTCAAGTGGGACGTCCGCGAGGACCAGTTCGCGGTGATCACCCAGAACGCGCCGCGCGTCCTCGCCGACGACCCGCCGGACCTGATGCGCCTGCCGCAGGTGTCCGAGCTGGTCAAGGACGGCCTGCTGAAGAACCTCGACGGGTACGCGAAGTGGTTCGGCTGGGACAAGTGGCCGTCCGGGCAGCTCGCGCAGCTGCGGATGGGCCCGGGCGGGCGGCCGCGCGGAGCCGGGTCGCTCTACGCCATGGGCCTGAACTTCAGCGTGACCGGCGTCTTCTACAACAAGCAGCTCGCGGCCCGGATCGGCCTGACCACCCCGCCGGCCACGCTCGCGCAGCTCGACGAGGCCATGGCGAAGGCGAAGAACGCCGGGATCCAGCCGATCCAGCAGTTCAACGGCGGCGCCACCGGCGGGCTGGCCTTCCCGCTGCAGGACCTGATGGCCTCGGTCGGGCAGCCGGCGCCGATCAACGACTGGATCTACCAGAAGCCCGGCGCCACCATCGACACGCCGGCGAACCTGCAGGCCGCCCAGCACCTCGAGCAGTGGATCAAGGCCGGCTACTTCGCGCCGGACGTCAACGCCGTCGACTACGCCCAGATGGTCAGCCGGTTCACCGCCGGACAGGGCCTGTTCAGCTTCAACGGCGACTGGGAATCGGCCAACCTGGACAAACAGATGGCCGGCAACGTCGGGTTCTTCCCGATGCCGCCGGCACAGGCCGGGGGCAAGCCCGCGGCGATGTCGGCACCCCTGACGGTCGGGATCAGCGCCAAGGCCCCGCACGCCGACTGCGCGGCGTTCTTCCTCAACTGGGTGGCCACCAACGGCAAGGCGCGGGAAGTCGCCGTGCAGACCGGCGGATCGCACCCGATGGGCCCCGCGGACGCGCCGCTGCCCCCGGTGGCGGCGGGCACGGTGACCGCGGGGACGCTCGAAGCCGCCGCCCAGGTCGACCAGGCCGGCACCGCCATGGACTTCATCGCCAACGCGACCGGGGCGATCTACGCCAAGAGCTGGACGCCGCAGCTGCAGAAACTGGTTTCCGGCGAGCAGACGCCGGACGGGCTGCTGAAGTCGGTGCAGCGCGACTACACCGACCAGGTCGGGAGCTAGGCCCCGATGACCAGGTCGGGCAACCTCCTCGCGGCCGGGCCGCGACCGTCCACCGTGGTGGGACCGCCGGCGCGCCGTCGCCGCCGGTCCCGCCGCACCGGCTGGGCGGGTTGGCTCTTCGTGGCGCCGGCCCTGCTCTTCTACGCCGTGTTCGTGCTGCGGCCGATCGTCCTCACCGTGCAGTACTCGTTCTACGACTGGAACGGCATCGGCGCGTCCCGGTGGGCCGGCTTCGGCAACTACGCCAAGGTGTTCACCGATCCGGAACTGTACGAGTCGATCCTCCACGCGTTCGAGCTGATCGTGTTCTTCAGCGGGATCCCGGTGCTGCTCGGCCTGGCGATCGCGGCGACGATCCGCCGCATCGCGACGAGCCGGCTCGCGCTCGTCGCCCGGACCGTGCTGTTCCTGCCGCAGGTGATCCCGCTGGTCGCCGCCGGCATCGCGTGGACGTGGCTGCTGTCGGCCACCGGCGTCGTCAACCAGCTGTTCTCGGCGCTGGGCCTCGGCAAGGTGTCGAAGGCATGGCTCGGTGACTCCTCGACCGCGCTGCCCGCCGTCGGGGTGATCGGCGCGTGGGTCCTGCTCGGCCTGTGCATCCTGCTCTTCCTGTCGGGCATGAGCAAGATCGACCCGGCCCTGTACGAGGCGGCGCGCATCGACGGGGCCGGGGTCGTCCGCGAGTTCTTCGCGATCACGGTGCCCAGCCTGCGCCAGGAGATCGGCGTCTGCGTGACGGTGACGATCATCGCCGCACTCGCGAGCTTCGACGTCGTGTACGTCTCGACGCAGGGCGGTCCCGGGAACGCGACCATGGTGCCGGGCCTGGAGATCTACTACCTGGCGTTCTCGCAGCGCGAAGTCGGGCTGGCCTCCGCGCTCGCCGTCGTGCTGATGGTGGTCGTGCTCGCGGTGGTGCTCCCGATCCAGCGCGTCTCGAAGGAGGACAAGCCGTGAGGGGCTGGACCGGACGCATCCTCCTCGTCCTGCTGATGGCGGCGACGGTGCTGCCGTTCATCAGCCTCTTCGTCACCGCGCTGCACCCGTCCGGTTCGTACCCGTCCGGTTTGGACTGGCCGGCCGACCCGCAGTGGGGCAACTTCGCCAGGGCGTTCGAGGTGGCCCGGCTGGGCGAGTTCCTGAAGTCCAGCGTCCTGATCGTGCTCGGCGTCGTCCCGGTGTCCCTGCTGATCGCGACGATGGCCGGTTTCGCGACCGGGCACCTGCGCATGCCGGGCGGCCGCGCGGTGTTCCTGCTCTTCGTGCTCGGCTTGACGCTGCCGTTCGAGGGCATCATCACACCGCTCTACTTCCAGGTCAGGGACATGGGCCTGCTCAACACCCGCTGGGCGATCATCCTGCCGCTGATCGGCCTGTACATGCCGTTCTCGGTGTTCTGGATGCGCGCGCACTTCGTGACCATGCCGCACGAGCTGTCGGAAAGCGCCCGGGTGGACGGGGTGAGCACCTGGCAGCTGTTCTGGCGCATCCACGTCCCCCTGGCGAAGCCGGCGCTCTCCTCGCTGGCGATCCTGCTGTTCCTGTGGACGTGGAACCAGTTCCTGCTCGCGATCGTGCTGGTGGACAACCCCGCGAACCGCACGATGGCGGGCGCGCTGGGCGCGTTCCAGGGCCAGTGGGGTACCGACATCCCGCTGTTGTGCGCCGGTTCGCTGCTGATCCTGACGCCGACTTTGGTGGTGTTCTTGATCTTCCAGCGGCGGTTCGTGTCGGCGTTGCTGGCGGGTTCGCTGAAGGGGTGATCGTCGTCTCCCGCCACAATGGCAGACGTGCGAATTGCCTGGACGCCCGAGCCCCACGGTCGGGCTTGCTGCTCCTGCGCTACAGTCCGGTCGCAGGAGCATCAGACCTCACCCTCCGCATCGCGCGCGACCGTGGCGCCGGAAAACTGAGCATGATCATCGACGGTGAGATGGACGACGTGGCATGGCTACGTACAGGAAACTTCGGATCCGATGGCGTGAAGCAATCTCGGCGTGCCCTCAGTTCGGATCACTTACCGAGCCGACCGTGACATTCGCATTGGCGGCCGTGCGCGGCGACGAGCTGGGCAGGCGCAGATCGCCGATGAGGAACGTTCCGTCGCCTTGGTCTGTCGACGCCGCGGTTACGTGGTGGGCGAACTCGGCAGTCGGCCACTGGGTGCGCGTGGACCAGCGTGCGCCGGAGAGCAGGGTTCCGGACAGCGTGGCGCCGGCCAGGAGTGCGCCGTCGAGATTGGCGCGGTCGAGGGTTGCGTCGGTGAGGTTGGCGTTGACGAGCTGGGTGCCGATCAGCGAGGTTGCGGACAGATCGGCATTGGTGAAGTCGGCGCCCATCAGCTCGGCCTCGTTGAGCGTCGCACGGAACAGCGAAGCCCCGGCGAAGTCGGCGCCGAGCAGGAGTGTCTCCGTCAGGTTCGCGTCGTCCAGGTCGATAGTGACCGCCCAGAACACGTCCGGACGGTCCGGTCGGCGGTGCGTGTAGAGGATCTCCTGCGCGGCGCGGCGCACCTGCTTTTCTTGCCGCGCATCGGCGTCCTCGGGTTCGGCGAACGGCATCCGGAGGTAGGCGCACACCACGTTCACAATGGTCTGTCGCTGTGACTCGGCTGTCTCGCCGAGCCTGGCCAGCGCGTAGAGTCCGGCAAGACGGACCGGCGCGCGGTCACTGCCGAGCTGATCCGCGGCTTTCGTGTACAGCTCGGTTATCCGCCGTTCGCTGGCGTCGTACTCGGCGCGCTCGGCAACCTCCTGCTGGTGCTGCAGCGTCAACTCAGTGGACCGCTGCCGTCGCGCGGCGAGCAGTAGTGCGATCGCACCGCCGGTACCGACGACTACCGCGCCCGTGGTCCGCACTGCCTCCAGCCGCGCCAGATCCTGAGGGGCGCCGGTGCCGTACAGCACCAACAAGATCGTCAGGATGGCGCCGCCGATGAGGATGACAGTGATCGCGCCGATGATGATCGCGCGATTGGTCAACGGTTTCGGCGCCTCACGATCACGGCTCACAGACCGAGGCTACCCCAAGGCGCACTTTCACCGCTGATGGAAATGCGCCAGCGCGCCAGAACCCCAGGACTTGCACAGCAATGAAGACCCCAGCGTGCCATGAACCGGCAATAGCGTCGTGAGCTGCGAAAATCGGGTTTACCGATGTCGACGAACTGCGGCGCCTGATCCGGCTTCGATCGCTGGAACCGGGCTCGACGAGCAAGCGTGGTCCCGGCTCGTGCCTGGCCTCGCCTATCAACCGACGTGCTAGCAACCGGCCGACGCGCCGTATGCGGAAAAACCCATCACACAAGGCCGGCTTGTCGAGGCCAGTACCAGCAAACGGTCTTGTCGACTGGGCGTTCACGGCATGAACATCCGCTCATGCCGCTGGTCGTGCGCTCACGTCCGCTCATGGGCGGCAATCGTCGAGCGACGGCTGAGGCCTGCGGGCGCTTCGTCACGCGTCAGGGACTGCCGCCTTCGGCCCTCCGGGCGAGTTGCTCCAGTTCGGCGGTGCACATCATGAGCGTGCGCGTCGGAAGGTGCCGGAGGTAGTGGTCCACATCGGCACCCAGCACGAATACGTGCAGTGACAGCCCGGTTTCGTGGCACGACTCGATGGCCTGGCGAAGCGCGGCCAGCACGGCCGGGTGCCGGGTTTGGTACGAGGAGGCGACCAGGTGGTTGCCGCGATCCGCCGCGAGGTAGAACTGGATCAGATCCTTGGTGCCGACGAACAGTTCACTGGCTCCCGAAGTGCGGAACTCGGCCGCCGAGTGCACGGCCGCCGGTGTTTCGAGGAAAACGCCGAGTGGCGTGTCGCCGGTCAGGCCGAGGTGCTGCCGCAGCCGCAGGAACTCTTCCTGGTCATTGATGAACGGCACGGCGAAGCCGACTCGATCCGCGTCCCAGCCGAGGCGGACCCGCAGGTAGGCGCGGAGTGCCCGGAACGCGCGCGGATAGCGATGATCCGCCAGCAGCCACCGGGTGCCGTGGAGGCCGAGCTCCGGGTTGGGCTCGTCCTCCACCGCCACCCCGGTCGTGATCCGGGCGGCATCGTCCGAACGGAGGTCGAGCAGTCTCATGACCAGGCGTTGACCGGGAAGGAGCTCCTTCACCATCGAGCACAGCTGCGAGGCGATGGCTTCGCCGTAGTGCTCGGCCTCGCGATCCCCGGCCCGGAGCGAGTCGACTGGGCTCAGATCGGCGGCGAAGCAGACGAACTCCTCGCGGATGAAGTAGCAGTTCACCTGTTCGACGCGCGGCACGATGTCATTCGTGGACCGGATGTCGGCGGCGTCGGCGATGACCACGCAGACCGACTCGAGGTCGTCGAGGCCGGCACCTGCGAGTGGCACCTGCTGCCGCGTCGTGTCGACGCCGCCGAGGATGACCGACTCGCGATCGACCCGGACGGTGACTTCGCCCACCAACACGTCCGGCTCGAACGAATCGACGCGCAGGACGGGGATTCCCCGCGAGCGGCAAAGCGACTGCATGTGGCCGGTCCGGCCGCCTCTGGCGCAGATCACGGCGGATGAGGCGACGATGGCGTCGTAGAAGTCGGGGCCGAGTGTCTCGACCACCAGAACGGCGCCCTCGATCGGTTTCCTCGTGCGATTGCAGATGCCGCGAACGCTCGCTCGCGGCGAGCCGACGAGCAAGGACCCCGGTATTTCACGCAAGCCCGTCTTCTCACCGGTTTCCGGGTGATCCGCATCCGGTCGAGGCATGACACCAGGCTAGCCGGTCTCCCGCCGCAGGCGCGTCTTCCCCGCTGCGCCTCCGCTGGTCCACTGTGGACTCTCAGGGGAGTCAGCCGAGCGATTCCAGCGGCTCATCGAGCCCCAGCAAGCCACGAAGTTCGCGCGGTGTGACGGACAGGTCGTTGAGCTTCCTCATGGCGGCCGTGTTCACGGCGGATCGCAGGGCGCGATCGGTCCAGGGGGCCTCGCTGTCAGAGGTGGCGTCACGAATTCCCGCAAGGCTTGCCTCGAGCCGGGTCGCCAGGGCTTCTCGGTCGCGACTACGCCGAGCGGTCATTCGACGCACATCGAGCATGACCGAAGCTGCGAACGCCTTCCGCACCCCGAGGTCTTCGGTCAAGGTCTCGGCCAGGTCCTCGGCATGCTCGTCGTAACAGGATTCGAGTCGGCGCAGCAGGGTCGCGGCGACGCCGACCGAATGGTTCTTGATCGCGGCGAGGTTGAACGTGAACGCGCCGATCCGGCCGAGCCGGACGATCTCGTCGCCCTCCCGCGGACCGCCGATCACGGAGATCGGACCGGACGCGACCCCGGACGGCCCGAGGAGGGCACCGGATCCGTCGACCTCCACGCCGCGCCCGGTGCGCCGGTGCCGCACGGCGATCTTCTTCCGCAGGAGAGCCGCCCAGAGCGCCGACCCGACCCGTCCGTAGTCCGGCTCCCGCCCGAAGTTCGAGATCACGAGGTCCGCTTCGAGGGTTTGCGTCGACGACGACCCGGCCACCGACAACATCAGCGTGCCCGCCTCAGTGCCGACGATCCGGTCCACTTTTCCGGTAATGAGGGTGATCGGCCCGCCGTCGTCCATCGCCGCGTCGACGATCTCGGTCGTGTACGCGACCGCGCCGACCCGCAGGGCGGCCAGCAGCGTCCCGTACTCGTCGAGGAGCGCCCGCAGGTCGGCGGAGGGGATCCGGGCCAATACCTCGGGCAGGTAGGGCTCCCAGGACTTCGCGACCCGTTCCGACACGACCACCGGCGCCACCTCGGGGTGTTCGCGAGCGACGATCGCACACGCCCGTTCCCATTCGGCCGTGACGCGCTGAAGCAGCCCTCCGCGGCCTTCGTAGCTGTCGCTGTGCAGCCGAGGCGCCGGCAGGTCGAGAACGCGGTGCCGGTGGTCCGGCGGATAGGTCCGAAGCACCCGGCCGGATCGGGAGATCATGGCGATTTTCCCCGTGTGGCCGCGCCGCAGCAGCAGCGCGGCCGAGTCGTACGCGGTGAGCAGCGTACCGATGATGGCGACCGTGGCGTCTTGCCCGATGCCGAGAATTCGCGCGATTCCCTCTTCGGAGTAGGGGTGCCGCACGAAGGATGGGTGGTTCATCACGTCGGCCGCGAACGGAAGGTCCCGTTCTTCAAGGCCCGTCGCGATGACGACGTGGTCGGCGCGGAGAGTGACGCGGTCGGGCGCGGTATCGGAATCGTTGCGGATCACAGAGAACCGGTCGACGACGACGTGTGCGTGGCCGCCGTCGACTTCCACGTCGACCACCTCGCCGTCGGCTTCGACCAGAGTCACGCCGTCCGTCGCTTCGCACGCGGCTTGGACGAGGCGGTCCGCAAGATAGTCGGCATAGATCCGGCGCGGCGCGGGCCCGGACTCGGTGAACGTGAAGCCGCTCCACTCCGGGGGCCAGCCGGTGCGGTCGGCCTCGCTGTTCGCCCAGGCCACGAAGTCATCGACGTCCTCACGGAACATCGACATCCGGCCCGCCTGGATGTTGAAGACGTGATGCCAGTGGTTGCCCGCCCGGTGGTAGGCCACGCCGGCGCTGCGATACTCGGGATGCCGCTCGATCAGCACCAACTGCAAGGGCTCTCGCGCGAACTGGAGGAGGCGGACGGCGGTGGCGGTGCCTCCCAAGCCCGCTCCGACGATGACCACCCTGCGAAAACGGTTCGAGAGCCACATCGTGCCACTCCTGTCCCTGTCGGCTTCGCGAGTCGTCACGAACAGCGTCTGCACATTCGGCCGACCGGGTCTGTTCGGCCACAAGCCGTACTTCCCCACGATGTTACAGGCGCCCCAACGCCCTCTCATGCCGACGACAGCGCGTTCTGGCCAAAACACCGACCGCCTCGCCATCGTCCTTGGCCGGCGTACCCGGCGCCGACGACCAGCCGACGCGGCAGCGTGAGCAGAGCACCGACAACAGCCCGATCCGGTTGCGCGGCTGCACCCGGCGGGTGATCACCTCGCGATCACGGAGACCGCGCTCACCGCGAGGAACGCGAACGTCAGCAGCACGGTGCCCAAGGCAGCCGGTGCGCGGGCGTCGGCGGCTCAGGCGTGACGCAGGCCGCCGACCACGACGCGCGCCAGCACGTCCGGGCGCAGGATCGACGTCGGCGGTTGCAGGAGCCCGATGGTGCGGATGAACGCGGCGGCGGCCACGGGGTCGTGCGCGGCGACGCGTTGCAGCCGGGCCACGTATCGGTTCAGCGTCTTGGTGGACAGCGAGCGGTGGCCGGGGATCTCCGGCAGCGCCAGGTCTCCGAGCGCGTTGAGCTGCCACACCGGATCGATGATCTTGGCCGCGGCGCGGAAGAACCGCGTGGACAGGTCCGCGTCGCCGATCTCCAGGCACCGCCGCAGGGCCTCGGACTCCAACGCCGCGACGGTCATGCCCTGGCCGTAGATCGGGTTGAAGCTGCACATCGCGTCACCGAATACGAGCAGACCCGGCGGGAACTGCCGCAGGTGCTCGTAGCGGCGGCGCAGGCTCGCCGGGAACCGGTGCGTGCGGATCTCGCTCACCGGTTCGGAGGCGGCCACGGCGTCCTGCACGTCCGGTGGCGCGGACCGCTTGAGGAACGCCAGGAAGCCCGCTTCGTCGGTCGGCGGGTGGTCACCCGCCATGCCCACCTGGGTGACCATCCAGTCGCCGCCCTCCTGCGCGGCGAACGCGAACCCGGTCGGCCGACCGGGCACCGGGCCGACCAGGACCAGCTTGTCCTGGAACGGTGTCTCCGGCCGCACGAGCCTGCTGGCGTACATCATGTTGACGTCGATCCGGTCCTCGGCGGGCGTCGGCAGGCCGACCGACGCGAGCCACGACCGGGCCCGACCGGACCGGCCCATCGCGTCGATGACGAGGTCGGCGGCCAACACCTCCTCCGCGCCGTCGCGGTCCACCCGGACGCCGGTCACCCGGTCGCCCTCGAACACCGGCCCGACCACGTCGCAGCCGGGCACGATCCGCACGCCGGGACAGGTCGCCACCCGCGCCCGGACCGCGCCCTCCAGCATCGGCCGGGTCGCCTGGATGTCCGCCGCGCCGGTGTTCGAGCGCACCATCGGGTGACCCGCCAGCACGAACCGCGCGTCCACATTGAACCCCACCGGCACCGCGCCCGCCGCGACCAGCTCGGCCGAGAAGCCGGGGAACATCTCGTCGAGCGCATCCTTGCCGCGCAGCAGGATGGTGTGGAAATGCCTGGCCTGCGGCACCCCCCGCCGGTGCACGACGCCGGCCGCCAGGGGATCCCGGTCGACCACCGTGATCCGGTCGTAGGAGCCGACCAACGCCCGCGCCGCCAGTAGTCCACCCATGCTCGCGCCCAGCACCACCGCATGCGTCATGGGGCGACTGTGACAGTTTCCGCAGCGGTGCGCTTATTCAGCTGTGCTGATCTGCTCGGTCGAACGCCGAGCAGATCAGCCAACCGGCCCCAACTGGTGGTCGAACCCCAGGAAGCCACGCGCCAGTATGAACGATGCTGTTTCACGACAGGTTGACCGCCGTGGATAGTCCGCAATTACAAGCTTCGTCAAAGTGTCGCCGGAGGGCTCGCACTCTCATGCCGCAGTGAGGGCGTCGAAGCGGGAATCCTCCGGGTTCCCCGGACCCGGTCGGCCCGCGCGGAAGCAGCGCGTGCGTCGCCGCTGAAAACTACAGCTGGTTCGCGGCCCGCTTCACGGTCTTGATCACGGGTGCGGTCTCGAGGTGGGTGATGGCGGTCAGCCGGGCCAGCCGGCCCGTCAGGTACCTATACAGCTCCTGCTGGTTCGCGCACGCCACGCTCGCGCACACGTTCGTCGGCCCGGTGGTGGCGGCCGCGAACGCGATCTCCGGGTGTGCGGCCAGCTCCGTGCCCACCTCCTCCAGGTTCGTGGGGGCGACCGAGAGCCAGAGCAGCGTTCGGGGGCCGACGCCGAACATGCTTCCGTCGACGTCGATGTCCAGGTACAGCACTCCGCGCTCGCGCAGCTCGGTCATCCGGCGGCGGACCGTCGTCGGCGACCAGCCGGTCGCCGCGGCCAGGCGCTCGATCTCGGCCCGGCCGTCGGTCGCGAGGGTGGCGAGGAGCTTGCGGTCTCCGTCGTCGAGCCGGACCGGTCCCGGCCGGTGCGGGATCGGGGCCGGGCGCAGCCGCTCGATCGCCTCTTCGTCCAGCGATCCCAGCTTGGCGACCAGGCTGTCCGGGCCGCCGTAGAACGCGTGCAGCACCGAGTGCGCTGTCACGCCCTCCACGCGCGGGGTGCGCGGCAGCTTGGCCAGCAGCAGCGCCTCGCTGTCGGCCTCGCTTTCGGTGCGGACCGTGCAGGTGATTTCCGTACCCCCGGAGGTGATGCTCACCCAGGACGTGTCGGGACGCCGGGCCAGCGCCTCGGCGACCGGCACCGACGCGGCGGGCGCGCACCGCACCCGCAGGAACCACAGCACCGCGCCCAGCGCGGCCGGGTCGACGCCGCCGAGCACCCGCACCGCCCCGGCCGACCGCAACCGGGCGTACCGGCGGGCGATGGTGCGATCCGATACGCCGAGAACGCCGGCGATCGTGCTGAACGGCGCCCGGCCGTTGATCTGCAGGGCGTGCACCAGCCGACGATCCAGTTCGTCGTATTCCACCTCGAAGAGGCTAATCAGTGTCGGATATCGACGCAATAACGCCGGTTTCTGGCACAGCCGCGTCGCCGGGCGGAGCGTCGCTCCCGTCCTGATCGATACAACCCGGGGAGACCCCATGGACACCGAGGTGCTCGTCGTCGGCGCGGGCCCGACCGGCCTGACGCTGGCCAACGAACTGCGGGTGGCGGGCGTGCCGGCCGTGCTGGTCGACAAGCTGCCGCAGCGCAGCACGTTGTCGAAGGCGGGTGGCGTGCAGTCGCGCACGCAGGAGGCGTTCGACCAGCGCGGCCTGCTGGAACCGTTGCTGGCCACCGGAAACCACCCGGCCGGCACCGCACACTTCGCCGGGATCACGCTCCCGCTCACCCGAAACCGGCACGCCCATCCGTGGCGGTCCATCCCGCAGGTGGTGATCGAGGGTTTCCTCGAGCGGCACCTTGCCGCACAAGGCATCCACGTCCGGCGTGACCACGACCTGACCGGTCTCACCCAGGACGAGAACGGGGTCACCGCGACCTTCGCGAGCGGCAGCGTCGTCCGCTCCCGCTACCTGGTCGGGGCCGACGGCGGCCGCAGCACGGTCCGCTCGCTGCTGAAGGCGGAGTTCCCCGGCCGGCCCGGCACGATGACCACCGTCGCCGCCGACGTGCGGCTGAGTGGCGGCGAACAAGGGATGGTGCACGCCCGAAGCGAGGACGGCCACTGGGTGTCGGTGTTCCCGCTCGGCACCGATCCGCAGGGCAGGCCGCTGCGCCGGCTCGCGCTGGGCGGGCCGGGCCGGTCGCTGCCCCGGGACGCCCCGGTCACCGAGGACGAGCTCCGCGACGGGCTGCGCGCCGTCTTCGGCTCACGCGTGCACCTGCTCGAATTGCGCTACGCCCGCCGCATCACCAACGCGGCCCGGCAAGCCGCCCGCTACCGGCACGGCCGGGTGTTCCTGGCGGGCGACGCCGCGCACGTCCACCTCCCGATCGGCGCGCAGGGCATGAACACCGGGATCCAGGACGCGCTGAACCTCGGGTGGAAGCTCGGCGCCGCGGTGCACGGCTGGGCGCCGGCGCACCTGCTCGACACCTACCACGCCGAACGGCACCCGGTCGGGGCCGCCGTGCTGCGCAACGTCCAGGCGCAGAGCCTGCTGATGGACCACCAGGGCACCGGCGACCCGGATCTGGCGGCGGCCAAGGATTTGTTCGCCGCGCTGGCCCAGCTTCCGGAAGTGCAGTACCACCTGGACGACATGCTGTCCGGGATGGGCATCCGGTACCCGATGCCGGGCAGCGAAGGCCAGCCGCGCGTCGGTCTGCCCGCACCGGATCAGCGGCTCGGCCCGGTCCGGTCGCACGAACTGCTGCGGTGCGGGCGCGGTCTCCTGATCGACCCGGCCGACAGGTTCGCCGAGGTCGCCGGCCGTTGGCGGGACCGCGTGGACCGCGTGGGACAGGGCGTCGCCACCGAGCCGATGCTCATCCGGCCGGACGGTTACGTGTGCTGGGCCGGCCACCCGGACGATCTTGGGCCGGCGCTCGGTCACTGGTTCGGCGACCGCCCATAGGGCCTCCTGGCCGTGGCTTCGCCCCACGCGTTGACAAGCGGGCACCACCTCCCTAGCGTGATAAGTGGAGATGACCTCCAATTTCATCACACTCGACGAGGTGCGCGTGAAGATCCTCATGTTCGGCCGGGGCGCCATCGCCACGGTGCACGGCTGGGCCCTGGAGCGGGCCGGACACGACGTCGAGTGCTACGTCCGGCCGGGCCGCGCGTCGGCTTACGGGGAGGCGGTGGAGCTCGATCTGCTCGACGCACGGAGGCGGGTGTGGGGGCAGCGCGTGGTCCAGGCGTGGCCGGTGCGCTACCGCGAACAACTGCCGCCGGACCACGATTTCGACCTGATCGTGCTGAGCGTGCCGCACCACCGCCTCCCGGAAGCGGCCGCGTTCTTGGCACCGCGCGTCGGCAACGCCACGGTCCTGGTGTTCGGCAACATCTGGGCCGAGCCACTGACCGCGATCGGCGCTCTGCCCGTCGATCAGGTGGCGTGGGGCTTTCCGTTGGCGGGCGGCGGCTTCGGCGAAGACGGCGTGCTCCGCGGAACGCTCCTGCCCGCGGTCGTCTTCGGCACCGTCGACCGGCCCCCGACCGCGCGCGAGAGAGCGACGCGGCGGGTGTTTCGCGAGGCCGGCTTCCGGTTGCGGGAGAAGCGCGATTTCCGCACCTGGCTGTGGCTCCATTTCGCGATGAACGCCGGCCTGCACGCGCAGGGCCTGCGGCGGGGAACGCTGTCCGAATTGGTCGGAGCGACGGCCGATCTAAGCGAAGCGCTGCTGACCGCCCGGGAGCTGCTGCCGGTGCTCCGGGCGCGCGGCGCCGACCTGCGCCGGCGTGACACGCTGGGATACCGGGCGCCGACCTGGCTGACGGCCCCGGCGTTCGCGTGGCTGACCGCGCACGTCCCGCTGGTGCGCAGGAGTTTCGAGGGTCACGCCGACCCGGCAGCCGAGGAGCCACGGGAGGTCTGCCGCGACACCCTGGCCGAAGCCCGCCGGCTCGGCATCGCCGTGCCACGCCTGGAAGCGGCGGAATCGAGCTTCGCCGGTAGCCCACCCGTGGTCTAGGGTGCTGTCTCCGGGCCGGGGGATTCCGAAGGGGGCACCTTGTTCGACGAACCGACGGCTTCGCCATCGCGTCGCTGCTCTGTGGCCTGGTCGGGCTCATTCCCCTGGCCGCGGCGTTCGGCATCCGCGCGTTCAGCGTGCTCTGGCTCGGCGTCGGCGTGCTGAAGGCCGGATCCCTCCTGTTCGCACACACGGTCGCTGCGCCGCGAACCGCCGGCGGCAACGACTACATCCATGTGATGGGCGCGGGCGAGAACCTCACCGCGCCCGTGCAGCCCTGAGCTTCCTATTGAAGCTCCGCGCGCTTGTCGTCCGCGGCGACTCGCACGTCCCGGAAGTCCACGACGGCCGCTCGAGCGTTTCGGATCAGCTTCGCCAGATTGCCCTCCGACAGCAGCAGCACATCGTCGAGAACCTGCGGAGGCAGCTCCAGTTCCCGCGGGCCGTAGCAGTCGTGCCACGCCAGGTCCGCCAGGTGCAGCAGGTCGAGGGCCGCCTCGACGTTCTTGGACGAGAACTGTGCCTCGATGCGAGGTGTGCGTTCCCGGCGGCGTTGCTCACTTCCGACAGCCATCAGACCCTCCCACTGTTCTGCTCCAAGGATCCACGCGTCGACGCGAAACCGGTACGTGAAAGCCCCCCGGCACTAGAATCGGCCGGCGTGCCGCCCACGCGAAGTCCCCGGGTTTTCGTCTCCTACGCCGATGACTCCGGTGACCACACCGAAACCGTCCGGCTGTTCGCCGGGCGGCTGCGCGCCTCCGGCATCGATGCGCGGCTGGACCAGTGGGAGCGGGATCGGCGGCGGGACTGGCTCGACTGGACCATGGACCAGCTCGAGCACGGCGACTTCGTGCTCGCGATCGGCTCGCCCCGGTACAAACAGCTGGCCACCTCGGACGGCGAATCTCCCGGCTACGACCGGTTCCAGCTCGTCATGCTGCGCGAACACCTGGCCCAGGACCGCGCGCAGTGGCTGGCCAAGATCCTCCCCGTCGTCCTGCCCGGGTGCTCCGCCGACGACCTGCCCGCGTTCCTCCAGCCCTACTCCGCCACCCGGTACGCGATCCCCGAGCAGTTCGACGAGTTGCTGCGGGTGCTGACCGGACAACCCCGCCGCGTCCAGCCGGAGCTGGGGCCGCTCGCCGATCGGCCGGACGGGCTGTCCCTGCTGAGCGCGGACCTGAGCCGGGTGCTCGTCGACGCCTCGGAGAGCCTCGCGGGCGCGGTCGGCGACCTGTGGCGGGGTGAGTCGCGGCGGCTCGGGCTCGACGACCCGCGTCCGCTGGTCACCCGCTGGCGCGCCGACAGCCGCGAGTTCGAGCGGATCGGGCCGTTCTTCCGCGATGACGTGCCGTCCCGGCGGCTGCTCCTGCTCGGGCCGCCGGGGTCCGGCAAGAGCGTATCGGCGATCCGCCTGGTGACCGATCTGCTGGCCGGGTGGGCCCGGGGCGCGCCGGTGCCGGTGCTGGTCCCCGTCACCGGCTGGCACCCGGGCGAGCTGCACCCGTTCGACTGGCTCGCCCGCCGGCTGGCCCGCGACCACCGGCTCAGCGGGACCGTGCGCTGGGTCGACGGGCGACGGCTGACACTGGCGTCCGCGCTGCTCGAGGTGGGCCTGGTGCTGCCCGTCCTCGACGGCCTGGAGACCATCGCCGAAGACCTGCGGCCCGAGGCGATCGCGGCGCTCAACCGGCTGGGGTCGTCGGTTCCGCTGGTCGTCACCTGCGGCCTCGCCGAATACCGCGCCTTGGACGCGGCGGGCGTCGGGCTGACGCGCGCCACCCGGGCCGAACTCCGGCCGCTCGACCGGGACGACGTCGAGGACTACCTGGCCGAGACCGTCCCCCACGGCCGGTCCCGCTTGGCTCCGCTGTTCGCCCGCCTGCGCACCGAGCCCGCGCCGACGCCGCTCGTGGTGTGGCTGATCCGCGTGGTCCACCAGGACCCCGGCCGCGATCCCGGTGACCTGTGCGACCGGACGCGCTTCCCGGACCCCGACTCGATCGAGGCCCACCTGGTGCGGCACCTCGTCCCGGCGGTCTACCCGGACTACCCCGGGCACCGCCGCCACGGGGCCTTCGCCCGGGTGGACCACGGCACCGTGCGGCGCTGGCTGGCGCACCTCGCCGCGACCGGGACGGCGGACATCGCGTGGTGGCAGCTCGATCGTTCCCTCCCCTGGGTCGCTCCGGCCTGTCGCGTCGCGGCGGGCGCCACGCTCGGCTTCGGGCTGGTCAGCACGGCCGGTGTCCTCCCCGGGTCGGTGGCCGCCGCCGTGGTCGGGCTGGCCGCCGGCCACTCGCGGTACCTCGCGTACTTCAACGTCACCGATCTCGAAACCCCGCACCGGTTCGACAACTCGACGTCGAAGGTCCGCGCCGAATTGCGCGACTTCGCGAAACTGCTGGGGACTGCGCTGCTGTTCGTCGTCGGCGTGCTCGCGCTGCTGGTCGCCGGCCGGAGCGTCGCGACCGGACTCGTGCACACCGTGCGCGCGGCACTGGTGGTGACGGCTTCGGCGCTCGGCGGCGGGTTCCTGGCCTGGTGGTTCGGCCGCAAGCTGTGGCACCGGCAGCGCCACGGCCGCGGCGACGGCGTGGTGGTGCTCGCCGATCTCGACCGCCCGACGAGTCCGGGCGCCACCCTCCGCGCCGACCGGAACGTGCTCCTGGCCGGCACCGGGACCATGCTGGCGATCGCGGTGATCTTCGCGGTGCTCGGCCTCGGCTACGCGGTCCGGATCGCGCTCGGTTACGCCGCCGCCTGGATGTTGCTCAGCGCGTACGCCAGGTTCACCACGGCCCGGCTCGTGCTCGCCGCGCGCGGCAAGCTCCCGTGGCGCCTGTTCGGGTTCCTGGACGACGCCCGCGACCGCGGCGTGCTCCGCCAGTACGGCGCGGTCCACCAGTTCCGCCACCGGCACCTGCAACGGCACTTGGGCGGCCCCGGGCAGCGCTGAGGGACTCGATCGGACAGGTCAGAAGGAGCACTGGATGGCCATGTCGTCGAAGCGCACGAAGGTCTTGGTGCCGTTGCCGTTGCCGTAGATGACCTGGAGGTAGATGTCGCCGGTGAACCCGCGCAGGTCGAGGCCGGTGATGAAGGCCTGGCGGTAGCCGCCGCCGGGGAACCAGGGGTAGGTCTCGGCGATGATGCGCCAGCCGTCGGGGTTCCAGATCTGGAGTCCGACCTGGGCGCCGGCCGGGGTGAGAGGGTTGAACCAGACGCCGACGGCGCAGTTGCCGCGGTTCCAATTGGAGATGTTGACCGGGATGCGGTTGGCGGCCCAGCCGTTGCCGACGTAAAGCCAGCCGTCGTTGGCGCCGGAGCGGGCGACGCCGCCGTTGAGGTCGTAGCCGGCGACACCGTCCCCGGAACCGCCGCCCTGCCAGCGGGTCCAGGGGGTGGCCCCCTCGACGCTGTCCCACACTTGCACGATGCTCGCCTGCGCGGGCGTTGCGGTGGTCAACGAGACCGCCGACAGGAGCGCGGTGGCCAGGGCCAAAGCCTTTGCGGATCTTTTGACAAATCCGTATTTCACGGTGTTCGCCTTTCGCATCGAATGTCGCCGGGGCGCCGGGGTGATTCGCGGATCCCGATTTCCTTTCCGGTAATCGATGCTGGCACAGGAAGTGCGGGCCGATAAGCGTCCGATCTTGCCCACTCGACCGTGGGTAAGATTGCCCATGCCTACTATTGTCGTGAGACCGCTGCCGTAGCCGCACAGCGTCCATCCAGGGTAGTGCGGTCGCCCCGGTGAAACCGTAGACTCGGCTTGGTGGGGGTGATCGCCGCGTCGGGCACGGGTGCCGGGCAGCGCGTGCTCGCGGACATTGTGGGAGCGCAGGTCGCGTGGTGGAATCTCGGTTTCGCGGTCCGGCGAGCCGTGGTGCGGGAAGCCCGCCGGGGAAAGCGGTTTCCCGAGCCGGACGTGTGGAACGTGTCCGCCGGCTGGGCACGGCAGTGGCTGGCGGCGCCGTGGTGGTGGCGGCTGGTTCGCAGTGTCGGCGCAACGGTCCTCGTCATCGTCGGCCTGACCGGGTTCGCCGCGGTGCTGGGTGAGGTGGACGGGATCACCGCACTGAGCGGTGCGGTGGCCGGGTGCCTGCCGTCGGCCGCCGGGTGGTCCTGGCGGCAGGCGCGCATCGCCAGGCTCCTCGCCGCACCGGACCTCGAGCTGCCGCTCGGTCCGCCGCCCGCGCGGAGCTTGGCCGTTCGCACGGTCCTGGTCCTGCTCGCGGCCGGTGCGGCGGTGAGCGCGACGATCATCGCCATCGCGAACGATCGGTCCGCCCGGTACGACTGCCCCCGGTTCGCCGTCGATGCGCCCGTACACGACTGGTGGCTGCACCGGGGCGGGCGCGTCGGGGTCGGCTGCCCGGCCGCCGACACCCGCTCGGCCGAAGCGGGCGTGCGCTACACGCCGTGGACTCCGGTCGTCGGCAACCGATTCGGGTGGAGTGAAGTGGTGTACGCCTTCCCGCCGGAGGAGCCGATCACCATGGCCGTACCGATCTTCAACGCCTGGATCGCCGCCGGCGGCCCGTCCGGCGTGCTCGGCCGGCCCACCGACGGCAACGTGGACGACACGACCATCGCCTACGTGAACTTCCGTGGCGGCACCATCGTCCTGACCGCCGACGGCGACCCGGAGGTCCACGTGGGACAGCAGTACTCCCGCCGGGCCCGCGACCTCGCCGGCCCCTGTGCGGCGCGCGATCGCCCGTGCATCACCGCGGCTTACGCCGACGCCGACGGAATCCACGTCGGCTGGCAGTACGGCGCCGCGGACGCGTTCAACGTCACCTGGCAGCCGGCCGACGGAACGCCGTGGTCGGAACGGCACCGTGAGGTGGCCGGCTTCGAGGTCACCTTGCCCGACGTCCGGCCGGCGACGACGTACCTGGTCTCGATCCAGGCCTGTGAAAAGCACTTCTTGAGCCGGTCCGCCTGCACCTGGCCGCCCGACGAAGTTGCCGTCCGGGTCGGGTAGATGCCGACCGAACCCAGGCATCCGGCCCCCATGCTGCTGGTGCTCGGCCTGCGCTGGCTGGCGTTCGGCTGGATGCTGGTGGTGGCGTTCGCCGGCGGTCAGATCCAGCGGCCGGTCGAGGCCGGCGTCGCCCTGATCGCCACCGGATGCTGGACGGCCTGGCTGACGATGGCCGCGGTGCGGCGGATGCGGCTCGTGCTCGCCGCCGATCTGGCCACGGCCGTGGCGTTGATCGTGGGGTACGGCCGGGTGTACCCGGCGCACGCGGTGCTGACCGACCACCCGTCGTTCATGGGCGCGTATCCGGCCGCGGCGGTCGCGGCGTGGGGCGTCGTCCGGGGGATTCCGGGTGGCCTGGTCGCCGGAGCGGTGGTCGGGCTGAGCCTGCCGTTCGCTTACGCGGCCAATGAGGTCGCGTTCGCGCGGCTGTCGTTCCTGCAGCTGTTGACCGTGGTCGGCTGGGGCCTGTCGTACGTGCTGCTGGGTGGCGCGGTGGGCGTGGCCGCCGGTCAGCTCGACCAGCTGCGCGAGCAGGCCATCCGGCACGGCGAGCGGACGGCGCGGCTGGCCGAACGGGAGCGCCTCGCCGCGCGGATCCACGACGACGTCCTGCAGAACCTGGGCCGGCTCCGGGCCCGGATCGGGGAACTGTCGGCCGCGCCGGCGCTGGCCGCCGTGGCCGAGGGGATCGCCCGGCAGGAGGCGGCGCTGCGCGGTCTGGCGCGCTCCGATCCCGACCCGGTTCCGGCCGGTGTCGTGTCGCTGCGCGAGGAGTTGGCCGAGCTCGCCGGACGGCGCGACGAGATCCCGGTCCGCCTGGTGGCGAGCGGCCCGGTCCGGTTGCCGGAGGCCGTGGCGGCCGACGTCGTCGCCGCGGTTGCGGAACTGCTGAGCAACGTCGTCAAACACGCACGGGCGCACCGGGTTTGGCTCACCGTGTTGCAGGATCGCAGCGATGTCACGGTGAGCGTCCGGGACGACGGCGTGGGGTTCGAGCCGGGCCGCGACACGAACGGGATCGGCCTGCGGCTGTCGGTCCGGGCTCGGGTGGAACGCCTCGGCGGGCAGGTCCGCATCCGCAGCCGCACCGGCCAGGGCACCGAAGTGGAACTGCGCATCCCCCGAGGGAGAGGTGAGCATGCCGGGAAATCCGGTCCGGTTGCTGGTCGTCGAGGATCACCCGATCACCCGTGACGGTGTCCGAACCGCACTCGAGCGCGATGGCCGGGTGACGGTCGTGGGTGAGGCCGCGGACGCGCCGGCCGCCTGCCGGCTGGCCGACCGGCTCCACCCCGACGTCGCGCTGGTCGATCTGCGGCTGGGCCCCGGGGCGGGCAGCGGCGTCGACGTCATCGGCTACCTGCGCGTCCACTGGCCCGATATCCGGATTCTCGTGCTTTCCCAAGGAGAACCCGCGGAGTTCCTGGCGGCGGTCCGCGCCGGGGCCCACGGCTGCGTCAGCAAGGCGACCACCGCCGCGGAGCTGACCGCGGCCGTGGCGGCCGTGCTCACCGGCCCGGTCCTGCCCGCCGACCTCGCCGCGCACCTGATCGGCGAACTGCACGAATCGTCCCGCCCGCTCACCACCCGGGAGCGGGATGTGCTGCGCTGCCTGGCCAAGGGCTACGACAACCGCGAGATCGCCGAGGAGCTGCAGATCGCCGTCCGCACGGTCAACCGCCACCTGGAGAACATCCGCGCCAAGCTCGGCCACCACCGCCGTTCCGTGCTCATCCGCGTCGCCCGCAACCACCACCCCTGACGCGTCAGGTGCCGATCACCTGGGCGTGGGCCAGCTCCGCGTAGGCCTCGTCGAGCTTCGCGACAGCCTGCTGGCGGAACACGGCTCCGCCACCGGTCCAGTCGTTCAGCGCGAGCTGGATGTACCCGACGCCGGCGGAGATGTCCTGTGCGGCGGCCTGCAGCCACGGCTCCGGCTGTGGCTTGACGGTACCGAGCTCGTCGATGAAGCCGACCCGCGCCGGGAACGGCCGGGCGCCCGGACTCGCTTGGGCGGCCTGGGTGAACTCGTCGAACGCCGCGGCCCGCAACTGGGCCCGCCGCACCGGGTCGGGGGTGCGTCCCGCACTGCTGAGCTCACCCAGCCCGAGCGCGATCCGCCGGCCCACGACCTCTTGCGGGTCGGGCAGCCAGTCGACCGCCAGGCCACACTGCGGGCAGCCGAGCTCCCAGTTCCAGTCGAGGTGCACCGGAACGCAGATCACCTGCCCCCGCCACTTGAAGCACCACGGCCCCTCGGAGCCGGCGGAGGCCGGTGCCGCCACGGCGACCGTGGCCAGCGCCGCCGCACTCAGCGCGATCAGTCCTCTGCGGATCCAGCTCATCTTGTTGCGTCTCATGGGTTCTCATGGTTCTGCCCGGTGACAGCGTCCGCAAGCGACCGGATTTTCCCATGCGCACATGGGTATTCTTACCCATTTCACCCCGGCTGCTCGACCGCCGGCACCTGACTCCCGTCCCGCAGTACTAGCGCCAGCGCATCAGGTAGGTAGGGCCGCTGTCGTCGTGGCGCGCATCGCGTTCGTCGAAACGCCATTGCGCGAACATCGTTCGCGCAATGGCGGGCGGCGTGGTACGGCGAGCCTCCAGCAGCGATTCGAGCTCATTGAAGCGCGCGGGTTCACACTCCCCCGCGTCCCATGCTTTCACGTGGAGACGCCAGGCTTCCTGTTCGAGGGCGAGACCCTCGTCGTCGATCGGCCAGACGGAGAACTCGTCACCGTCCTCGAAGAAGTTGTTCAGCCTGAGGAAGTAGTGCGGAACGCCGGAGATGTCGGCGACACCGGCTTGCGGGCCGTCGTAGCGCTCGTTTTCCACGTGAACGTGTTCGAAGCCGATGGAGATCAGCTGCTCCCGCGTGGTGTAGCCGCGGTCTTCCAACGAAACGATCGGGACGGGGTACTCGGTGAACCAGCCATCGGCACGGAAACCGAGCTGGCGGTACGCCGGCTCGCTCTCGGCGGACGCTCGCAGCGCCACCGTGTCGTATCCGGCGGCGCGAGCACTGTCTATCGCGGCCGAGGTCATGACGCCACCGAATCCCCGGCGCCGGAAAGCGGCCAAGGTGGAGATGTTGTAGATACCGGCGACCCCGGCGTGTAGGAAAACCTCGCCTGCGCTGACCGGCGCGCCGTGGTGGTAACCGAGTAGATAGTGCGCCGGGCAGTCCTCGGCGAGGGCTGACGAGGCCACACGATCGTAGAACTCGGCAACGGCGACGGCGGGCGGATTCCGGTTGGCGGCCAGGATCCGGGCGTAGTCGGCGAGTTCCTCGGGGGTACGGACCCGGCGGATTTCCAGATCCGGGAGCCGGTCCGCAACGGGGATGTCCGCGGCGGGGGCCCACATCGCAGCTTCCCTTCGCCCGGCCGTCAATTCGACGGAGCCGAACGGCAAATCCGCGGAATTCGGACCGGCCGACCAGGAGAAGGCACGGCCGGTCAAACGCAGCTTGAACACCGTGCGGTAGAGGCGGTCCTTCACCTCATCCGGCGCGAACCGAGCGTTCGCGACGATGTTGAAGGTGTCGGCACCGGTACTGGCATCGCCTTCGATACCGCTGTCGGCGATCACCAGATCGTCGGTTTCCGTGACAGTCATGCCCTCGGTATGGCGATGCAGATGACAGGCGTGTTCGACGACGTTCGCCTCGATGCGCTCCGTGAGCCCGGCGTGCATGGGCTCACCGTACGGTCGTGGTCGGCCCCGGACCACTCAATTTGCCGACGGGCAGGACGCACCCCCGAGCCGCCGGCGGAGGGTGTCGAGTGCGGTGTCGAGGTCGGGTGCGGACTGTTCGAGTACGAAATCCGCGTCCAGCATCAGCAGGTTGAGGGCGAGCGCGGCCGGTGACTCGGCGGTGGCGTGCACGCGGCACCGATGCTCGTCCACCACCTCGACGGGGACGGCCGCCGGCACTCTGGCGATGATCTCGGCGGCGGGTGCGCCGACCAGGGCGACGGCGCGATGGCGGGCGAACGCGGAGTCGATGCCGTGCACCACATCGGTGGCGGACGGGGCCTCACGCGGGGTGAACGTCGCGCCCTCCGGGCGTTTCACGGTCATCCGGTCGAGGCGGAACTGCCGCCAGTCGCCGCGGTCGGGGTCGAAAGCGACGAGGTACCACCGCCGCCCCACCTGGACGACGCGGTGCGGCTCCACCTCGCGGCGGGTCGCCTCGCCTTCGCGGGTCAGGTAGCCGAAGCGGACGCGGCGGTGGTCGCGGCAGGCGGCGGTGAGGAAGACCAGCAGGTCGGGGGCGACGCCGCCGGGGGCTCGGGCTGTCTGCGTGTAGTCGCGCATGGCCGCGACCCGTCCCCGCAGCCGGCGTGGCAGCACCTGTTCGAGTTTCACCAGTGCGGTCCCGGCAGCCTCGCCGAGGTCGGTGGTGCCGGCGCCGGTGGCCATCCGCAACGCGATGACGATGGCCACGGCCTCGTCGTCGTCGAGCTGCAGCGGGGGCAGCGCGGTTCCGGGGCGCAGCCGGTAGCCACCGGCCACCCCGGGGGCCGCTTCGACGGGGTAGCCGAGGTCACGCAGCTTCCGGATGTCGTAGCGCACCGTGCGGGGACTCGTGCCGAGCCGGTCGACCAGCTCCGCGCCGGTCCACGACGAGCGCGTCTGCAGCAGGGTCAGCAACGCCAGCAGGCGGGCAGCCGGGTTCGACATGTCTCCATGATGCGGTGGATCGCGGCAAGGATCTTGCCGCAATACCGGACATCCTCCACCTCATGAACACGACCACCACGCCCAGCCCCAAGACCGTTCTCGTCACCGGCGCCACCGGCACGATCGGCCGCCACCTGGTCGGCGAACTGCTTGCCGCCGGGCACCGGGTGAGGGCCCTGACCCGCACACCCGAGAAGGCCGGCCTGCCCGGGAAGGCGGAGCTGGTCGCCGGCGACCTGACCACGGCGCCGCCGGAGGGATTGTTCGACGGTGTCGACAGCGCGTTCGTCTTCCCGGTGGCGGGGGTGGCCGGATTCGTCAAGGCGGCCGCGGCCGCGGGCGTCGCGCACCTGGTGCTGCTCTCCTCGCTCGCCGCGGCGCTGGAACACGAGCGTGACCGCGGGTCGGCCAGCCAGGTGCACCACTCCGCGATCGAGGACGCCGTCCGCGACAGCGGCGCGAGCTGGACGATCCTGCGGCCCGGCACTTTCGCCGGCAACCTGCTGTCGTGGGCCCGGCCCATCCGCTACACCGGCGGAGTGACCGGCCCCTACCCGGCCTCCGCGCAGGCCCCGATCCACGAGGCCGACATCGCCGCCGTCGCCGCGGTAGCACTGACCGAACCGGGACACGCCGGCCGGCACTACCCCATGACCGGCCCACAGGCGCTGAGCCGGGTCGAGCAGCTCGACACGATCGGCACCGCCATCGGCCGGGAGCTGAGGTTCACCGAGAACACGCCGGACGAGTTCCGCGCCGAAATGCGTTCCTACGGCGTCGGCGAGGACATCATCTCGATGCTCCTCGACTACTGGTCGGACACGGTCGAAACGCCCGACGTGGTGCGGCCGACCGTGGAGCAGGTGACCGGACGACCGGCCCGCACCCTCGCGGAGTGGGCGCGCGACCACGCGGCGGCCTTCGGCGCGTGAACTTTCCGGGTCAGTCCCAGTAGTTGAAGAGCACCTCGCCCAGATCGGCCGGAGACCAGTACTTCAGGTCTTCGGGGGCGTACCCCGGCCACGTGTCCGCGTCGAACGGCCCGGCCAGGTCAGCCGGGGTCAGCACCCGGAACGCCGGGAACTCCGCCAGGACGGCGACCAGTTCCGGAGCTTCCACGAACGTCAGCGGTCCCCAGGTGGTCGCCGTCCCGTCGATCGCGCGCGGCTCGGCGACCGCCACGACCGGCTCGGTCCGGTCGCGGGTGCTCACGATCGACCGGCGGTGGGTGCCGTAGTCGAGGACGCCTTGGTGGAAGTTCGGCGTGACACCGTCGGCGATCCGGAACCGATTTTCCGGCTCGCGACGTGCGCGGCTACTGCCTCGCGAGCACCCAGGGCATGAACTTCTCCGCCACCGCCCGGCTGAACGGCCGCACCAGTTCCTGCAGTTCGGCACACGCGGGTTCGCCGATGTGCGCATACGGCGCCACGCTGTTCTCGTCGGTCGCCTTCTCGAGTTCCGCCCGGCGCGCCGCACCCGTGGGCGTGAACGTCGGCTCGGCATCGTCGGTGAGCCAATCCCGCTCACGGAGGCCGTCGACGGCGCGGCTCCAGTCCTCTTCGGACCACGACCGGGAAGTACGCAGGGTTTCCGCCGGGACAGCACCGGAAGCAGCGTGGGTGACGAGCGCTTCGACGCCGCTCAGGCCCGCCGTCAGCAGGGCCGCGATGTGGGCGTCGCCGCGGTATTCGCGGAGCAGGGTCTGCGCGTGCCACAGGACCAGGTGCGGCTCGGTGGGCCACGGCAGGGCCGCGTGGGCGGCGTAGAGCGGGCGGCCGACGACGTCGTCGGCGACGGCCTCGGCGGCCTCGCGCAGCAGGGTGGCCGCCCGGTGCATCTCCGGAGAGCCGATCGCGTCGCCCAAGGCGCCGCGCAGCGCCCGGTCCGCTGCGGCGTAGCGCGCGGCCAGGACGGCATCCGGCGCGGTGGCGGCCCGGGCGGCGGAGATCGACTCCCGGACGAGGACGGGGTTGAAGTTGTAGAAGGTCGCGACCACGACCGGGGCCGGGACCGCACCCAGCGCCGCCGACCTCGAGGCGAAGTAGCCCGCACGGCCGGTCAGGCCGAGCTCCTGGTACGCCGCGGCGGCTTCCGGGGCGAAGTAGATCATGCCGTGGTAGGGCTCGATGAGTCGCCAGGTCCGGCGCGCCGCTTCGATCACGCGGCCAACATACCAGCCAGTCGGTACGGCGTGGGGCGTTCCGGCCCGCCCGGCCGCGCGACCTACTCGGCCGTGCGGCCCACCTCGCTATGCGGCCCCGGCTCGCGGTGCAGCCCACCGGCCGTGCGACCCATCCCGCCGCCCGACCCACCCGGCCATGCGGCTCACGTCGCCTTGCGGCCCACCGGGCGTGCGACTCATCCCGCCGCGGCCCACGCGGCCGAGCTGCCCACCCGGCCATGCGACTCAACTCGCCATTCCGCCCAGCCGACTCTCTGGCCCCGCCATGCAGCCCACCTGGCCGCGCGACCCATTCCTCCGTGCCGCGCATCCCGCCGCGCCGCCCACCCGGCCATGCCGCCCACCCCCGCCGCGCAGCCCACCTGGCCGCGCGACCCATCCCTCCGTGCTGCGCATCCCGCCGCGCCGCCCACCTGGCCGCGCGGCGTACCAGCCGCGCGGCCCACCAGCCCTGCAACCCAGCCCGCCACGCGACCAACCCCGCTATGCAGCCCCGCCACGCGACCCACCCCGCCGCGCCGCCCACCCAGCCGCGCCGCCCACCCAGCCGTGCCCGGCAGCCGGGCCGCGCTAGCATCCCGGCGGCGGCCGCGCCGATCGGGAGGCGAACATGGCGGACGAACGCGGCGTCGAAGCCGTCGAGCAGTGGTTTCGGCGGCGGGGCTTGCCCGCCGTCGTACGGGGGCGGCCCGCGCAGCTTCTGGTGCGCGTCGGGCCCGCCGTCGTGTTCGTCGCGGCCTGGCGGGTGCTCGCCGCCGTGCTGTCCGCTGTGGACGGCCGGACCGATGCGGACTTCGACCGGCTCATGGAAAACGACCTCTACGCCCTCGGCTACACCGGCCTGCTGCTGAGCCTGGTCGTCTTCCCGGCCCTCGGCTCGTGGCTCACCGCACGGTGGGTGCGGCGCAAGCTGGTCGACCGCGGCGGAACCGTGCCCGCGGCGGTCATGGCGGCGGTGTTCGTGGTCGTCGTGCCCGTGGTCGACTGGATCGTCGACGGCGACTCGATACCGCTCGGCTTCGGCACCCAGCTGGCGATCCTGGTCGGGCTGTTCGCGGCCGCCTTCGTCGGGGTCGGCTCGATCGTCGGCTGGGCGCTGCGGGCCGCCTACCGGCAGACGCGGCTGCTCGGCGAGCTGACCAGCCGGGCGCTGCCGCTCCTGCTGCTGTTCACCGTCTTCGGGTTCTTCACCACCGAGATCTGGCAGGTCGGCGCCGCCCTGCCGCGGCAGCGGATGTGGCTGGTCGTCGGGCTGCTCGCCGTGGTCGCCGTGGTCTTCCTGCTCGCGGCGCTCAAGGACGAGGTCACCCGGCTGACCCAATCGCGCACCGCGCCCGTCGGCCTCGACAAGCTGCGCGAAACGCCGCTGGCCGCCTTCCTCGCGGACGACGTCCCCGAACGGCTCCCGCTCACCAAGCTGGAACGGGCGAACATGATCCTCGTCCTCGTCCTGACCCAGGTGCTGCAGACGTTCGTGCTCGCCACCCTCGTGTTCGTCTTCTTCGTGATCTTCGGGATCGTCGCGGTGCAGCACGCGGTGATCAAGGCGTGGATCGGCCGCGACCCCGCCGGCGGCACGCTGTTCGGCATCCAGCTGCCGATCCCGCAGGAGCTGCTGCAGGTCTCGCTGTTCATCGCCGCGTTCTCCGGCCTGTACTTCGCCGCCTCGACGGTGACCGACGCCAAGTACCGCAACGCCTTCTTCGACCCGCTCGCCGACCACCTGGCGGTCAGCCTCGTCGCGCGCGACCTCTACCTCGGGCGGCTCCTCAAGCGGTAGCTCCCGGACCCGACGACCACGACGGTGGCCTTCTTCGCCACGTCGTACGTCACGCTCGAAACACCCGGGGCCCACCGCACCGGCTTGCCCGACTCGGTGACGCTGCCTCCGGGGATCACCACTTCGGCGGTGGTGCCGGCGGGCACGGTGACGTCCATCGTCAGCCCGTCACCGGTGACGCTCCAGGCGTTCGACAGCCGCCCGTAGACGGTGTCGATGGCGCCTTCGGCGTGGGTGAGCCCGCCGCCGAGGTGCGGCTCGATGACGCTCCGGCGGTAGCCGGCCTCCTTGATCCGGATGCCGCCGATGTACTGGTGCATCCAGTCGGCGACCGCCCCGTAGGCGTAGTGGTTGAACGAGTTCATGTCCACCGGCCCGAACGTGCCGTCGGGCTGGATCGAGTTCCAGCGTTCCCACACGGTGGTCGCGCCCTTGCCGATCTCGTACCCCCACGACGGGTAGTCCTTTTTGGACAGCAACGTGTAGGCGAGGTCGTCGCGGCCGATGTTCGTCAGGGCCGGCATCAGCCACGGCGTCCCGATGAACCCGGTCTTGAGGTGGTTGTCGCTCTGGGCGAGCTTCGCCACGTACTTCGCCCCCGCCTTGGCCTTCAGCGCCGGATCGGTGAGGAGGTCCATGCCGAGCGCCAGGGCGTACCCGGTCTGCGAATTGCCCAGCACCGTCCCGTCCGCCGCCACATAGGCGCGGGTGAACGCGGCACGAACGTCGTTGTCCAGCCTGGCGTACTCGGCCGCTTCGGCGGTCCGGCCCACCGCGGCCGCCATCTCCGCCATCATCCGGACGTCCTGCGCCCAGATCGCGGTGCCGAGCACGCCCTGGTCCGACGGGTCGTCGAGGTTGAGCCAGTCGTTGGTGAAGAACGTCAGCCGCCCGGTCTCCAGGTTGTCCGGCCCGGCACTCGCGCGGGCGTAGGCGAAGAAGCGGCTCATCGCGTCGTAGTTGTCGCGCAGCACCTGAGCGTCGCCGTAGGCGTGCCACAGGGCGTACGGCACGGTGATCAGCGCATCCTCCCAGCCGACACCGCTTTCGTCGAACGCACCGTTCGTCGACGGGACGACGGCCGGGATCGACCCGCTGCTCTTCTGCTCGTCACGGACGTCGGTCAGCCACTTCCCGAGGAAGGCCCGGGTGTCGCTGAGGTAGCTCGCCGTCGGCGCGAAGATGTTGATGTCACCGGTCCAGCCCAGCCGCTCGTCGCGGGCCGGGGTGTCGGTCGGGATCGAGAGGAAGTTGCCCCGCGCGCCCCAGGAAACGTTGCTGAGCAACTGGTTCAGCATGGCGTCGGACGTCCCCAGCGTGCCGGTGCGGCGCAGGTCCGAACCCCACACGACGCCCTGCACGTCCGCGGCGGCCGGCGGCGTGGCGAGCCCGGTGACCTCGAGGTAGCGGAAACCGTGCTGGGTGAAGGTCGGCTGGTAGGTGATCGTGCCGTCCTTCGCGAACCGGTAGTGGTCCGTAGCGGTCGCCGCCCGCAGGTTCGCCACGTACATCGTGCCGTCCGGGTTGAGCACCTCGGCGTGCCGGAGCTTGGCCGTCTCCCCCGCCTTGCCGGTGAGCTTCACCCGGGCGACGCCGACCATGTTCTGGCCGAGGTCGTACACGGTCACCCCCGGCGCCGGGTGGCTGACCGCCTTCGTGGCGAGGACCTGGGTTTCCCGCACCGGTTCGTCCGGCTGCGGCGACAGCTTCGCCGTGTCCGAGGGTCGCGTGACGACCGGCGCCCACGCCGAGTCGTCGAACCCGGCGGCTGCCCAGCCGGGCTGTTCGAGCCGGGCGTCGTAGGTCTCGCCGAGCTGGTTGTCGGTCGCCGCGAACGGGCCGGTGCTCCACTTCCAGCCCGGTGCCGTGTCGACCCACTGCACGCCGCCGTCGGCGTAAGTGATCTTCAACCGGGCGACGAGCGCCAGGTCGGTCCCGTACTGGCCCTTGCCGGCGAGCCCGATCTTCCCGGCCCACCAGCCGTCGCCGAGCGCCGCCCCGAACCCGTTCGCACCCGCCCGGACCAGCTCGGTGACGTCGTAGGTCTGGGACTGGATCCGCTTGGCGTACTCGGTGTAGCCCGGCGCGAGGTACTGGTCGCCGACCTTGCGGCCGTTGAGCGTGAGCTGGTAGACGCCGTGCGCCGACGCGTACACGCGGGCCTGGGCCACGCGCTTGCCAGGCGTGGTCGAGAACGACGTCCGCAGCAGCGGTGCGAAGGAGTCACGGCCGGCGAACAGGGCGTCGGTGCCGCCCGCGACCGTCAGTGCTCCGTTGTCGATGCTGCCGCCGGTGAACGGGTTGGGCACGGCGAATTCGAGGTTCGCCAGCACGGTGCCGTCCGGTTTGGTGACGGCGAACTTCGTGACGGTGGCCGATTCCGTGTCGTAGGTGCGCAGACCGGCCCGCCCGCTCGGGAATCCGGCGGCCGTGCGGGTATCGATGAGAACACCGTCCAAAGTGGTCCGGATGGTGGTGCCGTCAACGGTGTAGGCCACGGTGTGCGTCCCGGCCAGCAGGCCGGCCCGGGTGAACCCGAACGGCCGCAGGTCCACTTCGGCCAGCACCGAGTAGCCGCCGTTGACGCGCAGGTGCGGACGCAGCAGCGGCACGGACGTCGCGGAGTCGCCGACGTTGAGCTGCCACATGTAGGCGTTGTCGACATCCCGGGCACGGAGAAAGGTGCCGAAGGCCAGGTTGTTCAGCCGGAAGTCCTCGGTGACGGTGTAGTCGGTCCACTGGTCGTACGACGGCGCCGGTTTGCCGATCCAGGCCGCGGAACCCCAGTCGGCCGCGGTGAGCAGCCCGGTCTCGAACCACGCGGGCCGGCTCCACCGGCTCGGCGAACCCTGGTCGTCCCAGCTGCGGACGCGCCAGAAGTACCGGACGCCGGAGGCGAGATCCGGCCCGCCGTAGGCGACGTCGACCTGCTGCGCCGACTCGACCTGGCCGGAGCGCCAGACATCGGCGGCTCCCGGCGTCCGGCCGACCTCGAGCTCGTAGGCGGTCTGGGTGACCGCCCGACGCGGCGAGGAGATCTGCCAGCCGAAGACGGGGCCCGCTCCGGGAATGCCGAGTGGGTTGGTCCGGCCGTTCGTGGTGAGCCCGTCGAGGGTGGCCGCGGTCGCCGCGGCGGCCTCGGTGCCGGGCAGCAGACCGAGCACCATGAGGAGAACGGCCAGCAGACTTTCGGCCGTACGAGGGGCTTTCTTGCGGCGCTGCCGTCCGGCCACGTCGACTCCCGGAGACTTGAAACGATTCAACCGAGCGGGACTCCGGTGAGAGTAGGTGACCGCGGTCACGGTCGTCAACCGTTGGCGCTCACCACGTGACGGGCAGGTGCCGCACGCCGTGGACGGTGCTGTCGCCCCGCATCGGGACTTCCCCGGCGGGAACCGCCAAGCGGAGCGAAGGGAGCCGGCGGAACAGGGTCTGGAACGCGACGCGCAGTTCCGCCCGGCCGAGGTGGCGGCCGGGGCACTGGTGGACGCCGTACCCGAAGGCCAGGTGGCCGGTGGCCGGGCGGGCGAGGTCGAAAGCGTCCGGGTCGGCGAACCGCGCCGGGTCGCGGTTCGCGGCCGGCAGGGACACCGTCACCGTGTCGCCCGCCGCGACCAGCCGGCCGGCCATCTCCACATCGGACAGTGCGGTCCGGGTGGTCCCGAACTGGGCGATGGTCAAGTACCGCAGCAGTTCCTCGACGACTGCGGCGAGCGCGGCCGGCCCGGCGAGAACCGCGGACGGCCGGCCGAGGTGGGTCACCAGGGCGAACGTGCCCAGTGCCACCATGCTCGCCGGGGTGTCGTGACCGGCCGCGAGCAACAAGAAACCCACGCCCGCCACCTCCGGGTCCGAAAGTCCGGTGCCGGCGACGAGGTGCCCCAGCACGTCGTCGGACGGCCGCGCGCGCTTGGCCGCGACGAGTTCGTGCAGGTACCCGTAGATGCCGGTGAACGACTCGGCGATCTGCTCGGCGGTGCCCTGCTGGCGGAACAGCAGGGCCGAATCGTGGCCGACCTGCTCCCGGTCGGCATCGGGGACACCGACCACTTCGCACAGCACGCGCAACGCGAAGGGCACCGCGAAATCCTCCAGCAGGTCGGCGGGCGGGCCGGCGTCGCGCATCCGGTTCACGAGCTCGTCGGCGATGTCCCGGATCCGCGGCACGCGCAGCCGGGCCTGCCGCGCCGAGAAGAAGGGCGCCAGCAGCCGACGGTAACGGCGGTGCTCCTCGGCGTGCAGGCCGCCGAACATCCCGGGGAGCGCCGGGGGCGGCGGCTCACGCGGGACCACCGGCCGCGGGATCACCGCGCGCCGCAGCTCCTGGGCCGCGCTGAACCGCGGGTCGGCCAGGATCGCGCAGGCCAGGGCGTGGCTGGTGACCAGCCAGCCGAGGTGACCGCCGGGGTAGCTCATCCGGCTCAGCGGCTCCTCCTGCCGCAGCTGCGCCAGCTGGGCGGGTGGAGCGAACGGGCCGTGGTCGCGGCGGGTCGGCAGGGGCTCGGCGGGGCGGCTCACCCCGCCTCCCGCAGCCGGATCGCCGCCCGGCCGCGCGGGCCGGGGACCACCAGGTTGCCGGAGGTCACCACCATGAACTTCTCCAGCCCAGCGACGATCACACTGACGACCGCGACGCCGTTGTCCGCGCGGAACAGCTCCCGCACCCACGGCCGGTAGCCGCGTCCGGTGAGGATGCCCGCGAGCCGCGTGAGGTGCTGTTCCGGGCCGCCGGGCGCCGCGGTGTCGACGAAGCGGACCGAGTGCGCCCGCGTCAGCGCTTCGCCGAAATCCATCACGCCGCAGGCGAAGAACGGCGGATACTCGCGCAGGTGCTCCGGCAGCGGCGGTTCGGGGACGCCGAAAGCCTCGTCCGTCGCGACGCACTGCAGGATTTCGTTGAGCGCCCTCGTGACGGCGTGCCGGCGCGACAGCGAGGCACCGCAGCCGAACCGGTGCGCCGGCACGCCCGCTTCGGGAGCCGAGTAGGCCATGACGCTCGGCACGCCGAGGTCGGTGGTCATCTCGATCAGGGTGACGGGCTTGCCCACTCGGTCCTCGGCGTAGCCGGCGAGTTCGGCGAGCTCCTCCGGCAGCGAGTCCCGGGCGATCACCGCGGGGGCCGGCGAGCCGGGCGCGAGGAACGTCCGCAGCAGAAGCAACGACCAGGCGTCGCGCTCGATCGCCTCGTTCAGCGCGTGGACCACGGCCTCCGCCTCGCTCGAACCGGCCGCGCAGCCGCTGTTGGTCGCGTAGCGCTCGACGACCGCGTAGTCGTAGCCGTCGCCGAGCTCCTCCCGCAACTCCTCGTGGTCGTCCAGCAGGTAGTCGGGGCAGCTCAGGTACACGGGCACCGAGGTGGTCCGCGCGCCCGCGAGGTCACGGTAGGTGCGGCACGCCAGCAGGTCGTCGGCGGTGTCGGCGAGGACCGCCACCCCCGGATCGCCGCGCAGCGCACCACCGGCCACCTCGTGCGAGGAGCGCAGCTCGACCGTTTCCGGGAGCACGAACCGCGGACCGCTGACGTGGTGCTCCAGCGACTCGAACACCGCGCCCGCTCGGGCCGAGTCCCCGGGCCCCTTGCCGAAGCCGTTGGCCAGGTGACGGCCATCGGCGCTCAGCGCGCACTTCCACGCACCGGGCGCGCCGCCGAGATCGGTCAGCTCGGCAGCCCAGCCCCGGTTCCGGATGGCCCGCAGGCCGTGGTCGATCGCCGCGTCGAGCGCCAGCCCGCGCTCGCCCGCCTGCGGCAGCTCACGAACTTTTCCCATGCTCACACACCCCTTGGCTGACAGCGAATCGGAAGGAGCCGGGCGCTGTGTCACGGGCTCCGTCCGCTACACAGCGCCCGGCGGCCGGACTACTCGCCGGCGGTCACCAGGACCTCCGCCTCGACGTCGAGGCTCGGCGCGTTGAGCACCATCTCCTCGATGACCGCCTGCTCGCGGGCGGTCGCGTCTTCCTGGGAGTAGTAGAAGTTGTAGATGATGAAATCGCCCATCGCCGGATTTCCTTTCGTTCTAGACGGTTTTCAGTTGTCCGCCACCATCAGCCAGTAGGTGCCCAGGATCTGCGGGCACCGCCAGTGATCCCACTGATAGGTGTTCCACCCGTCGAAGCCGGCCCAGTAGCAGTCGTCGTAGGTGGCGTAGATGTTCTGCAGCCGCCACTCCAGATCCTGCTGCGCGGCCGGCGCCTCGACCGGTCTGCCGGCCGTCGCGGCCGAGGCCGGCGTCGCCAGCCCGGCCCCCAGTGCGAGCGTCAGCGCGCAGAACGCGACGCCCACCGCTCTCCTTGCCTTGTGCATCGGATTTCCCTCCCTTGCAACCCCGCTGCGGCGCTCAGTTGCCGCAGCGGCTGACCCATTTACTGGAGGCGATGTTGTTGAACAGGCTCTCCCAGTAGCCGCGCTTGCCCGGTCCCCAGCTGAAGATCCACTGGCCGGAGCTCAACGGGAACCACGTGTCGCCGCGGCCGATGCACGCCCACGCCCCGGCGTAGCCCGCTCCCCAGTAGAGGTTGACCTTGTCGTAGGTCTGCTGGAAGCCGTTGTTGACCACGGCGTTGACGTTGTTCGTGCAGTCACCCCAGCTCGGCGCATCCAGGCTCCACCGGCAATGGGTGCCCGGCTCGGTGTAGGCGTAGACGTACCCGTCCGCGTCCGAGGCCGTCGGCGGAGCGGCCGCCGCGCCCGCCGGCAGGGCGGTGGCGAAGGAGAGCGCCACCACCAGAATCAACAGGCCGGTAATACGATTCCTCCACACGATCGATCCCTTCTCTTTCGGTTCCGGTTTCTCAACCCTGTGAGTTCGCCCGCACGGCACGAGCGCGCGGCAGGCCGGCGAGCTGCAGCCGGAGTTTCGTTTCCAGTTCCGTCCGGTATTGCGCGCGGACGCCGTCCTGGCACGTCCGGTCCAGTTCGCGGGCAGTGGCGGCCAGCCCGGTGCGCGCGGCGCAGGTGGCCTCCGCGACGGCGGTGCGGATCTCCCCGTCCCCCGGCGTCCGGCTGGCGGCCTCCCGCGCCGCCGCCGGCGACTCGTACGGGAAACCCGCCTCCCGCATGCACCCGCTCCACCGGGTGACGGCCGCGGTGAACGCCGGATCCGCCACGACCTCGCCCTGCCACAGGCCGGGCAGGAGCTCGGTGACCTTGTCCACCCGGTACCACGTCGCGAGGTCTCCGTAGAGCTCCCGCCACGCCCGCGAGGTACAGCCGTTGTCGTACCTCGCCAGCCGCCCGCCGACCGGCAGGACCGCCTCGACCCGGCCGGGACCAGTCCCGTTGAGCGCGGCCAGCGCCGCTTTCCGGCGGTCGGCGGGCAGGCCGGCGAAGTACGCCTTGTTCGGGTCCGCCGCCGCTTCGGCATCGGCGATGCGCCGCAGATCGGTGCCGTAGCCGTGCTCGCTCGCCCAGCCGACGTCGTCGACCACGTACGGGAACGGCTCCGGCTGCGGCCGCCGGTCGGAGGGCGTGACCTGAATCCGGAAACCGTGCCGCGCCATGCAGTCACGGACGAGCACCTGCTCCGCGTCGTACAGCAGCGCTTCTTCGGATCCGGTCAGCGGGCGAAGCCCGGGTTCGGCCGCGCACCCGGCGGCGAGCAGCAGGCACCCGGCGGCGAGCACCGCCGTCCCGATGGCCCGCTTCAGCACGAATAGCCGTTCAAGGTCACCGTCTGGTCGTCGGTGATCTTGTACCAGCCTGGGTCGTACCAGGTGATCCAGCCGTTGGTCGTCGCCTGGCAGCCGGTCTCGACGAAGAAGTAGTCGACATCGATCCCGTCGTTCCAGCGGCCGCCCTTCTTCGTCCCCGGCGCAACCCAGGCGTAGTCGAAGCCCGAGTCGTCGTCGGCCCACGCCACGTACACGGCGTGGTTGGTCCGGTTGTCGAGCGCGCCGCAGACCAGCCCCAGGAAGCACCCTCCCGGCGCCTGAGCCGCGGCCGTGTCCGGCCCGGCGGCGTTGGCGGTGGCGGTGGTCGATCCCGCCAGCACCAGCGCCGCGGTCGTGACGAGCACCTTGCCCACGAACGTCATGTCTCCCCCTCGGTGCGCTTCCCTTGCGACCTCCAGCCCTACCGGCGCGGGGTTGTTCACGGTCGGGGGTCCGCGCTCAAGAAAGAACCGGTGAAGATTGACGAACGCCTGACCAGGCAAGACGCTTCCGCCCGTGGGTAGCAGGGTTCGCCGGAGCCCACCTGGGCCGGGTCGGGCCCGGCTGGGTCAGACTGGGCCAGGCCTGGGCCGGGCCGGACCGGGCCGGGCCGGGCCGGCTGGGTCGGGCCGGGCTGGCTGGGTCGGGCCGGGCCGCGCCGGGCTGGCTCAGACTGGGCCAGGCCTCGCCAAGCCGGGCCGGATCACGCCGAGCCGGCCCAGTCGGGGCTGGGCCGGATCAGGCCGACCGCACCAGCCGATCCACGCCGGGCCGCGTCGCGTCACGCCGGGCTTCGCCGGGCCAGGCCGGACCGCGCCGGGTCAGGCCGGACCGCGCCGGGCCAGGCCGGGCCGGGCCGGGCCGGACCACTCCGAGCCAAGCCGGGCCGCGCCAAGCCGGGCCGGACCAGGCTGGGCCGGACCAGGTCGAGCCGGACCGCGCCGGGTCAGGCCGCGCCGGGCTGGCTCAGACTGGGCCAGGCCTCGCCAAGCCGGGCCGGACCACGCCGAGCCGGGCCAGGCGGGGCTGGGCCGGATTAGGCCGACCGCACCAGCCGATCCACGCCGGGCCGCGTCGCGTCACGCCGGGCTTCGCCGGGTCAGGCCGGACCGCGCCGGGCCGAGCCGCGCCGGGCCGCGCCAAGCCGCGCCGGGCCGGGCCGGGCCGGGCCGGGCCGAGTCAGGCGGGGCTGGGCCGGATTCGGCCGACCGCACCAGCCGATCCACGCCGGGCCGCGTCGCGTCATGCCGGGCTTCGCCGGGTCGGGCCGGACCGCGCCGGGTCAGGCCGCGCCGGGCTGGCTCAGACTGGGCCAGGCCTCGCCAAGCCGGGCCGTTGCAAGCCGGGTCAGGCCGGACCGAACCAGGCCTACCCAAGCCGAGCCGACCCGAGCCGGGCCAGGCCTAACCAAGCCGAGCCAAGCCAACCCGAGCCAGGCCAAGCCGGGCCGAGCCGGGTCAGGTGGGTGTCAGCGGCACGGTGCGGGCGCCTCCACGTCGGAAAAGTAAGCACCCCACTGCCCGGCCGTTGCCGGGGGGTGGGCGACCCTGCAGGCCTCGGCGGCCGCGTCGGCCGGGTCGATGCGCCACAGCAGGGCGGCCGGGTCGCGGCCGCCGGTGAGCAATGTCCGGCCGTCCGGGAAGAACGCGACCGTGTGCACCTCGTCGGTGTGCCCGGCAAGGGTGGCCCACGGCAGCGGCGCGCGGGCGTCGGTCACGTCCCACAGCCGCGCGGTGTGGTCGTACCCCGCGGTGGCGATCCGGGTACCGTCCGGCGAGTAGGCGACCGCGGGCACCGCACCCTGGTGGCCGGCCAGCGTGGAGACGTGCGCGGGCGCGCGCGGGTCGGTCACGTCCCACACCCGCGCCGTGCGGTCGAGCCCGGCGGAGACGAGGTGCCTGCCGTCGGGGGCGAAGTCCAGCGCCAGCACCCGGTCGGTGTGGCCGTCCAAGACCGCCAGCAGGCGGGGCCGGGCCGGGTCGGCCACGTCGATCAGGCGCACCGTCCGGGTCATGGCTTGGGCGAGCAGGTCGCCGCGGGGCGAAAACGCCAGTGCCGGAGCGAAATCCGTGGCGCCGGTGACCTGCCCGGCCACGACCGGGGCGGCCGGGTCGCGCAAGGACCACAGCCGGATCACGTGCTCGGGGTCGTCGCCGCCGACGGCGAGCACCGCACCGTCCGGGCGGAACGCCAGCGCGCGGGCGGTGCCCGGGTGCCGGATCGGCTGCGGCAGGAGCCGGGCGTGGGCCGGATCGGTGACGTCCCACAGCCGGACCAGCCCGGCCACGTCCCCGGCTGCCAGCACCGTCCCGCTCAGCACCACCGACCGGACCCGCGCCATCTTCGCCTCGGGCAGCGGCAGCCGCCGCGGCCGGTCCGGATCGGTGACGTCCCACAGCCGCACGGTGCCGTCACGGTCGCCGGTCACCGCCGTCCGCCCGTCGGCCGAGACCGCCGAGGCGCGCACGGTGTCGGTGTGCCCGCCCAGCACCCGGCCGGGCACGTCGGTCAGGCGGATCGCGCCGTCGTTGCCCGCCGTGGCGACCACCCGCCCGTCGGGGCTGAAATCGGCGGCCCACACGGTGTTGGTGTGCCCGGCGATGGTGCCGGTCACGGTGGGCGCCGACGGGTCCGACACATCCCACAGCCAGGCGGTGTAGTCCCAGCCGGTCGTGACCACGGTCCGGCCGTCCGGGGCGAACCGGGCCGCCTGCACGGTGTCCCGGTGCCGGGCGAGCCGGCCGAGCTCGCGCGGGCCGGCGGCGGCCCGCAGGTCCCACAGCCGGGCGACGGCGTCGAACCCGGCGGTGAGCAGCAGCGCGCCGTCGGGGCTGAAGACCGCAGAGGTGACCTTGTCGGAGTGGGCGGGCACCAGTGCCGTGCGCCGGGGGTGAGCGCGGTCGGTGACGTCCCAAAGGCCCACCGTCCCGTCGTCGGACGCGGTGACCGCGCTGCGCCCGTCCGGCGCGAACTCGGCCCACGAAAGCGGGCCGTCGTGGCCGCTCAACACGGCGACGCGGGTCGGCGTGCTCGGATCACGGACATCCCACAGCGCGGCGGTCCCGTCGTTGCCCGCGGTGATCAGCGTGGTGCCGTCGGGACTGAACGCAACGTGGTACACCGCTTCGGCGTGGGCCCGCACCTCGGCGAGCAGGCGGGGCCGCACGGGATCCTCCACGTTCCACACCGACACCAGCCCGTCGTGCCCGGCGGCGGCCAGCCGGGCCCCGTCCGCGGTGAACGCGAGCGACTCCACCCGCTCCGACCGCGCCACGACGTCCGCGAGCGGCTCGGCGGCGTGGGGCAACGGCAGCCGCCACAGCCGCACCGCCCGGGCGTCCCCGGCGGCGGCCAGCAAGCTGCCGCGCGGGGAGAACGCGACCGCGCGGCGGGCCACGTCGCCGGTCAGGACGGTGGTGCGGGGTCCGACGACGGTGCTGAGCAGGCTGCCGCGGGTGTCGGCGGTCGGGTCGAGCCGGAAGGCGGCGAGGGCGAGCTGCCCGGCCAGTGCCGGGTCCACCGTGCGCAGGGCCGGTGCCTGCGTGGCGACCTTCTGGGCGACTGCGGAGTTGCGCTGCGCCGCGGTCACCTCCGCGGCCCGCACGGCGTACCAGGTGGTCCCCGCCGCGATCAGCAGCAGCACGCTCAAGAGCGCCACCAGCACACGCAGTTGCGCCGACCGGCGGCGGCCGGCGGCCTCGGCGCGCGCGCTCTCGGCCACCGATGCCGCGAGGAAGTCCCGCTCGGGCCGGCTGAGCACGTGGTCGTGTCGCTCGGCCCACGACCGGGCCACGGCCAGCCGCACCCCGCGGTACAGCGCGCCCGGGTCGGCTCCCAGCGCACGCCAGGTGGCGGCGGCGCCGGTGAGCTCCCGGTGCACCCGCAGGCCCTCGCGGTCCTCGGCGAGCCAGCCGCGCAGGCGCGGCCACGAGCGGAGGAGCGCCTCGTGCGCGATCTCCACGCTGTCGCCGTCGAGCACGATCAGCCGCGCGGCCGCCAGGTTTTCCAGCACCGCCCGGACGTCGCCGCCGAGCTGCTCCAGCTCGTCGCGGTCCGCCCGCCGCTTGGTGTCCTCGAGTCCCTCGCCGAGGGCGCACAACCGCAGGAGCACCTGCTGAGCGGTCCGTTGCCGCTCGGGGGAAAGAGCGGTGAACGCGGCCTCGGCCGTGTGCGCGACGGCGTGCTCGATCCCGCCTGCGGCCTCGTACCCCTTCACCGTCAATGTCGTGCCGCGACGACGCCGCCAGGTTTCCAGCAGCACGTGGGAAACCAGGGGCAGCACGCCGGGCTGGCCGCCGGCGTCGCCCACGATCCGGGCGACCAGCGCGCTCTCCACCACGCAGGCCGTTCGCGCGGCGGGCTGGACGACCGCCCGGCGCAGCTCGTCGGTCGTCATCGGCTCCACCGTCACCTGCCCGTCGCGCAAGGCCCGGGACAGCGCGGGATGGGCGACGCAGTCGCCGTAGAAGTCGGCGCGCACGCTCAGCACCACCCGGCACGCGCTGCGGTCGGTGGTTGCCGCCGTGAGCAGCTGGTCGATGAACCGGACCCGCTCGGCGTGGTCGGTGCAGAGCGTGAAGACCTCCTCGAACTGGTCGACGATCACCACGAGCTCGCGGCCGTCGGCGGCTGCGCGCCGCACGGCGTGGTGCAAGCCCCGGACGTCGTCGGAGGGCAGGCCCACCGGCGCGTCCGCCAGGCCGGCCAGCCGGAGGAAGCACTCTTCCAGCGGATGCGCTCCCGGGGTCAGCACCACGGCCGGCCCGGGCAGTGCCGGGGTCACCCCGGCCCGCAGCAGCGACGTCTTGCCCGTCCCGGACGCACCGACGACCACCACGACCCGCTGCGTCGCCAGCCGGGCGAGCACCGCCTCCACCAGCGGTTCCCGGCCGAAGAACCGCTCCGCGTCCTCGACCCGGAACGGCGCGAGCCCCGCGTAGGGCGGCTCGTCCGAGTCCGGTGGCGCGGGCGGTTCCAGCGTCACCGCCAGTTCGCGCCACCGGCGTTCCCACTCCTCGACGTCCCCGTCGCACGCGCGCACGTACGCCAGCGTCACCTCGAGACTGGGCAGTTTGCGGCCCGCGGCCGCCTGCGACAGCGCCGCTTCCGAATAGTGGGCGCGCGCACTGAGCACCCGGTAGGTCGGTTTGCCCGCCTTCTCCCGCACCAGCCGCAGGGAGCGCGCGAACTCCACCAGCGGCAGGTCCCCCTCGGGCAACGGGCTTTCCTCACGCGGCATCAGAACCACCCCTCCCCTCGCCATCGTCCACCACCGCGACACCGCCATCCGGGCGTTCGCCGGTCGGGGCAGACCTCGGCAGCGCGTCCGGATTGTGCTGCCCGCCACCTTGTTGGTTAGGTAAGCCTGACCTTATTGTCCTCCTGTGTCCCTCGTCCCCCGCTCCGGCGTGCACGCCCAGGAGGTCGACGTCGCCTACGGCAGCGACGTCGTCGTGCGTGCCGCTTCCCTCTCGCTGCAGGCCGGGACCGTCACCGCGCTGATCGGCCCGAACGGCAGCGGGAAGTCGACGCTGCTGCGGGCGCTCGCCCGGCTGCACCCGCCGGTCGCCGGGTCCGTCACCTTCGCCGACGGCGCCGACCTGCGCACACTGTCCGGAAAGGACATCGCCAAGCGGATCACCCTGCTGTCGCAGCACCGGACCGCGCCCGGCGGGGTCTGCGTCCGGGAGCTGGTCGAGTTCGGCAGGCACCCGCACCGGTCCCGCTGGGGCGGCCGCGATCCCGAAGGGCCCGCCGCCGTCGAACGGGCGATGGCGCTGACCGGGCTGTCCGCCCTCGCCGACCGGCCCGTGCAAGCCCTGTCCGGCGGGCAGGCGCAGCGGGTCTGGCTCGCCGCCTGCCTGGCCCAGGACACCGCGCTGCTGCTGCTCGACGAGCCCACGACCTTCCTCGACCTGCGCTATCAGGTCGAAATCCTCGACGTCGTCCGCGATCTGGCCGACCGGCACGGGGTCGGCGTCGGCGTGGTGCTGCACGACCTCGACCAGGCCGCCGCGGTCGCCGACCGGGTGCTGCTGCTCGAAGCCGGCCGGGTCACCGCCGAAGGCACCCCCGCCGAGGTGCTGACGGCCGAAAACCTCAGCCGCGCCTACGGCATCCGCGTGGACGTCGTCGCCGACCCGGCCGACGGGCGGATCCACACCCGCGCGGTCGGCCGCTTCAACGACGCGGCACCGCGCACCGCGTCGGTCTGACCCAAAAGGAAAACAGGAGAAACATGCGGATCACCCGGATGCTCCTCGGCCTGTCCGCGGCCGCCACGTTCTTCGTGGCCGGCTGCGGCACCACCGAGGCGCCCACCAGCAACGCCGCCCCCACCGGGGGTGCCGGCCCGATCACCGTCGTCGACTCGCGCGGCAAGGAGGTGAAGCTGCCCGGCCCGGCCAAGCGCGTCGCGGCGACCGAGTGGAACGCCGTCGAGCACCTCGTCTCCCTCGGCGTCATGCCGGTCGGCGTGGCCGACATCAAGGGCTACGGCCAGTGGGTCAGCGCCGAAAAGCTCGACGGCACCCCGAAGGACATCGGCACCCGCGGCGAACCGAGCCTCGACACGCTCGGCTCGCTGGGCCTGGACCTCGTGGTCGTCACCGACAGCGTGACCGAAGGGGCCCTGGAGCAGATCGAGGCGAAGGTCCCGGTCATCGTCATCAACGGCGGCACCGCCAAGGACCCGATCGCCGGGATGTACGCCAACCTGGACACCATCGCCAAGGCCACCGGCACCGAAACCCGGGCCGCGCAGCTGAAGACCGAGTTCGAGCAGAAGCTGACCGCCGGCCGGGCCGCGGTGGAGAAGCGGGGCGCAGCGGGCCAGAAGGTCGCGTTCTCCGACGCCTACGTCACCTCCGGCTCGGTCAGCATCCGCCCCTACACCAAGGGCGCGCTGGTCTCCGCGGTGTTCGCCGAGCTCGGCCTCGAAACCGCCTGGCCGATGGACGGCGACGCCGTCTACGGCCTCGCGCAGGCCGACGTCGAAGGCCTGACCAAGCTGCCCGACGTACGGTTCTGGTACATCGCCAACAACGCCGACGGCGACCCGTACCAGCAGCAGCTGGCCGGCAACGCGATCTGGACCGACCTCCCGTTCGTCAAGAGCGGCAAGGTGCACCGCTTCCCGGACTCGCTCTGGATGTTCGGCGGCCCGAAGTCCATGGCGCAGTTCGTCGACGCGGCCGTCGCCGCGCTCGAGAAGTAGCGTGGTCACCCTGACCGAGCCCCGCCCGCCCGCGGTCGCCGTCCGGCGCCGCGGGCGGCTCGCGCTGCTCGGCGGCGGGCTCGGCGCGCTCATCCTGCTGGGTTCGGCCGTGCACCTGACGCAGGGCACCGCGAACCTGGACGCGCTGGACGTGCTGCGGCTGGTCTTCGGCAGCGCGACCGGTGACACGACCGCGGTGGTCGTCGAGTCGCGGCTGCCGCGCCTGCTCGCGGCGCTGGTCGTCGGGGGCGCGCTCGGCGTGGCCGGCGCGGTGCTGCAGTCGGTGTCCCGCAACACCTTGGCGTCGCCGGACACCCTGGCCGTCAACGCCGGCGCGCACCTGGCGGTGGTCGCCGTCGCCGCGTTCGGCGTCTCGCTGCCCCTGCTCGGCGCGGCCGGGATCGCCTTCGCGGGCGGGCTGGCGGCGGCCGTGTTCGTGCTCGCGCTGTCCGGTACTGGGGGCACCGGGATCGTGCGGCTGGTGCTGGCCGGCACCGCGATCGCGTTGGCTCTGATCTCCGTGACCCAGGTGCTGCTGCTGTTGTACGCCCAGGAAACTCGCGGCCTCTTCGCCTGGGGCGAGGGCTCCCTGGAACAGAACGGGCTCGGCGGCATCCGCACGCTCGGCCCGGTGGCCGGGGTGGCGCTGGCCGTGTTGCTCGGCATGGCCCGGCGGCTCGACCTGATCCAGGTCGGCGACGACCACGCCCGGACGTTGGGTGTCCACATCGGACGGACCCGGTTCGCCGCGATCGCGCTGGCCGTGCTGCTGGCCGCGACCGCGGTGACGCTGGCCGGCCCGATCGGGTTCGTCGGCCTCGCCGCACCGGCGGTGGCCCGGCTGCTCGCGACCGTGGTGCCGGGCCTGCACCGGCACGCGGCGTTGCTCCCCTGCTCCGCGGCGCTCGGCGCGGCGCTCCTGCTGGGCGCGGACGTGCTGCTGCGCGCGGTCATCGGCCCGCAACGCGCCCTGGCGGTGCCGACCGGCGTGGTGACGACGATCCTCGGCGCGCTCTTCCTCGTGGTCCTGGCCCGCACCGCCCGGATCACATCCGCGACCGCCGAACCACCCGCGGCCGGCGCCCGCGGCGGGGTGAGCGCGACCCGGTACCGGATGACGTTGTCGGTGCTGGTGCTCGTGCTGGCCGGCGTCGCCGTGGGCGCGGTGCTGCTCGGGGACGCGAAACTGCTCCTGGGCGACGTCGTCAACTGGGTCACCGGGCAAGCGGGCCCGATCGTCACCGGTGTCCTGGACACCCGCGTTCCCCGCGTGGTGGCCGCGCTGCTGGCGGGCGCGGCACTGGCGCTGGGCGGCGCGCTCACCCAGGCGGTCGCCCGCAATCCCCTGGCCGAGCCGGGGATGATCGGCGTCGTCGGCGGCGCGGGCCTCGGCGCGGTCGCGGTGATCACGGCCGTGTCCGGGGCCGGGTTCTGGACGCTGACCGGCTCCGCGGGCCTGGGCGCCGCCCTGGCCATGGCGGTGGTCTTCGCCGTGGCCGCCCGCGGCGGGTTCACCAGCGAACGCCTGGTGCTGATCGGTTTCGGCGTGCACGCGGCGTCGCAGGCGGTGGTGACGCTGCTGATCACGCTGTCCGACCCGTGGAACGAGACCAAGGCGCTGACCTGGCTGGGCGGTTCGACCTACGGCCGGGCCTTCCCGCACCTGGTACCGATGGCGCTGGCCCTGCTGGTGGTGACGCCGGTGCTGGTCCGCACGCGGCGTGAGCTCGACCTGCTGGCGCTGGACGACGAAACGCCGCGCGTGCTCGGCGTGCCCGTGGCCCGGACGCGGTTGCTGCTGCTGTCGTGCGCGGTCCTGCTGACCGGCGCCGCGGTCGCGGGCATCGGGGTGCTGACGTTCGTCGGGCTGGTCGCCCCGCACGCGGCCCGCGCGATCGTCGGCAGCCGGCATTCCCGCCTGCTGCCCGCCGCCGCGGTGCTGGGCGCGATTCTGGTCTGCGCGGCCGACACCGTCGGTCGCACGGTCCTCGCCCCCGGCCAGCTCCCGGCCGGCCTGATGACCGCGGTCCTCGGCGCGCCCTACTTCGTGTGGCTGCTGTACCGCCACCGCACGGCCGCCGCCCGGGGACGTTGAGCTCCCTGGGTTGCGGTCCGTCCGTGCTCAGCCGTCGACGCTGGTGGGTCTTCGAGGCGCACTTCGCCGGCGTGGTGTCGCCGTTGCCGTCGACCAGGCACGACACCACGCCGTCCAGCAGCTGCGGGTGCGCTTTCCCGTACCGCCGCACCCGCGTCCACGCCGCCCGCCCCGGGCCACCGTATCCGCCCGGCTGCGGTGCGTCATGCGCCCCGGGTTGACCTTCGGTACCGGGGGAGTTGACGGGCCCCTACTCGGCCGTGGTTTTGCTTCCGCGCCGCCGTCGCCAGACCACGGCCGCGACGAGCAGCGCCACGGGCAGGCCGGTGAGCAGCAACCCTTCGGCGGGCGCCGGCACGACGTCCTGGTGCGCCACCGAGGCGGCGAGAGTGACCTCGCCGGCAGGGAAATCCCGGGCGGGCGGACCACTCCCGCACCCGTTCTGCTCGTGCCAGTGCCCGGCGGCTGCGTATTCGATGGCGGTGGGCATCCCGCACCCCTCCTCGGGTGTTCTCCGGAACCGCAGACCAGTGTGGCGCGGCCGGCCGGAGAACTCCACACCTACTCGGGCGCGAGGATTTCCGTGGGCAGGCCCAGGGTTTCCACGACCCGCGCGACGGCGTCGCCGAGCCGCACGAAGTCGTCGCCGAGCGGATCGGTCACCAGCCGGCGGACGGTGGCGACGTGCCCGGGCGCCGAGGCGGCCAGGTGCGCGCGTCCGGCCGCGGTGAGCGTCGCGGTGGTGAACCGGCGGCCCCGGCCGGTGCAGACTTCGCGCACCACCCACCCCCGGTCTTCCAGGCGCGCGACGGCGTGCGAAATCCGCGGCAGCGACCCGTTGGCCATTTCCGCGATTTCGCTCATCCGCAGGCTTTCCCCGGGCACGGCCGACAGCCGGGCCAGGATCATGTAGCCCAGCAGCGTCAGGTCGGCGTCCCGCAGCAGCTGGCTTTCCAGCGCGCCCGGGAGCGTGAGCAGGACCTTCGCCAGGTTGATCCACGCCCGCCGTTCGTCGTCGTCCAGCCAGCGGACCGGCTCCTCCTCGCGCACGCCTTGACTTTAACACGCAACCCAACCTACCGTTTGGGTTGCGTGTTAAACCCAAGGAGGAGCGATGACGACCACCCCGCGACTGACCTCGATGACCGTCCTCCGCCTCGGCTTCGCCCTGCTGGCGGCGGCCGCGGCGAACACGGCCATCGCGCTCGGCGCACTGGCCCTCGACGACGGCGGGATCGCGATGGGCCTGAACCCCGCGTCCTACCTGCCCGCGACCGCCGCCGGGCTGCTGCTCGGCACCATCGGCTGGTTCGTGCTCGCCCGCCGGGCGCCGCAGGCCCTGCGCGTGGTCGTCCCGGCGGTCCTGGTCCTGACCTGGGTCCCCGACCTGCTCCTGTTCACGGCGGGCGCCACGGCGGCCAACGTCTTCGGCTTGATGCTGATGCACCTGGTCGTCACGACGGCGGTGGTCGCCGCCCTGCGCCCGACGCTCACCCCGGCCGCGGTTCAGCTCTCAGAACCGTCCGGGAGGTGAGCCGGCCCTTCTCGGGTTCCCGCCCGGCCTGCCCCGCGGCGACGGCGGCGGTCAGCGCCCCGACGGCGTCCTCGGCGCGGTAGATCGTTTCCAGCAACGTGAATTCCTGGAGGGCGGCGACGGTGGCGGGGCCGTTCCGCTCCAGTTCCGCCAGCAGCGCCCGCCGCAGCGGCAGCAGCTGCGGGGTGAGAGAGATGTCGACGAGCGTGCCCTCGGCGTCCCGCGGATCGCGGTACCGGATGCCGGCGAACTCGTCGGCCGCCCAGAGCTCGTTCTTGAAGGTGGCCAGGTGCCGGCCGTCGGCGGTCGCGAACACGAGCGTTTTCACGCTTCCGTTGTCCGCCACCAGATCCACGGCCACGGCACACCCGAGCCCGGCCGCCTTCAAGCGTTCCCGGTGGTCCGAGCCCGGTTCGGCGGCCAGCAGGACCTCGTGCGCCTTGCCCCGCACCAGGGAGGCCGGCCAGTCACCGGAGAGGTGCGCGAGCATCGGCCCGCGCACGCCGACCTCCCGGAGTTCGCCGACGGTCCGGACGACCAGCCCACCCGGAGCCCCACCCGGCGCCGCCCGGCCGACGAGGACCACATCCAGGTGATGCTCCCCCAGCCGGTCGGCGAACTCCCCGAAAACCCGGAAGGCCTCCGCGGCGAACTCCCCGCATTCGACGTAGGTCCCACCCTTGGGCGACCGCAGCACGGTGGCGGTCCACGCGTCGAGGTACCGCACCAGCACGTCACGCTCGACGGAAACGTGCGGGTCAGGACGCCGGACGCGCTCGGCCACGCTCCCGGTTGTACCGCACCGCGGCACCGATCACCAGCTCTCGCGCGGCTCGGCTCACCTCCTGGAGACCGAGGAGCGGCGATGAAGATCAATGCTCACGTGACGTCGGCGCGATTCGCCGCGCCACCGAGTTCCACCGTCTGGACGAGCCAGAACACTGCGTACCAGAGGATGATCAGCGCCTCCAGCCACAACGCCCAGTGCTGCACGCCGACGACCCAGAGGATTCCTCCGGTCAGGAGGGACCCGCCCATCAAGGCGGCGACCACGATGTACCAGACCGTGAAGTTCCCTTGGGGGGCGGACCAGGCGTTCGCCACGACGACGATGACGATCCCGATGAACAACGGTATCGCCGCGTAGAGGTGGCCGTGGTCACGGAACCAGTCTGGCCTGTTCCAGTACAGCCAGATCCCGAAGGACAAAACCGCCAGCGTCACCAGGTGCGAGATGAGCGTGTACGGCTTGGGGCGTTCGAACCGGCCGTGCCGGCGTTTCCGCGCGACCAGGCCGAAGACCGTGGCGGCCACCCCGATCACGAGCAGCGCACCGACATCGGTCTTGACCGCCGCCTCGATCTCGGGCCGGCTCGGCCCGTTCACCGGAAGACAGGCGTCGTCGATTTCCGTCGGCACGAACGCGACGATGAACGCCAGAAACCCCGAGCAGTCGAGTGCGGTGTTCTCGTAGTCGGTGTTCCCGCGGTAGACGATCATGCCCGTGCCGATCGCGCACAGAACGCCGACGAAAACGGGCCGCACCGAAGTGAAGTAGTAGGCGCTGATGGAGTGCTGCCAGCACAGACCGTCATTGACGAACAGGAACTGCCAGAGGATGGCGAGGAACAGCAGCGCCACGAGCATGACCATGGCGACGCGAAGCGCCAGGTAGGTTTGGTGAATGTTTTCTTCCCGGTTTTCGACGCTCACGCCGACCTCCTTTCGGGAAACGTCCGTTGCCCGTGCAGGACGCCGTCGGGCCGCGGTTGTCCGGAGGTCGCAGCTTCTTCGCCGGCCGTTACCGTCCAGGAAAAACGTCACCTGAACGAGTCTTCAACGGAATCAACGGGACGACCGGGTCCGGCTGAGGTTGTCCACGATCAGACCGACGGTGAACTCGAACCGATCGTCCCCGCTCCCGGAAGTCAGCTCGGCGGCAAAGCGCCGCGTTTGCGGAAAAGCATCAGCCGGCAGTGCGGCGAACCGGTCCAGCAACTCCTCCTGGCCGACCACCCATTCGTCCTCCGGACGTTTCCGCCGCTGCCGCACCAGCGACTGCTCCAACGCATACGCGCTGACATAGAGAGACAGCGCATCAAGGCCCCACGCGGCGGCCTGCGGCTCGACACCCCCGGCCAGCAGAATCGCGAAAAGCCCTTCACGGACCCGCAGCGCGTCGAGGTTGGTGGGAACCATGCCCAACGCAGCCCGGGAAACACCGGGATACCGCAAATACTGATCCCGGATCCGGGAGTACACGTCGAGGATTTGCGTCCGCCAGATCGCCGGGTCCGGTTCGGGCAGCTCGATCCCGGCGCACAGCCGGCCGATGAGCAGGTCGTCGAGGTCGTCCTTGTTCACGATGTGCGCGTACAGCGACGACGGCCCGGTTTCGAGCACCGCGGCGACGCGGCGGATCGTCAGAGCGTCGTAGCCCTCGGCCGCCACGACCTGCAGGGCCGCGTCGGTGATCCGGTCGACCGTGATCGGCCTCTTGGGCGACGGGGCCGCGGGGTTGCCCGCGTGCCGGGCGGCTCGGCGTTGCCGGGGGTCCGTGGGCATGTCGATCACTATAGCTTGAGACGAACTAAGTTCGCGTGCTAGAACTTAGTTCGTCACGAACGAACTAAGTTCGAAAGGGATCTGACATGCGCGTTTCCATCGCCGGAGCCGGTCTGGGCGGCCTGTGCCTGGCGCAGGGCCTGCGCCAGGCCGGCATCGAAGCCGACGTGCACGAGCGGGACCCGGCGATCACCGCACGGTTCCAGGGCTACCGGCTCGTGCTGAACCCCACCGGGCTGGCGGCGCTCCGAGGCTGTCTGCCGCCACGCTGGCACCCGCTGCTGGACGCGATCACCGGCGACGCCTACGGCGAGCGGCTCGTCCTGGACCCGCGGCTGAACAAGATCGGCGAGCTCGGCCCCGGGAGAACCGGCACCGTCATCGACCGGCACGTGCTCCGCCACCTGCTGCTGACCGGGCTCACCGTGCGCACCGGGGCCGCGCTGACCGGCTACGACGTGCTGGACGACGGCCGCGTCGAAGCCCGGTTCGCGGACGGGGACCCGGTCGTCGCCGACCTGCTCGTCGGCGCGGACGGGGTCGGCTCCGCCGTCCGCGCGGTGCTCTCGCCGCAGACCACGCCGACCGACACCGGCGTCCGGTTCGTCATCGGCCGCACGCCGCTGACCGGGCAGTTCGCCGGACTGGCGCGGGCGTTCGGCTCGAAGATCGCCGGCAACGGCGTCAGCCTGCTGCTCGGCGCGATGCGCTTCCGCACCCCGCCGAAGGAAGCGGCCGAGACGCTGGCGCCCGAGGTGGTCCTCCCCGACGTCGGCGACTACGTGCGCTGGGCCATGATCCTGCCGCCGGACGGCCCGGCCGGCGGCCTGACCCCACAGGAGACCGTGCTGGCCCGGACCGAGGGCTGGCACCCGGACCTGCGGGCGCTCATCGAGCAGGCCGACCCGGACAACAGCACCCTGCTGTCCATCCGGGTGGTCGAGCCCCGCGAGCGCTGGGCGCCCGGCCCGGTCACGCTGCTCGGCGACGCCATCCACGCCACCTCCCCGACCGGCGGCAACGGCGCGAACACCGCCCTGCGCGACGCGGACCTGCTGCGCCGCTGCCTGACCGAGGGCCGCCCGGACCTCCCCGGCGCGGTCGACGCATACGAACGGCAGATGCTCCAGTACGGCGCCGAGGCCGTGCGCCACAGCCTCGACGCGCTTCCCGCCTTCGTGCCACAACCCGAATCGGCCTGACTCGAAGACGGGCAAAACCGGACAATCGGGCCGCTCACCCGAGAAAGTGACGCCTGACGCGGGGAGAAACCGGCCCGGTGCGCCACGGCCCGGCCCCGGCCGGCACTCGATCTACCGGCCGTGGTGCTGAAATCCCGCGGGGCGATCAGCGACGCACCCGGTAGCAGACGTGAAGCACCCGGTTGCCCCGGATGACCACTTCGGGATCCTCCAGCAACCGCTGCCCGTGAACCGGCCCGAAGAACCGCTTGCCGGTCCCGAACACGACCGGCACGACGTCCATCCGCACCTCGTCGACCAGTCCCGCGGCCAGCACCTGGCCACCGACGTCCCCGGCGGCGACCTCGACCACGCGGTCACCCGCGAGCTCCTGCGCCTTCGCCACCGCTGCCTCGACCCCGTCGACGAAGTGGAACGGCGCCTCGGAGTCCCAGCCCTCGGGCGGCGGCCGGTGCGTCACGACGACCACGTGGTCGACCCCGGCGGGCGGCGCGCCGTCCCAGCCGTCCGTCAGGTCGAAGACGTGGCGGCCGGCGATCGTCGCCCCGATCCCGTCCCAGTACGGCCGGACGTGGTCGTAGGACGTCTGCGACACCTTCAGGACGCCGCCGGCGTCCAGCGGGACGTCGCCGCCGGTGAGCCAGTCGAACAGCGGTCCGGGCTGGTCCTTCTCGTCCGCGATGAAGCCGTCCACCGACACCGAGCTGTACATGACCACCTTGCCCACGGGCCCTCCTTTGCTTGGGGGTGCCCAAATTAGCCCGTCGTGCGCGGTGGCTCTTGTAAGAAATCAATCGGCGGGCAGCGGCCAGCCGTCCAGCACGTGACCGGGGTGTTCGCGCAGGAACCGCCGCCGGATTTCGACGTACCGGGTGGGCGTCAGCCCGGTGAAAGCCCGGAATTCGTGGCCGAAGTGGGCTTGGTCGAAGTAGCCCGCTCCCCCGGCGAGGCCGCTCCAGTCGATCGGCCCGGCGGGGTCGATCGCGAACACGGTCGCGGTGAAGCGGTGGGTGCGCGCCAGCCGTTTCGGCGTGACACCGACGAGCTCCTTGAACCGCCGGACCAGGTGCGTGCTGCTGACCCCGGCGGCCACGCTCAGGTCGCCGATCGCCACCGCCCCGCCGGCCGCCGCGATGACCCCGCTCGTGTGGCGGACCAGCTCCAGGCCGGCGGTCTCGGTCAGCCGTCGCAGCAGCTCCTCTTCGAGCAGCGTCAGCATCTCGTGCGGTCCGGCCGCCGTGGCCAGCCGGTCGCGCAGCTCGGCGACGGCGGCCCGGCCCCACACCTGCTCCAGCGTCACCGGCCGGTCACACAGCTCGCCCGCGGGCATCGGCAGGAACGGCGCCAGCCCCCACGGCTTCACGTGCGCGCCGACCGACCGCGTCGGGACCGGGTAGCCGAATTCCAGCGCGCGGGTGGGTGTGCTGACCACGCAGCCGTCGGCGTACCCGGCCGTCTCGGCGTCGGTGCCGCCGCGGATGCGGAACGGCGCCCCGAGGTTGACGATGAGAAAGGCCCCGGGCATCGGCGGCAGCATCAGCCGGGCATAGGGCGGCGCGCCCTCCAGGTAGTAGAGGTCGTCGATCAGCCCGTCCAGCGGCGGTCGCGGCACTCGGGACACGTACTCCACACCCCTAGCATCGCCCACGGGACGATGGCAGGCTCACGCCTGGGGTGCGAGGGGACGCTACGCGGGCGACGGCTGGACCATCAAAGCCGCGCCCCCGGAATGCGAGAGGTCGCTCCTGGACGGGGAAGCGCAGGTGATCAAAGACGCCATCGCGGGAACGCGCTGACCGGCCACTTCCGCGCTCCCCGTGAAAATGTCTTGTCGGCAAAGGTAAATTGAAGTCATGACGCTGTCCGGGGAACAGTGGTTGGCGCAGGTCTTCCGACCGGCCGTGGCCGGGGTGAGCCGGGTCCGGCGCGAACAGTCCGCCGGCGTGGTTTCCGTGGATCCGTTGCGCATGCTCGGAAGCCGGCTCACGGCGCAGGTCGAGGCCCTCGGTGCCACCGGGGTGCTCACCGACGAGCAGGAAAGCGCCGCGCTCGACGCCCTCGAGGAGGCCGGGATCAGGCCGGAAATCCGGTCGGTGACAGCCTCGGTGTCGTCTTCGACGGCCGGGGGCACCTTCGCTCCCGTGGCCGCGCGGACGGGATCGGCACCGGTCGTGGCCCCCGAGCCGGCCGAGCCGCCGACGTTGCGGGGTGTGCTGGCGGGGCCGCGGCACCTCGGGCACCTCGGCGGACGGCCGGTGACGCTGATCTCGGCGGAGCTGTGGAGCGACCGGATCCTGGTCGACCTCTACACCCACCCCGGCCCGGAGCACCACGAAAGGCGGGCCCAGGCCGCGCGCGAGCACCTGGAATGGCTGAACCGCCGACGCCGCGGGCAAGCCACCGACCCACCGGCCCGCACGGTGGCCGGCTCGCCACTGGCCGACGTCACCTGGGAACTCCGCGACGAGCAGGGCACGGCGTACCGCCGGACCGGCGGCTCGGCCGAATCGGGCGACCACCTCGACCGGCTGAGAATGCAGTGGTCTCCGGCGCCGCCTGCGCATCCCGGACGCCTGACCCTGCTCGCCGGCACGACCGCGCTCGAAATCCCCATCCCACGATCAACCACGTGACGCCGGGAGTCCGGCGTCCGAGCGCCGGCAACTGTCCCCGCCGTTCACGCACCGCAGTGTTCCGGCCGAGCAGCCGTCACGAGGCGGTTCGTGCCTGGGGGTGGCTCCTGATCTAGGGTGTGCGCATGATTCTGCGGCGTAGCCTGCTCGCGGTGCTGGCCCTGGGCGCGGCGATCGTCACCGGCTGTTCCTCGAGCGGTGACGCCACGTTGCCCGACGCCGGTGCCCTGCTCAAGGACAGCGCGTCGGCGGCGGGCGCCGTCACCAGCACGCACTTCACGCTGAAGGTCACCGGCACCGTGCCGGGCCTGAGCGTGCACAGCGTCGACGGTGACCTGACCAAGGCCAACGGCGGCGGCGCGAAGGGCACCGGCACGCTGGACCTGATGGGCCAGGTCGTCGACGCCCAGTTCGTCCTGGTGAACGGCTCGCTGTACATCAAGGGACCCACCGGCGGGTTCCAGCGGATCCCCGCCGCGCTGAGCTCCTCGATCTACGACCCGTCCGCGATCCTCGACCCGCAGCGCGGTATCCCGAAGGTGCTGGCCTCGGTCCAGGGCCCGAACACGGAAGGCACCGAAGACGTCGGTGGCACGCCGACGTACCGCGTCGCCGGAACGGTCCCGAAGGAGGCGCTGACCGCGCTGGTGCCGGGAACGGCCTCGAACGTGAACGCCACCTTCTGGCTCCGTCAGGACGGCGGCCACCTGCCGGTCAAGGCTTCGCTGGGGTACCCCGGCGGCGCCACCGTGGACGTCACACTGTCCGATGTGGACAAGCCGGTCACCGTGACCGCGCCGGCGTGACCGGGCCGGTCGCCTCGCGCGGCGGCCGCGCGCTCGCGGTCGGCGCCGGCGGGCTCGCCGTGCTGCTCGGCGCGCTGGACACCTACGTCGTGGTCGGCCTGCTGCGGCAGATCATCGACGACCTGAGCGTCCCGGTGAACCGGCTGGAGATCGTCACGCCGGTCATCACCGGCTACCTGCTCGGCTACGTGGCCGCGATGCCGCTGCTCGGCCAGTACTCCGACCGGTTCGGCCGCAAGCTGCTGCTGCAGGCCTGCCTCGGCGGGTTCCTCGCCGGGTCGGTGCTCACCGCGCTGGCCGGCACGGTCCCGCTCCTGGTCGCGGGCCGGGTGCTCCAGGGGACCGCCGGGGGCGCGCTGCTTCCGGTGACCCTCGCGCTGGCCGCGGACCTGTGGCCGGGGAACCGCCGCTCCGCCGTGCTGGGGGCCGTCGGCGCCGCGCAGGAGCTCGGCAGCGTGCTCGGGCCGATCTACGGGATCGGGCTGGCCGCCGCGACCGGCTGGCGCGGCGTGTTCTGGGTGAACGTCCCGCTGACCGTGCTGGCCGCCGTCGCGGTGCAGGTTTCCGTCCGGGGCGGCAAACCCGCCGAGCGGCCGCGCGTGGACCTCGTCGGTGTCCTGCTGCTGGCGCTCACGCTCGCACTGCTCGTCATCGGTTTGGACAACCCGAACCCGCGCGAGCAGGTGCTGCCGCCGTGGGGAGTGCCGTTCCTGATCGGTGCTGGGGTCGGTCTGGTCGCGTTCCTCTGGTGGGAGTCGCGCGCGGAAGTCCGCCTCATCGACACGGCGAACGTCTCACTGCGGCCGTTCTTCACGGCGCTCGGGACGAGTGTCGCCGCGGGGGCGGCGTTGATGATCACCCTGGTCGACGTCGACCTGTTCGCACAGACACTGCTGGGCCGCGACGACGGCGGCAGTGTCGAGCTCCTGCTGAGGTTCCTGGTCGCGCTGCCGGTCGGAGCGCTCCTCGGCGGCCTGCTCGCCACGCGAATCGGCGAACGTTGGATCGTCGGCGCCGGGATGCTGCTCGCCGCGGGCGGCTACCTCCTGATGTCCCGCTGGCCGGCGGACGTGCTCGCGGCCAGGTCCGTCCTGGGGCTGCCGCGCCTCGATGTCGACCTGGTGCTCGCCGGACTGGGCCTCGGCCTGGTGATCGCCCCGCTGTCGGCCGTGGCGCTGCGTGCGGTACCGCGCGCCCAGCACGGCGTCGCCTCGGCCGCGGTCGTGGTCGCGCGGATGACCGGCATGCTGGTCGGCGTCGCGGCGGTGTCGGCCTTCGGCCTGCACTACTTCCACACGCTGACGGCATCGCTGAACCCACCGATCCGGATCCTGTTCCCCACTCAGCCGGCCTACGACCGCGCCCTCGCCGACTACCTCGGCGCGGTCCGTGAGGCGCTGCTGACGGAGTACCGCGCGATCTTCCTGATCACGTCGGTGGTGTGCCTGGCAGGAGCGGCCATCGGACTGTGCATCGGCGGCCGGACGTCCCGAGGTGCTACAGCCGCTTCGAGGTGACCAAAGAAGGTCCGTGGATCCCGTCCACGTGTTCGCGCCCGACTTCGACGAACCCGAGCTTCTCCAGCACGCGGCGCGAGGCCGTGTTCCACTCCCACACCGTGGCCCACAACCGCTCGTACCCGGCCGACCTGGCCCAGTCCAGGACAGCCACCGCAGCCTCGGTCGCGTAGCCCCGCCCCCAGGTCCGGCGCAGCAGCTCGAACGCCAATTCCGGTCGTCCCTCGTCTTCCCCGATCACCCCGCAGTAGCCGATGACGTCGCCGACGGCCTTCCGCTCGACCGCCAGCAACCCCACGGACGCGCGAATCGCCTCCTCGAGCTCGGCAACAGTGGGATGCCCAGCGGCATCGATCCGCCGGTGCGGCGGCACTCGCGGATCACGTTCGGCCCACAGCTCACGCTGCACGGCAGCCTCGGCCACCCGCCACGGTCGAAGCACCAGACGCTCGGTCTCGAGGTCAACTGTCATGGAAGCAATCTCCCATGCGCAGGTTTCCGCCGGTTCCATAATGGTTTGCCGCCGCAGGAGAGCGGTGTCTACGTTCCGGTGATGCATTCGGAACTGCTGGCGGTGACCTTCGAAGCGGACAACCCGGCTGAAGCGGCCCGCTTCTGGGCCGGCCTGCTCGGCCGGGAAGTCACCGAGGACACCGGCGGTCTGCTGCTCCCGGGCGAGGACACCCAGCTCGGCCTGCGGTTCACCCCGGGCCGCGCCGGCCGCCCCGGCGCGAACCGGATGCACCTGCACCTGACCAGCACCGACCTCGACGACCAGCAGCACACCGTGGCCACGGCACTCGAGCTCGGCGGCCACCACCTCGACGTCGGGCAGCAACCCGAAGAGCCGCACGTCGTCCTGGCCGACCCGGCAGGCTACGAGTTCTGCGTCATCGAGCCCTGCAACGACTACCTCGCCGGCTGCGGCCCCCTGGGCGAACTCACCTGCGCCGGCACCCGGCAGACCGGCCTGTTCTGGAGCAAGGCACTGGGCCGGCCCCTGGTCTGGGACCGCGGCGAGCAGACCGCAATCCAGTCACCCCACGGCGGCACGAAGATCGCCTGGGACACCTGGGATGGCACACCCGTGACACCGGAGCCGAACCGCCAGCGCTTCGAACTGTTGCCGGCCGACGGCGACCAGCAGGCGACGGTCGACAGGCTGATCTCCCTCGGCGCCACCCACCTCGACACCCGCACCGACGGCACCGTCGTCCTGGCCGACCCCGACGGCAACGAGTTCTCCACGCACACCACAGCGGGGCGCTGACCGCTCCTGGCGCAGCTGCGGGCTCAGAGCCCCATCGTGTGGCGCACCATCCGGTCGAGCAGACGATCGGAGACCAGGTGCGTCAGCCGGGTCATCACAGCGGCGTCGCGACCGACGGTGTACCGGGTCCGCGGCCTGCGCTCCCGGATCGCCTTTGAGACGGCATCGGCGGCGACGCTCGCGTCCAAACCGTTGACGCCCCAGGCTTCTGTGGTGGCGCGGAAGGCTTTCGTGAGTCCGGTGTAGCGGGCTCGCTGCTCCGGGGTCATGCCCGCGATCAGCCGTTCCGCCGTGGCGTTTCCGCGTTCGGTCAGCTTGGTGCGGATCGCACCGGGAATGACCACGGCGACGGCGACACCGAACGGTTCCACCTCGCGGCGCAAGGAGTCGCTGACGGCTTCCATGGCGAACTTCGCGCCGGAGTAGGCACCGAAGCCCGGCATGGCGACCTTCCCGCCGGTGGAGCCGATGTTGACGATGCGGCCCTTGCTCCGCAGAAGAGCGGGCATGAGTGCCTGGACGACCGCCACCTGACCGAACACCGAGACCTCGAACTGCCGACGCCACTCGGCCAGCGGCAGCGCTTCGATCGGGGCGTTCACCGCGATCCCGGCGTTGTTGACCACCGCGCGCAGCGGACGGCGGTCCGCGCGAACCCGGTCGGCGAGCGCGGTCACCTGGCTCTCGTCGGTGATGTCGAGCAGCACCGGTTCGATGCGCCCGGCCGTCACCTCCGCGGCGGCCGCCTCGGTCCGGACGCCCGCCAGGACGTGGAAGCCGTCGGCGGCCAGCCGCTGCGCGGTCGCCCGCCCGATGCCGGTGCTTGCGCCCGTGACGATCACGAGTTCGGAGGGTGTGCTGGACTGGGTTGCGTTCATGGGATCACCCTGCGCCGCGGCCCGGGCGAGAGACAGCCACGGCATGTCCTGGTACAGCCGGTACCACCACGAACGAGGTCCGCTGAGCGCACAATGACCGCATGGACGATCTCGGGCGGGCACTGCGGACATGGCGCGATCGCCTCGATCCCGCGAGCGTGGGGATCCCGCACAAAGCGCCCCGCCGTGCTCCGGGCCTCCGCCGCGAGGAACTGGCCGTCCTCGCCGGCATCTCGATCGAATACGTCGTCCGGCTCGAGCAAGGACGCGCGGCCAATCCGTCCGCCCAGGTCTGCACCGCGCTGGGCCGGGCGCTGCAGCTGTCGGACGCCGAGCACGCACACCTCATGCGGCTGGCCGGACACTCGGCCGACCCGCACCGCGTCCCCCGGCTGATTCCCGGCAGCGTCCGCCGCCTGCTGGAACGGCTGGAGACCCACCCGCTCGCCGTGTACGACGCCACTTGGCAGCTGCTGCACTGGAACCCGCTGTTCGCCGCGGCGTTCGGCGACCCGACGACGGTGACCGAGGACCACCGCAACCTGGTGCTCATGCAGTTCGAGGGCATGCCGAACCCCGCGCGGTTCAGCCCCGGGGACCGGGCCGCGTTCGAACGATCCCTCGTGGCCGACCTGCGCGCCACGACCAGCCGGTACCCCGACGACCCGGACGTCGAGGCGTTGATCACCCGGCTGCAGCGGGCACCGCGCTTCCGGGAACTGTGGGCGGCCGCGTCGGTCGCCGAGCACCAGAGCGGGCACAAGCTGATCGAGCACCCCGAAGCCGGCCCGATCGACCTCGACTCCGACGTCCTCATCACCCAGGGCTCGAACCTGCGGGTCGTCGTCTACACGCCCCGGCCGGGCACCGACGCCCGGGAAAAGCTCGACCTCCTGGCCGCGACGGGCACCCAGCGAATGGCCGCCGACCGCAAGTGACCCCAGGACTTCCACGCGGAGTCGCAGACGGAAGGCCAGGCGGATCGCCCGCGCCGGTCCACCGGTCATCGTGCGGAAACGAGGATGCCGGAATCAGCGGCCTGTGGGACCGTTCGCCGGTGACTCCGAAGGACCCTCACGTCTCCGGCTGGGTGCCTGCTTTCCTGCCCGCCGACGACCAACTCGACCGGCAGGCCGCGCGGCTGCGGTCCCTGCCGGGGCATCGGATTGCCGAAACGTGGACAGTCTGGTCCCTCGAACACGACGAATGGTTCGCCGACCTGCCCGTTGTCCTGCGTCTGGATGACGGACCGCAACTCGAGGTCTGCTGGGAGCAGTTCGACCACCTCTCCATCACGTGGAACACCATCGACGTGGCAGTCACGCCTAGGGCCTGGGTGGAGTGGCCCCTGGAATGGCGGCAGGCTGCGCATCCCGCACTCGCGGCGATCGCGGACGCCACTGTGGACGAGGTAGCCGCGACCTCATCGCGTTTCGCGGCCGAAAACGCGGTCGGCACCAGAGCGACCTGGCTGACCACCGGTCTCTGGCTGAAGACCAGCCGCGGCGATCTCCACATCTTCAACGCCCTGGACGAAAACGGACTGGCAACCCACCGTCCCCGATGACTGGTCCGGCCCTCCCCGCCGGACGGCTATCGTTCCCGCGTGCTCGATCGCCTCAACGCCCGCGCCGCGGCCCTGCTGGCCGATGTGTTCGACTTCGACGTCGCCCGCCTGGATCCCGTCGAACCGGTGCGGCCGGCCTCCGGTGGCGCGCTGCGCGCCGTCGCCGGGGATGCATCCGGAGGCACCTTCTTCCTCTGCGGCGACGACGGACCCGTGCTCTACGCCAGCTCCGAAGGCAGCGCCGGAATCCTGGCCGCCGACCTCGAAGCCGCGATTCGCCTCATCGTCGCGATCCCGACCTGGCAGGACGTCGTCCCGCTCGCGCCCGATCTCGCCGCCATGCGGGCTTCCTTCGAAGCCTCCTACACCGAGATGCAGGAGTACGAACCGCGGATCGACCAGCTCCGCGCCGAAGCCGCCGCGGAGCTGGGGCTCGGCCCCGTTCCCCTCGATGAACTGCTGACGTCGCTGAGCGTCTGCCTCACCGAACTCTCGCCCGCCTACGTACTGCTCAACGAAGACGGCGACGCCTACGACAGCCTCTGAATCAGCCGCGCAGGGCGCTGCCGGCCTGCCAGGCGCTCCAGCTGATCGCCCAGTCGCCATGGCCGTTGTTGATGGCCAGCTGGGGGCCGCCCGAGTTGGTCACCTCGACGACGTCGCCGACGTTGAAGTTGTCGAAGAACCACTTGGCGTTCTCGGTGTTCATGTTGAGGCAGCCGTTGGAGACGTTGTCGCTGCCCTGCACGCCGACCGTCTTCAGGTTCTCGTGCAGGTACTCGCCGTCGTTGGAGATCCGGACGTTCCAGTTCTCCGGCGCCTTGTAGTAGCCCGGGTCGCCCTCGCAGACTCCGTAGCTGCAGGAGTCCATGATCTTGTGGTCTTCCTTCCCCAGCACGGTGTGCGTGCCGTTGAAAGTCGGCGTCGGGCCGCGCGGCGGGGTGTTCGCCGTCTTGCCCATGCTGGTCGGCGCGGTCTTCACCAGCTGTCCGTTGTGGTAGGCCTTGATCTGGTGGGTCTTGCCGTCCGCCTTGGCGATCCAGGAGTCGTGGATCTTGTAGGTGGCCGAGACGTCCTGGCCGCCGTACGAGCCGCCGCCGATCGGCGTGCCGAAGGTCGTCGTCTCGAGCTTCACCGTCGAGCCGGCCTTCCAATAGTCCTTGGGCCGGTAGTGCACCTCGCGCTTGCCCACCCAGTACCAGCCGCCCTCCTGGGCGGGCGAGGATGTCACCTTGAAGGACTTCTCCACGGTGGCCTTGTCGGTGATGTCGTGGTCGAACTTCAGGCCGATGACCAGGCCGACACCGAAGTCGCCCGACGGCGCCTGGAAGAGCGCGGGAGTGGCGACCGCGGCCGGCTTGATCGTGTGCACTTCCCCGCGCTGCTCGGTCGCCGCGCCCGCCTGGTTCACCGCGGTGGCGACCACCTGGTAGGTGGCCGCGTACCGGAGGTGGTCCTTGCTGGTCCACGTCGTCTTGTCCGGCGACAGCTCGCCTTCGACGGCGTTGCCGGTCTGCGGGTTCGTCACCGCGACCGCCTGCAACGTCCCCCCGGACGCCTTGACGACGATCGGGTCCTTCGGGCTCAGCTGGTCCCCGCCCTCGAACGCCACGGTCGCGGCCGGTACCCCGGGCGCTGTCGCCGTTCCGGCCGGGCCGGCCACCCCGACCGCCTGCGCGGTCCCCGCGGTCTCGGACTGTCCACTGCACGCCGCCAGCAGAAAGGCGGCCAGGCCGAGGCCGGCCATGCGGATCGTTCTCACGCTCATCGGACGCGCGAGGCGACCCGAAGTTGTGTAACGATCCGATTTCCCCGCCGGCGCGATGCCGTCGTTCACTTCCCGCCCTCCGCCCAGTCGGCGGCGGTCATGCCGTCGGCGTGGCCCGGGGGCCACTGGACGAGTTCGATCCGGCGCCCGTCCGGGTCGGCGACCAGGGTCGTCGTCGGGGCGTCGCCGCCGCCGTCGTGCACCGGGCCGACCGGCTCGATCCCGTGCTCCGCCAGCGCGCGGAGCGTGCCGGCCATCGATTCGACCTGCACGACGAGGTGGCTGACGTCGGTGCCGTGCTCGACCGGCCCGCCGTCGTGGACGAGTTCGACGGTGACGAACTCGTCGCCGGGGAGCTTGAGCATGGTGAGGTGCCCGATCGGCGTCTCGGCGACCTCGCCGACCACCTCGTAGCCGAGGGCGGCGTAGAACGCGAGAGACCGGTCGAGCTCGCTCACCCGCAGCGCGATGTGCAACGTCCTCAAGCGCGTTCCCTCCTCGAAGGTGGTGGTGCGGACCGCACTTCCCCTGCGGCCGCACCACCACCCGACGAACACTGTACCCGACCCTCGAACGGGTGTTCGACCGGGGGTGTCTGCCGGGTCCCCCGCACAAAGCGCCCGCTTACAATGGGGACGACCGCGCGGGCGGGCGAGCTGGGAGGATCACCGGATGACGATGTCGCTGTCGGCCGAACTCTGGCCGGACGTGCAGCCGGAGACCGCCCGGCGGCTGATGCTGGCCGGCGTCGAGGCCTTCGCCCAGCGCGGCTACCACGCCACCACCACGCGGGACATCGCCGGCGCCGCGGGGATGTCCCCCGCCGCGCTGTACGTCCACTTCCCCTCGAAGGCCGCGCTCCTGTTCGCCATCAGCCGGTACGGCCACGAGCAGACCCTCGCCCTGGTCGAGAACGTCGTCGCCAAGGAATCCGACCCGGTCGAGCGGATCCGGCTGATCGTCGAGGACTTCGTGGCCTGGCACGCGCGGCGCCACACCGTCGCGCGGGTCGTCCAGTACGAGCTGCAGGCGCTGCCGGAGCAGGAGTTCGAGGTGGTCGCCGAGCTGCGGCGCCGGATCGAGCGGATCGTGCGGGAGGTCATCGCCGAGGGCGCCGGGAGCGGCGTCTTCACGGTGTCCGACCCGCACGTCGCCGCCCGGGCCGTGCTTTCGCTCGGCGTCGACGTCGCCCGCTGGTACAGCGAGCGCGCCCGCCAGACGCCGGCGGCGCTCGGCAAGGAGTACGGCAGCCTGGTCCTGCGCATGCTCGGAGTAGCGGACACACCCTGACCGCTGTCTGCGGCAAGGTGGGTCCCGTGCACCACGTCCTCGACGCGCGGGCCCTCAACCGCGCCACCCTCGCCCGCCAGCTGCTGCTCGAACGCGCCGACCTGCCCGTCTTCGACGCGGTCGCCCACCTGGGCGGCCTGCAGGCCCAGGAACCCCAGGAACCGTTCACCGGGCTGTGGTCGCGGTTGCGCGGGTTCGACCCGGCCGCGCTGGACGCGCTGCTGACCGGACGCCGGGTCGTCCGGACCCACCTCATGCGCCGCACCGTCCACCTGCTGACCGCCGACGACGTCCTCGCGTGGCGAAGCCGGTTCGACACCATGCTGCGGCAGCGGGTCGTCACCACCTACCGCAGCGAACTCGAGGGCGTGGATTTCGCCGAGCTCGCCGCGGCGGGCCGGGCGGTGCTGGCCGACGGCGAGCCCCGCTCGATGGGCGAGCTCGCGCGGGCGGTCGCCGACCGGTGGCCCGATCCCGGCCCGCGTCCGCTCGGCGAACTGCTGGTCGCCGCGCTGATCCCGTCGGCGCAGCTGCCCCCGCGCGGACTGTGGCGCACCAAGGCGGGCGTGCGGAACCTGCCCCTCTCCGCTTGGCTCGGCCGCGACGCCGACCCGCTCGACCCGGACGACGGTGTGGGGCGGACGCTGGTCCGGCGCTACCTGGCGGCGTACGGCCCGGCGGCGACCGCCGACCTGCGCGCGTGGTCCGGCCTGACCGGCTTACCGGCCGCGGTGAAGGCGGTGCGCGAGGAACTGGTGGCCTTCCGCGACGAGCGCGGCCGCGAGCTGCTCGACCTGCCCGAAGCGCCGCGGCCCGACCCGGAGACCCCCGCGCCGGTCCGGTTCCTGCCGGCGTTCGACAACGCGATCCTCGGCTACGACGACCGGACCCGGATCATCGACGACGCCCACCGCGGGCTCTCGGTGGCCGGCGAACGGGTGGTCCTGGTCGACGGCCGCGTCTCGGCGACCTGGACGGTGACGGAGGGCGCGGTCGCGGTGCACCCGCTGCGGCCCCTGACGAAGACCGAACGCGGCGAGGTCGCGGCCGAAGGACGCGAGGTGGCCGCGTTCCTGAGCGACGGCGAGAGCGACCGGGTGCGGCTGAGCTAACCCACCGCCCGCGCGAACCGCTCCGCCACCTGCCGCAGCCGCTCCACCAGCCCCGGCGGGGCCTCCTCGACCACGAAGTCGTACCCCAGCTGGGCCAGGTGGTACGGCACCGCGTCCAGGTCGCTCGCCCCGGTCCGGACCCGGCAGCTGCCCTCGTCGATCGCCTCCACCACGCCCGCCGACGGCGGGATGCGCCGGGCCAGCACCGCCGCCGGGGCGGCCACCCGCAGGACCAGCCGGTGCGGGTACGGCGCCGTCGAAATCTGCCGCGAGACGTACTCCGCCAGGTCCGCGGCCGGCGGCTCGCGCGGCGGGAAGCGGAAGCCCACCGACGGCACCCCGTCGATCCGGTCGACCCGGAACGTGCGCCAGTCCGCCCGGTCGAGGTCGAAGGCGACCAGGTACCAGCGCCGCCCAGTGCAGACCAGCCGCAGCGGCTCGACCGACCGCTGCGTCGCGGCGCCGGACCGGTCGCCGTAGCCGAAGCGCAGCCGTTCCTGGTCGCGGCAGGCCGCCGCGAGCACCGTCAGCACCGAGGCGTCCACCGTCGGGCCGGCCCCGGGCAGGGACAGCGTCGCCGCCTGCAGGGCACCCACGCGCGGCCGCAACCGGGCGGGCAGGACCTGCTCCAGCTTCGCCAGCGCCCGCACCGACGTCTCCTCGATGCCGCTGACCGTGCCGCTCGCCGCCGTGCGCAGGCCGACCGCGACCGCCACCGCCTCGTCGTCGTCCAGCAGCAACGGCGGCAGGGCCGCGCCCGCGCCCAGCCGGTAGCCGCCCGCCACCCCCGGCGTCGCGTGCACCGGGTAGCCGAGCGACCGCAGCCGCTCGACGTCCCGGCGGATCGTGCGGACGTCGACCTCCAGCCTCGCCGCGAGGTCGGCACCCGGCCAGTCCCGGCGCGCCTGCAGCAGCGACAGCAGCCTGAGCAGCCGTTCCGATGTGCCGTACATGGCACGCAGTGTGCCAGACATCGCGGACAGCTTCTGTCCGTGATCCGCCGGAAGGTGCAGTCTCGCCGTCAAGCACTTGCCAGGCACCACCCCGGCCGGAAAGAGTGACGCATGCCGATCGATCCGCACGCCCTGCTCGCCGTCGCCCGCGAAGAAGCCGAGCTGGGCCGGGCCGAAGGAGGCGTGCCGATCGGGGCCGCGCTGTTCGACTCCGCGGGCACGCTGCTGGGCCGCGGGCACAACCGGCGCGTGCAGGACGGCGACCCGTCGATGCACGCCGAGACCGCGGCCTTCCGCAACGCCGGCCGCCGCCCGCACTACCGCGACACGATCATGGTCACCACGCTCTCGCCGTGCTGGTACTGCTCCGGGCTCGTCCGTCAGTTCGGTATCGGGCACGTCGTCATCGGTGAGGCCGAGACGTTCCACGGCGGTCACGACTGGCTCGCCGGGCTCGGGGTCGAGATCACCCTGCTCGGCGATCCCGGCTGCACCGCGCTGATGACGGAGTTCATCGCCGCGCGCCCGGACCTGTGGTTCGAGGACATCGGGGTCGAGAAGTCCGAATAGGACAGGGTAGAAGAAGACAGCGCCCAACAGGAGCCGGTATGCCGTCATCCGTTCCGCTCGTGGACCTTTCGCCGTGGTTCGCGGGCACGTCCGAGGGCCGGGCCGAAGTGGCGGGCCGGATCGACCAGGCGCTGCGGGAGTCCGGCTTCCTGCTGGTCACCGGGCACGGCGTCCCGGACGACCTGCGCCACCGGACGCGCGAGCTGGCACGGGAGTTCTTCGCGCTGCCCGAGGACGTCAAGCAGCGCTACGCCGTCACGGTCGGCGGCCGCGGCTGGCTGCCGCCCGGCGTCGAGGCCAACGGCTACGCCGAAGGCACCGAGACCCCGCCCGACCTCAAGGAGTCCTACTCGGCGGGCGCGGACACCCGCACCGGCGTCGCCGAGGTCGACGGGTTCTGGTTCCAGCCGAACGTCTGGCCGCACGAGGTGCCCGGGCTCGGCGAGGCGGCCACCGAGTACATGCGCCGGATGCGGGCGCTGGCCGACCACCTCCTGGAGATCTTCGCCGCGGCGCTCGGCCTCGCCCAGAGCCACTTCACCCGGCACACCGGGCACCCGACGTACACGTTCAACATCAACTGGTACCCGCCGATGACCCACGTCGGCGCCCCGGCACCGGACCAGTTCCGGATCGGCCCGCACACCGACTTCGGCACGGTCACGGTGCTCGACCGCCAGGCCGGGGTCGGTGGCCTGCAGGTCTGCACGGCCGAGGGAGAGTGGGAGGACGCACCGTTCCACCCGGAGGCGTTCACGGTGAACATCGGCGACCTGATGGCCCGCTGGACGGGCGACCGCTGGCGGTCGACCCGCCACCGCGTCCTCCCCCCGGCCGCGACGGCGCCCGACGAGGACCTCGTGTCGTTGATCTTCTTCTACGAGACCGACCACGACGCGCGGATCACGTCACTGGCGCCGCCGCTGGGGACCCGGACCTACCCGGAGGTGATCGCGTCGCAGTACCTCAAAGAGAAATTGGACGCGATCACGATGTCCTAGAGCCTGTTCTCACGGCTCCGGCTCGGCGCAGACCGTCCGGTTCCGGCCCGCCGCCTTCGCCTGCAGCAACGCCTGTTCCGCGGCCAGCAGCGCGTCGTCGAGAAGCCCGTCCGCGCAGCCCGCCACGCCGATCGACACCGTCACCCCGACGAACTGCGGGCCGTCGCCCGAGGCCTTCAGCGCCACCAGCGTCGAGGCGATGCGCAGGCGGATGCGTTCGGCGATCGCCATCGCGTCGAACGGGCCGGTGCCGGGCAGCAGCACCGCGAACTCCTCGCCGCCGGAGCGGCCCACCAGGTCGGCGGCCCGGACCTCGTCGCGCAGGGTTCCGGCGACCGCGCGCAGCACGGCGTCGCCGATCCGGGTGCCGTAGCGGTCGTTGAGGAGGCGGAAGTGGTCGAGGTCGAGCAGCAGCACGGCCGGGCCGGGGCCGCCGGGGCGGTCCAGCCGGGCCTCGGCGGCGCCGCGCCAGGAGGCGGCGGTCAGCACGCCGGTGCCCGGATCGAGGGTGACGTGGTCGCGGCGGCCGCTGCCCAGCCCGCCGCGGTGCAGCACGACGGTGGCGCCGGCCAGCACCGGGACCAGCAGCGGCGCGGCGACGGCGGCCCAGGCGAGCGGGAGGCCGAACGCCGTCATCGCGGCGTCGAAGGCGTGACCCGGCGCGGCTTCGCGTGGCCGGCGGGGCCCGTCGGCGCCGGTCACGAGCGCGGCGTTCACCGCGAGGAACACCAGCCCGGCGACGGTCAGCAGGAGGACGGTCCGCGCGTCGAGGACCTCGCCGAGCGGCCGGACGCCGGTCGCGGTGAGGAAGGCACCGGCGGACAGCCCGGCCAGCGCCGTCGCCGCGGCGCCGAACACCTGCCGGTGGACGGGTCTTCTGCGGACCCGGAACCACTGGTGCAGCGCGGAGAGCACGACCAGCGCGACGGCCAGGCCGGGCCGGAGCACGAGCACCCCGGCGAAGACCCACGGCGTGTCGACACCGGGCCCGAGGAGGGTGTCCTCGCGGTGGCGTTCGACCGGCCGCGCGAGTTCCGCCGAGACCAGCATCCCGGCCGTGAGCAGCGCGAACGGCGCCAGCATCGCGGCGAGCGGCGGGAAGCGGAGGGTGGCGAGCACCACCGCGGCGACGGCCAGGAGGTCGATCCCGACGAGGTAGCAGACCTGGCCGCGGCGCGGCAGCCGCCACAGCGCCCACCGCCGCAGGGACCAGCGCCGCAGGACGAGGGCGGGCAGGAACCGGCCCGGGCGGCGTTCCCCGCCGGCGGCGACCGTGGAATCCCCCACCATTTCGGCAAAGTAGCCGGAACGCAGGCTCATGTCGATCCGCCTTCAGGGGAATTTGACATCGTCGGTGACCGGGCACTCCGTGGGTCATTTTCCGACCGACGGAGGGTTGACACGGCATATTGGTCTAGTCCACTGTGTGGTGGCACACAGCACTCCTCCCGGGTTGATCCCGCCGCCTCAAACCGGAGGTGCTCCACCTGCGCTTTTGGAGGACCCCCATGAAATCAGTGCGCCGTCTCCTCACCCTCGCCGCCGCGGCTTCGGCCGCGCTGGCGACGACGGTCGGGCTCGCCCCGCAGGCCATGGCCGCGGTCGACCCGGTGCTCGCCTCGCCGTACCTGTACCAGTGGGGCGGGCAGACCAGCCCGTCCGCCGCGATGTCCGCGACCGGCGTGAAAGCGTTTACGCTCGCGTTCGTGCTGTCCGACGGGACCTGCAACCCCAAGTGGGACGGCACCCGGTCGCTGACCGGCTCGGACAAGACGATGATCCAGAACATCCGCAACGCGGGCGGGGACGTGATCCCCTCCTTCGGCGGCTGGTCCGGCACGAAGCTGGGCTCGAAGTGCACGTCGGCCTCCGCGCTGGCGGGCGCCTACCAGAAGGTGATCGACGCCTACGGCCTCAAGGCGATCGACCTCGACATCGAGAACACCGACGAGTTCCAGAACAACACGGTCCAGGACCGCATCCTCAACGCGGTGAAGCTGACCAAGCAGAAGAACCCGAACCTCCGCGTGGTGATCACCATCGGCACCACCACGACCGGCCCCGACTCCTGGGGCAAGCGCCTGATCAACCAGGCCAAGGCGATCGGCGCCCCCGTCGACGTCTGGTCGGTCATGCCGTTCGACTTCTCCAGCGGCGGTGACATGGCGGCGCTGACGAAGTCCGCGGTCGACGGGCTGAAGAACCAGCTCAAGACCACGTTCGGCTGGAACGACGACACCGCCTACCGGCACAGCGGCCTCTCCTCGATGAACGGCAAGACCGACAACGCGGGCGAGACGGTCACGGTGGCCAACTTCAACTCCATCCGCGGCTACGCGGCCAGCCACCACCTGGCCCGCTTCACGTTCTGGGCCACCAACCGCGACTGCAGCGGCGGCGGCGAGTGCAGCGGCATCAGCCAGGACAAGTACGCGTTCACCAAGATCGTCGCCGGCTACACCGGCTGACATCCGGACCCGTAGTGGGGCTGTCGGGGGCCCTCTCACCGGCATCGGGGTCGGTGAGGGGGCCTTCGCGGGTCAGCGCCGCCCGCAGTTGTACGGGTAGCAGCCGTAGTAGTTCCACCGCGGGTCCCAGGTGGACGGCGCCGGGCTCGAGGTGGCGGGCGGGGGCGGCAGCTCGACCGTGACGGTCGGGGTCGGCGTCGGCGTCCGGCGCGCATGCATCACGACCGGCGACGGCGTGGTGGTCTCGGTCGGCAGGGCGAGCGCGGTCGACGTCGGGACGGCGGTGGCCGGCTGCAGCTGCGGGAATTGCCGGTCACCGGGCCCGGAGTCGGGCCGCACGGCGAGCACGACCACCAGCCCGCCCAGCACGACGATCACCGCCGACGCCAAGGCCATCCGCGCCACCCCGCTGGGCCCCGGTTCGGCCCCGGAACCCCGGCGCGCGGCGAGCTCCGCCGCCCGCGACCCCGGTTTGCGCGGCTGTTCCCCGGTCTGCCGGAGCAGTTCGTCGACCGTGACCCGGTCCCGTCGCCTGCGCGCACTGCGCGTCATGCACGACCTCCACCCGATACCCCCGCTGCCCGCTCGCCGGCGGCAGCCTTGATCCCCGGTGGATAGTAGAAACCCTTGCGGCAATTGTAAACGCGCTGATCGCCGCGGTCTCGTTACCGTTTCGAGACAACCGGATCGCGTTCCCGGCCGTAGCCGTCAACGAGCCGCGAACCCCTGCCGCCGGTGCCGCGAATGACTCATTCGGGACGTCCGAGGTCCCGAATGAGTCATTCGCGACGTTCGAACCGCGATTGCCCCCGAGCCGCCGCCCCCTCACCGAGCCGCGAACCGCCGCCGCAACCCCGCCACCCGCCGGGTCACCGGCGTGAACTCCGGCAGCTTCAGCAACGCCAGCAACCCGAACGGCACCGCCATCCCCAGCAGCCCCTGCACCGGCAGCTTCACCCACGCTCCCGGGATCACGCCCAACGACGCCGGCACCGCGTGCCCCGCCAGTACCGCGGCCACCACCCCGAGGCCGCTCACCGAAAGCGTGATCAGCCCGACCCGCAGCGACCGCTTGCTGCGCAGGTGCCCGAGCCGCACCCACAGCCACACCTGGCCGAGGACCGCCCCGACCACGAAGCCGGCGCCGTTGACCAGCATGACGCCGTACACCACGTGCTCGCCGTCGAGCAGGCCGCGGCACAGCAGCAGGAGGGGGATCTTCACCGCCGTCATCACGAGCATGATCAGCGTGGGCGTGCGGGCGTCCTTCATCGCGTAGAACACCCGCAGCTGCAGCATGACCAGCGCGAACGGGAGCAGCCCGACCGCCGAGACGGCCAGGGTCTGGCCGAGCCGCTCGGCGTCGTCGAGAGTGCCGCGGCCCCAGGTGAAGATCGCGATGCCGATCGGGGTTCCGACCACCGCCAGCACCGCCGAAATCGGCACGAACAGCACCGTCGACATGCGGGACGCGAGCGAGAGGTCGCCGACGAGCGAGACCGTGTCGCCGTCCGCGGCCGCGCGGCTCATCCGCGGCATCAGCGCCGTCAGCAGCGAGACGCCGAGGATGCCGTACGGCAACTGGAAGAGCAGGGACGCGTAGCTGTAGGCCGTGACGCCGCCGCTGTTGCCGCCGGTCAGCACCCTCGTCGTGATCACGAACCCGACGTGGCTGACCACGACGTAGCCGAGGATCCACGCGGCGAGCCCGCCGAACTCCTTGATCCGCGGGTCGAAGCCCCAGCGCCAGCGGAACCGGAAGCCGGTGCGCAGCAACGCCGGGATGAGCACCACGGCCTGCGCGACGATGCCGAGCGTGGTGCCGAGGCCGAGCACGAGCAGCTTGGGGTCGCTCATGTGGACCGGGTCGAGGGTCAGCTCCCCCGGCACGAAGGCGAACGCGACGAGCGTGCCGGTGACGACGACGTTGTTCAGCACCGGCGCCCAGGCCGGCGGGCCGAAGACGTTCTGCGCGTTGAGGATCGCCGAGAGCAGCGCGAAGAGGCCGTAGAAGAGGATCTGCGGCAGCAGCAGGTACGCCAGCGCGGTGGTCAGCGCCGGATTGGCCGTCGGGGACGATTTGTCGACGTAGAGCGCGGTGAACAGCGGGGCGATCGCGACCGCGACGGCCGTGCCGACGGCGAGCAGCACGAGCGCCATCGTGATGAGCCGCTGGGTGTAGGCGCGGCCACCGTCGGGGTCGTCGTGCGAGCGGACCAGCAGCGGCACCACCACGCTGGCGAGGACGCCGCCGAAGAGCAGTTCGAAGACGATGTTGGGCAGGGTGTTCGCGACGGTGAAGGAGTCGTTGACGACCCCGGCCCCGACCACGGCGGCGAGCAGCAGCTTCGCGACGAACCCGGTGACCCGGCTGACGGCGGAGGCGACCGCCATCCGGCCGCTGGAGCGGGCCAGCGACGAACCGGCACCCTCCCCGCGCCCGGCGCTGACCGGCGACGCGGGCGGCCGGGCGACGATCTGGCCGGCGAACTCGTCGTAGGCGCGCCGCGAGACGTCGGGGTCACGGGTCGGCCAGTGCGGGCCCCGCAGCTCGCTCGGGAGGAAGACCGTCGCCTCGTCGTCCACCGGTCGTGGGTGCTCCGCCATGGGGACAAGCCTGCCAGGTCAGGGGCACGGACGGGAGTCCGAACACTTGTTCGAAGCAGCGACACTCCGTGACGCTCAGGCGGCGACGGTGATCTCCAGTACGGCCCGCCCGGCCTCGGTCAGCTCGGCGGCCACCCGCCCGGTGCCGCCTTCGACGGCGGGCCGCAGGTAGCCGCCGTGGGCGAGGGCGTGCGCGGTGATCTGATCGCAACAGGCGAATCCGTCGATGAAGAGGTCGGGCTCGCAGCTGCACGACATCTGCGCACGACCCGCGGCCACCGCCTTCAGCATCGCCATCGCGCGGTGGGTGAGCTCGACTCCTGAACCGGACACCGGACTGCCTCTCTCGTTTCGCCACTACAACGGGTCATTCGCCCGTTGGGCCGATTGTGTTACTTACCGCACTATGACGTTTGGGGTGCGGGTGAGGTTCCCCGGGCGGAAAAGTCTGTCTCGAGGCAGACGCGCCGGCTGCTCGAATCGAGGCATGAAAGCCCTGCTCAAGCGGGCGACGGCGGTCGCCACGCTGCTCGTGACCGGAGCCGGCACCGCCACGGCCGCCGGCGGACCGGCGTGGCGAGACTGTTACAAGGGCTTGCCCTGTACCGAGATCGAGGTGCCCGCTGACCGGGACGCCCCGGCCGGCGGCGCGACCGGAAACTCGGCCGTGCCGGGCTACCGCGACCAGTTCACCGACCTCGCGGCGCGGTTCGACGTGGTGGTGTCGACCCGCGCGGCCTCGACGTCACGTGCCCGGCGCAGGTTCCCGCGCCCGTGCCGGGGCCGCTGACCAAGAGCGCGTACGACGCCTACGCGGCCGCGAACGCGCAGTTCGCGGCCGGCTGCCCGGCGGCCCGTGGTCGCCTCGGCGCCGACCAGGTCGCCCGCGACATGGGCGCGATCCGGACTTCTCGTGGGGCGGCTTTTAGGAGAAGATGTCCTCGCCGGACGGGCAGGCTCTGGGATGACCCTGGCTCCCGTTGTCGGCTCGCCCTGGGTGGGTGGGCCGCGGGAGGTCATCCCGTCGCCTGATTGAGGCCTATCACTTTGAGCCGGGCCCGCAAGCTTTGTCATGGCCGCTTGGCTTGGGCTTTGGGTTGCGGGCCCGGCTCAAAGCGATTTTTGCGCCTCAGGCGACGGGATGACCTCGCCGCTCCTTTGTCGTTGTGGTCAGCTCTCGCTCAGGCGTAGCTCCAGCGTTCTTGCCCACTCGCGGACGATCTGGCGCCGACGGCGGGTGTCGTCGGTCAGCAGGTTGGCCAGGCCGAGCCCGCGGGCCAGGTCCAGCGTGGCCTGGACCAGTTCCCGCACCCCCGGCCGGGACTCGTCGACGCCGAGCAGCTCGACCGTCACCCGGTGCGCCTCGCGGCCGACCCGGGCCTCCAGTGGGACCAGCACGGCACGCAGGGCCTCGTCGGTTGCCGCGACCGACCAGAGCTGGAGGGCCGCTCGGAACAGGGGGCCCGTGTACAGGTTCAGGACCATCTCCACGACTCGCTCGATGCGGGAGGCTCCGCTCGGCAAGTCGGCCGCCTGGGCTCGGAGCTCCTCTATCTGAGCCTCGCCCAGCAGGTCCACCGCCGCCACCACCAGGTCCTCGCGGGCCGGGAAGTGGTGCTGGGCCGCGCCTCGGGAGACGCCCGCGCGCTCGGCTATGCCCGCCACCGTCACGCCGTGCCAGCCTCGCTCGCCGAAGCTGTCCAGCGCCGCCTCGATCAAGCGCCGCCGCGTGGTGCGGCTGCGCTCCTGCTGGGGTTCGCGGATGCCCGTCAAGCCCGCTCCACCCAGAAATCGAGCTGGAGGTCCTCCTCCGAACCGCCGACGCGGTACTTCGCGAAGTTCGTGACGCCGGCCGCCCGCAGCACCTCGTCGTCGAGGTAGAAGTTGCCCGTTGCCTCGCGGCTCGGCTTCGTCAGGATCGCGTGCGCCGCGTCGGCCATGATCTCCGGCGTTCGGCTGCGCGAAGCCAGCTCCGCCCCGACGACGTTGCGGATCGCCGCCGTGTCGATCGTCGTGCGGGGCCACAGTGAATTGACCGCGACGCCGTCCTGGCGCAACTCCGCCGCCAGCCCCACCGTCACCAGGCTCATCGAGTACTTCGCGATGCTGTAGGCGAGGTGGCCGGCCGTGAACCACTTCTCGTCGAGGCTGATCGGCGGCGACAGCGTCAGGATGTGCGGGTTCGCCGACCCGCGCAGGTGCGGGATGGCCAGTTTGGACAGCAGGAACGTGCCGCGCGCGTTGATGTCCTGCATCAGGTCGTAACGCTTCATGCTGACCCGCTCGGTCGGCGTCAGGTCGATCGCGCTCGCGTTGTTCACCACGATGTCGATGCCGCCGAACTGCTCGACGGTCTTCGCCACCGCCGCCGCGACACCGTCGTCGTCGCGGACGTCACCGATGATCGGCAACGCCCGGCCGCCCGCCTTCTCGATCGCCTCGGCCGCCGTGTAGATCGTGCCCGGCAGCTTCGGGTGCGGCTCGGCCGTCTTCGCCAGCAGGGCCACGTTCGCGCCGTCGGCCGCCGCGCGCAGGGCGATCGCCTCGCCGATTCCCCGGCTGCCGCCGGACATGATGATCGTCTTGCCGTCCAATGTGGCCACAGCGACCTCCTAGTACGACTTCGGGAGGCCGAGGCTGTGCTGGCCGACGAAGTTGAGCACCATCTCGCGGCTCACCGGGGCGATCCGGCCCAGCCGCACCGCCGTGACCAGCGTGCCGAGGCCGTATTCCGTGGCCAGGCCGTTGCCGCCGTGGGTCTGGACGGCCTGGTCGGTCGCGCGGATGGCCACCTCGGCCGCCGCGTACTTCGCCATGTTGGCCGACTCGCCCGCGCCGAAGTCGTCGCCGGAGTCGTAGAGCGACGCCGCCTTCTGCGTCATCAGCTTCGCGAGCTCCAGCTCGATCTTGATCTCCGCGAGGGGGTGCGCGAGACCCTGGTGCGTGCCGATCGGGGCGCCCCAGACCTGCCGCTCGTTCGCGTAGCCGACGGCCTTGGCCAACGCGTACCGGGCGATGCCGAGCGAGAACGACGCGCCCATGATGCGTTCCGGGTTGAGGCCGGCGAACAACTGCGCGATCGCCGCGTCCTCCTCGCCGACCAGCGCTTCGGCGGGCAGGTGGACGTCGTCGAGGAACAGCGAGAACTGGTTCTCCGGCGCGACGATGTCCATCGGGATCTTCGTGTGCTCGAAACCCGGGGTGCCGGACGGCAGGATGAACAGCGCCGGCTTGAGCCGGCCGGTCTTCGCGTCCTCGGTGCGGCCGACGACCAGCACGGCGTCGGCCTCGTCCACGCCGGAGATGTAGACCTTGCGTCCGTTGAGGACCCACCCGCCGGCGTCGCGCCGCGCGGTGGTGGTGATCTTGTGCGAGTTCGACCCGGCGTCCGGCTCGGTGATCGCGAAGACCATCCGCTTGGTGCCGTCGGCGATGCCGGGCAGCCACTGCTTCTTCTGCTCGTCGGTGCCGAACCGGGAGATCACGGTGCCGCAGATGGCCGGCGAGACGACCATGAGCAGCAACGGCGAGCCCGCGGCGGCCAGCTCTTCGAGCACCGCGGCGAGGTCGGCGATGCCCGCACCCCCGCCGCCGTACTCCTCGGGGATGTTGACGCCGAGGTAGCCCAGCCGCCCGGCCTCGTCCCACAGTTCGTGCGTCTTCTCGTCCGCGCGGGCCTTGCGGGCGTAGTACTCGTGCCCGTACTTGGCGCCGAGTTCGGCGACGGCCTTGCGAAGCGCGATCCGCTCCTCCGGCTCGACGAAGTTCATCGCGTTCATTCTGCTTCTCCCACCACCGCGAGGATCGTGCCCACTTCGACCTGCTGTCCGACCGTCACCGGCAGTTCCGTCACCACGCCGTCGGCGGGCGCGGCGATCCGGTGCTCCATCTTCATCGCTTCGAGCCACAGCAGCGGGTCGCCCGCCTTGACCGGGTCCCCGGCCTGCACGGCGAGCCGGACGACCGTGCCGGGCATCGGCGCCACCAGCGACCCCGCGGCCAGGGCCGCGTCCGGGTCGGCGAACCGCGGCTCGGCCTTCAGCGCCACCGACCCGAGCGCGGAGTCCACATAGGACACGTCGTCGTGCCGGGCGACGTCGAACGCGCGCCGCACGCCGGCGACGTCCAGCACGACCCGTCCCGGCTCGGCGCCGACCAGCCCGGCCTCGAAGCCGTCGGCGCGGAGACCGTCCCGGGTCAGCGAGTAGACCACCTCGTACTCGCGGTCGGCCACTGTGAAGACCTTGCGCTGCCCGGCCGAGCGGACGTTGCGCCAGCCACTCGGGAGCCTGCCCTGCGTGGTCGCCGACGCCCGGTTGCCCGCCGCGTCCGCCAACGCCGCGGCGAGCGCGGAGAGCCGTTCGGCGTCGGGCGTGGCCAGCGGTGCGGCGAGGGTGTCGAGGCCGTGCCGGTCGAAGAACGCGGTGTCGGTCTCCCCCGCCAGGAAAGCCTCGTGCCGCAGGATGTTGACCAGGAGGTCGCGGTTGGTCACGACGCCGTGGATCTTCGCCGCCGCCAGGGCCTTCGCGAGCCGGCGGGCGGCTTCGGCGCGGGTCGGCGCCCAGGTGATCACCTTGGCGAGCATCGGGTCGTAGTGGACACCCACCACGGACCCGGTCTCGAACCCGGAATCGAGCCGTAGCCCGGGCCCGTGCGTGAACGAACGGTCCACATCGGGCACTTCGAAGGTGTGCAGCGTGCCGCTCTGCGGCTGCCAGCCCGCGGCCGGGTCTTCGGCGTAGAGCCGGACCTCGATGGCGTGACCGACGGTGGGCGGCGGGTCGGCCGGCAGGCGCTCCCCCTCGGCGATCCGCAGCTGCAGCGCGACCAGGTCGAGGCCGGTGACGTTCTCGGTGACCGGGTGCTCGACCTGGAGCCGGGTGTTCATCTCGAGGAAGTAGAACCGGCCGTCCGGCCCGGCGAGGAACTCGACCGTGCCCGCGCCGACGTAGTCGATGGCCTTGGCGGCCTTGCGCGCGGCCTCGAACAGCTCCTCGCGCATCCCCGCGTCGACGAACGGCGAGGGCGCCTCCTCGACGACCTTCTGGTGCCGGCGCTGGATGGAGCACTCCCGCTCCCCCACCGCCCACACCGTGCCGTGCCGGTCGGCCAGCACCTGGACCTCGATGTGGCGCCCGGTCTCCAGGTAGCGCTCGCAGAAGACGGTCGGGTCGCCGAACGCCGACCCGGCCTCGGCACTGGCCCCTTCGACCGCCTCGGCCAGCTCGTCGAGCGAGCGGACCACGCGCATCCCGCGGCCGCCACCACCGGCAGACGCCTTGACCAGCAACGGCAAGTCGTCCGCGGTCACCGAAGCCGGGTCCAGTTCGGACAGCACCGGCACCCCGGCCGCGGCCATCAGCCGCTTGGACTCCACTTTGGAGCCCATGGTCTCGATGGCTTCCGGCGGCGGCCCGACCCACGTCAGCCCGGCGTCGAGGACGGCCCGGGCGAACGCGGCGTTCTCGGACAGGAAGCCGTACCCGGGGTGGACGGCGTCGGCGCCGGTCTCGGCCGCGGCCTTGACCAGCAGGTCCGCCCGCAGGTACGTCTCGGACGGCGCGTTGCCGGGCAGCCGAACGGCCGCGTCGGCCTCCAGGGTGTGCGGCGCGGCGGCATCGGCGTCGGAGAACACCGCGACCGTGCCGATCCCGGCGTCGCGGCAGGTGCGGAAGACGCGGCGGGCGATCTCGCCGCGGTTGGCGACCAGCAGGTTCTGGATCATCGCTCGCTCACATCCGGAAGACGCCGAAGCCCTCGGCGCCCTTCACTGGTCCATTGTGGATCGCGGACAGGCTCAGCCCCAGCACGGTGCGGGTGTCGCGCGGGTCGATGATGCCGTCGTCGTAGAGCATGCCGGAGAGGAACATCGGCATCGACTCGGCCTCGATCTGCCCCTCGACCATGGCCCGCATGGCCTTGTCGTGCTCCTCGTTGTACTCCTGGCCGCGGCTTTCGGCGGCCGCGCGGGCCACGATGGACAGCACGCCGGCCAGCTGCGCCGGGCCCATCACCGCGGACTTCGCGCTCGGCCACGCGAACAGGAACCGGGGATCGTAGGCGCGGCCGCACATCCCGTAGTGCCCGGCACCGTAGGACGCTCCCATGAGGACGGACAGGTGCGGCACCTTCGAGTTCGAGACGGCGTTGATCATCATCGCGCCGTGCTTGATGATGCCGCTCTGCTCGTACTCCTTGCCGACCATGTAGCCGGTCGTGTTGTGCAGGAACACCAGCGGCGTGTGGATCTGGTTGGCCAGCTGGATGAACTGCGCGGCCTTCTGCGACTCCTCGCCGAACAGCACACCCTGCGCGTTGGCCAGCACGCCGACCGGGTAGCCGTGGATGCTCGCCCAGCCCGTGACCAGGCTCGATCCGTAGAGCGGCTTGAACTCGTCGAAGTCGGAACCGTCGACGACGCGGGCGATCACCTCGCGCGGGTCGAACGGCACCTTGAGGTCGGTCGGGACGATGCCGAGCAGGTCCTCGGCGTCGTACAGCGGCTCGGCGTAGTCCGGTTTCGGCGTCGGCCCCTGCTTCGTCCAGTTGAGCCGCTTGACGATGTTGCGGCCCAGCCGGATCGCGTCCTGCTCGTCGACGGCCAGGTAGTCGGCCAGGCCGGAGGTGCGGGCGTGCATCTCGGCCCCGCCCAGCGACTCGTCGTCGGACTCCTCGCCGGTCGCCATCTTGACCAGCGGCGGCCCGCCGAGGAACACCTTCGCGCGTTCCTTCACCATCACGACGTAGTCCGACATGCCCGGCAGGTACGCGCCACCCGCGGTGGAGTTGCCGAAGACCAGCGCGATCGTCGGGCAGCCCGCCGCCGAGGCCCGCGTGAGGTCGCGGAAGATCCGGCCGCCGGGGATGAAGATCTCCTTCTGCGTCGGCAGGTCCGCGCCGCCGGATTCGACGAGGTTGATCGACGGCAGCCGGTTCTGCGCGGCGATGTCGGCGGCCCGGAAGCTCTTCTTGGTCGTCCACGGGTTGCTCGCGCCGCCCTTGACCGTCGGGTCGCTGGCCGAGATCAGGCATTCGACGCCTTCGACGACCCCGATCCCGGTGACCAGGCTCGCCCCGACGCGGTAATCGGTGCCCCAAGCGGCCAGCGGCGACAGCTCCAGGAACGGCGAATCCGCGTCCAGCAGCAGTTCGATCCGTTCCCGGGCCAGGAGTTTGCCGCGCTTGCGGTGCCGTTCGACGTACTTCTCGCCACCGCCGGCGACGGCCTTGGCGTGTTCGGCGTCGATCTCGGCGAGCTTCTCCAGCATCGCCTCGCGGTTCGCGCCGAACTCGGCGGCCCGGGTGTCCACTGTGGACCTCAAAGCAGTCACGAGGTGTATCCCAATCGCTTCGCGGCCAGGCCGGTGAGGATCTCGGTGGTGCCGCCGCCGATGCCGAGGATCCGGACGTCGCGGTAGTGCCGCTCCACTTCGGACTCGCGCATGTAGCCGAGGCCGCCGTGCAGCTGGACGGCCTCGCTGACCACCCATTCGGCGGCCTCGACGGCGGTGTTCTTGGCGAAACAGGCTTCGGCGATGACTTCCTCGCCCGAGACGTGCCGGATCGCGGCCTGCCGGGTGTAGGTGCGGGCCACGTCGATCTTCCGCGCCATTTCGGTGAGCTTGTGCTGGACGACCTGCCGCGAGATGAGCGGGCGGCCGAACGTCTCGCGCAGCCGGCACCAGTCCAGCGTCAGGTCGAGCGCGCGCTGGGCGTGCGCGTACGCCTGCACGGCCAGGGACAGCCGTTCGGTGACGAACTGGGTGGCGACCTGGGCGAAGCCGCTGTTCTCGGCGCCCACCAGGTTCTCCGCCGGCACCCGGACGTCCACGTAGGACAGTTCGGCGGTGTCGGAGCAGAGCCAGCCCATCTTGTCGAGCTTGCGGCTCACCGTGAAGCCCGGCGTGCCGCGTTCGACGACGATCAGCGAGAGCCCGTGCGCGCCGTCGCCGCCGGTGCGCACCACCGTCGTCACGAAGTCGGCGCGGCAGCCGGAGGTGATGAACGTCTTGGCGCCGTTGACGACGTACTCGTCGCCCTCGCGGACCGCGGTGGTGCGGATGCCGGCGACGTCGGAGCCGCCGTCCGGTTCGGTGACCGCGAGGGACCCGATCTTGGTTCCGTCGAGGGTGGGCCGCACCCAGCGTTCGATCTGGACCGGGTCGCCGGCCTCCGCGATGTGCGGGACGGCGATGCCACAGGTGAACAGCGACGCGAACAGCCCGCCGGAGCCGCCCGCGTAGTGCATCTCCTCGGCGACGACCAAGGCGTCGAGGTAGTTGCCGTCTCCCCCGCCGATCTCCTCGGGGAAGGCAACGCCGAGCAAGCCGAGGTCCCCGGCCTTGCGGTGCAGCTCGCGCGGCAGCTCGCCCGCGCGCTCCCAGTCGTCGAGGTGCGGCAGGACCTCCTGCTCGACGAACTTCCGCACGGTCTTGCGCAGTTCGGCCCGTTCGGGCGTCCGGAAGGGATCGGTCACCGGAGCACCTCGGGGACGTCGATCTCCCGCGACCGCAACCACTCGCCGAGGGCCTTGGCCTGCGGGTCGAACCGCGCCTGCGACGCGACGCCCTCGCCGAGGATGCCCTCGACGACGAAGTTCATCGCCCGCAGGTTGGGCAGCAGGTACCGGGTCACCGGCAGGTCGGCGGTTTCGGGCAGCAGCAGCTTGAACTCCGCCACGGTCAGCCGGTGCACGAGCCACCGCCAGGCCTCTTCGGAGCGCACCCAGACGCCGACGTTGGCGTTGCCGCCCTTGTCGCCGCTGCGCGCCCCGGCGATCGTGCCCAGTGGCACCCGCCGCACCGGCCCGTGGTCGAGCGGTTCGGGCAGCGCGGGTTCATCCACATCGGACAGGTCCTGAGTGGACGCCGAAGGCGCTATGTCGACACGCATGCCGTCCGGCAGAACGGCGACGTGCGGCACCTTGTCGGCCGCCACGTAAGCCGCGGTGTAGACGCCGTACGGCGAGGCGTCCGACGGCGGCGCGATGACGTGGAACCCGGGGTAGCTGGCCAGCGCGAGTTCGACAGCGGCGCCGGTGAAGGCGCGCCCGGCGACCTTCGGGTCGGCGTCCTTGACGGCGACGTGCAGGAGGGCGCTCGCGGTCTGCTCGGTTTCGGCGTCGGCGTGGTCGGTGCGGGCCAGCGTCCACCGGACGTCGGCGGGCGGCCGGTCCTTCATGGACGCTTCGAGCTGTTCCCGCACCAGGGCGGCTTTCGCCTCGATGTCGAGTCCGGTGAGGACGAACGTCGTCTCGTTGCGGAACCCGCCGAGGGTGTTGAGGGCGACCTTCAGCGTCGGCGGCGGCGCTTCCCCGCGGACACCGGAGATGCGGACGCGGTCCGGCCCCTCTTCGGTCAGCGACAGCGTGTCGAACCGGGTCGTGACGTCCGGCCCGGCGTACCGCGCGCCGGTGATCTCGTACAGCAGCTGGGCGGTGACGGTGCCGGCGTTCACCACACCGCCGGTACCCGGGTGCTTGGTGATGACGCTGGAGCCGTCGGCTTCGATCTCGGCGATCGGGAAGCCGGGCACGCCGAGGGTGTGCTCGGTGAAGAAGGCGTAGTTGCCGCCGGTGGCCTGGGCCCCGCACTCGATGACGTGCCCGGCCGCGACCGCGCCGGCGAGCGCGTCGAAGTCGTCACGGGCCCAGCCGTAGTGCGCGGCGGCCGGGCCGACGATGACGGAGGCGTCGGTGACGCGGCCGGTGACGACGACGTCGGCGCCCGCGTTCAGGCACTCCGCGATGCCCCAGGCGCCGAGGTAGGCGTTGGCGGTCAACGGTTTGCCGAGGTCCAGCTCGTCGGCGCGGTGGACGAGGTCGTCGCCTTCGACGTGGGCGATCTTGACGTCGAGCCCGAGTTTCGCCGCCAGCTCCCGGAGCGCGTCCGCCAGCCCGGCCGGGTTGAGCCCCCCGGCGTTGGCGACGATCTTGACGCCCTTTTCCCGCGCCAGCCCGAGGTTTTCCTCCATCTGGCGGAGGAAGGTCTTGGCGTAGCCGCGGGTGGCGTCCTTCATCCGGTCGCGGCCGAGGATGAGCATGGTCAGCTCGGCGAGGTAGTCGCCGGTCAGGACGTCGAGCGGGCCGCCGGTGAGCATCTCGCGGACGGCGGAGAACCGGTCGCCGTAGAACCCGGACGCGTTGCCGATGCGGTAGGTCATGCGAACTGCCCCGGCTTCCGGCCGTTGCCCGGTGGCCCGGCGAAGGCCTGCGCGATGCCGAGCCACTCTTCGACGTCGGCGCCGTGGGCGACGAGATCGGTGTCGGCGGGGTGCCGCCGCTGGGTGACGACCAGGCAGAAGTCCAGGGCGGTGCCGGTGAGCTTCTGCTCGGCGTCCTCGGGCCCGAAGGCCCAGGTGGAGCCGTCGGGCGCGGTGAGTTCGACGCGGAACTCCCCGGCCGGCGGGGCGAGCGAGTGGACCTTGTAGGCGAAGTCGCGGGTGCGGGTGCCGAAGCGGGCGATGTGCCAGAGGCGGGCGGTCGGCTCGCGGGTCAGGCCCAAGGTGTCGAAGATGTCCTGGCCGTGCGCCCAGGTTTCCATCATCCGCGCGGTCGCCATCGAGGCGGCGCTCATCGGCGGCCCGTACCAGGGCAGTTTCTGCCCGTCCGGCACCGCCTCGAGGGCCGCGGCCAGCAGCCGGCGGCCGTCACGCCAGTCTTCGAGGATCTCCCGCGGCGGCCGCTGCGCCCCGGCGGCGGCCCCGTCGTCGACGTAGGTTTCGCCGGCTTTGAGGAGTTCTTCGACCTCGGCCTGCCAGTTCTCCGGGTGCGCGGCCGCGATCAGGGCCTTGCGATCGGTCCAGGCCAGGTGCGCGATCTGGTGCGCGATCGTCCACCCCTCGGCGGGGGTCGCGCGCGCCCAGTCCGCGTCCGGGAGCGCCGCCACCGCGTCGTCGATCGTCTGTGTCTCCGCGTCGAGATCCCCGAGGATCACGCCGAGGTCCGCCATCGCCCGCCTCCTTGCGTCCTGGGGCTCAGGGTGGCACCGGTGGTCGGAAAAATCAAGCACGCCTGATTGTTTCTCGGTCGGCCGCCGTTCCGGTGTGCCGCGCTTTGCACCCGTTCGAGTGGTGAACTTGTGTTCGATGGTCGGTAATCTTGATCTATGTCCGACAGTGGTTCTTCGTCTGCCGAGGCGGTGGCTTTCGCCGACCGTCTCGGTGAGTTGCTCGCGTGTATGCGGTCTGCTGAGGCGGAGCTGGGGGCGCTGGTGGTGGAGATCGAGCAGCGTGGGGTGATGGAGGTGTTCGGCTACCGGTCTGTTGCCCGGTTGCTGGAGCATCTCGGTGACCTTCCGAGGTCGGCGGCGGAACGTCTGGTGAAGCGTGCTCGCTTGGTCAATCCGGGCCGCGCTCTCGATGGCACCCCGATCCCGGCTCTGGCGCCGGGCACGGGTGTTGCTGCCTTGTCTGGGTCGCTGAGTGATCCGATGATCGACACGATTACCGGGGTGCTGGCCGAGGTTCCGCCTGAGCATCGCGACCGCGTCGAGGCTGATCTGTTGGCGTTCGCTGCCGAGGCCGGGCACAAGCAGGTCGCGGTTCTCGGTGCCCGGATCCTTGCTCCCCTCAACCCCGATGGCGCCGAACCCGACGACACTGAGCCGGTCGTCCCGGTTCGGGAGTTGTTCCTGCGGCGTCGAAGATCCGGGGTGTGGGTGTTGAACGGCAAGTTCGACGATGAGACCGGCACCCGGGCCAGCGCCCTGCTCGATGCCCTGGCCGAACGCCGCACCGGCGACGACGGTCCCGACCACCGCCCCCGCCCCCAGCGCTACGGCGACGCGTTCTCCGACGCGGTCGACCTGGCGTTGAATTCCCCGGATTTGCCGATGCAGGCCGGGGAACGGGCCCACGTCATGGTCGCGGTCTCCCTCACCGACCTGCAGTCCGGCACCGGTCAGGCCACGCTCGGTGACACCGGGACCATGACCGCCGCCGAAGCCCGGGTCCACGCCTGCGACGCCATGGTCATTCCGGCGGTGTTGGGTGCGAAGAGTGAACCGCTCAACCTGGGTCGCCTTCGCCGTTTGATTTCCGCCGGGCTTCGCCGGGCGTTGTTCCTGCGCGACCGCGGTTGCGCGTTCCCCGGCTGTCACCGCCCGCCGCGGCACTGCCAGGGCCACCACATCCGGCATTGGGCCGACGGTGGCCCTACTGACCTGAACAACCTGGTGTTGATGTGCGCCCACCACCACCGGCTGCTGCACCGCTCAGGCTGGGAGGTCCGCATCGCCGCCGATGGTCTCCCGGAATTCCTTCCACCGATCTTCCTGGACCGGCGCCGAAAACCCCGGCGCAACAACCTCCACGAACCGCTGCCATTCGCAGCCTGAACACGGGAAAGGCCCGCGGCCACACGGCCGCGGGCCCGCACCCGCGTCACCCGGCCGGCCCGCTCCCGCTATTGACATCTTGCCAGTAGCGTCCCGCTGCAATAGCTTCCTCACCATGGCCGACTACGCCGAGATCACCTACGCCGTCGAGGACCGGGTTGCCACTGTCACCCTCGACCGGCCTGAGGCGCGCAACGGCTACACCATCCGGATGGCCGATGAGCTCGCCGCCGCCATGGAGCGCGCCGATCGGGATGAAGACGTCCGGGTTGTCGTGCTGACCGGTGCCGGGAAAGACTTCTGCGTCGGGGCCGATCTCTCCCAAGGCGGCTTCGACTTCGATCCCGCCGAGGGGCCCGGGGACGCCTGGCAGGAGCCCGCCGGCCGGTGTTCGAAGCGGATCTTCACCATGAACAAGCCCGTCATCGCCGCCCTGCACGGGGCCGCCGTCGGCGGCGGGCTCACCATCACGCTCTCGTGCGACTACCGGCTCGCCTCCGAGGACTCGCGGTTCGGCTTCGTGTTCACCCGCCGCGGCATCTACCCCGAAGGCGCGTCCGCCTGGTTCCTGCCCCGGCTCGTCGGGATGGGGACCGCGCTCGACTGGATGGTCAGCGGGCGCGTCTTCGATGCGGCCGAAGCGCAGGAAAAAGGCTTGGTGCACAAGGTGTTCCCCACCGGCACCGTGCTGGACGAAGCGAAGAAGCTCGCGAAGGAGATCGTCGAGACGACCGCGCCGGTGTCGGTCGCCGTCACGCGGCAGCTGCTCTACCGGATGGCGAGCGCCGAATCGCCGTTCCCCGTGCACGAACTGGACTCGAAGCTGATCGGCGGGCTCGGCACCAACCCCGACGCCGTCGAGGGTGTCCTGTCGTTCCTGCAGAAACGGCCGCCGTCGTTCGGGATGCGCGTCGAGAAGGACCTGCCCGACTACCTGCCCTGGCTGGAGAAATGACCACCTACCCGCCGCAGCCCTGGCACCTCGTCGCCGACGCCCACGTGTCGATCTGGCGGGTCCCCGCGCACGACGTGCACCCCAGCGCGCTGTCCGTCGCCGGGTTCACCACCGTCTTCACCGCCTGGATCAGGTACCACGAGCCGGGGCAGCTCAGCTACCACGAGCTGCTCGCCGCCGTCCCGGTGCGCGGGAAGCGGACCACCTGCACGATCACGCAGATCTGGGTCGACTCCGAAGTCTCCCTCGCCGGCGGGCGTGAGCTGTGGGCCATCCCGAAGGACCTCGCCGCCCTCCAGTTCACCGACCGCACCTACACCGCGGCCACCGGCGACGACTGGATCGCCACCGCGGCCTTCACGCCGCGGCCGGGCTCACCCCTCGCCCTCCCCAGCCGGTTCGACGTCCTCCAGGACCGCGACGGCACCCCCGTCCGGACGCCGGTCGGCGCGAAGATCCGGCCCAGGCTCGCCGCCGCCGACTGGGCGGTCAACGCGCGCGGCCCGCTCGGCTACCTCGCCGGTCGGCGGCCGTTCCTGAGCCTCGCGCTGCCCGGCAGCGAGCTGCGGTTCGGAGCTTGAGCAGCACCTCTGGGTGATCACGCAACCTCGCCAGAGTGAACTCGTGACACGCCATCTGGGGTCCCGTGCGCACCCCGACCCCTACATGTAGTCTCTCAACACCGGCAGCCCCCAGCGACGGGGAGACCGCTGCGGAGGGTCGCCGGGCAGCTTTGGAGAAACCGCAGCGCACGGCCTCGCGAGGCCGTGTGGCGATCGAACGCGCCCGAAAACTTGGAGACACGCATGTCAGTCGAAACCGGTCAGCGGCCGTCCGCTGCCGACTCACCCACCGCGATCCGGGTCATCCGGCGGGACGGCAGCGTGTCGCCGTTCGACGCCGGGAAGATCTCGGTCGCGCTGACCAAGGCGTTCCTCGCGGTCGAGGGCGGCGACGCCGCCGCGTCCTCCCGCGTGCACCACGTCGTCGCGGAGCTGACCCAGCAGGTCGAGACCACCCTGCTGCGTCACGCCGGCCCCGAAACCGCCCTGCACATCGAGCAGATCCAGGACATCGTCGAGCTCGCGCTGATGCGCGGTGAGCACCACAAGGTCGCCCGCGCCTACGTCCTCTACCGCGAGGAGCGCGCGAAGGCCCGCGAGGCCGCGAAGCCGGCCGCGACCGAGGCCGCGCTGAACGTCAAGGGCACCGACGGCGTCCTGCGCCCGCTCGACTGGGCCCGCGTTTCCCACGTGGTGGGCGAGGCCGTCGCCGGCCTGGACGACGTCACGGCCGAGCCGGTGCTGGCCGAGACCAAGCGCAACCTCTACGACGGCATCAGCGCCGACGAGCTCGCCCTGGCCCAGATCATGGCCGCCCGCGTGCTGGTCGAGCAGGAGCCGAACTACTCCTACGTCTCCGCCCGCCTGCTGCTGGACAAGCTGCGCGGGGAAGCGCTGAGCTACCTCGCGCAGAAGCCGCGTCAGGCCAGCCAGGACGAGATGGCCGCCGAGTACCCGGCGTACTTCCGCGCCTACCTGCGCCGCGCGATCGAGCTGGAGCTGGTCGACGGCGAGCTGCAGCGCTTCGACCTGGACAAGATCACCGCCGCGATCCGCCCCGAGCGTGACCTCGACTTCGGCTTCCTCGGCCTGCAGACGCTGTACGACCGGTACTTCCAGCACCACGACGGCACCCGCTTCGAGCTGCCGCAGGCGTTCTTCATGCGCGTCGCCATGGGTCTCGCGATCCGGGAAGACGACCGCGAAGCCCGCGCGATCGAGTTCTACGAGCTGCTGTCGAGCTTCCACTTCATGGCCTCGACGCCGACGCTGTTCAACTCGGGCACCACGCGCCCGCAGCTGTCGTCCTGCTTCCTGACCACGGTGGACGACGACCTAGACTCCATCTTCCAGGCGTACAAGAACAACGCGCTGCTGGCGAAGTACTCGGGCGGCCTCGGCAACGACTGGACGCCGGTCCGCGGCCTCGGCGCGCACATCAAGGGCACCAACGGCCAGTCGCAGGGCGTCGTGCCGTTCCTCAAGATCGCCAACGACACCGCCGTCGCGGTCAACCAGGGCGGCAAGCGCAAGGGCGCGGCGTGCGCGTACCTCGAGACGTGGCACGTCGACATCGAGGAATTCCTCGACCTGCGCAAGAACACCGGTGACGACCGCCGCCGCACCCACGACATGAACACCGCGAACTGGGTGCCGGACGAGTTCCTCCGCCGTGTCGAGGCTGACGCGCAGTGGACGTTGTTCTCGCCGAACGAGACCCCGGACCTGCACGACCTCTACGGCAACGAGTTCTCCCAGCGCTACCGCGAGTACGAGGCCGCCGCCGAGCGCGGCGAGATCAAGGTGTTCCGGCGCGTCCGCGCGGTGGACCTCTGGCGCCGCATGCTGACCATGCTGTTCGAGACCGGCCACCCGTGGATCACCTTCAAGGACCCGTGTAACCTGCGCTCGCCGCAGCAGCACGTCGGCGTCGTGCACTCGTCCAACCTGTGCACCGAGATCACGCTGAACACCAATAGCGAAGAGGTCGCGGTCTGCAACCTCGGCTCGGTGAACCTGCTCAAGCACGTGACCCCCGAGGGCCTCGACACGAAGCGCCTCGAGAAGACCGTGCGCACCGCCGTCCGCATGCTGGACAACGTGATCGACATCAACTTCTACACGATTCCGGAGGCGCGCCGCTCCAACCTGCGCCACCGCCCGGTCGGGCTGGGGCTGATGGGCTTCCAGGACGCGCTGTTCGAGCTGGGCCTGCCGCTGTCGTCGGAGGCCGCCGTGCAGTTCGCCGACACGAGCATGGAGCACATCTCCTACTACGCGATCTCGGCGTCGACCGACCTCGCCGAGGAGCGCGGCCAGTACCAGTCGTTCGAAGGCTCGCTGTGGAGCAAGGGCATCCTGCCGATCGACTCGATGCAGCTGCTCATCGACGCGCGCCAGGGTGACAACCTCGACGTCGACCTGTCCACGACGCTGGACTGGGCGCCGCTGCGCGAGCGGGTCAAGACCGTCGGCATGCGCAACTCCAACGTGATGGCGATCGCGCCGACCGCGACGATCTCCAACATCTGCGGGGTCGGCCAGTCGATCGAGCCGCTGTTCCAAAACCTGTACGTCAAGTCGAACATGTCCGGCGACTTCACCGTGGTGAACCCGCACCTGGTCCGTTCGCTCAAGGCGCGCGGGCTGTGGGACGAGGTCATGGTCAGCGACCTCAAGTACTTCGACGGCAGCCTCGGCCAGATCGACCGCGTGCCGGACGACCTGAAGGCGCTGTACGCGACGGCGTTCGAGATCGAGTCGAAGTGGCTGGTGGACGCCGGTTCGCGGCGCCAGAAGTGGATCGACCAGGCGCAGTCGCTGAACCTGTACATCGCGGCGCCGAGCGGCCGCAAGCTCGACCAGCTGTACCGCTACGCGTGGCACAAGGGCCTCAAGACCACGTACTACCTGCGGGCGCAGTCCGCGACGCACGTGGAGAAGAGCACCCTGCGCGGCACCGACGGCAAGCTGAACGCCGTCTCGGCCACCCCGGCTCCGGCCGCGGCCGCTCCGGCTCCCGCGCCTGCCCCGGCTCCGGCCCCGTCGCCCTCTCCGTCGCCCAAGCCGGAGCCGGACGTCGACTTCGTGGCCACCGAAGGCGCCGCCTGCCGCATCGACGACCCCGACTGCGAAGCCTGCCAGTAAAGGAATCCCTGCACAGATGACCAACGTGGAGACGACGGACGCGACCGGCCTCGGGGAGATCGAGGTCGGCGCCGCCCGGATCAACGTCGACGACAAGCGCATGATCAACGCGCGCGCCGACGTCAATCAGCTGCTGCCCATGAAGTACAAGTGGGCGTGGGAGAAGTACCTGGCCGGCTGCAACAACCACTGGATGCCGACCGAGGTCGCCATGCAGGCCGACATCGCGCTGTGGAAGTCGCCCGACGGCCTCACCGAGGACGAGCGACAGATGCTCAAGCGCAACCTCGGCTTCTTCGCGACCGCGGAGTCGTTGGTGGCCAACAACATCGTGCTCGCGGTGTACCGGCAGATCACCAACCCCGAGTGCCGCCAGTACCTGCTGCGCCAGGCGTTCGAGGAGGCCGTGCACACGCACACCTTCCAGTACATCTGCGAGAGCCTCGGCCTGGTCGAGGGCGAGCTGTTCAACATGTACCGCGAGGTCCCGTCCATTTCGGACAAGGACGCGTGGGCGCTGAAGTACACGCAGAACCTGGAGAACCCGGACTTCGAGACCGGCACGCCGGAGGCCGACCAGGCGTTCCTGCGTGACCTCGTCGCGTTCTACGTGATCTTCGAGGGCATGTGGTTCTACACCGGCTTCGCGCAGATCCTGTCGCTGGGCCGCCGGAACAAGATGGTCGGCATCGCCGAGCAGTACCAGTACATCCTGCGCGACGAGTCGATCCACCTGAACTTCGGCATCGACTGCATCAACCAGATCAAGATCGAGAACCCGCACCTGTGGACTCCCGAGTTCCAGGAAGAGGTGCGCGGGATGCTGCAGGAGGCGTGCGAGCTGGAGGTCAAGTACGCCCGCGACACGATGCCGCGCGGCATGCTCGGCTTGTCGGCGCAGCTGTGCGAGCAGTACATGCACTTCATCACCGACCGGCGGGCGCAGCAGATCGGGCTGGCGCCGATCTTCGGGGAGACGGAGAACCCGTTCCCGTGGATGTCCGAGGCGATGGACCTGAAGAAGGAGAAGAACTTCTTCGAGACCCGCGTCATCGAGTACCAGTCGGGCGGCGCGCTCGACTGGGACTGAGTCCCTGAAGCACACGGCCCCGCCCCGGTTCGCCGAGGCGGGGCCGTTTCACGTCGTCGCCCGCGTGGCCAGCTCCGCATCCAACGGGCTCAGGTCCGGATCGACGGCCTCGCGCGGCGACCACCACCGGAAGCCGAGTCCTTCCTCGCTCAGGACGAGCCGGGGCGCCGTGGCGAGCTCGGTGCGGTAGACGGCGAGGAACTCCCGCCGCCCGGGATCGGCCAGGTCGAACTCGGCCACCGCGGCGAAGGTCAGCGCGACGTCGTGGATGCCGGTCTCCTCGGCGAGTTCGCGGGCCGCGGCCTCGCGCGCGGTCTCCCCGGGTTCCCGCATCCCGCCGGGCAGTTCCCACTGCCCGCGGCGCTTGTCGAACATCATCAGCACCGCGCCGGCGTGGCGGACCACGACCAGCGAGGCGGCCACGGGCGGCAACTCGCTTTCGGCGACCCACCGCACCGCGAGCAGCACGTTCCCCGCCCGGTCCCGGAGCGGGAGCCCGGCCATCAGAACGCGTAGCGCCGCACGGTTTCCGGGTGCAGCACCAACCTCACCTGCTCCGTGTCCCGGATCGCCTTCGCGTCGGCCGCGCGGTCCGGGTCGTCGAGGTCCCAATACCGCGCCGCCAAGCGCTGCGCCAGCTCCTGCGCCCCGTCCGGCTCGATCGAAACGCGGCCGGCCACCGAAACCCAGCGCTCGCGCTCCCCCACCGGGGCCGCCACCACGATCGACGCGTGCGGATCGCGGCGGACGCGGCGCACCTTGGGCGCGTCCGGCTCCGAGAACAGCTGGATCGTGCCGTCGTCGGCCGCCTCGAACCAGACCGGGCGGGGCTCGGCGCCGGCCACGGTCAGGAACCCGTGCAGGGGACGGCGGAGGAACTCGAGGTCGTCGGAAGTCAGCATGTGCCCAGTGAACCGGAGCCGGCCGGACGATCCCATGGGTGAAACACCGGAATCCCTGTCCATTCGTCTACCCTCACGACCGTGGACGACCTCTTCCGCGGCGTGCGGGCCCACGGCTCGCTGTTCGGCAGCTCCGCCCTCACCCCGCCGTTCTCCCTGCACTTCGTCGACGGCGCCCCGCTGACCCTGTGCACGGCGCTCTCCGGCGGCGGGTGGATCGTCCCCGAGCGGGGCGAACCCGAGCCGCTGACCGCCTACGACACCGTCGTCGTGCGGGGACCGGGCACCTTCACCTTCGTCGACGAGCTCGGCACCGGCGCCGAACCGGTTGCGTGCGGCGAGTACTGCGCCGCCCCCGAACTGGGCGGGACGCGGCACCGGCGCGGCTGGCGCGACGACGGCGACGGCCCGACCACGCTGATCGTCGGCGCCTACCCGGCCGGCGGCGAGGTCAGCCGCCCGCTGCTGGACGCCCTGCCGCCGGTGTTGCGCGTCGACGGCGGCGGCACCGGGGACGCCGTCCTGGACCACCTCGCGGCCGAGGTGGCCGCCGACACGCCCGGGCAGCAGGTCGTGCTCGACCGGCTGCTCGACTGGATGCTCGTCTGCACGCTGCGCGCCTGGTTCGACCGGCCGGGCGGCGAACCCCCGGCGTGGTGGAGCGCCCAGCGCGATCCGGTGGCCGGCCCCGTGCTGCGCCTGCTGCACGACGAACCCGCGGCGCCGTGGACGGTCGCCGCCCTGGCCCAGCGGGCCGGGGTGGCGCGCTCGACGTTGGCCAAGCGGTTCGCCGAGCTCGTCGGCGAACCGCCGCTGACCTACCTCACCCGCCGCCGGATGGCGCTTGCCGCCGACCTGCTGGCCGAGCGGCCGGGCGCAACCGTCGCGGAGGTGGCGCGCGCCGTGGGGTACGCCGACCCGTTCGGGTTCAGCGCGGCGTTCAAACGGGTCCGCGGTGTCACGCCGAGCGAGCACCGGCGCCCGGCTCCACCCGAAAAGACGGCGTCCCAGGTGTTGTCAGAGCGTCAACAAGGGTGCATCGTGGAGGGATAGCCGATCTCGACGCAGGAGATGGTCACCTTGCCGGGCACCGTGAGCCGAGCCGCCGAAGCACTGCGCGAACGCGTGCCGCCCCTGACCGCTCTCCCCCTGCCGCCCAAGGTCGACGAACGGTGGCTTCGATCGCGCTGGCCCGTCAAGGAACTCGCGACGCCTCCCGCGGGCAGCGGCCTCAAGCCCGTGCTCGGCGACGAAGGCCCGCCCGTGGTCGGGCACATGCTGGAGATGATGCGGTTCGGCCCGGCGTTCGGCCTGCGCCGGCACGAGCTCTACGGCCCGGTCTCCTGGACCGGCGGGTTCGGCCGCCGGATCGTCGCGCTGTCCGGGCCCGAGGCGACGCAGATCGCGCTCGTCAACAAGGACAAGGCGTTCTCGCAGGAAGGCTGGAAGTTCTTCATCGAGAAGTTCTTCGAGCGCGGCCTGATGCTGATGGACTTCGGCGAGCACCACCTGCACCGCCGGATCATGCAGGAGGCCTTCACGCGCCCGCGGCTGACCGGCTACGTCGGCGAGATGGGTCCCGCACTGCGCGAAGGTGTCGCGAGCTGGGGCTCGAGCGAACGGCCGCGGCTGTACTGGGCGCTCAAGCAGCTGACCCTCGACGTCGCGACCCGCGTGTTCATGGGCATGCCCAGCGGCGCCGACGCCGCCCGGATCAACCGCGCGTTCGTCAGCTGCGTGCGGGCCGGCACCGCCTTCGTGCGCTTCCCGGTGCCGGGCGGGCGCTGGTCGGCCGGGCTGCACGGGCGCCGGGTCCTGGAGCGCTACTTCGGCGAAACCCTGCCCGCCAAACGGCGTTCGGGCGGTGACGACCTGTTCGCCGCGCTCTGCCAGGCCACCACCGAGGACGGCGACCGGTTCTCCGACACCGACATCGTCAACCACATGATCTTCCTGATGATGGCCGCGCACGACACGACCACCATCACCAGCAGCGCCATGGCCTACTACCTGGCCAAGCACCCGGAGTGGCAGGAACGCGCCCGCGCGGAGTCCCTGGCCCTCGGCGACGACGTCCTCGACATCGAAGCCGTCGAACAGCTGGAAACCCTCGACCTGGTGATGAAGGAGGCGCTGCGGCTGGTGGCGCCGGTGCCGTCGCTGACCCGCCAGACCGTCAAGGACACCGAGGTCCTCGGCCACTATATCCCCGCGGGCACGCTCGTCGGCGTCTCGCCGACCATCAACCACTTCACGCCCGAGTGCTGGACGAACCCCTTCGCATTCGACCCGGAGCGCTTCGCCGAACCGCGGCGCGAGGACAAGTCGCACCGGATGGCGTGGATGCCGTTCGGCGGCGGCGCGCACAAGTGCATCGGGCTCCACTTCGGCGGTCTCGAGGTGAAGTTGCTGATGCACGAACTGCTGCGCGCCTACCGCTGGTCGGTTCCGGAGAGTTACACCGCGCGCTGGGACTACGTCTCGCTGCCGGTGCCCGCGGACGGTCTGCCGGTCCACCTGACCCGTCGCTGACCCGGCCACCATCTACCGCCGCATACACTAGGTAACGAAAAGTTACCGTTTGTGGACATTCGTTCACTCGTTCAGCCGGTAGACACCCCGTGACACACATGATGGCGTGGCATCGATCGTGGGCGAAGGCTGCCTGGTGTGGCTTCATGATCCCCGACACCGTGTCCGACCTGGCCATACCTGTGCGTGAAGAGGTGGAGTGTGCCTGAACCCGGTGCCGCGTCAGGGCTACTGGACGTGGCGCGGCGGTGGGCGGCGACGTTGGCCGACACCAAAGGAGTAACGCTTCCCCCGGAAGAGCTCGAAGCTCTCCTGCTGGAGGTCGCGCACGACGCGGTCGACCAAGCCGGCTCGCAGCACGACGGCGCCCTGCTGCGGTTCACCGCGCTGTACGCCGCCTCGCCGATGGGCATCGCGCTGGCCGACCCCGACGGCGCCATCGTCGAGGCGAACCTCGCGCTCGGCCAGCTGCTCGGCTGCTCGCCAGAACGGTTGCGGGGCAGGCACATCACCGGCCTCGGCTCGACCGACCACGACGTCTCGCGGCTCGCGGCCGGCCTGGAGCAGGTGCGCGCGGGGCGCGACCGCTACCAGGAGCGGATGCTGCTCGACCACACCGAGGACGGGCAGCTCTGGACCGACGTGACGCTCGCCCGGCTGCCCGGCGACCGGCCCGGCTCGATCTACCCGGTGCTGATGGTGTCGGACGCGAACGAGCTGCACCTGCTGCAGGAGCGGCTGCTGCACCAGAACGTGCACGACCCGCTGACCGGGCTGCCCAACGCGTCGTCGTTCACCACCAAGCTCGAGGCGGCGCTCGGCGCCGGCGCCCGCGACGACATCGCGCTGATCTACCTCGACGTCGACGGCTTCAAGGTGATCAACGACGGGCTCGGCGCCGGGGTCGGCGACCAGGTGCTGCGCGGGGTCGCGAACAAGCTCTCGGCGGTGTTCACCGGTCACCACGACGGGTTCGTCGCCCGGCTGTCCGGCGACGGCTTCGCGGTGCTGCTGCGCGGCGAGCTGGCGGCGACCGAGGTCATCGGATTGGTCGAGCGGGCCCTGGAGGACCTCAACGAGCCGATCTACCTGGGCGGGCACGGCATCGGCGTCAGCGCGAGCGCGGGCATCGTCGTGCGCGCGGCGGTCGAGGGCGGCGCAGCGGAACTGCTGCGGGCGGCGGAAATCGCGCTGCACCGGGCCAAGGAGGCCGGCAAGGCGCAGTGGATGCTGTTCGACCCGGAGCTCGACGCCCGCGACCGCGGCCGCTACCAGCTGGGCGCGGTGATCGCCGGCGCGCTGGAGAACGGCGAATTCTCGCTGGTCTACCAGCCCACGGTGAAGCTGTCGCGGCCGGACGAGCTCGCGGCGGTCAACGCCGGGCTGCGGTGGAACCACCCGGAGAAGGGCGAGCTCGGCTCCGAGGAGTTCTACCCGCTGGCCCAGACCACGGGGATGACGGTCCCGCTGGGCCGCTGGCTCCTCGCCGAGTCCCTGGCGGCGACGGCCCGCTGGCGCACGCGCCTGGGCGACGCGGCCCCGGACGTCTGCGTCCGGCTGCCCACCCGGCTGGCGATCGACCCGGACCTGGTGCTGCTGGTGAAGGAGCAGCTGGACAAGCACGAGCTCCCGGCGCGGGCGCTGCGGCTGTGCACCGACCGGGAGTCGATGCTGGACCCGCGCGGCGAAGTCCTGGACTCCCTGGCGGTGCTGGCCGACCTGGGCGCGCAGCTGGTGCTGACGATTTCGGGCTCGGCGGACCTGGAGCTGATCCCGCAGCACCGCCTCCCGGTCCGGCACGTCATCCTGTCGGGCCCGGTCGTCGACGCGCTGGACACCGACGAGCCGGCGGAGTCCGACCTGCGCCACCTGACCCAGCTGATCACCCGGGCCCGTGAGCTGCACCTGAAGGTGGGGGCGGAGGGCGTGCGCACGCACGAGCAGGCGGCCCGGCTGCGCCAGCTGGGAGTGGTCGCGGCGCGGGGGCCGTTCGTGGCCGATTCGGCGACGGGCGACGAGGTCGACGAGCTGATCGCGCGGCACCCGCGGAAGTGAGGACCAAGCCGGTGTCCCGGCGGCTCCGAACGACCGGCAGGATGGGTTCTGCCGCCGACGAGAAGGGACGTCCATGGACGCCGGAGACCTCGCCCCCGACTTCACGCTGCCCGACGACCGGGGCCAGGAGCGCACGCTCTCGGACTTCCTGGCCACCGGGCCCGTGGTCCTGTTCTTCTACCCGGCCGCGATGACCGGGGGCTGCACCGCCGAGAGCTGCCACTTCCGCGACCTCGCGGCGGAGTTCGCGGCGGTCGGCGCGCACCGCGTCGGCATCAGCCCGGACGCCATCACCAAGCAGCGCTCCTTCGCCGAGGCGAACAGCTTCGACTACCCGCTGCTGTCCGATGTGGAGGGTGTGGTCGCGAAGCAGTTCGGCGTGTGGCGCAAACTCGTGCCGCTGCACACCAAGCGCGCCACCTTCGTCATCGGCGAAGACCGGAAGGTCATCGCGAAGATCAAGAGCGAGCTGAACTTCACCGTCCACGCCGACGAGGCGCTCAAGGTGCTGCGGGAGCGGAACAAGGTCTCCTAGCGGGGAGTCAGCCGCCACACGTGGTTGGTGCCCGTGCACGACGGCGCCAGCGGCTTCTCCGCCGGTTCCGTGCGCACCTCGGTGAAGCCGAGCCGGGCGGGCACCGCTCCACTTCGGACGTTCCGCTCGTCGTGCTTGATCTCGACGTACCCGGCGCCGAGGCGGAAGGCCTCGTCCGTCAGGAGCGTGACGGCGCGGGTCATCAGGCCGCGGCCGACGAACCCGGCCGCGAGCCAGTAGCCGATCTCGACGCCGCCGTCGCGGGTCATCACGCCGATGCCGCCGGCCACCTCCGCGCCCAGCCGCACCGCGTATTCGTACGCTTCGCCGCTCTCCCAGCGCTTCGCGGTCAGCCGGAGGAACTCCGCCGAGTCGTCGTCGGTGTAGCCGCCGGCGGCCCAGATCAGGAACGGGCTGAGGTGCGCCAGCGACCCGCTGACGACCTCCGTCAGCGTCGGGCGGTCGCCCGGGTGCCAGCGGGTCAGCGTCAGGTCACCGTCGCGGTAGGTCTCGGCCGGGGCTTCCATGCACTTCATGGTGCCCCGGCCGGGAGGTCAGGCGCGACTCAATTCACGATGACGCTGTCGGGCACGTCGGTGTCGTTCTTCAGCGCGTCGAACAGCTGCTTCGACTTGGCCTTGTCCCAGTTCTCCGCCGACCCGCTGGTCACCGGCACCGTCGTGGTCACCACGCCCCCGGAGGAGATCCCGCGCATCGCGAGTGCCAGGCCGGCCAGGTTGTGCACGTGGTCGCCCGAATCCATGGTCAGCGCGTCCGGCGCCGAGGACAGCAGCGGGAAGAAGTCGAACGGGTTCAGCAGCGTGCCCGGGCTGGCGATCTGGCTGACCAGCGCGCCGATGAACTTGCGCTGGTTGGCGACGCGGTCGAGGTCCGAACGCGGCGTCGCCGAGCTGTGCCGCATCCGCACGAAGCCCAGCGCCGACCGGCCGTCCAGGGATTGGCAGCCCGCCTTGATGTCGATGCCGGTCATCGTGTCGTTCATGTCCTTGTCGATGCACATGTCGACCCCGCCGATCGCGTCGACGATCTTGGCGAACCCGCCGAAGCCGATCTCCGCGTAGTGGTCGATGTGCAGCCCGGTGGCGCCTTCGACGGTCTGCGCCAGCAGCTTCGGGCCGCCGAGCGAGAACGCCGCGTTGATCTTGTTCTTGCCGTGCCCGGGAATCGACACCTGCGAGTCGCGCGGCAGCGACAGCAGCGTCGGCTTGGTGCTGTTGTCCGGGATGTGCGCGACCATGATCGTGTCGGTGCGCTGCCCGCCGCCCGCCGCGGCGACGTCGCCGGTGGCGAGCCGCTCCTCGTCCTCCGCGGTCAGGCCTTCGCGGCTGTCCGAGCCGACGATCAGCCAGTTGGTGCCGGCCGCGGCCACCGGGCGGCCCGAGTAGTCGGCCAGCGCGTCGACGCGCTTGATGGAGAACTCGAGGTAGATCCAGATGCCGGCGAGGAAGACGACGAAGACGAGCACCAGGGCGCCCAGGACCTTGCCGAAGCTCCAGCGGCGCCGGCGGGGCGGCCGGGACGGCGGGTAGTCGTCCTGGACCGGACGGCGCGGCGGGTCCTGCCGCGGAGGCGGCGGGGCGTACTCGGGCTCGCGGGTCCCCATCGGGCGGGTGCGCTCGTCGTACGGGCTCCGGCCCCGCCCGGGCAGCGGCATCATCTGCGCGCGCTGGTGGTCCCGGGAGCGGCTGGCCGGCGGCATCCGGCGCCCGCCGTCGTCGCCACGGTACGTCATCACCATCACCCAATCCCGATCCGGACAAACTTCTCGTCGTCAGTACACCGCACGTCCTCGGAAGGAGGACGTCCGGCACCGGGGTCGGGTTGCGGTTACCGGCCGGTTGCCTCGTAGCCGAACTGGTGGACCTTGAGGTACCCGGACCGGAACCCGGCCTCGGAATAGGCCAGGTAGAACTCCCACATCCGGCGGAAGACGTCGTCGAACCCGAACCCGGCGATGTCGGCCCAGCGGTGCAGGAACCGTTCGCGCCACCACCGTAGCGTGCGCGCGTAGTCCTGGCCGAACTCGCGCATCCCGGCCAGCTTGAGCCGGGTGTTCGCCTTGACGCCCTCCTCGACCGAGCGCACCGACGGGATCAGCCCGCCCGGGAAGATGTACTTGTGGACCCAGCTGTAGGCCCGCGACGCCGCCAGCATCCGGTCGTGGTCCATGGTGATGGCCTGCAGGCCGAACCGCCCGCCCGGGCGCAGCCGCTCGCCGATCACCCGGTAGAACTCCGGCCAGTAGGACGCGCCGACGGCCTCGATCATCTCGACGCTGACCACGGCGTCGTACTTGCCGCTCGACTCGCGGTAGTCGCACAGCTTCACTTCGACGCGGTCGGAGAACCCGGCCGCCGCGATGCGCTCGGTGGCCAGCGCGCGCTGCTCCTCCGAAATGGTCAAGGACGTCACGTGCGCGCCGCGGGCCGCGGCGCGGATGGCGAGTTCACCCCATCCGGTGCCGATTTCGAGGACTTCGCTGCCGTCGCGGACGCCCGCGTAGTCGAGCACGCTGTCGATCTTGCGGTGTTGGGCGGCGGTGAGGTCGTCGTCGCCCGGCGCGAACAGCGCGGAGGAGTACGTCATCGACTGGTCGAGGAAGGCGCCGAACAGGTCGTTGGAGAGGTCGTAGTGCCGGTGGATGTTCGCCCGCGCGCCCTCGAGGGTGTTCTCCTCCGACGGCGGCTGCGTCCGCTCGGCGAGCCGGCGGAACTTCTGCAGCGCCGGCGGGACGAGCGTGGCCATCCGCTCGGCGAACGGCGTCAGCACCTCGGCGAGGTCGGACGCGGTCCAGTCACCGGCCATGTAGGACTCGCCGAAGCCGATCTTGGCGTCGACACCGAGGCGGTGAAAGAACGCCTCGGGCCGCAGGATCCGCATTTCGGGTGACTCCGGGCCGCCGGCGCCGAGCACGGTGCCGTCCGGGAAGCTCACCCGGACGTCGAGCGGGCGGACCGCGCGGCGGAACAGCGCGGCGGCGATCCGCGCGCGCAGCGCGGAGTGCGGTGGGGTGGCCAGGCCCGGCCACCGGGTCCCGTCCGGGACGTCCCGGGCCGACGCCCGGTCAGCGCTCGAAGTGGTCACGGGTACTCCCTCCGGCCGGCCAGGTTCGCCGGTGATCGATCCTAGTCGCCGCACCCCCGCGGCGCGTCTCGGCGAATGCCCTGTTCGGGGCGTGTTCACACCGGTATCCGCAGCCGCTCGGGCCCGGTGGCGGCCCACGCCCCGCGGAGGGTCCCGCCGTCGTCGCCGGCGAGCAGGTCCAGGGTGAACGCCACGGTCAGCCGGGTCCAGACCCGGGCGCGGCGCAGCATCGCGTGGCCTTCGTTGGTGATCTCGAACCGGGCGACCCGCGCGGCCACGCCCGCGGCCCGTTCGGCGAAGGCGTGGGACTCCGCCGGGCTCGTCATCCGGTCGCGGGTGCCGTGCACGATCAGCACCGAGCGCCCGGCGACGGCCTCCACCGGCTCGCCCCGCGGCGTCCACGGCGCCAGCGCGCACACCCCGCGCACGGCCGGGTCGTCGGCCACGCGCAGCGCGACCCGTGCCCCCATCGAGTGACCGACCAGCACGACCGGCAGGCCCGGGTGATCGGCGTGGATGCGCGCGAGGGCCCAGCGGGCGTCCTCGATCGGGTCTTCGGAGGGTGCGTTCCAGCCGTAGCGGCGGTTGCGCAGAAGCCGCACCTCGACGCCGTCCCGACGGCCGGCGCGGTGCAGGGCGCGCGCGATCGGAACCATCCGCACGTAGGCCAGCTTCCAGGGCGGCACGCTGCCCGTGCCCCGCTCGGCGCCGCCGTGCAGCACGAGCACGACGGCCCGGGTCCGCCCGCGCGCCTTCCACACGGACACCGCCGGATCCACCTCGACCACCCGCGTCCTCCTCTTCCCCCGCATCCGGGTCAACCTCGGTCCCCCACCCGGCTATTCCACCGCGCGAAGTGGTCCGCACGGTAGATTCGGCGCCCGATCCCCGACGGAAGGGTGGGTGTGGTGAGCGCCACGGACATCGCAGGCAGCGTCGCCGGACAGCTGGCGGAAGTCGAGCGGGCCAACGCCGAAGCGGTGCGGGCCGCGGCGGACCTGGTGCTGGGGGTGATCCGGGCCGACGCACTGGTCTATACCGCCGGGGCCGGGCACTCGCTGGCCGCGGTCGCCGAGACGTTCTACCGGGCCGGCGGGCTGGCCTGCGTCTACCCGCTCTACCACCCGGAGCTGCTCCCGCTGCACGGCGCGGTGCCCAGCACGCAGACCGAGCGGCGCAGCGGCCTGGCCGCCGAGGTGCTGGCCGAGCGCGCGCCGGGCCCGGACGACGTGCTGGTGGTGTTCTCGACGTCCGGCGTCAACCCTTACCCCGTCGAGCTGTGCATCGAGGCGCGCAAGCGGGGTGCGGCGGTGATCGCGGTGACGTCGCGGGCGTGCGTGGCCGCGGCGCCGCGGCGGTCGTCGAGCACGCTGGTCGAGCAGGGCACGGTCGTGCTGGACTCGCTCGTCGTCCCGGGTGACGCGAGCTACCCGCCGGACGCGCCGCGCACCGCCCCGCTGTCCACTGTGGTCAACGCGTTCCTGTGGAACCTCGTGCTCGCCGACGTCTACGACCGCGGAACGGCCGAAGGCCTCGACGTCCCGCTGTGGCGGAGCTCCAATGTGGAGGGTGGCGACGAGGCGAACGCCGGGCTGCTGGCGAAGTACGGTGAAATCGTCCCCCGCCTGCGCTAGTTGGTGAACAAGCACCGGCCGGGCACGTCTTGACGCCGCGTGCCCGGCGGTTCTAGCGTCGACATACCGACTGGTCGGTGTGAACCGGTCGCTCCCGGAGGAGGTCCGATGGACAGTGCCACGGCGACGGTGCACGGCGAGTGCGCACCCGGCTTCGAACCGGTGCGCGCGGCCTTCGAGGAGAACTTCCGCTCCCGCGGCGAGCTGGGGGCCGCCTTCACCGCCGTCCGCGACGGCGAGGTCGTGGTGGACCTGTGGGGCGGGTGGTCCGGTCCGGAGCGTGACCGGCCGTGGCAGCCGGACACCCTGGCCAACGTCTGGTCGACGACCAAGGGCATGACGGCGCTGTGCGCGCACCGGCTCGCCGACGCGAGCGAGCTCGACGTCGACGCGCCGGTCGCGAAGTACTGGCCGGAGTTCGCCGCGGCCGGGAAGTCGGACATCCCGGTGAGGTGGCTGCTGTCGCACCGCTCCGGCGTGCCCGGGATCGGGCTGGACCGGCCGGTGGCGATCGAGGAGCTCTACGACTGGGACCTGATGACGTCGCTGTACGCGGCCCAGGAACCGTTGACCGAGCCCGGGTCCGCCGGCGGCTACCACGCGCTGGCCTACGGCTGGCTCGTCGGCGAGGTCGTGCAGCGGGTCGCCGGGCAGGGCATCCGCGAGTTCTTCGCCGAGCAGGTCGCCGGGCCGCTGGGCGCGGACTTCTCGATCGGCCTCGCGTCCGCGGCCGACCTCGACCGCTGCGCGACCCTGGTCGATCCCGTGCTGACCGAGGAGATGGCGAACGCGCTGGCCACGGCGTTCGCGGCGGCGGGCCCGGTCGCGCAGGCCGCACTGATGAACCCGCGCGTCCAGGGCCACGACGCCAACGACCCGGCCTGGCGGCAGGCGGTCATGCCGGCGTTGAACGGCCACGGCACGGCCCGCGCGATCGCCACGATCTACGCGGCCATCGCCGACGGCACCCTCCTGTCCCCGGCCGCGCTGGCCCGGGCCCGCGAAAGCCAGGGCAAGGAGATCGACGCGATCCTCGGCCTCCCGAACGAGTGGGGCCTGGGCTTCTACCTCGGCAGCGACGCCCGCGGCTTCGGCCCCAACCCCACCGCCTTCGGCCACGACGGCCTCGGCGGCTCCACCGGCGGAGCCGACCCGGAAAACGGCATCGCCTTCGGCTACACCCTCAACCAGCTCGGCCCCCTCATCCGCGACGACCCCCGCAAAATGGCCCTGGTCACCGCCCTCTACACGTGCGTGGAGAGTCGACACGCGTGATCCAGAGGTCGACACGCGTGATTGAAGGGTCGACACGGCACTTGCACCGTGTCGACCCTCCAATCACGTGAGCTGACCCTCCAATCACGCGTGATGACCCTCCAATCACGCGATGGCGGGTTCCTCGTCGGCGAACTGGGTTGCGTGGAGGGTGGCGTAGCGGCCGCCGGCGGCGAGGAGTTCGTCGTGGGTTCCGCGCTCGACGATCTCGCCGTGCTCGAGGACGAGGATCTGGTCGGCCGCGCGGACCGTCGAGAGGCGGTGGGCGATGACCAGGGCCGTGCGGCCCGCGAGGGCGTGGGTCAGGGCCTCGCCGACCGCCGCCTCGGACTCGGAGTCCAGGTGGGCGGTCGCCTCGTCGAGGATCACCACCTTGGGCTGGGCCAGCAGGAGACGCGCGATCGTCAGCCGCTGGCGCTCGCCGCCGGAGAGGCGGTAGCCGCGCTCGCCGACCGTCGTGTCGAGGCCGTCCGGCAGGGAATGGACCAGCTCGCCGAGCCGGGCCCGCTCCAGGGCTTCCCAGATCTCGTCGTCGGTGACGCCGGGACGCGCGTACGCCAGGTTGGCGCGGATCGTGTCGTGGAAGAGGTGCCCGTCCTGGGTCACGACGCCGACGGTTTCCCGCAGCGAAGCGAAAGTCAGCTCCCGGACGTCCACATCGGACAGCCGGACCGAGCCGGAGTCGACGTCGTAGAGCCGCGGCAGCAGCGACGCGATCGTCGACTTCCCCGCCCCCGACGACCCGACCAGCGCGACCATCTGCCCCGGCTCGGCCCGGAACGAGATCCCGTGCAGCACCTCTTCGCCGCCGCGGTGGTCGAGCGTGGCGACGTCCTCCAGCGACGCCAGCGAGTACTTGTCCGCCGCCGGGTAGCCGAAGCGGACGTCGGCGAACTCGACCGCAACCCCGCCCGCCGGAGCCAGCGCCCGCGCGCCCGGCTTCTCCTTGATCATCGGCTCCAGGTCGAGGACCTCGAAGACCCGCTCGAACGACACGAGCGCCGTCATGACGTCGACGCGCACGTTGGCCAGCGCGGTCAGCGGCGCGTAGAGCCGGGTCAGCAGCAGGGCCAGCGCGACGACGGTGCCGGGGGCCAGCGCCCCGGTCAGCGCCAGGTACCCGCCGAGGCCGTAGACGAGCGCCTGCGCCAGCGCCGACACCAGGGTCAGGCTGGTCATGAACCAGCGGGTCAGCATCGCCGTCCGGACGCCGATGTCCCGGACGCGCCCGGCGCGCACGCCGAAGTCGTCCGCCTCCTGCACCGGACGGCCGAACAGCTTCACCAGCGTCGCGCCCGGCGCGGAGAACCGCTCGGTCATCTGCGTGGTCATCCCGGCGTTGAGGTTCGCGGCTTCCCGCTGCAGCCCGGCCATCCGGCGGCCGAGCCGGCGCGCGGGGATGACGAAGATCGGCAGCAGCACCAGCGCGATCAGGGTGACCTGCCAGGACAGCGTCAGCATGACGGCCAGCGACAGCGCCAGCTGGATGACGTTGGTGACCAGCCCGGACAGCGTCGCGGTGAACGTCCGCTGCGCGCCGATGACGTCGTTGTTGAGCCGCGAGACCAGCGCGCCGGTGCGGGTGCGCGTGAAGAACGCGATCGGCATGCGCTGCACGTGCTCGAAGACCGCGCGCCGCAGGTCGTAGATGATGCCCTCGCCGATGCGCGCGGACTGCCACCGCTCGATCAGGCCGAACCCGGCGTCGGCGATCGCCAGCACGGCGATCACCAAGGCGAGCCAGACCACGACGGCGACGTCGTGGCCGCCGACGATCGCGTCGACCACCTTGCCCGCCAGCACCGGCGTCGACACGGCGAGCACCGCCGAAACCACGGTGAGCACGAGGAAAGCCAGCAGCCGCCGCCAGTGCGGCCGGGCGAAGCGCGCCACGCGTTTCAGCGTGCCGCGGGTGAGCGCCTTCGGCGCGTCGCCGGCGCGCATCGCCGAGCTCCACAGCCCCCACATGTTGTCCACGGGAAACCCCCAGGATCAGAAACCTCTAGATAAGCCGAGGTTTTCGCCGGATATGACCTGGACAACGCCCCCGTTGCCCGTTTGCTTCCCGAGGTCGTTCACTCGGCGCGAACAACCCGGTGCAGGGCGGCGCGCAGCCGCTCGGCATCCTCGGCGGAGAGCGGCTCCAGCAGGAGCGCCTCCGCCTGCCGCGTGACCTCCACGCCCGCCTCGCGAACCCGCTCCCCCTCGGGTGTGAGCAGCACGAGGCGCTTGCGCCGGTCCCCCGGCGCGACCTCGCGCCGGACCAGGCCCTTGGCCTCCAGCTCGTCGACGAGCGCGACCATCGTCGTCCGGTCCACGCCGAGCCGGGCCGCGCCGTCCTGCTGCGACTGCGCCGGCCCGTCCCCGAAGAGCGTGAGCAGCGCGAGCTGCCGCCCGGTGACGCCGAGCGGCGCGTACAGCGGCTCGGCCAGTTCGGCGAGCCGCAGCTGGGCGTGCTTGAGCAGGTAACCGAGCCGCTGGGTGACGACGAGGGGCGCGCTGGACACGCACAGACTCTACACCTACGCTGATCGTCAGTTTAACTGATGATTTTCTTGACTGACTATCAGGAGCTCCCCATGACCACCATCGGGCTCAAGCCCCCGCAGCAGCACCTCGGCATCGCCGCCCTCCGCGAGATCTGGGCGATCGCCGACGACGCCGGCTTCGACGGCTGCTGGGTGTTCGACCACCTCGCGCCGATGGGCCCCGACCGCACCGGCGACGTCTTCGACGGCTGGAGCCTGCTGGCCGCGATGGCCGAGGTGACGAAGCGGGTGCGGATCGGCTGCCTGGTGTCCGGCAACACCAACCGGCACCCGGGTACCTTCGCCAAGATCGCCGCGACCGTCGACCACCTGTCCGGCGGCCGGCTCGACGTCGGCCTCGGCGCGGGCGGCGACGCCCTGACCGACGCGATGATGGGCACGCCGACGCCGGCACCGGTCGAACGCGTCGAACGGCTGGCCGAGACCTGCGAAATCCTCGGTCTGCTGTGGACCCGGCCGGAAGCCACCTTCCGCGGCCGTCACTACACGCTCACCGGCGCGATCAGCGACCCGAAACCGGTGCAACAGCCGAAACCCCCGCTGTGGCTGGGCAGCAGCGGCGAAAAACGCGGCCTGCGGGTCGTCGCCGAGCACGCCGACGTCTGGCTCAACGCGGCCCTGCCCGGAACGGAAATCGCCGAGCTGCAACGGCTTTCGCGCGTCCTGGACGAGCACTGCGCGGCGGTGGGCCGGGATCCGGCGTCGATCCGCCGGGCCGTCCAGTTCCGGCTGCCGTCCGATGCGGACAGCGCGCTGCGTCTGACGCAGAGCTACACCGACGCGGGCTTCACCGAACTGGTGCTGATGCCCGCCGGCCGCGAAGACGTCGTCGCGGCGTCCGAAGCGGCCGCGAAGCTGCTCGCCCGCCTGCGAGACGTCGGCTGAACCGGGCGGCGGGCCCTCGGTAGCCTGGCGACGTGGAAACGGAGGTGGGCCAGGCGCCCGCATGGCGGCGCGCGGCCCGGCTCTTCACGGCGCCGCCGCGCACCGGAGAGGCCGCGCCCCTGCGCTGGGATCTGGGGTTCTACCTGGCCTGCCTGGCTTTCGCGCTGCCGACCGCGTTGGTGTCGGAGTTCTACGGCTACCGCGTCTGGGGCAATTTCGCGACCGTGGCGTACGGCTTCGGCGCGGTGCACAGCGGGTACCTGCTGCTGTCGGCACGAAGCGGGCGTACGCCGCGTGGCGTACTCGGTTCACGCTGGTGCGGCATCGTCGCCGTCGCGCTGTTGGCGATGATCCTCCCGTTGGCGCTTCTGGTGATTCGCCGCCTGACCGGGGCGGACTGGCTGATCACGCCGTTCTCGTGGGCCGCGCAGCCCGAGGTCTGGGTGATCGAGCGGTCCGCGGATCTGCTGCTGCACCACGGGACCCCGTACGTCGACGTCGGCGCGCTCGGCCGGGCCCCCGAGGTAAACGATTACACACCCTACGGCCCGGTGATGGCGGTCTTCGGCCTGCCGCGGGCGCTGTTCGGCGGCACACCGCTGACGAACGCGCTCACCGACGCCCGCTGGATGTTCGCGCTGGCCGCCGGTGCGTGTGTGCTGGGCACGCTGAAGCTGCTGAAGTGGCCGAAGGTGCCGGTCGGCGCCGCGCAGCTCGCGCTGGCCTGCCCGCTCACCGCGCTCACCTGGGCCGTGGCCGGGCCGGACCTGGCCATCGTGGGCCTGCTGGTGCTCACCTGCGCGCTCGCGGCCACCGGGCGGGTCGCCTGGTCGGGCCTGGTGCTGGCGCTGGTCGTCAGCGCGAAGCTCATCGTCGCGCCCGCCGCGGCGGTGCTCGCCGTACTCGTGCTGGTCCGTCGCGGGAACGGGCTCGACTGGGCGGCACTGGGCCGGTTCGCGGCGGCGCTGGTGGCGACGACGGCCGCCCTGCACCTGCCGGTGTACCTGGTCGATCCGGCGGCGTTCGTCGAGCACGTCTTCCGGTTCCCGCTCGGGATGGGCGCCGTGCGATCGCCCGCGGCCAGCCCGCTGCCGGGCCACCTGATCGCCGAGACCGGCCCGGTCGGGCAGGTGGCGGCGTTCGGGCTCGTCGGCGCCGCGGCCGTAACGATGGTCGTCTGGCTGGTGCGCCGGCCCCCCGCGAACGGCTCCGCCGCACTGCTGCGCATCGCCGTCGGACTCGGCGCGTTGATCCTGCTCACCCCGGCCACCCGGTACGGCTACCTGGTGTACCCGCTGGTCCTGCTCGGGGCCCACCTGGCCTTCCGCGTGGCCGAAGTTCCCGCTGCGCCCCCCGCGCAGCAGTCCGCGACTACTTCTTCTTGACCCTGGTGGCCCCGCCGCGCCCCCGCAGCTGGACGCCCGACTCCGACAGCACCCGGTGGACGAACCCGTAGGACCGCCCCGTCGACTCCGCCAGTGCCCGGATGCTCGAGCCCTTCTCGTATTTCTTCTTCAGGTCAGCGGCCAGCTTGTCGCGCGTGTTGCCGGTGATCCGCGCGCCTTTCTTGAGATCAGCCACGTCGATCGCCTTCCCGCCGAGAGTGTTCTGGGCCACATATCGGCCCCTGCCGGGGCAATGATCGAACACTGAGCGCCGGAATGCCAGACGACAGACGCGAAACAGCCGAAATTGCGATCACATTGGGCCATTCCAGTGCTCTACGGCGAGTGATCTTGCACCCGAATGGACGCAGGCTCAGGCAAGCTGGACGAGTTCGAGGTAGTCCGCCGACCAGTGGTCCTCGGTTCCGTCGGGGAGCAGGATGACCCGCTCGGGCTCCAGCGCCTCGACCGCGCCCGGGTCGTGCGTCACCAGGACGACGGCACCGGCGAAGCTGCGCAAGGCGTCCAGGACCTGGGCCCGGCTGGCCGGATCGAGGTTGTTCGTCGGCTCGTCGAGCAGCAACACGTTGGCAGCACTGGAGACCAGGCCCGCCAGCGCGAGCCGGGTCTTCTCGCCGCCGGAAAGCGTGCCGGCCGGCTGGTCGAGTTGTTCGCCGGTGAAGAGGAACGAGCCGAGCAGGTTCCGCAACTCCTGCGCTCCGGTGTCCGGAGCGAGATGTCGGATGTTTTCCCACACCGACGCGTCATGATCAAGAGTTTCGTGCTCCTGTGCGTAATAGCCCAAACGCAATCCGTGACCCGGAACGACGGATCCGGTGTCCTGGGTTTCCATTCCGCCGAGCAGCCGGAGCAAAGTCGTCTTTCCCGCGCCGTTCAGCCCGAGTACGACAACCTTCGAACCGCGGTCGATGGCGAGATCGACGCCGGTGAAGATTTCCAGCGAGCCGTAGGACTTCGAGAGGCCCTCCGCGGTGAGCGGGGTGCGGCCGCAGGGCGCGGGCTCCGGGAACTTGATCCGGGCGACCTTGTCGGCCTGGCGGGTGTCCTCGAGCGAGGACAGCATCTGCTCCGCGCGGCGCGCCATGTTCTTGGCCGCCACCGCCTTCGTCGCCTTCGCGCCGAGCTTCGCGGCCTGCTGCTGCAGCGCCGACGCCTTCTTCTCGGCGTTGGCGCGCTCACGGCGGCGGCGCTTCTCGTCGGTGGCGCGCGCGTCGAGGTAGCGCTGCCAGCCCATGTTGTACAGGTCCAGCTCGCCGCGGGTGGCGTCGAGGAACCAGACCTTGTTGACCACGTCGGCCAGCAGCTCGACGTCGTGGCTGATCACGACCAGGCCGCCGTCGTGCTGCTTGAGGAAGCCGCGCAGCCAGTTGATGGAGTCGGCGTCCAGGTGGTTGGTCGGCTCGTCGAGCAGCAGGATCGTCTCGGACTTGCCCCCGGCGCCGGCTTCGGCCGCGGCGAACAGGATCCGCGCCAGCTCGACGCGGCGGCGCTGACCACCGGAGAGCGTCTGCAGCGTCTGCGCGAGGACGCGGTCGGCGAGGCCCAGGTTGGAGCAGATCCGCGCGGCTTCGCTTTCCGCGGCGTACCCGCCGAGGGACGCGAAGCGCTCTTCGAGCCGGGCGTAGCGGTTGATGGCCTTGTCGCGCGCGGCGTCGTCGACGAGCTCGGCCATCGAGGCCTGCGCCTTCTCCATGTCGCGCATCAGCTTGTCCAGACCACGCGCGGAGAGCACGCGGTCCTTCGCCGTGACCGAAAGATCGCCTTCGCGCGGGTCCTGCGGCAGGTAGCCGAGCTCGCCGGTGCGGCGGACGTCGCCGGCGTGCGGCTCACCCTCGCCGGCGAGGACCTTCAGCGAGGTGGTCTTGCCCGCGCCGTTGCGGCCGACGAGACCGATGCGGTCGCCGGGCTGGATGCGGAGGGTGACGCCGTTGAGCAGGATGCGCGAACCCGCGCGCAGCTCAAGGCCGGTGGCCGTGATCAAGGGGAACTCCCGTGGAAAAGGGGCGTACGGAGGACAGCGTCAGGCGGCCGCTCGGGCCGCGGCGTCACTCCAGCTGGATATCCACGAAGCCCAGTGTACGGGGCAGCGTCGAGCGCTTTTCCCCGGACGTGCGCAGGCTCACCCGTCGTGCAGCGTGATCAGCACGGACAGTGCTCGCACCGCGGCTTCGTCGAGGACCGCCCGGCTGGGCTCCTCGACGTCCAGCACGCGGGGCTCGGCGCGGGCGAACAGCGGGGCCAGCCGGCGGTCTTCCCGCAGCTCGTCGAGGGCCCGCCGGTCGCCGCCGAGCACCACGGCGTCCACTTCGGACAACCGCGGGACCAGCACCTCGAAGGCATCCTTCGCCGCGTCCTGGAGGGCGTGCCGGGCCTGCCCCGCGCGACGCCGGGCGAAGCGCTGCTGGGACCAGCCGCCCGCGGCGGAGCGGCCGTGCACGAGGTGCCGGTCGGTGCGGGAGACCTCGACCCGGCCGTCGCGGGCGATCCCGACGCTGTGGCCGCCCAGCCGCACCAGCAGGAGCGCGATCCGCCGCGGCACCGCGGCGTGGACGGCCAGCGAACCGCCTTCGAGCGGCCCGAACGGGACGGCCGCGGTCGCCGTGGCGCCGTCGGCCGCGGTCAGGCGGACCTCGAACGGCCCGGCCTCGGTGGCGGTGAGCCCGCCGTGCCGCTCGGCGAACCGGGCGAAGAAGCCGTCCAGACGCTCGGGTGGCACCTCGACCGTGCGCCCGCCGCCCGCCGCTTCCCGTGCCTTCACCCCGGAAACGGTACGGGGCCGCCGCGATCGTCGCGACGGCCCCGCACCGGGTGCTGCTTACAGCGGGTGCACCGGGCCGTTGTTGGTCACGCCCCGGACGTTCGACGGCGCGCCGGCCGCCGGGGGCTGCACGAACCCGTTGATGTGCAGGGCGACCGAGCGGATCGAACCGGCGTCGCCGCCGGCCGCGTCGACCACCGCGAACGTCCACGTGCCGTCGGCGGCCGCGCCGGCGAGGTTGCCGGTCAGGGCCTGCGTCGGCCGCCACGAGCCGGTGAACGGCGCGTTGGCCGAGGTCACCGTGCTGAACGCGGCCGCCGCGCTGTCGGCGAAGACGACCTTGCACAGGTTCTTGCCCGAGCCGCCGTTGCGCTGGAACACGGTGGCCTTCGCCCCGGAGGGCGCGGTCAGCGTGCCGACCAGGTCACCGACGTACGAGTGGTTCAGCCCCACCGCGGTCGAGGTCGGGTCGGTGCTGCACGTGGTGCCGTCCACGGAGAACGTCACCTTGGACGCGCGGCCGACCCCGGTGACCGGGATGCTCACCGACGCGCCGACCGGGCTGTTGTCCGGGATGTCCACCGGCGCGCCGGTGTAGGCGAAGTCCTGCGCGACCGGCGATGGGGTGCCGACCGGCAGCGAGAACGACGTCGTCGTCGGCGAGTGCGCCCCCGCGAAGGTGACGCGGGCGTTCAGCACCACCGGCACGCCGAGCTGCTGGCTCGCCGGGACGGTGATGGTGAAGTCGTTGACGCCGGTCTGTCCCGGGCTGATGGTGCCGTAGGACTTCGACCGCGGCGCCACCGTGACACCCGGGGTCGGGCTGGTGAGCACGACGCTGGTGGACACCGCGGTGCCGTCACCGTCGTTGGTCACCGGCAGCGTCACCTTGGCGGTGTCGCCCGGGTCGAGCGCCGAGCCGCCGTCGGCCGGGGTGACCGTCGGCTGCTTGGCCACCGCGAGCGGCTGGGGGCTGGCACCGGTGTAGGCCAGCACCTTGTCCGCGAGGATGACGCCGGCCCCGGTGAAGTTGTCGCGGCCCGGGGTTTCGATGTCGATCGCGGTGTTGATCAGCGCCTCCCGGACCTCCGCGGGCGGCAGGCCGGGGTTGCCGGACAGCACGAGCGCGGCGATGGCGGCCGCGTGCGGGGCGGCGGCCGAGGTGCCGAAGAACGGGTTGAACCCGGTCACGCTGGTGGTGACGCCGTCGGCCGCGGTGATCTCCGGCTTGTTGCGGACCTCACCACCGGTCGAGGACACGTTGCCCGGGGTGATCGGCGTGCCGTTCGCCTCGTAGAACACGCGGCGCGGGCCGTCGGAGGAGAACCGCTCGGCCTTGGTGGCCCCGCTGAACGCGCCCGGGTACGGGCCCGCCGGGTTGGCCGGGTCGCCCGGTTCCAGTGCCCGGCCGAACGCCTTGGCCGCCGGGGCGGCCGCGACGCTGAAGGCGTCCCGCGCGGCCGAGTGGCCGACCGTCACGCCCGGGGTGTTGTAGGCCTTGAGCCCGTCGGCCGAGTCGGAGAACCGGCCGCGCAGCGCCGAAAGCGACAGGTAGCGGTTCTGGCCCGAGAACTTCACGATGGCCAGGCGCAGCCCGGTCCCGCCGAAGGCCGGTGTCGTGACGCGCTCGTACGGGTCTTGGGTGCCGGTCTGGACGTCCTGGCTGAAGCTGACGACCGCGCCCGCGGAGTTGAGCAGGTAGAGATCGTAGTCGTTCGCGGACGCGCCGAGCGGGTCCGACCAGTGCAGCGTCACCGGCACGCCGGCCGAGGACGCGTTCGAGATCGGCTCGTAGATCTGGGTGCCCGCCGCGCCGGCGAAGTTGTGCGCGGTGCCGGCGAACTTGCCGACCGACTTGCCGGAGTCGACGAAGTCGCCTTCCCAGTGCGCGGCGGTGCCGCTGGCGACGTTGCCTTCGTTGCCGGCGGAGGAGAAGTACAGCGCGCCGTCGGCGGTCACGTCGTTCACGGCCTGGGCGATGATCCAGTCCTGGAACGGCGATTCCTTGAAGTAGATGACGTCGTCGACGATGACGTCGCAGTGCGACTCGAAGCGCAGCTTGCGGATGTTGTCGGCGAAGCTGGCGTCGGAGTTGAACGCCGAGGCGAAGCCGAGCGCGGCGCGGGGCGCGAGGTCGTGGATGATCTCGAGCATCGCGGTGCCCTCGTCGCCGTCGCCCTCCTGGCCGGCGATGACGTCGACGTCCGGCAGTTCGCCCTTGGCCTGCGAAGCGGCCAGGGAGTCGACGCCGTCGGACAGGGCGCACGCCTTGACGCCGACGCCGGTGACGCCGAACTGCTGGCGGGCGAGGTCGGCGTTGTGGGCGCGGTCGCCTTCGCTGACCAGCGGCGCGGCCGCGGCGGCACTGCGCTGGCTCTTGGCGGCCACGGCTTTCTGCAGCTCGCCGGCGATGCGATCGGCCTTCTGCTGCTTGGTTTCGGTCTTGGCGTCGGACTTGCCGGACGTCGCCGGCGTGGCGAGCTCCCGGGCGGTCATCGCCTGGTCGGCCTGCTCGACGCGCTTGACGTCGTCGCGCGCGGCGATCTCGCCGACCTTGGCCAGCGGGACTTCGGCGCGGACGCTGCCGTAGCGGTCGGACACCGCGCGGATGCCCGCCCCGGCCTTGGTCAGCCCGGCGAGGAGGTCCGGCGAGACCTTGCTCGCGCGGATGTCGACCAGGACGGTCCCGGCCGCGGAAACGGTGGCCCCAGATTGCAGTGCGTTCAGCTGCTTCCCCACGCCCTTTCCGGCGACGAGCAGCTTGCTGTCCACTTTGGACTCGGCGGCGGTGCGGCCCGCCTTGACCGCCTGCAGGGCGGCGATCTGTTGCTGAGCGGTTTCGCTGAACGCGTCCGGACCGGACGCGGGTGCGGCCCCCGCGACGGGCGGGGAAACCAGGCCGAGCGCGGCGAACAGGGCCGCGGCTCCGGCGGTGAACACAGTGGATCTCGATCTCGTGGAACGGGTACGACGCACGGGCGCCCTCCGAATCTCCAAGGCGCGTGCCCCGACTCACGCTGACCGACGCCGGTGATCACCGGCTGAACCCAGCTAAGTACCGGGAGTTCTCCGTAAACATCAGCCGTTCGAGTGACAAAGGACGGATAATTTCCCGAATGGGCCGGACGACGTAGGCCGTTCAGCGCAGCGGTGAACCGGTCACCGGACACGCACCGGACAAATGATCGTCCCACCGCGGTCCGCAAGGGTGATCACGGAGTGGGACGTCCGGTCGGGACGTCCACAAGCAACACGCCGCACCGTGCAACCGCCGAGGCGGCCGGGAAAGTTCGTTACGGCGCCCTCAGAGCACGAACGAATCCGACCACGGCTGTGCGGCCCGCCCGGAGAGCGCGTCCAGCAGCGTCACCGCCTGCTTGTCCGACAGCGACGCCACGAAGTCGACCACCGCCCGGCCGCGCGCCAGGCCGCGCACCGCGTCCGCCCCCGTCACCGGCTCGCCCGTCGCGCCCACCAGGAGCTCCGGCGCCGAACGCGCCAGCCCGGCGTACTCCGCGCGGGCCAGCTCGACCAGGTCGTGCAGCCGGCGCGGCAGGCGGGACACCTCGTCGCGGTCGAGGAGCCAGGCGTCGAGCGCGTCGACCAGGCTCGTCACCACCCCCGCCTGGCCGCGCTGGTGCAGCGCGAGGTCCGGGCGCAGCAGCACGAACCGGCGGTGCACGAACTTGAGCACCTGCACCTCGTGCCACTGGGCGGGCCGCAGCGACACGTGCCCGGTGCGGGTCGACGGCGAGGCCAGCAGGTACACGCCGTCGACCAGGCGGGCCGTCCAGTTCGCGGAGAACGCCGCCGTAGCCTGCTCGGCTTCGATCGAGCCGTCGAACTCGCCGGCCAGCAGCCCGTCGACCAGCTCCGCGCGCACCCGCGCGACCGCGGCGGCGAACGCGTCGTCGTCGACGATCCAGGCGTCCTTGGCGTGCATGCGGCGGCGGAGGCGCTCCAGCGACCGGCCCGGGCGGCGCAGGTCCGCGTGCAGCGTCTCGTCGTCGAGCGACGCCAGTTCGGCCGCGTGCTCGAGCCACTCCCCCAGCTCCGCGGCGACCGGCGCGTGCTGCAGGACGCCGATGCGGTGGAAGTCCTGCAGGTCGTGGATGGCGTAGGCGATGTCGTCGGCGGTGTCCATCACGGACGCTTCGACGGTCTGCTGCCAGCCTTCGACGCGGCCCGCGAAGGCCGCGCGCGCCTGCTCGAAGTCGTCGAGTTCGGTGGCGTAGGCGGAGAACTTTGCCGCGCCGGTGCCCGGCAGGTCGCCCGGTTCGGCCGCCCCGCGCGGCGGCACGGCCAGCTCCGACGGGTGCGGCGCGGGGTGGTGCAGCCGCAGCCACGGGTACTTGAGGACGGCGGCCCGCACGGCGGCGGTCAGGTCCAGCCCGATCGCCGACGGCCCGCGCACGTCGGTCGTGGTGATGATCCGGAACGTCTGCGCGTTGCCCTCGAAGCCGTCGGCGAGGCCGAAGCGGTGGCGGGCGATCCGGTCGAGCGTCTGCTCCCCGAGGTGCCCGAACGGCGGGTGCCCGAGGTCGTGGGCGAGCGCGGCGGCCTCGGCGACGTCGGGGTCGCAGCCGCCCAGCTTTTCGGCGAGGCCGGCGTCGGGCCCGCCGGTGATCCGCTCGGCGATCGCGCGAGCCACCTGCGCGACCTTGAGGCTGTGGGTCAGCCGGTTGTGCAGCAGCCCGGCCCCGCCGGCGCTGACGACCTGCGTGACACCGCCGAGCCGCGCGAAGAACGGCGACGCGGCGATCCGGTCGCGGTCGATCCGGAACGGGCTGGTCGCCAGGTCGGTGAACCCGCCGACGTTCGCCACGGGATCGCGCCGCGCGGCCCGCGGGTCGGTCTCCTGATCCATGCGCCCGACCTTATCCGCCAGGTTCCCCCGAACGGCGGCCGAGCCACCCCCGTGTCGACCCCCCGATCACGCGTGTCGACCTCCGAATCACGCGTGTCGACCCTCTGATCACGGCTGACGGCCGCTCCGATCGCGGTGGCCGCCCCTACCCTCGCGGGCTGAGGAAGTCCACCCCGTGATCGGAAAGCCGGCTCCTGGAGTTGCCCCCTGGGGCCGGACACCTTGATTCCAGACAGTGGTCTGGAGGGAGGATGTCCCGATGTCCCGCAGGTCGAAGTACCCGGAGCAGTTCCGTCGCGACGCGATCGAGCTGGTCAACTCG
>NZ_JACKQP010000018.1:0-122997 GCF_031625235.1 Amycolatopsis sp. 505
GTAGTGTTTCGGTGGTTATAGCGTCAGGGAAACGCCCGGTCCCATTCCGAACCCGGAAGCTAAGCCTGACAGCGCCGATGGTACTGCAACCGAAGGGTTGTGGGAGAGTAGGACACCGCCGAACTTAATTCAGGAAAAGGGCCTGGGCCCGGTCGAGACCAACAGTCTCCCGGCCCAGGCCCTTTTCCTATCCGCAGAGCAAGCCGTGTCGACCCCCCAATCACAGGTGTCGACCCTTCAATCACAGGTGTCGACCTCCGGATCACGAGTGTCGTCCATCCGGGCACGCAAGTCGTCCACTCGGGTACGCGAGCAGACCATCGCGGTACGCGAGTTCCGCCCGCAACCACGCGAGTCACGGGCCCCGTCACGCGAACCCCGAATCGCCCGGCGCCGCGCCGGATCACGCGTCCGCTCGGGCCGGCCGCTGTGATGCCCGGCCAACCCACGTGATGCCCCCTGATCACAAGGGATGCTTTCGAGGCACGCGTGATGCCGCCTGGAGCACCCGAGATGCCTCGCCTCGCCGCGGCGGTGCTCCCGAGATCGCCCTCGCACGCGCCAAGGTGTACTAGGACTCGGCACCCGCGCAACCCAAGCCCGTTCTCGCGTGACTGAAGGCGAAACTTACGTTCCTCGACGGGCGACACGCGTACCCAGGCGGACGACACGCGTACCTGGATGGACGACACGGTGCCTGGAGGGTCGACACGCGTGATTGGAAGGTCAACTCGCGTGATTGAGGGGTCGACACGGGTGGTTGGAGGGGCGGAGGGCTGGCGGGGGTATGAGGAAGGGGGTCAGGAGCGGAGCTCCTGACCCCCGGACGAGGATTGGGGTTACTTGATTGCGGAGCCGGCTTGCCAGTCGGGCCAGGACTTGGACCAGTCGCCGTACAGGTCCCAGACCGGGAGCTGGGGGCCGCCCGAGTTGGTGACCTCCACGACGTCACCCAGGCCCATGTTCTGGAAGAACCACTGGGCGTTCGCGTCGTTCAGGTTGATGCACCCGTGCGACACGTTCGAACTGCCCTGCTGGCTCACGCTGTTCGGGTTCTCGTGGACGAACTCGCCGTCGTTCGAAATCCGCTCCGACCACTTCTCATTGGACCGGTACGCCTTCGGGTCCGGCGGGCAGACGCCGTACGTGCAGGAATCCATCGTGTAATTGGCCTGCTTGTCCGAAATCACGTGCGCGCCCAGGTGGGTCGGCGTCGCGTCCTTGCCCATCGAAATCGGCATGGACTTCACCATCTGGCCGTTGTGGAAGATCTGCATCTGCTCGCTGTTCCCGTCCGCCTTCGCGATCCAGGAATCGTGTACCTTGTACGTTTCCGTACGGTCCTCCGCGCCGAACACCCCGCCGCCGAAATCGACGCCGTAGATCTTCGCCGTCACCTTCAGCGTCGTGCCGGCCTTCCAATACTCCTTCGGCCGGTAGTGGACGTTCGAGTCGTCGATCCAGTACCAGCCGCCGTCCTGCTTCGGGGTCGACTCCACCGTCAGCGCCTTCTCGACCGCCGCCTTGTTCTTGACCGCGATCTTGCCGAAGCTGAACACGATCGGCTGGCCGACGCCCACGCCCGTGCTCGCCACCGCGGACGGTGCCGGGATCAGGTTGGCGTTCGCCTGCTTCTTCGGCGACAGCGTCGTGATCTGGTTTTCCTGCTCGATCGGCTTCCCGTTGCTGCCCTGGGCGTGCGCGACGATCTTGTACGTCGCGCCGTAGCCGAGCGGCTCGCTGGACGTCCAGCTTGACCCGTCGGCCGCCAGCTTGCCGGCGACCGTCTTCCCCTTGGCCGCGTTGGTCACCGTGACGTCGAGCAGTTTCCCGTTGGCGGCCTTGACGACGATCGGCGTCGCCGGGTTCACCGCCGTGCCGCCCGCGGGCTCGAACGTCACCGCGACCGGCGTTTCGGACGGCGAGGCGGAGCCCGATGCCGGGTCCCCGCCGGCGGGCGAACCGCCGTCGTCACCGGACGAGCAAGCGGAAAGCAGCAGTGCCCCGGCGAGGATTCCGGCCACCGAAAGTAAAATCTTCTTGGGGAGCATATTGTCTCTTTTTGGGAATTGGGATCGGCAGGCATTCGTCATCAAAACTACGCGATAGCGATGACGTTCTTGCCGGCGGATCGGTGCATCGGCGTGACGTGGATCACGTGATGACGAGCCCCGGTGCGCCGTACAGCCCCGGCCCGTTCACCGCAAGCGCGCCGAGGTACTCGCGCGCCGCCGTGTACGCCTCTTCCGCCAGTGCTTCCGTGTGCCCGAAATCCAGGGGGTTCACCCGGACCGGCGCCGGCCCCGGCAGGTAGACCACCGGGACCGAAGCCGCGGCCAGCGGCGCTTCCAGTACGGCCTGGTTCCGCATGCTGATCATCGCGGTGAACATCATCACCTCGGCGAACGTCCGCGGCGCGCCCGGCAGCTTCCCGGGGAACGCGCAATCCAGCACCACCAGCGAGGCCGCCCCCATGGCGAGGGCCTGCCGCATCGGCACGTTCGCGACGAGCCCGCCGTCGTACAGCAGCTGCCCGTCGTGCTCCACCGGCGGGAAGATCCCGGGGATCGCGCAGCTCGCCAGCAACGGCTCCAGCAGCCGCCCGGAGCGGATCAGCAGCGGCTCGGCCGTGTCGACCTGCGTGGTGACGACGCCGAGCGGCAGCGCCAGGTCCTCGAAGCGGGTGTCGGCGCCCAGGTGGTCGGCGATGATCCCGGCCAGGCCCGTGTTGGGGAACAGGTGCGTCCTGCTCTGGGTCAGCGTCCGGACGCGGCTCAGCATGCCGCCGGGGAACGCCTCGGCCCGCGTCATGTGCGCCCAGATGTCGTGCAGCCGGGCGAGCGCGTCGATGCCGGAGCGGGCCAGCACGGCGGCGTTGAGCGAGCCGACCGACGTCCCGGTCACGACGTCCGGCGTCAGCCCGGCCTCGGTCAGCGCGCGCAGCATGCCGACCTGCATGGCGCCGAGGCTGCCGCCCCCGCCGAGGACGAAACCGATCGGCCGGGGAAGATCCGCGAGACTCATGCCGCCGAATGTAGTACTCAGGGCACGCGTTCGGGCTCCGGCTCGGGCGCGGCCAGTGCCTTGCGCTTCTTCAGCCGCAGCAGGAAGAACACCGCGACCACGGCGAGCACGCCGACCACGATCAGCCCGCCGGTGTTCAACGCGCCTTCGATCCGCTTCGCGGCTTCACCGAGCGCCGCGCCGATGCTGATGTGGACCAGCGACCAGCAGAACGCGCCCGCCGCGGCGGCCGGCAGGAACTTGCGGAACGGCAGCCCGGACGTCCCGGCGGCGGCCGGCGTCAGCGTCCGGATCACCGGCAGGAAGCGGGCGAAGAACACCGCCCAGGCACCCCGGCGTTCGAGGACGCCGGTGGCCTTGTCCCAGGCCTCCAGGCCGTACTTGCGGATCAGCTTCGTGTCACGCAGGCGCGGCCCGAAGCGGCGGCCGATGCCGTAGCCGAGCGCGTCGCCCGCCGTTGCGCAGAGGGTCACGACCAGCCACAGGACCAGGAACCGGGGCACGGTGTTCGCCGTCGTCGCGGCGATGAGCAGTCCCGATTCGCCGGGGGCCAGGAAACCGAGCCCGATCGTGCACTCGGCGAACACCAGGCCGCCGGTCGCGGCGACGAGCCCCGGTTCCGGGAGTCCCTGCAGCCAGCTGAGGAGGTCCGAAACCAGGGCCATGTCCCCACTTTACCGATCCTTTAAGGATGGTGGGGTGACGTGCGTCACCGGGCCAGGAGCGACGCCGCTTCCTGGGCTGCGGGACCTTCGGCCGCCAGGTGCTGCAGGTTTTCGGGCAGGACCTCGCCGCGGTGGGCCTTGGTCTGGGCGTAGAGCCGTCCCGCGCGGTAGGACGAGCGCACCAGCGGCCCCGCCATCACACCGGCGAAGCCCATCGCCTCGGCCGCCTGGGAGTGCTCCACGAACTCCTCCGGCTTGACCCACCGATCCACCGGGTGATGCCGCGGCGACGGACGCAGATACTGCGTGATCGTCAGGATCTCGCACCCGGCGTCCACCAGATCCTGCATCGCCGGCGCGACCTCGTCCGGGGTCTCGCCCATGCCGAGGATCAGGTTCGACTTCGTCACCAAACCGGCCTCACGCGCCGCCGTGATGACCTCCAACGACCGCGCGTACCGGAACCCGGGACGGATGCGCTTGAAAATCCGCGGCACCGTCTCCACGTTGTGGGCCAGGACCTCCGGCCGCGACCCGAACACCTCCGCCAGCTGCACGGGGTCGGCGTTGAAGTCCGGGATCAGCAACTCCACACCGGTACCGGGATTCAACGCGTGAATCTGCCGGACCGTCTCGGCATACAGCCAGGCACCACCATCGGGAAGATCGTCACGAGCGACACCGGTGACGGTCGAGTACCGCAAGCCCATGGCCTGCACCGACTCGGCGACCTTCCGAGGCTCGGTACGGTCCAGCTCGGCGGGCTTACCGGTATCGATCTGACAGAAATCACACCGCCGGGTGCACTGATCGCCACCGATCAGGAACGTGGCCTCCCGGTCCTCCCAGCACTCGTAAATGTTGGGACAACCAGCCTCCTCACACACCGTGTGCAAACCCTCGCGACGCACCAGACCCTTGAGCTCGGTGAACTCCGGCCCCATCCGCACCCGCGTCTTGATCCACGACGGCTTCTTCTCGATCGGCGTCTCACTGTTGCGAACCTCGAGACGCAGCAGCTTCCGGCCTTCAGGCGCAGCACTCACGACTTCAACCGTACGCCCGTCCGGGCTACGCGGGATCGGGGGTGACGCCGGTCAGCTTCGCCGTCAGCTCCCACAACGCCGACCCCAGGCGTTCGCTGCGCGCGGCGGCCACGGGCGGCACCGCCGCGGGGTAGCCGCGCAGGTTGCCGAGGCCGCGGGGGCCGAAGTAGGTGCCGCCTTCGACGCCGTCGGCCGTGGCCGCGTAGAGCTGCGGGAGAGCGCCGATGCGGGTGTTCTGGGCGAACAGGACCTCGCCGAGGCGGTGACCGCCGGCGATCAGGGACCGCAGCACCGGGTTCGAGTACGACCGCGCCATGCCGCTGCCGAGCCCCGTGGCGGTGTAGCCCGGGTGGGCGGCGACGCTGAGCACGCCGGAGCCGGCCGCGCGCAGGCGGCGGTCCAGTTCGAGCGCGAACACCTGGTCGGCGAGCTTCGACTGCCCGTACGCGGCGGCGGGGTTGTAGCGGCGGTGCTCGGCGTTCGGGTCGTCGAGGTGGATGCGGGCGCCGACGGCGGCCAGGCTCGACAGCGTGACGACCCGGCCGCGCAGGGCGGGCATGAGCAGCCACGTCAGCGCCGCGTGGCCGAGGTAGTTGGTGCCGAACTGCAGCTCGAAGCCGTCGGCGGTGCGGCCGCGGGCGGTGGCCATCACGCCGGCGTTGTTGACCAGCACGTCGAGCGCGTCGCCGGTGCGTTCCCGCACCGACGCGGCCGCCGCGCGCACCGAGGCGAGCTCGCTCAGGTCCAATGGGACGAGCTCGGGTTCGGCGCCCGCGGCGGCGGCTTTCACGGCGTCGAGTGCCTTCGCACCGCGTTCGGCGGAGCGGCAGGCGAGGAGCACGCGGGCCCCCTTGCCCGCGAGTACCAGCGACGTGCGCAGGCCGAGCCCGGAATTCGCCCCGGTGACCAGGACGGTCCGGCCGCTCTGGTCGGCGATGTCGGCTTCGGTCCAGCGCTGCGTCATGCGCTCACTTAACTCCATCCATGCCCCCGCCACCGCCCTCAACGGAGGCGCTTCGCGCCGCTGTACTGATTCGTTACGCACTGGGCGCGAGCAGTCGGCGCAGATGTCCGATCACCGGACGGCGGCGTTCCTCGCGGTTCGCCCGCAGCAGCGCTTCGAGCGCGTGACCCACCTTGACGATCTCGTCGGCCGGCTCGCGCGGGTCGGCCAGGCCGGCGGTGACGGCGAGCATCCGCAGCTCGCCTTCGTGCATCCGGCGCAGCGACGCGTGCCGCTCGTAGGCGCCGTCGAGGACCGCGCGCAGGTCGGTGTGCTCGTCGACGGCGGCGCGCCAGGCGCGGGTGACGGCGTCGACGTGGTCGCCGAGGCCGTCCGCGTCGTCCGGGTCGACGACCTCGGACCGCAGACGGCCGCTCAGCGTGCGCGTCCACTGGTACTGCAGGGCGGTGAGGACGTTTTCCTCGGTGCCGAAGTGCTCTTCGGCACCGGGCACCTCCTCGAGCGGCAGCGGCTCGCCCGGGTTGCGGGCGGCCAGGCGGACGGTCGCTTCGAGGATTTCCTGACGTCGGTAGAAGTCGGTCCAGCTCATGGTGTGGCTCCCCTTCCGTGGCCCGGGTCATACCGCGGGTCTGCGGCATACTCCCGGTACGGACCTGACGCGCCGAACATACCATGAGTATGGAGAGCGGTTCCCGGCGTAAAGTTGTGAAGGTGGCGACAATGAGGTCCAGACGACTCGACTACTCCGAGTCGACGCGGTCCGCGCTGGTCGACAGCGCGGTCGAACTGTTCACCAAACGGGGTTACGCAGGGACCTCGCTCGACGAGATCGCCAAACGCGCCCGGGTGACCAAGGGGGCGCTGTACCACCACTTCAGCGGCAAGCAGGCGCTCTTCGAAGCCGCGTTCGACCAGGTCGAGAGCCTCGTCTACGACCGGCTCGACAAGATCATGACCGGCGAGGGCACGCCGTGGGAGCGGGCGCTCGCCGGGCTCAACGCGTTCTTCCGCGCCTGCCTCGACCCGGCGTACCAGCGGATCGCCATCCACGAGGCGCCGGTCGTGATGGGCTGGGAGCGCTGGCGCGAAGCCGAGGAGCGGTGCAGCTTCGGGCTCGTGCGGTCCGGCCTGCAGGCGCTGATCGACGCGGGCGAGGTCGAGCCGGTGCCGGTCGAGGTCACCGCGCGCCTGCTGTTCGGCGCCCTGTCGAGCGCGGCGACCGAAATCGCCAGTTCGCCCGACCCGAAGAAGGTCCGCGCCGAGATCGAGGACGTCATCGTCCGCATGCTGGTACGGCTGCGGCGCACGGAGCCCGACGTCTCTATAGGCTGATCTTCGTGGACTTGAGGATCTTCACCGAGCCCCAGCAGGGGGCCAGCTACGACGACCAGCTGCGCGTCGCCAAGGCGACCGAAGCCGCCGGGTACGACGCCTTCTTCCGCAGCGACCACTACCTGAAGATGGGCTCGGCCGACGGCCTGCCCGGCCCGACCGACGCGTGGATCACGCTGGCCGGCCTGGCCCGCGAGACCAGCCGCATCCGGCTGGGCACGCTCGTCACCGCGGCGACGTTCCGCCACCCGGGACCCCTTGCCATCTCGGTCGCGCAGGTCGACCAGATGTCCGGTGGCCGGGTCGAATTCGGCCTGGGTGCGGGCTGGTACGACGCCGAGCACGACGCGTACGGCCTGACGCTGCCGCCGCTGAAGGAGCGCTTCGACCGCTACGCCGAGCAGCTCGAGGTCATCACCGGGCTGTGGAAGACGCCTCCGGGTTCGACGTATTCGTTCGACGGTCAGTATTACAAGCTGACGGAGTCGCCGGCGTTGCCGAAGCCGGCCCAGTCGCCGGCGCCCCCGGTGATCATCGGAGGCGGCGGGAAGAAGCGCACGCCGGCCCTGGCGGCGAGGTTCGCGGACGAGTTCAACCTCCCGTTCACCGACGCCGAGACGGCGGTGGCCCAGTTCGCCCGCGTCGAGGCGGCCGCGGCGGAGATCGGCCGGGACCCGAAGGAGATCCTGCGCTCGGTGGCGTTGGTGATCGCGGTCGGCCGTTCCGAGGCGGAGGTCGTGCAGCGGGCTTCGGTGATCGGCCGGGACGTGAGCGAACTGCGGGCCAACGGGCTGGCGGGGTCCCCCGCGGAGGTCGTCGACCGGATCGGGGAGTGGCGGGAGAAGACCGGGATCACCCGGGTCTACCTGCAGCTGCTGGACCTGTCGGACCTGGACCAGATCGATCTGGTGGCCGCCGAGGTCGCGCCGCAGCTGGACTGAGCAGCCGCGGCCCGGCAAGGTCCAAGCGCCTTTTGCAGCTGCTGCCTCACCGGCGCGAACGGCACGCGGACGCCGGACTTGCACCCCGCCCAGACCTGCCCCGCCACCCCGATCCGAAGCCCGCACGCGGACGGTGGTGCCGGGTCAAGGCACGCTTTCCCGCCTTGACGCGGTACCACCGGCCGTAGTGACAATCCCGGCTTCGGGGTGGTGGGCACCGAGCGCTTCCACCACGCAGCGACCCTCCCGCTCTTCTGGCAGGGGCCGGCAAAAGTTCTGCCGCTGTGGGTGCCGGCGCTCCTCCAAGGTCGCGAATGACTCATTCGGGACCTCGGACGTCCCGAATGAGTCATTCGCGACACCACAGGCCCGCCGCCGCGCGCGAGTCGCCCGACTTTGCCGGCGGGGATGGCTCGATCCGGGCGGCGGAGGCGATTCCGTGGCCGCCGAGGTCGCGCCGCAGCTGGACTGAGCAGCCGCGGCCCGGCGAAGCCGGAGCCCTGCCGAAGAGACCTCACCGGCGCGAACGGCACGCGGACGCCGGACTCGCACCCCGCCCAGACCTGCCCCGCCACCCCGATCCGAAGCCAGCACGCGGACGGTGGTGCCGGGTCAAGGCACGCTTTCCCGCCTTGACGCGGTACCACCGTCCGTAGTGACAATCGCGGCTTCGGGGTGGTGGGCACCGAAATCCGTGGCCCCCACCGCACTGAGCAGCCCCCGATTTCCACGCTAGCGCAAGGCACCGACAATTCCGCCCGCCGAAGCAAGGCCGGCCCCCTGTTATCCACAGAGAGCCGGCCGGGAGCGTCTCAGTTCTGGAGCGCGAAGGTGACGCCGGCGGCTTCGGGAGCGGCCGGGCGGGGGAGCCAGCGGTCCTCGCTCACCGGCAGCTCACCCTCGAGGGCCGCCAGCACCGCGTCCCGCGCCAAGGGGAGGACCGCCTCCACCGTCACGTCCCGCTGCAGCTCGTACGACAGGGACGTCACCCCCGCGTCGCGGATGCCGCACGGGACGATGTTGTCGAACGCCGCCAGGTCCGCGTTGCAGTTCAGCTCGAAGCCGTGCATCGTCACGCCTCGCTGGACGCGGATGCCGATCGCCGCGATCTTGCGCTCGATTCCGCGGTCGTCCGCCGGGATCCAGACGCCGCTGCGGCCTTCGACGCGGCCGGAGTGCACGCCCAGCTGGTCGCACACGTGGATCAGGGCCTCTTCCAGGCGCCGCACGTAGTGGACCACGTCGATCGGGTCCGCCAGCTTGACGATCGGGTAGCCGACCAGCTGGCCCGGGCCGTGCCAGGTGATCTTGCCGCCGCGGTCGACGTCGATCACCGGGGTGCCGTCCGTGGGGCGGTCGGCCTCCTCCGTGCGCTTGCCCGCCGTGTACACCGACGGGTGCTGCAGCAGGAGCATCGTGTCCGGCGCGGTGCCGTCCGCCCGGGCCGTCAGGAAGCTCCGCTGGAGCTCCCAGGCTTCGGTGTAGTCGATCGTGCCGAGCTCGCGGACGTCGACGGGCTCGGTGCTGGCGCGGCAGGTGCGGGAAGAACTCACCCGTCGAGGCTACGCCCGTCACCCGGGGGAAGCAGCCGCAAGGCGCACGCTGAGAGCAGCCCGACACCGGTCACCGCCAGCACTGCGCCGATCGTGTCGCTCACCCAGTGCACGCCCAGCAGAACCCGGCAGGCGGCGCTGAGCACGACCGCCACCGCGGAGATCAGCAGGATGCGTTTCACCAGCCGCGGCCACAGCCACGCGCCGAGCAGCACCAGCACGAACCCGACGCTCGCCACCGACGTCACGTGCCCGCTCGGGTAGCTCAGGTCGGGGTAGTCGCGCGGGCGCTCGCGCAGGAAGATCGGCTTGGCCGTCAGGCTGGTCAGCCGGCACAGCAGCAGCACGACGGCGAGCCGCACGCACAGCCCCGTGTGCTGCCGGTGCCGCAGCGCCAGCGCGAGCAGCGCCACCCCGAGCACGTACGGCAGCACCGGGCCGAGGATGTCGCTGCCGATCTCCGCCACCCGGCCGAGCGGCTGCGTGTAGACGCCGTGGAGGGCGTTCGCCACCTGTGAGTCGAGGGTCAGCGGGTGCCGCGCGACGCCGAGCCCGAGCGCCACGAAAGCCGCCGTCAGCGCGACACCGACGACGAGCCAGCGCTTGAGCGGGACCGTCATGCCGCGGCGAGCGCGCTGTCCAGGGTCCGGTGCCGGAACTCGTACCCCGACCGCTCCAGCGCCGCCGGGACGGCCCGCTGCCCGAACAGCGCCATCTCCTCCCCGGCCTGGCCGAGCACGGCCTTGAGCGCGATCCCCGGCACCCACCACGGCGCCGGCCGGTGCAGCGCGCGGCCGACGGCGCGGGTGAACTCGGCGTTGGTCACCGGCGCCGGGCCGGTCAGGTTCACCGGCCCGGACACGTCGTGCGTCAGGACGTGGACGATCGCGCCGACCTCGTCCTCCAGGGAGATCCACGGCATGTACTGGCTCCCGTCCCCGAGCCGCCCGCCCAGGCACAAGGCGAACAACGGGCGCAGCGTCCCGTACAGCCCGCCCTTCGCCGACAGGACCAGCCCGGTCCGGATCTTCACGACCCGCGCATCCCCGGCACCCGCCGTCGCCGCTTCCCAGGCTTCGCAAAGCTCGGCGAGGAAACCCCGGCCGCGCGGCGCTGACTCGTCCACTGTGGACGCCCCGGTGTCGCCGTAGTACCCGACGGCGGAGGCGTTGACGAGCACGCCGACCCCGTGTTCGGCGACGGCTTCGGCGAGCACCTCGGTCGGCTCGACCCGGCTGTCGGTGAGCTGCTGCTTGCGCATCGCGCTCCACCGGCCGGGGAACAGCCGCTGACCACCCAGGTTCACGACGGCGTCGACGCCTTCGAAGGCACCGCTCGCGATGGTCCCCGACGGCGGATCCCAGCGGAATTCGCCGCCTTCGCGCGCCTCACGCCGCACCAGCCGGCGGACCTCGTGGCCCTCACGCCGCAGACGTTCGCCCAGCGCCGACCCGATCAAGCCGCTCGCTCCGGCGATCAGTACTCGCATGCTTCGATCGTGGCCCATCAGGGTCCGGGCCGCACGCCCAGGTCCTCCGCGAAAGCCGTGAGGTCGGACAGGATCGCCAGGCCGAGCGGCGCGAGCGGGACGTCCGGGAAACCCGTTCCGGTGTAGCACATCGCGATGGTCGCCCCGCCCGTGGACAGGCCGAACCCCCGGCTGCGCGGCAGCGAGCCACCCTTGTACAGCACGGTGCCGCCGAGCTTCCGGCGCGCGAGCTCGGCGGCGGGGGTCTCCGCGACGGCGAGGTGGCGGTGGAAGGCGAACAGTTCCGCGGCCGTGCCCCGCGCAGTCCCCTGCGTCCACTCCCATTCCGCCTCGTCGGAAACCGGCTCGCCCCGGACGCGGTCGAGGGCCGCCCGCCGGAACGCCGGGTCCCCGGTGAAGCGCGCGGTCAGGTCGGGTTCGGCGGGGAAGAACGAGCGCAGGGTTTCGCCGCAGAACCAGCGCAGATCGGCGTCCGGCCAGCCGCCGTCCGCCGCTGCGGCCCGCAGCGCGTCGTCACCGAGTCTGGCCCTCAGGTAGTCGGGGGCCGCGTTGTCGCTTACCGAGATCATCGCCGTGGCGATCGCGTCGAGCGGGACGAGCTGCTCCGGGTCGCGGGCGACGCCGTACTCGTCGCAGGCGATGCCCAGGGAGGTCAAGGCCCGGTGGTGCGCACCGGCGCCGAGCGGGCCGTCGCCGTCGAAGGGGTGGAACGCGTCCCAGTCGCCGACCCGGACCGGCTCGTCCGGGTCGAGCCCGCCGGCCACCGCTGTCGTGTAGGCGAGCAGCGGGACGACTTTGATCGTCGAGGCCAGGACGCGCGGCACGTCCGGGAGGTGGCTCAGCCGGAGCCCGGCGCCGTCCTCGACGACCACCGAAACATCGCCGCGGTGGTCGGCGAGCCAGGCCCGGAACGCCGCGAAGGGCTCCCCACCGGCTGGTGCGGAGCCCTTCGCGGTCATGCGGTCAGAGACCGAGTTCGCTCTCGAAGTTGCCCTCTTCCAGGCGCTGCTTGATCGTCGTCAGGAAGCGGCCCGCGTCGGCCCCGTCCACCAGGCGGTGGTCGTAGGTCAGCGGCAGGTACGCCATCGAGCGAACGGCGATCGTGTCGTTGCCGTCGGCGTCCGCGATCACGACCGGGCGCTTGACGACCGCGCCGGTGCCGAGGATGCCCGACTGCGGCTGCACGATGATCGGCGTGTCGAACAGCGCGCCGACGCTGCCGATGTTCGTGATCGAGAAGGTGCCGCCCGACAGCTCGTCCGGCTTGATCTGGCCCGACCGCGCGCGGCCCGCCAGGTCGGCGATCCGGTGCGCGAGACCGGCCAGGCTCAGCTCGCCCGCGTCGTGGATCACGACCGAGAGCAGCCCGCGCTCGGTGTCCACCGCGATGCCCAGGTGCACGGCGCCGTGGTAGGTGATCTCCTTCGTGTCCTCGTTGTAGGACGCGTTGACGTTCGGGTGCTGCTTGAGCGCCTCGACCGTGGCCTTCGCGAAGAACGGCAGGAACGTCAGGTTGACGCCCTCGCGCTCCTTGAAGCCCGCCTTCGCGCGCTGGCGCAGCTTGGCGATCTTCGTGACGTCGACCTCCTGGACCTGCGTGAGCTGCGCGGCGATCTGCAGCGACTCACGGGTCTTGGTGGCCGTGATCTGGCGGATCCGGCTGGCCTTCTGCACGGTGCCGCGCAGCGCCGCGAGCTCCGGCGACACCGCGGCCGCGGGACGCGCGGCGGGCGCCGACGGGGCGGCGGCGGGAGCGGCGGCCGCGGCCGGAGCCGGCGCGGCGGCGGCCTTCTGCTTCTCCTCGGCCGCGGCCAGGACGTCCTGCTTGCGGATCCGGCCGCCGACGCCGCTGCCGGTCAGCGACGCGAGGTCGATGCCGTGCTCGGACGCGAGCTTGCGGACCAGCGGGGTGACGTACGGGCCGTCCGCCGAGCCGTCCTTCGCCGCGGCGGCCGGGGCCGACTGCGTGGCGGCCGAGGCCGGGGCGGCCTGCGGCTTCGGTTCCGGCTTGGGCTCGGGCTTCGACTCCTGGACCGGCTCGGGCTTGGGCTCCGGCTTGGGTTCCGGCTTCGGCTCGGGCTTGGGTTCCGGCTTCGGTTCCGGCTTGGCCTCGGCCTTCGGCGCCGCACCGGCGTCCCCGATCACGGCCAGGACGCCGCCGACCTCGACGGTCTCGTCCTCGCCCGCGCGGATCTCCAGCACCGTGCCGGCGACCGGCGACGGCACCTCGGTGTCGACCTTGTCGGTGGAGATCTCGAGCAGCGGCTCGTCGACCTCGACCGAGTCGCCGACCGCCTTCAGCCAGCGGGTGACGGTGCCCTCGGTGACGCTCTCGCCCAGCTCGGGCAGCTTCACCTCGGTGCCTTCGCCACCGGCGGCCGGCGCGGTGTCCGGCTTGCTCGGCGCTTCGTCGGAGGCCTGCGGCGCGGGCTCCTCCTGCTGCGGCTCGGGCTGCGAGGGCGCCTCTTCCTGCGCCGGGGCCGACGACCCGGACGACTCCGGCACGCCGCCGGTGCCGTCGTCGATGACGGCGAGCTCGCCGCCGACCTCGACGGTCTCGTCTTCCTGGGCGCTGATCTTCACGACCGTGCCCGCGACCGGGGAGGGCACCTCGGTGTCGACCTTGTCGGTCGAGATCTCGAGCAACGGCTCGTCGACCTCGACGGTGTCGCCCTCCTGCTTAAGCCACCGGGTGACGGTGCCTTCGGTGACGCTCTCCCCGAGCTCCGGCAATGTGACGGAGTAGGCCATCGTTCGCTGACTCCTCTTCCAAGTTCTGCGTGGTCTGGATTCTGCTGGTGGGACGTCAGCTGTGCACGTGCAGCGGCTTCCCCGCGAGGGCGAGGAACGCTTCACCGAGGGCCTCGGTCTGGGTGGGGTGCGCGTGGATCAGCGGGGCGACGTCCTCGGGGAACGCCTCCCAGCTGTAGATCAGCTGCGCTTCGCCGATCAGCTCGCCGACGCGGTCGCCGACCATGTGCACGCCGACGACCGGGCCGTCCGGGGCCTTGACCAGCTTGACCCCGCCGGAGGTCTTGAGGATCTGGCTCTTGCCGTTGCCGCCCAGGTCGTAGGTGAACGTCGTGACGTCCGAGCCGTACTTGTCCTTCGCCTGCGACTCGGTCAGCCCGACCGACGCGACCTCCGGGTGCGAGTAGGTGACCCGCGGGATGCCGCTCTCGTCGATCACGCGCGGGTTCTGCCCGGCGATCTCCTCGGCGACGAAGATGCCCTGCTGGAAGCCGCGGTGCGCGAGCTGCAGGCCGGGGACGATGTCGCCGACGGCGTAGACGTTCGGCAGGTTCGTGCGCAGCCGCTCGTCGGTGAGGACGAAGCCGCGCTCGATCTTGACGCCGGCCTCCTCGTAGCCGTGGCCCGCCGAGTTCGGCCCGCGGCCGACGGCGACGAGCAGCAGGTCGGCCTCGATGGTCTCGCCGGACTCCAGCGAAACGCTCACGCCGTTGTCGTCCTGCTTCGCGCCGGTGAACTTCACGCCGGTCTTGAAGGCGATCTTGCGGCGGCGGAAGGCGCGCTCGAGCTGCTTGGACGCGAACTCGTCCTCGTTCGGGACCAGCCGCGGCAGGGCCTCGACGATGGTGACGTCGACGCCGAAGGAAGCCCAGACGCTGGCGAACTCGACACCGATGACGCCGCCGCCGAGCACCACGACCTTCTTAGGGACGTAGTCGAGGGCGAGGGCCTGCTCGCTGGCGATGATGCGGCCGCCGAGCTCCAGGCCGGGCAGCGTGCGCGAGTACGAGCCGGTGGCGAGGATGACGTTCTTGCCGGTGTAGCGGGTGCCGTCCACCTCGACGGTCGTGCCGCCGACGAACGTGCCCGCACCCTCGACGAGGTTCACCTTGTGCGCCTTGGCCAGGCCCTGCAGGCCCTTGTACAGGCGGGCGACGATGCCGTCCTTGTACTTGTTGACCCCGGCGATGTCGATGCCCTCGAAGGCGGCCTTGACGCCGACCGCTTCGGCTTCACGGGTCTCGTCGGCGACCTCGGCGGCGTGCAGCAGGGCCTTGGTCGGGATGCAGCCCCGGTGGAGGCACGTCCCGCCCAGCTTGTCCTTCTCGATCAGCGTGACGGAAAGGCCCAGCTCGGCCGCGCGGAACGCCGCGGCGTAGCCGCCCGATCCGCCTCCCAGGATCACGAGGTCGGCGGAGGTGTCGGTCACTTCATTAACTCCTCGGCAAGCAGTGGGGTGATGCTCTGTCGTCGCGCCAGCGCCCGGTATAACCGCGCGCGCGACACCGCCATCTTGTCACTACGCCGGACGGGGCTGCGAGCTAGCCGGGTGTGCGACGCCGACCACACGCGGAGTCCGGGATAATGAGTGGCGTAGGTCTCGGGAGGAGAGGTGGTCGAGGTGGGGCTCTTCGACTCGCTGCGCAGGCGGGCCAAGGGTGGGCAACGGGCCGGTACGCTGCGGAAAGCCAGCTCCGAGGACACCCGCCACCTCGACGAGTGGGCGGCCACGAGGCGGGGTGTCGAGGCGTTCGTGGAGCCGAAGACCAACGTCACGGAGACCACTGTGGTGTTGATCGCCCATGACGGAGAGTGGACGCGGCGGCGCATCGGCAGCCTCGAGGCGGCGCAGCAGTTCGGCCACCGCCGGTCGATCCCGGTGTACGAGGTCGCCCGGGTGGGCTACCCGAAGCGGATGCGCGAGTACACCGAGCGGAAGAAGCGCGGCCAGGTCTAGATGTGATGTCCAGGGACGTTGTTCCGAGTCGAGGTGACCCGGTGTCGGCCTGTCGTGCTGACAGGTGAAGGCCTCCGGCTGTGAAGTGGAGCTGTCGAGGAACCACATCACGCCTCCGGAGGCCTTCGTGTCCCACCCTAACGCCACCCTGACCCCACGCACCCGGCTACGACTGGCACGCCTGATCGTCGAACAAGGCTGGACCTGCGCCGAAGCAGCGAAGATGTTCATGGTCGCGGCAAAGACCGCGGCGAAGTGGGCCAAGCGCTACCGCGATGAGGGCGCGGCCGGGATGGCTGATCGCAGCAGCCGGCCCCACCACAGCCCGGCCCGCACACCCGGGCCGGTGGTCCGGGCGATCGTGAAGCTGCGGTGGCGGCAGCGGCTGGGCCCGGTCCAGATCGGCGGCCGGCTCGGCCTGCCCGCATCCACCGTGCACGCGGTCCTGGTGCGCTGCCGGATCAACCGCCTGTCCCGCATCGACCGGGTCACCGGCGAACCGCTGCGCCGCTACGAACACGACCACCCCGGCTCGCTGATCCACGTCGATGTCACCAAGTTCGGCAACATCCCCGACGGCGGCGGCCACCGCTACGTCGGCCGGCAACAGGGCGAGATCAACAAACGCGCCACCCCCGGCCTGGCCCGCGGCGCGGACTACAAGCCCCGCACCGGGACCGCGTTCGTGCACACCGTCATCGACGACCATTCCCGCGTCGCCTACGCCGAAATCCACACCGACGAAACCGCCGCCACCACCACGGCGGTCCTGCGCCGGGCGGTGTCCTGGTTCGCCGACCTCGGCGTCACCGTCGAGCGCGTGTTATCGGACAACGGCTCGGCCTACCGCTCCCATGCTTGGCGGGACACGTGCGCCGAGCTGGGCGTTAGCCCGAAACGGACCCGGCCTTACCGGCCGCAGACCAATGGCAAGATAGAACGGTTCCACCGGACGCTGGCCGACGGGTGGGCCTACGCCTGCTTCTACCCGACGGAGACACTGCGGCGGGCGGCGCTGCCAGGGTGGCTGCACTTCTACAATCACCATCGACCCCACAGCTCAACCGGCGGCAAGCCGCCGGTCACCCGGCTGACCAACCTCCCTGGACATCACATCTAGAGGTCGATCCGGCCGACGACCTCGCCGTTGAAGGTCTGGCCGGTGGGCCGGAAGCCCAGCTTGAGGTAGAAGTCCTCCGGGCCGCCCTCGGCCGGGATCCACAGCACGGTCGCGGTGGTGTTGCCCCGTCTTCGGGCTTCTTCGAGGACGGTCTCGACGGCGAACCGGCCGTAGCCGCGGCCCTGGACACCCGCGCCGACGTTGAGCCGCCAGATCCCGCAGCGGAAGAAGTCGAGCTCGGCGCCCGGGTCGAAGGCCCCCATCACGAAGGCCACCGGTTCGCCGTCGTCGCGGATCAGGCGGGGCCAGGCGATTTCCGGCTGGGTGTAGGCCTCGGCGAGCGAGACGGCGACGGGCGCGACGAAGTCCTTCTGGTGGGGTTCGACGGCCAGCTGGCACGCCGCGGCGACGTTCCCGGGGGTGATCTTCTCCACGGTGAGGGTGGTCACCGGGTCCAACCTAGCCTGCCTGGGCGAGCAGCGTGGCGTGCCGGACCAGCGCCGCGCGGAACGACGGGTGGACGGTGGTGCCGAGCACCGGGTCGACCTCGACGACGTGCCCGGCCGAGAGGAGCAGCACCGCGGGGTCGGACAGGATCACGACGCCGTCCTCGGCCCGCAGGTCCGCCGTGCCGAGGAGGCGGGGGAAGACCACGTCGGCGGGGAGGCCGTCGCAGGTGCGGAGGAACTCGCGGTGGTCGGCGGGGAGGTCGGCGTCCAGACGGAGTTCGGCCGAGCGGATCGCCGCTTCCGACGCCGGGGGCGGGGCCGTCGCGCCACCACGCAGGCGCAGGATCTCCGCGACCAGCTCCGGCCAAGTGCCGAGGTCCCGCGGGTACCGCTCGTGCAGTGCCGCGACCAGCGCACCCGCGCACGCCGATGCCCCATCACCCAGCTGGAGCGGGTCCGCGCCCGCCACCAGCGCCGGCGCCAACGCCCGCGTCGCCGCCAGCGTGGCGACGTCCGGGTGCGGCCCGGCGAGCGAAGCCCACCGCGCCAGGTCGCCCTCGGCGAGCGCCGTGCGAACCCGGTCCGGGCGGGCCGGCGCCACCCGCTTGACCACCTCGGCGACCGGGCCCGGCGGCAGCACACCCTCCACGTCGGAAACCGGACGGCGCAGCGAAGCCGCGTGCGCGCGCTCCTCGGCATCGAGATCGAGCGGCGCCAACCCCTCGGCCCAAGCCGGACGCGCGCCCCGGGCCTCGAACAGCATCGCCCACGCCCGCGCTCGCACCGGGTCCGCGGCCAGCGCGGTCACCGGCCGTTCGGTCCGGGCCTGCCACTGCGTGACCAGCCGATCGGCCTCGTCGAGGGCGCCGGAGGCCGCGAGCAGGAGGGCCGCGTACCCCACCTGGTCGTCGACGCGTGCCTCGGGCGCCGTCAGGACGTCGCGGACCGCCGCTTCGAGGTAGTCCTGCACCCCGCCGACCCTAGCCGAGGGCTTGCTTCGCCCCCGGGTGCAGCGGGACCGGGTCGGTCTGGGCCGCCAGTTGCTTCGAAATCTCCTTCGCCGCCGGGTGCACCTTCGCCAGCTCCGCCTGCTTGTCGAAGATCAGCTTGGTGATCGCGCACGCGTTGCCCGCCGGGAAGTCGTCGCGCACCAGCAGCAGGTTCGGCACCACGACCGTCGGCACGTCCGCGGGCTGCCCGTACGCCGCCGCAGGGATCACGGCCTGGTCGTAGACCGGGTTGACCTTCTTCAGCGCGGGCAGCAGTGGCGTGATGTCGAGGAACTTCACCTTGTCCTTCAACGCCGTGGTGATGTCGGTGATCTGCGCGGTCGGCAGGCCGCCGGACCAGACGAGCCCGTCGAGCGTCCCCGCCTTCATGCCGTCCGCGGTCTTGGCCAGGTCGAGCCGTTGCGCCTGGACGTCGCTGTCGGGCTTGAGGCCGGCCGCCTGGAGGAGGCGGTTCGCGATCACTTCGGTGCCGGACTTCGGGGAGCCGGTCGAGATCCGCTTGCCCTTCATGTCCGCGACGCTGTCGATCCCGGCGTCCGTGCGCACCAGCACCTGCGTGGAGTTCGGGTAGATCCGGGACAGGGCCTGGATCTTCTGCGGCTTGCCGTCGAAGGAGCCCTTGCCGTTGACGGCGTCCGCCGCGGTGTCGGCCAGCGAGAACGCGACGTCGTAGTTGCCGGCCACCAGCTGCTGGATGTTCTGCACCGACGCGCCGGTTTCCGCGGCTGTCGCGCGCAGCTTCGTGGTGTTGCTGATCAGCTGGGCCAGCCCGCCGCCCAGCACGTAGTACACGCCGCCGCTGTTGCCGGTGGCGATGGTGATCCGGCCTTCGCCCGCCTCGCAGGACTGCGATCCCCCGGGAGCGGACTGGTCGGTCTGCTGTTTCCCGCCGCAGCCGGTGACGGCCAGAGCGAGCACCGCCACGGCGGCAACTGCGCGTTTCATGCTGTCCTCCTCTTGATCACGGCATGGGTGAGCAGCGCGGCGGCCCCGCACGCGGCACCGATCGCGATCGGCACCGGCTCCAGGTAGAGCAGGCACAGGGCGGCGGGCACGAACAGGAGCCGCACCGGCAGGCTGACCGGGCCGAAGAGCCAGCCGCCGGTGACCACCGCCAGCGCGGCGACGGCGAGCGCGGACACCGCCGCCACCCACAGCACGGTGAGCACGTCGGACTCCAGCAGCAGCGCCGCGCCGTTGTCGGTGAGCACGAAGGCGATCGGCACCAGGAACGCCGGGAGCGTGTACTTCCAGCACTGCCACATGGTGCCGAGCACCGAGCCGCCGGTGATCGCCGCCGAAGCGACCGCGGCGAGCGCGGTCGGCGGCGTGACCTCCGACAGCACGGCGTAGTAGAAGATGAACATCGCGCGCTCGGCGTCGGCCACGCCGAGCGTCTCCAAGGCCGGGCCGATCACCACCCACGCGATGATGAAACTGGCGGTGACCGGCACCGCGAGCCCCAGCACGCCGACGGCGATCGCCGAGAGCAGCACGGTCAGGATGAGGATCACCGTGCCGTTGTCGGTGAGCACGCCGGCCAGTTCCACCAGCGCGTCGGCGAGTTCGAGGCCCAGCCCGGTCTTGGTGATGGTCGAGGTGATCACGCCGGCCGCCGCGCACACCGCGATCACCGGCAGCGCACCCCGCACGCCGGCCGACAGCGCGTCGACCATGTCCTTCGCCCAGCCGCGCACGTCCCGGCGCCGGGCGATCAACGCGAACAGCGCGGCGACCCCGGTGGCGTAGACGACCGCGGCGAACGGCGGGATGTCGAGGGCGAGGAACACGACGATGATCGCCAGCGACAGGAAGTGGTAACCGCCGCGCAGCAACAGTTTCCAGGGATCGTCGTGCGGCACGTCGACGGCTTCGGCCTGGAACCGCCGCGCGTCGGCCTCCATCGCGAACACGATGCCGAGGTAGTAGAGCAGCGTCGGGACGGTCGCCCAGATCAGCACCTTCAGGTACGACGTCTGCAGGTATTCGGCGATGATGAACGCGGCCGCGCCCAGCGTCGGCGGCGAGAGGATGGCGCCGATGCCGGACGCCGCGAGCAGCCCGCCCGCGTTTTCCTTGGGGTAACGCGCTTTCTTGAGGATCGGCCAGGTGATCGAGCCGAGGCTGACGGCGGTCGCGGTGCCCGAACCCGACACCGTGCCGAGCAGGAAGCCCGAGAGAACGGTGGTCCTCCCCGGCGCCGTCCGCGACTTCCGGAACGCGGCGAAGGAGATGTCCACGAAGAACTGCCCGGCGCCGGAGGCGTTGAGCACCGCGCCGTAGAGGGTGAACAGCACGATGTAGCTCGCCGCGACGTCCAGGGGAGTGCCGTAGAACCCGCTGGCGTCGTTGAAGAGCGCGTTGACGATCTGGCTGAAGTCGATGCCCGCGTGGGCGATGCCCCAGTTCTGCGGGAGGAAGCCGCCGTAGTAGGCGTAGGCGAGGAACAGCAGGCAGACGATCGGCAGGACCAGCCCGGTCGTGCGGCGGGTGGCTTCGAGGACCAGGAGCAGCAGGAGCGCACCGGCGACGATGTCGAGCGGGGAAAGGATGCCCTGGCGGTTCAGGAAGTCGTCGTAGCCCACGAGCACCGGGTAGAGGCCGACGGCGAGAGCCAGGACGGCGAGCGCCCAGTCGGTCCAGCCGGGATCGTCGCGGCCGCGCAGCCGCGGGCGATAGCACAGGAAGACCAGCGGGAGCGTCACGCCGAGGAACAGTACGAGGTAGAACTGGTTGCCCTTGGCGAACGGGAAGAACACCTGCTTGAGCACCAGGACCGCGACCGCGAGGGCGACGAAGTAGACCACCCGGTCCGGGACCCGGGAGAGCGTGCGCGCCGGCCGTTCCTCGTCGTGCTCGGCGGCGATCGCGGCGGACGTGTCCTGTTCGACCGGTTGCGTCATCACCGCCCCCTTCGCGATGGTGACAACTTACGGTGTCCCGGATCACATCGAAAGGGATCTTCCGGCGGAAAACGCCGGAGGGGCCCCCGCCGTGGCGGGAGCCCCTCCGGGGAAAGCGCGGTCAGCCGTTGGCGGCGATGTCCGCGAGCACCGCGGCGATCGAGCGGACCGGGACGCCGGTGCCGCCCTTGCCGGTGTAGCCCCACGGGCCGCTGGTGTTGAACGACGGGCCCGCGATGTCGATGTGGACCCAGTCGAGGCCGTCGGCGACGAACTCGCGCAGGAAGATCCCGGCGGCGAGCATGCCGCCCCAGCGGTGGCCGGTCACGTTGGCCAGGTCGGCCAGGCGCGAGTCGAGGTCGGCGCGCAGTTCCTCCGGCAGCGGCATGGCCCAGCCGTTCTCGCCGGTGGCCTGCATGATCGCGGCGACGCGGTCGCGGAACTCGTCCGAGCCCATCACGCCGGCGGTGCGGTTGCCGAGCGCGACGACCTGGGCGCCGGTCAGCGTCGAGGTCTCGATCAGGTAGTCCGGGTTCTCCTCGGCCGCGCGGACCATCGCGTCGACCAGGACCAGCCGGCCCTCGGCGTCGGTGTTGAGGACCTCGACGGTCTTGCCGCCGTACATGGTCAGCACGTCACCCGGGCGGTACGACGTCCCGGACGGCAGGTTCTCCGCCAGCGGGATGTGCGCGACGACCTCGAGCGGGTACTTCAGCTTCGCGGCCAGCACGACCGAGGCGAGCACGCCGGCCGCGCCGGACATGTCCGAGGTCATGTGGTCCATGTTCGCGGCGGGCTTGAGCGAGATGCCGCCCGAGTCGAACGTGATGCCCTTGCCGACCAGCGCGACCTTCTTGGCGGCCTTGGCCGGCTTGTAGCCGACGCGCACCAGGCGCGGCTGGCGGGACGAGCCGCCGCCGACGCCGAGGATGCCGCCGAACCCCTTGCGCTTGAGGGCCTTCTCGTCGAGCACCTCGAACTCGAGGCCGTTGTCCTCGGCCAGCTTCTTCGCGCGGTCGGCGAAGGAGGCCGGGTAGAGGTCGTTCGGCGGGGTGTTGATCAGGTCGCGGGCGACGATCACGGCCTCGGCGATGGTGCCGGCCGCCTTCAGGGTCGCCTTGTGCTCGCGGGCGGTGCCGCCGGCCGGGCTCGCGAAGTCGGCCTTGGCCAGCGGGGCGTCGCCCTTCTCCGAGCGGTAGTCGGTGAAGACGTAGGAGCCGAGGACGATGCCCTCGACGGCGGCCTGCAGGTCCAGTTCGGACAGCGTCACGAACGCGCGGTCGGTGCCGGCCAGCGCGCGGCCGGCGGCACCCGCGGCGCGGCGGACCTGCTCGGGGGTGACGGCGTCGCCCGCCTTGCCCAGGCCGACGGCGAGCACCACGCCGGCCGGGAGCTTGCCCAGGGTCGGGACCTTGACGACCTCTTCGGCCTTGCCGCTCGCGCCGAGCGTGGCCAGCAGGCCGGCGAGCCGGCCGTCGAAGGCGGCGTCCACGGCGGCGGCGCCGGGGGCGAGCACGGGACCGTCCTCGCCGGCCACGGTGCCGATGACGACCACGTCGGCGCGCGTCTTGGCCAGTGCCTCCCCGGTGTTGTCGGACAGGGCGAGCTTAGGCACGGTCACTTCTGGCTCCTCGCGCGTTCTCGTGTGGCACCGGGCACCGGCCCGGCCGGGATCGTGAGCCATGCTAATGACGACCTGACCACGGGTGAACACAGGGCGAGGGAGGGCCGCGTGCGGCTGGGTGGTGGGCTGCTGGTGGCGCTGGCGGCGGCAGCGGCGGGCGCGGGCTGGTGGCTGCTCGCCGGGCTGGGGCTGGCCGCGATCGCCGCGGGCGTGACGGCGGGGGTGCCGGAACCGGGCGATGCCCTGGTCGACCGGGTGGTGGTCGCCGTCGCGCGACTGTCCGAAGTGGCCGTCTACGCGATCGCGTTCGGCGCCTACGTCGTCCCGGCGCACCGCGAACTCGCGGCCGCGGCGTTCGTGGTGGCCGTCGCCGGGGTCGGGTTCGCCGGCCTGAAGATCCCGACGATCGTCGTACGGATCACCGGCGGGCTGCTGCTCGCCGCGGGCCTCGTGCTGGTCGCGGTCTGCGTGGCCGTGCCGCCGGTGGGGACGGCGGACGCCCTCCGGCCGCCGGACTTCGCGGGCGTGCTCGTCGCCGCGGTGCTGGTGCTGCCGTTCCTGCGCCCGCGCGGACGGGAGAACGCGGGCCTGCGCGTACTGCTGCTGGGCGCGCTCGCCGTCCTGGCCGCCTTCGCCGCGCTCTACCAGCTCGGCGCGGTGCGGCTGGGGCTGTCGCTCACCTCGCTGCGCGACCTGCTGTCCGCCGCCGACGCGGACGCGCTGCAGCCGATGCTCACGGTCGTCGCCGTGGTCGCCGCCGTGGTACCCGCGCTCGCCGCCGGGACCGACGTCCGGGCGCGGCTCGGGGTGCCGGGGATCGCCGGGCTCGTCGTCGCCGCGGCGGCCGCGTACCTGCTGCCGGTGCTGCCCGTGCTGGTGATCGCGGGGCTGGTGACCGTGTTCGAGCTGCTACTGGGCGTACGCGCGCGCAGGTACAGTGAGACCCGTGAGTGATCGACGCTGGCGGCCGGGGGAGACCGTGGTCGAGCGGTTCCACCGGCCCGACGGCTCGATCGGCCAGGTGCACCCGCTGCGCGTCCTCGAGGACGACGGCCGCGTCCTGCGCGCCTGGCTGCCGGCCGGCACGCCGATCGTCGGCAGCCGGCTCGCCGACGGCCGCCTGATGCGGGACGCCCCCTTGGAGCAGCGGTTCCGCATCCCGCGGGTGCCGGTCGCCGACTCCTGGCACGGCGCGTCGACGCTGCGCCGGATCGCCGAAGACGAGTGGTCGTCGGTCTGGTGGTTCTTCGACCTCGAAGGCCGGTTCAAGAACTGGTACGTGAACCTGGAGATCCCGCTGGGGCGCACGGCGGGCGCGGTCGACCGGATCGACGGCGTGCTCGACGTCGTCGTCGAGGCCGACGGCCGCTGGCGCTGGGACGACGAGGACGAAGCCGAGGCCGCCCTGGAGGTCGGCCGCCTGACGCTCGAGCAGTTCGACCGGCTGCGCGCCGAAGGCGAGCGGATCGGCGCGCTGGCCGACCGCGGCACCTACCCGTTCGACGGCACGGACACCGACTTCCGCCCGGACCCGGGCTGGCCGGCGCCGGAGCTGCCGGCCGGCCTCAGCCCGCGGTCAGGAGAAGGATCAGCGCCAGCACGGCGTTGACGACCGCGAGGATGACGACCGACTTCGTCGGCAGCACCTTCGGGAACGCCTTGCCGTGGATCTTCCGCCACCACACGACGCCGAAGACGCCGGCGACCAGGCCGAGGAAGCCGCCGAACCCGCTGTCCAGCACGGCCCAGCCGACCATGCCGAGCAGGCCGACGCCGAAGGTCAGCAGCACCGCGGCGACGAACGTCTTGATGTCGGCGCCGGTGGTCTTGGGCCGGGGGACCGGCTCAGTGGAGTGGTAGGTCACGGCGTCATCCTAGAGCCGTCACGCCGGGAGCGCGGGGAACCCGCAAACAGATGGACATCCGACTAACGCGCGTCCGAGCAAGCGGTATCGTCTAGCCATGACGACCACGACACAGTTCGCCCATCTCCCGCACCCGAGTCCTGCGAGCGCGGACCGTGTCGCGGAGGTACTCGAAACGCCCGGTTTCGGGTTGTACTTCACCGATCACATGGTCACCGTCAAGTGGTCGAAGGCCGAAGGCTGGCACGAAGCCCAGGTCGGCCCCTACGCCCCGTTCACCCTCGACCCGGCGACGTCGGTGCTGCACTACGGCCAGGCCATCTTCGAGGGTCTCAAGGCCTACCGCCAGCCGGACGGCACGATCGCGTCGTTCCGCCCGGACGCCAACGCCGCCCGGTTCCGCCAGTCGGCCGAGCGGCTCGCCATGCCGCAGCTGCCCGAAGAGGTCTTCGTGGACTCGCTGCGGGAGCTCATCGCCGTCGACGGCCGGTGGGTGCCCACCCGGCAGGGTGATTCGCTGTACCTGCGGCCGTTCATGATCTCGACGTCCACCGGGCTCGGCGTCAACAGCCCGGCCGCCGACTACGTGTACACGGTCATCGCTTCGCCGGCCGGGTCGTACTTCTCCGGCGGTGTGAAGCCGGTCAGCGTCTGGCTGTCCACCGAGTACGTCCGGGCGGCGCCCGGCGGCACCGGCGCGGCCAAGTGCGCCGGCAACTACGCGGCGTCGTTCGTGGCGCAGGCGCAGGCCGTCGAGAAGGGCTGCGACCAGGTGGTGTGGCTCGACGCGGTCGAGCGGCGCTGGGTCGAGGAGATGGGCGGGATGAACCTGTTCTTCGTCTTCGGCTCGGGCGAGAACGCCCGCCTGGTGACCCCGGAGCTGACCGGGTCGCTGCTGCCGGGTGTCACCCGCAAGTCGCTGCTGCAGCTGGCTTCGCGGCTCGGCTACAAGATCGAGGAGCGCCGCATCTCCACCGAGGAGTGGGAGAAGGCGTCGGCGTCCGGCGAGCTGACCGAGACGTTCGCCTGCGGCACCGCCGCGGTGATCACCCCGGTCGGGCACGTCAAGCACGCGAACGGCGAGTTCACTATCGCCGACGGGCAGCCGGGCACGCTGACGATGAAGCTGCGTGAGGAGCTGACCGGGATCCAGGAGGGCACCCGGCCCGACCCGGACCACTGGATGGTCGAGCTCGGTTGATCCCGACGCCCTACGCGTATCTGCCTCATCGATGAGGCAGATACGCGTAGGGTCGGCGAACCGGCCTCCCGGCGATGGCCGGGAGCCGCTTTTCGTGGTTCAGGAAGCCGGTGCGGCGACGAGCGGGCCCGACACGCCGGCCTGCTCGTGGGTGGCCGTCTCGGCGAGGACGCGGGCGGCCATCATCAGCAGCGGCAGGGCGGTCACCGCGCCGGTGCCTTCGCCGAGCCGGACGTCCAGTTCCAGCAGCGGGCCCAGGTCCAGGTGCTCCAGCGCCAGGGCGTGCGCCGGCTCGGCCGTCCGCTGGCCGGCGACCCACCAGCGGCGGGCGCCCGGGGCGAGGTCCTCGGCGACGAGCGCCGCGGCGCAGGCGACCAGGCCGTCCAGCACCACCGGCGTCCGGCGGACCGCGGCCTGGGCGAGGAACCCGGCCATCGCGGCGATGTCCGCGCCGGCCGTGGTGCGCAGCAGGTCGACCGGGTCGGCCAGCACCGCGCGGGCCCGGCGCAGGGCGTCGCGCACGGCGGAGGCCTTGCGCATCCACGCGTCGTCGTCGATGCCGGAGCCGCGCCCGACGACGGCCACCGGCTCGCTGCCGGTCAGCGCCGCCACCAGCACCGACGCCGGCGTGCTGTTGCCGATCCCGAGGTCGCCGGGGATGAGCAGGTCGGCCCCGCCGTCGACCTCGGCGTCGGCGATCGCGATCCCGGCGCGGATCGCCTTCTTCGCCTCGTCGGCGGTCAGCGCGTCTTCGACGTCGATGGAGCCGGAGCCGCGGCGGACCTTGAACTCGCCGATCGCGCGGGTCGCCGGGGCCTCGGTGTCGACCGCGAGGTCGACCACGCGCACGCTCGCGCCCGCGGCGGCGGCCAGGACGTTGATCGCGGCGCCGCCGGTGAGCATGGTGCCCAGCAGCTGCGCGGTGACCTCGGCGGGATAGGCGGAAACACCCTTGGCGGCGATGCCGTGATCCCCGGCGAAGACGACGACCCGCGGCCGCGTGAACGGCCGCGGCGGCGACTGTCCCTGGCAGGCCGCGATCCAGACGCCCAGCTCTTCGAGCCGCCCGAGCGAACCGGCGGGCTTGACGAGCTTGTCGTGCAAGGCGATCGCCGCGGACCGGGCGTGGTCGTCGGGCGGGGTGATCTCGGGGAACTCGATGTTTTCCGGCTCCACACCAGGCCCTTCCTGTTCCACGGCAACGCTGTGGCCAACCTACCGGGCCGGGCCTCCCCGAGAACCCGCGGCTCTGCGCCGGGTCGCCGATGTCGCGAATGACTCATTCGGGACCTCGGACGTCCCGAATGAGTCATTCGCGACGTTCCGCCGTGCCTGGTGGCCGGTAGTCTCGCGGCTCGTGGAGACGACGGCGGCCGCGGTGGTACTGGCCAGCGGCGCGGGGACCCGCGTCGGCGCGAAGCTGAACAAGGTCTACCTGCCCCTGGCCGGGCGGCGGGTGGTCGCCTGGTCGCTCGACGCCTTCCGGGAGGTGCCCGGCATCGGCGTGCTCGTGCTCGTCATCCGGCCGCAGGACCGGGAGCTCGCCGAAGAGGTCGCGGGTGACGGCGTCGAGATCGTGCACGGCGGCGACACCCGCCAGGCTTCCGAGCTCAACGCGCTGCGCCACCTCGCCCCGCGCATAGCGGGCGGCCGGGTCGACGCCGTGCTGCTGCACGACGCGGCCCGGCCGCTGGTCCACCCCGAGCTGGTCGGTGCGGTGTTGGCCCGGACACGCGAGGACGGGGGGGCTGTGCCGGGCCTGGCCGCGGACGACGTCGTCGAGGTGGATGCCGGGCACCTGGTCGCCCAGGTGCCCGGCGCGATCCGCGTCCAGACGCCTCAGGGCTTCCGGGCCGGACCGCTGCTCGAGGCCTACGAGAAGGCCGAGCGCGAAGGTTTCTCGGGTACGGACACTTCGTCGTGCATGGAGCGGTTCTCCTCCCTGCCGATCCGCTGGGTCCCGGGTGCTCCCGAGAACCTCAAGATCACCTATCCCCACGACCTCGTCGTCGCGGAGCGGCTGCTCGCCCGCTAGGCGCACGCGGGCGGGCCGCCGCCGTCGTCCCCCTCCCGGGGCGTCCCCGTCGGCCGGATCGTGACGTCGTGGCGCAGTTCCGGCGGGATCCGGCAGTCCGGCTGTGGCCGGAGCGCCTGCAGCGGAGCGCCCGGGGTGCCGGGCTCCGCCAGGGTGAGCACCGCTCGCAGCGTCCACACCGGGGTGGCGTGGTACTGCCAGGTGACGACCCGCGGGCTGAACACGTCCGTGCCCGGGAAGGTCGGCACCCGGTAGGCGCTGGCCCGGTGCTCGTCGCGGAGGATGATGACGTCCGCGCAGGTCGGCCAGCGGTGCACGGCCGCGTAGATCTCCGGGGCCTCGCGGCCGCCGAACAGGTGCAGCACCCAGTTGCGGCGCCGGAGCTCCTCGAGGAGTTCCTCGAGGCCCTGGCCGCTGGATCCGGAGTGTGGTGTGGGCGGGGACACACTTTCGAGGGTAACTTGCGTACTAGAGCACAGTCCAGTGCGTGTACTAGTACACCTGGGTGGTTCTGAACAGGCCTTTGTGGGACACCCCCCGGCGTGCTAGAACACTTGTGCGTGTTGTCCTCGTGAGGAGCCGCCTTGCCCACCCTCGATCGCCCTGAGCCGCCGTACCTGCAGATCGCGGGCCGGATCCGTGACGACATCCTGTCCGGCCGGCTGCAGGAGGGCGACGCGGTGCCGTCCGCCCGCGAGATCGCGCGCACCTGGACCGTCGCCATGGCGACGGCCACCAAGGTGCTGGCCACGCTGCGCTCGCAGGGCCTGGTCCGGCCCGTGCGCGGCGTCGGCACGGTCGTCGACCGCGGCGGCCTGCACCGCACGGCCCGCGACCGCAGCGCCGCTTCGGCGCGCACCGGCCGGATCTACCCGCCGGGCCACTACGCGGTGATCCGCTCGGCCGGTCTCGAGGCGGCGTCCGAGCGCGCCGCGGCCGCCCTCGGCCTGGAGGAGGGCGCCCCGGTGATCCGCCGTCGCCGGACCACCTACGGCCCGGACTCGCGGCCGCTGTCGACGTCGACCTCGTGGTTCGACGGCGCGCTGTCGGCCAAGGCGCCGGCGCTGCTGGTGGCGGAGCGGATCGTCGAGGGCACCGCGGCCCACGCGGCCGCCCGGCTGGGCACGAAGATCGCGACGACGCAGGAACGGCACGCGGCGGGCCGCGCGAGCGAGGAGGAGGCGGCCGAGCTGGGGCTGCCCGCCGGGTCGCCGGTGCTGCTCGGCCGGAGCACCTTCCTGGCGGCCGACGGGACGGTCGTCGAGTACGGTGAATCCGCCGCCTTGCCCGACCACTGGGTTTTCTACGAGTACACGACTGAGGACGGCGAATGAAGCACATCCACGCGGGCAAGGTCCGTGACCTGTACGAACTCGACGGCGGGGACATCCTGCTCGTCGCGTCCGACCGCGTCTCGGTCTACGACGTCTCGCTGCCGACGCCGATCCCGGACAAGGGCAAGCTGCTCAACCAGCTCTCGGCCTGGTGGTTCGACCGGATGGCCGGCGTGGTCCCGAACCACGTCGTGTCGACCACCGACGTCCCGGAGGAGTTCGCCGGGCGCGCGATGCGCTGCAAGCCGCTGAAGATGGTCCAGGTCGAGTGCATCGCCCGCGGCTACCTGGCCGGCCTGGGCCTGCGCGAGTACCAGCGCGACGGCAAGATCTCCGGCGTCGCGCTGCCGCCGGGCCTGGTCGAGGGCGACAAGCTGCCGGAGCCGATCTTCACGCCGACGACGAAGATCTCCGACACCGGCCACGACGAGTTCATGACCTTCGACGAGGTCCTGAACGAGATCGGCGAGGACACCGCGAAGCGGCTGCGCGAGCTGACCCTGGAGATCTACACGAAGGGCGCCGAGCACGCGGCGGAGCAGGGCGTCATCATCGCCGACACGAAGCTGGAGTTCGGCTTCGACGCCGACGGCACGCTGACCCTGGGCGACGAGGTCCTCACGTCGGATTCGTCGCGGTTCTGGCCGGCCGACGAGTGGGAGCCGGGCCGTCCGCAGCACGCGTTCGACAAGCAGTTCGTCCGCGACTGGTCGCGGTCGACGGGCTGGGACCAGACCCCGCCCGGGCCGGAGATCCCGGCGGACATCGTCGAGCAGACGCGGCAGCGCTACACCGAGGTCTACGAGCGGATCACCGGGAAGACCTGGGTCCGTGGGTGAGTACGACCCGTACCGCCTGATCGACGACGTCGAAAGCCTGCTCGTCTCGCACGGTCTCGCGCCTTCGCGGGTGCCCGGCCGTGGTGGAGACCGGCTGGCCGGGGCGAGCCGGCTGCTGCGCGGGTTCGGCCTGGAGCCCCGGATGGCCCCCGAGGACGCGTTCGACCTCGGGGTGCCGTTCCAGGGGCGGATCAACCAGGACTAGGGGCTCTTGGTCAGGCTGGGGTCGCGCTCGACGACGTCGCCGAGGACGTCGTCGATGGCCTGCAGGAGGTCGGCGTCGAGCTTCCGGCCGGCGGCCTTGACGTTCTCGTGCACCTGCTCCGGCCGGGAGGCCCCGATGATCGCGGAGGCGACGTTCGGGTTCTGCAGCACCCAGGCGACGGCCAGCTGCGCCAGGCTGAGGCCCGCCTGCTCGGCGAGCGGTTCGAGCTGGGCGACGCGCTTGAGGACGTCTTCGTCGAGGAACCGGGCGACCATGTCGGCGCCGCCCTTTTCGTCGGTGGCGCGCGAGCCTTCGGGGTAGGCCTGGCCGGGCTTGTACTTGCCGGTGAGCACGCCCTGGGCGATCGGCGACCAGACGATCTGGCTCAGGCCTTCGCGCTCGGAGGCCGGGATGACCTGCTCCTCGATGACGCGCCAGAGCATGTTGTACTGCGGCTGGTTCGACACGAGCGGGACGTGCAGCTCGCGGGCGAGGGCGGCCCCGCGGGAGATCTCCTCGGCGGTCCATTCCGAGACGCCGACGTAGAGCACCTTGCCCTGGCGCACGAGGTCGGCGAAGGCGAGCATGGTCTCTTCGAGCGGGGTGTGCCGGTCGAAGCGGTGCGCCTGGTAGAGGTCGACGTAGTCGGTGCCGAGCCTGGTCAGTGAGGCGTTGGCCGACTCCATGATGTGCTTGCGGGACAGGCCGCGGTCGTTGGGCCCCTTGGGGCCGGTGGGCCAGAAGACCTTGGTGAAGATCTCGAGGCTCTCCCGCCGCTGGTCCTTGAGGCCCCGCCCGAGCACGGCCTCGGCGGCGGTGTTGGCGTAGGCGTCGGCGGTGTCGAAGGTGGTGATGCCGACGTCGAGGGCAGCCTGGATGCAGGCCCGGGCCTGGTCCTCCTCGACCTGGGAACCGTGGGTGAGCCAGTTCCCGTACGAGATCTCACTGACGTTGAGGCCACTGCGGCCGAGACGACGAAACTCCATGGCCGCGAGCTTAGGCGGTAATCGTTTGCTTTGCTAACGACCTGGAGTGACTCCAGCCACGGCCGGGGTCACCGGGAGGTCGCGAATGACTCATTCGGGACCTCCGACGTCCCGAATGAGTCATTCGCGGCACCGGCCGGCGCGGTCCCGCGGTCCCGGACAGCAAGAAGCCGGGTCGAGCAGCGCTCGACCCGGCTTCTCGAAAACCGGCTCAGTTCGGGATCGGGTCCCCCGGCTTCAGCCGCGGCTTCGGCATCCGCAGCCGCCGGATCTGGGACGCCCGGACGAACGCGTACCACCCGATCGACCGGCCGTTCACCGCTTCCTTCGGGAACTTCTCCCGCACCAGCTTCGCGATCTTCCGGCCGTTCACGAAACCCTCGATCGCCATCACCAGCAGCATCGCCGTGCACAGCAGCGTGATGTACGACTGGACCTGGGGCAGCGGCACCAGCAGCGCCAGGAACACCACGATCGCCAGCGGCATGAACAGGCCGAGGAGGTTGCGCCGGCTGTCGACCAGGTCGCGGACGTACCGCTTGACCGGCCCCCGGTCGCGCGGGAGCAGGGCGTTGTCGTCGCCGCGCATCATCGCGTCGCGGCGGGCCTTGGCCGCCGCGCGGCGGTCCTCCTTGGTCTGCGGGTTCGCCTTGCGCAGCTCCTTGTTGCGCTTCATCGCCTCACGCATGGTCGTGGGCGGCGGCGCCACCGGGCCGCGCTTCTTCGCCTCGGCGTCGCGGCGCTTCGGCGTGGCCTTGCCCTTACCGGGCGTGTACGCCTTGCCGGCGACGTCGACGGCTTCGCCCGCCTCCGGCTCTTCGGCGGCGGTGTCTGTGGTGCTTCGGCGCAGGAACCTCACCTCACCAGGGTATTGCAGGCGTCACGCCGCCGTTCACCAGGTCGATCCATGTGCGACCATGGTGGGGGAACAGATCGGACGCCCCCGGTGTTGAACAGCTCAGCACGAGGAGTATCCGCAGCGAGTTCGACTTTGATGAGGGAGTGCCATGACGACCGCTGAGCACGCCGGCGCGACGCAGGCCGAGACCGCCGAGGAGACCCACGGCGTCACGTTGACCGACGCCGCGGCTTCCAAGGCGAAGGCCCTGCTCGAGCAGGAGGGCCGCGACGACATGCACCTGCGCATCGCCGTCCAGCCCGGTGGCTGCGCCGGCCTGCGTTACCAGCTGTTCTTCGACGAGCGCACGCTCGACGGCGACCTGTTCCGCGACTTCGACGGCCTCAAGGTCGCCGTGGACCGGATGAGCGCGCCGTACGTGTCGGAAGCCGTCATCGACTTCGTGGATTCGATCGAGAAGCAGGGCTTCACGATCGACAACCCGAACGCCACCGGCTCCTGCGCCTGCGGCGACTCGTTCCACTGAGCCGGTTTGCCCGAAGCCACCGCACGTGGAAAGGCCCCGTCTCCCGGAAGGGAGGCGGGGCCTTCTCCGTCTCTGCGGACTACACGTAGGCGTCGAGCTCCGCGACCTGGGCGTGGCACACCTCGTCGACCTCCCACGGACTGGCCGTGGCGGGGGCGGGCGGACGGCTCTCGGCCTGCAGGGTCGCCGGGATGAGCGCACAGTCGGCGATCAGCTCGGACAGGGTCTCGGGTTCGGTGACGGCGTTCACGATTCGTAACGCTATTGATCCGCTCTCGACTGGAGAAGGAGTACCAGCCGGTAGTGTCGGTTGGGCGCGCGCGAACTACCCGGATGGGTCATGACCCGGGGGTAACTTCGCGCCTTTTGCCGTGAGGTCGAACACGAAGGAGCAGCCGGTGGCAGACAGGGCCAGGATCGCGGTGTCCGGCAGTATCGCGACCGACCACCTCATGCATTTCCCGGGCAGGTTCGCCGAGCAGCTGGTCGCCGAGCAGCTGCACCGCGTCTCGCTGAGCTTCCTCGCCGACGACCTGGTGGTCCGGCGCGGCGGCATCGGCGCGAACATCGCCTTCGGCCTGGGGGTGCTCGGCGTCAAGCCGGTCCTGGTGGGCGCGGTCGGCGCCGACTTCGCCGACTACCGCTCCTGGCTGGAGCGGCACGGCGTGGACACCTCGGGTGTGCACGTGTCGGAGGTCGCGCACACCGCGCGGTTCGTCTGCACCACGGACGAGGACCTCTGCCAGATCGCGACGTTCTACGCCGGCGCGATGGCCGAGTCCCGCAACATCGAGCTGCTGCCGATCGCCGAGCGCGTCGGCGAGCTGAGCCTGGTGCTGATCAGCCCGGACGACCCGGAGGGCATGATCCGCCACGCCGAGGAGTGCCGGCAGCGCGGGTACGCCTTCGCGGTCGACCCGTCGCAGCAGCTGGCCCGGATGACCGGCGAGCAGGCGCGCGCGTTCGTCGCCGGCGCGAAGTACCTGTTCAGCAACGACTACGAGTGGGAGCTGCTGCTCCAGAAGACCGGCTGGACCGAGGCCGACGTCCTCGACCAGGTCGGCGTCCGGATCACGACGCTGGGGGAGAAGGGCGTCGAGATCGTCGGCAAGGACGGCGTCGCCTTCCAGATCGGCGCGGTCCCGGAGCGCGCGAAGGCCGACCCGACCGGCGTCGGCGACGGCTTCCGCGCGGGCTTCCTGGCCGGTCTCGACGGCGGCCTCGGCGTCGAGCGCGCGGCCCAGCTCGGCTCGCTGATCGCGGTGCTGGTCCTGGAGACGGTCGGCACCCAGGAGTGGACGTTCGACCGAGCGGAGGCCCTGGCCCGCATCGGCGAGGCGTTCGGCCCGGACGCGGCGGAGGAGATCTCGGCGGTCCTGCCCGCCGCCTGACCCGCGTGGTCGTGAGTGGTAAGGCGGGTTAGAACCCGTTACCACTCACGACCGGCCGCGGCAGACCTCAGAGCTTCACCGGGTAGACCGGCTCCGGGATCTCCGGCTTGATCCGGTGCTCGACGAAGATGCCGTGCCACAGCATGAACACGATCAGCGCCCACAGCTGGCGGCTGCGGTCGAGCTGGCCGGCCTTGTGCTCCTCCAGCAGCGCGAGGATCGCCTTCTTGTCCAGCAGCTCCTCGGTCTTCGAGTCCGAGATGATGCCCTTCGCCCAGTCGTACATCTCGTTGCGCAGCCACAGCCGGATCGGGACCGGGAAACCGAGCTTGCGGCGGTTGAGCACGTGCGCCGGGATGATCTTGGCCAGGGCCTGGCGCAGCGCGTACTTCGTCGTGCCGTGGGCGAGCTTCTGGTCCAGCGGGATCGACGCCGCGACCTTGAACACCTCGGCGTCCAGGAACGGCACCCGCAGCTCCAGGGAGTTCGCCATGGTCACCTTGTCGGCCTTGACCAGGATGTCGCCGCGCAGCCACGTGTAGAGGTCGACGTGCTGCATGCGGGCCACCGGGTCCCAGCCGCGCGAGACGTCGTACCAGGGCGCCGTGACGTCCTTGAAGCCCACGCCCTCCTGGTACGTGCGGAGAACGTTCCGCAGCTGGTCGTCGCGGAAGTTGCGGGCGTTGCCGTAGTAGCGGTCCTCCAGCGGGAGCGCGCCGCGGCGCAGCAGGTCCTTGCCGCGGGTGCCCTCGGGGATCTTCGTCGACACCTTGCCGATGAGCTTCCGCATGCCGCCCGGGATCTTCTCGAACGGCGCCAGCGAGATCGGCTCGTTGTAGATCGTGTAGCCGCCGAACAGCTCGTCCGCGCCCTCACCCGACAGCACCGCCTTGACGTGCTTGCGGGCCTCGCGGGCGATGAACCACAGCGGGACCAGCGCCGGGTCGGCGACCGGGTCGTCGAGGTACCAGACGATGAGCGGCAGCGCCTCCATCATCTCGTCCGCCGAGACCGTGCGGACCACGTGCTTGACGCCGATCGCGGCGGCCGATTCGGCGGCGACGTCGACCTCGGAGTAGCCCTCGCGCTCGAAGCCGGTGGTGAACGCGATCAGGTTCGGGTTGTGCTCCTTGGCCAGGGTCGCGGTGGCCGTGGAGTCGATGCCGCCCGAGAGGAACGCGCCGACCGTGACGTCCGGGTCGGAGATCATGTGCTTGCCGACCGAGTCGCGCATCACATCGGCGATGCGCTGGTACAGCTCCTCGGCCTCGGCGGGGCCGTTGACCGGCTTGGCGCTGAACTGCGGGTGGAAGTAGCGGGTGAACTTCACCTCACCGCCGGGCACCACCTGGAACGACGTCCCGGACTCGACGCGCCGGATCGCCGTGTGCAGCGACTCGGGCTCGGGCACGTACTGCAGGACCAGGTAGTGCTGGAGGGCCGTGCGGTCCAGCTCCTGCGCGACGCCAAGGACGTCCGACAGCTCCAGCAGGCTCTTCTTCTCGCTGGAGAACGCCACGCCGTCGGGGCCGGCCGAGTAGAACAGCGGCTTGATCCCGAACGGGTCGCGCGCGCCGAAGACCCGCTTCTCCTGCGAGTCCCAGATCATGAAGGCGAACATGCCGCGCAGGCGCTTCACCCATTCCGCGCCGAGGTAGTGGAAGCCGGCGACGATGGCCTCGCCGTCACCCTCGGTCTCGAACTTCGCGCCGTGCCGCTCGGCGAGCTCCGCCCGCAGCTCCAGGTAGTTGTAGATCTCGCCGTTGAAGTTCATGGTGTAGCGGCCCGGCGCCTCGGGCGGGCCCCAGACCAGCGGCTGGTGCGCGTGCTCGACGTCGATGAAGGCGAGCCGGTTGAAGCCGTAGACGACCTCGGCGTCGGCCCAGGTGTCCTGCTCGTCGGGGCCGCGGTGGCGCTGGCAGCGCATGGCCGCCCCGACGGCGTCACGCGCGTTCGCCGCGCCGGTCTCGGTCGCGCAGATCAGTCCAAGCAGGCCGCACACGGGTACTCACACACCTTCAGGGTCTTCACCGGGCTGGGGGAAGGCCCCAGTATGCCGGGGCGGTCGTGGCGAGTACCACGCGCGTCGATGGTTACCCCTTGGTCAGCAGGATGGGCCAACTCGGCTAGAGTCCGGCTGTCACAAAGATCTGTCGTAGGAGGCTCTGGGTGAAAGGGCGAGGCGCAGTGGGACAACCCGAGCGCACCCTGGGGAAGCGGACCGTGCGCGTCGCCGCGCTGGCCGTGCTGGTCGCGCTGACCGCGACGGGCTGCTCCGGCGACGAGATCCTGCGGTTCGGCTGGCCGGTCGGTGTCACCGAGCAGGCGAACCAGATGCGGACGCTCTGGACCTGGACCGTGGTCGCCGCGCTGGTCGTCGGCGTCATCGTGTGGGCGCTGATCTTCTGGACCGCGACGTTCCACCGCAAGAAGAAGACCACCGACGGCGAGCCGGAGGAGCTGCCCCGGCAGTTCCAGTACAACATCCCGCTCGAGCTGTTCACGGTCGTCGTCCCGACGATCATGGTCTGCGTCCTGTTCTTCTTCACCGCGACGACGGAGTCGAAGGTCCTGGACAAGGTGCCGAACCCGGACGTCAAGGTCCAGGTCGTGGCCTTCCAGTGGAACTGGGAGTTCAAGTACGAGGACGAGAACGCGAAGAAGGCGGACGGCCAGCAGGTCAGCACCGTCGGCTCGTCCGGCGAGATCCCGCTGCTGGTGCTCCCGGTCGGCAAGACCATCCAGTACGACCTGGTCTCCACCGACGTCATCCACTCCTTCTGGGTGCCGGAGTTCCACTTCAAGCGGGACGTCATGCCGAACCCGGAGAAGAACAACCAGGACAGCTCCTTCCAGAACAAGATCGACCGCGAAGGCTCCTTCGTCGGCCGGTGCGCGGAGCTGTGCGGCACCTACCACTCGGTGATGAACTTCGAGGTCCGCGCGCTGTCGGCGGACAAGTACGACCAGTACATCGCGCTGCGCAAGCAGACGAACCCGGCGACGGGCCAGTCGTTCACGGCGGCCGAGGCGCTGGCGAAGATGAACTGCGGCGAGCTGTGCACCCCGCACGCGGTCACCACCCAGCCGTTCAACACCGACCGCACCGCGCGGACCGCGTCGAACTGACGCCGCACGCACACAAGGAGTAGGAAAAGACCATGAAGGTCGAAGCCCGCATCTTCTTCATCGTGGCGATCTTCGCCGTGTTCATGGCGGCCGTGTACTGGGTGTGGACCGCGCTGGCCGCGACCCACGGCCCGGAGCCGGTCGGCATCGTCGCGCTGTTCCTCACCGGTGGTCTCGCGTTCCTGGCCGGCAGCTACATGCAGTTCGTCGCCCGCCGCATCGAGCCGCGCCCGGAGGACCGCGAGGACGCCGAAATCAGCGACGGCGCGGGCGAACTGGGCTTCTTCAGCCCGGGCAGCTACTGGCCGATCGGCATGGCGGCCACCGCGGCGCTCGCGGCCGTGGCGCTGGCGTTCTTCCACATCTGGCTGCTGGTCATCGCCCTGGTCGCGCTGCTCATCACGATCGGCGGCCTGGTGTTCGAGTATCACACCGGCCCGTCGCACGACTGAGTTCTCTTCGCAACCGGCCGTCACGCTTTCGAAGCGTGGCGGCCGGTTTCGTTTTCAGCCGCGGAACGCCGTCCGGTAGGACGACGGGCTCGTGCCCCGCAGGCGGCTGAACTGGTGCCGCAGCGCCGCTGCCGAGGCATAGCCGCACGCCGCCGCGATGTCCTCCACCGACAGCCCGCCCTCCTCCAGGAGAGCCTGGGCCCGGTCCAGGCGGCGCTCGGTCAGCCAGCGGTGCGGTGTCGTGCCCGTCGCGGCCGAGAAGCGGCGCAGGAACGTCCGCTCGCCCAGGCCGCTGCGGCGGGCGAGCTCCGCCACCGTGAACGGCTGGTCCAGGCGCCGCTCCACCCACTCCAGAGCCTCCGCGACCACGGCGTCGTCGCCCGCCGCCGTCGCCGGGACCGGCGCCTGGACGAACTGGGCCTGACCGCCCGCGCGGTGCGGCGCCGCCACCATCCGCCGGGCCAGCGTCGTGGCCGCCGCGACACCGCGCAGCCGGCGGACCAGGTGCAGGCACAGATCGACCGCCGCGACCGTGCCCGCGCTGGTCAGGATGCCGCCGTCGTCGGCGTACAGCGCCTGCGGGTCCACTTCGGCCGCCGGGAACCGCTGCCGGAACTCCGCCTCGTACACCCAGTGGACCGTGCAGCGGCGGCCGTCCAGCAAGCCCGCGTAACCCAGCGAGAACACGCCCGCGCAGAACCCCGCCACCCACGCTCCGCGCCCGGCGGCGTCGCGCAGGACGTCCAGCACCGGCTCCGGCGGTGGCGCGGTCCGCGGCGCGCACGTCGGCACGATCAGCAGGTCCGCCGCCGCCGCGAAGTCCAGGTCCCGCAGGCCGGCCAGCCCGAAGCCGGACCAGCTCTCGACCGCGGTCCCGCCCGGGGAGCAGACGGCGAAGTCCCAGCCCTCGATGCCGTCGGCGGTGCGGTCGGTGCCGAACACCTCGCACGCGACGCCCAGCTCGAACGGCGAAACGCGGTCGGCGAGCACCACCGCGACCCGTTTGACGTCCATGCCGGCCAGTGTGTCACAAGTTTTGCGGCCGTTGTCATCTCTGACACTGGTTGGCGCGGCCGATCGCGACGAATCTGGTCGGCATGACGAACTCCGAAACCCGCCCGCTGCTCCAGTGGTCCGCGGCGATGGCGATGTCCGGCACGATCGGCGCCGTCGTCCTCGAGAGCGGTGCGGCCGCCCCGGCCGTGGCCTTCGCCCGCTGCTTCGTCGGCGGCGCGCTGCTCGTGCTCTGGTGCCTCTCCCGCGGCTGGCTGCAGGCTTGGCGGCCGTCCCGCCGCGACCTCGGCCTCGCCGTGCTGGGCGGGCTGTTCCTGGTCGGCAACTGGGTGCTGCTGTTCGCCTCGTACGCGCTGTCGTCGATCTCGGTCAGCACGGTCGTCTACCACACCCAGCCGCTGATCCTGGTCGGCCTGGCCGCGGCGTTCCTCGGCGAGACGGTCGCCAAGAGCCACCTGGCCCGGGCCGGCATCGCGTTCGGCGGCGTGGCGTTGATCTCGCTGTCCGCCCACGGCGAGGACGGCAAACCCGTGCAGCTGGCCGGCATCGGCCTCGCCCTCGGCGCGGCCGTGCTGTACGCGGGCGCGTCCTTCTTGGCGAAGCAGCTGAAGCACATCCGCCCGCACCTCCTGGCCGCCGTGCAGACGACGGTGGGCGCGCTGGTGCTGGCACCCCTGCTGCTCGTCACGCCCCTGCCCACGACGACCTCGGGGCTGTTGTGGCTGGTCCTGCTCGGGACCGTCCACACGGCACTGATGTACGTGCTGATGTACGCGAGCATCGGCAAGCTGCCGACCACGACGGTGGCGCTGCTGTCCTACCTGTACCCGGTGGTGGCGGTGCTGGTGGACATCGCGTTCTACGGCCACCGCCCGAGCTGGCCCGAGGCGCTGGGCATGCTCGCGGTCCTGGCGGCCGCGCTGGCCCCGCAGCGCGGCCGCAAGCCCGCCGCCGCACCGGAACAGGCGGCCGGCCCGGCGGCCGAGCCCACCGTCCGCTGCTGAGCGGGCGAGCGGGTCAGCGGGTCAGCTGAAGGCGATCCAGCGGTCCAGCAGCGCGGCCGCGGCGCCGGAATCGATGGCCTCGGCCGCCCGCGTCAGGCCCGCCCGCAGGTCGTCCTCCAGCGACTCCGAGAAGCCCGTGAAGGCCGCCAGCGCGGCCGCGGCGTTGATCAGGACGGCGTCGCGGACCGGGCCCGGCTTGCCGCCCACCAGGTCGCGGACCACCGCCGCGTTCGCCGCCGCGTCGCCGCCGCGCAGGTCCTCCGCCGTCGCGCGGGCGATGCCCACCGCTGCCGGGTCGAAGCTGCGCTCGGTGACCTCCCCGTCCGAAACGACCCACACGGTCGACGTCGTCGTCGTGGTGATCTCGTCGAGGCCGTCGTCACCCCGGACCACCAGGGCCCGGGTGCCGCGGCGGGCGAACGTCTCCGCCAGCACCCGGGTCTTGTCCGGGTACGCGCAGCCGATCAGCGCCGCGCCGGGCTGGGCCGGGTTGGTCAGCGGGCCGAGCAGGTTGAACGTCGTCGGGATGCCCAGCTCGCTGCGCACCGGGCCGGCGTGGCGCAGCGCCGGGTGGAACGCCGACGCCAGGAAGAACCCGATGCCGACCTCGTCGAGGCTGCGCCGGACGTCCTCCGGCGGCAGGCTGATCGTCACGCCGAGGGCTTCGAGGACGTCCGCCGCACCGGACTTCGACGACGCGCTGCGGTTGCCGTGCTTGGCCACCGGCGCGCCGGCCGCCGCCGTGACGATCGTCGCCATCGTCGAGATGTTCACCGAGTTGGAGCCGTCGCCCCCGGTGCCGACGATGTCGACCGCCGGGCCGTCCAGCTCGACCCGCTTGGCGTGCGCCAGCATCGTGGCCGCCATGCCGGCGATCTCCTCGGGCGTCTCGCCCTTGGCGCGCAGCGCGACCGCGAACCCGGCGATCCGGGCCGGGCTCGCCGCGCCGCTCATGATCTGGTCCATCGCCCACGCCGTGTCCTCCGCGGAGAGGTCGACGCCGGCGATGAGCTGCTTGAGCAGGGGTGGCCAGGTGCGGGGGACCGGGGTGGTCACCGGGCTCAGCCGTTCACGACGGGGACCCGTCGCGCGCGCAGCACGTCGGCGACGGTCTCCGCGGCGGTCAGCGGGTCCAGCGGGTGCACCAGCACGGCGTCCGCCTGCGACCAGGTGGCCAGCCACCGGTCGTCCTTGCGCCGGACGGCCACCACGATCGGGGGGCAGTCGGTGATTTCGCTCTTCAGCTGCCGGCAGAGGCCGATGCCGCCGGTCGGCTGCGCCTCGCCGTCGAGGATCGCCAGGTCGACGTTCCCCGCGTCCACCTCGGACAGCACGTCCGCGATGCCGGCCGCCTCGACGTAGTCCACGCGCGCCAAGTCCGCGGCGGGCCGGCGGCCGACCGCGTTCACGATCGCCTCGCGCACCTCCGGCTTGTGGCTGAACACCAGGACCCGCATCGACCGCTCGCCCATTGAGCACGCCTCCGTCTCGTCACCGCACGACTCGCACGCCGATCGTATCGGCCGAGACCGACATCACGCGGTCGGCTCCGGCTGTTGCGCGTCCCAGCCCAGCGCGTCGCCGCCCAATCGTTGCGCGAGACCGGCCATCCGGGACCTCTCCTGTGCGCAGTGCAGGGCGTCGAGCACCTGGACGCGCACGGCGAGCACCCGCGTCAGCTCCCCGTCCGGAGCCTGTTCTCGCAGCTCGTAGCCGTCCTGCGCGAGGATCGACGCCGCCTCGTCGACCCGGTCCGGCGGCAACAGCAGGTGGTGCCGCAGAACGGCCGGTGCCGTGCTGACCCAGTCGGGTGAAGCGGCGAGGACGGCGGAGTCCGCGACGGCCGGGTCGAAGGCCTCGGCGACGATCTCCAGCCCCGGCGTCTCAAGCGTCAGACCGGGCGTTTCCCGCTTCTTGACCAGGTCAAGCAGGCGGTCGAGTAAACCCATGAGTAGCTCTCACCTTCCCGGGCATCCGGTGTGATCGGTTACGCAGACGGCTCGCCGTGGACCCACCCGGCGGAGCGGCGGTGCGAGAGGACATAATGCGACGCGTGACAACGGCAGCTCCCACCATCAGTCAGCGGGTCCACTCGCTGAACCGGCCGAACATGGTCAGTGTCGGCACCATCGTGTGGCTTTCCAGCGAGCTGATGTTCTTCGCCGGACTGTTCGCGATGTTCTTCACCGTCAAGGCGCAGAACTCGTCCGGCCAGTGGCCGCCGCCGCTGCACGGCGAGGAGTTCCACCTCAACGTGGCGTACGCGATCCCGTTCACGGTGATCCTCGTGCTGTCCTCGCTGACCTGCCAGTTCGGCGTGTTCGCGGCCGAGCGCGGCGACGTCTACGGGCTGCGCCGCTGGTACATCATCACGTTGATCATGGGCGCGATCTTCGTCGGCGGCCAGGCCAACGAGTACCACAACCTGGTCGAAGAGGGGATGACGATCCCGTCCGGCCCGTTCGGCACGGTCTTCTACCTCGCCACCGGGTTCCACGGCCTGCACGTCATCGGCGGGCTCGTCGCCTTCGTGTACCTGCTCATCCGCACGAAACTGAGCAAGTTCACGCCCGCCCAGGCCACGTCGGCGATCGTCGTGTCCTACTACTGGCACTTCGTCGACATCGTGTGGGTCGGCCTCTTCGGTGTGATCTACCTCCTTCCGTAGGTCCACCCAGCCGCCACCACCTTCACCATCGGCCTGAACTGACAGCAAGGGTTGCCGCAAGATGACCACCAGCACGAAATCCTCGGAGCGCCGCTACCGCGCGCGGTCGAAGCTGCGGAGGCGGTTCGCCGGCCTGCTCGCGCTCGGCATCGCGCTGGTGGGTGCCGGCGCCGGCTACGCCCTGCTCGTGCCGGAGCCGCAGACCGCGCAGGCCCAGGGCACGCCGGCGCAGCTGCGCCTCGGCGAGCAGGTCTACAACAACACCTGCATCGCCTGCCACGGTGCGAACCTCGAGGGCGTGCAGGACCGCGGGCCGAGCCTGATCGGCATCGGCGACGCCGCGGTGTACTTCCAGACTTCTTCGGGCCGCATGCCCGCCGCGCGCCAGGAGGCGCAGGTCGAGCGGAAGCCGCCGAAGCTGACCGAGGCCGAGATCGACGCGGTCGGCGCCTACATCCAGGCGCACGGCGGCGGTGTCCAGCGTCCGGCCGAGAAGGGCGAGGCCCTGCGCGGCGACGACCCGGCCCGCGGTGGCGAGCTGTTCCGCCTCAACTGCGCGTCGTGCCACAACTTCACCGGCCGCGGCGGTGCGCTGTCGGCCGGCAAGTACGCGCCGAACCTGGACCCGGCCAGCGAAGAGCAGATCTACACGGCCATGCTCACCGGCCCGCAGAACATGCCGAAGTTCTCCGACCGGCAGCTGTCGCCGGAGGAGAAGAAGGACATCGTCGCCTACGTGAAGTCGGTGTCGGACGGCAACAATGACCCGGGTGGTAACGGCCTCGGCGGGGTCGGCCCCGCTTCGGAGGGCGTCATCGCCTTTATCGTCGGGATCGCCGCGCTGATCGGCGTGACGTTGTGGATTGGATCGAAGGCATGAGTGCCGAGGGGCCGAAGCCGCCGTCGGAGGCGGAACTGGCTGAGATGGACCGGGACCAGCTGGTCAAGCTGGGCGGGGCGCTCGACGGCGTCGAGATCGTCGAGTACCCGACCCCGTGGCCCGTGGAGGGCACCCGGGCGGAGCGGCGCGCCGAGCGCCTGGTCGCGTTCTGGTTCGGCCTGTCCGCGCTGGCCGGCATCGGGTTCGTCGTCTCGCTGATCTGGTGGCCGTGGCAGTACGAGGCGCCGGACAACGAGAGCGCCCACTTCTGGTACAGCCTCTACACCCCGATGCTCGGCCTCACGCTCGGCCTGGCCATCCTCGGCCTGGGCATCGGCGTGATCCTGTACACGAAGAAGTTCGTGCCCGCCGAGGTCGCGGTGCAGCAGCGCAGCGACGCCGGCGGCGAAGGGTCGGCCGAGGTCGACCGCGCGACGATCCTCGCGCACCTGGCCGACGCCGGGAACCGCAGCACCATCGCCCGCCGCTCGCTGATCAAGCGCTCGGCGATCGCCGGTGCGGGTGCGCTCGGCCTCGCGGCCGCCGCGCTGCCCGTCGCGTCCTTCATCAAGAACCCGTGGAAGGACAGCGAGTCCCGCGACTCGCTGTGGCACACCGGCTGGCAGCCGAACTTCCCCGGCGAGAAGGTCTACATGCGCCGGGCCACCGGCAAGCCGGTCGAGGTCGAGCACGGCAAGGAGACCGAGATCTCCCTGGTCAAGGCCGAGGACCTCGACGCCGGCGCGATGGAGACGGTCTTCCCGTTCCGCGAGTCCGAGCGCAACGACGCGGAGGCGCTGGCCAAGGCGCTGACCCGGGTCGACAACCCGGTCATGCTGATCCGCCTGCGCCCGACCGACGCCGCCAAGGTGGTCAAGCGGGCCGGCCAGGAGGACTTCAACTTCGGCGACTACTACGCGTACACGAAGATCTGCAGCCACGTCGGCTGCCCGACCTCCCTGTACGAGCAGCGGACCAACCGCATCCTGTGCCCGTGCCACCAGTCGCAGTTCGACGCCCTCCACTACGCCAAGCCGATCTTCGGCCCGGCGACCCGGCCGCTGGCCCAGCTACCGATCACGGTGGACGAAGAGGGATACTTGATCGCGCGAGGCGACTTCATCGAGGCCATCGGTCCGGCCTTTTGGGAGCGTAAGTCATGAGTTCACTCACCACGCCGACCAAGGGGTCGAGCCCGGTGGAGAAGGCGCTGGGCGAGGCCGCGAACAACGCCGACCAGCGGTATCACCTGGCCAAGGGTCTGCGGCACCAGATGAACAAGGTGTTCCCGACCCACTGGTCGTTCCTGCTGGGCGAGATCGCGCTGTACAGCTTCATCATCCTGTTGCTGACCGGGGTGTACTTGACGCTGTTCTTCGACCCCTCGATGCAGGAGGTCGTCTACCACGGCAGTTTCAAGAACATGCAGGGCCTGGAGATGTCGCAGGCGTTCCGCACGACGCTGGACATCTCGTTCGATGTCCGTGGTGGGCTGTTCATGCGGCAGCTGCACCACTGGGCGGCGTTGATCTTCGTGGCGTCGATGGCCGTGCACATGCTGCGGATCTTCTTCACGGGGGCGTTCCGGCGGCCGCGTGAGGCGAACTGGGTGATCGGTGGCCTGCTGCTGATCCTGGGTTGTTTCGAGGGTTTCTTCGGGTATTCGCTGCCGGATGACCTGCTGTCGGGGACCGGTATCCGGGCGACGCTGTCGGGGATCGTGCTGTCGGTGCCGGTGGCGGGGACCTGGATCCACTGGGCGTTGTTCGGTGGGGAGTTCCCGGGCGATCAGATCATCCCGCGGTTGTACACGCTGCACATCCTGTTGCTGCCGGGGATCATGCTGGCGCTGGTCGGGGCGCACCTGGCGCTGGTGTGGTATCAGAAGCACACGCAGTTCCCGGGGGTGCGGCGCAAGGAGACCAACGTCGTCGGGGTGCGGATCATGCCGTACTTCGCGCTCAAGGGCGGGGCGTTCTTCACCCTGGTCGTGGGGGTGCTGGCGCTGATGTCGGGGCTGTTCCAGATCAACCCGGTGTGGAACTTCGGCCCGTACAACCCGGCGCAGGTGTCGGCGGGCTCGCAGCCCGACTGGTACATGGCCTGGGCCGACGGCATGCTCCGGATCTGGCCGGCCTGGGAGGTCTACCTCGGGAACTACACGATCCCGGCGGTGTTCTTCCCCGGCGCGATCGGCATGCCGATCCTGTTCGGCCTGCTGCTGGGTTACCCGTTCATCGAGCGGAAGCTGTCCAAGGACACTGCGCACCACAACCTGCTCCAGCGGCCCCGGGACGTCCCGGTCCGCACGGCGCTGGGCGCGATGGCGCTGGGCTTCTTCATGGTCATCGAGCTGTCCGGCTTCAACGACATCATCGCCGACCAGTTCGACATCTCCCTGAACGCGACGACGTGGGCGGGCCGCATCGGCGTGCTGATCGTGCCGCCGCTGGCCTACTACTTCACCTACCGCATCTGCCTGGGCCTGCAGCGGGCCGACCGCGAGGTGTTGGAGCACGGCGTCGAGACGGGCATCATCAAGCGGCTGCCGCACGGTGAGTTCATCGAGATCCACCAGCCGCTGGCCGGTGTGGACAGCCACGGCCACGCGATCCCGCTCGAGTACCAGGGCGCGTCGGTGCCGAAGAAGATGAACAAGCTGGGTTCGGCCGGGCACGCGGTTCCGGGCACGTTCTGGTCGCCGGACCCGGCCGAGGAGACGGCGGCGCTGGAGCGGGCCAACGGCAACGGCCACTCCGGTGGCGAGAACGGCCAGCACGGCCAGCACGGCGAGTTCGACACCGCCGAGACGGCGTCGGCCGCGAAGCAGTCGGACCACTAGGTCCCAATACGACGAAGGCCACCTCCGCGCGGAGGTGGCCTTCGTCGTTCCCCGGATCGATCTCGGATCTAGCCCGCCGCATCGGCACAGCGCCAGCGCCCCAATGTGGCGTTGGGTGCGTTGGACGCACCGAACGCCACATTGGGGCGTTAGTCCTCCACGCCGATCGAGAAGGCCGATTCGGTGTCGGCGCGGCTGTAGGAGCGGAACGCGATGTGCGTGACGGTGCTCAGCACGCCGGGCACCTTCCCGATCTTGCCGGGGATCAGGTCGGCCAGCCCTTCGTGCGTGGACACCTGCACGGTGGCGATGAGGTCGACGTCCCCGGCGCACGAGTAGACCTCGCCGACACCCTCGATGTCGGCGATCGCCTGCGCCGCGTCCGGGATCGCGTCCGCCTCTGCCTGGATCAACACGATCGCGGTGATCACCTGGGTCCTCCAAGACTCGTCTGCGGGTGTCGCTCGCGATCCTAGCTACGCCGCGGCGTGGGCCAGCCAGTGCGCGGCGAGTGCTTCATCGCCGGTGACGGTGACGGTGACGCGGTCCAGGGGCAGGCGGCGGTAGAGCACGAGCAGGAGGTCGGTGACCGGGCCGGTCAGCGTGACGTCCGCGGGTTGGCTGTCCCGGGCCCACCGGACGCCTTCAGGGGTGCGGGTGATCAGCCAGCCGGGGCCGTCGCCGGGGTCGACGTGGAGGGTCTGGCCGGTGCCGCGGAGCTCGGCGAAGGCCGGGTTGAGGCTCGCCGTGACGGGGTCGGACAGCACGTCCAGCCACTCGCTGATCGCGTCGGCGGCGAGGTCCGGGGCCACGGTGAAGCCCCGGCCGGCGGCCAGGGCCGCGTCGGCGTGGTGGACGGTGGTGTCGTGCAGCATCCGGCGCAGCCAGAACCGGGCCGGCTGCGGGCCGAAGAAGGTCCACACCGGAGTGTCCCCGGCGGCCTGGACGGCGTCTTCGAGGTCCTCGGCGCCTTGGTGCAGCCAGGCGGACCACTTGTCCGGGGAGCCGGGGTCGGCGTCGAAGGGGTCGGGAACCGGTGACGGGCCGTCCCGGACGATGCCGGCGGCCCAGCGGTGGGCCTGGCCGATGTGGCCGACGAGCACCCGCAGCGGCCACTCCGGGCAGGTGGGCACGGTCCGGTCCGGATCGGCGTTCGCGACGGCGTCGGCGAACCCGGCGGTGTGGTGGTGGAGCCCTGCGGCGAGTCTGGCGTTGTCCATGGCCGTACCGTAGGAATTCCACCCGGCTGGAGGTTCGACGGAAGGTGACCGGAGACACACTCGGCATCGGCGAGCTGGCGCACCGGACGGGCGTGCCGGTCCGCACGATCCGGTTCTACTGCGACGAGGGCGTGCTGGAGCCGGTCCGCAGCGCGGGCGGCCACCGCCGGTTCGACAGCGCGGCGATCGACCGGCTGACGCTGGTGCGCCGGCTGCGCGGGCTCGGGCTGGGCCTGCGCCCGATCACGGACGTCCTGGCCGGCCGCAGGTCCCTCGACGAGGCGGTGGCGGCCGAGAGGTCGGCCCTCGACCGCGAGCTGGCCACGCTGAGCTGGCGGCGTTCGGTGCTCCGCGCGGTCGCGGAGGCGGCCCCGGCCGACCGCACGGCCCGGCTGGAGCTCCTGTCGGCGGTCCAGGATGGCTACGCGGCGCGCGAGACGCTGATCCGCCTGTGGCGCCCGATGACGACGGGCCCGATTCCCCCGGACACGGCCCGGATGTTCTTGGAGATGAGCGCCCCGGAGCCGCCCATGGCGCCATCGACGGCCCAGGTGGTGGCGTACGCCTCGCTGGTGGTGCTGGCGGCGGACGCCCGGTTGGCGTCCTCACTGGCGGAGAGCACGTTGGCGGGCCACGACCGGATCGCGGACCTGGGGGCGTTGCACGCCGAGGTGGGGGAGGCGTGCGTCGCGGCGGGGGCCTTGTTGGCGGCGGGGACCAGGCCGGCACCGGGACCGGAGCTGGACCGTTTCGTGGCGGCCCACGCGGCGGCGGTGGGGGAGGCGGACAGCCCGGCATTCCGCCGGTCCCTGAACCACCGCACGGCCCCGGACCGCCACCCGCGCTTGCGCCGGTACTGGCACCTGGCCGGGGAGGTCACGGGCGAGGTTTCGATGGGCCTCGCCCACACATGGCTCCTGGACGCGCTCAACGCCTCAGCCGCCTGACCCACCCGGCCGGCCCCTCGCCTGCGTGTCGACCCTTCAGTCACGCGTGTCGACCTTCCGATCACGCGTGTCGACCCCTCAATCACGTGTCGACCCTTCAATCACGCGTGTCGACCGCCCAGTCACGTGTCGACCCCTCAACCACGTGTGCCGACTCCCGGGTTAACGCGGGCCGATTCCCGCCCGGCCCGGTCAGTGGACGTGTTCCAGCGAGTGCGCGTCCGCGACCAGATCCAGCCACCCGCGCCACCCCGCGACCGCCGCCGGTTCCGCCCACGGGCGGGTCGTCCGCACCAGCCGGACGCCCGGGCGCGCCAGCCACCGCAGCAGCACGCCCACCTCCTCCGGCGGTGCTCCGTGCAACGGCCCCGGCTCCGGCAGGACCGTCTCCGCCGATGCCACCAGCGCCTCCACCACCGGCATCGGTGGCACGCCGCGCCGCGCCACGCCCGCCGAGGCCAGGCGGCCGTAGCGGATCACCGTCAGCTCCCAGCCTCCGCCGCCGTCCGGGGCCGCCGCGATCAGCTCGCCGATCGCGGCCAGCGATGCCTGCCGGTGTGCCCGGCCGAGCGCGCGGATCAGCCCTGCCAGCTCGTCGCGGTGGCGGGCTGCCTGCTCGTAGTGCTGGCCCGCCGCCAGGCGCTCCACGTGGGCCGCCGCCGTGTGCAGGGCGCCTCCGTCCACGCCCGCGATCAGGCCCGATACCGACTCGACCGCCGGGCCGTACGCCTCCACGCTCTGGCGGCCGGCGCACGGTGCCCCGCAGCGGCCCAGCTCCGCCAGCACGCACGGGGTCCCGTTCGCCGACCGCGGCGAGATCCGCTGCGTGCACGTCCGCAACCCCGACGCCCCGGCCAGCGTGTCCGCCGTGGTGCGGGCGTCCGCCTGGTTGCGGAACGGGCCCAGCACCCCCGGCCGCGGCAGGCGGACCACCGACAGCCTCGGGAACGCCTCCTCCGTCAAGCCGATCCACCAGCCCTGGTGCCGGTTCTTCGACCGGCGGTTGTACGCGGGCCGGTGCGCCGCGATCAGCCTGAGCTCGCGCACCTCCGCCTCCAGCGCGTGCGCGCACACCACGTGGTCGACGCGCTCGGCCAGCGCGACCATCTCCCGGATCCGGCTGCGGTTCTCCGAGCCCGTGAAGTACGACCGCACCCGCCGCCGCAGGTCCTTCGCCGTGCCGACGTACAGGACCTCCTCCTTCGGCCCCTTGAACAGGTAGACGCCCGGGGCCGACGGCAGGTCCGCCGCCAGGTGCCGCTTCGCCCGCTGGGCGACGGTCACCTCCGGCAGGTACCGCATCAGCTCCTCGAGCGAGTGGACGCCCAGGTTGCCCACCCGCTCCAGCAGCCCGTGCAGGACGTCGACCGTCGCCCGCGCGTCGTCCAGCGCGCGGTGGGTCGGGCGGGTCCTCGCCCCGAACAGCAGTGCCAGCGCCGTCAGGTTGTACCGCCCGACCTCGTCCCGCGGCACCACCCGCCGGGCCAGCCGGACCGTGCACACCACCGTCAGCTTCGGCCACACGTACCCGTGCCCCTCGCACGCCGCCCGCATGTGGGACGTGTCGAAGCCGGAGTTGTGCGCCACCAGCACCGCGCCCCCGATGAACTCCAGGAACGCCGGCAGCACCTCCTCGATCGGCGGCGCGTCGTAGACCATGGCCTGCGTGATCCCGGTCAGTGAGACGATCTGGGGCGGGATCGGTGTGCCCGGGTTCACCAGCGTGGCGAATTCGCCCAGCACCTCACCCCCGCGCACCTTCACCGCGCCGATCTCGGTGATCCCCGACGCCCCCGGCGGCGCCCCCGTCGTTTCGAGGTCGAAGACGACGAAGGTGGTGTCCCGCAAGGGAGTTCCGAGCTCGTCGAACGCGAGCTGAGCCTGGACCGAACGCATGGGCCGGACTTTAAGGGCGACCACCGACAGTTTCCGCGCGCCGCCGGTCCGTGTGGTGCGCGGCGCGGGATGCGGAGGCGGGGCCTACCCTGGACCAATGCACCCGCAGCCGCTCGTGCCGGAGCCGCCCGGGGACCCCGTCGGTCCCTCGGGTGTCGCGTCGCGCCCCGAGGCGGCCGAAGAGCCCGCTGACCAGGCCGGACACCCCGATCCCGCGACCTGGCCGGCGCTGCCCGAACCGGTGCGCGACCGCATCGCCGAGCTCGCCGCGGCCGCCGTCGCCAAGCTGCCCGCCACCGACGTGCCCCGCCAGCTGCGGCCGGTCGCGAAGTTCGCGCCGGCCAAGCGCGCCAAGCTCGGCGGCGCCGCCCTGCTCGCGGCCCTCGCCGACTCGTCCCAGTTCCGGACCGCCGTCATCGAGTGGCTGCGCGAGCACCGCACCGACGCGCTCGACCCGAACGCCGCCGAGTCCGTCGCCGCCGCGGCCGCGGCCGTCCTGCTCGGCGAGTCCGGGGCGACCGGGCGCGTCCGGCTGGTCGCCCGCAACGCCGAGGAAAACGCCCTGCGCGCCGAACGCGACGCCGCGCTCGCCCGCAGCCAGCGGCTGGAGGCCGAGCTCGCCCAGGTCCGCGCCGAGCTCGCCGAAGCGAAACAAGCCGCCGAAAACGCCCGCGGCGAGCGCGAAGGCGAAGTCGAGAAGCTCCTGAAGCGCCTTCGCGAGCAAGGCGTCCAGCTGCGCCAGGCCAGGGACGCGGCCGAAGCGGCGTCCGCGGACGCCGAGCGCGGTTCCGCCGCCCGCAACGACGAGATCGCCGCCCTCACCACGCAGCTCGAGCGCGAACGCCAGCGCGTCGCCGGGGAACGCGCCCGTGCCGAACGCGCGGTCGCCGACGCCGAGATCGCCCGCCAGTCCGCGCGCGAGGCCCGCCAGGCCGACGAGGTGCGGCTCGCCCTGCTCATCGACACCATCGACGGCGCCGTCACCGGCCTCCGCCGCGAGCTCGCCCTCGGCGCGCGCGGCGCCCGCCCGGCGGACATGGTCCGCGGCGCCAGCACCGGCACCGGCCAGGGCGGCAAGATCGCCGACGTGTCCACCCTGGACCGCTACCTCGCGCTGCCCAACGTGCACCTGATCGTCGACGGCTACAACGTCACCAAGACCGGCTACCCGGAACTCGCCCTCGCCGACCAGCGCGACCGGCTGATCCACCAGCTGTCCGCGCTGGCCGCGCGCACGTCCGCCGAGGTCACCGTGGTGTTCGACGGTGCCGGCGTGCTGTCGGTCCCCGCCTCGGTGCCCCGCGGTGTCCGGGTGCTGTTCTCCGACCGCGGGGTGCTGGCCGACGACGTCATCCGCAACCTCGTCGCGGCCGAGCCCGCGGGGCGGCCGATGGTCGTCGCGACATCCGACCGGGCGGTCGCGGACTCCGTGCGGGGTCGCGGCGCCCACCCGACGCCGTCATCGGTGCTGGTCAGCCGCCTGTCGAGGGTTTGACCACACCCTGGGGGTTCCGGGTGGCGAAGCCCCCGGCCCGGGGCGAAGCCCCGGCACGACACAGAAATTGTCGGTGGTGGCGCCTACCGTCGTCCTCAGTCAGTTCCGACGTGAGGAGGACCACATGAGCGACCGGCCCGAGCTGTCCGAAGTGGACGTCTCGCACATCGCCGTTTCGGACATCGAGAACCTGGTGGTCGACTGCGACCGCTGCGTGGTGCGCGGCATCTCGTGCCACGACTGCGTCGTGAGCGTGCTGCTCGGCGCGCCACCCGCGGTGGAGTGGGACGCCGACGAGCGGCGCGCGATCGACGCCCTGGCCGAGGCCGGGATGGTGCCACACCTGCGGCTGGTGGAGGAACCGATCCGGCGCACCGCCTGATTTCCACCGTTTCGTGACGGCGCGCCGAATGGTCGATTGAATCGGTGAACGGTCGGTAGTCGGAAAGCCCTCCGCAGAAACCCCAGCGTGTAACGCCCATCACATGTTTCCTCCCGCCCTGGTCCGATGGTGTTCAGCGGCGTCACGCACAGTTTTTGGCGGAGAGGTGGTGGACGTGGTGGCGGTCTTTTCGTAACCTGTCCGAGATCTCGTGGCCCCCGGCCGTCTGTGGAGGCGGCGACACGGGATCGCCGCCGGACGCAGCTTTGTCGGGAAGCTGGGAACCGGAACCACCACCGCGTGCTTCACCTGTTGCGGCTCGTGCATGGCAAAAGCGCACGGCCCGGGTGCGTGGTGGGTGGGACAGCGGTGAAGAGGAACACCCCGACCTCTTCGTGCCCCGGTCCCCGTCGGCGGCCGAGACCAAAGGAGACCCGCGCGACCGTGCAGTCGCATTCCCTCAGGCGCGTGGTTTCAGGTGCGCTCGCCGCGGCCTCGGTGATCACCCTCGTCACCGTGGCCCAGCCGACGGCCACCGCCGCCCCCGTCCCCGTTCTCCAGACCCCGCCCACCGGCTCCGACGCGCTCGCGCAGTACCGCGACCTCGCGGCCCAGGCCGAGAAGCTCAACGAAGACCTGCTGTCCGCCCAGGACGACCTGAAGAAGAAGCAGGGCGAGCTCGACAAGGCCACCGGCGACGTCAACGCGGCCAAGGAACAGGCCACCAAGGCGTCCGAGAGCCAGAAGAAGTACCAGACCGAGGTCGACAAGTTCGCCGGTGCGTCGTTCACCAGCGGTGTCCAGCTGAACAAGCTGTCGGCGCTGCTGGCGGGCACGTCCACGCAGGACTTCCTGGACCGCTCGTCGGCGCTCGAGGTCATCGCGACCGGCAAGAACGCCGCGATGGGCAACCTCACCGGCGCCGTCCAGCAGGCCACCGACGCGGCCGCCAAGGCCAGCGACGCCGCCAAGCGCGCGCAGGACGCGCGGGACGCCGCGGCCAAGCTGACCGAGGACATCAAGGCCAAGCAGAAGACGCTGAACGACCAGATCGATCAGCTGAAGGCGGCCAACAAGAACCTCAGCGCCTCGGACAAGGCCGCGCAGAAGGACCGCGGCGGGACGCCGCCCAGCAACATCAAGGCCCCCACCGCCGCCGCGCAGGCGGCCGTGGACGCCGCGCTGAGCAAGCTCGGCAGCGCCTACGTCTACGGCGCCACCGGCCCGACCAACTTCGACTGCTCCGGCCTTACGTCGTGGGCATACAAGCAGGCCGGGCTGACCATCCCGCGGACCAGCCGCGAGCAGTCGACCTTCGGCACCGCGGTGCCGCGGGACCAGCTCCAGCCGGGCGACCTCGTGTTCTTCTACTCGCCCGTTTCGCACGTCGGCATGTACATCGGCAACAACCAGATGGTGCACGCGCCCGACACCGGTGACGTCGTGAAGATCTCGCCGCTGCAGAGCCAGTACTCGGGAGCGCGCCGCCCGACGGCGTGACCCTCGAAGCAGCACCCCGGAGGGGCGGTACCGCACACGCGGTGCCGCCCCTTCGCCGTTAGCCTCTGGGGCGTGCTCAAGACCCTGCTCGTGACCAACGACTTCCCGCCGCGGCCCGGGGGGATCCAGAACTACCTGAACTCCCTCGCCACCCGGCTGCCGGCGGACGACCTGGTCGTCTACGCGCCGTCGTGGGAGTCGCGCACGGGGTCGCACGAGGAGTTCGACGCCGAAGCGCCGTTCGAGGTCGTCCGGCACCCGACGTCGCTGATGCTGCCGACGCCGGACGTGCTCCGCCGGGCGAAGCAGATCATGCGGGCGCGGGACTGCGAAGCCGTCTGGTTCGGCGCCGCCGCGCCGCTCGCGCTGCTGGGGCACCCGCTGCGCCGGGCCGGAGCGCGCCGCGTCGTCGCGTCGACGCACGGTCACGAGGTCGGCTGGTCCATGCTCCCGGCTTCGCGGCAGGCGCTGCGGCGCATCGGCGACACCGCCGACGTCGTCACCTACGTCAGCCGGTACACCCGCGGCCGCTTCGCCGCGGCGTTCGGCGCGATGGCCGGGCTGGAGCTGCTGCCGTCCGGGGTGGACACCGAGGTGTACCGGCCGGATCCGGCCGGGCGCGCGGAAATCCGGGCCCGGCACGGCCTCGGCGACCGGCCGACCGTCGTCTGCGTGTCGCGGCTGGTCCCGCGCAAGGGCCAGGACCAGCTGATCCGCGCGCTGCCGTCGATCCGCGAGCGCGTCCCGGACGCGGCGCTGCTGATCGTCGGCGGCGGCCCGTACCGCACGAAGCTCACCGAACTGGTCACCGGGCTGGGCCTGGAGCGCGACGTCGTGCTCACCGGGTCGGTGCCGTGGGCCGAGCTGCCCGCGCACTACGCCGCGGGTGACGTCTTCGCGATGCCCGCGCGCACCCGCGGCAAGGGCCTCGACGTCGAAGGGCTCGGCATCGTCTACCTGGAGGCTTCGGCGACCGGGCTGCCGGTGGTGGCCGGCAACTCCGGCGGGGCGCCCGAGGCGGTGCTCGACGAGGTCACCGGGCACGTCGTGGAGGGCCGGGACGTCGTGCAGCTGAGCGAGACCCTGGCCAGCCTCCTGGCCGACCCGGTGCGGGCGCGCCGGATGGGCCAGGCCGGCCGCGAGTGGGTGACGGCGAACTGGCGCTGGGACGTCATGGCGCGGCGGCTGTCCGGCCTGCTGGACGGCGATCCGGTGGCCGTGGTCCGCTAAGGCGTGTAGAGCGCCGGGTGCCGGGGATCGTCGACGCGCACGACGACGTCGGCGAGCGAACCCGGATCCACTTCTTCCTCGTAGCGTTCGTAGGCCGGGACGGCCCAGGCGTCCGGCACGCGGCGGCGCAGGGCGGCGGGGGAGAGCCACAGGTGCACGGCCAGGTCGAAGGCCAGCCCGGCGCCCAGCAGCAGTTCGCCGTCGAGGAGCACGACGGCGCCTTCGGGCAGCGGCACCCGTTCGGCGCGGGTCGCGCGGTCGCGCTCGGCGTCCCACAGCGACGGCAGGACCTCGCCGGACCCCTTCAGCGGCTCCAGGACTTCGCGGCGGAGCGCGCCGAGGTCGAGCCAGTCGGTGTAGCGGGCGTCGGGGTTCGTGCGGCCGTGTTCGAAGCGCAGGGACGCGGGCCGCAGGAAGTCCCGCGCCGACACGCGCAGGGTCGCGCGGCCGCGCAGGCGCAGCGGATCGACCAGGGCGTCCGCGAGGTCCGCGGTCCCGGTCGCGCCCGCCGCGCCGTCGACGGCCACCGCGAGCCGCGGCCCGGCGAGCGCGTCGATGCGATCGGTGAGCTCGGCGGCGAGGACGGCGGGGGAGATCGGGCGGTAGCGCACGGGTTCCCATCCTCCACCCGGGCCGCCCGCCGGTTTTGTCGTACCCCGGTGCGAGGATGAGGTCATGACTTCTTCAGTGGGGAAGACGGCCGGTGCCGGGTGGAACATCGGCGTTTCGCGCACCCTGCCGTACCCGGCCGGGGCGGTGTGGGACTTCCTGGTCAGCCGGGACGGGGTCGCGATCTGGCTCGGCCCGGGGGTCGAGCTGCCCACGGAAGCGGGCGCGGAGTACGAAACGGCGAACGGCACGGTGGGCGAGATCCGCAGCTTCGTCGACGGCGACCGGGTGCGGCTGACGTGGCGGCCGAGCGACTGGGACCACGACTCGACCGTGCAGGTGCGGCTGAGCGGCTCGGGGGCGAAGACGACGCTGCGGTTCCACCAGGAATGGCTTGCGGGCGCGGAAGAGCGCGACGAACAGCGGGCATACTGGCAGGACGTGACCGAGCGCGTCGTGACGGCACTCGCCGAACGCTGACGCCGTGGAGCATGGGGGCTGACATGACGAGCGACGAGATCCTCGAGGTGCCGCAGGACTTCGCCCAGGACGCGCACGTGTTCTCGGAGCTGCTGCGCGGAGGCGGCCCGGTGCGCCACGTGCGGCTGCCACCGCGGGGGCTGCCGTGCTACCTGGTCACCGGGTTCGCGGAGGCGCGGGCGCTGCTGGCCGATCCGCGGCTGCAGAAGAACAGCCAGGGCATCCGCCGGGTGTCCGAAGCGAAGCTGCCGCCGGAGGCCCTGCTGAACGGGCTGGGGCAGGACCTGAACTGGCACATGCTGAACTCGGACCCGCCGGACCACACCCGGCTGCGGAAGCTGGTGAACAAGGCGTTCACCGCGCGCACGGTGGCCCGGCTGCGGCCGCGGGTGGAGGAGATCACCGCGGAGCTGCTCGACGCGCTGGCCGGGCAGGAGCGGGCGGACCTGGTGGCGTCGTTCGCCGCGCCGCTGCCGATCACGGTGATCTGCGAGCTGCTCGGCGTGCGCGAGGAGGACCGCTCGGAGTTTTCGGGCTGGTCCAAGACCCTGCTGGGCGCGGCGGTGCACCCGCAACAGGTCCAGGCCGCGGCGGCGAGCATGTTCGGGTACTTGACGGACCTGATCGCGCAGAAGCGCGCCGAGCCGGCCGAGGACCTGCTGTCGGACCTGGTCCACGCCAGCGACGACGGCGATTCGCTGTCGGAGCCCGAGCTGGTGTCGATGGCCTTCCTGCTGCTGGTGGCGGGCCACGAGACAACGGTCAACCTGATCGCGAACGGCGTGCTGGCGTTGCTGCGCGAGCCGGAGCAGCTGGCCCGCCTGCGCGCGGAGCCGGAGCTGCTGCCGGGAGCGGTGGAGGAGTTCCTGCGCTTCGACGGCCCGATCCACCTGGCCACGCTGAGGTTCACGGCGGAGCCGGTGGAGGTGGCCGGGGTGACGATCCCGGAGGGCGAGTTCGTGCTGGTGTCCTTGCTGGGCGCGAACCGCGACGCGGAGCGGTACCCGGAGCCGGACAAGCTGGACATCACCCGAGCGGCGGGCGGCCACTTGGCGTTCGGCCACGGAATTCACTACTGCGTCGGGGCACCGCTGGCCCGCTTGGAGGCCGAGATCGCGCTGGGTGGCTTGCTGGACAGGTTCCCGAACATCGCCCTGGACGCCAAGCCGGACGAGCTGCTGTACCGCACCAGCTCACTGGTCCACGGACTGGAGACCCTGCCGGTCCGCCTCTGAGGACCGCTCCCGCAACGGCGCCCCGAACACCTCGGCGACGCAGACGGCCTGACCGGCACCCCACCCAGCCCTCCCCCCGCAACCCCGATCCGAAGCCAGAACACGGCCGGGATCACCGGGTCAAGGCACGCTTTCCCGCCTTGACGCGGTGGTTCCGGCCGTAGTCACGATCGAGCTTCGGGGTGGTGGGCACAACAAGCGCCACCGAAACTCGAAGCGATGTCGCCAGGACTGGAAACCGAGCCGAACCAGTGTCGTAGGGTCGCCGAATGGACTCCGCCGACCTGCTCGCCCTGGACGCCCAGCACGTCTGGCACCCGTACGCGCCGATGCCGGCCAAGGTGCCGTCCCTGCTGGTCACCGAAGCGAGCGGCGTCCGGCTCACCCTCGCCGACGGCCGCGAGCTGGTCGACGGCATGTCCTCGTGGTGGTCGGCCGTCCACGGCTACCGGCACCCCGTGCTGGACGCCGCCCTCGCCGCCCAGGCCGGGCGGATGAGCCACGTCATGTTCGGCGGCCTCACCCACGAACCCGCCATCACCCTCGCCAAGACCCTCGCCGACCTCAGCCCCGACGGGCTCGAGCACGTCTTCCTCTGCGACTCCGGTTCCGTCTCCGTCGAAGTCGCCGTCAAGATGTGCCTGCAGTACCAGCGCTCCCGCGGCCGCACCGGCAAGCACAAGCTGCTCACCTGGCGCGGCGGCTACCACGGCGACACCTTCACGCCGATGAGCGTCTGCGACCCCGAAGGCGGCATGCACTCGCTCTGGCGCGGCGTCCTGCCCGAACAGATCTTCGTGCCCACGCCACCGTCCGGTTTCGACACCCCGCCCGATCCGTCCTATGTGGACGTCCTGGCCGTCGCGATCGAGCGGTACCAAGGCGAACTCGCCGCGGTGATCGTCGAACCCGTCGTGCAGGGCGCCGGCGGGATGCGGTTCCACCACCCCGCCTACCTGCGCGCCCTCCGGGAAATCACCGAAGCGCACGACGTCCTTCTCATCTTCGACGAGATCGCGACCGGCTTCGGCCGCACCGGTGCGCTGTTCGCCGCCGAGCACGCCGGTGTCACGCCCGACGTCATGTGCGTCGGCAAGGCGCTCACCGGTGGCTACCTGAGCATGGCCGCCGCCCTGTGCACCCCGGAAGTCGCCGCCGGGATCGCGCAAGGCGAACTGCCCGTCCTCGCGCACGGGCCCACCTTCATGGGCAACCCGCTCGGGTCCGCCGTCGCCAACGCCTCCCTCGGCCTGCTCGCCGACGGCCGCTGGCGCAGCGACGTCACCCGGATCGAAAAGGCCCTGCTCGACGGCCTCGCCCCGGCGCGCGACCTGCCCGCCGTCACCGACGTGCGGGTGCTGGGCGGGATCGGGGTGCTGCAGCTCAACCACGCCGTCGACATGGCCGTCGCCACCGACGTCGTCACCGCGAACGGGGCTTGGCTGCGGCCGTTCCGGGACCTCGTCTACGCCATGCCGCCCTACGTTTCGACTGACGACGACCTCGCCGTGATCACCCGGGCGATGCTCGCGGTCGCCGAAAAGGCCTGAATTCAGCACATCGGGTGTGACCACCGGCACACCGAGACCCGAAGGTCCCTCATCGTCGCGCTGCGTGGCAGACCAAGATCGAAACCACGCGAACGGTCGAGGCGGTAAGTGTGAAACAGCCGCCGAACCCGGTCCGTCCTGTGCCCGGACGAACGCGAGAAATGCTTGCGTAGCGGACTTTTCGCGCGGTTTCGGCGATCCTGCCCCCATGATCGAGATCGTTCGTGGCGAACACGACACCGGACCCCCGAAGCCTTTCGCCCACCTGGAGAACCTCAAGCACGACGTCCTCGCGTCGATCGTCGTCTTCCTCGTCGCCGTCCCCCTGTCCCTCGGCGTGGCCTTCGCCGCCGGGGCGCCGCTGCTCTCCGGCCTGATCTCCGCCGTCGTCGGCGGGCTGGTCGCGAGCCTCTTCGGCGGATCGCCGCTGCAGGTCAGCGGCCCCTCCGCCGCCCTCACCGTGGTGCTGGCCGACACGATCGCCACCCACGGCTGGCCCGTCACCTGCGCGATCACCGTCGCCGCGGGCCTGCTCCAGATCCTCTTCGGCCTCACCCGGGCCGCCCGCGCCGCGCTCGCCGTCTCGCCGGCGATCGTGCACGGCCTGCTCGCCGGCATCGGCGTCACGCTGGTCCTCGGCCAGCTGCACGTCGTCCTCGGCGGCTCGGCACAGGGTTCCGCGCTCGCCAACGTCCTGGCGCTGCCGGGACAGGTCGCCGCGCACCACGACCAGGCCGTGCTGATCGGCGTCGTCACCCTCGGCGTCCTGCTGGCCTGGCCGCGACTGCCGAAGGCCGTCCGCCGCGTGCCCGCGCCGCTGGCCGCCGTCACGCTGGCCACCGGCCTGTCCGTCTTGACCGGGATGACCCTGCCGCGCGTCGACCTCCCGGCCGGGCTGCCCACGCTGCACGTCGTGCCGCGGCTGCCGGACGGCGGCTGGGGCGGCTTCGCCGTCGCCGCGGTCACCATCGCGCTCATCGCCGGCCTGGAGAGCCTGCTGTCCGCCGTCTCGGTGGACAAGCTCCGCGGCGGCCCGCGCACCGACCTCGACCGCGAACTCGTCGGGCAGGGCGCGGCGAACGTCGCCGCCGGCGCGCTCGGCGGGTTCCCCGTCACCGGCGTCATCGTGCGCAGCATGACCAACTACGAGGCCGGCGCGCGCACCCGGGCGTCGTCGATCCTGCACTGCGTCTGGATCCTCGCCGCCTGCCTCCTGCTCACCGGCGTGCTGCGGCTGATCCCCCTCGCCGCGCTGGCCGCGCTGTTGGTCTACGTCGGCTTGAAACTCGTGAACCTCAACGGGCTCAAGGAGGTCCGCCGCCACGGCGACCTGCCGGTGTACGTCGTGACGCTGGCCGGTGCGGTGGCCGTCAACCTGCTCACCGGGGTCGCGGCGGGGATCCTGCTCGCGCTCGCGATGATGCTGCGGCGGATGATCTTCTCCGGCATCCACGTCGAAACCGACGGCGAGCGCCACCGCGTCGTCATCGAAGGGGCGCTGACCTTCCTGTCCGTGCCCCGGCTGACCCGCGTGCTCGCCGAGCTGCCCCCGCACGCCGACGTCACCCTCGAACTGCTCGTCGACTACCTCGACCACGCCGCGTTCGACTGCCTGCGCGGCTGGCAGCAGGCCCACCCGGGGCGGGTCACCGTCGACGAGATCGGGCACCCGTGGTTCGAGCGCGGCCGCGCGGGGGAGCCGACCGTGCGCCGCAGCGTCGCCGCGCGGGTCGTGCCGCGGTGGCTGGCGCCGTGGTCGCAGTGGCAGGCCGAGCACGTCGTGCTGCCCGCCCAGCGCACGGCCAGCTCCCTGCTGTGCCGCGGCGCCTCGGAGTTCCAGCGCCGCACCGCGCCCCTGCTGCGCGAGACGTGGGACGGCCTGGCGCACGGCCAGCAGCCGCACACGCTGTTCATCACCTGCGGCGACGCGCGGATCGTGCCCAACCTGATCACCACCAGCGGGCCGGGCGACCTGTTCACCGTGCGGAACATCGGCAACCTGGTGCCGCCGGCCGACGGCACCGACTCGTCGGTCGGCGCGGCGATCGAGTACGCCGTCGGCGTCCTGGAGGTCGCCGAGATCGTGGTCTGCGGGCATTCCTCCTGCGGCGCGATGAAGGCGCTGCTCGGCCGGGCCCCGGACGGCCTCGACCAGCTCGGCAGCTGGCTGCGCCACGGTCAGGCGACGCTCCGGCGCCGCAGCCGCGAGGCACCGCTCCTGCTCGGCGGCGAACGGCCGGCGGCCGAGGCCGACCAGCTGGCGCTGCAGAACGTCGTGCAGCAGCTGGAAACCCTGCGTGGCTACCCGGTGGTCGCGGCCGCCCTGGAGCGGGGCGCGCTGCGGCTGACCGGGATGTACTTCGACGTCGGCGCCGCGCAAGTGTCCCTTTTGGACGATGCCGCCCGCGGGTTCGTCCCGGCGGGGGCACTGGAGCACTGACCGCGAAGGCCGCTTCCGGGCACCCAGTGCTCCGGAGGCGGCCTTCGCCGTGCCCGCTCTCGGATCGGCGTGAAACCGTTGTGTGGTACGGGATTCAACTGTCGCCCGACAGGTTGATCTTGTTACGACCGCGTTAACGAAATGTCCGATTTGTGACAAAAGGGTGAAATATCGCCAATCCTTCACTCGATCGGGTGGTGCATAGCGGACATTTCACTCGATTTCCGGTTGCATGGCGATCATGAGACCCCTCGCCGTGCTCCGACACGACCTGCCGGCCTCACTGGTCGTCTTCCTCGTAGCTGTTCCCCTGTCCCTCGGCATCGCCCTCGCTTCCGGCGCCCCCGTCGCGGCCGGGCTGGTCGCCGCCGTCGTCGGTGGCATCGTCGCCGGCGCGCTCGGCGGCTCGGCCCTGCAGGTGAGCGGGCCCGCTGCCGGCCTGACCGTGGTCATGGCCGAAACCATCCAGACCTTCGGGTGGGTCGTCACCTGCGCGATCACCGTCGCCGCCGGCGCGTGCCAGATCCTGCTGGGGCTGAGCCGGATCGCGCGTGCCGCGCTGGCCATCTCGCCGGCGATCGTGCACGGCATGCTGGCCGGCATCGGCGTCACGATCGTGCTCGGCCAGCTGCACGTCATCCTCGGCGGCAAGGCCCAGAGCTCCGCGATCGAGAACATCGCCGAGCTGCCCGCCCAGATCGTCGCCCACCACGACTCGGCCACCATCGTCGGCCTGATCACCATCGGGCTGCTGCTGATCTGGCCGAAGCTGCCGGAAGCCGTCCGCAAGGTGCCGGGCCCGCTCGCCGCGATCGCGGTGGCCACCGTGGTGTCCGTCGGGTTCGGGATGACGCTCCCGCGCGTCGAACTGCCCGGTGACCTGCTGAACATCCACCTCGTCCCGCAGCTGCCGGACGGCGGCTGGGGCGGGTTCGCCCTCGCCGTCGTCACGATCGCGCTGATCGCCAGCGTGGAGAGCCTGCTCTCGGCGGTCGCGGTCGACAAGATGCACACCGGGCCGCGCGCCAACCTCGACCGCGAGCTGGTCGGGCAGGGCACGGCCAACATGATCTCCGGAGCGCTGGGCGGCCTGCCCGTCACCGGCGTCATCGTCCGCAGCTCCACCAACGTCACCGCCGGGGCGAAGTCGCGGGCGTCGGCGGTGCTGCACGGCGCCTGGGTGCTGCTGTTCGTCGTCCTGCTCGCCGGGCTGATCCAGAGCATCCCGCTGGCCGCCTTGGCCGGCCTGCTGGTGCACGTCGGCGCCAAGCTGGTCAACCCCGGGCACATGAAAACCGTGCTGGCCCACGGTGATCTGCCCGTCTACCTGCTCACCCTCGGCGGGGTCGTGGTGTTCGACCTGCTGACCGGCGTGCTGGCGGGCATCGGGCTGGCGCTGGTGCTGACGCTGCGTCGCACGGTGTGGTCGGGCATTCACGTCGAGCGCGAAGGCGACGACTGGCGCGTCGTCGTCGAAGGCGTCCTGACGTTCCTGTCGGTGCCTCGGCTGTCGAAGGTGCTCGGGACCGTCCCGGCCGGGGTCACCGTCCGGCTGGAGCTGGTCGTCGACTACCTGGACCACGCGGCGTTCGAAAGCCTGCACACCTGGCAGACGGCGCACGAGCGCGCCGGCGGCACGGTGGAGGTCGACGAGGTCGGCCACCCGTGGTTCGGCGAAGGCAAGGCGGGCCGCCCGACGCGGTCCCGGATCGCCGCGAGCCGGGCGGTGCCGCGCTGGCTGGCACCGTGGTCGGAGTGGCAGGCGGCGGAAGGGGTCGAGATCCCGGCCCAGCAGACCCGCCGCGGCGCCACGGAGTTCCACCGCCGCGCGGCCCCGCTGCTGCGCGACACGCTGTCGGGCCTGGCCGACGGCCAGCGGCCGCGCACGCTGTTCATCACCTGCGGCGACTCGCGGATCGTGCCGAACCTGATCACGACGAGCGGGCCGGGCGACCTGTTCACCATCCGCAACATCGGCAACCTGGTCCCGCCCGGGCAGGCCGACGCGTCGATGAACGCGTCGATCGAGTACGCGGTGGGCGTCCTCGGGGTGGCGGAGATCGTCGTCTGCGGCCATTCCTCCTGCGGTGCGATGGCGGCGCTGGCCGACGGTCCACCGCCGGGGCCGCTGTCGGCCTGGCTGCGCCACGCGGAGCCGAGCGCGCACCGGCTGGGCTCGGCCACGCTGGACGGCGGGGTCCCGGACCGCGAGGGTGACCGCCTGGCGCTGCACAACGTGCTCCAGCAGCTGGAACACCTGCGCGAGTACCCGTCCGTGGCGGCGGCGGAGTCGGCCGGGAAGCTGCAGCTGACCGGCATGTACTTCCACGTCGGCGACGCCCAGGTGTACCTGTTCGACGCGGCCGGGCGGACGTTCCGCCCGGCCGGGGCCCCGGTGGCGGTGCCGGGCGCCTGACCCGCCGTTGCCCGAGTCCGAGCCGGGTCCGCAGCCCGCGGGCCCGGCTCGCGGCGACCCGCTGACCACGGCCCGCGTGCGCGACCGGGCACGGAGTCACTATGTTGATGGTCCGTGACCATGCTGGTGATGACGGGGACCGGGACCGGGGTCGGCAAGACGATCACCACGGCGGCGATCGCGGCCCTGGCGGCGGCCGGGGGACAGCGGGTGGCCGTGCTGAAGCCGGCCCAGACCGGGGTGCGGCCCGACGAGCCCGGAGACCTCCAGGACGTCCGGCGCCTCGCCGGGCCGGACGTCACCACGCGCGAGCTGCGCCGCTACCCGGATCCGCTCTCACCCGAGGCCGCCGCCCGGCGCAGCGGCCTGCCCACGCTCGACCCCGGTGAGATCGCCCAGGCCGCGTCCGACCTCGACACCGCGCACGACCTCACCCTCATCGAGGGCGCCGGCGGGCTGCTGGTGCGCTTCGACGGCACGGGCGCGAGCCTCGCCGACGTCGCCTGGTCGCTCGGGTCGCTGGTGATCATCGTGGCCGAAGCCGGCCTCGGGACCCTGAACGCCACCGCGCTCACCGCCGAGGTGGCCACCAAGCGCGGGCTGACCGTCGCCGGCGTCATCATCGGCGCCTGGCCGGCCGAACCGGATCTGGCGGCGCTGTCCAACCTCGAAGACCTGCCGGTCGCGGCGGGGGCGCCGCTGCTCGGCGTGCTGCCCGCCGGCATCGGCCAGGCGTCCCGCGAGGACTTCCTGGCCGCGGCCCGGGCCGGCCTGTCGCCGTGGTTCGGCGGCGAATTCGACCCGGAGCTCTTCGCGGGCTGCGCTTCCGCCGGGAAGTGACCTGCATCGCTGTCCCCTCGCGGCCCCTTCGTGCACGATGAGGGACGCTTTCCCGCACCACCTCGATCAAGGAGCCGCCGTGACCGCAGTCCCGGACACCGATGTCCTCGCCCTCGCGCGGGAGCAGGTCCTCGAAAACGGCGTCGGCCTCGGCGAACAGCAGGTCCTGGACGTGCTCCGGCTGCCTGACGAGCGGCTGCCCGACCTCCTCGCCCTCGCACACGAGGTGCGGATGCGCTGGTGCGGGCCGGAGGTCGAGGTCGAGGGCATCATCAGCCTCAAGACCGGCGGCTGCCCCGAGGACTGCCACTTCTGCTCCCAGTCCGGCCGCTTCCCGACGCCGGTGCGTTCGGCGTGGCTCGACATCCCCAACCTGGTCAAGGCCGCCCGGCAGACCGCCGAGACCGGCGCGACGGAGTTCTGCATCGTCGCCGCCGTCCGCGGCCCGGACAAGCGGCTGCTCTCGCAAGTCCGCGAAGGCGTCCGCGCCATCCGCGAGGACGGCAACGACATCCAGATCGCCTGCTCGCTGGGCATGCTGACGCAGGAGCAGGTCGACGAGCTCGTCGACATGGGCGTCCACCGCTACAACCACAACCTCGAGACGGCGCGCTCGCACTTCCCCTCGGTGGTCACGACGCACACCTGGGAAGAGCGCTGGGACACCCTGCGGATGGTCGCCGAGGCGGGCATGGAGGTCTGCTGCGGCGGCATCATCGGCATGGGGGAGACGGTCGAGCAGCGCGCGGAGTTCGCCGTGCAGCTGGCCGAGCTGAACCCGCACGAAGTGCCGATGAACTTCCTCATCCCGCAGCCGGGAACCCCGTACGAGCACTACGAAATCGTCGAGGGCCGCGACGCGCTCCGGACGGTGGCGGCGTTCCGCCTCGCGATGCCGCGCACGATGCTCCGCTTCGCGGGCGGCCGCGAGCTGACGCTCGGTGACCTGGGCGCGGAGCAGGGCATGCTGGGCGGGATCAACGCGATCATCGTCGGCAACTACCTGACCAACCTGGGCCGGCCGGCTTCGGCGGACCTGGAGATGCTGGACGAGCTCAAGATGCCGATCAAGGCCCTCAGTGACAGCCTCTGACGCGCTGTTTTGTGTCCACTGTGGACAGGAGTCGCCGGGTGGGGCGGACCACCCGGCGTGCCACAACCCGCGGACGGCGCTGGAGCCACCGCGGTACTGCACGTTCTGCGCGCGCCGGCTGGTGGTCCAGGTGAGCCCGCTCGGCTGGACGGCCCGCTGCAGCCGCCACGGCGAGACAGCGAGCGGCTGACGCGGCCCGGGTGACGAACCGGTTCGTTCATCGGCTCGCGGGTGGGCTGCAGGTAACTAACCAGATCGTTCATTGTCCCCGCAGCGGGCGACATGCGTAACTAACCGGTTCGTTCATTGCCTTCGGGGGTGCGGCCTGCGTAACTAACCAGATCGTTCATTGTGCCCGCGGGCGGGGCCTTCGTAACTAACCAGGTCGTTCATTGTGCCCGGGCGGCGCACGGTGACGAACCAGGTCGTTCACGGCTCCGCGGCCGTCGGGGGTAACTAACCAGATCGTTCACAACACCCCGCCCCGACACGGGCGAGCGGCTCACGGCGCTCACGCATCGACCGGTTACGCTCGGTGGCACTGTCGCAGGAAGGAGTCCGGGTGAGTGAGTCGTCGGGGCCCGCGCACCGGCCGTCGGCCGTGCCCGGCCCGTGGTCGGTGCCCGTGCTCTTCCGGGAGCGGCGGCCCCGGGTCGTGGTCAAGGCGGACCTGCTGCCCGCACTGAGCGTCCTGCTCGCGCTGACCGTGTTCAGCTTCCCGATCGGCTTCCTGTGGTCCCGGCTCGCGCCGCCCGAGCGCGTCCGGATCATCTCGGCCGACGGCGCCCAGGGCGCGCTCGAACTCGAGAGCTGGCACCGCTTCGACGACCTGGCGATTTTCGGGTTCCTCACGCTCGGCTTCGGGATCGTCGCCGGCGTCGTCGTCTGGCTGCTGCGCGAGCGGCGCGGGCCGGTGGTGTTCCTCGCCGCGGTGCTCGGCGTCGCGGTCACGAGCGCGCTGGCGATGTGGATCGGCCTCCGGATGGCCAACGGCCACTACACGATCACCACCCCGCCCGCGCTGGGCGCGGTGATCGAGCTGGCGCCGCGCCTGGAGTCGTGGTGGGTGTTGCTGACCGGCCCGCTCGGGGTGTCGATCGCCTACACCCTGCTCGCCACCTGGAACGGGCGCGACGACCTGGGTCGCCGCCTCGGCTGACCGGGTTCCCCTAAGGTGGTGTCCGTCACCTACAGGGGGGAACCAACAGTGACCGAGGACATCGAGGTTTCGCGGCACAACGCCGTCCGTTTTCCCGGCATCAGCCCGCGCGCGTACGAGCACCCGGTGGACCGCGGCGCGCTCGCCACGTTGCGCGCGGTGCCGGGCTTCGCCCAGGTCGTCAAGGCGGTTTCGGGCTTCTACAACGAGCGCGGCGAGCGGCTGATGGCGCTGGCGTCGTCGATCCGCGTCGGGCCGAAGCAATACCCGGAGCTCGACCGGCTGCGCCACGAATGCGCCGAGACGCTGGACCTGCCCGCGGTGCCGAACCTGTTCGTCTTCCAGGATCCGCGGATCCGCGCGGAGACGGTCGGCATGGACGAGCCGTTCCTCCGCGTCAGCACCGGGCTCGTCGAGCTGATGAACCAGGAGTCGCTGCGGTTCGTGATCGGCCACGAGATGGGGCACGTGCTGTCCGGGCACGCGGTCTACCGCACGATCATGGTGCGCCTGATCGGGCTGCAGCTGGCGATGTCGTGGACGCCGGTCAGTGCGATCGGCATCCGCGCGATCATCGCGGCGCTGCGCGAGTGGTTCCGCAAGGCGGAGCTGTCGTGCGACCGGGCGGGGTTGCTGTGCAGCCAGAACCCGACGGCGGCGCTGCGCGCCCAGATCCAGGTGGCGGGCGGCATCGACCCGGCCCGCATCGACGTCCCGTCGTTCCTGCAGCAGGCGGCGGAGTACGAGTCGGTCGAGGACATCCGCGACAGTTTCCTCAAGCTCAAGTCGGTCGAGACGGAGTCGCACCCGTTCGCGGTGGTCCGCGCGGCGCAGCTGCAGAAGTGGGCGGCCTCGGAGGACTACCGGGCAATCCTGGCGGGCGACTACGCACGGCGGGACGCCGACGCCCCGTCATCGGACTGGAAGGACGACTTGAAGTCGGCGGCCCAGTCGTACAAGGAATCGTGGAACTCGTCGACGGACCCCCTGACGAAGGTGTTCAGCGACGTCGGCGAAGCGGTTTCGGGCGCGGCGGGCAAGGTGTGGAACAAGTTCGGCAACGGCTCCGGCTCCTGACCACCGCTTCCGGCACGGTTGTCCTCAATTCCGCTCGCGTGTGGACAACTGCGCCGGTCTACCGCAATTCCGCCGGTTTCGTGGGTGGGGGCCGATAGACTGGACCGGGGTCAGCCCCCAGGGACGGGTGGGGCGTGTCAGGCGGGCGCTCTGTCAGATGCCTCATCGGCCTGGAAGGCATGGTGACGTACGGACTTGCACCCCGCCCAGACTTCCCCCGCCACCCCGATCCGAAGCCAGCACGCGGACGGTGGTGCCGGGTCAAGGCACGCTTTCCCGCCTTGACGCGGTACCACCGTCCGTAGTGACAATCCCGGCTTCGGGGTGGCGGGCACCGCGCAGACAGCTACAGCTCCGGGCAGAGACCAGCAAACCGCTTCGACCGCAGCAGCACCGACCGAACTTGCCGGAACCCTGCGCAAGAACGAGAGCCGGCTCAGTTCAAACTGGCCGGTCGGCTCAAATCCGTCAGCTCCCCGGGCGGCAGCGGCACCGCGCCCAGTGTGTTCAAGAACCCGGCCTCCCGCGTCAGAAGCCGGCACGCGATCCGCAGCCGGCGCAGCGGGTGGCGTTCCTCCAGCAGCCTCTGGCGGTCCTCCAGCGGCAGCAGGCAGTCCGCCGCCAGCACGTACGCCAGCTCGGCGATCGTCGTTTCCGGTTCCGGGGCGTGCCAGTCGTCGCTGCGCCAGGCCGTTTCGCAATACCTCTGGTGGGCCGCGCGGGCGACCGTCGCCAAACGGTCCGCCATGTCTCCGGACGGGGCGACCGGGTCGTCGTCGAGCCACTCCACCGAGGCGATCAGGTACGGGGCCGACACGCAGTCCAGCTCGCGCAGGCGGAAGCGGCGCTGGGCCTGCGTCACCACGTCGAACCGGCCGTCCGGGAGGCGCTTGGCCTCGCGCAGGATCGTGCTGCAGCCGACCTCGTGCAACTGGTCCAGACCACGGACTTCGCGGGTCAACGACGAGCGCAGGGCGACCACGCCGAACTCGCGGCCCGGCACCGTTCCGCTCATCAGGTCCGCCGTGAGCTGCCGGTACCGCGGTTCGAAGATGTGCAGCGGAAGCTTGGTGCCGGGCAGCAGCACGGTCTGTAGCGGGAACAACGGCAGGATCGTCGTCGTCGCGTCACTTTCCGATTCCGGCTCGGTCACGCGTCCACCGTAAGGGCAGAACGCTTCCGGCGCAGGATGGTCACCGGTTCGGCGGCTTGAACACCGCGAACGGATCCGTGATCTGCATGCCCTTGCCGGCGAAGGAGAACAGCGCCGCCGGACGTCCGCCCGAGCGGCCCGGTGGCGCCGTGTGGCCCGTCGGGACCAGCAGGCCGCGGCGGGACAGCACCCGCTGCAGGTTGGTCGCCGAGACGCGGTAACCCAGCGCCGCCGAATACAGGCCGCGCAACGCCGAAATCGTGAACTCGTCGGGCGCCAGCGCGAAGCCGAGGTTGGTGTACGACAGCTTCGAACGCAGCCGGTCGCGGGCGCGCAGCACGATCGCCTCGTGGTCGAACGCCGTCCGCGGCAGCGAAGCGACGTCGTGCCATTCCGTGTCCTCCGGCACCTCCGGGTCGACGTCGGACGGGACCAGGCCGAGGAACGCCGTCGCCACCACGCGCGGCCCCGGGACGCGGTCCGGTGCGCTGAACACCGCGAGCTGCTCGACGTGCTTGAGCTGGCGGACGTCCACCTTCTCGGCGAGCTGGCGCCGGATCGACGTCTCGACGTCCTCGTCCGGCCGCAGCCGGCCGCCCGGCAGCGACCAGCGGCCGAGGTGCGGGTCCAGCGCCCGGCGCCACAGCAGCACCCGCAGTGTGTCCGAGCGCACTTGAAGGACCGCGCCCAAAACCTCGTGGGCCAGGGGGGCCTGGGTGTTAAGATGACTTCGCACGGTTTTCGATTGTAAGGCGAAAACCGGAGACAGGTCCAGGAGGGCCAACCATGACTTCGACGCTCGAACAGGACCTCACCCCCTACGGCGGGGTCGAGGCGAACGCGGCCTGGGCGGAGGAGGTGCGGCGCCTGGCGAAGCAGCGTGACGCGGTCCTGCTCGCGCACAACTACCAGGTCCCGGAGATCCAGGACATCGCCGACCACACCGGCGACTCCCTCGCCCTCAGCCGCATCGCGGCGAGCAGCGACGCCTCCACCATCGTCTTCTGCGGCGTGCACTTCATGGCCGAGACCGCGAAGATCCTCTCGCCGGAAAAGACCGTCCTGATCCCGGACGCGCGGGCCGGCTGCTCGCTGGCCGATTCCATCACCGGCGCCGAGCTGCGGGCCTGGAAGGCCGAGCACCCGGGCGCGGTGGTCGTCTCCTACGTCAACACCACGGCCGAGGTCAAGGCCGAGACCGACATCTGCTGCACGTCCTCGAACGCGGTCGACGTCGTCGCCTCCATCCCCGCTGACCAGGAAGTTCTCTTCCTGCCGGACCAGTTCCTCGGCGCGCACGTCAAGCGCGTCACCGGCCGGGAGAACATGCACGTCTGGGCCGGGGAGTGCCACGTCCACGCCGGCATCAACGGCGCCGAGCTGGCCGAGCGCGCGGCCGAGGAGCCGGACGCCGACCTGTTCATCCACCCCGAGTGCGGCTGCGCGACCTCGGCGCTCTACCTGGCCGGCGAGGGCGCCGTGGCGCCGGACCGGGTCAAGATCCTCTCCACCGGCGACATGGTCCACGAGGCCCGCGACACCAAGGCCAAGACCGTCCTGGTGGCCACCGAGATCGGCATGATCCACCAGCTCCGCAAGGCCGCGCCGGACATCGACTTCCGCGCGGTGAACGACCGCGCGTCCTGCCGGTACATGAAGATGATCACGCCCGCCGCGCTGCTGCGGTGCCTGCGTGACGGCCTCGACGAGGTGCACGTCGACGTCGAAACCGCCGCCAAGGCCCGCGCTTCGGTGCAGCGGATGATCGAGATCGGGCAGCCCGGCGGCGGCGAATGACCACGCCGGTTAATGACCCACGGGCGAAAACCCCGGTTTGGGAAGCTCGTGCCGACCTGGTCGTGATCGGCAGCGGTGTCGCGGGGCTGACCGCGGCGCTGCGCGCGCAGGCCCTCGGGCTGCACGTCCTGGTGATCACCAAGGCCGCCGTCGCGGACGGCAACACGCGCTGGGCCCAGGGAGGCGTCGCCGTCGTCCTGGAAGACCAGCACGACCTCGACGACTCGGCCGCCAAGCACGCCGAGGACACGCTGACCGCGGGCGCCGGCCTGTGCGACGAGCCGGCGGTGCGCTCGATCATCGACGGCGGCCCGGCCGCGGTCGCCCGGCTGCGGGCGGACGGCGCGCGGTTCGACGTCGCGGCCTCCGGGCTGCTCGCGCGGGGCCGCGAAGGCGGGCACAGCGCGTTCCGCGTGATCCACGCGGGCGGCGACGCGACCGGCGCCGAGGTCGAACGCGCGCTGGTCGCGCAGGCCGGGCAGGTCGGGGTGCCGGTGCTGGAGCACCACATCGCCGTCGACGCGCTGCGCACGCCCGGCGGCCGGGTCGCCGGGGTGACGGTGCTCGACCGCCACGGCGTGCCCGGCGTCGTCCGCGCCGCGGCCGTGCTCGTGGCCAGCGGCGGGCTCGGGCAGCTCTACCAGGCGACGTCGAACCCGGAGATCGCCACCGGCGACGGGCTCGCCCTCGCGCTGCGGGCCGGCGCGACCGTGGCGGACATCGAGTTCGTGCAGTTCCACCCGACGGTGCTCTACACCCCGGGCGCGCGCGGCCGCTGCCCGCTGGTCACCGAGGCCGTGCGCGGCGAGGGTGCGACGCTGGTCGACGGCGCCGGGCTGCCGGTCATGCGGGGCGTGCACCCGCTCGGCGACCTCGCGCCGCGGGACGTCGTCTCGGCGGCGATCACCCGGCGGATGGGGACCGCGCCCGGCGGCGTCGACGACCACGTCTTCCTCGACGCGACCGGCATCGCGGGCTTCGCGCAGCGGTTCCCGACCGTCTTCGCGGCGTGCGCGGCGCTGGGTCTCGACCCGGCCGTGGACCCGATCCCGGTCACCCCGGCGGCGCACTTCTCCTGTGGCGGCATCGTGACCACTGTGGACGGACGCTCTTCGGTGGCCGGGCTCTACGCGGCCGGCGAGGTCGCGCGAACGGGTCTGCACGGCGCGAACCGGTTGGCGTCCAACAGCTTGCTCGAAGGCCTGGTCGTCGGGCAGCGGGTCGCCGAGGCCGTCGCGGCGGACCTCGCGGCCGGGCTGCTGGCCGATCCTTCGCGGGGGCGGCTGCCTTCGTGGACTACCGCGCCGGCCGCGGACCGCGACTCCCTGCAGCGCGTGATGAGCCGGTACGCGGCGATCGGCCGGGACGCCGACGGCTTGGCGGCCGCCGGCTCGGTGCTCGATCTGTCGATTTCGGACACTCCGTTGTGGACGCACGCGGCGGTCGAGGACGCGGCGCTGACCGTGGTGGCGCAGGCGCTGCTCGCCGCGGCCGTCCGGCGCACCGAGTCGCGGGGCTGTCACGTGCGCACCGACTTCCCGGCGCGCGACGACGGCCGTCGACGCAGCCAGCTCATCCGGCTCAGCCCGTCCGGCCAGCCCGTGCTGGCCGACCCGATCCCCCTGGAAGGCGTGGCATGACGTTCCCGATCTCCGAACCCGTCCGCCGCCTGATCGCGGCCGCGGGGCTCGACGTCGACGACGTCGAGCGCGTGGTTTCCACGGCGCTGGGCGAAGACCTGCGGTACGGGCCGGACGCGACGACGGCGTCGACGGTGCCGGCCGACGCGACCGCGGTCGCCGAGCTGACCCCGCGCGTCGACGGCGTCGTGGCCGGGCTGCCGGTCGCGCTCGCCGTGTTCGACATGGTCCTGGGCGACGGGTACGAGGTGCTCGCTCGGCGCGAAGACGGCGACCGGCTGGTCGCGGGGGAGCCGGCGCTCGTGCTGGCCGGGCCGGTGCGCGGGCTGCTCACCGCCGAGCGCACGGCGCTGAACCTGCTGTGCCACCTCTCCGGCGTCGCCACCGCGACCGCCGCCTGGGTGTCCGAAGTGGACGGTACGGCGTGCGCGATCCGGGACTCCCGCAAGACGTTGCCGGGACTGCGGCTGCTGCAGAAGTACGCCGTCCGCTGCGGCGGCGGGGTCAACCACCGGCTGGGCCTCGGCGACGCGGTGCTGATCAAGGACAACCACGTCGTCGCCGCGGGTTCGGTGACGGCGGCGCTGGCCGCGGCCCGGGCGCACGCCCCGGAACTGGCCTGCGAGGTCGAGGTCGACACCCTCGCGCAGCTGGAGGAAGCGCTGGCCGCCGGGGCGGACGAGGTGCTGCTGGACAACTTCACACCCGAGCAGTGCCGCCGGGCGGTCGCGCGCCGCGACGAAGTCTCGCCGAAGACGCGGCTGGAATCCTCTGGTGGACTGACCCTCGACCGTGGTAAGGCCTACGCACTGTCCGGTGTGGACTATCTGTCGGTGGGCGGGCTGACCCATTCCTCGCCGGCACTGGATCTCGGCATGGACCTTCGCTGAGGCGGTCGTCCGGGCTAGACTGGCGGTGGCGGAATCCCTTTTCCGCCACCGTCTTTCGGTTCGGGGGTGCGGGTGCGGTTACCGGCGGTGCTTGCGGTGGCGGGCCTTGTGGCGGCGTCGGGCGTCTTCGGTGCGCCGGCCGCCTCGGCGCAGGGGTGTGCGAACCCGTCCGGCACCTACGCCGGTGACGTCCCGTGGGGCCAGCGCCTGGTCGACCCGGCGCGGCTGTGGCCGCTGACGCGCGGCGACGGCCAGCTGGTGGCCGTGATCGGCACCGGCGTCGACGGGCAGAACACGCAGTTCGCGCCCGGCCAGCTCGAAGGCGGCCCCGGCACCGAGCGCACGGACTGCGACGGCCGCGGCACGATCGCGGCCGGGATCGTCGGCGCCCAGCCCGATCCGGCGACGACGTTCGCGGGGGTCGCCCCCGGCGTGCGGCTGCTGCCGATCCGCTACACCACCGGCGACGGCGGTGACCCGGCCGAGCTGGCCGACGGGATCGACCGGGCCGTGGACCGGCGCGCGAGCGTGATCCTGGTCGCGGTGCCCGCGGCGGTCGACAGCCCGGCGTTGTCGGGGGCGGTCGCGCGGGCGCGTGCGGAAGGCGCGGTGGTCGTCTCGGCGGCGTCGGCGACCCAGCAGGGCGCGCGGACGTACCCGACGGCGACGTCCGGAGTCCTGGCGGTCGGCTCGGTGAACCCCGCGGGGGAGCCGGTGCAGACGGAAGCGGGGGACTACGTCGGCGTCGCGGCGCCGGGAGCGGAGCTGGTGAGCACGTCGGCGGGGGCGGGCGGCGCGGTGGCGCACCGCTGGCCGGTGACCGACCCGGGCCTCGCGGCGGCGTACGTCGCCGGGGTCGCGGCCCTGGTGCGGGCGTACCACCCGGCGCTGTCGGGCGACCAGGTCGTGACCCGGCTGACGCTGACGGCCCACCGGCCGCCGTCCGGTGGCCACGACCCGCGGCTGGGCTGGGGAGTCATGGACGCCTACGCGGCGGTGTCCTCGACCCTGCCGGCCGACGTCCCGCCGCCGGGCTCGGTTCTTCCGTCCGCTTCCTCGCCGATGGTGGTCCCGGCCGCGGCCCCCGCGCCCCGCCGCTCCGACGTCCCGGCGGGCACGATCGCCCTGGCCGGGGTCGCCTTCGCCGCGGCCGCCGGCGTGACGGTGGCGGCGGTCCGCCGAGCCCGCCGCCGAGGCTGGCGCCCCACCCGCTTCACCCCGTAGGCCGTGTCGACCCCCCAATCACACGTGTCGACTGTTCAATCACGCGTGTCGACCCTCGGATCACGGGCTTGGCCGGTCGGCTGGCGTGATCCGCGGCCGGGATTCGCGTGATTGGAGGGTCAACTCGCGTGATTGGGGGGTCGACACGCGTGATTGAAGGGACGACACGGCGTCAGGCGGGGACTGGGCGGGTGGAGCCGATGATCGTCACCGGGCCGGCGATGTGGATGGTGAAGTCGGCGCCGTCGCGGGTGAAGCGGGTGATCTGCTCGCGGGGGGTGCTGCGGTCGTGGGATTCCCAGCCGTCGCGGCGCAACGCCGGGAGGAGCGTCGTCAGGGTGGTTTCCGGGGCGGCCGGGTGGTCGACGCGGACGCCGTACTGCCAGCACAGCAGGTGGCCCGGGGTGGTGGGGTCGCAGTCGAGCTCGCCCGAGAGCGTCGGGTCCGCGGGGCCGCCGAAGGCCGCCGCGACGTCGTCGATCACCGTGGTCAGCTCGGCCGCCAGGCGGGTCAGTTCCGGCGTCATCGGACGTCACCGCCCGAGGTGAGCACGCGGTACATGTTCGTCCACGAATCGGAACCCGGCTTCAGCACGTCGTTGTGGGATGACACGCCCCAGAGTGCCGCACCGGACGCGTCGTTGCCGGTCGGCAGCTCCGTCACGCCGGGGAAGACGTCGGGGTCCGCGCCGTGGCCGATGCCGGTCCACTCCAGGCCCCACGCGTTGCCCTGCGCCACCACGATCGGGTCGAGCGGGGCCGTCATCGAGAACCGCTGGACGCCCGCCTGGCTCGCCGGCAGGTCGGCCGGCGACCACACGCCGTGGCCCATGCCCGCCGACTCGACGTGCAGGACGCGGTCGACGTCGAGGCCGTGCGTCTCCGCCAGCCCGACCGTCGCGCCGCCGTAGCTGTGCCCGATCGCGGTCAGCGTGACGCCGGAACCCGCGTGGCTCGCGATCTCGCCGCGCAGGTCGTCGGCGAAACCCTTCAGGTCCGGCGCCATCGCCTGGGCGTACGCCGCGTCCGGTCCCTGCGCCACCGGGCCCTGCGGAAACACCCCGTCGGCCCAGACGACGACCGCCGTGCGCCCGGACGGGTCCGCGGCCACCAGGCTCCGGCCGAGACCGGCGTAGGCGTCGAAGTTCGCCATCTGCGTGTTGACGCCGGGGACGAACAGCCCGACGTTCCGCGTCCCCGGCTCGATGTGCCCGACGAGCTCGGCGATCCGGCCGTTGCCCGAGGGGTCGAACCGGAGGATCTGCCGGTTGTTCGCCAGGATGTCCTCGTACAGCTTGATCCGCGCCTGCGACCGCGCGATGTCCCCGGCGTCGGTCGACGCGGCCAGCCGCAACCGCTCGGCCGTCAGCGCGTCGGTGACCTTGACGCGGTTGTCCGCGATCGCGTGCGCCCACGTCCCGGTGTCCGCCGAGCCGCCGATGCCGGCGGGATTTCCCGCGCGGGGCAACGGATCCTCCGGCATGAGCGCCCGGTACATCGCGGCGACCTGCGCGTCGGTGCGCCGGTAGCCGGCGGCACACGCGGTGAGTCCACTTTGGATCGTCCGCAGCCGGGACACGCTCGACTCGAGCTTCGCGCCCAGCTCGGTCATGGTCTTCTCGAACGTCTTGGCCGCGGCGGCCGACTCGCTGACCTGGCCGAACGCGGCGGCGGGCAGCTTCTCGCCCGCCACCGCCGCCTGCGCCGCACCCAACGCGTCCGCACGCGAGCCGGACTCGCCCGCCTCGGTGTCGAGGCGCGCCGGGGCGACGCGGTAGCCCGCCGCCGCCATCAGACGCTGTCTTCGCCGATGACCGGCGGCGCGACCGGGGCCGACTGGCCCCAGACGTTCTCCGTCTCCACCAGCCATGCCGGGATCCGGCGCCCGGAGCCCATGTCCCCGCCGCCGCCCATGCCCATCGGCATCATGGGCATCATCGGCATCGCGCCCTTGGCCGCCGACGCCGCCGCGGCCCCGGCCGCGCCACCCGCGAGGCCGCTCAGCGCGTTGCCCGCGCCGCCGTCGCCGGCCAGGCCGGAGTGCGCCGCCGGGACTTCGCCGGGACCGGTGAGCCCGCCGCCGACCGGGACCCCGCCGCCGCCGAGCGAAGGCGCGTCCCCGCCGCCGATCGGGATGCCGCCCCCGGCACCGCCTTCGACGCCGGCCCCGCCCCCGCCGAGCTTCGTGCCCGGTGGTTCCTCCTTGCCGTCCTTGGGGTCCTTGCCGCTCGCCCACGACGGCACCTTCGGCATGATCGACCCGAACCGGCCGAACGCGGCCGCCGAAGCGGCGGCGAGCCCGGCGGTGAACATGTCGCCGAACAGCGGGTTCGACGTCGGCACGGTCGTCCCCGGCTGGGTCGTCGTCCCGCCACCGGGCAGCGGGTGCCCGTCGGTGGGGGTCACGACGACGCCGCCCCCGGTCATGCCGTTGCCGACGAGCCCCGGCGAACCGGCACTGCCCGCACTCCCGCCGGCCGGCGGCACCGGCGGCGTCTGGACGGCGTTCGGCGACGCCGGGATCGACTCCTCCGCGGCGGTGTACTCGCCGGCGAGCTGGGTCATCACGACGATCGCCCGGCCGTGGGCCGAGCCCGCGGCGTTCGCGGCGGCCTGCTGCGCTTCGACGTTGGCGATGGCCTGCTGACGCTGCTGCGCCGCGGCCTGCACGACCGCGGGGGAGGCGTCCGGCGGCAGCAGCGGCGGGTTCACCGCGAGCGCGACGTCGGCCGGGGCGACGTCCGGCACCGAAACCGGCGGCGGCATCTCCTTCTTGGCCTTGACCAGCGCGTCGGCGGCGTCCCCGAGCGTCACGTTCATCGCCTCCGCGGTCTGCGCCACCTTCGAGATGCCGTTCGCGAGGTCGATGATCATCCGCTGGTACTGGTCGGCCGCGCCACCGGTCCACTGGTCCTTGAACTCGGTGAGCTCCGCGTTGAGGTTGTGGGCCTGCTCGTGCAGGTGCAGCGCGGCGGACTTCCACTTGTCGGCGGCGTGCCGCGCGCTGTTGGGGTCGCCGGCCTGCAGCATCGCGTACAGCTGCTGGTGGCTGTACGCGGCGAAGTTCGTGTGCGCGGTGTTCGTCATCCCTTGCGGCTCCCGTCCGTGTCTCCGCCGCCCAGCAGGCCCAGGACCGGGTCGAGCAGGCCGGTGACGGCACCCGAAGCGTGCAGGTCCCCGGCGACCGACTGGTCGGCGTGCTGGTACCCGTCGGCGACCGTGGTGGTGACGTCCTGGGCGAACCCGATCGCGCTGCGGACCTGGTCGAGCAGGCCCTGCATCTCCGAGACGGCGGCGCGGTGGGCGTCGGCCAGCGACCCCGCCTCGCCGAACTCGCCGAACAGCAGCGGTTCCTCGCCGAGGGTCAGCAGGAAGTCGTTCGGTTTCGACATCGCGTGGATCTGGGTCTCCAGCTCCCGCACGAAGTCCTTCAGCGATTCCAGGTGGACGTAGTACGACTGGTCTGGCATCGGTCCCGGCTCTCTGGCGCGATGGGGCTGACATGGGGAAAGCCGGTCGGCCGGTGCGAGCGGGGGGTTTCCCGCACCGGCCGACCGACGTCTGGGGCGCGGGTCAGCCCGCGAACAGTCCCTGGTTGCGGTTTTCCAGCGACTGCTGGAGGTCGTGCGCCTCGCCGACCTTCCCGCCGAACTGCGCGATGATCGCGACGATGTCCGCGGTGGCCTGGCGCAGGCGGGTCTCCGCCTGGCGGGCGGCGTCACCGGCGGAGCTGCCGGAGGCGTACCAGGTCGCGGTGATCGGCTGCAGGTTCTGGTGCAGCTGCTCCAGCTGCGAGGTGAGCGCCTTGGCCTTGGCGGCCAGGGATGCCGAGCTGTGCTGCAGCGCGGCGAAGTTGATTTCGACGACGTCGGCCATGGTGGGCGTCCTCTCGGTCAGGGGTTGAGGCGGGGGAGCACGCCCGAGCCCTCGAGGGTGTTGCCGACCCCCTGGAAGCTCTGGTGGACGTCGGCGTCGCCGCGGCCGTAGTTCGCGTGGCTGGTGTGCACGAGCTGCGACATCGTGTCGAGCTCCTTCACCGCGGCGGACATCTTTTCCTGCAGCCGGCGCTGGAGGTCCCAGAAGGCCACGGCCTGGTCACCCTTGTAGTTGCGCAGCGCCTCGGTCAGCTCGGACTCCAAGCTGGCCATCGTGGACTTGGCGTTCGTCGCGGTTTCCTCGAAACCCTGGACGGCGCGCGTCATGGCAGCGGAATCTGCCTGGAATCCCGGACTGGACATCGACGGGCCACCTCCTTCCTGAAGCGAATACCCCTGGCGCGGTGGTCCGCGCGGTGTGAAAGTCACGCTAGAAAAGAGGCCAGTGTGGTCAAACGGCACAACTGCCGGTCGCGGTGACGGCACTATTACCCACGCGAGTGGGGGTAGGGCGCTCCCCACCCCGGTCCGGTGGTGCGCTCCAGTGTTTCCCCACCGCTTCCGCGGCACGCTCGAGACCATGGCAGACAAGGGAAATCCGCTGGTCACGCTCCGCTCGTGGCACCGCCCGCTGGTGGTGCTCGCCGGGGCGATGGGGGTGCTGTGCGCGGTCTCGCTGCTCGGGCTCCTCTTCGATGATCGCACGCTGGTCAACGCGCCGATCTGGCTCAAGCCCTTCAAGTTCTCCGTGTCGATCGGGCTGTACGCGCTGACGCTGGCCTGGCTGCTGACGCACGTGCGCCGCGCCCGCCGGACCGGCTGGTGGTTCGGCACGCTGTTCGCCGTCGGCATCGGCCTCGACTTCGTGCTGCTGGTGTGGCAGATCGTCGTCCGCGGCCGGACGCTGCACTTCAACCAGTCCACGCCGATGGACGCCGCGATCAACAACGTCGTCGCGGGCGGCGCCTACACGGCGTGGTCGATGACCGCCGCCGTCGCCGTCGTGCTGCTGTTCCAGCGCATCCCGGACCGCGCGCTGCGCTCGGCGCTGCGCTGGGGCACCGGCCTGGCGGTGGTCGGGATGTACGTCGCGACGCTGATGTTCTCGCCGACGCCGGCGCAGCAGGCGACGCTCGAGGCGACCGGCAGGTACTCGACGTTCGGCGCCCACTCGGTCGGTGTCGACGACGGCGGCCCCGGGCTGCCGGTGGTCGGCTGGAGCACGGTCGGCGGGGACCTGCGGATCCCGCACTTCGTCGGCATCCACGCGCTGCAGGTGCTGCCGCTGGCCGCGTTCGGGCTGCTCCTGCTGGCCCGCCGGTACCGGGTGCTCGAATCCGACGTCGTCCGCCGCCGGCTGGTCCGGACCGCGGGCGCGGGCTACCTGGGGCTGATCGGGCTGCTCACCTGGCAGGCCGAGCGCGGCCAGTCGATCGTCCACCCGGACTTCTGGACGCTGGCCGCGGCCACCGGCCTGATCGCGGCGGTCGCCGTCGCGGGCACGCTGTCGCTGCGGTCGCTCCCGCGGGAGGCGGTCGTCTCTGCCGAAATTCTGAGATCCGCCCGGTAGACCGGGACACCCGGGCGAGAGGCGGTTCGCGATGGTCCACCCGCAGGCACTGCTGGACGAGCTGGAGCGTGCTCCGGAGGTCCCCGCGTTCGAACACGGGCCGCGGGTGACCACCCGGGGCGAGCTGCGGGACCTGATCGGCCGGTGCACCGCGGGCCTGCGGGCGGCCGGGCTCGGGCCGGGCGACGGCGTCGGGCTGGCCACCGCCGTCACCCCGGAGGGGTTCGCGGCCCTGGTCGCGGTGCACGTCCTCGGCGCCCGCGCGGTCGCCGTGCGGGCCGGGCTGCCGGAGGCGCAGCTGCGGCACATCCTCGGGGACGTCGCCGCGGTGGTCGCCGACGATCCGTGGGAGGCCGGGGTTCCGATGCTGCCGGTGGCATCGCTGCTGCGGACGTCCCCGGTCGAGCCGGTGCCGCAGGGGCGGCCGGACGACATCGCGACGGTCGTGTTCACCAGCGGCAGCACCGGCCTCCCGAAGGGGGTGGCCTACAGCTACCGCGCCCTGACCGAAGGCCGCGTGTGGCAGCCGCCGGTGCCCGGCTCGGCGCACGAGCGGCTGGGGACGGGGTTCGCCCGGTACCTGCTGTTCGGATCCCTCGCCAGCGCGGTGATGGTCGAACAGCTGGGGGTCTGCCTGTTCGCGGGCGGCACGGCGGTGATCCCCGAGGCGCTGCCCGACTTCCCGGGGGTGCTCCCGCGGCTGGGCATCACGGCGGCGCTGACGACCGTGCCGCGGCTGCACCGGATGCTGGACGTGCTGCGGACCGAAGACGTCGACCTGAGCGCGCTGCGGACGCTGATCGTGGCCGGGTCGCCGGTGCCGCCGCACACGCTCGCCGAGGCGGCCGAGCGGATCGGGCCCGCGATGCACCACGCCTACGGCCAGACCGAGACCGGGATGCTGACCATCTGCCGGGCGGACGAGGGGGCCGGTTCGGTCGGGAAGGCCTGCGACACGGTCGAAATCGCGGTCCGGGAGGGTGAGGTGTGGGTGCGGACGCCGTCGGCCTTCTCGGGGTACTGGCGTGACGACGTGACCACCGCCGAGGTGCTGAGCGACGGCTGGGTGCGCACCCAGGACCTGGGGTTCGTGGACGCCGAGGGCTACCTGCACCTGTCCGGCCGCGCGCGGGACGTGGTGATCGTGAACGCGATCATCCACTACACCGGCCCGATCGAGCGGGCGATCGCGGCGTGCCCGGACGTCGATCAGGCGTACGTGGTCGCGGTCCCGGACGCGCTGACCGGGGAGGCGGCGCACGCGTTCGTGGTCCCGGCGCCGGGCCGCACGCCGGACCTGGACGAGGTGCGAAAGGCGGTGGCGGCCGAGCTGGGGGAGGCGGCGGTGCCGGCGCGGTTCAGCTTCGTGGGGAAAGTTCCCGTGGCACCGTCCGGGAAGCCGGACAAGGCGGCGCTGCGGGCGTCCATTGCGGACTGACTACTTCCCGGCGCGCAGGTCCGTGATGACCTTGGCGACCCGCCGCTGCCGGGTCTCCTCGGTCTTCGCCTGGCCGATCGGCAGCACGAACCGCTGTTTCGCGCTGTAGGACAGGCTCTCGAACCGGGTCCGGGCGGCCTCGTCGGCGGCGAGCGCCTCCGCCAGGTCGGCGGGGATCTCGAGTTCGCGGGGCGCGGTGTCGAGGGCGATTTCGACCTCGACGTCGTCCCCGGCGGCGACCCCGGCCTGCCCCCGGTTCTCCGCGCTCAGCGGCACCAGGAACTGCCCGCCGCGGCTGGCGACGGTGGTGCGGTACGTGTGGCCGCCGAGCGTCACGGTGACCGCGGGCTTCTTGCCGGCGCCGAGCGCCTCGACGACGTCGGCGGGAACGGGCAGGCCGGTCGCGGTCTTGCCGCCGAGCAGGACCCGGGTGCGGAACTTCATGCCCCGAGTATGCCGTGGGCCGGCCGCCCGGGCGGGACGGCCGGCCCACGGTCCGCCGGCTCAGACGCCGGTCGTCGTGCGGATCCAGCTGCGGCTGGAGGCGATGCTCGCGTAGTTCTGCGTGCCCTGGGTGTTGGAACCGGAGTTGCTGCCCGTCGAGCACACGCCGACCTGGAGGCCGTTGTAGAGCTGCGGGCCGCCCGAGTCGCCGTGCCACGCCGAGCCGGTGACGCCCTGGCTCGCGATCGCCGTGCCGCCGTAGGCGTCCGAGCTCAGGCCGGTCACGCGCACGTTGGCCGTCTTCAGGGTGCTCGACGGCGGGCTGCTGCCCTGCGTGCGGCCCCAGCCGTAGATCTGGTTGGTCGACCCGGTCGGCGGATTGCCGGTGCCGAGCTTCATGTACGTCGTGCTGACCGCGGTCGACAGGTGCAGCAGCGCGACGTCCCCGTTCGGGGAGGCCTTCTGCTGGTCGACGGCGGCGTTCGTGCCCTGCTGGAGGGCCACGTTGCCGACCTTGACGTGCATGCCGGGCGAGTTGAGGCAGTGCCGGGCGGTGAGCACCCACTGCGGGGCGATGATCGTCCCCGAGCACTCGAACCCGCCGTAGGTGGTGACGTTGTTCCAGTAGATCTGGGCGCCCCACGGCGCGGAGGAGACCGTGGTCCCGCCGATGATGTCCTGCTGTGCGTCCGCGACTCCCGCCGAGACCACGCCCAGCGCCGCGGCGGCCGCGCCGACCGCGGCCAAAGCCCTCGACATTCGCATGAAAATGCCCTTCGGCCCAGGTGATCCGGATATCCGCCCCGAACGGGACGACCGGCCCAACGTAAGAGCCGTGAAGGATTTTCGGAACCTACCGAAGTCGGTAACCCGCCCCCGGGACGCCGGGGGCGGGTCCGCCGCCTACAGGATGGTGATCGCCCGTGGCACGGGCACTTCGCTGTTGTAGGCGAAGTTGTCGTGCCACTTGATGCTGTTGCCGGTGAACTTGGTGCCGTCCGAAAGGGAGACGTACACGTCGGCGCTGCTCGCGCGGGTGAAGACCACGATGTCGGCTTTGCCGTCACCGTTGAAGTCGCCGACGCCGGGGATCTCGTCGTTGTAGCCGAAGTTGTCGTGCCAGCGGACGCCGTTGCCGGTGAACTTCGTGCCGTCCGACAACGCCACGTAGACGTCGGCGATGCTGCCGCGGGTGAACACCGCGAGGTCGTCCTTGCCGTCGCCGTCGAAGTCGCCGATCGCCGGGACCTCGCTGTTGTAGGCGAAGTTGTCGTGCCACTTGACGCTGTTGCCGACGAACTTGGTGCCGTCCGAGAGCGCGACGTAGACGTCGCCGGTCGTGCCGCGGGTGAAGACGGCGAGGTCGTCCTTGCCGTCGCCGTTGAAGTCCCCGACGGCGGGCAGTTCGCTGTCGATGCCGAAGTGGTCGTGCCACTTGACCCCGTCGCCGACGAACTTGGTGCCGTCCGACAACGCGACGTAGACGTCCGCGGGGCCGCCGAGGGTGAACACGGCGATGTCGTCCTTGCCGTCACCGTTGAAGTCGCCGACCGCGGGAACTTCGTTGTTGTAGGCGAAGTTGTCGTGCCACTTGACGCCGTTGCCGGTGAACTTGGTGCCGTCCGACAGCGCGACGTAGACGTCGCCGAGCGAGCCGCGGGTGAACGTGGCGACGTCGACCTTGCCGTCCCCGTTGAAGTCCCCGCTCAGCGGGATCTCCGAGCCGATGCCGAACGAGTCGTGCCACAGCTGCGACGTGCCGGTGAACCTGGTGCCGTCCGACGCCGACACGAAGACGTCCGCGCCGTTCGCCCGGGTGAAGGTGGCGATGTCGTCCTTGCCGTCGCCGGTGAAGTCACCGGCCGAGCGCCCGCGGGTGGTGGCGGTGAACTGCGGGCTCGCGGCGCCGTTCGCGACGACCAGGTAGTTCCACGTCTTGCGGGCCGTGGCCGAGTGGAGGAACGTGCTCGCCTTGGTGGTGCCGACGAGCTGTTCGGCGCTGATCACGACGGGACCGTTCGAACTGGCGTAGATCGAGTACGTCACGTCGTCGGAAGCGGTGAGCGGGGTCCAGGACAGTGTCACGCCGTGGCCGACCGCCTTGGCCGTGGCGATGATGGCCTGGCCACGGATCCAGTCGCGCAGGTCGTCGGCCCGGGCGGCGGTCGTGCCCTGGCGGGTTTCCGTCTCGCCGAAGCAGCCGTGCTGCCAGGACGTCCCGGCCACCCCGGCGAGGGTGCCGTCCGCGCGGAAGACCGGCGCACCGGCGTCGCCCTTGCAGGCGTCGGCGGCTCCGGTCAGCGACAGGGTCGTCGCGGTGGACGCCGAGACGGTGAACTTGCCGACGTGGGCCTCGTTCGGCACCCACTCGGTGTCCGTCCGGCCCCAGCCGAGCAGCGAGAGCTCGTCCGACGCACCGGGCACGCCGGCCGTCGCGGCGAGCTTGAGCGTCGGGACGTCGGTGATCGTGGTGTCGATCCGGGCGAGTGCGACGTCGCGGTCGGTGCGCGGGAGCACCGTGAGCACCTTGGCGGTGTGCGTCCCGACGGTGACGCTGACGGGCGTCGCCGGCGGGTTCTCGGGGAAGCAGCTCGCCGCGGTGAGGACGAGCGTGGGTTCGACGAGCGCGCCGCTGCAGGCGCGGCCCTCGGCGGTGAGCTTGGCCGCGAAGCCGAAGTTCACCGCCGTGGGGCCGGGAACCGCGGCCGCGGGGACGATGCCGGCCGCGGTCGCGGCGAGCAGGGCGGCCGAAACCGCTGTCATCCTCTTCATCGGCTCTTCTCCTCGGTCAGCCGGCGAGCTTGCAGGAGTCGGGGGCGGCGGTCACGTGGATCTCGGTGTTCCAGCCCGAGCCGATCGTCACGCCCATGTGGTCGGGGCCGGAGGGCGCCCACGTGTCGGTGTTGGCCGAGTACCGGTACCAGCGCAGGACCGGGCCGGTCCGGCCGTCGAACGGGCTGGTGCCGGTGCTGCCGCGGCCGTACAGGATGTCGCCGCCCGGCGAGAAGACCTCGCTGAACATCTGCCAGCCGACGCCGACCGCGCGGTCCTTGTCCGCCCACGCCGAGGCCGTGAAGTCGTACTCGAAGCGGAACATCTCGCCGCTCGGCTTGCGCGCGTACAGCACGCCGTCGCCGGCCGCGGTGATCGAGTCGAAGCGGGACCAGCCGGTGTCCAGGACGTCGCCGGCGCCGTTGACCCACGAGCCCGTCGTGTCGTTCCAGAGGTAGTACTTCAGCCGGCCCTGGTCGTCGATCATGAAGATGCGGTTCTTCTCGTCGACGGTGATCCGGCGCTGGTACTCGTCGGTGAGGTAGCGGTCCCAGCCGTTGCCGACCTGGCCGCCGCCGCTCCAGCCGGTGACCGTCGAGTACGTCCAGCGCTTCAGGGCACCGGAGGCGAACTGGTCGCCCGAGCCGTGGTTGCGGTGGATGTCCCAGATGACGCCGCCCTTGCCGGCCAGGGTGCGGCCGTCCCAGCCCCAGCCGATCGCGCTGCTCGGCTGCGACCAGCTGACCGCGCCGTCGGCCGGGCCGAGGTGGACGTAGCGCCAGAGGCTGCCGTCGGCGCGGGCGGTCCAGATCGCCGCACCCTCCGGGCACGAAACCGGCGTCGGCACGGTGGTGTCGCGGATCCACCCGGCGAGGTCGTCGACGCGGGTTTCGGTGCCGCCGGAGCGGGTCTCGGTGACGTCCAGGCAGCCGTGCTGCCACGACGTGCTGCTCAGCGCCACCAGCTGGGCGGTGCCGCCCGCCAGGCGGAACGCGGGACCGCCGGCGTCGCCCTTGCAGGTGTCGGTGCCGTCGGCCGACGACACCGTCACGGTGGCGCCGTTGACGCCCGACACGGTGAACGGCGCGACACGCGGCCGCGCGGGCACCCACTCGGTGGCGGTCCGGCCGAACCCGGCCACCTGCAGGGTGTCCCCGGCCTGCGGCGCGGTGGTGCCCAGGGCGATCGGCTGGACGCCGGTCGCCGGCTTCTCCAGCTTCGCCAGCACGACGTCCCGGTCGGTGCGGCGCACGACCTTCGTCAGCTTCGCGGTGAACCCGGCGCCGGTGCCCAGGTCGACGTCGCCGACCACGACGGTCGCGGCTTCGGTCGGGGCGCCCGCGCTGCCCGCGGTCAGGCAGGTCGCGGAAGTGAGGATCCAGGACGGGTCGATCAGCGCGCCCGAGCAGGCCTTCGCCGGGGTGGCGATCCGGGCGAGGAACGGGTGGGTGCCGACGGGCACCACCGTGCCGCCGGACAGCGCCTCGGCGGGGGTCGCGGTCAGCAGACCGCCGGCGAGCAGGGTGACGGACAGCGCGGTGAGCCGGGTCCGGCCGCGTGGGTGCATCGGTTTCCCCTCGGTGGGTGCGGTGGCGGCGCCCCGGCGGGACGCCGCCACCGGTGGCACGGTCAGAACAAGGTCGACTGGGCGGCGTTGAACGTGCCGTTGCTGCTCCACTTGACGCCTTCGGAGTCGAACCCGCCGGAGGCGTTGGCGTGCCAGCGGAACAGGTTCGTGTTCGAGCCGCCGTAGTCGTAGGAGGCGACCAGGTCCGTGCGGCCGTCCCCGTCGTGGTCGGCGGTGGTCCACTGCGACTGGGCGAGGTTCCAGACCCCGGTCCCGGTCGTCCACTGCGTGACCGGCGCGTCGACGCCGGTGGCGGTGCCGTGCCAGGTGCGGAACGTCAGGTTCGCGCCGCCGAGGTCGATCGCGGCGCCGAGGTCCGTGCGCCCGTCACCGTCGAAGTCGCCGGAGACGAACTTCGCCTTGCCGGACGGGATGCCGCCGTTCCACTTGACGTTCTGCGCGTCGAACCCGCCGGAAGCGTTGCCGTACCAGAGGAACAGGTTCGCGGAGTTGTCGCGGTAGTCGTAGAAGGCGGCCAGGTCGGCCCGGCCGTCACCGTTGAAGTCGCCGCCCCGCCAGCTCGACTGGGCGAGGTTCCAGTTGCCCGGCCCGGTGCGCCACTGCGTGACCGGGGCGTCGAAGCCGGACGCCGTCGCGTGCCAGGTCAGCATGCTCAGGTCGGCGCTGCCGTTGTCGTAGGCGGCCGCGATGTCCGTGCGGCCGTCGCCGTCGAAGTCGCCCGTGGTGAACCGGGCGTTGAGCGGCCGGAAGGCGCCGCTCCACTTGATGCCCTGGCTGTCGAACCCGCCGGAAGCGTTGGCGTACCAGAGGAACAGGTTCGAGCCGCCGTCGAGGTAGTCGTAGAAGGCGCCGAAGTCGGTGCGGCCGTCGCCGTTGAAGTCGCCGGTGACCCAGCGGGCCTTGGCGGCCTCCCAGCCGTCGGCGTTCCACTTCAGCTGCGGGGCACCCACGCCGCCGTCCGCGCTCGTCGGCCAGACGTACACGCCGGTACGCGCGTTCTTGAGGTCGTAGCCCGCGCCGGTGTCGTCCTTGCCGTCGCCGGTGAAGTCGTTGCCCGCCGAGACCGGGGTGGTCGCCGAGACGACGTCGGTCGGCGTGCTCGTCCAGCCGTCGGCCGTCGCGACGACGACCCGGTAGTAGCGGGTCTGCTTGGCGGGCAGGCCGGTGTGCGTGTACGACGTGCCGCCGACGCTGCCGAGCAGGTGCGCGCTGTCCACGGGCACGTCCGGGGTGGCCGCGGCGTAGACGCGGTAGCCGATGCTGCCGGCCACCGCGTGCCAGGTCAGCGTGATCGAGTGGCCGACGGCCTTGGCGACCGGGGCCAGCGCCTGCTGGCGGATCCAGCCGGCGATGTCGTCGATGCGGGCGGCCACGGTGCCCTGGCGGGTGGTGGTTTCCCCGAAGCAGCCGTGCTGCCACGAGGTGCTGGTCACCGCGAGGACGTCGGTGCGGCCGCCGGCGTCGCGGAAGACGGGCGCGCCGGCGTCGCCCTTGCAGGCGTCGGTGCCGTTCGTGCCGGTCAGCGTCAGGGTGGTCGCCGTCGAGGACGCGGCCTTGAACGTGCCGACGTGCAGCGTGTCGGGCACCCATTCGCTTTCGGTGCGGCCGTAGCCGGCCAGGCTGAACGTTTCGTCGCCGCCGCCGGAGCCGGCCGGGATGGTGCTGAGCGGCAGGGGAGCGATGTCGGTGAGGGGCGTGGCGAGCCGGGCGAGCGCGACGTCCCGGTCGGCCCGGACGACGACGTTCGTGACTCCCACGACGTGCCCGCCGGTGCCGCTCAGGCTGGTCCGCCCGATGGTGGCGGTGGTCGCCTTGGCGGGTACCCCGCCCTGCGGGTTCTCGGGGAAGCAGCCGGCGGCGGTGAGGACGAGGTCGGGCGCGACGAGTGCCCCACCGCAGGCGCGCCCGTCGGCGGTCAGTTTCGCGGCGTACGGATAGGCCCCCGGCGCGGCGGCGGTCCCGCCGGAAACGGCTTCGGCGGGACCGGTGGTCAGCAGCCCGGCGGCCAGCAAGGCCGTGGTGATGGCCACGGCCCTGGGACGGATGGACATGCGGGTGTTCTCCCCTCGTGTGCGGAACAGATCAGGGCGGCTTTCTCCCCGGTGGGTGCGCCCTCGATGAATGGGTTCGCGGAATGGCGAATCGGTGGTTTCAGACGTGTCCCGCTCAGCGGAAAAACGGCGCATCATGGGGAATGGATTTCCCCGCGCGCCAGCCGGCCCCCCGACCGGTGTTTCCTCCCCTAGTCGATCCCTCCCCGCCTGTCCAGACGCCGAACGTCGCAACCGCCGTGACGGTGGTCGCAGCCGCGCAGGTCAGGCCCCCATGGGGCGTTGATCCGCCCCGTGGTCCCATCGACAGCAAACTCCGGATATTACCGGTATGGGCCGTGATGTGCCTCACATTCCGGCTTGCCAGTGTGGTGGGTTAGTGTGTGAAAGCCTGTCGCTGCGGCGGCGGGGAAGAGGGGAGTTCGATTTCATTTCCGCACGCTTTTTCGGCGTGTCGCAATTCTTGCCCTTGCGGGCCCGGAGTGATGACAGCACCACAGCACGACCCCGAGCTCTTCGACGAGCTGTTGCGTGCCGAACTCCGGCAGCAGCCGATCAGCCGGTACGCCGTCGCCACGCTCGTCTCCGGGGCTCCTCGGCGGCCTCCTCGCGCCCGTCTTCGGCCTCATCGCCTTCACCGCCTGGACGGGCGTGCTCGCGTACCGGATCGGCACCGGGACGGCGTGATGGCAGCAGCGGACGGCCACCCAGGTGCGCGGAGAAGCACACCGGTGAGGCGTTCGAGGTGCTCCCGCTGGGCGAGGGCCCGATGCCCGACATCCTCGAGCTCTACCGGGACACCCTGGCCCGCTGCGAAGCCGACGCCCGCGCGGTCCCCGACGTCCGCGTGCAGGTCATGACGCCGACGTCGGCGAACTGGGCCGCGGGCGAGCACCGGGCGATCTGCTACTACCACTTCGCCGCCGAGACCACCGGGCCCGCGCGCTGGGCTCCACCCGGGTGCTCAGGACTCCGCCGGTTTCGTCCACGCCACCTGGACCAGCCCGGTCCCGTGCCGCCGCGATACCAGCGTTCCCCGGCCCGGCGGCTGGGGTGACGGCTTCACGTCCGCCAGCAACGCGCCTTCGTCCTTCGTCCCCGACATGATCAGCCCCGGCGAACCCAGCTCGCGCAGCCGTTGCAGCACCGGCTCGAACAACGCCCTGCCGGCCCCGCCCGACCCACGCACGATCACCAGGTGCAGGCCGATGTCGCGGGCCTGCGGCAGGAACTCCAGCAACGGCTGCAACGGGTTGCGGCCCACCGTCGCCACCAGCTCGTAGTCGTCCACCAGGACGAACAGCTCCGGCCCGCGCCACCACGAGCGGTTCCGCAGCTGCTCCGGCGTCACGGACGGCCCCGGCAGGCGGTTGCGCATCGCCTGCGCGCACTCCGCGATCAGGTCCGTGAGCTTGCCTTCCGCTCCCGCGTACCCCAGCAGGTGCGGCTCGGCCACCGCGCCGAGGAGACCGCGGCGGTAGTCCGCCACGATGATCGCCGCTTCCTCCGGCGTGTACGCCGACGTGATTCCGGTGGCGATCGCTCGCAGCAGTGACGACTTGCCCGACTCCACATCGCCGAACGCGACGAAGTGCGGGTCCGCCGCGAAGTCCAGGTACACCGGGCGCAACGTCGATTCCGCGATCCCCAGCGTGACCTGGCGCGACGGAGCCGCGGGCAACTCGTCCAGGGGCACCTCCGGCGGCAGCAGCCGGACCTGCGGCGCGCGCGGCCCCTGCCACGCCTCGGAAATCCGCCGCACCAGGTCGACGCCGCCGGCGCCGATCGTGTCCGGGCGCTGGTCGGAGTCGATGCGGGGCAACGCCGCCAGGAAGTGGAGCTTCTCCGCCGTGATGCCGCGGCCCGGGCGGTCCGCGGGGACGTTGGCCGCCACCTTGCGGTCGATCGAGGAGTCCATCGGGTCGCCCAGGCGCAGCTCGAAACGGGTGCCGATGGCGTCGCGCAGCTGGGCGCGGACGCCGATCCACTGGTTGAGCGAGACGATCACGTGGATGCCGAAGCCGAGCCCGCGCGCGGCCAGGCCGGTGATCTGCTCCTCCAGCTGCTCGTACTCCTGGCGGATCGTGGTCCAGTTGTCCACGAACAGGAAGACGTCGCCGAACTCGCGCTCGTCCGTGCTCTCGGTGAACTCGGACCGGCGGGCGCGGAACGCCGCCATCGACTCGATCCCCTGCGCCGCGAAGAACTCCTCGCGCTGCTCCAGCAACGTCGTCAGCTCGGCCACCACCCGGCGGCAGCGCTGCGCGTCCCGGCGGGTCGCGTACCCCGACACGTGCGGCAGCCCGGCGATCGGCGCCAGCGCGCCACCGCCCATGTCCAGCACGAACAGCTGCACCTCGGCCGGGGTGTGCGTCAGCGCGAGCATGCCCGCGATGTCCTTCATCAGCGTCGACTTCCCGCTCTGCGGCGCGCCGACGATCAGCGCGTGCCCGGCCGCGCCGGAGAAGTCGGCCCAGTGCAGGTCGCGGCGCTGCTCGAACGGCTTGTCCACCAGCGCCACCGGGATCGTCAGCTTGCCGTTGCCGCCCCAGCCGAGCGGGCACAGGCCGCGCGCCGCGTCTTCGCCGAGCGGCGGCAGCAGCTGGTCCAGCGTCGGGGGTTCGGCCAGCGGCGGCAGCCAGATCTGGTGCGCCGCCGGGCCGCGGCCCTCCAGGCGCGACAGCATCGCGCCGATGATCGTCTCGCCGGTACCGCCCTCCGCAGGAGCCGCGGACACCTCGGTCGTCACCGGGATTTCCACCGGCGCCAGGGAAAACGGCAGCACGCCGAGCTCTTGACCGTCCTCGCGCACGACCGTGCTGCGCGGCGGCAGTTCCCCGGAGACGTAGGCCGCCTTGAGCCGGATCAGCGTTTCGGTGTCGGACTTCAGGTACGCCGACCCGGGCACCGGCGGCAGGTGGTAGGCGTCCGCGACGCCCAGCACCGCGCGGCTTTCCGCGGCGGAGAACGTCCGCAGGCCGATCCGGTAGGACAGGTGCGAGTCGAGCCCGCGCAGGCGACCCTCCTCCAGCCGTTGCGAAGCCAGCAGCAGGTGAATCCCGAGCGACCGCCCGAGCCGGCCGATCGCGACGAACAGGTCGATGAACTCCGGCCGGGAGGACAGCAGCTCGCTGAACTCGTCGATGATCACCAGCAGCGACGGCAGCGGGTCCAGGGGCGCGCCGTCCGCGCGGGCCTTCTCGTAGTCGCGCACCGACGCGTAGTTCCCGGCCGCGTGCAGCAGTTCCTGCCGCCGCAGCAGCTCGCCGTTCAACGCGTCCGCCATCCGGTCGACCAGCGCGAGGTCGTCGGAGAGGTTGGTGATGACGGCGCACGTGTGCGGCAGCCCGGTCATCCCGGCGAAGGTCGCGCCGCCCTTGAAGTCGATGAGCGCCAGGTTGAGCGTCTCCGACGAGTGCATCACGGCCAGCGCCGTCACCAGCGTCCGCAGCAGCTCGCTCTTGCCCGACCCGGTCGCGCCGATGACCAGGCCGTGCGGGCCCATGCCGCCCTCGGCCGACTCCTTGAGGTCCAGCTCGACCGGACGGCCCTCGGGGTTCACGCCCAGCGGGATCCGCAGCCGGTCGCGGGCCGCCCGCGGGGCCCACGTCACGGCCGTGTCGGTGTCGCGCGGGTCGCCGATGCCGAGCAGCCCGGCCAGCCCGAACGTCGCGGACATCGGTTTCTCGCCGACGACCGCGGCGGGCGTGTGCAACGGCGTCAGCATCCGCGCGAGGGCTTCCGCGGCGCCGCGGTCGAGGACGTCCGGGCGGCCGAGGAAGCCGAGCCGCTGCTCGCCGCCTTCGCCGACGACCATGCCGAGGGACTCCGGTGCGGTGTGCAGGCTCAGCAGCTTCTCGGACGACGACGTCCGCGGGTGCTCCTGCCCGACTTCGAGCACCGTGACGCCGAGCCGCCCGTCCGAGCCGATCAGCCGGGGCTCGCCGTGGGCGTTGCCGCCGTCGACCAGGACGATGAGGTGGGGCAGGTCGAGCTCGGCCGCCGCGCGCCGGCTGAACGCGGGCCGTTCGCCCAGGTCGGCGCCCAGCAGCTCGGCCAGCCCGGCCGCGGTGTCGGCGGCCAGCCGCCGCGAGCCGACGGCGTCGGCCGCCCCGGCCGCCGTCGCGTGCGGCAGCCACTTCGCCCATTCCCAGTCGTGCTGCCGGTCCGGCGACACGCAGAGCGCGACCCGCAGGTCCGCGGGGGAGTGGAAGGTGACGAGCTGGCACAGCAGCGCCCGCACCAAGCCGAGCACGGCCGGCCGCCGCCCGGCCACGGTGACCGCGGCGAACGACCGCAGCGACAGGGCGACCGGCAGGCCGTCCACCGTCGAGTAGGTGCGGATGAAGTGCTTGAGGCTGGTGGAGGACACCGGGTCCAGGTCTTCCAGCGGCACGGTCTGCGGCGCCTTCAGCGGCGTCGCGAGCCGCTGCGGCCCGGTGCCCGCGCGCACCTGCGCGAACTGCGGCTCGGTGCGGCGCCGGTCCCACAGCTTCCCGGTCTCGACGTAGGCCCACAGGTCGGCCGGGTCGGGCTGGACGGCGACCATGGCCGCGCGCTGGCCGTCGGCGATCTCGCGGACCTGGGCGCGCAGCCCGGAGAGGTACCGCTGGTAGTCCCGGCGCTCGTCGTTGATCTGCGCCTTCTTCGCCATTCCGCCGCGGCCCAGCGACATCACCACCATGCCGCCCATGGCGCAGATGAAGAGAGCGCCGAAGATCCAGGTCATCACGCCGCCGTCGCGTCCGATGTAGACGAACGACATCGCGCCCATGCCGAGCATCATCGGCAGGAACATCATCAGCTGGACCATGCCGCCGGACGAGCTCTTCGGGAGCATCGGCGGCGACTGCAGCACGATCTCGGACGGGCGCTCGGGGATGAGGCTCATGCAGCAATGCTCCAGCGGATCGGGGCGGCTCTGACCGGTATTTTGGCCACTTGCCGACACACCGCGGTGGGTACTTTTGCCGTCCGCCCGCTTCCGGGGCCGAACTTACGCTCAGCCGAGCACACACCCCGGAAGGAGACCCATGGCCGGCGAGTACCGGGCTGAGCCCGAGGCGATGCGCTCCGCCGTGGGCAACGTCGGGGGCATCATCGCGCACGGCATCAACGCCGTTGCCGACCTCGAACGGCTCGTCGTGCAGCCGATGTCGTTCGCGACCTTCGGCAGCGCGGTCGCCGCCGCGAACGCGGCCCTGCACTCCGGCCAGATCACCGCCGTCCGCACGCTGCTGCAGCTGCTGCAGCAGATCAACGGGCTGGTCAAGGCCAGCGCCGACGCCTACCAGGCGGCCGACCAGGACGTCGCGTCCGGCTACGGCGGCGGGCACGCCCCGGCGAGCACCGCGTCGTCGATCTGGGGCAGCTCGCACGCTTCCGAGCTCGCCACCCTGGCCATCAACGACAGCGCGGGCGCCCACGGCGAGCCGTCGTCGGTCGGGAACGTGCTGCGCTACCTGGGGGACGCGCGGCTGGGCCGGCTCGGCGACCACCCGATCACCGACACGCGCTTCCACGGTGTCGCCGACTTCAACGACTGGCTGGCCGGCGACGCCGACAACCAGGCGCGGGTCGGGCTGATCGAGGTCTACGCCGGCACCGCGCGGACGTTCTCCGACGTGCCCGGCGGGGTGCACAGCGGCGACGTCGTGGTGGTGGAGCCGCTGCTGTTCTCCGACCGCCAGCCGGTCATCGGCGTCGCCGGCGACGGCGGCCGCCTCTACAACCACGGGCTGCTCGACGCCCGCACCGGCGGGCTGGCGAAGGTCAGCGTCTACCGGCCCGCCTCCGTCGTCTGATCGTCCGCCCCTCGAACCTGATGTGAGGACCGATGCTGACTTTCCCGAACTCCAGCGCGATGGACGCGACCGCGTCTTCGGGCGGCCCGATCACGATCCTGCCGCAGATCGTCACCGGGCAGCCGGAGCAGATCGCGAAGCACGTGGTGGACCTGGTCCGCAAGGCCGAGCAGTTCATCAGCATGTACAACGAGCTGACGAAGGCCGCCGACCAGCTGGGCAAGATCTGGTCGGGGGCGGCGAGCGAGTCGGCGCTGAAGAAGATCAGCGACTCGCTCGACCAGCTGACGAAGATCATCAACGTCGTCCAGAAGGGCGCCGAGCTGCTCGGCGTCTCCGGCACGCTGATCAAGACCGCGCAGGAGGCCTACCGCGCGGTCGTCTCCGCGGTGAACCCCACGGTCGCCGCGCTGATGTCGAACTGGTGGACCTACGGGGCGGCGGTCGCTTTGTCGACCGCGACGAGTGCGTCGCTGCGGGCGTTCATCACCGCGATCGGCGCGCTGCTCAAGGCGCTCGGCGCGGTGGACCTCGCCCAGCAGGTCACCACGCTCGCGCAGGTCATCGGCGAGATCGAGAAGCTCTTCCACCACTCCTCCGGCAGCTCGGGTGCGACGGCGCCGTCGATCGGGAGCACCCCGGTCACCGCGCCGCAGACCCCGCCGCCGGTGGCGAGCCCGTCGGGGCAGCAGGCGGTGGCGGGCGGGAGCGGCGGGGGGATCCCGCAGCAGCCTTCGTTCACCGACTACACCCCGCCCGCGCTCGCCACCGGCGGCGGTTCCAGCGGCGCCGGTGCCACCGGTGCCACGCCCGCGAACAGCTGGATCCCCGTCGACCACCCGGCGACGACGCCTTCGGTGCCCGCGCCCGCGCCCGCGCCGTCGATCCCCGCCCCGGCGGCCGGGCACGCCGACGAGGTCGTCATCCACACCAACCTGACCACCGGTGAGTCCACTGTGGAGGCTCCGGGCGGCCAGGACTTCGACCTCGACATCGACCTGGACTTCAACGGCAAGCACTTCAGCCAGCACGTCGGCTACGACGCGGCCGGGAACTAGCCGGTGGCGGGCTCGGGGGTGGTCGACGCGTCCGGGGTGGTCAGCTCCGTGCTGTCCGGCTACCGGCGCGTGCTCGTCGAATGCCGCCGGCGCGTCACCGGGGACCCCGGGGCGCTGAGCGCGGCCTCGCAGCGAGTCGCGACCCGCGCGTCGGCGGTTTCCGGCCAGGCGAAGGAAATCGACGAGTCCGCGAAGGCCCTGCACGCGGACTGGGACGGCGACGCCTACACGGCTTTCGCGACGGCCGCGGGCGAGCTCGGCAAGGAGCTCGCCGACACGGCCGCGAAACTCGGCGACCAGGCGAACCGGCTCGCCACCGCGGCCCGGCTCGTGCAGTCCGCGGAAGCCGCCATCGACTCGGTGCTCGCGCAGTTCGATCAGTACGCCGCCCAGCTGACGGCGCAGGCCCGCGCGGTGAACTCCGCCTCGGTCGGCGCGTTCATCCAGGCCGCGCGGCAGCTGGGGGAACAGAGCGTCGCCGCGGCCCGCGAGGTCGTCGAGGAGTTCTCCGACGCGCTCGCCGAGCTGTTCCCGCCCGAAGGCGTCGGCCGGCTGGAGCACGAGCTCGGCAAGTGGGCCCGCGGGCCGCTGCACTGGCTCAACGGTGAGCCCCTCGACGGCCGGAAGCGGCCGCGGACCGTGCCGTCGTGGTTCGGCAACTCCGGCTGGAAGAAGCTCACCTGGGACGGCCTCGAAGGCACCCGGGCGCCGAAGAAGGCGGACACGCCGTTCGGGCAGCCGGAAGCCTCCGGGCTGAAGGAGAAGATCGGCCGCAACACCGAGATCACCTACTACAAGTTCCAGCACGAGCAGGACGGCTGGTCCCCGGAGTACGACGGGAAGATCACGTCGAAGGGCTGGGACGCCTCGGCGTCCGGGCACGCGGAACTCGCGGCGCTGCACGGGGAAGCCGAGGCCAAGAAGGCGTGGGGTGTCGCCGAAGCCCACGCCAAGGGCACGGTGTTCGCCGGCGGCGAGGCGAGCGCGTCCGGCACGATCGGCGCCCACGGCGTCGGCGCGCACGCGAACGCTTTCGTGGGCGGGAAGGTCGAAGGCGAAGTCGCCGCGGACGTCGCGGGCATCGGCGTCGGCGCGAACGGCACGCTGCAGTACGGCCTCGGCGCGCAGCTCGACGCCCAGGCCGTCTACGACGCCGGGCACCTCAAGGTGAACTTCAAGGCGGGCGCGGCGCTCGGCCTCGGCCTGGGGGTCGGCGCGAAGATCGACATCGACCTGCCGAAACTCGGCCACACGATCGGCGAATACGGCGGCGCGGCGGTCGACGCCGTCAGCCACGCGGCTTCGGACGCGGCCGACGCCGTCGGTGCCGCTTGGGACGACGCGGTCGCGTACGTGGGGCTGTGATGACCCTTCCCCTCGACTTCGTCATCCCCGACGGCTGGACCGCCGTCGACCCGGGCGACTCCGGCGCGGTGTTCGTCGCCGTGCACGACGCCGCACCGGGCGAGTTCGTCCCGAACATCACGGTGAGCGTGCAGCAGCGGCCGGACGACACGACGATCGACGCGATCGCGGACGAAGCCGTCGAACGCCTTTCGCGGACGCTGGCCGGGCTCGAGGTGCTGAGCCGCCGCGACGTCGGCGATCCGGCCGCTCCCGCCGTCATGCAGCTGCTGCGGCTGCGCACCGGCGAAGGCACCGAGCTGATCCAGACCCAGGTGCACCTGACGGTCCCCGGCGCCACGCCGGCGGAGCGGCTCGTGCTCGAGCTCGCCTGCACGGCCGCGCCCGCGACCGCCCGGCGGCTCTCACCCGGTTTCCAGCGGTTCGTGGCCAGCGTCCACGTCCGCCAGCACGAAGGGAAGCAACAGTGACCGATCCGTACGCGGTGCCCGACATGGACGAGCTCCTCTCCCAGGTGCGCAAGCAGACCGAGGAAGTCCAGCGGATCCAGCGCACGGTCGAGGCGATGGAGATCAAGGCGCACTCGCGGCAGAACGAGGTCACCGTCACCCTCCGCGGCGACGGCCGCTTCACCTCGATCGACATCGACCCGCGCGCGATCCGCGAGTACGACGCCCGCAACCTCTCGGAGATCGTCCTGGAAGCGGTGAACGCCGGGCTGCAGAAACTGGCCGAGGCGTCGAGCGCCAAGTTCGCGCCGGTCATCGCGGCCGCGAAAGACGTGTGATGACCGCATCTCTCACCGGCACCACCCGGCGGGTCACGGTGGTCACGCCGCGGGCCCGCGTCGACGTCGCCCTGCCGCAGCAGTCGACGTTCGCCGAGCTGGTGCCGCAGCTGGTCCGGCTCGCCGGCGCGTCCGGGCAGGCGTCGGCCGAACACCCCGGCTGGGTGCTTTCCCGGCTCGGCGGCGCACCACTGGCGCTGGGCCTGAGCGTCGCCGCGGCCCAGATCCGGGACGGCGAAGTGCTGCACCTGACCCCGCGGGAGCGCCCGCGGGGTCCGCTGCTGTTCGACGACGTCGTCGACTCGATCGCCAGCGTCGCCGACACGTCCGGGGGCTGGGGGCCGTCGGTGGCCCGGCGGTCCGGGCTGGTCGCCGCCGTGGTCCTCTTGCTGGCGGGCGGCCTGCTGGTCCAGGCGGCGGCGTCCGGCAGCGTCCTGGCCCCGATCGGGACCGGGCTGCTGGCTTTGGTGCTGCTGCTCGGCGGCGGCGCACTGAGCCGCGCGTACGGCGACGCCGAAGCGGGCGCGGCCGGGTCGCTGGCCGGCGTCGGCGTGGCGCTGCTGGCGGGGATGTCGGTGCTGCCACCGCATCCGTTGTTCTCGCTCTCGGCGGGCCCCCTGGCCGCGGGTTTCGCGGCCGTGACGGTGTACGGCGTGCTGGCGGCGGTCTCGGTGGCGGACCGCCTGCCGTGGTTCGTGGCGATCACGGGCGCGGCGGGCTTCGGCGCGGTGACGTCCGGGGTCGTGCTGCTGGCCGGCGTCTCCGCGGGTTCGGCCGCCGCCGTGGTCGCGGTGCTGTGCACGGCCTTGGCGGCGGTGGCCCCGATGCTGGCGCTGCGCTTGGCGCGGCTGCCGCTGCCGCGCGTCCCGGACGACATGGAGGCGTTCCGGGCGGACGAACAGCCGTCGCTGGGCACGGAGATGATCGGCCGGACGTCCCGGGCCCAGGCGGTGCTGACCGGGTTGCTGGTGGCCCTCGGGCTGGTGGTGCTGGCGGCGTCGGTGGTGCTTTCTTCGGGCGGGCCGTGGGACGCGGGCCTGGCCGCCTTGCTGGGCGTGGCCTGGATCCTGCGGTCGCGGTCGTACGCGGGCCGCGCGCAGCGGCTGGTGCTGGTCGGCTTCGGCGTGCCCACGCTGGTGTGCGCCGGGGTGTGGCTGGTGGCTTCGGGCGACCGCACGGCGATCTTCGCGGCGGGCTGCGCGGTCGTCCTGGCCGCGGTGCTCTGCCTGGTGTACGCCACCCGGGTGGCGCGCGGGCTGCGTTCGCCGTACTGGTCACGGCTGCTGGACGTGACGGAGTTCCTGGTTCTGCTGTCGCTCGTGCCGGTGGTGGCGATGATCGCGGGGGTGTACGAAGCCGTCCGGGGTTGACGCCGGCGCGTGAACGCTGTTAATACTGATCGGTGGGAGCGCTCCCAGACTGTTGGCGCAGTCGACTCAGGGAGATGCTCATGACTTCACGTCGAGACCGGTCCGGGATCGAGGGGTCGCCGCTGCGGCGGCGGACGGTGCTGGCGGCGGGGGCCGCGTTGCCGGTGCTGGCGGGCCGGACACCGGCCGCGGCGGCCAGTGCGGTGGTCGTCGAGCCCGCGAACGTGCAGCAGACGATCCTGGGCTTCGGCGGGATGAACCACACCCTCTGGATCAGTGATCTCAGCGCCGCTCAGCGGGAGACCGCGTTCGGGAACGGGACCGGGCAGCTGGGGTTCACCGTGCTGCGCATCCCGGTGCACGAGGATCGGAACAACTGGAGTCGCGAGGTCGCCACGGCCAAGCGGGCCAGTCAGCTCGGGGCCAAAGTGATCGCCTCGCCGTGGAACCCGCCCGCCTCCATGACCGAGAGCTTCTCCGGGGGGAAGCGGTTGCGGTACAACGCTTATGCGTCTTATGCGCAGCACCTCAACGACTTCACGGCGTTCATGGCGAACAACGGGGTGCCCCTGTACGGGATTTCGGTGCAGAACGAGCCGGATTATGCGCACGACTGGACGGCTTGGACCGCCGCGGAGATCGTGCGGTTCCTGCGGGAGAATGCCGGGTCCTTGAGCACCCGGGTCATCGCGCCCGAGTCGTTCCAGTATCGGAAGGCCATGTCCGATCCTGTTTTGAATGATGCTTCCGCTCTGGCGAATGTGGACATCATCGGTGCGCACCTCTACGGGACCCGGTTCGCCGACCTGCCCTATCCGCTTTTTCAGCAGAAGGGCGGCGGTAAGGAGCTGTGGATGACGGAGGTCTACTACCCGAACAGCACCGACTCCGCCGATCTGTGGCCGCAGGCTCTCGATGTGGGTGAGCACCTGCATCGGGCGCTGGTCGATGGGCGGTTCCAGACCTATGTTTGGTGGTACATCCGGCGGTCGTACGGGCCGATGCGGGAGGATGGGCAGATCAGCAAGCGGGGTGCCTGCATGGCGCACTTCTCGAAGTGGGTCCGGCCCGGGTACTCGCGGGTCACGGCTACCGCCAATCCGCAGGCGAATGTCTATGTTTCCGCGTTCAAGAGCGGGTCTCGGGTTGTCATCGTGGCGATCAACAAGAACACCACTGCGGTGGATCTTGCGTTCACGGTGCGGGATATCGGTTCCGGGACCGCGCAGAGCTGGGTGACCAGTGGCAGCGCGACCCTGGCGCGGTCCACCGACGTGACCCTGTCGAACGGGGCGTTCACCGCTCAGCTGCCTGATCGGAGTATCAGGACGTTCGTGGTGAACTGAGTCAGCTGTCCAGCGCGAGGGGCAGCGTCTTCCGGACCCCGGCCCCGTGCCGCCCGTGCAGCGGGACCACCGAGGGCGGCACGGGAACCGGAGCACCCGGGCGCGCGCCCACTCGGATCGTCACCTCCGCCTTTTCCTTGCCTCCCGCCGTCCGGGTCAGCGTGTACGACGTTGCCGTGAAGGCCGCCCCCGGTACCGCCAGGTCCAGTGCCCTCGGTGACCTCCGGGTGAAGCACACCTGGGTGGAATCGCCCCACACCCAGGACTTCCAGCGGTCCGGCGCTGCCGTCGCCGCTCCCTGGACGCCCAAGGCCACCCGGAGCTCCTTCGCCAGCTCTCCTGCCTCGAGCACTGTGCTCTGGTACCCGGCCTCGGCCAGCGTTCCCATCAAGCTCAACGCCGCCGATGCGGTGCTTCGCAGTGCTCCCAGCTCGCCGCCTCCGCGGGCCAGGGCCGCTATCGGGGCCTGGTCCGGGCGATAGCGGACCGCCAGCCAGCGGACCCTCAGCACCTGGTCTCCCCGGGGGATCGCCCACGTCAGCAGCTGGGCCGACGCCAGGGGGATGTCCGCTCGCCGGTAGGCCGCACGCAGGGCCTCGACCAGCGGGCCCGGCGCTCCCGGGCCCGGCGTCAACCGGACCAGGGCACTCCAGCCGCCGTCGATCTCCGCTACGCCGAACCGGTTGCCCGCCCGGTCCACGTGCTGGCGGACCTTCACCGGGCCGGCCACGTTCAACAGCGGGTCCGGGCCTTCGCGGCGGGTGTCGTGGCGGCGCAACCGGAACGCCGTCCACGTTGCCGCCCAGCCCGCCAGGTGCCGCCCCGCGAAGCGGACCGACGTCAGCAGCACCAGCAATCCCGCGCCGATGCTCACCCCGAGCTTGACCGGCTGGGCGACGCCGTCGACCAGCCAGGCGAGCAGTACGGCGATCGCCGCGAGCTCCCACAGCGCCGCCTGGAGCGGGCGGATGGGCAGCAGCCACGGCAGCGGTGTCGCCGCGGGCCGGGACGGTGCCAGGTGGACGGCGGTATCGACGGACACGGGCTCCCCTTTCCCCGGCCCCGACGCTACTGCCTGCCCGGATAGCGCGTGGGCGTAAAAATTACCCTCGCCGCACCCCGGTCCGGTGCCTAGCATCGGCTGCTCGGGAGGATGACGCACACATCCGGGGGCACAACAGCGTGTGGACGCAGCGGGACCAGATCCAGGCGTACCAGTTCCTCCGCCGCAGGCTCGTTTCCGCGCTCGTCGCCGCCGACGCCAACCACCCCGTCTCGCCCAGCCGACGGCTCGTGCTGGGCACCGTGCTCGGGGTCGTGGCCGCCCTCCTCGTCACCGCCGTCTTCGGCATCATCGGGCTGCTGAACCCCTCCGGCGGCAAGGACTGGCTGGCCGGCGGCAAGGTGATCGTCGAGGAAGGCACCGGCGCGCGGTTCGTGCTCGGCGCCGACGGCGTCCTGCACCCGGTGCTCAACTACGCCTCCGCGCGGCTGCTGGCCGGCGGCAACGGCGACACCACCGTGTCCGTCTCGCCGGAGAACCTCGGCAAGGCCGGCCGCGGCACCCAGATCGGCATCCCCGGCGCGCCCGACTCGCTGCCGTCGTCGAACGCGCTCGTGACCGTCCCCTGGACGAGCTGCAGCCGGACCACCCAGGACGCGCCCGCGTCGGCCGAGCCGCGCACCGCCGTCCTGCTCGCCGCACCCGCCTCCGGTGTCGAGCTGCCGCGGGACCAGGGCGTCATCGTGCGGCTGCCGCAGGGGGAGCGCTTCCTGCTCGCCGGCGGGCGGCGCTACCACCTGAGCGACGAGGCCGCGACCGCGCTGCAGTTCGACAGCTACCCGACGATCGCGGTGTCGTCGCGGTGGATCGACACCGTCCCGGCCGGGCGCGACCTGACGGCGTTGCCCGTCGACGGCGCCGGCGACCGGGGGCCGCGGGTCGGCGGCCGGGACACCCGGGTCGGCCAGGTCCTCGCCGTCGTGGACGCGATGGCCGCGCCCGGCGCCGCCACTTCGTACTACCTCGTGCGCCGGGACGGGCTCGAGCCGGTCGGGCAGACCGAGGCGAGCCTGCTGGTCACCACCGAGGCGAACGCGTCCGCCTACGAAGGGACGCCGAAGCCGGTCGACGTGCGCGCGTCCGACGTCGCCGCGGTCGCGAAGGCCGGCGCGCCGCGGGCCGGCGGGGCCGATCCGGCCGCCTACCCCGACCGCATCCCCGGCAAGGCGCCGATCACCGGGAACTCCGTGGCGCTGTGCGTTCAGGGCAGCCGGTTGCTCGTTTCGGCCGAATTCCCGCTTCCTGTTGGGGCCAAAGCCATCCAGGTCGCCACCCGGACCGAAGCAAGGGTGGCGGACGAGGTTTTCGTACCTCCTTCGGGGGGAGCCGTCGTCGTCGAAGCCGGTTCGGCCACCGCGTACCTGGTGACCGACACGGGCCGGAAGTACCCGGTGGTGAATGCGCAGGCCTTGGCCTCGCTCGGCTACGGAGGCGTCGCCAAACCGCCGGTCACAGGTAGTTTGCTGGCATTGGTGCCGACGGGCCCCGCGCTGGACCCGGCCACGGCCGGGCGGCCGGCTCCGTCGGGTGGAACGGGGTGAAAGTCGTGCACATGACAGAAGAGCGTCCGACCGAGGGTGAGCTGGACCAGGGGCGGGTCCGGGTCGCGGTCATCGAAGACCACCCGTTGTACCGCGTCTCCGTCGAACGCGTGCTGGCCGAAGCCGACTTCGTCGAGCTCGGCGCGGTCGTCGATTCGGTCGCCCGGTTCCACGTGCACCGGCAGCCGCCGGGCAGCGTGGTCCTGCTCGACCTGGGCCTGCCGGGCGTCGCGGGGGCGGCGGCCGTGCTGGAGGTGTGCGAGCTCGGGCACCACGTGCTCGTCGTCTCCGCGCAGGCGGAACCGGAGGTCGTGCTCGGCGCGATCGCGGCGGGGGCGCGCGGGTTCCTGTCGAAGGACGTCGACGCCGACGAGCTGCTGATCGCGATCAAGACGGTCGCCGGCGGCGGCGCGTACGTCTCGGCGGTGGTCGCCGGGATGATCATGAAGGACAACGCCGACCGGCCCGCCGTGTCGGCCGAAGCCGAGCTGTCCCCGCGCGAGGAGCAGGTGCTGCGGCTGGTGGCGGCCGGGGAGCGGGACGTCGACATCGCGCTGATCCTCGGCATCGGCGTCCGGACGGTCCGCGGCTACCTCGACCGCATCCGCGACAAGACCGGCGAGCGGCGGCGGCCGGGCCTGGTCAAGGAGGCCATCCGGCGCGGCCTGATCGGCGAGGCCGGCCCCCGGCGCGGCGGCCGCAAATGAGCGGGCGCATCCCGGTCGGGGTGATCGAGGACCACCCGCTCTACCGGTACGCGCTGAGCCGCGTGCTCACCGAAGCGCCCGACATCGAGCTCGGCGCGGTCGCCGACTCGGTGGCCCGGTTCGCGGTCCAGGACCAGCCGGCGGGCAGCGTCGTCGTCCTCGACCTCAAGCTCCGGGGCGTCCAGGACGCGGCCGCGGTCCTGGAAGTGGGGCAGATGGGGCACAAGGTGCTGGTGGTGTCCGCGCACGCGGAACAGCCGGAGGTGCTCGGCGCGATGCAGGCGGGGGCGAAGGGCTTCCTGTCCAAGGACGTCGACGGCGACGAGCTCCTGCGGGCGATCCGCACGATCGCCGACGACAACGCGTACGTGTCCCCGACGCTGGCCGGGATGATCATCCAGGACAGCGAAGAGCGGCACGCGGGCCCGAAGATCGTGCTGTCGGAACGGGAAAAGCAGGTCCTCCGCCTGGTGGCGGCGGGGGAGCGGGACGTCGACGTGGCGGAGATCCTCAACATCAGCGTCCGCACGGTCCGGTCCTACCTGGACCGCATCCGCGACAAGACCGGCGAACGGCGGCGCGCGGGCTTCGTGCGCGTCGCCATCCGCGAAGGCCTCTTGCGCTAGAGGCGCCGGTTGGCCAAGGCTCCCGTGGCGGCGCGGGCCTTGGCCGACACCGCCGGATCGACGTCCACGAGCAGCGTCTCCGGCGCCGCCCCGGCCTGGGCGACCACCCGGCCGAAGCCGTCCGCGACCAGCGAGTACCCGATCCCCGTCGGCGCCTTCGGGTTGACCGTGACGCCCGTCGCCGCGGGGTCGGCCTGGCCGCACGCCAGCACCCAGCAACCCGAGTCCAGGGCCCGCGCCCGCACCAGCACCTCCCACTGCTCGCGCTTGCCCTCGCCCGCGCCCCACGACGCCGGCAGCAGCACGACGTCGGCGCCGTCGTCGGCCAGCGCGCGGAACAGCTCCGGGAACCGCACGTCGTAGCAGGTCGCGACGCCGTAGACGACGCCGTCCAGCTCGAACGTGGTCGCCGTGGACCCGGGCGCCACCGTGTCGGACTCGGCGAACCCGAAGGCGTCGTAGAGGTGGATCTTGTCGTAGCCGCGGTGGTGCCCGCCGCCGGTGACCAGGAGCGTGTTGCGGACCCGCCCGTCGTCGGCCGGGGTGAACATGCCGGCGACGACGACCACGTCGTACTCGGCGGCGATCGCGGCCACGGCCGACGCCCACGGGCCGTCGAGCGCTTCCGCGACCGGCTCGAGGGGCCGTCCGAAGCGCGCCATGGTCGCTTCGGGGAACACGACGATCCGCGCGCCGTCCGCCACCGCGGCCTCGACGCCTTCGCGAACGAGCTTCAGGTTCGCCTCCGGATCGTCACCCGAGTTGACCTGGCACAACGCGATTCGCGCCACCGCTGCCTCCTGCATGCTGGGATCGGCCGTCACCGGGGAGTATCGCTGAAAAGCCGCTGGGTGTGACCTCGTACCCTGGGGGCATGTTGAACCGCACCGACCTGCGCGGGCAGGTCCCGACCGCCGCCGAACTGCGCGCCACGCTCCCCCGCGCCGAATACGACGTGGACGCGGCGCTGCATCACGTGCGCCCGGTGGTCGAGGCGGTCCGTGACCGCGGTGTCGAAGCCGTCCTCGAATACACCGAGAAGTTCGACAAGGTGCGCCCGGCGTCCGTGCGCGTGCCGCGGGCGGCGCTGACCCGCGCTCTGGAGGAGCTCGACCCCGCGGTGCGGGCCGCGCTGGAGGAGTCGATCGCCCGGGCCCGGAAGGTGCACGCCGAGCAGCGCCGCACCGACGTCACGACCACCGTCGTCGAGGGCGGCACGGTCACCGAGAAGTGGGTGCCGGTCGAGCGCGTCGGGCTGTACGCCCCGGGCGGGCTGGCCGTGTACCCCTCGACCGTGGTGATGAACGTCGTCCCGGCGCAGATCGCCGGGGTCGGCTCGCTGGTCGTCTGCTCGCCGCCGCAGGCCGCGTTCGACGGTCTGCCGCACCCGACCATCCTCGCCGCGGCCGAGCTCCTCGGCGTCGACGAGGTGTGGGCGGCCGGCGGCGCGCAGGCCGTCGCGCTGCTGGCGTACGGCGGCACGGACACCGACGGCGCCGAGCTGGCGCCGGTCGACGTCGTCACCGGCCCCGGCAACATCTACCTCACCGCGGCCAAGCGGCTCCTGCGCGGCCTGATCGGCATCGACGCCGAGGCGGGGCCCACCGAGATCGCCATCCTCGCCGACGAGACGGCCGACCCGGTGCACGTCGCCGCCGACCTGATCAGCCAGGCCGAGCACGACCCCCTGGCGGCGAGCGTCCTGGTGACGACGTCGGCCGAGCTGGCCGACGCCGTCGACCAGGAGCTGGTCGATCGCGTCGCCGCGACGAAGCACAGTTCGCGGGTCGCCGAAGCCCTGGCCGGCAAGCAGTCCGGCGTCATCCTGGTGTCCACAGTGGAGGACGGGCTCCGGGTCGTCGACGCCTACGCCGCCGAGCACCTGGAGATCCAGACGGCGGACGCGCGTGCGGTCGCCGCCCGGGTCCGCAACGCGGGCGCGATCTTCGTCGGCGCGTACGCCCCGGTGTCGCTCGGCGACTACTGCGCCGGGTCCAACCACGTGCTGCCCACCGGCGGGTTCGCCCGGCACTCCTCGGGCCTGTCCGTGCAGAGCTTCCTCAAGGGCATCCACGTCGTGGACTACTCCGAGGAGGCGCTGCGCGAGGTCGCCGGCCGCGTCGTCGCGCTGGCCGACGCCGAGGACCTGCCCGCGCACGGCGAGGCCGTCGCCGCCCGCTTCGGAGGTGCGGTCCGATGACGATCGGCGAAGAGGTCACGCTGGACCAGCTGCCGCTGCGCGACGACCTGCGCGGCAAGTCGCCCTACGGGGCGCCGCAGCTGGACGTCCCGGTCCGGCTGAACACGAACGAGAACCCGTACCCGCCGCCGCCCGCGCTGGTCGCGGACGTGGCGGAGGCCGTTCGAGCGGAGGCGGCCGAGCTGCACCGCTACCCGGATCGCAATGCGCTGGCGCTGCGACAGGACCTGGCGGACTACCTGAGCGTGTCGACGCGGGTGGTGCTGTCGGAGGCGAACGTCTGGGCGGCGAACGGGTCCAACGAGGTGCTGCAGCAGATCCTGCAGGCGTTCGGTGGTCCCGGGCGCAGCGCGCTGGGCTTCGAGCCGTCGTACTCGATGCACCCGATCATCGCGTCCGGCACCCGCACCGAGTGGGTTCCGGCGCCCCGCCGCGACGACTTTTCGCTGGACACGGCCGCGGCGGCCGCTGTCGTTCGCTCGAAGCGGCCGGACATCGTGTTCGTGACCAGCCCGAACAACCCGACGGGCGGCTCGATCCCGCTCGACGAGCTGCGCGCGTTGCTCGACGCGGCCACCGGAATGGTGGTCGTCGACGAGGCGTACGCGGAGTTCTCGTCCCAGCCGAGCGCGGTCTCGCTGCTGGCGGACTACCCGTCGTCGTTGATCGTGTCGCGGACGATGAGCAAGGCGTTCGCCTTCGCGGGCGGCCGCCTCGGCTACCTGGCGGCGGCGCCGGCGGTGGTCGACGCCCTGCAGCTGGTGCGCCTGCCCTACCACCTCTCGCGGCTGACGCAGGCGGCGGCCCGGGCGGCGCTGCGGCACGCGGACGCCACTTTGGACAGCGTGCACAAGCTGGCGGCGGAGCGCGACCGCGTCGTGGAGGCGTTGGCGGGACTGGGGTACGACCCGGTGCCGAGCGACTCGAACTTCGTCCTCTTCGGACGGTTCGCGTCCCCGGCGGCGGCTTGGCAGTCCTATTTGGAGCGCGGGGTGCTGATCCGCGACCCGGGCATCCCCGGTCACCTGCGCGTGAGCATCGGCACCCCGGAAGAGAACGACGCCTTCCTCGAGGCGAGTAAGGAAGTTTCCCGATGACCCGCATCGGCAAGGTCGAACGGACCACCAAGGAGTCCTCGATCTCCGTGCAGCTGGACCTCGACGGGACGGGCGAGGTCGAGATCTCGACCGGCGTCCCGTTCTACGACCACATGCTGACGGCGTTCGGCGTCCACGGCTCGCTCGACCTGAAGGTGGAAGCCACCGGCGACGTCCACATCGACGCCCACCACACGGTCGAGGACACGGCGATCGTGCTGGGCCAGGCGATCCGCCAGGCCCTGGGCGACAAGAGCGGAATCCGCCGCTTCGGCGACGCCTGGATCCCGATGGACGAAACCCTGGCCCACGCGGCGATCGACGTCTCGGGTCGGCCGTACTGCGTGCACGTGGGCGAGCCGGAGCAGTTCAACACGTTCACGATCGGCGGAAACTACCCGTTCGTGCTGACCCGCCACGTGTTCGACTCGCTGGCGTTCCACGCCCAGATCGCGTTGCACGTCCGAGTGATCCACGGCCGCGACCCGCACCACATAGCGGAGGCGGAGTACAAGGCGGTGGCCCGCGCGCTGCGCGCGGCAACGGAGCCGGACCCGCGCGCGGGCGGCATCCCCTCGACGAAGGGCGTCCTGTGAGCAACGGCGTGGTCGGGGTGCTGTTGCTCGCCCTTGGAGGTTTTCTGGTGGGCGGGGTCTGGTCGACCTGGAAGTCGTCGAAGTTCATGGCGGCGGTCCTGGGCATCGCGGCCCTGCTGGCCATCGGCGGCGCGATCTTCTGGCTCTCGAGCTGACGCCGAGCGCCCCGGCGGTACGATGACCGACCGTGGGCAGAGCCGGACTTCTCGTGATCATCCTGGGTATCGCCGGGCTTTTCGCGCATCGCGTCATCACCGTTCCCCCGAAGGGCACCGATTTCGTCGCGGGCGGCTCGTGGGTCGCGGTCGGCATCGGCGTCGTGCTGCTGCTGACCGCGATCGCTCAGCACGGTTACGGCTACGGGGTGTTCCCGCTGACCCTCGGGGTCGGGATACTCGTCGCCGACTGGGTGACGCACTTTTCCCGCGCCATGCACGATCCGCAGCCATTGCTCGGCCTTCTGGTTACGCTGCTGATCGGCGCCGGGGCGGTCTCCGTGTGCTACGCCGGGGGCGGGGAAAACGCGGTCGTCAGGTTGCCCTTGTTCGCCGTGGCCTCCCTGGTGAGCGACATCTTCGTCGACTTCGGTGCCGGCTGGGACGACCTGGTGAACCTGAGCACGGCGGCGTTCGCCGCCGCCTTCGTCATCACCGCGGCGGTTGTGGTCTTCGTGGACGACACCCTGCCGGGCTCCGGGGTCGCGACGGATTACTACGGGAGCTTGCTGCTGCTGGCGGCGGGCATCGGGACCGGCGTGGCCGTTGTGCTGGTCACCACCGTGGCGACCTTCGACTTGCCGGGTTTCGTCGACTTCCTGCTGACGGCGGCCGCGGTGGTCGGCGGGTACCTGGTCGTGCCGTTGCTCGCGTTCTTGCTGCTCTGCGCGCTGGCCGACGACCTGCTCGACAACGAGTCCAGCGACGTGGTCGGGGATGCCATCGACAACATGGAGCACGACCTCGCCGCGCTGAGCTCGCTGGTCACCGGTTTCGCCTTCGTGGCGGCGCTGGCCGCACTGATCTTCGGGGAGCCGCCGGACTGGCTGGTGGCCGTCCTCGTGGTGGTGGCGGTCGCCGCGGCCGCGGCCGCGACGCGGACCGGGTACCTGGCGTTCACCGAACTGGCGCGGCTGATCAAGGCGCGGGCCGTGCCCGGCCGGATCGCCGAGGCGCTCAGCGATCTGCGCCGGTCCGACCCGGTGTTCCGCCTTCTTCCTCATGCAGGAACGCCGTGACCTCACTGATGAGGTCCGGGTCGGGCCACCGATCGCGCAGCATGCCCCGCGCGATCCACGCCGCCTCGTCGCGGTGGCCGAGGTCGGCGAGTTCCCTGATCGCTTGAATGCGCAGGGGAGTGGGCAGCCTGGCGGCGGTGAGCAGCATCGCCATGGCGGTTCCCCAGAGTTGCCTGGCTTCGAAGTCGCTGACCGGCTCGGTGCCCGCGATCAGTTCGCCGACGTCCCAGTCGCCGCTTTCCCACGCCCGGCCGGTGGCCAGGTCGTAGCGCAATTGCTTGACGGCGCCGAGCGCCTGCGCCAGTTCGGCCACTCGGAGTTTCCGCAGGGCTTCCACCGCGGAGACCGTCTGGCCGGCGTGCGCCAGTTCCGAGACGAACCGCAGCCGGGCGAGCACGGGCCAGATCGACTGTTTCGCGGCCGAGGCGAGCGCGGTGTTCGTCGTGCCGCCACGCGGGAAGCCGCTCACGAGCGCGTCGGCCTCGGCGATGGTGTGCAGCCGCAGGCGGCCGGACCCGTTCCGGAGTGGTGGTCGCGGCTTCGGCCTGACCGGCCGGGCCTTGGCCCGCGGAACCGGCTTTTCCGTCGGGCGGTGGGCGCGGTTGCGGACCAGTGCGAACTCGCCGATCGAGTCGCTATGCATGATCTTCGGTTCGGGATGATCGCGCTCGCGCATCCGGCGGCACAGCTGCCGGTAGATCGTGAACAGCGGGAGCACCGGCCCCTCACCGGGCAGCCCGTCCCGCAGCACCGTGATCAGCTCACCCGAGAACACCGTGTGGCGCTCGCCCTCGACGAACAGCGCCGCCAGGTGCCGGGGCGCCGACGCCAGGCCGCACGTACCCTTCGCCTCGATTTGTTCGAGGACGCCGGAAGTCTCGTCCGCCATCGGGGTGCCGAACGCACGACCGGAGTAGCAGCAGTCCACGATGAAGATCTTGACCTCGGCTTCGCTGTCCCGGACGGCCCGGCGCAGGATGTCGGCACGCAGCGAGCGGAATTCCTTTTCGGCTTTGATCGTGTCACTCGTGGCGAGCAGCAGCTCGCCGTCGACGTCGACGAGGCCATGGCCGGCGTAGTAGACGACCAAGGTGTCGGTGGCCGTGCGGCACCAGCGCGCGATTTCCACCTCCGCGTCGTCCTTGTGCCGCGGGTTGACCATCGTGCGGACGTTCTCCGGGAGAAAACCGCCGAGCCCGGGATCGACGAGGATGTCGGCGAGGTCCTCCACGTTGGCTCTTGCTTGAGCGATGTCGTGCAGCTCCGGGTCGTCGTATCGGGCGGCGCCGATCAGGATCGCTTTGGCCCCTTGGGGGTCGGCCAGGCGCATTCATTCCTCGCCGAGTTGCTTGGCCAGCGTGACCGCGGCGTCGTTGAGGTCCTTGACGGCGGTCCGGTGAATGCGTTCGCCCTTGAGGGAAACGGTTTTGTCACCCGCCTTGACCGTGATGTCGACCTTCATGCCCCGCGTCCTGAGGTAAGCCACGAGAGCGGTGGTCAGTGCGGTGAAACCGCTGGTGGCCACCAAGGAGACCGTATCGAGCGCCGGGCCCATCGTGCCTTCGGCCGCGGAATGGTCGTCCAGGCGCACTTTCCCCGGAAAATCTTCCTCGAGCCAACGCAGCAGTCCGAGCGCGTCGTCTTCACCCTCGACCTTGATCAGAACTGTCGTCCTCGTCACACGTCGTAGTGTAATTCGTGGCCCGCGGAGAACGGAAAAAGCCCGGCCGTGACGTGGTTGTCCACATCACCGCCGGGCCGGTGGGAAATTGTCGTCAGCGATTCGCGCCGACCAGTTCCCGCTCCTCGGGCTCGTCCAGGTGCTTCGTGAGCTTCTCGCCCTCGACGTCGACGTCCGGCAGGATGCGGTCCAGCCACTTCGGCAGCCACCACGCGCTGCGGCCCAGCAGCGACATCACGGCCGGGACCAGGGTCATCCGGACCACGAACGCGTCCACCAGCACGCCGAACGCCAGCGCGAAGCCGATCGACTGGATCAGCGACGATTCGGCGAGGACGAAGCCGGCGAACACGCTGATCATGATCAGCGCCGCCGCGACGACCACCCGGGCGCCGTGGCGGAAGCCGGTGACCATCGCTTCCTGCGGCTCCGCGCCGTGGACGTGCTCCTCGCGCATCCGCGTCACCAGGAACACCTGGTAGTCCATCGCCAGCCCGAACAGCACGCCGATCAGCAGGATCGGCAGCATGCTCATGATCGGGCCGGTCGACTCGACGCCGAGCAGGTCCGTCAGCCAGCCCCACTGGAACACCGCGACCACCGCGCCGAACGTCGCCGCGACCGAGCCGAGGAAGCCGATCGTCGCCTTCAGCGGCACCACCACCGAGCGGAACACCAGCATCAGCAGCACGAACGCCAGCCCGACGATCAGCGCCAGGTACGGCAGCATCGCGTCCGACAGCTTCTCCGAGACGTCGATGTTCGCCGCGGTCTGGCCGGTGACGGCCAGCTTCGCGTCCAGGTTGCCGGATTCCGCGCGGATCGCGGCCACCAGGTCCTCGGTCTGCGTGCTGCTCGGGCCGCTCTTCGGGATCACCGTGAGCAACGCCGTGTCGCCGGCCTGGTTGAGCCGCGGCGGCGTGACGGCGGCGACGTCCGGCAGCTTCTGGATGTCGGCCGCGGCCTGGCCGAGCGCGGCCTGGCGGTTGCCGCTCGCGGAGACGTCGACGACGACCAGCAGCGGGCCGTTCGAGCCTTCGCCGAAGCTGCGGCTCGCGATCTCGTACGCCTTGCGCTGCGTCGACTCCGGCGCCGCGGTGCTGTCGTTGGGCAGGCCGAGCTGCATGCTCAGCGCGGGCAGCGCGACGACGGCCATCCCGGCCAGCGCGACCAGCAGCACCGGGATGCGGTGGCGGCCGACGAACCGCGCCCAACGCTCGCCGTGCGTCGTTTCGACCGGCTTGCGGCGCAGCCGGATGCGGCCGCCGGCGACCCGGGACCCGGCAAAGCCGAGGATCGCGGGCAGCAGCGTCAGGGCGATGAGCACGGCGATCGCGACGGTGGCGGCCGCGGCGACACCCATCTGGCCGAGGAACGGGATGCCGATCACGGTGAGACCGGCCAGCGCGATGATGACGGTGAGCCCGGCGAAGACGACGGCGGACCCGGCGGTGCCCGCGGCGCGGCCGGCGGCTTCTTCGGGGTCGCGGCCGATGCCGAGTTCGTGGCGGTAGCGCGAGACGATGAACAGCGCGTAGTCGATGCCGACGGCCAGGCCGATCATCAGCGCCAGCACCGGCGTGTTCGAGTTCAGCTCGAGGAAGCCGGACGCGAGGAAGATGCCCGCCATCCCGGTGCCGACGCCGATCAGCGCGGTGAGCAGCGGGATGCCGGCCGCGAGCAGCGAGCCGAAGGTGATGATCAGCACGACGGCGGCGACGGCCACGCCCAGGCCTTCGGTGGCACCGGTCGCGGGCACACCCTGCACGGCGTCACCGCCGAACTCGATCGTGAACCCGGCGGCGCGTCCGGCGTTCGCGGTGTCCAGCAGGGCCTGACGGTCCTCGTCGGTCAGTTCGTACGCTTTTGCTCCGTAACTGACCTGGGCGAGCGCGACTCGCCGATCGGGTGAGATCGACTGCGCCTGGAACGGGTCGACCACCGCGGCGACCTTGGGCGCCGTCTTCAGCTGGCCGACGAGGGCTTCGACGGCGGCCTTGCCCTTCGCGTCGGTCACCGTGGTGCCCGCCGGGGCCTCGATGACCACGCGCGCGGTGGCGCCACCGGCGTTGGCCTGCGGGAACTTCTCGGTGAGCTGGTCGATCGCCCGCTGTGACTCGGTACCGGGGATCGTCACCGAGTTCGACAGCTGGCTCGAGAGCGTCAACGCGCCCAGGCCCAGCGCCACCAGGACCGCCGCCCAGACGGCCGCGACCAGCGCTCTGCGCCGGAAGGAGAACCGGCCGAGCCGGTACAGGAAGGTCGCCACGAGTCAGCTCCGTTTCGCCCGAACGGGGTCGGTTCACTCCACAGGGTCGTTTCCAAGCTAGCCGATCGGCAAGGGCGACTCCAAGCCGATCGGCAAGTATGTGACTTGCCGAACAGCAAGGTTTATCCCTAGCCGTTCGGCTAGTAAGGCGGTTTGCCGATCGACAGGGCGTGACGTAGGCTCCGACGGCTCGCTGAGGAGGAAGAATGACCGCCGGCCCGGCCGAGGACACCCGGACCCGACTGCTGCAGACCGCGCTGCGCCTGTTCACCGAACACGGGGTCGAGGGCACGTCGCTGCAGATGATCGCCGACGCGCTGGGCATCACCAAGGCGGCTGTGTACTACCACTTCAAGACGAAGGCGGAGATCACCGAGGCGGTGGCGGAGCCGGGCGTCCGCGACCTGGACGACCTCGTCCGGCGAGCGGCCGCGCTGAAGCGCCGGGGCGCGCAGGTGGATCTGCTGCTGGAGGGGTTCGTCGACCTGGTGATCCGCCACCGGGCGCTGGTGGCGCTGTTCTCGAGCGACCCGGGCATCGCCCGCGCGATCGAGAAGTCCGCCCACGGCGGCATGGAGGGCTTCGGCCGCGCGATGCTGGGCATCCTGTCGGGCCCGGACCCGGACACGACGGCCCGCGTCAACGCCCTGGTGACGTTGACCGGGATCGCCATGGCCGGAGGATCCCCGGACTTGGCCGGCCTGGGCGACGAAGAGCTGCGCACGGAACTCCTGGACGTGGGCCGCCGCCTCCTCGGCCGCCCCCGCCGCCGCCTCACCCCCGTGTCGACCCTCTAATCACGCGTGTCGCCCCTTCAATCACGCGAGATGTCTCCCCAATCACGCGAGATGCCCCGCTGATCACGCGAGTTCCGCGTCCTATCACGCGAGGGGCGTGTCCTTGATCGGTCGGCTCGCGTGATTGGGCGGCGATCTCGCGTGATTGGAGGGTCATCACGCGTGATTGGAGGGTCGACACGGTGTCAGGCGCGGCTGAGGTAGGGCGGGGGGACTGAAGGTGTCAGCCAGACTCCGTTGGTGCTCACCTGGAAGGTGTGGCCGGCCGCGGTCATTGCGGCGGCGTCGATGCGGAGGATCACCGGCTTGCCGCGGCGGGCGCCTACCGTGCGGGCGGTTTCGATTGTTGCCGACAGGTGGACCGCGTGGCGGTTCATCGGGCGCAGGCCCTCGTGGAAGATCGCGTCGAGGTACTTCGCGACCGTTCCGTGGTAGAGGACGTCCGGGGGTGTTGCGTCCGGCAACGCCAAGTCGACCGGGACGCTGTGGCCCTGGCTGGCGCGGATGCGCGTGCCCGTTTCGTCGAAGGCGAAGCGGCGCTTGTTGTTCTTTTCGACCACTTCGTCCAGCTGTGGGCGGGTGATCGCCAGCGCACGCAGGAGCGCGTCGACCGGCGCCCAGCCGCCGGGCGCCAGGGTCAGGCCGAGGGCGGCGGGGTCGTGGCGGAGGTGCCGGGACAGCCGCTTCGAGATGCGGATGATTTCCTTTTCGTTCATTGCCTCCCCAGCATCCTCCCCGCGCGCAAGCGGTTTAGATGCCGCCCTCGACCGCCGGGCGCAGCTTGCTCGCGCCCGGGCCGAAGCGGGCCAGCTCGTCGTCGTTGTTGTACAGCGCGCAGCTGCGCAGGGAGAGGCAGCCACAGCCGACGCAGCCGGTGAGGCGATCGCGAAGCCGTTGCAAGGCGTCGATGCGCGCGTCGAGCTCGTGTTGCCAGTCTCGCGACAGGCGCGCCCAGTCCGCCTTCGTCGGCGCGTGGTCCGCCGGCAGCGTCTCCAGCGCCGTGCTGATGTCCTCGAGCGAGAGCCCGACCCGTTGCGCCGCGCGGATGAACGCGATGCGACGCAGCACCGAGCGCGCGTAGCGGCGCTGGTTGCCAGCCGACCGCTCCGAGCTGATCAGCCCCTTCTCCTCGTAGAACCGCAGTGCCGTGTGCGGAACCCCGCTGCGTTCCGCCACCTGTCCGATGCTGAGATGTTCAGCGAGCCTGGTCACCAGGTCAGGCTATCCTTGACTTCGAGTTTAGTCGAGGTTGCATCGTCGGGTCATGACCACTGTGACCGCACCGGGCTACGCCGCTCTGCCCCGGCTGATTTCGCTGATGACCGGCGACGAAAAGCACAGCGCCGCCGCCGAGTCCACTTTGGACGTCCTGTGGGTGCTCTACGACCGGGTGCTCGACGTCACGCCCGAGAACTTCCGCGAGCCCGGCCGCGACCGGTTCCTGCTGTCCAAGGGACACGGGCCGATGGCGTACTACGCCGTGCTCACCGCGAAGGGCTTCATCGCCGAGGCGGAACTGGCGACGTGGTCCGACGCGGCGTCGCGGCTCGGCTACCACCCCGACCGGTGCCGCATCCCCGGCGTCGAAATCTCCAGCGGCTCGCTCGGCCACGGCCTGCCGATCGCGTTCGGCACCGCGCTCGGCCTGCGCGCCCGCGGCCTGACGGACGCGAAGGTCGTGACGCTCGTCGGCGACGCCGAGCTCGACGAAGGCTCGAACCACGAGGCGATCGTCGTCGCGGCGCGTGAAGGCCTCGAAAACCTGACCACGGTGGTGGTCGACAACCAGTCGTCGACGCGCGGCTGGCCGGACGGCATCGCCCGCCGCTTCGCCGTCGAAGGCTGGGAGACGCGCACGGTCTCCGGCCGCGACCACGACGCGCTGTACGACGCCTTCACCACCGCCCACCCCGGCCGGCCGCTCGCCGTGGTCGCCGTCGTCGAACCGAAGGGCTGAACGATGTTGCCGATGCGGGAAACCTTCCTCGCCACCACCGAACGGATCGTCGACGCCGACCCGGACGTCGCGGTCGTGCTGGCCGACATCTCGGCCGCGCAGCTCGCCGGCGCGGCCCGGCGGCACCCGGGCCGGGTGATCAACGTCGGGATCCGCGAGCAGATGCTGGTCAGCACCGGGGCCGGGCTGGCGCTGGCGGGCCTGCGGCCGATCGTGCACACGTTCCCGCCGTTCCTGGTGGAGCGCGCCTTCGAGCAGATCAAGCTGGACTTCTCGCACCAGGACGTGGGTGGCGTGCTGGTGTCGTGGGGAGCGTCGTACGACATGCCGACGGCGGGGCGCACGCACCAGTCCCCGGGCGACGTCGCCCTGATCGATTCCCTGCCGGGCTGGACGGTGCACGTGCCGGGCCACCCGGCCGAGGCCGAGCGCCTGCTGCTGGAGTCGATCCCCGGGAACAGCCGGGTCTACCTGCGGCTTTCGGCGCAGGAAAACGCTTCTCCGCACCTGGGCGTGGGCTTCACCCGGCTGCGGTCCGGGTCGGCCGGCGTGGTGGTGGCGGTGGGCCCGGTGCTCGACCGGGTCCTGCGCGCGACGGCGGGCTTGGACGTGACGGTGCTGTACGCCTCGACGATCCGCCCGTTCGACGCGGCCGGTCTGCGGTCGGCGGTGCTTTCCTCGTCCGCTTCCGTCGTGCTGGTGGAGCCGTACCTGGCCGGAACGTCGGCCGCGTGGGTGGCGGAGGCGCTTTCCGATGTGCCGCATCGGTTGCGATCGCTGGGCGTGCGGCGGGACGTGGAGGTCCGGACGTACGGGACCATCGGGGACCACGATCTGGCCCACGGGCTGGATGCCGGGTCGCTGGGGTTCTCGATCAGGGAGTTTTTGGGGGAGTAGCAGCACTGTCGCCGGTGCTGGGGGTACCGGCGGCGGGGTGCTTGTACCGCAGGTGTTCGGGTTCGCCGCCGAGGAACCTCATGAGTTTCTTGTTGCTCTCCCGCTCCTGTTCGGCGGTCGTCGGCAGCGGCAGGTGCAGGCTTTCGTACACCTTGAACCGGTTCAGGTCCAGCACGGTGCTGAGGATGCCCAGGTACTGTTCCGCCGCCGCGACGGACGCGCGATAGGCGATGTACGCGAGGAAGTACGGGCCCAGCGCGAGCAGGAGCCACCAGCCGCCGGTCACCAGGAAAGCCGCCGTTTCGAGGGTCACGACGAACGCGACCACGCACAACCTCGCCGACGTGTCGAGCTGCTGCCGGGCGTCGTCGATGTAGTCGAGGTGGCTTTGCGGGGCGACGAGACCGATGTGCGGTGCGGTCTTGACGACGTCGAGCCGATATTGCCGCCCGGCCTTGTCTTCGCCGGACCGCAGGGCGTTGCCGAGCCTCGTCGGCATCATGCGCGCCACGTCGGGGTAGCGCGCGAGCGCGCGCGGGATGCTGGACCACGCGGCGTGGATTCCGCTGAGGGACTGCCCGGCCGGGATCTCCAGCATCGCTTCGCGGGCGTCCTTGCGCTGCCGTTCGGGCAGGCCGGCGGGATCGGGGTCGTCCTCGCCGTTCGCGAGGGCCTCGCGATGCGCGGCCGCCAGGAGCCGGTCGAGCTCCCGGTCACGGGTTTCCTCGAGGGCCTCCCGGCGATCCTCCAGCCGTTCCCGGCGCTTCCGGTACCGGGTGATGCGCAGCCGGAGCAGGACGACCGCCGGACGCGAGCTTCCCCAGTAGCCCTCCAGCAACCGGGTCATCCCCACCTGCAGCGGATGGAGGAACAGGGCGACGAGGATCGTCACCAGGATCAGCCACGCGGCGCCGCTGAGGTTCAGCCCGCCGAGCCTGCGCACCATCAGCCCCACGTCGGGCCGGCCCCGCCAGGCCTCGCTGGTCACCAGCGCCGCGGTCCACACGACGAGGAACAGCGCGGGCAGCACGCTGACCACGCTGAAGTAGCGGCCGATGCGGGCCCCCAGCCCGACCGCGGCGTCGGGCAGCGCGGGGCCGGCCACCTCAGCCGTTCCCCGGGGACTTGTAGATCACCCTGGCGCACTTGCGGCAATACGACTTGCCTTCGCGACGGCGGAGGGAGCCGCCGCACCGCGGGCACTTGCTGCTTCCGGACGTGTCTTCACTTTCGCCGGGCGGCGGGAGCGGGCCTTTGCCGTAGCCGAAGAGACCGGGCAACGCCAGGGCGACGACGAGCCGAAGCCTGCGCATGCGCCTCACCCCGCCCTCCAGGATCCGACCATGTTAGGCCAGCATTCAGGCCCAGTCGAGGAGTGTGGGACGAGGTCAGGATGGGGTTTTCGCCCTGGGTGGTACCTCCCGTCGGGGTGGTGGTCGTTGCCGTGGCCGGGGTGTTCGGGGATGGGTGGGCGTGGCTGGCCGCCGGGGTGCTCGGCCTGGCCGGGGCCGGGTGGGTGGCCGGGCTCGTGCTTCGGGAGCCGCGGGTCGATAGCGTGGCCGCCATGCCATCGATCCGGCCCATCGCGCTCGCCGTCATCCGGCGCGGCGACGCACTGCTCGTCTTCGAAGGACACGACGACCTCAAAGGCGAGACCTACTACCGGCCGCTCGGCGGCGGGATCGAGTTCGGCGAAGGCAGCAAGGACGCCCTCGTGCGCGAGTTCGGCGAGGAACTCGGCGCCGAGATCGAGGTCGGCGACCGGCTCGGCGTGCTCGAGAACGTCTTCACCTGGCGTGACCGGCCCGGGCACGAGATCGCCTTCGTCTTCACCGCCGAGTTCGTCGACGCCGGTTTCTACCGGCGCGACGAAATGAAGATCCTCGACGACCCCGCCACCGCGCGCTGGGTCGACCTCCGCGACTTCCGCGACGGCAGCAAGATCCTCTACCCCACCGGGCTCATCGAACTCCTCTCACCGGATCAGTGACCGCGTGGTCGGCACCAGCTCGAACGACGACTCCGACGGCACCCGGCTGAAGCACACCGAGAACGGGCCGTCCGTGCGGACCGGCAGCTGCGGGAAGTTGTTCTCCGACGGCTCGGTTTCGAACGCCGCGAACGCCGACTCCGGCGGGGGAGCGGGTGGCGAAATCGTCACGTGCACGCCCGCGCCCGGTGGTGGCGCGGCCAGGCCGCGGCGGACCGGGCGCAGCAGCAGCACGTTGTCGGAGTCGATCATCGTCGCGTTCGCCGCCGACCGGTGTTCCCGCCACACCGGGCCGGAGTAGAACGCCTCCAGCGCCGCCTTGCGCTCGGACATCGTGCGGAAGCCGCGCAGCCACACGAACTCGTCCGGGGACGCTCTCGCTCGGAACAGCCCGAACAAGTGCGCGCCCGCCGCCTCCTGCGGCTCGACGAACTCGCGCTCGAACAGCTCGATCAGCTCGTCGCGCCGGCCGGGGTGCAGGGTGTAGCGCCGCAGTTCCACCACGGTTTCGAACTCGGAAAACGTCATGCCGCCGAAGCTAGCGGGCACCACCGACAAAAACCGATCAGCGGAACGCCGCGAGCCCCGTGACCGCCTGACCGAGTGACAGCGCGTGCATCTCCTCGGTGCCCTCGTACGTCAGCACCGTCTCGAGGTTCGCCATGTGCCGCATCACCGGGTACTCCAGGGAAATCCCGTTGGCGCCCAGCATCGACCGCGCGGTCCGGGCCACGTCCAGCGCCGACCGGACGTTCGCCATCTTCCCGAAGCTGACGTGGTTGTGGTGCAGCGAACCGGCGTCCTTCAGCCGGCCGATCTGCAGCGCCACCAGCCCGGCGCGGTTGACCTCGACGACCAGGTCGGCGAGCTTGCGCTGGGTCAGCTGGAACCCGGCCAGTGGCTTCCCGAACTGCGACCGCGACAGCGTGTACTCCAGCGCGGCTTCGTAACACGCGCGCGCCGCCCCGACGACCCCGAAGAGGATCCCGTAACGAGCTTCGTTCAGGCAGGACAGCGGCCCGCGCAACCCGCGGACCTCGGGGAACGCCGCCGACGCCGGCAGCCGGACGCCGTCGAGCACCAGTTCCGCGGTCAGCGACGCCCGCAGCGACAGCTTGTGCTTGACCTCGTTCGCGGTGAAGCCCGGCGTGTCGGTCGGGACGACGAAGCCGCGGATGCCGTCGTCGGTCTGGGCCCAGACGACCGCGACGTCGGCGACGGTTCCGTTGGTGATCCACATCTTCGTGCCGGACAGCACCCAGTCGTCGCCGTCGCGCACCGCCCGCGTCCGCATCGAGCCCGGGTCGCTGCCCGCGTCCGGCTCGGTCAGCCCGAAGCAGCCCAGCGCTTCGCCGGTCGCCATCCGCGGCAGCCACTCCTGCCGGTGCTCTTCGCTGCCCCACTTGTGAATCGCGTACATCGCCAGCGACCCCTGCACCGAGACGAAGCTGCGCAGCCCCGAGTCGACGGCCTCGAGCTCGCGGCACGCGATGCCGTAGGCGACAGCGCTGGTGCCGGCGCAGCCGTAGCCCTCCAGGTGCATGCCGAGCAGGCCGAGCGAGCCGAAGCCCTTCGCGAGTTCCGCGGCGGGGAGCGCGCCGGTTTCGTACCAGTCGGCGACGTGGCCGAGCAGCTGGTCCTTCGCGTACGCGCGGACGGCGTCGCGGATCGCCCGTTCCTCCTCGGCGAGCCCGGCGTCGAGGTCGAGGAAATCGTGCGGGTCAGGGGTGCGGCTCATGAGGGCTCCCGGGGGACGCGTCGATGCGGCCACCGCAGGAAACCACAGTCAGGCGTCTGTTCTCCGCGTGGCGTTCGTCACGCGGGCAGCAGACGTGCTCGGGACGCACCGCGGGCGGGTCTGCTGGCGGGGGATCAGCAGCTCGCCGAACTGCGGGAACGGCACGCTTTCGATGTCGTCGCGCCAGGCGTGCAGCATCTGGGACAGCAGATCGTCCTCGGCCATCTTCGCCTCCCTGGCGTCCGGTCGTGGCGGCTCAGCGCACACGATCGGGTGAAGTGATACCCGGCGAGCGGGACGCTCAAACGGGTGTCTTCAAGATTTTTCCGGGGAGCGTGCGCTCTGTGGCAGGATGACGTCGCCGCCGCCAAGGCCTCCACTCCCGAGGAGCGCACATGCGCACACTGCGGACGGCAAGTCTGCTCGCCCTCACCACCGCCACCCTGCTCGCCGGCGCCGGCGTCGCCGCCGCGCACGGAAGCGGCTGGCGGCAGGTCGGCCACACCACCGCCGAGAACCGGATCAGCGGCGAAGGCCTCGCCACGCTGCGGCGGCCCGGCCACGCCCCCGAGCTCGTCTACCGCAACGGCGCCACCATCCCGCAGCCGCTCAAGGACGAGGGCTGGGGCCACGTCGGCGACCCCGACTCGCTGCGCGGCCACGTCTTCGACGTCTACCAGGACACGCGCACCCCGACGCCCACGACGAAGATGTACCTGGTCACCCAGCCCGACGGGACGACGACGGAGTTCGTCCACCCGCTGCAGCCCGGCGAGCCGGCCGTGAACGCGAACGCCCAGGTCGCGGCCACCCCCGACGGGCAGTGGCTCGTCTCCGGCCCGCTCGGCGAGATCGACCGCCTCTACGTCTCCCCGACGCCGTTCCTCAACCCGCGCGGCCCGCGGCAGGCAGGCGACCTGCCGGTCGCCGCCCGCATCCACCTCGACCACCACCTCCGCAACGCCCAGGGCTGTGACTTCGTCGGCGCGACGCGCCTGATCTGCGCGACGAGCGACCCGTACAACGACCTGTACCCGACCAACCTGCAGCTCCTGCAGATCGACCTCGCCCGGCCGCTGACCGGCCGCGACGTCACCGCGCACGTGCACGAGATCGGCCAGGTCCCGCTGGTCAGCACCTGCACGGGGACCTTCACCCCGGAAGGCGTCGACTACGACGCCGGCGTGCTGCGCGTCGAGGTCGTGCCGCCGTCGCCCTGCAACACCGTGACCGACGTCTATTCGTTCGAGCGCCGCTGAGAGCGACGGCTACGCTGGGTGGCGTGTCTCGTGTGGTGATCCTCGACTACGGTTCCGGCAACCTCCGCTCCGCCGAACGCGCTGTGGCGCGCGCCGGGGCCGACGTCGAGGTCACCGCCGACCCGCATGCCGCCGTCGAAGCCGACGGCCTGGTCGTTCCCGGCGTCGGCGCCTACTCCGCCTGCATGGCGGGGCTGCTGGACGTGCACGGGCACCGGATCATCGGCAAACGGCTGGCCGGCGGGCGGCCGGTGCTCGGCATCTGCGTCGGCATGCAGATCCTCTTCTCCCGCGGCGTCGAGCACGGCGAGGAGACCGAGGGCACCGGCGAGTGGCCCGGGGTCGTCGACCGGCTGCACGCCGACGTCCTGCCGCACATGGGGTGGAACACCGTGCGCGCGCCCGCGGACTCGCAGCTGTTCGCCGGGCTGGACCCGGACGAACGGTTCTACTTCGTGCACTCCTACGCCGCGCGCAGGTGGGAACTGGACGGCCTGCCCGGCCAGGAGCCGAAGGTCACCTGGGCCCACCACGGCGAGGACTTCGTCGCCGCGGTCGAGAACGGGCCGCTGTGGGCCACCCAGTTCCACCCGGAGAAGTCGGGCGACGCCGGGGCGCAGCTGCTGCGCAACTGGCTGGCGACCCTCTGACCGGGTGAGCCGGGCCGCCGCCCTAGAGTTACCCGCGTGACTTTCACGCTGCTTCCCGCCGTTGATGTGGCCGATGGCCAGGCCGTGCGACTCGTCCAGGGCGAGGCCGGCACCGAGACCTCCTATGGCAGCCCCCTAGAAGCCGCCCTGGCCTGGCAGCGCGACGGCGCCGAGTGGATCCACCTGGTCGACCTCGACGCCGCCTTCGGCAAGGGCAGCAACCGCGAGCTGCTCGCCGAGGTCGTCGGCACGCTCGACGTCAAGGTCGAGCTGTCCGGCGGCATCCGCGACGACGCGTCGCTGAAGGCCGCCCTGGACACCGGGGCCCGGCGGGTCAACCTCGGCACCGCCGCGCTCGAAGACCCGGAGTGGACCTCCCGGGTCATCGGCGAGTACGGCGACCGCGTCGCGATCGGCCTCGACGTGCGGATCACCGAGGCCGGCCACCGCCTCTCGGCCCGCGGCTGGACCTCCGACGGCGGCGACCTGTGGGACGTCCTGGAGCGCCTCGACCGCGACGGCGCGTCCCGCTACGTCGTCACCGACGTCAGCAAGGACGGCACGCTGCGCGGCCCGAACCTCGACCTGCTGCGTGACGTCGTCGCCCGCACCGACGCGCCGGTGATCGCCTCCGGCGGGGTGTCGAGCGTGGCCGACCTGGTTGCGCTGGCGGGCCTGGCGTCCGACGGTGTCGAGGGCTCGATCGTCGGAAAGGCGCTCTACGCCGGCGCGTTCACGCTGCCCGAGGCGCTCGCCGCGGTCGCGAAGGTCTAGACGAGTAATGCGTAAGTCTGGGTGGTGACCGGAGATGGACGAAGGGTGTCCAAGATCCGTTTGTGACGACAGACCTGAACACCCTTCTCACCGCACTCTACGTCAAGATCGACGACCACCTCA
>NZ_JACKQP010000019.1:0-119144 GCF_031625235.1 Amycolatopsis sp. 505
ACGAAGGCCTCCGGCGGGTGATGTGGTTCCTAGACAGCTCCACTTCACAACCGGAGGCCTTCACCTGTCAGCACGACAGGCCGACACCGGGTCACCTCGACTCGGAACAACGTCCCTGGACATCACAACTAGGGCTCGATGCCCCACTCGAGGGTGCCCGAGCGGTAGGCGGTGACGGCGGTGAGGTCGGTGAACGACGCCGCCGCGCGGTAGCTGTAGTCGTCGGCCTGGTTGAACGCCGACCAGTCGGCCTTCGCGACCCGGACCTGGACCTCGCCGGTGCTCGCGCCGGCGGCGAGGGTGCCGCCGGTGAAGCTCAGTTCGACGTAGGCGTCGGCCCCGGGGCGCGGCGAACCGAGCTTCACCACGCGAAGGGAGACGTTGCCGCAGCCCAGAACCGCGTAGTCGCACCAGATCTGGTAGCTCGGGCTGGTGCCGTCGCCGGTGAACCAGTAGCGGGCGGTGACGCCGCTGAGGGCGACCGGGGTGCTGCCCCGGTTGACGACCTGGAGGCCGGTGCGGATCTGGTTGCCGGTGGCCGCGCTGTCGCCGCGCTGCTGCACGGCGAGCGAGCCGGTACCGGGGTCACCGCCGCCGGTCGTCGTGGTGACCGACACCTGGCTGCTGGCCGGGGACCGGTTGCCGGCCGCGTCCCGGGCGCGCACCGAGAACGTGTACGCGGTGGCGGGCGTGAGGCCGGTGACCTGGTAACTGGTTCCGGTGGCGCTGCCGATCACCGCACCGGCCGCGTTCAGCACTTCGTACCCGGCGACGCCGACGTCGTCGGTGGCGGCCGTCCAGGTCAGGGTGGCCGTGGTGCTGCCGGGCACGGCGGTGACCCCGGTGGGAGCGGCCGGCGGGGTGGTGTCCGCTGTGGACGGTCCCGGCTGGGTGCCCCACAGCACCGCGGAACCCTGCGTGAGCACCAGCCGCGAGGAATCCGCGGGCGCGGATCCGGCGGCGGCGAGGCCGGTGTGCGACCAGTCGTCGGCCGGGTTCCAGGTGCCGGCGCTGGTGATCCGGAACTGCACTTCCTTGCGGTAGCGGGACTGCCCGCCCGGGGCGACCCCGCCCGAGCACGGCACCTCGACGTAGTAGACCGCGCCGGAGAACTGGTGCACGGTCGGCGCGTCGCACTGGTTGTACGCCGAGGTCACCGAGATCTGGCCGGGCGTGGTGGCGCCGTCGAGGGTGAAGAAGTAGCGCAGCGAGCCGGTGAACGTGCGGGCCGGCCACGCCGACTTGTTGAGCACGTACGCCTTGACCTCGGTGAACGTGCCACCGTCGGGTTGGTTGAGGGCACCCTGCGCGAGGATCTCCGGGCCGTCCGGGGTTTCCCGCGGCGGGAAGGAGGCCAGCGGGGTGCCGCCGTACTCGCCGTAGAGGCGGGCCAGCGCGCTGGTGAAGCCGGCGTTGTAGTCGAGCGCCACCTCGTTCATCGTGTAGTTCGTGCGGTCGTCGGTGTAGGCGTCGTTGGCCGAACTGGGGCCGCCGACGAGCGCGCCGTAGAGGGTGTGCCGGCTCTGCGCGGGCTCGTTGATGTTGTCGGCCCAGGAACCGTGCGCGGTCCGGTGGTGCGGGTTGCGGGGTGGGTTGACGCCGAACCCGACCTCGAAGCTCGCGCCGCGCGGGTTGTCACCGAGCGCGTAGTTGATCTGCCGGACGCCGAAGTCGTGGTACGTCGTGGCGCGCGTGGGATCGGTGCTGCGCAGCCAATCGGAGTAGACGAGCGCCACGAACGCGGTGTTGGCCGCGTACCGCAGCGAGCCCCACTGGTCGAGCACGGCCTGGCCGCCGGGGGAGTAGGGCACCCGCTGGCCGTTGACGCCGGTGGTCCACCAGTCCAGCCAGCGGTTGGCGTCGGTCACGTACTCGGCGTCGCGGGTGAGCTGGGCGAGCAGGACGTAGGCGCCGTAGGACTTGTCGTCCCAGGCCAGCGTCCAGCGGTAGGAGCGGGTGGTGGTCTGCGGTTCGGTGCCCAGTTTTTCGTACTCGGCGCGCGCTTTGGTCAGGTAGCTGGTGTCGCCGGTGGCCTTGTAGAGCCAGATCGCGCCCCACACGAGCTCGTCCTGGTAGCCGCTCCAGGACTTGTAGAAGTTCTGGGCGTCGGTGATGCAGTTGGAGTAGACGCCCCGGTGGTTGTCGGCGAACGAGTACAGCTGCTTGGCGTGGGTGAGCAGGGTCGCCGCGTAGGTCGGATCGCCGGCCTGGAACACCATCGAGCCGGCGGCCAGCTGCGCGGCGGCTTCGCCCGCCAGGTCGGAGCCGGGGCAGGAGTCGTCGATGCGGTAGGCGGGCCGGGCCATGGTCATCGTCTCGGCGGGGCCCCACCACTTGTGGTCGTCGTCGCCCTTGCCGACCTGGCCGTAGAGCACGTCGGGCTGCGGGTGCGCCTTGATCAGCCAGTCGTTGCCCCAGCGCAGGTTCGACAGCAGGGCCGCCCACTGGCCGGAGTTCTGGTAGGCGGTGCGGTTCTCCAGCGCGCCCCAGGCGAGCATGGTCATGCTGAACTCGAACGGCAGCCCGAACTTGACGTGGTCACCGGCGTCGTAGAACCCGCCGGTGAGGTCCAGTCCGACGTCCTTGCCGTCGTCGAGGGCCGACGGCCCGCGCCAGGAGACCCGGTTGTCGGCGGGCAGCGCACCGGAGCGCTGAGCGTCGTAGAACCAGACGGCTTTCTGCAGCGCCTCGCCGTAGTTGAACTTCCCGGCGGCGGCCGCGGGCCCTCCCGGCACCACCACGGCCAGCCCGAGCACGAGCAGCGCCACGATTGTCCGGGTCATCGACTTCGTCGTCGAAGTGCGCACGCCGCCTCCTGAGCCTGGGAGCGCTTCCAGAAAGGAGGGTAAAGAGTCGATTCGACGGTGTAAAGCATCACCTGCTCGCCGTGAGCAGTTCGGTGGCTTTATATGCACGCTTTGCTGGGAGCGCTCTCACTCAGTGGGCGTGAGACGGGCGGTCAGCCCGTCCAGCATCCGCTCCAGGCCGTAGGCAAAGCCGTCGCCGCGGGACGTCTCGGCGTCGCCGCCCTCGGCTGTGGCCAGTGCATGCAGCCGCGGGTACGGCTTCGTCGCCTCCCGCAGCGCGGGCCGGAGCCGGTCGATCCACTCCTGCTCGGTCCGGCCGCTGCGCGCGACGGTGGTCAGCCACGCCGCTTCCGTGGTCGCCGTGCCGATCACGTACGCCATCACCGCGCCCAGCGCGCGGTCGGCCTCGGCCGGCCGGAACCCGGCCGTCTCGAACAGAGCCAGCATGCGCTCGTTCAGGCGCATCACGTTCGGCCCCAGGTAGGCCAGGCCGGTCTGGCCGAGCACCGACGCGATCCACGCGTGCCGCAGCAGGGCCGCCCGCGTGCTCGCGGCGCAGGCCGTCACCGCGCGCCGCCAGTCACCGTCCCGGATTTCCGGAACCTCGATCTGGCCGTACACCTCGTCGACGACCAGTTCCAGCAGCTCGTCCTTGTTGGCCACGTGGCGGTAGAGCGATGTCGCGGCCGCGTCCAGCCGGGCGCCCAGCGTCCGCATGCTCAGCGCCTCGAGCCCTTCGGCGTCCAGGAGTTCGAGCGCCGCGGCCACGATCTGCGCCCGGCTCAACGCGGGCTGCTCCCGGCGGCGCCGCGGGCGCGTCCACACCGACACCACGGGTTCTTCGGCCGCCATGAGGCCTCCTTCCGGCACGTCACCGTAGCGCACGCCGTGCGCCCTTGCGCACGGCGAACCAGCATGCGTACAGTGTTCGCATGACCGGAACAGTGTACGCAGAAGCCGCGACTTTCGACCGTGACCACTGGCAGCGCCGCTTCGACGAGCTCCGCGCCGCCCACCACGTCCCCGGCGCGACCCTGGCGGTGCTCGCCGGGGGCGAGGTCCACGAACTCGCCTCCGGGGTGCTGCACCGGGGCACCGGGGTCGCGGCGACGACCGACTCGGTGTTCCAGGTCGGCTCCATCACCAAGATCCACACCGCGACGCTCGTGCTGCAGCTGGCCGAAGAAGGCCGGCTCGACCTCGACGCCCCGGTCCGCGACGTCCTGCCCGGCTTCACCGTCGCCGATCCAGCCGCGTCGGAGACGATCACCGCACGTCAGCTGCTCTCGCACACCAGCGGGCTCACCTGCGACTTCACCCGCGACACCGGCCGCGGCGACGACTGTCTCGCCGCCTACGTCGAGGCCGCGCGCGACGTCCCGCTCGACTGCCCGCCCGGGATGGCGATCTCCTACAGCAGCGTCGGCTACAACGTGCTCGGCCGGATCGTCGAGGTGCTCACCGGCCAGACCTGGGACACCGCGCTCCAGGAGCGGCTCTGCGCACCACTGGGTCTCACCCACACGGTGACGCTGCCCGAAGACGCCCTGCGGTTCCGGGCCGCGATGGGCCACCTCGGCGAAGGGGGCGCCGACCCCGATCCGGCGCCGGTGTGGAACCCGCTGCCGCGCTCGGCCGGCCCGTACGGCGGTGTCCTGTGCGCCACCGCGGCCGACGTCCTGCGGCTGGCCCGGATGCACCTCGACGGCGGGGTCGCCCCGGACGGAACCCGGTTGCTGCGCAAGGAAACCACCGACGCGATGCGGCACCGCGAGACCGGCTGCCCCGACAAGTGGACGGTCGATTCCGACGGCTGGGGCCTGGGCTGGACGCTTTACGACTGGGACGGCACCCCCGGCTTCGGCCACGACGGCGCGACCATCGGCCAGTACGGCTTCCTCCGCGTCGCACCGGACGCCGGCGTCGCCGTCGTGCTGCTCACCAACGGCGGCGGCGCTCGCCGGCTGTACTCCGGTCTGGTCCGGGAGCTGCTGCACGAACTCGCCGGCGTCCGCATGCCCGAACCGTTCGGCCCGCCCGCCCAGCCGGTACCGGCCGCCCTCGGCGATCGCGCCGGCGTCTACCGGCGCGAAGGCGTGGAGATCACCGTTTCCGAGCGTGCCGGCGCGGCCCACCTGCGGTACGCGTTCGTCGACGGCATGGCCGGGCTGGCCCCGCCCATCGAGTCGGACCTCATCGCGGTGTCGGAGGACGTGTACGCCGGCCGCGCGGACGGCGCCTTCAGCGACGATTGGCTGCCGGTCGTGTTCGCCACCCTGGCCGACGGCACCGCCTGCGCCTACATCGGCATGCGGGCCGCGCCGAAGGTCGCGTGAGCCCTCAGGAATCCACCCGGTACCAGCACGGACCGACCTCGGACAGCCGCACCGGAGGGCCGACCCGCGAGAAGATCCGGACCCCGCTGCCCAGCAGCACCGGCACCGGCAGGGCCAGCACCTCGTCCAGCACCCCGGCCTCCAGGCACTGCCGGGCGACGTCAGCGCCGAGCACGTTGACGTACTTGTCCCCGGCCGCCGCCTTGGCGGCCGAGACCGCCGCACCCAGGTCGCCCAGGAACGTCACCCCGGGCACCGGGTCGGCCGGACGGTGGGTCAGCACGAACTGCGGCCCCTCCCAGCCGCCCCCGAACGCCTTCCCCTCGCCCGGGCCGCCGCGGTGCGGGTCGTCGCCCTCGAAGGTGCGGCGGCCCACCAGGAGGGCGCCGATGCGGGGGACCACGTCCACCGGTGGCGGCCCCAGGTACGGCGTCAACCAGGACATGTCTCCGCCCGGGCCGGCGATGAAGCCGTCGATCGAGCAGCTGAACGCGTAGAGCAGTTTGGCCATGCCCCTACTGACGCCCGGCGACGCGGAAATTCATCGGTCGGCGGGAGCCGGCGGGAACCGCGGCGGGCGGCGCTCGTTCCAGCTGGCCAGCCCCTCGGCCAGCTCCGGGCGGCCGAACGACTCGAGCATCAGCTCCGTGGCCGAGCGGGCGGCCTCCGGAAGCGGCAGCGACGCCTCGTGCGCGAACTGCCGCTTCATCACGGCCATCGACCGCGGTGCGCTGTAGGTCGCCAGCTCGGTCGCGTACGCGTGCGCGCGCAGCTGCAGCTCGCCGGGCGGGACGACCTCCTGGACCAGGCCGTAGCCGAGGGCGTCCTCCGCGGTGAACGTCCGCCCGGACAGCAGCAGGTCCCGGGCCCGGCCCTGGCCGACCAGCTCCGGGAGCAGCTTGGCGATGCCGTACTCGGCGATCAGGCCGCGGCGGGCGAACGCGGTGGTGAACTTCGCGCCCGCGGCGGCGAACCGGACGTCCGCCGAGCACGCGATGACGAACCCCAGGCCGGCGCAGCCGCCGTTGATCGCCGCGACCACCGGGACGCCCACCGCCGCGGCCACCAAGACGTCCCGGAAGTTGTCCTCGAGCGGCGGCCGCGTGGCGATCTTGTCCAGCAGGCCCAGGTCGGCGCCGGGGCAGAAGGCCCGGCCCGCCCCGGTGACGACGACCGCGCGAATCGCCGGGTCGGCGTCCGCCTGCCGCAGCAGGGCGCCGTAGCGGGCCTGCATCGGCACGTCCATCGCGTTGCTCGAGGCCGGCCGGTCGAACGTGCACGTCGCGACCGCGCCGTCCGCCTCGTACCGGACACCATCCACAGTGGACATCGCCGCCTCCTCGAGTTCGGGCACCATACTAAGCGGTCGCTCGGATGGCTGTCGAGGACCGGGTTCGAAAATGTCGAACCCTTTGATTGTCCGGAAACCTCTGTGCCATAGTGCTTTCCGCCCGCACATCGCCGCGCTGGAAGGGGCTCGCCCGATGTCGCAAGAAGAACCGAGCGGTCTCCGCAGACGGGTCGTGCTGGGTGGGGCGGGTGCCGCCGTCGCCGTGACGGCCGTCGCGCCGGTCGCCCGGGCCGCCGACGCGCTCGCGCAGCCGGGCGCGGCCCGGGAAAGCGATTTCACGGCCGGCTGGCGGTTCGCACTGGCCAATCCCGACGGCGTCACCGATCCCGGTGGCCGCTTCGCCGACGCCCCGGAACCCGGCTTCGACGACTCGGGGTGGCAGGTCGTCGACCTCCCGCACGACTGGAGCATCGAGCTCCCGCCGACGGACCGGGGCACCAGCAGCGGGTCCGGCTTTTTCCGCGGCGGCCTCGGCTGGTACCGCAAGGCGTTCACGGTCCCGCCGTCGCCGGCCGGCCGGCGCGTGTCGGTCGAGTTCGACGGCGTCTATTCCGACGCCCACGTGTACCTGAACGGCGAGCTGCTCGGCAACCACCCGTACGCCTACACCGGGTTCGCCTTCGACCTCACCGGCCGGCTGCACACCGACGGGCGGACGCCGAACGTCCTCGCCGTGCGCGCCACCAACCCGCTGCCCAGCAGCCGCTGGTACTCCGGCAGCGGGATCCACCGCCGCGTCCGCCTGGTCGTCACCGAGCCGGTGCACGTGGCCCGGCACGGCACGTTCGTCACCACCCCGGACATCGCCGCCGGACGGGGCACCGTGCGGGTGACCACCGACGTCGTCAACGACTCCGGCACCGCGGTCACCGCGCAGGTGCGCACCACGATCACCGACCCGGCGGGCCGGGTCGTCGCGAACGGGTCGACGACCGTGGCGGTCCCCGGCGGGCGGACGACGACGGCGGTGACCGGGTTGCGGGTCGAGAAGCCCCAGCTGTGGTCGATCGGCGCCGCGAAGCTGTACCGGCTGCGCACCGACGTCGTCGTCGCCGGGCGCGTGCTCGACACGACCACCGCCGACTTCGGCTTCCGCTACACCGAATTCCACCCGGACCACGGGTTCTCGCTCAACGGCGAGCCGATGAAGCTGCGCGGGGTCAACCTGCACTCCAGCCAGGGCGCGCTGGGCGCGGTGATCGACCCCGCCGCGCTGGAACACCAGATGCGGCTGATGCTCGCGATGGGCGTCAACGCGCTGCGGACCGCGCACAACCCGCCGGACCCGCAGCTGGTCACGGTCTGCGAACGGCTCGGGATCGTCATGATGGTCGAGGCCTTCGACTGCTGGCGGACCGGCAAGCTCGAATACGACTACCACCGCGACTTCGACGAGTGGAGCGCGCGCGACATCGCCGAAATGGTGCACGCGGCCAAGAACTCGCCCGCGGTCGTGCTGTGGTCGATCGGCAACGAGGTGCCGGACGCGTCGATGGCGGGCGGCCCGGAGATCGCGGCCGGGCTGATCGCCGCGGTCCGGGCGATCGACACCACCCGGCCGGTCGTCATGGGTTCCGACCGCTACCGCGGCGTGCCGGCGCCGGGCTCGCCGCAGGACCTCATCCTGAAGCAGCTCGACGGCCTCGGCGTCAACTACAACACCGCCCAGTCCATCGACGGGCTGCACCGGCAGTACCCGGACAAGTTCTTCTTCGAGTCGGAATCGTCGTCGGAGACCTCGACGCGCGGGGTCTACCAGGAACCCGATCTGCTCAACACCGGCGAGAACCACACGCCGGGCAAGCGGGCGACGTCGTCCTATGACAACAACCTGGCTTCGTGGACCTTCAGCGGGGAGTACTCTCTGAAGAAGGACCGCGACCGGAAGTTCTGCCAGGGCCAGTTCCTCTGGTCGGGCCAGGACTACCTCGGCGAGCCGACGCCGTACGACGTCTTCCCGGTCAAGACGTCCTTCTTCGGCGCGGTCGACAGCGCCGGCCTGCCCAAAGATGCCTTCCACCTCTTCCGCAGCCAGTGGACCACCGCGCCGATGGTGCACCTGACCCCGATGGACTGGACGAACCACCGGCCCGGCGAGCCCGTCGCGGTGTGGGCCTATTCCACTGTGGACACCGTCGAGCTGGTGCTCAACGGGAAGTCCCTGGGTGTGCGGAAGTTCGACCGCAAGACCACTGTGGACGGACGCCCGTACCTGGAGACGACCGAGCCGGCCGGCGACGACAAGAACGACCCCTCCGGCAGCTACACCAGCCCGAACGGCAGCACCGGCAAGCTGCACCTGACCTGGACCGTGCCCTTCGCACCCGGCACGCTGACCGCGATCGCCCGGTCCGGCGGCCGCGAGGTGGCCCGCGACGAGCTCGTCACGGCCGGCCCGCCGCGCGCGATCCGGCTGCGGGTGGACGAGCCCGGCGGCCGGGTGGTGGCCGGGGCGATGACGTTCGTGACGGCGTCGGTCGTGGACGCCCACGGGGTCGTCGTGCCCGGAGACGGGCCGGTGCTGCGGTTCACCGTCGCCGGGCCCGGCCGGGTCGCCGGCGTCGACAACGGACGGCAGGAACTCGCCCAGAGCTACCAGCAGCCGACGATCCCGGCGTTCAAGGGGCTGGCCGTCGCCGTCGTCGCGGCGACCGGCGGCCGCGGGCCGATCACCGTGACGGCGAGCGCCCCGGGGCTGACGCCGGGGAAGCTCACCCTGCCCGGCACGTCCCTCGGGCAGCGCAACGGGCCGGGAGCGCGGGCGGTCGAGGTCCCGGTGGCCGCGGTCGTCTCGACCGCGGACGCGAGCTACTCGGGCGCCCCGGACACGCTGCCGGCCGCGATGCTGGACGGGAACCCGGCCACCGGCTGGTCCAACCAGTACGTCAAGCAGGCGACGTCGACGCTGGCCGCGGTGAGCCGGCCGCGAGCCGAGGACTGGGTGTCCCTGGCGTGGCCGTCGGCCCAGCGGATCAGCGCCGTGACGGCGAACTTCGTGGTGGACGCGAAGCTGGCGCGGCCGGTCGCCGTCGAAGTCACCCACCGCACGGCCCGGGGGCTCGAGCCGGTGCGGAACCTGCGGATCACGTGGGGGACCGGCTCGAACGACCCGACGTCGTTCGCATTCGATCCGGTCGTCACCACGGAGGTGCGGGTGACGATGATCGCGACGGGCTTCCTGCGGATCAGCGCGCTGCTGGCCCGGTGACCGCGGGCCCGGCGGGGCGCACCCCCCGCCGGACCGCGGTGGTCACCGGCTGCAGGGCGCGAGCGCGTCGAGTCCCTGCGGCTTGGCCGCGTTGCGGCCGATGGCGGTGGCGATCCGGTTGATCGTCGCCACCCGCTTGTCCTCCAGCGGGCCGAGGATGGCGTTCTGGACGAAGTTGGGGCCGCCTTGGCCGACGGTCGTCCGCAGGCGGTTGTTGGCTTCGTCGACCTGGGTGTTCAGCAGTTCGAGGTTGCGCTGCACCTCCGCCTGGGCCTGGGCGGGGATGGCGGGCAGCCGGCTCGCCACGTCCGGGCAGGAGATCTTGCCGGCTCCGCCGGCGTTGCCGGTGTTCCCCTGGTTCCCGTTCTGGCCGCTGTTCCCGGTGCTGCCGTTCTGGCCGCCGTTGCCGGTTCCCTGGGCCGGTGCCGGAGCGGCGGCACCGGCGCCGCCCACCGCGCAGGTGGCCAGGCTGTCGAGGCCCTGGGGCTTCTCGGCCCGGCGCCCGATCGAGATGGCGATGCGGTCGATCGTGGACTTCCGCTTGTCCGCCAGGGGGCCGAGGATGGCGTTCTGGACGAAGTTCGGGCCGCCCTGGCCGACGCTCGTGCGGAGCCGGTTGTTGGCTTCGTTGATCTGGGTGTTCAGCAGCTCCAGGTTGCGCTGCACCTCGGCCTGCGCTTGCGCGGGGATGGCCGGGAGCTTGCTCGCCACGTCGGGACAGCTGATCTGGCCGACCGCCGCCTGGCCGCCCGAGGCGGCGTTGGCGGCGCCGGGGTCGCCGAAGGTCGTGGCGACGGCCAGCGCTCCGCCCGCGATCGCGAGGGCGAAGACCCCGGTCGCGATCTTCGTCCGCTTGGATAGGCGGTGTCGTCCACCGGAAGCAGGCATGAATGACTCCGTTTTCGTGCTTGAGTTAGCGTGAACATATGGGTGCTCCGCCGTCTTCGGGGGATACGGCGGAGTATTCGGATGGGGCGGACCAATCTGGTCGCCGACGACCATGGTGACCTCTCGATCAGGGGTTTGTCCAGTGTGATCCGGGCGGAAAAGAAGATCTGAACCATTTCGAACCGGGGTACGTGTACCCCTGTGACGGCGGCATCTGGCCGCATTGTTTTGGCACGGTTCCGCGCACGAGAATTGTCGTGCGCAATTCCGGCGTGCGCGCGCGGGCTTGACGCGGGCCGCCGTGTCCTCCTAGCGTCGCCATACCGACCGGTCGGTGTCCAAAGGAGGTCGCTGGATGAGCTGGTACGACGCGAAGCCTTGGCTCGCGAGCTACGACGAACGGGTGCGGGACGCGGAACCGGCGAAGCCGACGACCTTGCCCGAGTCGTTCCGCCGGGCCGTGGACCACGTCCCGGACCGAGCGGCGATCGCGTACTTCGACGCGCGGCTGAGCTACCGCGAGGTCGACGAGCTCTCCGACGGCGTCGCGCGGTACCTGGCGGCCCACGGCTTCGCCCGCGGCGACCGGCTCGCCCTGGTGCTGCAGAACATCCCGCAGTTCGTGATCGCCCTGCTCGGCGCGTGGAAGGCCGGCGGGATCGTGGTGCCGGTCAACCCGATGTACCGCGAGCGCGAGCTCACGCACGTGTTCACCGACGCCGGGGTCAAGGCGGTCGTCTGCTCGCAGCGCGGCTGGAACGCCTACATCGGCGAGACGGCGGCCGCGAACGGCGTCGGCATCGCGCTCACCACCAGCGAACTCGAGTTCCAGACCCGCGACGACGAGCGCGTCCTGGCCAAGGTCGAGCGGGAGGAGACGCCGGGCGCGACCGAGCTCCTCGAAGCCGCGGCGACGCCGGGCCCGAAGCCGCCGGAGCCCGCCTTCGCCCTCGACGACACCGCGCTGATCAGTTACACCTCCGGCACCAGCGGCACGCCGAAGGGCGCCACCAACACCCACGGCAACATCGGCACCAACGCCGCGGGCCTCGGCTCCTTCAGCGGCCTGCCGGCGGGGTCGACGCTGTTCGGGCTCGCGCCGCTGTTCCACATCACCGGCATGGTCTGCGAGCTCGGCTCCGCGATCGACATCGAGGGCACCCTGGCGCTGGCCTACCGCTTCGAGCCGGGCGTCGTGCTCGACGCGTTCCTCGAGCACAAGCCGTCGTACACGGTGGGGCCGTCGACGGCCTACATGGCGTTGATGGCGCACCCGTCGTTCAGCCGTGCGCACTTCGACTCGTTCGCGCTGCTGTACTCCGGCGGTGCCGCGCTGCCGCCCGCCGTCGTCGAGGCCTTCCGGGCGAAGACCGGGCACTACATCCACAACGGCTACGGCCTCACCGAAACCACCGCGGGCTGCGTCGTCGTCCCCGGCACCCTCGAAGCACCGATCGACCCGGAATCCGGCACCATCTCGATCGGCCTGCCGGTGCCGGACACCATCGTCCGGATCCTCGGCGAGAACGGCGAAGAGCTGCCGCCCGGCCAGGCGGGCGAGATCGCCGTCGAGGGTCCGATGGTCGTTTCGGGCTACTGGAACCGCCCGGAGGCCACCGCCGAGGCGCTGCCCGGCGGGCGGCTGCTCACCGGTGACATCGGCTTCATGGACGAACGCGGCTGGGTCTACGTCGTCGACCGCAAGAAGGACATGATCAACGCGTCCGGCTTCAAGGTCTGGCCGCGCGAGGTCGAGGACGTCCTGTACACGCACCCGGCGGTCCGCGAGGCGGCCGTCGTCGGGATCGCCGACGAATACCGCGGCGAGACGGTCAAGGCGTACGTCAGCCCGGCGCCCGGGGCCACCGCCGATCCCGCGGAGCTGGTCGCCTGGTGCAAGGAACGGCTCGCCGCCTACAAGTACCCGCGCACCGTCGAAGTCCTCGACGAGCTGCCGAAGACGACCAGCGGCAAGATCCTGCGCCGCGAGCTGCGGGCGAGGGGCTGATGATCGACACGGTGCGCGGCGCGATCGCGCCGGAGGCGCTGGGCCGGGTGCTGATGCACGAGCACCTCTTCGTGCTGAGCCCCGAATTCGCCGACAACTACCCGGAGCACGAAGGGTTCCGCGAGGAGGAGCAAGTCCCCGAAGCGATCCGGCGGCTGACGGAGCTGAAGGAAGCCGGGATCGACACGATCGTCGACCCGACGGTGATCGGCCTGGGCCGCTACATCCCGCGCGTGCAGCGGGTGGCGGCCGAGGTGGACGTGAACATCGTCGTCGCGACCGGGCTCTACACGTACCACGACGTGCCGCACTACCTGCACTTCCGCGGGCCCGGGACGCTGTTGCAGGGCGAGGACCCGCTGATCGCGATGTTCGTCGGGGACATCCGGGACGGCATCACCGACACCGGCGTGAAGGCCGGGCTGCTCAAGTGCGCCACCGACGAACCGGGGGTGACACCGGGCGTCGAACGCGTGCTGCGCGCGGTGGCGAAGGCGCACGTCGAGACGGGCGCGCCGATCATGACGCACACGCACGCGGGCACCCGGCGCGGGCTGGAGCAGCAGGAGATCTTCGCGGCCGAAGGCGTCGACCTGACCCGGGTGCTGATCGGGCACTCGGGCGACTCGGCGGACCTGGGCTACCTGACCGAGCTCGCCGACTCCGGTTCCCTGCTGGGGATGGACCGGTTCGGCCTGGACCTGCTCCTGCCGTTCGAGGAGCGGGTGAACACGGTCGCCGCGCTGTGCGAACGCGGGTACGCGGGCAGCATGGTGCTCTCGCACGACGCGTCCTGCTACATCGACTGGCTGCCCGCGGCGCAGCTGCCGGTGATCGCGCCGAACTGGCACTACCTGCACATCACCCGCGATGTGCTGCCGGCGCTGCGGGAGCGCGGAGTGTCCGAAGCGGACATCACGACGATGCTCGTGGACAACCCGCGGCGGTTCCTGTCGTGGCGTTATCCTGGTGCGTCCTGAGAGGGGGTCCTGCGGTGACTCGAGCAAGCACCCGCAAGCCGGGCGAGGCCACCGGCGACGACCAGGCCGCCGTGCCCCGGCGGCTGCTGGAGCACGCCACGAAGCTGTTCGCCAAGAAGGGCTTCGACCGCACGTCGGTCCAGGAGATCGTCGAGGCGGCGGGCGTCACCAAGGGCGCGATGTACCACTACTTCGGCTCGAAGGACGACCTGCTCTACGAGATCTACGCCCGGGTGCTGCGCGAGCAGACCCGCCAGCTGGAGAGCGTCGCCTCGTCGGCCGCGCCCCTGCGCGAGCGGCTCGCGGCGGCGGCGTCCGACGTGGTGGTGTCGAGCATCGACAACCTCGACGACAACACGATCTTCCTGCAGTCGATGCACCAGCTGTCCCCGGACAAGCAGAAGGCGGTCCGGGCGGAGCGCCGCAAGTACCACGAGCGGTTCCGCGGGCTGGTCGAGGAGGGGCAGGCGTCGGGGGAGTTCCGCACGGACAAGCCGGCCGACGTGGTGGTCGACTTCTTCTTCGGCTCGGTGCACCACCTGGGGTCGTGGTACCGGCGGAGCGGCTCGCTGACGGCCCGGCAGATCGGCGACCACTACGCGGACCTGCTGCTGGACGCTCTGCGCCCGCCCTCGGCCTGAGGCCCGTGTCAGCCGGATGAAGTCTTTCCCCGCCCGGGAGGGGGTCCGCATACTGGCCGGGTGGAGGGGACGTCCGGGCACCAGCGGCAGCCTCGGCCGCCGGTGCGGCGGGAGGAGGTCACCGGCGAGGCCCGGACCGGTGCGGTCCCGGCCGACCCGTTGCTGCTGCTCCAGCGCACCGCCGGCAACGCCGCGGTCGGCGACCTGGTGCGCGTGTTCCTCCAGCGTCAGTCCCGGCCCGGTCCGGCCGCTCCACCCGCTCCGGGAGCACCGCAGCGGGTGGTCAGCATCTACGTCATCACCACGGGCGACCGCGCGGAACCCCGGTTCATCGGCACCGCCGGCCGGCATCCCCGGCGGCCGCGCACGATGACGGACATGTTCCGGCTGCGGGCCCGGTCCGCCGGGGCCGACTACGTCGTCGCCGCGTCGAGCGTCGCCGGGGTCCAGGCGGAACTGCGGCGGATCGCGCAGGAGCTCGCCCGGCAGGGCGCCCGGGTCGGCACCCTCGGCTTCGTCGGCCACGGCGCGGGGGACCGCGGCGACTTCATCGTCGCGATCACCGGGTCGGCGGCCAATCCCAGCCGTGAGCTGATCGACGACGCGAACTTCGCGGACGTCGTCGCACCGCTGGTGGAAGGCCACGGCCTCCTGACGCCCGGCGCCCGCGTCGTCCTCGAAGGCTGCTGGACCGAGAACGGCCCGCTGCCCGGCCGGATCCGGCAGGTGCTGGCGCAGCACCACGTGGCTGGCACCGTCTCCGGCTTCGCCGGCCAGGCGAACTTCGCGTGGGACCCACCTGCGCCCGGGACGAGGCGGCCGCGGCGGGGTCCGGCGGGGCAGGTGACCGTCACCGGGACCTCGCTCAGCGACCTGTGAGCACCCGCTAGTGCCGCTGGACGTGGTCGAGCAGCAGGGCACTGACCTCGTCCGGGGCCTCCATGGCCATCCACTGGCTGGCGCCCTCGATGATCTGGAAGCGGTACTCCGCGTCGATGTGGTGGACCGTCTGCTCGGCCGCGCTCTGGCCGAGGTACGGGTCCTCGCGGCCCCACAGGTAGAGCGTCGGGACCTTGATGCGGCCCGCCGGGATGTCGAACTCGTCGTTCGTGGCTCCGCGGTACCAATTCAGCGTCGCCGTGAGGGCGCCCGGCTCGGAAAGCCTCGTCACCGTGCCTTCGACGACGGCTTTCGGAATGCGACGGCTGTAAACAGCCCGTAATTGCGCGGCTTCGTCGCGTAAGAGGTATTTCTCGGCTTTCCCGGCCTCGCGGCGGAAGAAGCGGATGTAGCCGAGGTCGTGGGACTGGCCGTCGTCGGTGGCCACCGCGCGCTGGAGCGCCGCCGGGTGGGGCGTGGACAGCACCGTCAGCGACCGGAGGCGGTCCGGGTGGGCCGCCGCGAGGGCCCAGGCCACCATGCCGCCCCAGTCGCGGGCGACCAGGTGGAAGCGGTCCGCGCCTTGGCTTTCGGCGAACGCCAAGGCGTCGCCGACCAGGTGGTCCAGCGTGTAGTGCTCGACACCCTCCGGGCGCGCGCCCGCCGCGTACCCGCGCTGGTCGACGGCCAGCGCGCGGTAGCCGGCCTCGCCGAGGGCGTGGAGCTGCTCGGTCCAGGCGTCGGCGAACTCGGGCCAGCCGTGCAGGAGCAGGACCAGCTCGCCCGACGCGGGTCCGGCCGCGAGCGCGCTGTGGCGGTGACCACCGACGGTCACGGTCAATCGCTCCAGCACCCCGGCGTCCGTCGGCGCGACGGCTGTTTCCATGGCGCACAGGTTAGATCCGGGCGTCGACAAGAACCATGGGAAGAAGGGCATTTTTGTCACCCTTTTACCCGTGAAGTGGCCTGGCTCACAAGATTTTCGCTCAGGTGAGCACGAACTTCGAAAGAAACTGAACTTTCTTCATGAAAACTGGCCCAGTCGCCGGAGGTCGAGCACGGCCTTGTCGAACGTGAAGACGTCGGCCGGGAGGTGCTTCGCCGAGTCCGCGGCCGCGCCGCCGAGCAGGGTGACGTAGCAGCCGTAGTCGATGGCGTACCCGTCGTACAGCCGCCCCGGGCGGCGCGGGTCGACGACGCCGCGCCGGAGGATGTGGAGCAGCCGCGCGTCGCAGAGCGTGTCGATCGCCGCCGGGCGGTCCCGGGCCGGCAGAAGGAACGTCCGGCTGCGGCGCCGGCCGATCACCTCGTCGACCAGCAGGCCCAGGACCCGGTCGGCCTCGTCGTCGCGGCTGATGACCGACTGCTTGTCGCGCAGGTACCAGTCCCGGGCCGCCCGGCGGACGTGCGCGAGGGTGATCCGCCCGTCGCGGGCCTGCTGGGCGGCCAGGGCCGCGATGTTGATCGCGTCGCGCGGGACGCCCTCCGCCGCCCGGACGAGCTCGGGGAAGGCGCCGCGGTGGAAGGCGGCGTCCACGAACTCGCCGGGCACCGCCGTCCGCAGCATCGAGGCGAGGATCGGCCGGACGTGGCTGGCGAACAGCTCCCGGAAGAACGCCTGGGCCGCCTCCGGTGACTGGTCGAAGACCAGAGCGTCGTCGAGACTGACGGCGGACGCCGCGTCCGAGCCGACCTCGATGCCGAGGTAGTCGTCTTCGAGGGGGACGAAGAACCGCGCGCGGTGCTCGATCGCGGCGATCTTCACCGTGACGCCCCGGACCGGCAGGACGCTGCGCCGCAGCAGGTCGGCCAGGAACGGCTGCAGGTCTACGGGCACGCTGCTCCACTCGTCGAGCAGCAGCCACAACCGGGCGGGCCGGACGCCGTCGGCCACGGCCTGGACCGCCCGGCTCAGCGGCCCGAACAGCACCCGGTGCTGCTCGACGCCGGTGCGCTTGCGGCGGCTCGACGCCGTCGCCGACGTCTTCTGCCGGGCGGCGGCCCGGGCCCCGCCTTTCGGCGTCACCGACAATTCCGCCGAGCATTCCCGTTCCACGGCGTCGCCGAAAGTCTGTTCCTGTTCGGTTTCGCCGATGACTTCCACTTCGGTGGCCGCGGACACGAGCGCGTCGAGACCGCGCAGAAGCGCGTCCTGATCCGCGGAACGGCCGTCGACGGCGTAGGCGAAAAGCCGGTCGTGCACGGCTTCGAGGGTGTCGACCAGCAATTGCGTGCCCCGCTGGGCCGCGCTCAGCGCGGTGTTGGCGTACAGGCCGCCGGTGGACCCGATCGTCCGCAGGTCGAGGTGGATCGCGAGGTCACCGGTGCGCTCGACGAGCTCCTGCAGGTGGAGCAGCGCGTGCGTCTTGCCGGTGCCGCGGCGGCCGAACAGGATCTGGTGGTCGGCGGAATTGATCATCGCGGAAAACGATCCCGCGGCGACGTAGGTGGCGGCCAGTGTCGGACGGTCCGCGCTTTCGGCCCGCCGGGGAATGCGCATCAGAGCCTGGTTGAGGTGCATCTGGATGGCCTGCGCCATGGCAGTCAGGGTACGGCAGCGGCCGCACCGCCCGGCACGGCCGAATGAGTTGCGGAAACGGCCCGTTCGTGGGAACGGGCCGTTTCCGGGAAGACTCAGGCGGGCAGGTCGATCAGGTCCGCCAGCCGGGCCCGGTGCCGTCCGGGGGTGCCGAGGGCGAGCTCGTCCGCCTTGGCGCGCTTCAGGTACAGGTGGGCCGGGTGCTCCCACGTCATCCCGATGCCGCCGTGCAGCTGGATCGCCTCCTCCGTCGCGCGGACGGCGATCGGCGCGTTGCGGGCCTGGGCCACCGCCACCGAAATCGGCACGTCGGTGCCCGTGGCCAGCGCGTCCGCGGCGTTGCGCGCCGCCGCGCGGGCCAGGACCAGGTCCGTGTACAGGTTCGCCAGCCGGTGCTTGAGCGACTGGAACCCGCCGACCGGACGGCCGAACTGGTAGCGGCCCTTGAGGTAGGTCACCGTCTCGGTGAGCGCCCACTCGGCGACGCCCGTCTGCTCCGACGCGAGGATGCCCGCGCCGAACAGCAGCGCCTGCTCCAGCGCCGCCGCGGCCTCCGGGCCCGAGGCGACCAACGTGGCCGGGGCGTTGTCCAGCGCCACGTCGGCCACCCGCCGCGTCAGGTCGAACGACACCAGCTCCGACACCGTCGCCGCGGTCGCCTCGACCACGTACAGCGCGGGACCGTCCGGGCCGGCGGCCGGGACGACCAGCAGGTCCGCCACCGACGCGTCCGCCACCGTGCCCACGCGGCCGCTCAAGGTCCCGTCCGCGGAAGCCGTCACCGACGACGGGAAGCCCGCGCCCGGCGCCGTCGACAGAGGCACGGCCAGCGCGCCGATCGCCTGGCCCGCCGCCAGCTTGCCGACGAAGTCCCGAGCGCCGACGTGTACCAGCGCCGTCGTCGCCAGCACGACGCTGCCGAGGAACGGCACCGGCGCGACACTGCGGCCCAGTTCTTCGGCGACGACGGCGACCTCACGGGCCGAAGCGCCGTGCCCGCCCAGCTCCTCCGGCACCGCCAGCCCGGCCACGCCGACCTCGTCGGCCAGCGTGCGCCACAGCTTCAGGTCGTACGGCTCGGCCGTCTCCACGCGCGCCAGCAGCGCTTCGGCACCGGCCTTGGCCTTGAGCAGGTCCCGGACCGAAGCCCGCAGGTCCTCTTCGACGTCCGAATACAGCAGGTCAGTCATCGGGGGAGGTCCTTCCAGGCGACGTCCTTGTCGACACGCGGCTCCGAGGGCAGCCCCAGCACGCGCTCGGCGATGATGTTGCGCAGGACCTCCGAGGTGCCGCCCTCGATGGAGTTGCCCTTCGCGCGCAGGTAGCGGTAACCGGCTTCACGGCCGGTGAAGTCGACGATCGCCGGGCGCCGGAACGTCCAGTCGTCGTAGGCCAGGCCCTCTTCGCCGAGCAGCTCGACCTCCAGGCCGGTGAGGGCCTGGTTGAGCTCGGAGAAGGCGACCTTCATCGCCGAGCCTTCCGGCCCGGGCGCGCCGACGGCGAGCTGCTGGCGCAGCCGGGTGCCGGCCAGCCGCAGCGTCTCCGCCTCGACCCAGCGCTGGACGAGCCGGTCACGCAGCTCCGGCGTGCGCAGCTCGGGCCGTTCGCGCCAGGTCTTCGCCACGATCCCGATCAGCCCGCCTTCGCGCGGCTGGACGTGCCCGCCGATCGCGACGCGCTCGTTCATCAACGTCGTCTGCGCGACCTTCCAGCCTTCGCCGACCGCGCCGAGGCGCTGGGTGTCGGGGATGCGGACATCGGTCAGGAAGACCTCGTTGAACTCGGCCTCGCCGGTGATCTGGCGCAGCGGCCGGACCTCGACGCCGGGCGCGGTCATGTCGCACAGGAAGTACGTCATGCCCTGGTGCTTGGGCACGTCCGGGTCGGTGCGGGTGACCAGGATCGCCCACTGCGACTCGTGCGCCCCGGAGGTCCACACCTTCTGGCCGGTGACGATCCAGTCGTCGCCGTCACGCACGGCCCGCGTGCCGAGCGCGGCCAGGTCGGAACCCGCGCCCGGCTCGCTGAACAGCTGGCACCACACCTCCTCGCCGGTCCACAGTGGACGCAGGAAGCGTTCGCGCTGCTCCGGGGTGCCGAAGGCGAGGATGGTCGGTGCGGCCATGCCGAGGCCGATGCCGATCCGGCGCGGGTTGTTGTCCGGCGCGCCCGCGTCGGTGAACACCTTGTCCACCACGGACTGCAGGGCGCGCGGCGCGTTCTGCCCGCCGAGCCCGGCGGGGAAGTGGATCCAGGCGAGGCCGGCGTCGAACCGGGCCCGCAGGAACTCCAGGCGGTCGGTCGACGCGGGGTCGTGCGAGGCCAGGAACTCGGTGGCCTGGCGGGTCAGATCTTCGGCGGTGACAGTCACTTCGCGCCCTCCGAGAGGTACTTCTTCAGCTCGCGCCGGGCCAGCGAGCGCTTGTGGACCTCGTCCGGCCCGTCGGCCAGGCGCAGCGTGCGGTTCCCGGCCCACATGGCGGCCAGCGGGAAGTCCTGGCTGACGCCGCCCGCGCCGTGCACCTGCACGGCCTTGTCGAGGATCCACTCGACCGCGGCGGGCGTGGAGATCTTGATGGCCTGGATCTCGGTGTGCGCGCCCTGGTTGCCGACCGTGTCCATCAGCCACGCGGTCTTGAGCACGAGCAGCCGCTGCTGCTCGATCCTGACCCGCGATTCGGCGATCCAGTCCTGCACCACGCCCTGCTGGGCGATCGGCTTGCCGAACGCCTCGCGCGAGATCGCCCGGCGGCACATGAGTTCCAGCGCGCGCTCGGCCATGCCGATGGCGCGCATGCAGTGGTGGATCCGGCCGGGGCCGAGCCGGGCCTGGGCGATGGCGAACCCGTCGCCCTCGCCGGCGATGAGGTTCTCGACCGGCACGCGGACGTCCTCGAACAGCACCTCGGCGTGGCCGCCGTGGTCGCTGTCGTCGTAGCCGAAGACGTGCATCCCGCGCTTGACCGTCACACCGGGCGTGTCGCGGGGGACCAGGATCATGCTCTGCTGCTTGTGCGGCGCGGCTTCGGGATCGGTCTTGCCCATGACGATGAAGATCTTGCACGCGGGGTTCATCGCGCCGGAGATGTACCACTTGCGGCCGTTGACGACGTACTCGTCGCCGTCCCGCCGGATCGCCGTCTCGATGTTGCGGGCGTCGGAGGAGGCGACGTCCGGCTCGGTCATCGCGAAGGCGGACCGGATTTCGCCGTTCAGCAACGGTTCCAGCCACTGCTTCTGCTGCTGCTCGTTGCCGAACATGGCCAGCACTTCCATGTTCCCGGTGTCCGGCGCGGCGCAGTTGAGCGCGGTCGGCGCGAGCCGGATGCTGCGGCCGGTGATCTCGGCCAGCGGCGCGTACTGCAGGTTCGTCAGGCCCGCGCCGTGGTCGCCGGGGAGGAAGAAGTTCCACAGGCCGCGCTTGCGGGCCTCGGCCTTGAGCTCCTCGACGACCGGCGGGATGGCCCACGGGTCGTCGCGTTCGGCGAGCTGCTGCTCGAACACCGGCTCGGCGGGGTAGATGTGCGAGTCCATGAACTCGAGGAGCTTCCCGCGCAGCTCCTCGGTCTTCTCGTCGAACGCGAAGTCCATTTACTTCTCCTCTTTGAGAATCTCGTTGCCGTGCGCGATGAGCGGCGCGACCCCGGCGCCGACGCCTTCGAAGCCCGCCCCGACCGTCTGGCCCTTGCTGAAGCGGTAGTAGATGCCCTCCAGGATCACGGCGAGCTTGAAGAAGGCGAAGCTGACGTACCAGTTCAGCTGCGAGACGTCCCGCCCGGACAGCTCGGCGTAGCGGGCGACGACCTCGTCGGTGCCCGGGTAGCCCGGCGCCGAACTGGCGTTGGACACGAACGGCAGCGACACCTTGTCGCGCTCGGCGTAGGCCACCAGCAGCGCGACGTCGGTCAGCGGGTCGCCCAGCGTCGACATCTCCCAGTCGAGCACCGCCGAGATCTTGTCGTTCCGGTCGACCAGGACGTTGTCGAGGCGGTAGTCGCCGTGGACGATCGACGGCCGGCCGGACACCGGGACCGCCGCCGCGAGCCGGTCGTGCAGCTCGTCGACACCCGGGAGGTCCCGGCTGCGGGAGGCGTCCAGCTGCTTCTTCCACCGCCGCAGCTGCCGCTCCAGGAAGCCGTCCGGGCGGCCGAAGTCGCCCAGCCCGACAGCGGCCGGGTCGACCGCGTGCAGGTCGACGAGCGTGCCGACGAGGGCGTCGGCCATCGCCCGGGTGCGCTCCGGGCCGAGCTCGCCCAGCTGGTCCGCGGTCCGGTAGGGCGTGCCCTCGACGAAGCTCATCACGTAGAAGGGCGCGCCGATGACGTCGGGGTCGTCGCAGAGCAGCAGCGCTTCGGGCACCGGCACGGCGGTGTCGCGCAGGCCGGAGATCACCCGGAACTCGCGGCCCATGTCGTGCGCGGTGGGCAGCACGTGCCCGAGCGGCGGGCGGCGCACCACCCAGCGCGACCGGCCGTCGCCCACCACGTAGGTGAGGTTCGACCGGCCGCCCTCCACGACGTCCGCGGTCAGCTCCCCGGCGACCAGGCCGGGCCGCTGCGCGTCCAGGTGGGCGCGCAGGCGGCCCAGGTCGAGTCCTGGCGGGTTCATCCAGCCTCCTCAAGCTTCATCCGGGGGAGCATACCGACTAGTCGGTATGTAGTACAGCGGACCCGGCCGGGATCACCCCGGCCGGGCGTTCACGCCAGGAACCGGGTGACCCACTCGGCGACGCACGCGGGCTTCGCCTCGCCGTCGATCTCGATGGTCCACCGCGAAACCGCCTGCTTGCCGCCCGGGATGTCGGTGATCTCCACCAGCTCGGCTCCGGCGCGCACCTTCGAGCCGACCTTCACCGGCTGCGGGAAGCGAACCTTGTTGAGGCCGTAGTTGATGCCCATCTTGATCCCGTTGACCCGGTAGATCTTCGGGCCGAAGGCCGAGAGCAGCGACAGCGTCAGGAAGCCGTGGGCGATGGTGCCGCCGAACGGTCCCGCGGTCGCCATCGGCTCGTCGACGTGGATCCACTGGTGGTCGTCGGTGGCGTCGGCGAACTGGTTGACCCGCTCCTGGGTGACCGTCATCCACTCGCTGTACCCGAGGTGCTCGCCGGCTGCGGCGGCGAAACTGTCGAGGTTCTCGAATTCCCGCATCGGCCTCAGTCCTTCGGTCCGCCGGCGACGTAGATGACCTGGCCGGAGACGAATCCGGCGCCCTCGCTGACCAGGTACGACGTCAGGTTGGCGATGTCTTCGGGCGTGCCGACGCGCTGCACCGGGATCTGCGACGCGGCCGCCGCCTTGAAGTCCTCGAAGCTCATCCCGAGCCGCTCGGCGGTCGCCGCGGTCATGTCGGTGGCGATGAAGCCGGGCGCGATCGCGTTCGCGGTGACGTTGAACTTGCCGAGCTCGATGGCGAGGGTCTTGGTGAAGCCCTGCATGCCGGCCTTGGCCGCGGAGTAGTTGACCTGGCCGCGGTTGCCCAGCGCCGACGTGCTCGACAGGTTGACGATCCGGCCGTACTTCTGCTCGGTCATGTGCTTCTGCACCGCGCGGGTCATCAGGAACGAGCCCTTGAGGTGCACGCCGAGCACGGAGTCCCAGTCCTGCTCGGTCATCTTGAAGATCAGGTTGTCGCGGGTGATGCCGGCGTTGTTGACCAGCACGACCGGCGGGCCGAGCTCGGCGGCGACCTGCGCGACGGCCGCTTCGACCTGCTCGGCGTCACTGACGTCGAGGGCGACCCCGACGGCCTTGCCGCCCTTGGCGACGATGGCCTCGGCGCCCTGCTTGACACCGGCCTCGTCCAGGTCGAGCAGCCCGACGGCGAAGCCGTCATCGGCCAGCCGCGCCGCGACGGCGGCACCGATGCCGCGGCCGGCACCGGTGACCACGGCGACACGGGAAGGGGAATCGGTCACGGGGGACCTCCTCGTCGTTGAGAAGCGGGCTCGTGCCCGCGAGCCTACTAAGCGGTTGGTCACAGACGATACGGCCCGCGGCCCGGTTTGCGATGCCAACGTACGCAGATTCCCGCGGCCGCGCCTGGTCCGGCGCGGTTTGCCGAGGACGACGGTGGTCTCCGGGACACCCGGTGGCCAACGTCACACGGGACGCCGTCGCTCAGGCGGCTTGGGCGAGCGGCATCGACCGGTACCGGTCCAGGACGGCGGGGTCCTGCAGCGACATCCACTTCGTGACTTCGGCGTAGGTGGCGCAGACCGTCTCGGGCTTGGCGCACACCTCGCCCATGAAGCCTTCCGCGGCCCGGGAGAAGGCGCCGCCGGCCCAGTCGTTGAAGTGGTTGCCGATGACCAGCGGTGCCCGGTTGCCGTCGAAGGCGGCTTTGTAGGCGCCGCGGTAGGTCTCGAGGGTGGCCTGGGTGTACTGGCCGCTGTCGTTCTTCGAGTGGCCGAGCTGGTACCACAGGTTGTAGTCCATCATGATGACCTTCTTGTGCAGCGCGGGCACTTTCACGTACGGCATCCAGAACTCCCAGATGCCGTCGAGCTGCGTGGGCCACTTGACGCCGTCGGACGGCTGGCTGGAGTCGAAGGTGTAACCGGCGGCCCGCATGGCGGGGAAGGCGGCGGCCCAGTTGCCTTCGAGGCACGGCGTCCGGCCGCCGGTGACGTCCTTGGCGGACAGGTGCAGCCCCAGCCGGTCGTGGGCGTCGTCGACGAAGCGGCTGAACTGCCCGATCTCGTCGGTCCACCCCTGCGTGTTCCAGCGGCCGACGCTCGGCTCGGCGCCGGCGCAGAAGTGCCCGTTGTAGTGCGTGCCGATCTGGTGCCCGGCGGCGACGGCGGCGTTGAGGTCCTGGACGCGGGTGGCGACTTCCTCGGCGCTGCCACCGAACCCGATCGAGGCGGAGCCCGGTTTGTGGCCGGGGCCGGTATAGCGCGTCCGCTGCTGGTCGGTCAGCAGATAGATGCCGGAGAGGAATCCGCTGAAGTGGGCGTTGACGGACTTGGCGAGGGAGAGGTAGCGGCCCCAGTGTTCGTGCGAGCCGGCCCCGTCGAAGGAGAAGAGCACGAACTGCGGCGGCTTCTCGCCGGGCCGCAGCGGACGCAGCCACTCCGGCGGCTTGGCTTCGATGGGCGTGGTGGACGGGGAAGTCGGCGTCGAGGGACCGCTGGTGGCCGCGGCCGGTCCGGCGTGGCCGCGGTCGAGGGTCAGGATCAGGACTCCGGCCAAGGCGAGCGCCAGAGTGACGGTGAACCATGTTCCCGGCCGCCGCACCAGTCGTGTCATCTCCGACGCCTCCCCCTGTTACGTAACGTCACTGGGAGGACGTCGAAGGGATGAATGGGGTGCATCGGAGTGAGATGCGTAACCGACATGCAACCCACCCGGGGCACGGAGAGTGTCGGCAGGCGCCTGTTCGGGCGGCCTAGCATGCCCGCGCCACCGCCCGGCAGGCCGTTGCCGAGGAGAGGGGCGGCGGTTCAGATGGAACCATGCGGGGGAAGGCCGAAGCCGGCGACGAACCGGCCGAGCGCAGCCGCGGTGAGCAGCGCAGGCCGAAACCGCCGGGAGCGCAGCAGAGAGTTCTGGACCTGCAGCGGCTGGCGGGAAACCAGGCGGTCACCCGTTCGCTGACCGGCCCCGCCGCGGACGTCGCCGGGGCTGCCGGTGCGTCGCCGGACGTTGCCGAGCCGTCGGGGAGTGCGGTGGGTGCGCGGTCGATCGTCCCGGCGGCCGCGGAAGCCGCCGAGCCCGAGGAAACACCGCAGCTGACCCCGGCCGCCGAAACCACCGTCGCACCGGCGCCCGCCGTCCCCGTGGAGCGACCGCTCGCCCCGGCCGCCGCGGAGCTCTACGACGAGATCCGAACCCACGACGATGCCGGCCAAGCCGAACTCGAAGCCGCCCTCCAGGAGACCCTCTCCGGCCACCGCGCCGCCGTCGCGACCGAACAAGAACAACTCATCCAGCGCGAACAGGCCGAACTCGGCGCCGTCGGGCAAGCCGTCACCACCGCCCGGCAGCGGGTTGCCGGCGCCGTCGCTGCCGCGCAAGCCGCCGTTGCCGCGGCCGGGTCCGGTGCCCGAGCCGAGCTCGCCTCCCGCCACACCGCACAGCAGGCCGAGGCCGGGGCGCTCGTCACCGAAGGAGCCGCGCGCGTCCGGCAATCCGGCACCACGCGGGGCGACGAGGCCGTCTCGACCGCCGACAGCGTCGCCGACTCCGTGCGCGGGGCCGTGGACGGCCAAGCGAACGAAGCCCGCCGGCGCGGTGCCGCCCGGCTCGGCTCCTTCCACGGCGAAAGCGAAGAATCCACCACCGCGATGCGCCGGGCCGCGCAGGAGGTGGCCGGCCAGACCGCCGAACAGATCCGCGGCAGCCTCGGCCACACCGACGCCGACCTGCGAGGGGCCGGGCCCGAGGTGCGCAGCGATCTGCTCCGGCAGGCCGCCGCGCTGGCCGGGCAGGTCAGCCTGCAGACCGGGCCCGTGCACCGGCAGCTCGCGCGGACCACCGAGCAGGCGGCCGGCTCGATCGGCCGGGCCGCGGGCGAAGGCGCCGCCGCCGTGGCGGAGATCGGGAGCTCCGTCTCGGCCGGGCTCACCCGGCTGCTGACGACCGTCCGCACGTCCATCCGGCACCGCGCCGCCTCGGGACGGACCGCCGTGCAGCAGAGCGCCGGGCAGGTCGAGACCGCCCTCGCCGAGCAGGGCGCCCAGACCGCCGCCGCCGGGCGCGAGACCACCGCCGGGATCCTGGCGCAGGTCACCGGGCGGCCGGTCCGGCGCCGGTTCGCGCGGCAGCTCGGGGACACCCTCGCCGGCACGCTGCGCGAGGCCTACGGGATGTCCGCCGGGCAGGCGCGGGCGATGTCCGGGCAGATCGCGTCCGAGTTCAGCCGGGCCGCGGCGCAGGTGCACGAGTCGATCGGCGAAGCGGGTACGGCCGGTGCCGCTCAGGCCGGCTCGGTCGGTGCCGGCGGCGCGCGGCAGGCCGCGGGTCTGCAGGAACGGCTGTCCCGGCAGCTCACGACCCTGATGCGCGAGGCCGTGGCCCAGGGTGACCAGGTCGTCGACGGCACCGCCGAATCGGTCTTCCGGACCGCGACCGACGTCGACCAGGGCTTCGGTCAGGCCGTCCGCGACCTGCGGACCCGGCTGGAACAGCACGCCGGCGAAGCCCGCACCCGCACCGGCGAACCGCTGACCTCGCTCGACAACCGGATGACCGACGCCGCCGAGCGCGCCCGCAGCCGCGTCGAGGACGGCTGGCTGCTGTCGCAACTGCGCGACGCCTGGGACGCGCTGACGCCCGGGTTCATCGCCGGTCTCGTCGTCGGGCTGCTGGTGACGATCGCGATCGTGGCGATCTGCGGCACCGGGATCGGCGCGCTGATCCTGGCCGGCGCGGTCGCCGGGGCCGCGTCCGCGCTGGCGTCCAACGCCACCGATTACGCGGCGGGCACCGGGAAGTACGCCGGCAACCACCCGTGGAGCTGGGCCGAGGTCGGCAAGGAAATGTTCTTCGGCGCGGTGTTCGGCGCGGCCGGCGGCGCGCTCGGCGCCGGGGTCAGCGGCGCGATCGGCGCCCGCACCGGCAGCACGATCCTCAACAGCGTCGCGCGCAGCGTCTTCGCCGAAGCCGCGACGCAGCAAGCCGCGAGCAAGGTGGCGAACGTCGTGGTCGGCGTCGGCATGGGCGTCGTGCAGAACGTCGTCGCCGACGGCACCGGCGGCGGCTGGGACCACGCCTTCGACCACTGGGACCGCGGGCTGCTCCTGAACGCCGCGGTCAGCGGGATCATGGTGTCCGACGCCGTCGGCGGCCGGATCCACGCGGCCACCGAAGGCGCCCGCGGCGCGATGGTCGATGCCGGGATGGCCTACAACGTGACGCCGGCCGAGGCCGCCGCGTCGACGGCCCGGACGGCTCCGGCCCCCGAACCCGCCCCGGCGGCAGGCGGCGGCCACGAGACCGCACCGCCGGTCCCGGAACGCGAACCCGTCTCGGGCCCGGACGCCCCGCTGACCGAGCCGACCGTCGCCGAACCGGTCGAGGCGCCTTCGCGGACGCCGATGCAGGAGCAGGTCGAGCGGGCCACCGGCGTCGACCGCGGCCCGGCGCACGAGCAGAGCATGGCCGACCTGCGTGCGTTCTACGAGAACCAGCAACGCGAGGCCGCGGTGTCCACCGACGTGAGCGGCACCCGGATCGACCAGATGGTGGACGCTTCGGGCACCCCGCGGACCCAGCCGGACGGCAGCCCGTACGGCTACGGCGTCCAGCAGGGCTTCGAGGTCCGCTCGTTCGACTACGGCCCGGGCGGGCGGCTCACCGAGGTGACCATGAAGGTCCGGCTCGAAGGCCGGCCCGGCGTCACCCCGGCGGAGCTGGCCCGGCTGCAGGAGAACGTCCACGCCGGGGTCGACCAGCACTACAACAACGGCCAGACCCTGCCCAACGGCGACCGGCTGCACGTGACGGTCGAGTTCGTCACCGATGCCGCCGACGCGCACCTCAACGTGACCGTCGAGCCCGGCACCGGCGCGACGAACCAGAGCCGCTGGTTCGCCGGCGACAACCCGACCACGCTGGCCCACGAACTGGGGCACCAGCTCGGTTTCCTCGACGAGTACGTCGATCCGCGGACGGTCAACCGGGGCACCGCGACCGCGCCGGGGGTGCACCGGGACGGCAGCCTGATGGGCGACTTCTGGCTGCGGGACGCCGCCGGCAACCCGGTGCGCGACGCCGCGGGCAACCCGGTGGCCGACCCGGCGACCCGCCTGCAGGACCGGCACCTCGACCAGCTCGGCGCGGACATCGACGCCGCGCGCGCCGCGGGCGGAACCGGCGGCGCACCGGCGCCGGGCCCGCGGGAGACGGCGCCCGCCCCGGACGCGCTGACCGCGGGCGGCGAGGGCCTGCCGACCCGGTATTCGGAGGTGCTGGCCGCCGCCGACCAGCGGATCAAGACCGTCGAAGCCATGCTGCGCCGCAATCCTGAGCTGGCCACCCGGTTCCAGGGCGAGGCGCGGGCGTTGCGGATGGCCTACGGCGAGCAGCGGGACGTCTTCCTCGACGTCTCCCCGGACAGCGCGACCCGCAGCGGCGGGATGAACGCACTGGCCGCGACCGAACAGGGGGTGCTGCTGGAAAGCCGGGCCGCCGATCTGCTCGGCCGGATCGAGGAGGCCCGCACCGGCGGGGCGGCCGGCACCGGCGCGTTCGACAACGCCGTGTTCCAGGAGCAGATCCGCCGGCTGTCGCCGAACGAGCGGGTCGCCCGGGTCGAGCAGACGGCGGGCACGGTGGCCGAGGGCAACGGCTGGACCTACGACAGCAGGCTGAGCTCGATCAACAACCGGAGCGTGTACCGGGATTCCGCGACCGGCACGCTCTACGCTGTCGACACCCAGCACGGCACCTTCGAGCGGTGCGCCGCCGACGGCCGGCACCTCGGCGAAGTCAACTTCGTCCTGGAGCCCACCGAGGGCCGCGACACCAGCGGTGGCCACGACCTGACCGTCCCCTGACCGAGGAGAGGCATTGGCACACGTGTGGTACGAGGCGGGCAACGAGCACAACCCGGCCGACCCGTTCGGCCGCGTGACGCTCGAGGTCGAGCCCGGCGGCGAGCTGCGGCTGTCCCGCCACAGCCGCGAAGGCGCCGAAGCCTGGACGGCCCGCGTCGAGCCCGCCTTCTTCGACCACCTCACCGGCGCCCTGCGCACCGCGGGCTTCCCGAAGGCGCCGTCGATCCTGCCGAGCCCGGACGACCGGCTCCGCGACCTGCGGATCACCGGCTCGGGTGCGGTCCTGCTGCCCTGGTACGAGGCCGCGGACCTGCCGGGCTACGCCGAAGCGTTCGCGCTGCTGGACGGCGTGGTCGCCCAGGTCACCGGGCTGGACCTGCGGGTGGGCCCGCCGCCGTCGCCGGCGACGGACGTCGTTCGGGTCGACCCCGTCAGCTGATCAGCGACGTCAAGCGCCGGGGATCCCGGCTCACTGCTTGCAGGGACCGAAGTACCGGCACTCGATCAGCGCCCGCGGGTCGAGGGCCCGCGCCCGCGGCTCGAGGGTGTCGAGCAGGGCGGCGATCCGTTCCAGGTCGACGACGCCGCCCGCGGTCAGCGGGAAGAACCGCTCGCGGGTGTCGTGTTCCGGGCAGCCGCTGCCGCGGAGGTTGCCCGCCGGGACGACGGCGAAGACCTCGTCGCCCTCGTTGTCGAACGTGAAGTAGCTCTGCAGCCGGACCGGCGTGGTGTCGGCCACCTCGTTGATGCGCCGGCCGCCGTAGGTTTCGGGGTAGTGCCAGCCGGCCCGGACGTCGTCGGCGAACCACACCCTCGCCGGGTCGCTGTCGCCGTCGAGGAGCCAGCCCCGTGCGGTGAGGAACTCGTGCACCCCGAGCTGGCGGGCGACCATGAGGTCGGACGTGGTCATCGCGGTCCCTTCTGACGGAGTCGGTTCGCACGCTCAGTGTCGCGCTTGGTGGACTTTCCCGACCGGGTGACCTGTGTCCGAGAAGCGGGACGCGGGCCGGCTACACGATGCCCGCCGCGATCAGCTGCTGCCAGATCTCGCCCTGGTCGACGACTTCGACGCCGAGCTTTTCGGCCTTGGTCAGCTTGCTCGCGCCGACGTCCGCGCCGGTGATGAGCAGGTCCGTGCCGGCCGAGACCGACGTCGCCGTGGTCGCGCCCGCCTTTTCGCAGAGCCGCTGGAACGTCGGGCGGGGGACCTTCTCGCCGGACCTCGGGTCGCTGATCGCGCCGGTGACCACCACCGTCTTGCCCGCCAGCGGCGCACCCGCCGCGACGACCGGCGGGAGGTCCTCCTCGCGCACGTCCAGCGAAACCCCCGCTTCCCGCAGGCGCTCGAGCTCGGGACGCAGCCGGGTCAGGTGCTCGATCAGCGATGCGGCGACCTTCGGCCCGATGTCGTCCACGGCCACGAGCCCGTCGACGCCCGCCTCCGCGACGTCCTCCAGGGAGCCGAACCCGGCCCGGCACAGGCGGGCGGCGGTGCCCTCGGACGCCATCGGGATCGCCAGCCCGATCAGCGCCCGGCGCAGGCCGACCGCCCGGCTCGCGTCGATCGACTCGATCATCCGGGTGGCCGAAACCTCGCCGATCCGGTCGAATTCGAGCAGCTTTTCCTTCGTCAGCCCGTAGAAATCCGACGGGTTCTCCAGGATCCCCGCCTCGGCCAGGCGTTCGATCCACACGCCGCCGATCGCGTCGATGTCCGCCGCCGCGCGCGACGCCCAGTGGATCAGCCGCCGCACCGTCTGCGCCGGGCACGACACGTTGGTGCAGAACAGTTCCCGGCTGTTGCCCTGCTCGGTCAGCGGCTGCCCGCACGACGGGCACGCGTCCGGCGGGACGATCTCCCGCTCGGCGCCCGTGCGCTTCGAGGCGTCGAGCACGCCGGCCACGAACGGGATGACGTCGCCGGCGCGGCGCACCAGCACGGTGTCGCCGATCTTGATGCCGCGGGCGCGGATCACCTCCTGGTTGGCCAGCGTCGCGCGGGTGACCGTGCCGCCGCCGACGAACACCGGCTCCAGCCAGGCGACCGGCGCGATCTTGCCCGTCTTGCCGACGTCCCAGACCACATCGGACAGCACGGTGGTCTTCTCCTCGGCCGCGAACTTGAACGCCAGCGCGCCGCGCGGTGAGCTCGACCGGGTGCCGGCCGCCGCGTACGCGTCCCGGCTCGCCAGCCGCAGGACGGCGCCGTCGAGGTCGTAGTCAAGGTCGTTGCGCTGCTGTTCGATCTCGCCGATCACGCTCTGCGCCTCGGCCGCGTCGGCGCAGCGCCGCATGTCGGCCGCGGTGAAGCCGAGCGTGTGCAGCGCGCTGCCGAGGTCGGTCTCCGCGCTGTCGGGCTCGGTGTGCAGGTCGAAGGCGAAGAACCGCAGCCGCCGCTCGGCCACGGTGGCCGGGTCCTTCGCGCGCAGGGTGCCGGCGGCGGCGTTGCGCGGGTTGATCAGCGGCTTGTCCGGGTGGGCGGTGTTGTAGGCGGCGAAGGTGGACCGCAGCATGACCGCCTCGCCGCGGACCTCGACCCGGCCGGGTGCGTCGATCTGCTCCGGGATCCCGTCGGTCAGGGCCCGCACGAGCACGGTGACGTCGTCACCGGTCGTGCCGTCGCCGCGGGTGACCGCCCTGGCCAGCCGCCCGTTCTCGTAGACGACGGCCAGCGACAGCCCGTCCAGCTTCGGCATGACCACCACCGGCTGACCCGGGAAGCGGGCGAAGAACGCCTCGACCTGCTCGGGTTTGGTGGCCTTCTCCAGCGACAGCATCGGGCGCGAGTGCCGGATCGGCGCGTGCAGCACCGCGGGCGCGCCCACCTGGTCGAGCGGGTTCGGGTCGGGGGTGAGCTCCGGGTGCGCCTCGATCAGGCTCCGCAGCTCGTCCTCGACCGTGTCGTACTCCGCGTCGGCCACCAGCGGCGAGCCACGGTAGTAGGCGTCGCGCAGCACCGTGATGCGGTCGGCGAGCTCCTGGATGCGTTGCTGGCTGTTCACGGGAGTGACGTTACCGGGCACCACCGACAAAAACCGGCAGCCTGGAGGAACTCCGGGTTTACGATCAAGATCATGCGATTCGCCATCAAGACCTCGCCCCAGAACACCCAGTGGGCCGACATGCTCGCCGTCTGGCAGGCCGCGGACGAGATCGAGCTGTTCGAGTCCGGGTGGACCTTCGACCACTTCTACCCGATCTTCTCCGACTCGACCGGTCCCTGCCTGGAAGGGTGGGTGACGCTGACCGCGCTCGCGCAGGCCACCCGGCGGCTGCGGCTGGGCACGCTGGTCAGCGGCATCCACTACCGCCACCCGGCGCTGCTGGCGAACATGGCCGCGACGCTCGACATCGTCTCCGGCGGGCGGCTGGAGATCGGCATCGGCGCCGGCTGGAACGAAGAGGAGTCCGGTGCCTACGGCATGGAGCTCGGCACGATCAAGGAGCGCAGCGACCGGTTCGAGGAAGCCTGCGAGGTCCTCGTCGGGTTGCTGACGCAGGAGACCACGACGTTCCAGGGGGAGCACTACCAGCTGGCCGACGCCCGCTGCGAGCCCAAGGGCGTCCAGAAGCCGCACCCGCCGATCTGCATCGGCGGCAGCGGCGAGAAGCGCACCCTGCGCACGGCGGCGAAGTACGCCCAGCACTGGAACTTCGTCGGCGGCCCGCCCGAGGAGTTCGCCCGCAAGCGGGACGTCCTGCACCGCCACTGCGCCGACGTCGGCCGCGACCCGGCCGAGATCACGTTGTCCTCGCACGTCCGGCTCGAGCCGGACCTCGACTACGCGAAGGTCGCCGCCGAGGCGGAGGCCCTCGCGGAAGTGGGCCTCGACCTGGCGATCGTGTACCTGCCGCCGCCGCACACCCCGGCCGTGCTGGAGCCGCTGGCGAAGGCGCTCGAGCCGCTGCGCTGACCGTCAGGCCGGGGCGCCCAGCGCGGCGACGGCCGCGGCGAAGCCCGCCCGGTCGAAGCCGGCGGTGGGCAGGGTGGCGCTGTGCGCGTGGCGGACCACCCCCCGGGCGTCGACGAGGACGCTGCCGGACCGCTGGAGCGTGCCGAAGACGGCCCGGTGCAGCCCGACGAGCTCGTGGGGCGAGTTCTCCCGGCCGGTGAGAACCGGGAAGGGGACGTCGTGCTTCGCCCGCCACGCGGCCGCCGTCTCGCGGTCCTCGGGGACGGCGATCAGGACGCGGACGCCGGCCGCTTCCAGTGCGGCGGCGTCCTCGGCGAGGGTGCGGACGTGGTGGCGGCAGACCGGGCAGGTCGTCGAGCGCAGGAAGTAGAGGAGGGTGGCGCGGCCGCCGGGGACGCCGACGGTCCGGCCGTCGGTGTCCTCCAGTTCCAGGTGCGGGGCGGGTGATCCGGCTTCGAGCATCTTGCTTTCCTTTCAGACGGTGTGCAGCCGGGCCCGGACGGCCGCCCGGGCCCGGTGCAGGTGGGACTTCACGGCCGCGGTGCTCAGGCCGAGCGTGTCGGCGACCGCCCGGCCCGGGTGGCCGAGGACGTCGCGCATGACGAGGACGCGGCGCTGGACGTCGGGTAGTTCGCGGATGGCTTCGGCGACGCGCTCGGCTTCGAGCCGCTTGAGGGCCTCGTCCTCGGCTGACGCGGCTTGGCCGGGGTCGGTGGTGTCGTCGTGGAGGCGCCGGGCGCGGCGGAGGCACTCGTTGCGGACGATGCGGAACATCCACGAGGCCAGGGCCGCCGTGGCGCGCAGCGAGCCGATCTTGCGGTAGAGGACGATCAGGGCTTCTTGAGCTGCGTCTTCGGCGTCCTGGGGGGATGCGCAGAGGTTTTCGGCGAAGCGGCGGACGTGCGGGTGGGCGCCGTGCACCACCGCGGTGAGCGACTCCAGGTCGCCGTCCTGTGCCGCTGCCACGAGCTGTTCGCTCACCCACGCCATCGGTTCTCTTCCTGTTGAGGTGACCACGCCTGATAAGAGGCTTTGATCCCTCGAAAGGATTCACCTTGTGGGTGATGGGTTGCCCTGCGGGCGCGTGAAGAGCCTCCGCGAGCGCGGCTGGTGTTCCTCCGCCGACCCGAACGCCGGATTGTTCAACGGCCGGCAGGCCGTGTCAAGGCGGGAAAGCGTGCCTTGACACGGCCTGCCGGCCGCTGAGGCGGCTGCGTATCGGTTCGGCAGGGGGGTGTGGCCGGGGGCCTTGCTGGGTGCGGCTTGGGTGGCAAGCCTCCGGATGGGCGATGGCTTGCGCCGGCCCTTCGTTGCTCAGCGTGTGCAGGGTCCTCTGGTTCGGGTTGCCCTGGGGCTCGTGGTGGGCGGCGCGTGGGGGCCGCCCTGTGCCCGCTTGTCGCGTCGTGGCTTTTCCCGGCTGCTTCCGGAAACGTCGAACATCGAAATCTCCGGATTCGTGATCAATGGACATGGTTACTTATTTCTGTTACGACTCCGAATCTGTTTCACTCGATCGTGTGACGCTGAAATTCGGGGCTGGGTGCTTGTTGGCGAAAAGTAATGGCGACGGTAAGGTCGTGGCCTGGAGAACAACCCGAATGGTTGATTATCGCCACCTCGCCTTCCGCAAATTCGGAGTAGGAAGAAACAGTCTTGGATTTCGAAGCACTGGCCGGCGAGCTGCGGAACCTGCGGGAAACCGTCGCCGGGGTGACCGATACGGTGCTGGCCGCCGTCGATGGGATTCCGATCATCGCCGATGCCGCCGATGACATCGATCCGGCGAAGATCTCCGCGCTCGCCGCGGCCGATCTCGGGATTGCCCGGCAGGCCGCCGAAATCACCGGCAAGGGGACGTTGCACCAGACCGTCGTGTTCGGCAGCGAAGGCTACATGGCCGTCTACGCCATCGGGCGGCTCGCCCTGATGGTCGTGCTGGGGGACAAGGGCCTGAACGTCGGGCGCCTGCTGTTCGAATCCCGGCCCGTCATCGAGCGGATCGGCTCGATCCTGGCCGCGTAGCCCGCCGGCCGGTCACCCCGTCCACGAAAGGATGCAGCAGATGATGAACATCGACACGGCACTCAAGGAAGCCATGTCCATCAGCGGCGCCGTCGGCGTCGCGCTGGTCGACTACGAAAGCGGGATGTCGCTCGGCACCAGCGGCGGCGGCGACTGGCTCGACCTGGAGGTCGCCGCGGCCGGGAACACCGAGGTCGTCCGGTCGAAACTGCGGGTCATGTCCTCGCTGGCGCTCAACGATTCCATCGAGGACATCCTGATCACGTTGCACCGGCAATACCACCTGATCCGCCTGATGAATTCGGTCGGCTCGCGCAATTCGCTGTTCCTCTACCTGGTGCTGGACCGCGACCGGGCGAACCTGGCGCTGGCCCGGCACTACCTCAAACGCATCGAAGCGGATCTGCAGGTGTAGCCGGGGATGACCGGAGGCGGCTCCCGCGCCGCACTCGTGATCGGCTCGGCGTTCGTGCACGACATCGGCTCGCTGTTCCCCGTGACGATGAACCTCGCCGGTGACGAGCTGGCGTTCACGTTCGTGTCGTCCTGCCCGTCGCCCGACGCCGTCGAGGAGTGGGTGCGGCGGCGTTCGGGCACCGTCGTGGCCGGCCGGGTGCCGCGCTTCTTCGTCGACGCCGGCGGGCGGCGCATCCGCGTCGAACTGGCCGGATCGGCGATCCGGGCCCTGGTCGTGCTCGCCGACGAGGTGACCGCCGCCCCCGCGTCCGTCCCGCGGCTCGGCCGCTGGCAGGACCAGATGCCCTGCCGCGTGCGGGGCGCGATGGACGAGCTCGCGCGGATGCTGTCGCGCTGCCACCACCGTGCGGGCGGCCCCGCGCCGCTGATAGACCTGGAACTGGCCTACCGCCCGGACCGCGAGTACGAGACCCGCGTGGCCGGCGCGCACGAGCGGGTGCGGGCCTACATCGCGCCGGTCCGCCCGGTGCTGGCGATGCGCTGGCGCTCGGCGACGTCGGCGCAGCGCAAGGCGTTCCTGTCGGAAGTCCCGGACGGCTCGCCGGCCCGCGGCTGGCTCCGGCGGCGCCGGACCACGCGGATCATGGGAATGGAGGTGGAGGTGGCGCCCTGACGGGTCAGCCCGGCCGGGTGCTGCCAGACTGCTCCGGTACGGCCGTCGTCGAATCGAGGGACTCGCATGAAGATCGCCCGGTTGTTCGGAGCGCTGGTGCTCGCGTTGTCCGGCGTGCTGCTGGTGGCCGGGCCCGCGTCGGCCCACACCGAGCTCAAGTCGAGTTCGCCCGCCGAAGGGGCGAGCCTCGCCGCCGCGCCGCGCAAGATCGAGCTCACCTTCGAGGAGCCCGTCACCCTCCAGCCGGATCCGATCTCGATCACCGGCCCGGGCGGGGCGAAGTGGACGGTCGGCACACCTTCGGTCGTCGACGCGGTGATCACGGCCCCGGTGACCGCGGCCGGCCCGGCCGGCGCCTACACGCTCACCTACAAGGTCGTCTCGGACGACGGCGACAAGGTGACGGCCGAGGTGCACTTCACGCTCACCGCGCCGGTCCCGTCCAGTTCCGCGGCGCCGACCTCGGCGGCTGCCGCGCCGGCCACCACCGCGTCCGCGACGCCGAAGCCGGATCCGGCGAGCGAGATCGGCACCAGCGTTCCGGCCTGGGTGTGGATCCTGATCGCCGTCGTCGTGGTGGTGGCCGCGGTCGTCGTCGCACTGCGGCTGCGTCGACGACCCCGGCCGTAACGCCTCAGCGGGATGCAGCTCCGTAGTTCTGCAGGAACAGCGCTTCGGCCAGGGCCATCGCCGCGATCTCCTGCGGGGCCACGCTTTCGTTGGGCGCGTGGATGCGGGCCTCGGGTTCCTCGACACCGATGAGCAGGATCTCGGCGTCGGGGTAGGTCTCGGCGAAAACCGTGCACAGCGGGATCGAACCGCCCTGGCCGAGCAGGCTCACCGGGCGGCCGTACGCGGCCTCCATGGCCTCGGCCATCGCCCGGTGGGCCGGCCCGCCGGTCTCCGCGTGGAACGGCTCGCCGATCGCTTCCACCTCCACCGAGAGGTCCACGCCCCACGCCGCCGCGGCCATCAGGTGCTCGCTCAGCGCGGCCGCCGCCCGGTACGGGTCGGTGCCCGGCGGGACGCGCAGGTTCAGCCGGGCCCGGGCGGACGGCGTGAGGGCCGCCGTGGAGCCGACGACCGGCGGGCAGTCGATGCCCAGCACCGTCAGCGCCGGGCGGGCCCACAGCGTGTCCGCGACTTCGCCGCTGCCGAGCAGGACGGCACCGGGGGAGAGGCCCGCGTCCGCCCGGAACCGCGCCGCCGGGTACGGGGCGCCGGGCCAGCGGCCGTCGCCGGGCACGCCGTGGATGGTCGTGTCGCCCGCCTCGTCGCGCAGGGTGCCGAGCACCGTCACCAGCGCGGCGAGCGCGTCCGGGGCGGGGCCGCCGAACATGCCGGAGTGGAGTTCGGCCGGCAGCGCGTCGACCTGCACGACGACGTTGACCATGCCGCGCAGGCTGACCGTCACGGCGGGGTACCCGACGGCCTCGTTCCCGGTATCGCCCACCACGATCGCGTCGGCGCGCAACAGCTCGGCGTGCGCGGGGACGAACGCCTCCAGCCCGCCGGTGCCCTGCTCCTCGGACCCCTCGACGACCACCTTGAGGTGCACCGGGACGTCGTCGCCGAGCGCCCGCAGTGCGGTGAGGTGCATCAGGATCCCGCCCTTGCAGTCGGCCGCCCCGCGCCCGTACCAGCGCCCGTCCACTTCGGTGAGCCGGAACGGCGGTGTCCGCCACTGGTCGTCCGCCAGCGGCGGCTGGACGTCGTAGTGCGCGTACAGCAGCACGGTCGGGGCGTCCTCCCGGGCGCACGGCCGGGACCCGAGCACGGCCCGGCTGCCGTCCGGGGTGTCGGCCAGCCGGGTGTCGAACCCGGCCCCGGTGAACGCGCCGGCCACCCAGCGCGCGGCGCGGTGACATTCCTCGGGCGGGAACTGCCGCGGGTCGGCGACCGACCGCAGCGCGACGAGCTCGGCGAGTTCGTCGCGGGCCCGCGGCATCAGCCCGTCGACCCGCTTCCGGAGGTCCACCGCGCTCACCCGGCCTTTTCGTGGCAGTGCGCCAGCAGCACGCGCAGGTGCGCGTGGCGCACGGCTTCGGGCGGAAGCAGCCCGGGGCCGCCGGCGCTGACGTTCGCCGCCCGGACGAGCGCGGCGTAGGGGTCGGCGCAGACCGCGGCGGCGTCCAGCCGCGCCGGACGGTGGAGCAGGTACCCGGCCACGAGCAGGCCGCCCAGCACGGCGCCCACGACGACGTAGAGCGAGACCCGCTGCGGCCGCGTCGACTGTTCGTCCACACTGGTCATGACGGGGTCACCTCCGGCTGCCGCCACGACGGTTTGCGCAGGCGGTGGAACAGGAACGGCACCAGCAGGCCGAGCCCCAGCGCGCCGCCCGCGACGATCGCGAGGTACCCCCACGGGCTGCCCGCCCCGAACTGCGACGGCGGGACGAAGCCCACGAGCAGCGCGGCCAGCGACGCGCAGAACCCGATGCCGCACAGGCCGAGCAGCATCGGCGCGCGGAACCCGCGCGGGTGGTCGGGGAACTTGCGCCGCAGCCGCACCGCCGCGACGAACATCAGCAGGTACATGATCAGGTACACCTGGGTGGTGATCACCGAGAAGATCCAGTACGCGCTCGACACGTCCGGGATGAACGCGTAGCAGAGCGCGATCAGCGTGGTGACCACGCCCTGGGTGACGAGGATGTTCTGCTGCACGCCCCGGCCGTTGAGCCGCTGCAGGAACGGCGGCAGGTACCCCTCCTGCCGGGCGATCAGCAACAACCCCTTCGACGGGCCGGCCAGCCAGGTGAGCATCCCGCCGAGCGACGCCAGCACCAGCAGGACGCCGATCAGCGGGGTCAGCCACTGGATGCCGAAGCCCGCGAGGACGGTGTCGAAGGCCTGCATCACGCCGGCCGTCAGCGAAAGCTGATCGGCCGGGACGATCCAGCTGATCGCCAGCGCGGGCAGGATGAAGATCAGCAGCACCAGCCCCATCGCCAGGAACATCGCGCGCGGGAACTCCCGGCCCGGCTTCCGCAGCGACGACACGTGCACCGCGTTCATCTCCATCCCGGAGTAGGACAGGAAGTTGTTCACGATCAGCACCAGGCTCGCCAGTCCGGCCCACGCGGGGAGCAGGTGGCTCGCCGACATCGGTGCCGCGGAGGGGCGCCCCTGCCCGAGGAACACGATGCCGAGGACCACCAGCAGCGCGCCGGGCAGCAGCGTCCCGAGGACGAGCCCGCCGCCGGCCAGCCCCGCCACGCCCTTCGTGCCGCGCGAAGAGATCCAGACGCCCGACCAGTACGCCACCACGATCACCGCGGCCGTCCACCACCCGTTGCTCGCCAGCGCCGGGTCGAACACGTACGCCAGCGTGCCGGCGACGTATCCGAGCAGGCTCGGGTAGTAGAAGATCGTCATCGCGAACTGGCACCAGACGGCCAGGAAGCCCACCGGCTTGGAGATCCCGAGCGCCACCCAGTTGTAGACCCCGCCGGGCCAGCCGGACGCCAGCTCGGCCGAGACCAGCGACGTCGGCAGCAGGAACACGATCGCCGGGACGACGTAGAGGAAGACGGCCGCCAGGCCGTACACGGCCATCGTCGGCGAAGGACGCAGGCTCGCGACGGACCCGGTCGTCATCAGCGCGAGCGCAACCCAGGAAATCCACGCGGCGGCCGGCGGCCGGGCGTGCCTGCCCCCTTCGGCGGGTGGCGGCTCCGCGGGTTCCGGGGACCGGCTCGGTCTGTCGGTGGTGGTCATGGCAGTCGGCCTCCCAGGCTCGCCTCGACGGGTGCCTCATCGTGTGCCGCGTGGCTGCCGGCCGGGTCACCCGCGGCGGGCGAGACCGGCCTCATCCGAGGGCGGTGTCGAGGGTGACCGCCGCGTCGATGAGGGCCAGGTGCGTGAACGCCTGCGGGAAGTTGCCCAGCTGCTCGCCGGTCGGGGCGATCTCCTCGGCGTACAACCCGACGTGGTTGGCGTAGGTCAGCATCTTTTCGAACGCCGTGCGGGCCTCCTCCAGGCGGTCCGCCCGCGCCAGCGCGTCCACGTAGGCGAAGCTGCACAACGAAAACGTGCCTTCGGAGCCGGCCAGGCCGTCCGGGGAGACGGCCGGGTCGTAGCGGTAGACCAGGCTGTCGGTCACCAGGTCCGCCTGGATCGCGTCGAGCGTCGAAAGCCACAGCGGGTCCTTGGGCGGGAGGAACCCCGTGCGGGGCATGCGGAGCAGGGCCGCGTCGAGCTCCTCGCCGGTGTCGTGCTGGACGAAGGCGTTGCGCGTCCGGTGCCAGCCGCGGGCGAGGAGCTGGCCGTGGATGCTGTCGCGCTGCCACGTCCAGTCCTCGACCGGAGCGGGACGGCCGTGCACGGCGGCGAGCCGGATGCCGCGGTCGAACGCGACCCAGCTCATCAGCCGCCCGTAGGTGAAGCGCTTGCGGCCGCCGCGGGTCTCCCAGATGCCCTCCTCGGGCTGGTCCCAGTGCTCGCCGAGCCAGTCCAGCGCCGCGCGCAGCGCCTCCCAGCCCTGGTGGGGGAGCTCGAACCCGGCGCGGTCGGCGGCGAAGACGCTGTCGAGGGCCTCGCCGTAGATGTCGAGCTGCAGCTGCCCGGCCGCGTCGTTGCCGATCCGGACCGGGCTCGACCCGCGGTACCCCGACCAGTGCGCCAGGCTCTCCTCCCGCAGGTCCGAGGTACCGTCGACGCGGTAGAGCACGGCGAGCGGCCCGCTGGTCCCGCCGCCGCCTTCGCGGATGCGGTCGCCGAGCCAGCTCCCGAACCGGGCCGCCTCCTCCGCGAACCCGAGTGACAACAACGCCGAAACCGAGAACGACGCGTCCCGGACCCAGGTGTAGCGGTAGTCCCAGTTGCGCTCCCCGCCGAGCTGCTCCGGCAGCCCGAGCGTGGGGGCGGCGACCAGGCCGCCGGTCGGTGCGTAGGTCAGCAGCTTGAGCGTGATCGCCGAGCGGGCCACGATCTCCCGCCAGCGGCCGCGGTAGGTGGAGCGGGCCAGCCACCCGCGCCACCAGTCCACAGTGGACCGGAAGAGGTCCTCGAACTCGGCGACGCGGAGCTCGCGCGGCGGCTCGGCGGCGTCGGTCTCGAGCACGACCCCGCGGACCTGGCCGGCCGTCAAGGTGAGCTGCAGGTGCACGTCCCCGCCTTCGACGCGGACGTCGGCGAGGTGCTCGTCGCCCGGCTCGCGGACCGCGTGCAGCGCCAGGGAAGTTTCGCGCGCGATGAAGACGGCCCCGTTCGCGACCAGCATCGCCTGGTGCGGCCGGCGGCCGTAGTCGAACCGGGGCGCGACCACGACGTCGAACGTCATCCGGCCGCGGACGCAGCGCACGAGCCGGGCGATCCGGTGCCGGGTGGTGGCGCCGCCTTCGCAGGGCGGCATGAAGTCGACCACCTCGCCGAGGCCGTCCGGGCCGGCGAACCGGGTGATCAGCACCGCGGTGTCCGGGTGGTACATCTGGGAGCTCGCGGTGGCGCTCGCCGGGCGGATCCGGAACCGGCCGCCGCGCTCGTCGTCGAGCAGGGCGCCGAAGACCGACGGCGAGTCGAAGCGCGGGGCGCAGAACCAGTCGATCGACCCGTCGGTCGTCACCAGCGCGGCGGTCTGCAGGTCACCGATCAGGCCGTGCTCGGCGATCGTGGTCTCGGTCATCGTTCCTCCATCGGGACGGCGGGATCTCCTGGGCTGCACCGTCGCCGGAGCGGGACCGCGCTGCCTCATCCCCGCGGGGTGAGGTGGCCCGGGGCCGTCGCGCGCCACTGTGTGCGCCACCCGAGCAGGAAGGCCCGCCGATGATCGTGCTGCCCCTGGCCCTCGCCCAGTTCGTCGCGAGCTACGCGGCCACCACCATGACCGTGGCCGTCAGCGCCATCGCCGCCGATCTCGGCACCACGGTGATCGGGGTGCAGACGGCGATCACGGTGTTCACCCTGACGATGGCTTCGCTCATGGTGCCCGGCAGCAAGCTGAGCGACCTGCTGGGCCGCAAGCGCTGTTTCCTGGCCGGGCTGGGGATCTACGGTGCCGGTGCGCTGCTCGCCTCGGCCGCGCCGGGACCGGGCCTGCTGATCGCCGGCTATTCGCTGCTCGAGGGCATCGGGTCGGCGCTGATAATCCCGCCGATCTACATCCTGGTCACCGTGACCAGCCGCGATCTCCCGGCCCGGGCACGGGCGTTCGGCGTGGTCAGCGGCGCGGGCGCGCTGGGCGCCGCGGCCGGTCCGCTCGTCGGCGGCCTGGTGACGACCTGGCTCGGCTGGCGCGCCTCCTTCCTCCTGCAGGTGCTGCTGGTCGGCCTGATCGTCGTGCTGGCCCTGCGGATCGCCGAACCGCCGTCGCCGGCGCGCGAACGGCGGTTCGACGTCACCGGCGCGGTCCTTTCGGCGGCCGGGCTGTTCTTCGTCGTCTTCGGCGTCCTGCAGGCGGGCACCTACGGCTGGCTGGTGTCACGGGCGGACTTCGCGATCGGCGGGGTGGTGCTGCTGCCCGCCGGCGGGTTGTCGCCGGTGTGGCTGTTCGCCGGGGTCGGCGCCGTCTTCCTGGCCGGGTTCTTCGCCCACGTCCGCGCGCGGGAACGGAAGGGCCGTGAACCGCTCGTGCCGTCCGGGCTCTTCCGCGACCGCGGCACCGGTCTCGGTCTGCTGACCCAGCACGTGCAGTGGCTGGTGCTGCAGGGTTCGTTCTTCGTGGTGGCCGTCTTCCTGCAGCAGGTCCGCGGCTACGACGCCATCGAAACCGGGCTGATGCTGACGCCCGCGACGATCGGCATCCTGGCCGCCTCGGCGGCCGCCGGCCGGATGGCGCGCCGGCATCCGCAGCGTGGGCTCGTCCGCGCCGGCTTCGTCGTCACCGTCGCCGGCCTGCTCCTCGTGCTGCTGCTGCTGGTCCGGGCCGAGTCCGGGGTGGCGAGCGCGGTGCCCGGCCTGTTCCTGCTCGGCGCCGGCGTCGGGATCATGCTGACGGCCTCGGTGAACCTGGTGCAGTCCCGCTTCCCGGACGCCGCGCAGAGCGACATTTCGGGAGTGTCGCGCAGCGTGTCGAACCTCGGCTCGTCGGTGGGGACGGCGCTGGCCGGGTCCGTCCTGGCCGGCACGCCCCACCTCGGCGGGCGCTCCTTCGCGCTGGCCCTCACGACCCTCGGCGTCGCGGCGGTGGCCGGGCTGGTCGCCGCCCTGCTGCTGCCGTCGCCTTCGCCGGAGTGAGTCGTCCTTCGTGGACGATCGCCGGACGGCGGTGACGATCACCCGCAGCACCACGCCCAGCACCACGAGGTCGGCGACCATCTGGAGGGTCACCAGCACCCGGGCGCCGGTGGCGAGCGGGGCGATGTCGCCGAAGCCGACGGTGGTGAACACGGTGACCGCGAAGTAGAGCGCGTCGGTCCGTGTCAGCGCCGTGCCGAACGACGTCGCGCTGTGGTGGGCGAGCACGTAGTAGCCGTCGGCGAACAGCAGGAGGAACAGCGGGAGGATGAGCGCCAGCGCCTGGACGCCCTGCCAGGCCGGGAACGGCGAGCGCAGGATCATCCGCACCTCGCCGGCGACCAGCAGCACGACGAGCCCGAGCCCGGCGGTGAACAGGACGGCGGTCCACGGCCGCAGGGGCTGGTCGACCGGGAGCAGGTAGTAGAGGCAGACCAGCGCGGTGACCGTGAGCAGCGGCCGGAGCACCGCGAGGTGGACGAACCGCCACCGGCGGCTCAACGCGCCAGGGCCTTCCGCTTGAGCGCCTGGTATTCCGCGTCGTCGATGACGCCTTCCTCCAGCAGCCGCCGGGCTTCGGCGATCTGCGCCGCGCCGGCCCGGTCCGATGTGGACACATAGCGGCCTGCCTCGCGGGCCCGCTGCCGTTCGACGATGTGCCGCCCCTGGGTGATCAGGTAGAGCAGGACGCCGAGGAACGGCAGCACGATGAGCAGCACCGTCCACCCGGCCTTGGCCCAGCCGGAGAGGTCGGCGCGGCGGAAGAGGTCGCCGAAGGCCACGAACAGCAGCCAGAACCAGGCGATCCAGCAGAAGAAAACGAGCATCGTCCACATGAGATTGAGGAACGGGTACTCCGCGCTCGCCAGGGCCATGATGTCTCCTCGTCCGGGATCGGGGGCCAGGCACGCTCGCACGTGCCGGGCCCACTCGACCGGATCCCGGCGGCGCCCGCCTCACCCGCCACGGGTGGGCCGACCCGGGGGGTGTCTCCCTGCTGGGCGAGGTTGGCGGTCGCGGCGCCGGCTGCGAAGTGTGGCGGTCGCGGCGGCGGGCCGAATCTTGGGTGCGCGATGCTGCGGCGGTCGCGATCGGGGGCGGTGGGCGGTTTCGCCTTGCTGGGCGAGGTTGGCGGTTGCGGCCGCCGGCTGCGAGGCGTGGCGGTCGCTGTCGCGGGCCGCATCGTCGGCGCCCGAGGCTGCGGCGGCCTCGGCGGCTTGCCCAGGCCGCTGCGCCGGTCCGGATCTTCGCCGCGCCTTCGCCACGGCGGCCCGTTCCGCCCAGCCGCGCAACGCCGGCGGCCTCGGCGCCGTCGGCCGCGAGGTGCGGCGGCCGCATCTTCGGCGCGCGAGACCTTGGCCGCCGCGACGGGGGAACCGCTCGCCCCCTCTTCGCCGCGGCGACCGTCGGCCGCCGGCCGCGAGGTTCGGCGGGCCGCCCCAGGTCTTCCCCGCCGCCGCGCGGGGCCGCGACCGTGCTGCGGCAACAGAATCGCTCGCCACGGCGACCGCGGCTCCGCGCACCTTCCCCGGCGCGGGAACCGCCGCTCAGACCGTGAAGTCCGCGACCTCGGCGTCCAGGAGCCCGCGTTCCTGGGCGATCGCCACCGCTTCGCGCCTGCTGCGGACGTCGAGCTTCGCGTAGATGCCGCGGACGTGGGTCTTGACCGTGTTCGGCGAGACCGTCAGGTCCTGCGCGATCTCGTCGATCGACCGCTGCGTGGGCAACAGGCGCAGGACGCTGCGCTCGCGTTCGGTCAGCGGGGCCGGCATCGGCGGGGTGTGCAGCCGGCGGCGGACCGCCAATATCTCGCCCGCGAACCGCTCGCCCGCGCCCAGTCCGCCCAGCCGGCTGGTCAGGAACCCGATCAGCTCCGGCGGGGCGAACACGAACGGGAACCGGACGCCGGTCGGTTCGGCGGCGCGCAGGGCCTCGTCCAGCACCCGGGCCGCCCGGTCGCGGGCCCCGGCCGCCAGCGCCGCCTGCACTCCGATCAACGATGCCTCGATCGCCGCCCAGGGCAGTTCCATCGGGGTTTCGTCGTCCAGCAGGGACCGCAGCACCGTGCTCGCCGCGTGGTGGCGGCCGAGCCGCAGCTGGGTTCGGGCGCGCATCAGCAGCAGCTCACCCGAACCGGCGAGGATCGGCAGGGCCCAGCGGACCGTCTCCCGGGCCTGGCCCGCCGCACCCAGCCGGAGGGCGGCGCGCTGTTCCAGGACCGCGCATAGGGCCGCGTGCCGGGTCGGGCAGGCGCGCCCGGTGCCGAGCCGGGTGCGGGCCCGGCGCATCCGCCGCAGGCCCGCGTGCCAGGCGCCGAGCTCGAACTCCGCGGCGCCCCGCAGGGTTTCGGCGAACAGCCGCAGCTCCCGGGCCGCCCGGGCGGGTGCGTCCCCGAGGAGCTGCCCGACCCGTTTCGCGTGCTTGAGGCAGTCCGCCGGTTCCCCGCACAGCAACGCCCCGTACGCCAGCAGCGCCCCGGCCTGCGCGCCCTGCAGCGACCGCGGCGGATCCTGGCGCGGCAGCCGGGCGCCGGCCCGGCGGGCCAGCGTCTCCATCGCCCGGTAGTCGCCGTCGTGGCAGGCCAGCTCGGCCAGCAGGGTGAGGCACTGGGCGACCGTGAAGTCCTGGTGGCCCCGCTCGGCCGTGCCGAGGACCCGCAGCAGGGCTTCCCGGGCCGGCTCGCGCTCGTCGCGGGCGATCAGGACGCCGGCGCGGTGCAGGGCCGCGACGGCGCCCAGCCCGGCACCGTCGGCCAGCTCCTCGTCGACCTGCCCGGCCACCCGGGCGGCCCGGGCCGGGCTGTGGTCGAGCTGGGCGAGCCAGGAGTACGTCAGCTGCCGCAGGACGGTCAGCTCCGGCGCCGGCCGCTCCGGCCACGTCGCTTCCGCCCGGGCCAGCTGCAGCCCGGCCGCCGAGGTCTCGGCCGCCTCCAGGTACAGCCCGGCCGAGATCAGCGCGGCCGGCGGGTCGGCCGCGACCCGCCGGTCCTCCAGCAGGGTCAGCGCCAGCCGCAGGACGTGGTGCTCGCCGGCGAGGAACAGCGTCACGGCGTGCTCGCGCAACAGCTCGCCGACGCGGCCGGGATGGCCCGAACGGACGCTGTGCAGCAGGGCCGGCGCGGGCCGGTCGTGCTCGGCGAACCAGCGGGCCGCCTTCGCGTGCAGGGTCCGCGTCCGGTCCGGCTCCCGCCGCTGCAGTTCCGCGCGCAGGTAGGTGCGCAGCATCGGCAGCACCCGGTGCTGCGGTGGGGTGCCGCCGGAGTCGACGACCTGGGTGGCCAGTTCGTGCAGCGTCGCCTCGGCGTCCGCGCGGCCGGAGAGCACCGGCGCCAGCCCGGCCGGGACTTCGTCGCAGATGCTGATCGTCCGCAGCAGCTCCCGCTGCGCCGGGGTGAGGGCGGCGAGCACCTCGTCGGTCAGGTAGCCGAGGACGGCGCTGTCGCGGCCGGTGGCGAAGTCCCGCAGGCTGCCGTGCCGGGTGGCGGACGCCGCGGCGAGCCGCAAGCCGGCCGGCCAGCCCCCGGTCCGGGCGACCAGCTCGGCGACCTGGTCCCGCGGGATGGCCGAGCCGGCGGTGGCCAGCAGTGCGGCCGCCTCGTCGCCGGTGAACCGCAGCCGGGTGGCGCCGACTTCGACGAGCCGGTCCGCCAGCCGGGCCCGGCCCAGCGGTAGCGGCGGTTCCCGCCGGCTCGCGACCGCCAGGCACAGGCCCGCCGGCTGGTGCCGGACCAGCGCCCGCAAGCCCTGCCACGGACCGGGCGAGGTGATCTCCTGGGCGCTGTCGAGGACGAGCACGACGGGCTCGGGCAGCGCGTCGAGCGCGTCGGCGACCCGGGCGAGGAAGGCCAGATCCGTACTCGGCACCTCCGGCACGGCCAGCCGCCGCAGCGGGTTGCCGTCCGGGATCCGGCCGCAGCGGCCGAAAGCTTCCAGGACCGCGGACCAGAACAGCCGGTCATCGTTGTCATCCGCGTCGGCCGACAGCCAGGCGACCGCGTCGCCGTCCCGGTACCGGGCCCACTCGGCCAGCAGCACGGTCTTGCCGAACCCGGCCGGGGCGCCGACGAAGACCAGGGCCGCTTCGCCCGCTCCGTCGAGGACGCCGAGCAGCCGCGGCCGCGACACGAAGTCCGCCGGTGGCGCGGGCACGGTGATCTTGGTCCTCGGAACCCGTCTTCGGGCGGGGACATCGTGGCACTGCCGCATGTCCGTTTCTCCTTCACGATCGATTACGGATAATCCCGGCGGATCCTGCCACCCGATTGGCCCGGCTCACCCGCTGCGGGCGAAGAGAACAACGGCGGCCGGCACAATGGTGTGCCGGGTGAAAAATCGTGGAGATGCACCCGGGAAACAACCACGGCGATTCGCCGTTTCCCAGTTCTGCTGGCTCGGACCGGGCGAGGTCGTGGTCCTCGACGTGGTACGGACCGGCCGGATCAGCGCCGGTTCGGTGCTGCTCGGGCTGGCCGTCGCGCTGTCCGCCCTGATCCCGGTGACCGAGCTGCGGACCGGCGTCCGCGCCGGTGCCGACCTGGTCGCGCGGCTGATCTTCCTGCCGGTCCGGGGCTGGTCGGCGCTGCTGGTGCTGCTCGACGCGGCGCTCGTCGCCCGCGCGTGGTTCTCGGCGGGCCGGGCCCGGCGCGACCGGGACGCCCGGTGAGCCGGGCGGGCGTCCTCGGCCCCGCGGTGGCCGCCAATTACGTCTTCCGGGTCGGCGGGGCCATTCCGGAACGGGCGGCCGAAGGCGTCGAGGATTTCCACGGCGTGCTCGTCGTGCCGGCCCCGCCGGATACGATAGTTTTCGGAACCGTCGCCGATCCGGAAAGCCTTCCCGCTGTCCTGCGGCGGCTCGAAGCGCTCGGAATGCACGTGCATTCGGTGCACCGGGTCCGCGAACTGCCGGTGGTGCGCCGCGCGCCGTGATCGCGTCACGACGCGGCGGCCGCCGTGACGTGGCCGAGCCGGATCGCCTGCCGCAGGGCCGCGTGGTCGCGTTCGTTCTGATCGGCGCACGCCACCGCGAACTGCCGGACGGCTTCGGCGAACGCCGGGCCGGAGCCGAGGTAGGCGGCGATCGCCAGGGCATCCCCGGTGCGCGCGTGCGCCCGGGCCAGCGTCCACCCGCACAGCCGCGCGTGCGCGCGCAGGACGTCCGGGGTCATCGTGGTGACGTCGCCGGAGGGCGGCTCGTCCCGCAGCCGGCGGACGTGGAAGTCGGCGGTGCGGCCGTCGAAGTCCGCGCGGGCCCAGCCGAGGAAGACGTCGCCGGTGGCCTGGATCAGCCGTTGCCCGGTGACGATCCGCCGGCCCGGGCCGCCCGCCGCGGTGGCGCCCGTGTACCCCTGCAGCACTGACGGCCGGGCCTCCTTCAGCTGCAGGAACAGCGGATCCCCGGTGCCGGTGCGGACGAGCAGCGCCACCCAGCACCGCGTTCCCGCGTCACCCGGTCCGGTCACCGTGCGGGCCGCGTCGGCGAGCCGGTAGCGGTCCAGCAACGCCCTCCGCGCCGGGCCGAGGGTGCGCCGGTACTGCGTCAGCACGGCGTCGAGGCGGTCGAGCAGCGTCGCCGGGTCGCCGTCCCCGGCCAGCCGGCCCGCCGGGACGACCGACGGCGGCCGCGCGGCCAGCTGCAGGTGCCCGTCGCGGATTTCGGTGAGCCGCCGCACGCCCGCGCCGCGGCGCGGCCCGGAGCCCAGCCGGTGGGCCGCCACCACCCGCAGCGTCCGGGCGTCGGCCGGGGCGAAGAAGATGTCGAGCGACGTGCGGCGCGCGAAGTCGTGCATCGCCAGCCGGTAGGCCTCGACGGCGGCGAGCACGGTGCGCCGGCGCAGGGCCGTCGCGTGGCCGTGCTCCCGGGCGGTCACCTCGAAGCTCGCGGCCAGCCGCTTGACGTCCCATTCCCACGGCGCCGGCAGGGTTTCCGCGAAGTCGGCGAAGTCGAAGACCAGCCGGCGGCCCTGGGCGGTGAACAGGCCGAAGTTGGCGAGCTGGGCGTCTCCGCACGCCTGGACGCCGAACCCGGTCCGCGAGGTGAGCGCGAGGTCGGCCGCGGCGGGCAGCGCGGCACCGCGGAAGTAGGCCAGCGGCGAAGCCGCCATCCGGCCGTAGCGCAGCGGCCGCAGCGCCGGGACCCCGTCGCGGTCCTGGCGGCCCAGCAGCGTCAGGGGATCGGCCCGCCGGACGGGGCTGGGGAACTCGGCGTGGCCGTCCACCGGTACGGCGGCGCGCGCGGCGCGGGCCCGGGCGATCCGCACGTCGGGCGCCGCGGTGTCCCTGCCGGTGTCTCTGTCGGTGAGTGTCATGGGACGGATCGTCGGGCGCGGAGGCGCCTGGGGCGTCGCCCGCCGGGGGTGAAGCGGAGTCATCCACCACGGGTGACGACCCGGGGCGGCGCGGGCTCCAGGGTGAGCCGTGGAGGTGCGGTGATGACGGAGCGGACGCCGGGCCGACGGCGGGTGCGCCACGGGGATCTCCCCGCCGGCCCGGCCCGGCGCGGCGCTTCGCCATCCCGTCCGGCCGGCCCCGCCGGCGCTCTCGGGGGAGCGCGCGGGGCGGGCGAACCTCCCACGGGGACCGCGGCGGCGCTCGGGGGCGTCGCCGCGGTCCTGCCCGCGGTCAGTGCCGTTCTTCGCCGAACGCCTCGCGCAGCCGGGCTTCCTCGACGTCGGACAGGTTCGTGCTCAGCAGCGTGGCGCCGGTTTCCTTGAACGGCTCGACGACCCGGTCCAGCACGGTGTCGTCCGACATCACGAACAGCGCGGACGTCCCGGGTGTCACCTGGGACCGGACGGTGTCGATGAACTCCGGGTCGATCCCGACGTGGCTGAGTGACCCGGTCAGGGCGCCGATCGCCGCGCCGACGGCCATGCCCAGCAACGGCACCAGGAAGATCAGGCCGAACAGCAGGCCCCAGAAGCCCCCGCCCAGCGCACCGGCGCCGGTCAGGTTGCCCAGGTCCTTGGTCTTCGGCTTCTTCCGGCCTTCGGGCCAGCTCACGTATGCCGCATCGGCGATCGAGATCAACTGCTGCTTCTGCAGTTGCCGGAGCAGCTCCAGGGTGTTTTCGGCACCTTCGACGGTCGGGAACCGCCACACGGTCAACGTGGACACGACATCCTCCTCGGTTCGCGGATCGGTGGTCGTGCCGCACTGTTTCCCGGCGGCGGGCGGGCGGCATCGCCCACGCCGTGTGAGCCCGCCGCCGAACCGGCCGATCTCACCTGAGGCGGGCGAGGACCGGCGGACCGGCCACCGACCATGATCGCCCGGGTCCGCAGCCCACCCGAGGAACGAGGAAGAGGATCATGACCGAACCCATGCAGCCCCGGGCCGGCACGACCGGCGCCCGGGCCCCGCTCCCGCCGGACCGGGCCGTCGCGCGGTCCCGGCGGGTCGGCTGGATCTGGTTCGCCGGGGCGATCACCGTCCTGGCCGGACTGTTCAACGTGGTCGAAGGCGCGGTCGCGCTGTTCGATCGCGACTACTACGTGATCGGCCCGTCCGGCCTGCTCGTCTTCTCCCTGGCCGGCTGGGGCTGGCTCCACCTGATCGTCGGCGTCCTCGTCGTGCTGACCGGCATCGCGCTCTTCACCGGGGCGCAGTGGGCGCGGGTCGTCACGGTCGCGCTCGCCGGGTTCAACGCGCTGGCGCAACTGGCTTTCCTGTCCGCGTACCCGTTCTGGGGCGTCATCGTGATCGCCCTCGACGTCCTGGTGATCTGGGCCGTGATCGTGCACGGCGACGAAGCCACCTACGAGATCTGGTGACCCCTCCCGTCCGGGTCGCACGCCGGTGATCAGTACAGTCGTGGCCTCCGCCCGGCGTCGACCGCGGATCCGGGGCGCATTCTCCCGACAGCCGAGAGGTTCACGTGCCCGATCGAACGACGCTGGAGTTCCGGCCGGTCCCCGGGGTGAAGGTCGCGGTGCCGCGGCTGCCGGGCAGCTTCGTCCCCCGGCCCCGGCTGGCGGCGGTGCTGGACCGCGCCACCACCCGGCCCGTCACGGTGGTCCGGGCCCCGGCCGGGGCCGGCAAGACGACCGCGCTCGCCGGCTGGGCCGGCGACGGCCACGACGTCGCCTGGGTGTCCCTGGACGAAGACGACAACGACGAGTCCCGGCTGTGGACGGCGATCCTCGGTGCGCTGAGCCGCTGTCCCGCGGTGCCCGGTGATCGTGGTCTGGACCGGCTCGGCCCGCCGTCACCCGGGCGGCGGCGGGCCTTCCTGGCCGATCTGGACGACGCGCTCACCGGCACCGTGCGGCTGGTCCTCGACGACCTGCAGGAGATTTCCCGCGCGGAGCCATTGGACGCCCTCGCGGCCCTGGCCCGCCACCTGCCCGCCGCCCTGCGGCTGGTCCTCGTCACCCAGGTCGAGCCGCGGCTGCGGCTGGCCCGCCTGCACGTCGAAGGGTCGCTGTCCCGGGTGGAGGCGGCCGAACTCCGGTTCACCGCCCGGGAAACGGCGAACCTGGTGCGGGCCACCGGAAGCGTGGTGGGCGACGAGCGCGTCCGGGAGCTCACCGAACGCACCGGGGGCTGGGCCGCGGCACTGGGCTGGGCCGCGGTTTCGATGCGCGACGCCGAGGACGCCGACGGGCTCGTCGCCTCGGTGACCGGCGACGAACGGGCCGTGGCGAAGTTCTTCGCCGACGAAGTCCTGGCGCGGCTGCCCGGGCCGACTTCGGAACTCCTGCTGTGCCTCAGTGTCTGTGACGCCGTCGGTGCGACGCTCGCCGTCCGTCTTTCCGGACGCGCGGACGCCGGGGCGCGGCTGGACGAGCTCGAGCGCGCGATGGGGCTCGTCACGCGCACCCCCGCCGACACCTACCGGCTGCCGCCGCTGCTGCGCGGGTTCCTGCGCGCCGAGCTGGCCCGGCGGGATCCGGGGCGGGTGCCGCGGCTGCACGGGATCGCCGCCCGCTGGTACGCCGGCGAAGGCCGGTTCGGGGAGGCGCTCCGCCACGCCGTCGCGGGCCGCGACCGGCAGCGCGTCCTCGACCTGGCGCGGGAGCACGCCGTCCGCCAGGTGCTGGCCGGTGACGGCGAACCGGTGCGGATCGCGCTCACCTACCTGGGTACCACGACGGTCGCCGCGCACCCCTCGCTCCGGCTGGCCTCGGCGCTCGAGAACATCCAGCGCGGGCTGCCCGCCGAAGCCGCGGCCGATCTCGGCGAGGGGGACCACGATCGGTGGCCCCTCGCCGTCCGCCACCTCGCTCTGGTCACCGGGAAACGCCCACCGGAGCACGGTTCTCCGGTGGCCCGGCCCGAGTTCGACGCCTGGGTCGCCCTCGATCGCGCGTGGCGCTCGCTGCGTCGCGGGGCCCGGCGGCACGCCGCTGTCCAAGGGCAGGAAGCCTTGCGCCTGGCCCAGGGGGACCGGCTGGACCACCTCGTGCTCCACAGCAGGCTGGCGCTGGCCGTCGCGACCGCGATCGGCGGGGACCACCCGGCGATGCGGCGGGCCTGCACGGGGGCGCTCGCCGTCGCGCGGCGGCACGGCTGGCGCCGGTCCCCGGGCGTGGCCGAGTGCCACCTGATGCTGGCCTACGACGACCTGATGCGCGCCGAGCCGGTCGCCGCCGCCCGCGAGCTGGCCCAGGCGGCCGCGGCGGAAGTGGCGGGCGGCGCCCCGCTGCCGGCCCCGCTGCGCGAGTTCTTCGAAGGCATGGTGCGCTTCGACGACGGCGACCGGACGGCGGGCTCGGAGGTGATGCGCGTGGCGCGGCACCGGCTCGCCGGTCTGGCGGAGCTGCCGCCCGAACTCGTCGGGGTGTGCGGTGTCGCCGAGTACCACGCGGCCCTCGCCCTCGCCGAAGGCGTGCACGCGGCGGAGGTGCTCGCGTGGATGCACGAGCGGCTGCCCCGCAGCGCCGAGCTGGCCCTCCTGCGGGTGCGCGCCCACCTGGCCGCGGACGAACCGGCGGCGGCGGAAGCGGTCCTGCGCGACACCGCCGGGGCGACGCCGTTGCTGCCGGCCACGCCCGTCGACCGGTGCCTGGCGGAAACCGCGCTGGCGCTGCGGTCCCACCGGCGGACCAAAGCACTCAACGCTTTGGACCGCGCGCTCGCCCTGGCCCGGCCGAACGGGCTGGTGCGGCCGTTCGCCCTCGCCGAGCCGCAGGTCGGCCACCTGCTGATCGACCACTCCGGCGGCTTCGGCTCCCTGGACCGCTTCGCTCAGGCGGTCCGCGGCCGGCTCGTCCCGCACGCCCCGACCAACCGCCTGACCGACCGCGAACAGGTGGTGCTGCAACGGCTGCCCTCCCAGCGGTCGCTGGACGAGATCGCGTCGGACCTGACGGTTTCGGTCAACACGGTGAAGACGCACGTGCGGGCGATCTACGGCAAGCTCGGGGTGAACAACCGGCGGTCGGCGGTCGTGGTGGCGCGCCAGCACGGCTTGACCTGAGCCGTCATTCCCGGCGCGGGGCGGCCAGGAGCGCCTCGGCCCAGCGGGCTCGCGGGTCGACGTCCACCAGCAGCGCCTTGGCCAGCAGCGTCGCCGGAACGGCGAGGACCGCGCCGAGCGGGCCCAGCAGCCAGGTCCAGAACACCAGGGCCAGCACGGTGACCAAAGTGGACAGACCGACCGAGCCGGCCACGAACCGGGGCTGGATGAGCGATTGCACCACGAAGTTCAGCGCGGCGTAGACGACGAGCACCACGAGCAGGCTGCGCCAGCCGCCGTCCAGGAGCGCGATGACCGCGGGCGGCGCGACACCGATCACGAAGCCGACGTTCGGGATGTAGTTGGTGACGAAGGCGAGCAGACCCCACAGGAGTGCCCCCGGGACGCCGAGCAGAGCGAGCGCGGTGGTGTCGAGGGCGGCCACGAGCCCGCCGAAGACGGTCGTCACGACCAGGTACCGGCGGGTGCCGGCCGCGAAGCCGCGCAGGGCCGCGGAAATCCACGGCCGGTCGCGGGCGATCCGCCCCAGGCGTTGCCCGGCCCAGGCGGTTTCGGCGCCGAGGAACAACAGGAGGGCGAACAGGAAGGCCAGGTTGGTGACCAGGCCGCCGACGCCGGCGAGCAGCGAACCGGCCAGGCCGACGAGTTTCCCGGTGTCGAGGGACGACAGCACGGCCCGCAGTTCGGCTTCGCCGACCCCGAACCGGCCGAGGACGGTCAGGCCGTCGTGGAGCAGTTCGTCGACGCGGCCGGTGTAGCGGGGGAGCAGGGCCGACAGCTGCGCGACCGAGACCACGAACACGAGGAAGAAGCCGACCAGGATCGCGTAGACGGTGACGACCAGAACCCCGACGGTGAGCCACCGAGGCCATCCCTTGCGCCGCAACCAGGTGCGCACCGGGTCGAGGGTGATGACGACGACGAGGGCGAGGAAGACCGGCCCCGCGAACCAGGCGACGGCCTGGACGCCGGCGAGCACGACCACCGCGGCGGCGGCGCCGAGCAGCACGACGAGCGCGCGGGGGAGCGGGACACCGCCGGTCCCGGGCCCGGTCTCGGGCGGCCACGGAACCGGCGGCGGTTGCGCGCCGCGGCCGAACCGGTCGGCGAGTCCCCGGAACGGGCCAGGTGCGCGCCGGTCCCGGCCCCGGCGCCGCCGGGGCTTGCGGAACCGGTGGGCCGGGACATCGGTGAGCGTGGCACGCACCATGCGAACCTCCGGAGACGGGCGGCGGCCATCCCACGGTGGCCCGGCCCGGGTGTTCCGGCCTCACCTGGTGCGGGCGAACCCGCTGCTCACCGCCAGTTCGGCGAAGAATTGCCGGACGTCGCCGACCAGCAGATCGGGCGCCTCCAGTGCCGCGAAGTGGCCGCCGCGGGGGAACTCCGACCAGTGCACGATCGTGTGCTCGCGGTCGAGCGCGCCGCGGATCGACAGGTCCAGGGGGAACACCGCGACACCGGTCGGCACCGGGGACCGCTCGCTCGCGCCCCACGCGCCGGCGTGGGCCGTCTCGTAGTAGCAGTTGGCCGACGAACCGCCGGTGCCGGTCAGCCAGTAGAGCATCACGTTGGTGAGCAACAGGTCCCGGTCCACCGCGTCCTCGGGCAGCTCGGCCGCCGGGTCGGTCCACTCCTTGAACTTCTCGACGATCCAGGCCAGCTGCGCCACCGGCGAGTCGTGCAGCCCGTGCGCCAGCGTCTGCGGCCGGGTCGTCTGCACCGCCACATACCCGCCCTGCTCGGTCCGCATGTACTCGAACTGCTGCAGCCGCGCCTTTTCGGCGTCCGTGAGCTCGACGTCGTCGTCCGGCGCACCGAACGCGTAGAGCCCGTTCGCGTGCACGCCGACGACCTTGTCCGGGTTGAGCCGGCCGAGTCCCGGGCCGACGACCGCGCCGGTGTCGCCGCCCTGGACGCCGTAGCGGTCGTAGCCGAGCCGGTCCATCAGCTCGGCGAAGGCGCGGGTGATCCGGCCGGTGTCCCAGCCCGCCTCGCGAGTCGGCCCGGAGAAGGCCGTGCCGGGGATCGACGGGATCACGAGGTGGAACGTCTCGCTCAGCGGGCCGATCACGTTCAGGAACTCCACGACCGACCCGGGCCAGCCGTGGATCAGCAGCAGGGGCAGGGCGTCCGGCGCGGCCGAGCGGACGTGCAGGAAGTGGATGTCCTGCCCGTCGATCTCGGTGACGAACTGCGGGAAGGCGTTCAGCTTCCGCTCGTGGGCGCGCCAGTCGTAACCGTCGCGCCAGTACCCGGCCAGCTCCTTGAGGTAGCTGACCGGCACCCCGCGGCTCCAGCCCACCCCGGGCAGGTCCGCGCCCCAGCGGGTGCGGGCGAGCCGGTCGCGCAGGTCGTCCAGTTCGGCCTGGGGGACGTCGATGGTGAAGGGCCGGATCTCTTCGTTGTTCTGCATGTCTCCAACCCTAGGAGCCGGTTAGGTCAGGTTCGGTCCTAGCTTCGGGGCAGAATGCAGTTCATGTGGGAAACCTCGGCACGGCTCCTGCGGCTGCTCTCGCTCCTGCAGACCCGGCGCGACTGGTCCGGAGCGGAACTGGCCGAACGCCTGGAGATCACCCCGCGGACCGTGCGCCGCGACGTCGAACGGCTGCGCGCGCTCGGCTACCCGGTGCTGGCCACCGCGGGCACCGCCGGCTACCGGCTGGGCGCCGGCGCGGACCTGCCGCCGCTGCTGCTCGACGACGACGAGGCCGTCGCCGTCGCGATGGGCCTGCGCACGGCGGCGGGCGGCTCGATCACCGGCATCGAGGAGACGTCGGTGCGCGCGCTGGCCAAGCTCGAGCAGGTGCTGCCGTCGCGGTTGCGGCACCGGATCAACGCCCTGCGGTCGGCGACGGTGCCGCTCGCCAACACCGGCCCCACCGCCGACCCGGACACCCTCACCGCCATCGCCGCCGCCGTCCGCGACTCGGTGCGGCTGCGCTTCGGCTACCGCGCCCACGACGGCACCGAAAGCGTCCGCACCACCGAGCCGCACCGGCTGGTGCACACCGGGCGGCGCTGGTACCTCATCGGCTGGGACGTCGACCGCGAAGACTGGCGCACCTACCGCGTCGACCGCCTCGAACCCCGCACGCCCACCGGGCCCCGGTTCACCCCGCGCACCCCGCCCGACCCCGATCTCGGCGGGTACACCTCCCGGGCGATCTCGACCTCGGCCTACCGCTACCAGGGCCGGTTCACCCTGCACGTCAGCGCCGAGACCGCGGCCGAGCGGATCAGCCCCACCACCGCGGCGCTGGAGCCGATCGACGAGCACAGCTGCACCCTGCGCGCCGGCTCGGACTCGCTCGACGAGCTGGCGATCTACGTCGCCGGCAAGGGGTTCGACTTCCAGGTGCACGAGCCACCGGAGCTCGTCGACCACGTCCGGGCGCTGGCAGCGAGGTTCGGCCGGGCGGTCGGCTGAACCGACGTCGTCCCGGGGCGCTGCGGGCCTCCTGGCGGCACGTGGAAGCCAGCAGCACCAGGAAGAGCACCGCTGGGCGGCTTCGTCGTCGGGCTGGGCCACGGCCCGGTGACGGGCCGTCGCGAACGGGTTCCCGCCGGAGTTCGGCGACCTGGTGGAAACGGCGGCGGTCAACACCCTCGTCAGCGGGCTCGTGTTCGGCCTCCTGCAGGACCACCTGGCCCGGACCTTCGCGGAACCGGCGGCCTCGGCGCAGGAGCCGGTTCCGCGGTAGCACCGATTCCTTCGGGGACTTCGCGGTGTCCAAGTCTTCGGAAGCGGCGAGACGCCGGTGACCGGAGCAAGGAGACACGAGTGCGCACCACGACTTCACCCACCCCCGTGGCCGCGGGGGCCGCCCAGCGAAGATGGGTGCTGGTCATCACCGCGGTGGCGTCGTTCATGGTCGTCCTCGACGCGCTGGTCGTGGCGACCGCGCTGACGGCGATCCGGACCGACCTCGGAGCGTCGGTCACCGAGCTCGAATGGACGGTCAACGCCTACGGGCTGAGCTTCGCCGTCCTGCTCATGACGTCGGCGGCGGCCGGTGACCGCTGGGGACGGCGGCGGGTCTTCGCGGCGGGGGTGACGCTGTTCTCGGCGGCGTCGCTGATCTGCGCGGTCGCGCCCGGTGCCGAGGTCCTGATCGCCGGGCGGGTGCTGCAGGGCGCCGGGGCCGCATTCGTCATGCCGCTTGCGCTCGCCCTGCTCGGGGCCGCCTTCCCGGCGCAGCTGCGGGCCAAGGCACTGGGGGTGTTCGCGAGCGTCAGCGGGGTCGCGGTCCCGCTCGGGCCGCTGCTCGGCGGCGCGGTCGTGGAAGGCATCTCGTGGCCGTGGATCTTCTGGATCAACGTCCCGATCGGGCTGGCGCTGGCGTACTTCGCGCTGACCCGGATGCCGGAGAGCCACGGCCCGGACCCGGCCCTCGACGTCCCGGGCCTGGTGCTGGCCGGCGCCGGCTCGTTCGGGGTGGTGTGGGGCCTGGTCCAGGGCAATACGGCCGGCTGGACCAGCGTGAGCGTGCTGGGGCCGCTGGTGGCGGGCCTGGTGGCGCTCGGCGCGTTCGTGGCGTGGCAACGGCGAGCCGCCCATCCGATGCTGCCGCTGCACCTGTTCCGCTCACGCCGGTTCGCCGCCGGCAACGCGGTGATCTTCTTCCACTGGGCGTCCGCGCTGGGCGCGGTCTTCTTCATGGCTCAGTTCCTGCAGGACGGACTCGGTTACGGGCCACTGGCGGCCGGGCTCGGGCTCGCGCCGTGGGGGCTGACGACGACGGTCGTCCCGCAGCTGGCGGGCCGGCTGGTCGGCCGGTTCGGCGAACGGCCCTTCATCGTGGCCGGGCTGGGGTTGCACGCTCTCGCCATGGTGTGGCTCGCCCTGGTCGCCGGGCCTGAGATCGGCTACTGGGTGATCGGGGTGCCGCTCGTGCTGTCGGGCACGGGGATCGCGATGTGCCTGCCGGCGGCGCAGAGCGCGGTGCTGACGTCGGTCGCGCCGCGGTACCTCGGCAAGGCCTCCGGCGCCTTCAGCGCGATGCGGCAGCTGGGCGGGGCGTTCGGCGTCGCGGTCCTGGTCGCCGGGTTCTCGCTGGCCGGCAGCTACGCGTCCGGTGCGGCGTTCTCCGCCGGGTTCACCGCCGCCGCGGTGGCCGGCGCCGTCCTCGCCGCGGCGGGCGCGGTGGCCGGTTCCGTCATCCCCCCACGTTCCGCCGAGGAGCCGAGCGATGTCTGACCTGAAAGCCGGTGTGCTGCGCGAGCTGCACCACGGGAAGCCGCTGGTGCTGCCGAACGCGTGGGACGAGGAGAGCGCCTCGCTCGTGGTGGCGGCCGGGTTCCCGGTGGTGGCGACGTCCAGTGCGGCGGTGGCCGGCGCGCTGGGGCACGAGGACGGCGAGCGGGCGCCGTGGCGGGAGATGTTCGCCGCCGTCGCGCGGATCGCCCGCGCGGTGCCGGTCCCGGTGACGATGGACGCCGAGGCGGGCTACGGCCTGGCGCCGGATCAGCTCGTGGCGGAACTGCTGGCCGCCGGCGTGGTGGGCTGCAACCTGGAGGACACCGACCACCGGGCCGGGGGACTGGTGGCGGCGACGGCCCAGGCGGACCGGCTGGCCGCGATCCGCGCGGCGGCCGGTGCCGCGCTGGTGATCAACGCGCGGATCGACACTTTCCTGCCGCCGAGCGGGTTTTCCGGACCGGAGCGGACGGCGGAGGCGATCCGGCGCGGGCGGCTCTACCGCGAGGCTGGAGCGGATTGCGTGTACCCGATCGGGATTTCGAGCGCGGACGACCTCCGTCGCCTGGTGGCGGGCGTGCCCGGGCCGGTCAACGGGAACACCGGCCCGGAACTCGACCTCGGCACTCTGGCGTCATTGGGGGTCGCCAGAGTGTCGTTCGGGCCGCGGTTCTACCGCGCCGGCCTGGCGGCGATGCGTGGCTCGCTGGAGGAGCTGCGCCGTGCGGCGAGGTTGGCGGATGCGTGACGGCCGGTCGCCCGCCGATTCCCGCCCCGCGGCGGGAACGGCGGCGACGCTCGCCGCCGCGCTCGAGTACGCCGTCATCTCGGCGGCGGAGGTCGGGCTCGCCGATCTCGGCCGGCCCTCGGCCTGCGACGCCTGGACCGTCGCCGAGACCCTCGCTCACCTCGTGCGCTCCCTCCGCTGCGTGGCGGCTTCACTCGCCTCCGGCGAAGTCCCACCGGTGACACCGCCGCGAACCGGGCCGAACACCGCCCGCTCCCTCCGGCGCGACCTCGCCGGCGCCGCGGCCGCGCTCACGGCCGCGGCAGGGGATCTCCGCGGCCGTCGTTCGGTCGCCGTCGACGGGCTGCCGCTGCCGTGTCACCGGCTGATCGTCGTGGGCGCCATCGAAGCCACCGTCCACGGCTGGGACGTACGGCCCGCCCGGCCGATCCCCGACGACCTCGCCACCCGGCTGCTCGCCGAACTGCCGTCGGTGCTCGACCGCGGCACCCGCCCGGGCCTGTTCGCCGAGCCCGTCGCCCGGCCGCCGGGGTGCGGACCCGGTGCCCGGCTGCTGGCCGCCCTCGGGAGGGATGATCGACGATGTCCATGACGAACGAGGAGCGCGTGGTGTCTTCCGAGGAGCGGCTGCGGGACGAGTTCGGCTCGCTGCGCCCGGCGCTGGTGGCGCACTGCTACCGGATGACCGGGTCCCACCAGGACGCCGAAGACGCCGTCCAGGAGACCTACCTCAAGGCCGCCCGCGGGGTGGCCGCCTTCGAGGGGCGGTCGTCGCTCAAGACGTGGCTCTACCGGATCGCCACCAACACCTGCCTCACCGAGCTCAATCACCGCAGCCGGCGCGTGCTGCCCGCCGGGCTCGGGCCGCCGTCGGACGATCCGGGGACGCGCGTGTTCGCCGACGACTCCGTCGCGTGGCTCGGGCCACTGCCCGACGCCGTGCTCGGCGACCCCGGGGAGGTGGTGGTGCGGCGCGAGTCGGTCCGGCTCGCGCTGGTCGCCGCGCTGCAGCACCTCCCACCCCGCCAGCGCGCGGCTTTCCTGCTGCGTGAAGTGCTTTCGTGGTCGGCCGCGGAGATCGCGGACACGCTCGCGATCAGCGTGCCGGCGGTGAAGAGCCTCCTGCAGCGGGCGCGTGCGGCGCTCGACGAGCTGGACTTGGACACCCGGGTGCCGGAGCCGGACGAGCGTGCGCTGCTCGACCGCTACATCGCCGCGTTCGAGGCCGAGGACACCGCGGCGCTGCGCGCGGTCATCCAGGACGACTTCAGCCTCGAAGCCGTGCCGCACCCGGTGTGGTTCAAGGGCGTCGACCGGTGCTTGCCGTTCCTGGAGCGCGCGTTCGCGGCCCCGGGTGGTGCGGCACGGCTGCTGCCGACCCGAGCCAACGGCCAGCCCGCGGCGGGCAGCTACCGCCTGGACGCCGCCGGAGTCCGCCGCGCCGAGGGGCTGTGGGTGTTCACGATCGCCGGCGGCCGGTTCGCGAGGGCGGTCAAGTTCCACGGCCCGGCCCTCGTCGCGGCGGCGGGCCTGCCGGACCGGCTCTAGGCCTGTTTCGAGGTGCTGACCAGCCAGGTAGTGCCCGATAGATCGATCAACGACCAAGAAGACGAGAACACCGGCGACCTCGTGGCCGGCCTGACGGCAGCGGGGCGAGCCGATCCGACCGACGCGCAGTGGGCGATGCTCCTGGCGGCGTTGCACACTCGGGCGGACGCGGCCGGGCTGCCCGCACCGACAGTGCCCGGCAGAAGGAACCGCCCGGTGGTGTCGGGGAGCCCGAGCCAGCCGATCACGCGCTGGGGATGATTCACCGCAGTTCGAGGCGGTACTGGCCATTGAAACAGGCTCTAGTGGGCGAGCGGTTTCACGCCCACGACGGCGTAACTTCAAACGGGCTTGCGTCCCCGGACGCGGCGGACCACGAACACCCCGATGGCGACGGCGATCGCGGCGAACACGACGTACTGGAAGATCGCCGCGTACCGCTCGACGAGCTGCCAGTGTTCGCCGAGCAGGTAGCCGGCGACCACGAACCCGGTGTTCCAGAGGAGGCTGCCGGCGGTGGTGTAGAGCAGGAACCGCCCGAACGGCATGCGTTCGACCCCGGCGGGCAGCGAGACGAGGCTGCGGAAGACGGGGATCATCCGCCCGAAGAAGACGGCTTTGCCGCCGTGCCGGGCGAACCACGTGGCGGTCCGGTCGAAATCGGCGGTCTTGACGAGCGGGATCCGGCCGACGAGCCGGCGCGTGCGGTCGTGCCCGAGCCGCTGCCCGAGCAGGTAGACGACGACGGCCCCGGCCACCGACCCGAGGGTGGTCCAGAAGAGGGCACCACCGAGGCTGAAGGAGCCCCGCCCGGCGGCGAAGCCGGCGAGCGGCAGGACGAGCTCGCTGGGAAGGGGCGGGAAGAGGTTGTCGAGCCCGACGACGAGGGCGGCCCCGGGACCTCCGAGCGACTCCATGAGCCCGACGGCCCATCCGGCCACCCCGGTCATCTCCCCGGCGGTGGTGGGTGCGGTCATGAGGGCTCCTGGGGTGGGTGTCACGTGCGGTGCGTGGCTTCAGCCGGCGCAGGCCCGGGTCAGGGCCGTCACCTGGTCCGCCTTCTTCCGGGCCCAGTCCGCCGGGGTCTTCACCAGGTCGTCCACGGTCGTCTCGCGCAGCGTTGCCGCCAGGCTGTTGATGGCCTCCGCCGCGGTGGTGTTCGCCGCCTTCGCGGCCAACCCGGTCAGCTCGTCGGCGGCCGCGTGGGCGCGGTCGGCCGCCGCCTGGGGGTTCGTCGGGTCCGGGTTCGCCGTGGCGATGCGGACGGCGTCCGCGCAGACCGCCGCCGTCGAGGCCGCGTTGCTCACCTGGCCCGCCGTTTCCGCTGCCACGCCGCAGCCCGTCAAGGTCAGCAGGAGGCCTCCGGCGAGGACTGTGGTGGTCAGGCGCATCGTCATTCCTTCCGGGAGACAGCCGAGGTTTTGAGCAGGCTGGCCGTGACCGCCGTCGCGAGGATCGCGCCGACCACGCCCAGCGAAAGGGCCGTCGGGATCTTCCAGACGTCCAGCAGCAGCATCTTCACGCCGACCCAGACCAGCACCAGGGCCAAGCCGAGCTTCAGGTACACGAACCGGTGCATCACGTCGGCGAGCAGGAAGTACATCGCCCGCAGGCCGAGGACGGCGAAGGCGTTCGAGGTGAACACCAGGAACGGTTCCTGGGTGACCGCGAAGATCGCCGGGATCGAGTCGACCGCGAAGACGACGTCGGTGACTTCGATCAGGACCAGGACGGCGAGCAGCGGCGTGGCCACCCAGCGGCCGGCCTGCCGGACCACGAACTTGCCGCCGTGGTCGCCGTCGGTGGACGGCACGATCCGGCGGAACAGCCGCAGCACCGGGTTCCGCTCGTAGTCGACCGCCTCGTCCTTGTGGAACGCCATCCGCACGCCGGTGAGGACGAGGAACGCGCCGAACACGTAGAGGATCCAGGCGAAGCTCGCGATCAGCACCGAGCCCGCCGCGATGAACACCGCCCGGAACACCAGGGCACCGACTACGCCGTAGAACAGGATGCGGTGCTGGTACTCGCGGGGGACGGCGAAGTAGCTGAAGATGATCGCGAACACGAAGACGTTGTCGACCGCGAGGGACTTCTCGATGACGTAGCCGGCGAAGTACTGGCCCGCGAACTCCCCGCCCCAGGCCCACCAGACCACGCCGCCGAAGGCGAGCCCGAGCACCACCCACGCGCCGGACCACGCCAGCGCCGACCGGACGCCGACGACGGGGGATTTGCGGTGGGCGGCCAGGTCGATCGCGAGCATGGCCAGGATGACGCCGAGCACGGCGGCCCAGGCCCAGAACGGGACGGTCACGACACAATCCTCCGGTTCGGTGACGAACCGGAGGTCTCCCCGGTCACCCGAAGGTGACGCCGGCACCGGGCTGCTCTGGGGCAGCCGGATTGACGATGCCGGACCGGGCGGGTACTCCCCTCCGCTGCCACCAGAATGACGAACTGCTCTTCGTCTGTCAAGTTCGGACGTCTACTGTGGCCGGTATGGCCTCGTGGACGTTCCTCAGCAACCACGCGCACGTCCTGCTCTGCGTGGCCGCGGATCCCGACCGCACGCTGCACGACATCGCCGGGCGCGTCGGGATCACCGAACGCGGCGTGCAGCTGATCCTCGCCGACCTGATCGCCGAGGGCTACGTGGAGCGCGAGCGGGTCGGCCGCCGCAACCACTACAAGATCCACCCGGAAGGCCGGCTGCGTCACCCGTTGGAGGCGCACCACCGGGTGGCCGACTTGGTCGCGGCCCTCGGCGTCGAACCCGCGAACCACCCGCCCGGGCTCAGGAGCCCGCAGGCGTGAACCAGGCCGCCGCGTCGGCCGCCACCACGGCGGACCCGCCGCTGGTGAGCACGGCCTCGCCCCAGCCGTCCGGCACGGTGAACGGCGTGCCTCCGGTGTTCACCACGCACACCAGGTCTCCGCGCCGGAACGCGAGGACCCCGGGCGCGCCCGTGTCCAGCCACTCGACCGGGCCCGGCGCGCCGAGCTGCCGTTCCCGCCGCGCCCGGACCGCGCGGCGGTACAGCTGCAGCGTCGACGTGTCGTCCTTCTCCTGCACGTCGACGGCGTAGCGGCCGAACCACTCCGGCTGCGGCAGCCACGGCGTCCCGGTGCCGAACCCGAACGCCGGCGCGTCCGCGACCCACGGCAGCGGGACCCGGCAGCCGTCGCGGCCCTTCTCGAGGCCGCCCGTCCGGTGGAACACCGGGTCCTGGCGGGCCTCGTCGGGCAGGTCCTGGACTTCCGGCAGGCCGAGCTCCTCGCCCTGGTACAGGAACACCGAACCCGGCAGGGCCAGCACGAGGAGCAGCGCCGCGCGGGCCCTGCGGTCGCCGAGCTCGACGTCGACTTCGCCGCGGGGGCGCATCAGCGCCGCGAAGGCGTCGTTGCTCTCCGGGGCCGGTTCCGGGCGGACGATCCCGTACCGCGTCACCGCCCGGTGGACGTCGTGGTTGGCCAGCGTCCACGCCGCCGGGGCGCCGTGGACCTCGGTGCGGGCCGTGGCGCGCTCGATCGCGCCGCGCAGGGCGCCTGCCTCCCACGGCTGGACGAGCAGGTCGAACGAGAAGGCCTGGTGCAGTTCGTCCGGACGCAGGTAGCTGTCCAGATCGGCCGGGTCCGGCACCCAGACCTCGCCGACCAGCAGCAGGTCGCGCTCCGGGCCGTAGCCGGCCGCCAGCGCGCGCCACCTCCGGAAGATCTCGTGCACCTCCGGCCGGTTCCAGCTGTACGCGTTGTAGCCGCCGTCCGCCGGGTCCCAGTCGCGCAGGGCCGCGTCCTTGATCAGGCCGTGGCAGACGTCGATGCGGAAGCCGTCCACGCCGCGGTCGAACCAGAAGCGCAGGACGTCGTCGAAGTACGCCAGCACCTCCGCGTTGCGCCAGTCGAAGTCCGGCTGCTCGCGGGTGAACAGGTGCAGGTACCACTGCCCGGGCGTGCCGTCGGGTTCGGTGACGCGGGTCCACGCCGGACCGCCGAAGACCGACTGCCAGTTGTTGGGCGGCTCGTCGCCCCGGCCGTCGCGGAAGACGAACCGCGCCCGCTCGGGGGAACCGGGGCCGGCGGCCAGCGCCGCGGTGAACCACGGATGCTGCTCGGAGCAGTGGTTGGGCACCAGGTCCATCAGGATCCGCAGGCCGCGGGCGTGCGCCTCGGCGACCAGGCGGTCGAACGTCTCGAGACTGCCGTAGTCGGGGTTGACGCCGAGGTAGTCCGCGATGTCGTAGCCGTGGTCCGCCTGCGGCGAGGGGTAGCAGGGGTTGAGCCAGATCGCGTCGGCGCCGAGCCCGGCGATGTGCCCGAGCCGCCGGATCACCCCGCCGAGGTCTCCGACGCCGTCGCCGTCGCTGTCGGCGAAGGAACGGACATAGAGCTGGTACACCACCGCGTCGTCCCAGAACGAGCGCGGGCGGGAGGAAGTCGGCGACACCCCGCGATCTTCGCACGCGCGTACGGGGCGGATGGTTCACTGGGGCCATGTCTGTGGGGACGCACGAGCTCGAGGTGTTCGAGGGGGCCAGGGCGCGGCTGGAGGCCATCGCCTACCGCCTGCTCGGGTCGGCCACCGATGCCGAGGACGCCGTGCAGGACACCTTCCTGCGCTGGCAAGCCGCGGACCGGGAGCTCGTCGAGACGCCCGAGGCGTGGCTGACGAAGGTGCTCACCAACCTCTGCCTCAACCGGCTCACCTCGGCGCGGGCCCGGCGGGAGACCTACGTCGGCCAGTGGCTTCCGGAGCCGGTCTTCGCCGGGGACCGCATGCTCGGTCCCTCCGACACCGTCGAACAGCGGGAATCGGTGTCCATCGCGATGCTCACGCTGATGGAGCGGCTTTCGGCCAAGGAACGCGTCGTGTACGTGCTGCGCGAAGCGTTCGGGTACTCGCACGGCGAGATCGCCGAGGTGCTCGACCTCACCGAGGCCAACTGCCAGCAGATCCACCGGCGCGCCAAGCAGCACCTCGTCGCCGACCACCGCCGGGTCGAGGTCGACGCGGCCGCCGCCCGCAGGATCGTCGAGGAGTTCCTCGCCGCGGCGCTCAGCGGCCGGACCGACTCGCTCGTGAAGCTGCTGGCCGACGACGCGATCAGCATCGGCGACGGTGGCGGCGTGGTGTTCTCGGTGCCGCGGCCGATCACCGGTGCCCTGCGGGTGGCGCGGTTCCTGCGCACGCTGTTCACGCCGAGCGAGGCCAAGTGGGAGATGGTCGGCGGCCGCCCCGACCTCTACGCCGCGGTCGCCAACGGCGCGCCGGCGCTGGTCATGGTGGTCGGCGACCGGGTCGTCGGCGTCTTCGCGCTGGACGTCACGGCGGACGGCATCGCGGGGGTCCACGCCCAGGCGAACCCCGCCAAGCTCGCCCGCGCGAGGGGGCAGTGGGACGCCGTCGAGCACGGGGAGCCACTCGCCGGCACCTGGTGACTCAGGTCACAGCCGACTTCTGTCAGGTTTCGCGCCGCTGTCCGGTTCAGGAAGCACACACCGACCGGACAGGAGCAAAACCATGAAGCACCGCATCGTCGTCCTCGGGGCCGGGTACGCCGGCGCCAACGCCGCCGGCCGCCTCGCCAAGCGCCTGCACCCCGCCGATACCGAGATCACCCTCGTCAACGCGGAGCCCGAGTTCGTCGAGCGCGTCCGCATGCACCAGCTGGCGACCGGCCAGGACCTCAAGCCCCGCCCGCTGGCGGAGGTCTTCGCGGGCACCGGCGTGCAGGTGCGGATCGCGCGGGTCGCCGCCGTCGACGCCGAACGCCGGCGCGTCGCCCTCGCGGGTGGTGAGGAGCTCGCCTACGACACGCTCGTCTACGCCCTCGGCAGCACCGCCGCCGACGTCCCCGAGCACGCCCACAGCGTCGCGGGCAAGGAAGCCGCGCTGCGCCTGCGGGCGCGGCTGGCCGAGCTCCCCGCGGGCGGGGCCGTGCTCGTCGTCGGCGGTGGCCTCACCGGGATCGAAAGCGTCACCGAGATCGCCGAAGCCCGCCCGGACCTCGACGTCGCCTTCGCCGCTCGCGGTGGCCTCGGGGACTGGCTGAGCGAGAAGGGCCGCGACCACCTGCGGAAGGCGTTCGACCGGCTCGGTATCACCGTGCACGAGAACACGGCCGTCACGAGCGTCGAGCCGGCCACGGCGAGCACCGCCGACGGCCGCGTGATCCCGGCGCAGGTGACCGTGTGGACGGCCGGGTTCGCGGTCCACCCGATCGCCGCGGCCACGACGCTGGCGGTGTCGGCGACCGGGCAGGTCGTCGTCGACGAGACGATGCGGTCGGTCTCGCACGCCGACGTCTACGCCGTCGGTGACGCCGCGCTCGCCCCGGGCGCGAACGGCGCGCCGTTGCGGATGTCCTGCGCGTCGGGGGTGCCGACGGCCCACCAGGCGGCCGACGCGATCGCCGCCCGGCTGACCGGACGCCCGCTGCCGGAGAACAAGATCGGCTACGCCGCCCAGTGCATCAGCCTCGGCCGCCACGACGCCGTCGTGCAGTGGGTGACCCACGACGACCAGCCGAAACCGTCCGCCCTCACCGGCAAGACGGCCGCGCGCGTCAAGGAATTGATCTGCAAGAGCGCGGCCTGGAGCGTCTCGCACCCGACGTCGCTGGCACCGGCCCGCCGCCGTCGCACCGGCATCACGCCGGAGCGGGCATCGCGACTCGCGCGGTGACGCCGTCGGGCCAGGTCAGCGTGACAGCGCGGCCGTCCCCGGCGACCGTCAACGACGGATCGGCGTCGTCCGGGCCGCCGCGGTCCAAGACCACCACGGCGGCGTACACGGCTCCCGGCTCCGGCGGCCCTTCGGTGGCGACGAACGGGATCGCGGTCCACTCACCCAGGGGAGAGACACCGGACTCGACCACCACGTCCGCCGTGGTGAACCCCCGCAGCGGACGCACTTCCGACCGGAGCTCCGGAGTCCGTGCGGAAGCCGCCTGGGTTTCCGGCGGTGTCTCGCCCGAGACCGGCCAGCCGCTCAGCCGCAGCGAACACACCCCGTCATCGACGTGGTCGAGCCGCGCGAGCCGCACCTCGACACCCCGCCGCACCACGGACACCACCGTCAGCACCGGCCCGGCCACCACCGGCCCGCCGCGGCCGGAGCCGTGGTCGGGGGAGTCGTCGGCGGACGTGTCGACCCAGCGGACCCGGCCCTGGGACGCCGCGGCCAGCACGCCGCCCGGCAGTTCGGTCGCGTAGCACGTCGAGAACCCCGCCCGGTGGCTCGCCCGGCCGTCCGCGTCGAGCACGGCCACCGTGTTGTCGGGCACCGCGGCCGCGGGGAACGTCGCCGTCGAATAGCCGAGCCGGGCGTAGAGCGGCGCGTCGGAGCGCGGGTCGCCGGGGCGGGCGTGGTCCGTGCCGTGGTTGACCACCAGGGCGATGCCGTCGCGGCGCCGTCCCGACACCAGCCAGCCCGGCGCGGCGACCACCCGGGCGACGTCCCCCGTCTCGATCGGCAGCGGCCGTTCGACGTCCGTCCACACGGGATGGTGCGCGGGCAGCGCGAGCCCCAGCAGGCCTTTGGCCGCCCAATACGGCGACCCGGGCCCGGAGTACGCCTGGCGCATCGCGGGCCAGGCGTGGTGCCAGCCGAGGGTGAGCAGGTCGTCGGAGGCGCCGAAGTGCCGGACCATCCCGCCCGCCACCCGGCGCGTCAAGCCGGGGGCCAGCCCCGACGTCCCGGTCAGCGCACCCACCCAGAACGGTGCCGCGGCCGCGAAGCGGTAGACCAGGCTGCGGCCCTGCAGCAACGGCGAGCCGTCGCTGCCCACCAGCCGGACGGCGTCGTCGAGGTACTCGCGCAGGTCCGCGCCCCACTGCAGCCGCAGCGAGCCGGGGCACAGGGTGCCGGTGACGTCGAAGAAGTGCGTCCACAGCAGCGGATACAGGTGCAACGCCCAGCCCGTGTAGTGGTCGTAGGCGCGCTCGTCGCCGTCGCTGAGCCAGCCGCCCGGCCGCCGCAGCGACGCGTGCACGGCCAGGTCCTCCTCGACGTCCGCCGCCGACCACGGGCCGCCTGCCTCGCGCAGGAACGACTCCACGACGATCCGGAACCACACCCAGTTGATCGGCGGGTAGGGCTGCCCGATCACCGTCGCGAGCCAGGTGACGACCCGCTCGCGCACGCCGTCGTCCAAGCGGTCCCACAGCCACGGCCGGGTCAGCTGGAGGACCAGCGCGATCGACGCGGCTTCCACTTTGGCCTGGCCGAGCTCGTCGGGCCGCGGCCAGGCCTCGGGTGACGCCGGATCGGTGCCGGCCGCCAGCCCGCGCGCGTAGTGCTCCAGCACCCCGCCCGGGTCCGCGCCGCCCTCCCCGGCCACGCGGAACCCGGCGATCAGGAACGTCCGGGCGAACCCTTCCAGGCCATCCGAGACACGGCCGTTGCGGCTGGCCGGGCCGGGCAGGTCGAGCCGGGCGCCCGCCGGCGACCGGTACTGCCCGGCCGCCGCGAGCAGCCGGTCGGCGTAGGCCGCCCAGTGCGCCCGGGTCCAGCCGGTGTACGGCGACAGCCGCCGGTCCTCGACCGCGGTCGCCGGTGTCGCGAATGACTCATTCGGGACCTCCGACGTCCCGAATGAGTCATTCGCGGCGTTCGGACCCTCGACGGCGGTCATGCCTGCACGGCCAGGGAATGCCGGGTCACCGGGGCCCGGGGCGGCAAGCCGGCGACGTACCGTTCCAGCTCGCCGAGCGCCTCGGCGCTCATCCGGCGGGTCTCCGAGCCCAGTGACCCCGCGATGTGCGGCGTCAGCACCACGTTCGGCAGGTCGTAGAGCGGGGACCCGGCGGGCAGCGGCTCGGGCTCGGTGACGTCGAGGACGGCGTGCAGGCCGTCGGCGGCGCAGGCGTGTTCGAGCGCCGCGGTGTCGACCAGCGCGCCACGTGCGGTGTTGATCAGCACCGCGCCGGGCGGCAGGGCGGCCAGCTCGGCGGCGCCGATCATGTGCCGCGTCTCCGGCAGCGACGGCGCGTGCAGGCTCAGCACGTCCGCCTGGGGCAGGGCCTCGGCCAAGGAAGCGGGTTCGGCCCCGGCCGCCCGGATCTCGCCCGGGCCGGCCACCGGGTCGACGACGAGCACGCGCGCCAGGTCCAGCAGCCGCAGCAGCGCGGCGACCCGCCGTCCGACGCGGGAGAAGCCGACCAGCACCACCGTCCGGTCGCGGCCGGACAGCTCGCCGCGCTGCTCGCGGTAACCCCAGTCCTCCCGGAACTTCCGGGCGTCGGCGGCCAGGAACGGCACCTTCTTGAACGCCCACAGGATCGCGCCCAGCGTGTACTGGGCGACCGGCTCGGCGTTGGCGTCGGCGGCCGTGGTGACCAGCAGGCCGCGGTCGAACACCGCCGCGCCGACGTGGTCCCGGACGCTGCCGGCGGCGTGCAGCACCGCCCGCAGGTTCGGCGCGGCCCGCAGGACAGCGTCGTCGAGCGGGGGACAGCCCCAGGACGTGATCAGCACCTCCACCTCCGCCAGCCGCGCGCGCACCGCGTCCGAGGCCAATTCGTCGGTGCACAGAGGCTCGCCCAGCCGGGCCGTGGCGCGCAACCGGGCCAGCTCGCCCGCGCCGAACTGCAGCTCCATCGTGTCCCGCGCCATCACCAGCAGGGTCTCCGGGCGCCGCGTCACTTGACGCTGCCCGCCGCCAGCCCGGACCGCCATTGCCGGTGCAGCAGGACGAACGCGACGACCAGCGGCAGCACGGCCAGCAGGGAGCCGGTGATGACGAGCGGGTTGTACTGCGGGAACTGGGTCACGCGCGTGCTCCACTGGTACAGGCCGAGGCTCATCGGGAACAGCTTCGGGTCGGTGAGCATCACCAGCGGCAGGAAGAAGTTGTTCCAGATCCCGACGAACTGGAACAGGAAGATGGTGACCAGGCCGGGCCGCATCATCGGCAGCGCGATGGTGAAGAACGTCCGCAGCTCGCCCGCGCCGTCGGTCCGGGCGGCTTCGAGGACCTCACCGGGCACCGCGGCCTCGGCGTAGACGCGGGCGAGGTAGACGCCGAAGGGGTTGGTCAGCAACGGGATGAAGACCGCCCAGAACGTGCCGACGACCTCCAGTTGCGAGGCCAGCAGGTACAGCGGCAGGGCCAGCGCGGTCGTCGGCACGAGCACGCCGGCCAGCGTCACCGCGAACAGCGCGCGGCGGCCCGGGAAGTCGAGCTTCGCGATCGCGTACCCGCAGGCGGCGCAGATCAGCGACCCGAGCACCGCGCCGAGGCCGGCGTAGAGCAGCGAGTTGCGGATCCAGGCGAGGAAGACGCCGCCGTCCTGGGTGAACAGGGTGCTGAGGTTGGCGCCGAGGTCGAACTGCCCGAACTCGAACGCCCCGGTGGTGGAGAAGTCGCCGACGGACTTGGTCGCCGAGGTGACCAGCCAGACCAGCGGCAGGACCGCGTACAGCGCGGCCAGCACCAGCAGGACGTGCACGACGGTGCGGGACGTCCACCTCGAACCGGCAGGGGACAGGGTCACCGGGACCTCCGGTCGGACAGGCGCATGACCAGCGCCGAGAGCAGGGCGGAAACGAGCGCCAGCAGCACGGACGCGGCGGCGGCGCGGCCGTAGTCGTTGGCGATGAACGCGGCCTCGTAGACGTACAGGCTCGGGGACCAGGTGCTCGTCACCGAGCCGGTGAAGCCGCGCAGCACCAGGGGTTCGGTGAACAGCTGCAGGGACCCGATGACGGTGAACACGAGGGCGACGAACATGGTCGGCCGGATCATCGGGACCTTGACCGACCACGCCGTCCGGACGCCCCCGGCGCCGTCGGCGCGCGCGGCTTCGAGGACGTCGCGCGGGACCGCTTGCAGCGCCGTGTAGAAGATGATCATGTTGTAGCCGACCCACTGCCAGGTCGCGATGTTCACGATCGAGGGCAGGATGCCGGTCTTGCCCAGCGGGTCGAACGGCAAGAGCGCGGTCAGCCCCGAGTTCGGGCTGTAGAGGTAGGCCCAGATGAGCCCGGTGATCACCGTCGGCACCGCGTAGGGCAGGAAAACGGCGAGGGAGAAGACCCGCTTGAGCCGCACGACGGCCGAGTCGACCAGCAGGGCCAGCAGCAGGGCCAGGCCGAGCATGATCGGGATGTGCACCAGGACGAACAGCGCCACGTTGCCGAGGCCGGCGTGGAAGGCGCTGTCGGTGAGCACGTCGACGTAGTTGCCGAGCGCGACGAACGCCTGCGTCGGGCCGGAGAAACCCAGGCCGGACAGGCGATCGGTGAACAGGCTGAGGTAGAGCGCGTACCCGATGGGCACGAGCACGGTGGCGGTCAGCAGGAGCGCGAACGGTGCGGCCAGCACGAGGCCGGCCCGGCCGTGGCCACGGCGGGCCGGGGTGGCGGTGCCGGGGCGGGCCTGCGCCGGCACCCTCGCGGCGCGTTCCGGGGTGAGGACGGTCATCAGGCTTTCCCTTCCAGCACGGTCAAACCCCGCTCGCGCAGCTCGGCGACGGCGCCGGCCTGTGTCTGCCGGACGGCGGCGGCCAGCGTCGTGCCGCCGGTCTTCACCCCGCCCATCCGGTCGACGACGGTGGAGAACGTCCGCAACGCGTTGGGACCCCACGTCCAGTCCGGGACGCGCCGGGCGGCTTCGTCGAGCACGTCGTACACCGGGGCGCCGAGGAAGTACCCGCCTTGGTAGGCCTTCCGGGCGACGTCCCGGCTCGGCAGGTAGCCGGGGAACGGCGTCGTGAAGGTCGTGCCGATCTTCGCGACCGCCGGGTCGGTGCTCAGCCAGCGCAGGAACTTCACGGCGGCATCGGGCACCTTGCTCTCGGCCGAGACGGCGAACGCGCTGCCGCCCTGCACGCCGTTGGCCGGGACGCCGTCCCAGGTCGGCATGGTGGCGACCGCCCAGCGGCTCTTGTCCCGCGGGATGGACTTCACCAGCGAGCCGACGCTCCAGGACGCGCCGAGCAGGCCCCACAGCCGTCCGGTGTGCATCGCCCCGATCCAGTCCTGGTCGCCGGTCGGGGCGGTGGCGACCAGGCCGTCGCGGATCAGGCCCTGCCAGTGGTCCGCGGTGCGCAGGGTGCCGGCGCCGTCGATGTTCACCCGCCACGACCCGCCGTCGACCCGCCACCAGGGATCGCCCGCCTGCCAGCACATCCCGGCGAAGAAGGAGCCGTCGTTGAGCGGGAACGTCGTCACGCGCGCGGCCGGGTCGGCCTTCTTGACGGCCTGCGCGGCGGTGCGGAAGTCGTCCCACGTGCGCGGCACCGCGATGCCGTGCCGGTCGAAGAGGTCCTTGCGGTAGTAGAACACCATCGGGGCGAGGTCCATCGGGACCGCCCAGGTGCGGCCGCCGGGGCGGACACCCTGCCAGGCCGCGGGGGAGTAGCCGCGCTCCAGGTCCGCGAGGTCGCCGGTGAGGTCGCGCAGGCCGCCGGTGGTGAGCAGCTGCGGCAGGCCCTGGTACTCCGCGTGCAGGATGTCCGGGGCGTTGTGGGCGCGCAGGGCGTTGGTCTGCTGGGCGTAGCCGCCCTTCAGGCCGGACGCGATCACGTTGAGCTCCACCGCGATGTCCGGGTGCGCGGCGTTGAACGCGGCCACGTACTTGTCCATGCCGGTGAGCCACGACCAGATGGTCACGCGGGTCGCGCCGGACGCCGTGGTCGTCGACGCGCAGCCGCCGAGCAGCCCGCCGGCCGCGAGCCCGGCCGTGGCCGATAGGAACCTCCGGCGGTTCAGTCCCGCCGATCCCCGAAGCGTCATTGCTCCTCCGTCGAAGTGATGGCTGTCACTGTCGGGCTGTGCCATAGTGCGAGTCAACAATTCAGCTCAAAAACAATCACAATCGATCAGAAGCGAAGGAACAACGTGGTTCTGAGCGCTCTCTTCGCCGGCCGTCCGGTGGCCCGGCCCGCCTTCCCGGACGTGCGCGACCGGGCGGTCTGGGACGCGGCCGACGGCGCCGCGCTGATCGCCGACGCCCGCGTTCTGCTCACGCGGCCGGCGCCGGTCCTGACGGCCACGGCGTGGGCCCGGACGTTCCGCGACGGCGTCCGGACCGACTACGAAGACGCTGCCCGCGAGCTGCGCGAACGCGTGACCACGCTGGTCCTGGCCGCGGTGCTGACCGACGAACTGTCCGTTTTGGACGGTGCGATCGACGGCCTGGTCGCGCTGGCCGAGGCCACCACCTGGTGCTGGGCGCCGCACGACCGGCACACGGCCGCCCGCGGGGAGGTGCTGGCCGATCCCGGCGACCCGTTCCTCGACCTGGGCGCGGCGGAGGTCGCGTCCCTGCTCGCCTGGGCCGATCACGTGCTGGGGCCCCGCTTCGACGCCCGGGCGCCGGGCGTGCGCCGTCGCCTGCGACGCGAAGTCGGACACCGGGTGCTGACGCCGTTCGAGCGCGTCCGAGACTGGCACTGGCTCGGCCTCGACGGCGACGCGCACAACTGGAACCCGTGGATCCACAGCGCCGTCCTCACCGCCGCGCTCCTGCTCGTCGACGACGAAGAGCGGCGACAGCGGCTCGTGCGGCTGGTCGTCGAAGGCCTCGACCACTACCTCGCCGTGCTGCCCGACGACGGCGGCATCGACGAAGGCGTCGCCTACTGGTGGCACGGCGCCTGCCGCCTGCTGGAATGCCTCGACCTGCTGGCCGGGGCCACCGGCGTCGACGCGCGGGAGCTCCCCCTGCCGGCGCCGCTGATCCGCTTCCCGCACCGGATGCACCTGGGCGGCGACGCGTACGTCAACGCCGGGGACGCCCCGGCCCGCCTGCCCCTGGCCCAGCCGTGGCACGTGCTGCACCGGTGGGGCGAGCTGCTCGGCGACGACGAGGTCCGGGCGCACGCGGTGAGCCAGGCCCGCGCGAGCGGGCGGCCGGTGTGGCCGCAGGCCGGGCTCGGCCGGGCCCTGTCCGCCCTGGCCGACCCGGGCTGGCGCAAGGCGTGGGCGGGGGATCCGGACGGAACCTGGCTGGCCCGCGACCAGTGGCTGCCGCGGGTGCAGGTGCTCGTGGCCCGGGAGACGGCGGGCTCGGTGCGCGGGCTGACCGTGGCGGTGAAGGCCGGGCACAACGGCGAGCGGCACAACCACCTCGACGTCGGGTCCTACTGGGTGGCCGTCGAGGGCGTGCCGGTGGTGGCCGACGTGGGGCAGCCGACCTACACCGCGGGCAGCTTCGGGCCGGACCGGTACCGCGCCTGGCCGCTGCGCAGCGAGTGGCACAACGTCCCCGAGCCGGGGGTGACGCAGGAACCCGGGGACGCCTTCGGGGCGCGGGACGTCCGGGTCGGGCTCACCGCGTCCGAAGCCGTGCTGTCCGCGGACCTCGCCGGGGCCTACCCGGGCGTGGCGCGATGGATCCGTTCGGTGCGGCTGGTTCGGGACACACCCGCACACGTCCTCGTGGAGGACGACGACAGCGTCCGGCCGGTGCGGCTGCGGCACGTCCTCGCCGGGGACGTCGAGCTGGCCGAGGGCGAGGCGTTCGTGTCCCTCGGCGGCCGGCGGGTGCTGCGGCTGAGCTGGGACCCCCTGGCCACCACCGCGGAACTCGAGCGGCGGGCGCTGGACGACCCGCTGCTGCGGGCCTCCTGGGGCGCCCACCTCAGCCGGCTCACGCTGCTGGTGCGCGAGGGCCCGGCGCGGGTCCGGCTGGAGCAGGTCCGATGATGCTCGCCTCCGAACGGCACCAGCTGATCCTTTCCCTGGTGCGCGAACACGGCGCGGTCCGGCTCACCGAGCTGGTGGCGCGGCTGGGCGTCACCGCGGTCACCGTGCGGCGGGACGTCACCGAGCTGGCGGACCGCGGCCTGCTGACGCGGGTGCACGGCGGCGTCACCCTGACCCGGCCCCGCGGCGGCCACCCGGAGCCCGGGCGCGCCGCGTCGCCGTTCGGCCCGTCCGCGCCCGGCGCGCTGGTCGGCATGGTCGCGCCGTCGGTCGAGTACTACTGGCCGCCGGTGATCCAGGGCGCGCAATCCACGGTGGCCGCGGCCGGTGGGCGGCTGGTCCTGCGCGCGTCCAGCTACGACGCGGCGGAGGACCGCCGTCAGATCACCACGCTCCTCGAACGCGGGGTGCAGACGCTCTTGGCCGCGCCGGCCACCAGCGGCCGCGGAGCGCTGGACCTGCTGCGGTGGCTGGGTTCGCTGAGCGTCCCGGTGGTGCTCGTCGAACGCCTGCCGCCGCCGGAGCTGCCCACGCTGGCCCTGGACGCGGCGACCACGGCGCACGCGCTGGGTGCGGGACTGGCCGTGCGGCACCTGGTTTCCCTCGGCCACCGGGCGGTGGGGCTGGTGACGTCCCGGTCCAGCCCGACGAGCCGGGCGCTGCGGGCCGGCTGGCGGGAGACGATCGCCTCCCTGGGCCTGGACGCCGGCGCGGCGCTGGACCTCGACGTCCCGGTCTACGGCTCCCCGGGGTGGGCGGGGGAGTACGACACGCTGCTGGACCGCTGCCGCCGCGCCGGCGTCCGAGCGTTGCTCGTGCACGCCGACCGCGAGGCCATCGGCCTGATCCAGCGCGCCCGCGACGGCGGCATCGCGGTGCCCGGCGAGCTGGCGGTGGTTTCCTACGACGACGAGGTCGCGGCGGCGTCCGACCCGCCGCTGACCGCGGTGTGCCCGCAGAAGCACCGGCTGGGCGCGGTGGCCGCCGAGCTCGCGCTGGCCCGGCTCGCGGACACGACCGAGCGGCCGGTGCACCGGCTGCAGCTGTGGCCGACGCTCGTGGTGCGGGAATCGTGCGGAAGCGCGGCGGAATCGCGGCCGCTGTGAAATCGTCGAATTCAACCACGTTTCTTCGGCGGCCTGCGGCCGGGCCTTCGGAAAAGGACGCACCGGATCCCGACCGCCTGATGCGCCGGCTGGTCGCGGGCGCGGCGGCGGTGACGGCGCTGAGTGCGTACGCGGTGATCCCTCAGGGAGCCGCGAGACGGCGGAGGGCCGCGTGGGTCGTCACCGCCGTGCCGAGGGCGAGCGCGAACACCGTGCCCGCCACCAGGACCCGGCTGCGGGACCGCGCGGCCCGGGCCGGGATCGCCGCCAGGGGACGGGAAACCGCCAGATCGGTGAGGATCCGCTCGGCCTCGGCCATCGACGGGCGGGCCGCCGGTTCCGGGCGCACGAGGTCCAGCACGGCGTCGAGGACCGGCCCGTGCGCCCGCGGCGGGACGGCCGTGCCCGGCACCCGCCCTTCGAGCGCGAAGTACAGTGTGGCGCCCAAGGAATAGACGTCCGCGGGACACCCCGGGCTCGCGCCGCGGGCCAGCTCCGGGGCGGGGAAGCCGCCGGTGCCCAGCCCGAAACCCGCGATCTTGGCCGTCCCGTCCGCGGTGACCAGCACCTTGTCCGGGCCGAACCCGCGGTGGAGGATGCCGTCGGCGTGCGCGGCCGCCAGCGCCGAAGCCAGCTGGGCGCCGAGCGCCGCCACGCGGTCCGGCGGGACGCCGCCGCGCCGCTCGACCAGCTCGGCCAGGGTGCCGGCCGCCAGGTCCTCGGTCACCACGTACGGCGTCAGGTCGTGTTCGAAGACGTCGTGCACCACCACGACGTGGGGGTGGTGCAGCCGGACGGCCACCCGTGCGTCGCGGATCGCCTTCGCCCGGACGCGGTCGGAATGGGCCGCGTCGAAGGGGCAGCCCGGCGGCAGCCGATCGACGACGACGAATCGGTCCAGCAATTCGTCCTTGGCCCGCCACGCCCGCCCGCCGGTCGGTTCCAGCAGCCGGTATCGCCCGGCCAATGCGCCCTTTTTCGCTGCCACCGTGCTCCCCTGTCGACGTCGGCGACCCCTCTACGAGGAAATACGGCCGCAACGGGAGACGGGTTCGGTCCGGAAGCCGATTGTCCGGGAATTCTCACCCGCCGGAGAGCGTCGCCCCGTGCCGGACGGCCGGGGCCGCCGCGGTGCTTTCCCCGGCGGCCAGCGCGGGCGCCACGGTGCCGGGCTCGGCCGGTTCGCCGTCGAGCTGGCGCACCGCCTGCCGGACCGACAGCACCCCCAGCTCGGCCGCCGGGACGACGACCGCGGTGGGCCGGATCCGCTGCTGGCCCGCCACGGTGTCCGAACAGATCGCGACGACCGAAATGTCCGCCGGGACCTGCCGCCCGCGTCGGCGCAGGGTGCCCAGCACCAGCGGAAGAGCGGCTTCGTCGCGGACGACCAGCGCGGTCGGGCCACCTTCGACGAGCAGCTCGTCCAGGCAGCGGGCAACGTCTTCGGCGGCCGACGCGCACGGTGGGGAAATCGCTTTCACGCCGCGCTCTTCGGCGGCCGCGCCGAAGGCTTCCTCGAAGCCCTTCAGGTACCGGAGCCGGTGGCCGGGCGAGGTCGCCGACGGGCCGAGGTGGGCGACCGACCGGTGGCCCAGGTCGGCGAGGTGGGCCAGGCAGGCCCGGGCGGCCGGGGCGAAGTCGAGCGTCACCGACGCCAGCCCGCGGTGCTGCCCCGGCGCGCCGACCAGCACCGCGGGGCGGCCGGAAGCCAGCAGGACCGGTACGCGCGGGTCGTCGTCGCCGGCGTCCAGCACGATCACCGCGTCGGCCAGCGCGGCCGACGTCACCCGGTGCAGGCCGGACGTGCCTTCGTCGTCGGTGACCAGGAGCAGGTCGAAGCCGAGTTCACGGGCCGCGCCCGCGGCCGAGGAGAAGAATTCCATCTCCATGCCCAGCTGCCGGTCGCCGAGCGGCGGCACCGCCACCGCGAGGATCCCGGCGCGGGGCGACGGGGAGCTGCCGCGGCGCCGGTAGCCGAGGGCGCGGATGGTTTCCTCGACCCGGCGCCGGGTGGCCGGGGAGATCGTCCGCTTCCCGGTGATCACGTAGGACACCGTGCTCGCGGACACGCCGGCCGCGTTCGCGACGTCGGTGATCGTGACCGCGCCGCGGCCGCCGCCGGGCGCTTCGTCCGCCGCGTCGCGGAAATTCGTCATCTTCGTGAGGACTTTCTCGAGACCCATTGTCCGATCCGTTGTCCGGCCGGAAGTTAGCGCTAACAGGTGGGGTGGGTGACGACCATAATGCCGGTCAACGACGCTGGTCAAGACACCTTCGTCGGATGATCGAAAACGATTCATTCCCCCGGACGGCAGTCGGTGACCGGCAGGCCGCGGTGGCCGCCGCGGGTCAGGGCGATGAAGCCGAAGGTGGTCGATTCGCCGGGCTTCAGCCGGGCATTCCACTCGGCGTTCACGATCGCCGAGGTGGCACCGGTTCGCACGAGCCTGCCGTTCCACAGGTCGTCGATGCGCGTCCCGGCCGGGGTCGGCCAGCTGACGGTCCACCCGGTGACCTCGGCCCGCCCGCTGTTGCGCACGGTCACCAGCCCCTTGAAGCCGCCGTTCCACGATTCCACCACCTCGTAGCGGGCGGCGCAGCCGGGCGGGCCGGTGGTCCGGGACGGGACCGGGTTCGCCGACGGCGCCGACGCCAGCTGGGCCGCCGCGCTCGCGGGCTCCCGGCCCGGCGGCAGCGACGTCGCCGCCACGACCGCGGCCGCCGTCAGCGCCAGGGCCGTCCCCGCGAAGGCCGGCCGGGACCGGCGGCGCCGGGGCGGCGCGGGCGGCTGGTCCGCCGGGACCGCCACCGGGGTCACGCCGGGCGCGGTGGCGCGGGTGAGCAGCCGGACCGCCCCGGCCATCGCGGGACGGGCGGCCGGATCCCGGGCGAGCAGCCGGAGGACGGCGTCGGTGACCGGGCCGCTGGTGGCGGGCGGGGTGACGGCGCCGGCGCCGACCCGCTTGAGCAGGGCCAGCTGGTTTTCGTCGGTGCCGAACGGCGGCCGCCCTTCGAGTGCGGTGTAGAGGGTCGCGCCGAGTGAGTAGACGTCGGACGGGAAGCCGGGTTCCTCGCCGTCGGCGACTTCCGGGGCGAGGTAGGCGGGCGTGCCGACGACCAGCCCGCGGCCGGTCGCGGTGCCCTCCCCGTGCGCGTGGGCCACCCCGAAGTCGGTGATCTTCGCCGAGCCGTCGGTGGTGACCAGGACGTTGTTGGGGCTGATGTCGCGGTGCACCACGCCTTCCGCGTGCGCGGCGGCCAGTGCCGAGGCGAGCTGGGCGCCCAGTTCGGCCACGTACTCCGGCACCAGCGGGCCCTGTTCCTCCAGCAGTTCGGTCAGCGTCCGGGCCGGCAGGTACTCCATCGTGATGTAGGCCGCGGTTCCCTGCTCGACGACGTCGTACACGACGACGGCGTGGGGGTGGCGCAGCCGGGCGGTGACGCGGGCCTCCCGGATCGTCCGGTCGCGCGTGCGCTCGGCGGCCGCCGGATCGGCGGGGGAGTCGGGGAAGAGCTGCTTGATCGCGACCAGGCGGTCGAGCCGCTCGTCCTTCGCCCGCCACACGGCCCCCATCGCGCCGTGACCCGCCCGGCCGAGCACGCGGTACCGGCCGGCGATCACTGCCCCTTCGTGCACGGGCACGCTCCCCTCTGTCGTCTCCGTCAAGAGGGAACACGGCCCGTTCCCCGGCGCAGTTCGGCTCGTCGGAGCAATTCACTCACCTGGGTGGGGGTACGAAATTGCGTTCGACGTATTCGTTCCGGATGCCGGAAACGGAAGAGGTCGCTACGGAAGAATCGGCAATCCGGTTGTGACGGAACGATAACGGTCTCAGTTCGACCGGCAGTTGACGACCGGGAGGGCCGGGACGACCGCGCGGCCGGGCGTGACGTCCTGGTTGAGCCCGAACGAAGCCGAACCGTCCGGCTCGACGAGGGCGTTCCAGCCCGCGTCGGTGACGGTCACCGCCGAGCCGACCTGGGTCAGGGTGCCGTTCCAGAGGTCCCGGATGCTCGCGCTGCCGGGCTGGACCCAGGTCACCGCCCAGGCGATGAGCCGCCTCGGCCGGTCGTTGTGCACGGTCACCTGCACCTGGTAACCGCCCGGCCAGGCGTTCGTGATCTCGTAGCGCGCGGTGCACCCGGCGGTGGCGCCGAGCGGTGCGGGCGGCGTGGAACGCCCCGCCGGTCCGTCGGACACGCGAGCCGACGCCGGCGCGGGTGCCGTGGTGGTGCTGCTGACGGTGCGGGAGGTGGTGATCGTCGCCGGCGGGTGCTCGATGGGGGCCGCCGTGGTGGTCGCGGGCCGGTCGGCGAGGGCGAGGCCGGCGGCCACGCTGACCGACGTCAGGCACGCGGCGGCCCCGGTCACGGCGACGCGGCGGAACCGCGACCGGCGCGGTGCGGCGTCCGCGCCCGGCTTGCCGACCGCGGCCAGCAGGTCCACCGCCTCCTGCATCGACGGCCGGGCGGCGGGATCGCGTTCGAGCATCCGCATCAGCACGGCCGTCAGCGGGCCGCCGTGGACCGGCGGGGTGAGCTGGTTCTCGGTGATCCGCCGGAGCAGGGTGATCGGGTCGTCGCTGGTGCCGAACGGCGGCGTGCCCTCCAGCGCCGTGTACAGCGTGGCGCCGAGCGAGTAGACGTCGGACGGCAGGCCCGCTTCGCCGCCGCGGGCGACTTCCGGAGCCAGGTAGGGGAGCGTGCCGACGACGACACCCTCGTCGGCGGCCGGGTGCTCGCCGAGCGCGCGGGAGACGCCGAAGTCGGTGATCCGGGCGGTGCCGTCGTCGGTGACGAGCACGTTGTTCGGCGTGACGTCCCGGTGCAGGATCCAGTCGCCGTGGGCCGCGGCCAGCGCGGCGCCGACCTGGCGCCCGAGCCGCAGCACGTCGCACCGGGGCAGCGGCCCGCGCGCGACGAGCAGCTCGGTCAGCGAACGCGCGGGCACGTACTCCATGACCAGGTACATCGAGCCGGCGTCCTCGAAGACGTCGAACACCGCGACGGCGTGCGGGTGCCGCAGCCGGGACGCCAGCCGCGCCTCCCGGATCGCGCGTTCGCAGACGTCGCCGCCCGCGCCCGGCTCGTGCAGGAACTGCTTGACGGCCACGACGCGGTCCAGGCGCTCGTCCTTGGCCCGCCACACCAGGCTCATCGCGCCGCGGCCGAGGTGCCCCAGTAGCCGGTACCGCCCGTTGACGAGCTGTTCCTCGAAAGCCACCCACACCCCTGCGTCGGTCGACGAAACGATGCACTTTTTAGCAGAAGACGGGCGTTCGGTGGGGTTCGGGACCGGCTGGATCTCCGAACCGTTATCCGGATCACCGGCGGGACATTCCCGGAATTCGGGAGCCGGCGTCCGCATTCGACGAATTCGGCGCCGACGCGGAAGTCCCGGCCGCAACGGCGTACGGTGTGGGGCAACGCGGTTCAGCCGGCAGCCGCCCCCCTGCGCGTCCGTCCCCGTCCGTGGGAGGTCCTGTGCTCGACCAGATCGCCGCTCCGCAATTCCGCGTCGACGTCCCGGCCGCGATGACCTTGCGGGTGACGGCCACGGCGGAGGCGACGACCGTCGCGGTCCGCGGCGAGATCGACCTGCCGGTGCTGAGCCGTCTGCGCACCCGGCTGGGCGAGGAGATCGACCTCTCGCCGCGGGCGCTCGTGCTGGACCTGTCGGAAGTTTCGTTCTGCGGCACGGGAGGGATCACGGAGCTGCTGGTCGCGGCGTCGGAGGCGCACGTGAGCGGCGTGCCGTTCGCGATCGCGACCGGGGCGCGGGCGGTGCTGCGGCCGATCCGGGCGCTGGGCCTCGAGCGGCTGCTGCCGATCCACGAGAGCGTCGAGGCGGCTTCGGACTGGCTCGCGGTGCTGCCCCGGTTGCGGGGGAGCGCGTCCGCCTCCGCTTGACCTCGACCATGCTGGAGGTCCTAGCGTCGCCACCATGACCGGGACGACACTCGCCGACGTGCGGAGGCCGCCGAAAGCGGCGCTCATGACGCTGCTCGGCGTCAGCACCATGACCATCATGGCCAGCGCCACCATCACCCCCGCGCTGCCCGGTATGGAACGGCACTTCGCCGCCGAACCGCACGCCCAGCTGCTGGTCCGCTTGGTGCTCACCCTGCCCGGGCTGGCCATCGTGCTCGCCGCGCCGCTGCTCGCGCGGCTCAGCGGCCGGACCGGCCGCGTCCCGGTGCTCGCCGGGTGCCTGCTGCTCTACATCATCGGCGGCGGCTCCGGCCTGGTCCTGGACTCCCTGCCCTGGCTGCTTGCCGGGCGCGCCCTGCTCGGCGTCGGGATCGCCGGCGTGATGACCACCTCGACCGCTCTGCTCGCCGACCACCACTCCGCCGGCGAGCACGGCCGGGTGCTGGGGCTGCAGGGCGCGGCGATGGGCTTCGGCGGCGTCGTCGCGCTGCTGCTGGGCGGCCTGCTGGCCGCGGTGAGCTGGCGCGGCCCGTTCGCCGTCTACCTGCTCGCGGTGCCGCTGGTGGTCCTCGTGCTCCGGTACGTCCCCGAAGCGGAGGGGCACCAGACGGGGGGAGACGTCCCGGCCGGGTCGCCGTGGCAGCCGCGGCTGTTCGGCCGTTGTGCGCTGATGTTCCTCGGGATCGTGGTCTTCTACACCGTGCCGACGCAGGCGCCGTTCTGGCTGGACCACGTGGGTGGCGCGGGCCCGGCCGTGGCCGGCGCGCTCATCGCCGCGGTCAACCTGGTGATGACCGTGGTGGGGCTGAACTTCCGGCGGCTGCGGGCACGCTGGGACTTCCCGGTGCTGGCGATCGCGGTGTTCGCGGCGTTCGCCGCCGGGCTGGTCCTGCTCGGTTCGGCCGGCTCTCTCGGTGTCGCCGCGCTCGGCATGGTCGTCGTCGGGTTCGGAATCGGCTTGCTCAACCCCACGGTCAACGGCTGGGTGGTGGCCTCGGTCGAGCCGGGCGCACGCACCAAGGCGCTCGGGCTGCTGACCTCGGCGTTGTTCCTCGGCCAGTTCGCCTCGCCGCTGCTCGCCCAGCCGATCGCCGACGCCGCGGGTCTCGGCTGGACCTTCGGCTACGCGGGGATCGCCGCGGCGGTGATCGCGGTGGTCACGGCCGTCGCTGCCGCTGCGGCACGACGACGTACTTAGGATCCTTTGTGGACGCCACACCCGCTTCGAACACCCCGAAGCGCTGCAGGGCGCTCCCGGCGAACAGCGCCGCCCCGGCCGCCACGGAGACCGCCCGGCTGCGGTGCCCGGCCAGCGCCCCGAGCAACCCGGCCGCGGTCAGGCGCTCCGACCACTTGCGCAGCCGGTGGGCCTTGCCGGTCGTGTACGCCTCCGCGGTGAGACCGAGCCGCTTCTCCAGCACCTTCGAGGCGACCAGCTCGGTCGCCGCACCGATGGCCGCCAGCACCCGCGCCGGGCCCGCCTCCTCGACGGGGACCAGCGCCATCGCGAAGCCGCCGGAACTCGCCGCCGCCGAGCCGGTGAAGACGAACGGCAGTTCCGCGTGGGCCTCGTGCCAGGCCGGCACCGCCGTCTGGGACAGCAGGACCGCCGTGTAGGAGGCGACGGCGGGAGCGAACACGGCCGAAACGAGCCCGGCCGGCCGCGCCACGGCGGCCACCAGCCGCCAGGGCACCACTTCGGCGGCCGCGGCCACGCCCATCCCGGGCCCGAACGCACTCAGGATCCAGGTGCCGACGCTCATCGGCGACGTCGGTTTCGCGACGCGCAGCATGTGGTGGAAGCGGGCCGGCCGCCCGAGGTCGGCGACCAGCAGGTAGACGCTGGCCACCAGGGCGCCCAGTGACCCGGCCCGGCCCACCCGGCGCAGCGCGGGCCGCCCGGTGAGATCGGCCCCGGCGGCGAGCAGCGAGGTGCCCGCGGCGAGCCCGCCGGTGAACAGGTAGGCGGGAACCTTCCACTCCCACACGGGCGGCTTGAGCACCGGCCGCCCGTAGTAGGACCGGAATTCGGCGCGGGGAACCATGAGTTCTTCACCGGAGCCGCCGCGTTTGCGGCGGCCGCCGAACACGCGCGCGCGGGTGTCGGCGGCTCCGGCGTCGCTGCGGGGTTCGCGTGGGGTCACCGGCGCCCCCTCTCGAAGGTGGCTGCCGCGGCGGTGGGTGGCCCTTCGCCGGAGCCGCGGCGTTCGCGGTGGCCGGGCGCGGGTGCGCGGGTGTCGGCGGCTCGGGCATCGCCGCGGGGGTCGCGTGGGGTCACCGGCGCCGCCTTCCGAACGGACCGAACGACGCCACCGCGGCGGCCAGCAGGGCCGAGGCCGCCATCCCGGCGTACTTCCACATCGCGGGCAGCTCGCGGGTCGGCACCACCGGGTCCGGCGGGAGCCCGTAGACCTCCGGTTCGTCCAGCAGCAGGAAGAACGCGCCGGCGCCGCCGACGCCGTCCTCCGGGTCGTGCCCGTACAGGCGCGCTTCCGGCACGCCCCGCGCGTGCAGGTCCGAAACCCGGCGGGCGGCCCGCTCGCGCAGCTCGTCGAGCTCGCCGAACTGGATCGAGTCGGTCGGGCAGGCCTTGGCGCAGGCCGGCTCGAGGCCGTCGTGCAGGCGGTCGTAGCAGAGCGTGCACTTCTGGGCGCGGCCGTCGTCCGGGCGGCGGTCGATCACGCCGTACGGGCAGCCCGAAACGCAGTAACCGCAGCCGTTGCAGATGTCCTGCTGCACCACCACCGTGCCGAACTCGGTGCGGAACAGGGCTCCTGTCGGGCAGACGTCGAGGCAACCCGCGTGGGTGCAGTGCTTGCAGACGTCCGACGCCATCAGCCAGCGGAAGTCCGTCCGGCCCTCGGCGCCGGTCCGCGCGCCGGGCAGGTCGAACGACGGCATCCCGAGGTCCTCCGGCGCCCGCGGGGCGGGAGCGGTGCCGAGCGGGGCGTCGCGCAGCTCGCCGGCGACGAACGCGGTCGTCACGTCGATCGCCGACGGCCCGGTCGGCAGCCCCTCGAGGCCCGGCGACTGCCCGCCGAGCGGACGCTGCTGCTCGATGAAGGCCACGTGCCGCCAGGAGTTCGCGCCGAGGGCGCCGGTGTTGTCGAACGACATCCCGAGCAGGTCGAGCCCGTCCTCGGGGACGTTGTTCCACTCCTTGCAGGCGACTTCGCAGGCCTTGCAGCCGATGCACACCGACGTGTCGGTGAAGAACCCGACGCGCGGCGGGTGCCCGGTGTGCCCGGCCTCGCCGGCGACGTCCGGCAGCGGCCCGGAGAGCCGGTTCTCGGTCGTCATGGTCGGTCCTCCGTCGTGTGGCCGGGTTCGACGTGCTCGGTGCCGTGCGCGGTCGCCACCCGGGTACCCGTCTCCGGCGTGATGCCCGCCCGCGTGCGGTATTCCTCCAACAGCGCCAGCAGCTCGGCGCCGCGCGGCCGCCGGCCCGGCTGGACGTCGCAGGTGGCGACCTTGCTCTCCTGGATGAACACGTTCGGGTCCACCACCACGCCGAACAGGTCGTTGACGACGTCGCGGGACACCAGGCCCGAGCTGCCCCAGTGGTAGGGCATCCACACCTGGTGCACGACCCGGTCCTGCACCCGCAGCGGCGCCATCCGGTCGGTCACGAACACCCGCGCCTCGACCGCCGCCCGCGCCGTGACGACGTGCGCCCAGCCCAGGTGCGCAAGCCCGCGCAGCTTCGCGAGCTCGGGGGAGACCTCGACGAACAGGTCCGGCTGCAGCTCCGACAGGTACGGCAGCGTGCGGCTCATCCCGCCCGCGGTGTGGTGCTCGGTCAGCCGCGCGGCGGTGAACACGAACGGGAACACCTCGCCCCCGGCCTCGGGCGGCGACGGGTGCGACGGGTTGTCCCGGCGGCCGTAGACCTTCCGCGTCGGATTCCCCTGCTGCGTGTAGAAGGGGTTCCGGAACGGCGATTCGTGCGGCTCGTAGTGCGTCGGCAGCGGGCCGTCGGCCAATCCCGACGGCGCGAACAGCCACGCCTTGCCGTCCGACTGCATGACGAACGGGTCGTCGCCGCGCAGGGCGGCCGGCCCCACGGCGTCCGGCGGCGGGACGTGGTCCGGTGGCTTGGTCTTCTCGAAGTCGGGGACGTCGTGGCCGGTCCACTCGCCGCGCTCGGCGTCCCACCACACGAGGGCCTTGCGCTCGCTCCACGGGCGGCCGTCCGGATCGGCGGACGCGCGGTTGTAGAGCACCCGCCGGTTCAGCGGCCACACCCAGCCCCACTCCCGCGCGTACAGGTCCTGCTCGAAGCGGGACTTGCGGCGGGCGGCCTGGTTGACGCCGTCGGCGTAGACGCCGCTGTAGATCCAGCACCCGCACGAGGTGCTGCCGTCGGCCTTGAGCTCGAGGTAGCCGCCGACCTGCTTGCCGGTGGTCACGTCCTGGCCGCTGATCCGCCGCAGCACGTCCTCGGCCGACGGTTCGCCGCCGTGGGCTTCGTAGTCCCAGGCGAGGTCGAGCACCGGCCGGTCGCGTTCGTCTTCCGAGCCCGCCAGCCGCTCCCGGACCAGCCGCCCGAGGTGGTAGAAGAACCACAGTTCCGAGCGCTGGTCCTCGGCCGGTTCGACGGCCTTTTCCCGCCACTGCAGCATGCGCTGGGTCTGGGTGAACGTCCCTTCCTTCTCGACGTGCGAGGCGGCCGGGAAGAAGAACACTTCGGTGCGGCACTGCTCCGGCACGATCTCGCCGGTCTCGATCTCCGGCGCGTCCTTCCAGAAGGTGGCGCTCTCGATCATCGTCAGGTCCCGGACGACGACCCAGTCGAGGTTGGCCATGCCGAGCCGCTGCAGGCGCCCGTGCGCCGACCCGACCGCGGGGTTCTGCCCGAGCAGGAAGTAGCCGGAGACCTTGCCGTCGACCATGTCCATGACCGTGCGGTAGGTGCCGTGGTCGCCGTTGATCCGTGGCAGGTAGTCGTAGCAGAAGTCGTTGTCCGGAGTGGCTTTTTCGCCCCAGTACTCCTTGAGCAGCGACACGGTGTAGGCGTCGGCGTTGCGCCAGAAGCCCTTCTGCTTGTCGCCGCGGACGCTGTCGAGGTAGTCGTTCAGCGTGGCCTGTTCGGGTGTCGGCATCGGCAGGTAGCCCGGCAGCAGGTTGAACAGCGTCGGGATGTCGGTCGAGCCCTGGATGCTGGCGTGCCCGCGCAGCGCGAACACCCCACCGCCGGGGCGGCCGATGTTGCCGAGCAGGAGCTGGATGATCGAGCCGGCCCGGATGTACTGGGCGCCGACGCTGTGCTGCGTCCAGCCGACGCTGTAGACGAGCGCGGCGGTGCGTTCGCGGCCGGAGTTGCGCGTCCAGGCGTCACACACCCGCTGGAAGAGCTCCTTCGGCGTCCCGCAGGTGGCCTCGACCATCTCCGGGGTGTAGCGGGCGAAGTGGCGCTTGAGGATCTGGAACACGCAGCGCGGGTGCTGCAGCGTCGGGTCGGCGGCGATCTCGTCGCTGCCGCCTTCGAGCACCGGGCCGCCCGAGCCGTGCTGGTCGGACGCCGACGTCTCCTTGCCGTGCGAGGTCTCCTTCGGCCGGACGCCCTCGTAGTGCCAGGTCGCCGGGTCGTAGGCGGCCTTGGCCTCGTCGTAGCCGCTGAACAGGCCGTCGAGGTCCTCGGTGTCGCGGTAGTCCTCGGACACCAGGAAGGAGGCGTTGGTGTAGGCGACCACGTACTCGCGGAAGTCCAGGTCGTTGCTCAGGATGTGGTTGATCACCCCGCCGAGGAACGCGATGTCGGTACCGGCCCGCAGCGGGACGTGGGCGTCGGCCAGCGCGCTCGTGCGGGTGAAGCGCGGGTCGATGTGGAACACCTCGGCCCCGCGGGCCTTCGCCTCCATCACCCACTGGAACCCCACCGGGTGCGCCTCGGCCATGTTCGAGCCCATGATCACGACGCAGTCGGACTTCTGCAGGTCCTGCTGGTAGTCCGTCGCGCCACCGCGACCGAAGGAGGTCCCCAGACCGGGAACCGTGGCGGAGTGTCAAATCCGGGCCTGGTTCTCGATCTGGATCGCGCCGAGGGCGGTGAAGAGCTTCTTGATCAGGTAGTTCTCTTCGTTGTCGAGGGTGGCCCCGCCGAGGCTGGCGAGGCCCATGGTCCGGCGCAGCGGCTTCCCGCGCTCGTCGGTGTCCTGCCAGCCTTTGCGGCGGGCGTCGAGCACGCGATCGGCGACCATCTCCATGGCCGTGCCGAGGTCGAGCTCGGTCCACTCGGTGGCGTAGGGCGCGCGGTAGCGGACCTTCTGTTCCCGCTGCGGGCCGGTGACCAGCTGCTTGCTGGCCGACCCCTTGGGGCAGAGCCGGCCGCGCGAGATGGGACTGTGCGGGTCGCCTTCGATCTGGACGACCTTCTCGTCCTTGACGAAGACCTGCTGCCCGCAGCCGACGGCGCAATAGGGGCAGACGGACTTGGCGACCCGGTCGGCGCTCGTCGTGCGCGAGGCGAGGGCTTCGGAGTGCGGGGACTCGGCGGCCTTGCCCCGGCCGAGCGGGTCGGGGCCGGTCAGCTGGCGGTAGACGGGCCAGGACTCCAGCCACTTCCGTGGTCCCACGCCCACCTCCCGACCGCGACGTTCCCGCTGGGGCGACTACCCGGGCTTTGCCGAGCCTAAACCGGTCGGGTCCCGGACGCCCGCCGCCGATGCCGCGAATGACTCATTCGGGACGTCGGAGGTCCCGAATGAGTCATTCGCGACGTTCGGGCCGGGTGTCCCGTCAGGTCGAGAAGGGCGAGGACGCCCCTTCCGCGCGGGTGCGGCCCCGGCGTCCGGAGGCCGCCAGCGGCTGGGCGATGTCCTCCAGGGACTTGCCTTCCGCGTCCACGGCCAGGAACCGGGCGATCAGGCCGCCCGCGATCATCACCGCCGCGCCCAGCAGGTAGCCGATGAACAGGCGGACCGGGTGCTCACCCGTGCCGATCAGCGCGCCGTAGATCACCGGGCCGAGTGCGCCGAAGCACTGCGCGATGGCGAAGAACACCGCGATCGCCTTGGCCCGGACCTCCAGGGGGAAGATCTCGCTCACTGTCAGGTAACCCGCGCTCGCGCCCGCGGAGGCGAAGAAGAAGATGACGCACCACGCGATCGTCTGGGTGATCGCGTTGAGCGCGCCCGCGTAGAACAGCACCGCGGTGATCGCCAGCAGGACGCCCGACACGACGTACGTCCCGGAGATCATCTTGCGCCGTCCGAGGGTGTCGAACAGGTGGCCGATCGTGAACGGGCCGACCAGGTTGCCCACCGCGAACGCGATCAGGTAGATCGGCGTCGCCTCGGATGAGACGCCGTAGAACTTGCCGAGCACCAGCGTGTAGGTGAAGAAGATCGCGTTGTAGAGGAATGACTGGCTGATCATCAGCGACGCACCCAGCACCGCCCGCGACGGGTATTCGCGGAACAGCACCCTGGCCAGCGCGACGTACCCGATCTGCTCGGCCGGCGTCACCTCGATCGCCTTCTTCTCGTCGACCGGCGGCAGGCTGCGGCCGCCGTGCTCGACCTCCTCCTCGATCTGCTTGATCGACTGCTCGGCCGCGTCGGCCTTGCCGTGCATGATCTGCCACCGCGGGCTCTCCGGCAGGTGCCGCCGCACCAGCAGGATCACCAGGCCGAGCACCGGTCCGATGAGGAAGCCCAGCCGCCAGCCCAGGGACAGGTCCATCCGGTTGAGCAGGATGTAGGTGCCGATCGTGCCCAGCACGGCGCCGGCCCAGTAGGTGCCGTTGACGGCGATGTCCACCCGGCCCCGGTAGCGGGCGGGGATCAGCTCGTCGATCGCGGAGTTGATGGCCGCGTACTCGCCGCCGATGCCCATGCCGGCGATGAACCGGGTGGCGTACAGGAAGATGACCCAGCCCGCGCCGTTGCCCAGGGTCAGCGCGGTCAGGCCGCTGCCGACGAGGTAGACGGCCAGCGTCAGCATGAACAGGTTCCGCCGGCCGAGCTTGTCCGAGAGACTGCCGAAGAACAGCGCCCCGACCACTTCGCCGGCCAGGTAGATCGTCGCCAGCAGCCCGACGGCCGCCGACGACATGTGCAGCGTCTCGGGCTTGGTGAGCGTGTCGGCGACGGCGCTGGCCACCGTGATCTCGAGGCCGTCGAGGATCCAGGCCACCCCGAGGGCGACCACCATCCGCGTGTGGAACGGGGACCAGGGCAACCGGTCGATGCGGGCCGGGATGAGCGTGCGCACCCCGGCGGACGCCGGATCGGGTGTTGCCGCCATGACAACCTCCTTGAGAGCAGATCGCCCCGCGTGACTTCCCCCGTCTTCCCCTGGTGAAACACGATCGGGTCGACTCGGGTGGTCACACCTTGTGATCAGCCGGAGACGGTTATTAGCCTGACGCGCGAGCGGGTCGTGCAGGAGCCGCAATGCCTGTTCGTGCCGGTCTCGTGGTGGATGGGGTGTTTTCGCGTGGCGTCCTTCGGGTCCCCGGCGGGGCGGTTGCGGGTTTCGTGCTCGCACGGCGAGCCGGTGCTCCTGACCTTGTCCGGCGAGCTCGACGCCGGCACGGTGCTGGTCGTCGTCGGGGCGGTCGCCGCGGCGCTGGCGAGCAGCCCGGAACCGCGGGTGATCGTGCTGGACTTGGCGCAACTGCACTTCCTGGGCGCGGCGGGCGTCCGCGCGCTGAGCGCGGTGACCGACCACGCCGCCGCCCAGAACGCCCGGCTCCGCGTCGTCACCGGCGGCAACCCCCTGGTGAGCCGCGCGTTGCGGCTGACCGGGGTGGACCGCGTGCTGGACGTCTACCCGGATCGCCGCGCGGCACTGAGCGTCGGCGACGGTCGTGAGTTCCTCCGGCTGACCGCCCGGATGTGGAACAGCTGACCGTCCACATCGGAGTGGCGAGCACGACGAGCGGCACGTCACCGGCCGGTGCTGCCGTCGATCAGCTCGCGGAGGATGTCGGCGTGCCCGGCGTGGCGGCCGGTCTCCTCGATCAGGTGGACCAGGGCCCAGCGCATCGACGGCGCGGCACGGCCGGGGCGGGCCACCGGCCGGGTCAGGTCGGTGCAGGCGTCCATGACCGCGTTCGCCTGCGAGCACGCGGCGCGGTAGTCCGCCACGACCGAGGCGACCGTCTCGTCCGGCCGCGGCCGGAACGTGCCGGGCCAGTCGGCGACGTCCTCGCCGAGGAAGGTGAACCGCTCGACGTGGGCCAGGTGCCGGACCAAGCCCAGCAGCGAGGTGCCCGACGGGGCTCCGGGCGTCCGGACCTGCGGTTCCGGCACGTCCTCGGCCTTCGCGACGATCGCGGCCCGCAGGTGGTCGAGGAAGCCGCGCAGCACGTCCTTCTCGGCCGGTCCGGTGCGCGGGGGCGGGGTGTCCCGCCGTGGGGTCCGGGTCATCGGGGGTCCTTTCCGGCGGTGCGGCGGACGAGCAGCAGGTGGTCGACGACGTCGGCGGTCCGCCCGCCGGGTCCGGTGGCGCGGCGGGCCAGGGTGTCGGCGCGCTCGACGGTCCACTCCGCGGGGTCGAGTGGCGGCACCGCCAACGCGGGAAGAGCGGCCGGGTCCTGGTTCCACGACCACGGCGCGACCGAGCCGTGCTCGACGACCAGCAGCCGGCCGCCGGGGGAGAGGGCTTCCGCCGCCCGCCGCAGCACCTGGTTGCGGGGCAGCGGGAACGACGTGTGCAGGTAGTGCGCGGAAACGAGGTCGAACGGGCCCGCCGGGAAGGTCGCGGCCAGGTCGTGCCGCTCGGTGGTGATCCGGTCCGCGAGCCCGAATTCCCCGGCGAGGCGGTCCAGGTGGGCGAGGGCGACGGCGGAGATGTCGGCCGCGGTGACGCGCCAGCCGCGCCGGGCCAGCCAGAGCGCGTCCCCGCCGGCACCCGCCCCGAGGTCGAGGGCCCGGCCGGGGGACAGCGGGGGCACGACCTCGGTGAGCCGGACGTTGGGCCGCGGCACGCCGCCGGGGAAGTGGGCCGCGTAGTGGCCGTCCCAGAACCGGGACGCTTCGGTGGTCGGTGTCATGGCCCCACCCTGACCGGCCCCTGGCGGTTCCGGCACGCTTTCTTGCGGTTCCGGCAAGATGGCCGGGTGAGCGACGACTTCGAGGACGTCCTGCACGCCGTCGGCCCCCGGCTGCGGGCGCTGCGGCGGCACCGCGAGCTGACCCTGGCGGACGTCTCGGCCGCCACCGGCGTCTCGGAGAGCACGCTGTCGCGGCTGGAAAGCGGGCAGCGGCGGGCCAGCTTGGAATTGCTGCTGCCGCTGGCGCGCGCCTACGACGTCCCGCTCGACGACCTCGTCGGCGCGCCCCGCACCGGCGACCCCCGGATCCACCTGACCCCGATCCACCGGTACGGCATGACGTTCGTGCCGCTGTCGCGGTGGCCCGGCGGCATGCAGGCCTACAAGATGATCATCCCGAGCGCGGACCGGCCGCCGGAGCCGGACCACCAGACCCACGAGGGGCACGAATGGCTGTACGTGCTCCACGGGCAGCTGCGGCTGGTCCTCGGCGAGCACGACCTGGTCCTGCCGCCGGGCGAGGCGGCGGAGTTCGACACGACGATCCCGCACTGGCTCGGCAGCGCCGACGGGAAGCCGGTGGAGCTGCTGATCCTGTTCGGCCGGCACGGCGAACGCGCGCACCTGCGCGCCCGCGCGCACTGAGGAAACGGTTCGCCGCGCACGTATTCTCCGTACGGCGGGCGGGCGATCGCCTGCCGACGCAACGCGAATGGACGTGGGCATGACCGGATACGGCCGGGACCGGGAACGTCGCCGGCGCACCCGGACGCTGCTCGGCGTCGGGTACCTGGTGGCGCTGACGGCGGTGCTGGGCCTCAAGACCGGCTGGCTCCCGGCGGTGGCCACCCCGCTCGGCGTGCTCGTGCTGCTGGCCGTGGTGCTCCGGTGGATCATGTGGCGCGACGCGCGGGCCGAGCGCCGACGGCGGGCGACGGGCCAGACGCCGTCGTGGCCGGCCCAGCTGCCGGTGCAGGCGGCACTGCTCCTGGGCGCCAAGGCACCCGGCCACCACGCCCGCCGCGCCGACGAGGTGGGTGAGCTGTTCGGCCGGCTGTCCCTCCGGGACGGTTCGCTGCACTGGAAGCCGAGGGCCGGGGACCGCAACCGTGGCGTGGGACCGGTGACGTTCGACCGGTCGTGGACGACGGAGGTGGTTCCCTTGTGGGGCCCGGGAGACCAGGGGTGCCTGACGCTCACGTCCTCGGACGGCCCGGCGGTGGACGTATGGATCCGCCACCCGGCCGATCTCCGCCAGGCCTTGGCGGCACTGGTCCGTTAGGTTCGGGCCGCCCGGATGATCTGCCATGCTCTGCCGGTCGGACGCCGGCCCCACGGAGGACATCGATGACGGCACGTGACGCGCTTCTCGCGGTCGCCACCCTGCTGGCGCCGGACGCCCCGGAGGTGGCCACCCTCGCCGCGGCCGCCCACGACGATCAAGAGGCTTTCCTGCAGGCGCACGCCGACCGGCTCGACGAGCGCGGGATCGACGAGCCCTTCGACCTGCTGCCGTGGATCGCCCTCGTCAACGCCCTCGCCGATCAGGGGCTGCTCGCCGAGGTCGACTGGAAGGAGGCGCCGGACGAAATCACCGGCCGGTTGCGGGGGCTGCGGTCCGCACCGATCGCCGATGACGTCTGGACGCCGGCCGGGAGCGAGCTACCGACCTACGACTTCCTCGAGGAGGCCGGAACCCGCCTGCACCGCGCGGAAACCGCCCTCGCCGTGTTCGACATCGAGTCCGACTGCTACCCGCTCGTACTCCTGCCCGCCGACCACGGCGCCGACCTCGTCCGCCTCGCCGCCGAAGCCGGGTTCACCGCCGAGGTTCTGGACAACGCGGCCGGAACACCGGAAAGTGACCTGCCATGACCGGAGAAGAGATCGTGCTCGGCCCCTTGCCCAAGGGCATCACCGCCGCCGGGGAAGGGAAGGTGTGGAACGTCCTCGGCCACACCTACGCCATGAAGGCCGCCAGTACGTCCAGCTTCGCCTTCGAAACCCTCGACCCGCCCGGGACCGGCGTACCGCCGCACGTGCACCCCACCCAGGACGAGCACATCTACGTCCTGGACGGCGTCTTCACCCTCTACCTCGACGGCGAATGGACGACCGCCGGCCCCGGGGACACCGTGCGGATGCCGAAAGGCCTTCCGCACGCCTACTACAACCGCAGCGATGCCCTCACCCGCGCGCTGTTCTGGGTGAGCCCGGCCGGGCGGCTGGCGCAGCTGTTCGACCGGCTGCACGACCTGAGCGACCCGGCCGAGGTGGTCCGGCTGTCGGCCCTGCACGACGTCGACTTCCTGCCGCCGGGGTCGGTGGACGGCGCCTGACCTCAGCGGCCGGCGGTGGTGTCCACTGTGGACACCGCCGCCCCCCGGCGCAGGATCGGCAACGACGACGTCAAGGCCCCGGTCGCGACTCCCGCGCCGACGCCGGCCCAGGCCAGCGGGCCGAGCGGGGTGCAGCCGAAGAACCGGCTCACCCCCGGCGTCTGCACGATCGCCGCCAGCGCGAGGGCGGACCCGACCGCCGTCCCGACCACCAGGGGGCTGCGGCGGCGGCCGCGCAGGGTCTGGGCCAGCTGGGTGCCGACCAGGCCGCACAGGGCCATCGTGCTCGTGCGGCGCTCCGTTCCCGGGGTGAACCGGCCGATCAGCCACGCCGTCGTCGCGCCGACGCCCGTCGTCACGCCGCGGCTGGTGATCGCGCGGTTCAGGCCCGGGCCGAGGCCGCCCGGCGCACGGTCGTCGTCCGGACGCGTCACGGCCACCGCCATCGCCGGGAACAGGTCCGTCAGCAGGTTGACCAGCAGCAGCTGGCGGGTGCCCAGCGGCGAGTCGCCCGCCAGCAGGGTGCCCAGCACCGAGAAGCCGATCTCGCCCGCGTTGCCGCCGACCAGGATCACCACCGCGTCCGACACGCTCCGCCACAGTGCGCGGCCCTCCGCGACCGCCTCCAGCAGCACGGTCAGGTCCTCGTCGGTCAGCGCGACGTCGGCCGCGGTGCGGGCGGCGGTCGAGGCCCGGGCGCGCACGCCGATGCCGACGTCCGCGGCGCGGATGGCCGCCGCGTCGTTCGCGCCGTCGCCGACCATCGCCGTCACCCGCCCTGCCTCGCGCAACCACTCGACCACCTGCAGCTTCTGCTCCGGCGCGACGCGGGCGATCACGCCGGCGCCGGACAGCAGCCGGGCCCGGCCGGCGCGATCGAGCGCGGCCAGCTCGTCGCCGGTGACGACCGGGGCGTCGGACGGCCAGCCGAGCGACGTCGCGATGGCCCGCGCGGTGTTCGGGTGGTCGCCGGTGAGCATCACGGGTGAGACGCCGGCCTCGCGCAGCCCGCCGATCAGCGGCCCGGCCGTCGGCCGCAGCGTGTCGGCCAGCCCGAGGAAACCGAGGAACTCCAGGTCCGCCAGCACTTCCGCGTCGTCGTCGAGCGACGGCGGCGCCTTCCGGGACGCCACGGCGAGCACGCGCAACCCCTGGTCCGCCAGCGCTTCCGCGGCGCGGGCGAGCTCCTCCGCGCCGGTGCAGGCGGGCAGGACGACCTCCGGGGCGCCCTTGACGAGCAGCGTCACCTCGCCGTCCCCCTCCCGGCCGATCGTGGCCGAGTACCCGCGGTTCGCCTCGAACGGCTGCCCGGCGAGCTCGGTCCAGCCCTCGTCCGGGCCGGCGGCCTCGAGCACGGCGTGGTCGGTCGCGTGGGCTCGCACGTGGGGATCGTCGAGCATGCCCGGGCACGCCCGTGCGGCGGCCCGCACCACGACGTCCTCGGGCCCCGGCTCGCGCGCCTCCCCGCCGGGCCCGGTCGTCGTCACCACGCGCAGCTTGTTCTCGGTCAGGGTGCCGGTCTTGTCGAAACACACGACGTCCAAGCGCCCCAACGCTTCCAGTGCCCGCGGCGCCCGGACGAGGATGCCACGCGCGGACAGCCGGCGGGCCGCCGCCCGCTGCGCGACGCTGGCCACGAGCGGCAGTCCTTCGGGCACCGCGGCGACGGCGATGGCGACCCCGCCGGCCAGCGCGCGGCGCAGCGGACGGCCGCGGATCGCCGAAAGGCCGGTGACGAGCGCGCCGCCGAGCATGGTCAGCGGCAGGGCGCGGCGGGTGAGGTCCTGCAGCCGCGCCTGGATGCCGACCGCGGCGGCGGTGCGGGTGGCCAGCTCGACCGCCCGGCCGGCCACCGTCTCCGAGCCGACCGCGACGACCACCGCGGTGGCTTCGCCGCTGACCACCGTGGTGCCGGCGAAGACCAGGCAGCTGCGCTCGGCCATCGGGGCGCCCGGCACCGGGTCGAGCTGCTTGGCGACCGGCAGCGACTCGCCGGTCAGCGCGGATTCGTCGACTTCGAGGTCGCCCGCGGTCAGCAACCGGGCGTCGGCCGGGACGACGTCGCCGACCCGCAGCTCGATCCGGTCGCCGGGTTCGATCGCCCGCGCGTCGACGACCTCGCCGCCTGCCCGCCGCGCCCGCTGCCGCTCGTCGTCCCGCAGTTTCGCCAGCGCCCGGCGGCCGCGGAACTGCTGGGCCCCGCCGACGACGGCGTTCAGGCCCATGGCCGCGGCCACCAGCAGCGCGTCCACCGGCGAGCCGACCACCGCGGACGCGACCGCGCCGAGGGCCAGCACCGGGGTCAGCGGGTCGTTCAGCTCGGCGACGACGTCGGCGGCGAGGCCGGTCCCGAACCGGACCGGCGCCGCGGCCGGGTGCCGGGCCACCGCCCCGGCGGCCGCCCGCACCCGCCGGGTCGTCAGCTCCCAGTTCGTCGGCTCGGCTCGGGCGTCCGCAAGCCGCTGGAGGACCTCCTCGCCGGTCAGTTCGTGCCAGGCGATCCGGGTGCGGCCGGCCGGGGGCCGGGCGGCGGCCACCCGCACCGCGGCGAGCGTGCCCATCGTCAGGCCGGTCAGCCCGCCGAGCAGCACCGGGTCCAGCCGCGGCACGACCGGCACCAGCGTCCGGCGGCGGCGGGACATCAGCAGCAGGCCGCCGATCAAGCCGCCCGCGGTCGCCACCCGGGTCGCCCGCTTGCTGTTCACCCGCGCGGCCGCGGCCGCCCGCAGCACCCGCCACACGCCGGTCAGCCCCGGCCGGACGACGAGGTCGGCGCCCCAGAGCACCGGGGCGCCGCGGTCGGCGAGGGCGACGCAGAGGTCCCCGGCGAGCAGGCCCGCCACCTCGTCGCAGTTCGGCGCGCACGCCGCCGGCGGCCGCCCGACGGTGAGCACGACCCGGCCGTCGTCCTGCAGCCGCGTCACCAGCCCGGAGAACGATTCCTCGGCGACGTCGTCGGCGAGCGAGCTGAACTCGCCGAGCCGCTCGCGGGCGCCGGCCCCGGCGATGACCACCCGTGCCTCGGCCCGGCGGGCCGCGTCCAGCACGGCTTCGGCGTGCGGGTCGAGGCCGTCCGGGCCGTGCAGCGCGTCGGCGTGCAGCACGACGGTGTCCACAGTGTCCAATGCCTTGAGCCGGTCCGGGTCGCGGACGAGCACGCCTTCACGGGCGAACGCGGTCCCCATCGCGGTGTGGAAGGCGGTGTCGGCATACCGGGCTGGCATCGGCGACGCCGCGAGGAACGCTTCGGCGGCTTCGCGCGCGTTGCGGCGCACCAGCAGGTCGGCGAGGGCGGCGAGCAGGCCGCCGCCGACGGCGTTGCGGGCGTAGTCCTCCATGGGGATGCGGACCCGGCGCTCCGCCGGGGTCACGCCGAGGCTGGGCCGCTCCGGCGAGCAGAGGTCGTCGTGGTGGGCGTCGAACGCGGTGAGCCGGGCGATCACCTCGGTGAGCTGGCCGGTTCGCAGGACGGCGTCCAGCAGCAGTTCGAGGGGGTCCTGGCTCAGCCCGCGCACCGCCGCGGACACGCCCGCGCGCGCCAGCTCGGCCGTGTACCAGCCGAACTGCTCGTCGAGCGCGGCACGGACGGCCGGGTGTTCCCGGGCCGCCGACACGGCGGCGCGCACGGCCGGGTGCAGCCGCGTCGTCCGGGTGCCGACCGAAACGGCGAGCCCGGCGACGTCCATCGCCAGGGCGAGGGCGGCGGTCCGCACGCCGTAGGTGTCGCCGGGGTGGGCGGGGGCGGAGTCACCGGGCTCGGCCGCCGTCAGCCCGTGCCGCCCGCAGCGATCGGCGATCCAGTCGAGAACGCGGTCGGCGGCGGCCTCTTCGGCGAGGTGGAGGACCACGCTGCCGAGCCCGCCGTCCCAGTAGGCGCCGGCGACGTCGGTGTGCCCAGCCAGCTCGGCAGCGAACGCGGAGCCGTCCGGACGGTCTCCGGTGGGGCGCAGGGGGACGTGCAGCCGGCGTCCCGCGCGCCAGACGGCGGACCGCGGACCCGCCGCGTTGCGCACGACCCGCGCGGCGCGCACGGCGGTGCGGCTGCTCGTCCGGGTCGCTTCGGCCGCGGTCCCGGCGGCGCCCGCGACCAGGTCGCCGGCGAGCGGGCCGAGCACCTGTTTCGCCTGGCGGGTGAGGAGGAGCGGGCCGGCCAAGGCCAGCGTCATCCCCGCCTTCGTGACCGCGAACAACCCACCGAGCACACCGACCTCCGCCTGCCGAGCCTGTCCGTTTCGCGTTCCCCGGTGGCCGGAGGTCAAACCCGCCCGATCGCGGGACGCACCCGTAACCTCGAGCGGGTGACGGGAGCGTTCTGGTGGGATCTGCTGATCGGGGTCGCGGCCGCCCTGCTGCTCGCGTGGGCCGCCCTCGTCGTCGCGCTCGTGATCGTCCGGCCGCGCGGGGGACTGCTGCGGGAGGCGCTGCGGCTGCTGCCGGACGTGCTGCGGCTCGTGCGCCGGCTGGCCGCCGACAAGACGCTGCCACGCGGGGTCCGGATCCGGCTCGGCCTCCTGCTGGCCTACCTCGCGCTGCCGATCGACCTGGTGCCGGACTTCATCCCGGTGCTCGGGTACGCCGACGACGCCATCATCGTCAGCGCCGTCCTGCGCTCGGTCGTGCGCCGCGCCGGGCTCGAGGCCGTGCGGGCCCACTGGCCCGGGACCGACGACGGGTTCGCCGCTTTGACCCGCTTGACGAAGTTGCCTTGACGTGCACGGCAACCTTTAGCTTTCCGTGGGTGAAGTTCGGAATCAGCTACAGCACCCCCTTCTTCGGCGCCGGCCCGGAAACGATCGCCGGGTTCGCCCGGGACGCGGAGGAGTGCGGGTTCGAGTCGTTGTACCTGCCGGAGCACGTCGCCCTGTACCCGGGCGCGAAGATCGGGCCGATGGCGCTGCCGCCGTCGCTGCCGTTCGCGGACCCGTTGGAGTGCCTCAGCTTCGTCGCCGCCGTCACGAGCCGCATCCTGCTGGGCACCGGCGTCCTGCTGTTGCCCTACCACCACCCGGTCGTGCTGGCCAAGCGGCTCGCGACGATCGACGTGCTGTCCGGCGGACGCATGCGGCTGCTCACCGTCGGCGTCGGCGCCCTGCCCGGCGAGGCACGGGCGGCCGGCGTCGACTTCGCCACCCGCGGCCGCCGGACCGACGAGGCCATCGACGTCCTGCGCCTGCTTTGGGCGGGCGGTGAAGAGGGCGTCTCCTTCGCCGGCGAGTTCTTCTCCTTCGAGGACGCCTGCATCTTTCCGAAGCCGGCCGGCGTCCGCACGTTGCCGATCCACGTCGGCGGTTCGAGCACGGCCGCGGCCCGCCGGGCCGGCCGGCGCGGCGACGGGTACTTCCCCGGCGGCGCGCTCACCGCGGACGAACGCCGCCGCCAGTTCGAGCTCGTCCGGGCCACCGCGAGCGACCCGGAGACCATCGAGTACACGCGCTGGGGTGCGCTGGACATGTCCACAGAGGACGTCGAGGAGCTGGCCCGGCAAGGGGTGACCCGCATCGTCGTGACGCCCGGCACGGCGGAACCCGGCCGCAGGCGGGCGGAGATGGCGGGGTTCGCCGAGCGGTTCGGCCTCAGCTGACCTCGTCCACCAGGGACTCGATGCCCGGCGGCAGGCTCTCCCGCCGGGCCCGGTCGGCCACGAACCCCGCGATCGCCGCCCGCAGCGCGCGCACCGCCCGGGTCGGTTCCAGATCGGCGCGGTGGGCCAGCTGCACCACGCGCGTCATCCCCGCGTCGGGCGTGAAGCGGGTCATCCGGAACCGGTCGCCGGCCACCGTGCTCGGCACCACCGCCGCGCCGACCCCCGCACGGACCAGTTCCAGCACCGCGTCCATCTCGCCGCCCTCGATCGCGAACGACGGCTCGAACCCGGCCGCGCCGCAGGCGTTGACCGTCGCTTCCCGGACGTCGTAACCGCGGCGGAACATCACCAGCGGGACGTCGGCGAGCTGCCCGATGCCGAGGCGGTCACCGGCGACCGGCGCCTCCGGGGCGGAGATCACCACCAGCTCCTCCAGCAGCAGCGGGGTCGCCGTCAGGCCGGCGTCGGCGGTGATCCGGGCGCCCGCCAGCAGCGCCAGGTCCAGCGCGCCCTCGGCCAGCCGCTGCCGCAGGTCACCCGACCCGCTCTCGTGCAGCTCCAGCTGGATGCCCGGGTACCGGCGGCGGAAGGCCGCGAGCATCGCGGGCAGCAGGCCCGTGCACAGGCTCGGCGGCGCACCCAGCCGGACGCGGCCGCGGTCGAGCTCGGCCAGCTCGCGGATGGCCAGCCGCGCGGTTTCGGTGTCGGCGAGGATCCGCCGCGCGATCGGCAGCAGCGTCTCGCCGGCCTCGGTGAGCGTGACGTTGCCGCGGATCCGGTGGAACAGCGGGGCGCCGAGGTCGTGTTCGAGCGCGCGGATCTGCTGGGACAGCGACGGCTGCGCCACCCGCACCTGTTCGGCGGCGCGGGTGAAGTGCCGGTGCTCCGCGACGGCGACGAAGTACGCGAGCTGCTGGAACTGCATAGCCACAGCCTATCGACAACAGAGTCATCATGTCTTTGACCTCTGGTCGACGCGCTCCTACCGTCGATCGGGTGGTGAACACCCTCGCCCCGCACCGGCGCTCCGCCGTCCGGCGCTTCTGGGCCTCGACGATCGGCAAGAAAGCCGTCATGGCGGTGAGCGGCCTGCTCCTGCTCGCCTTCGTGTTCGCGCACATGGTCGGCAACCTCAAGACGTTCCTGGGGGCCGGCGACCTCAACCACTACGCGGGCTGGCTGCGCACGATCGGCGAACCGGTGCTGCGCCGCGAGTGGTTCCTCTGGCTCCAGCGCGCGGTCCTGCTCGCCGCGCTGGTCCTGCACGTCACCGCGGCCGTGCAGCTGGCCCGCCGCGACCGCCGCGCCCGCCCGGTCCGGTACGCCCACCGGCCGCCGTCGCACGGGACCTTCGCGGTGCGGACGATGCGCTGGGGCGGCGCGACGCTCGCGGTGTTCGTCGTCTGGCACCTCCTGGACTTCACCGTCGGCACGGTGAACCAGGACTTCGTCCCGGGCGACCCGTACCACAACCTCGTCGCGGACTTCCGGGTCTGGTGGGTCAACCTGATCTACCTCGTCGCCCTGGCCATGCTGGGCCTGCACATCCACCACGGCTTCGCGAGCGCCGCGCGCACGCTCGGCGTCACCCGCCCGCGGCGGGAGCGCGCGATCCGGATCTTCGGCAGCACGACGGCGGTCGTGGTCGCGGGCGGCTACGCCCTCGTCCCGGTCGCGATCATGACGGGACTGGTGCACTGATGGCCGACTACCGCGTCGGCGACCCGATCGCCGACACCAAAACCCCGCCGGTTCCGCTGGAACAGCGCTGGGACGAACGGAAGTTCGCCGCGAAGCTGGTCAACCCGGCGAACCGGCGCCGGCACCGGGTGATCGTGGTGGGCACCGGGCTGGCCGGCGGCTCGGCCGGCGCGACGCTGGCCGAGCAGGGCTACCACGTCGTCCAGTTCTGCTTCCAGGACTCCCCGCGGCGCGCGCACTCCGTCGCCGCCCAGGGCGGCATCAACGCCGCGAAGAACTACCGCAACGACGGCGACTCGGTGTACCGGCTCTTCCACGACACGGTCAAGGGCGGCGACTTCCGGGCCCGGGAGTCCAATGTGTACCGGCTGGCCCAGGTGTCGGCGCAGATCATCGACCAGGCCGTCGCCCAGGGCGTCCCGTTCGCCCGCGAGTACGGCGGCCTCCTGGACACGCGGTCGTTCGGCGGCGTGCAGGTGCAGCGGACGTTCTACGCTCGCGGCCAGACCGGCCAGCAGCTGCTGATCGGCGCGTACCAGGCGCTGTCCCGGCAGATCGACGCCGGGAACGTCGAGCTGCACGCGCGCACCGAAATGCTCGACCTCGTCGTGGCCGGCGGCCGGGCCCGCGGCATCGTCGCGCGCGACCTGGTCACCGGTGAGATCACCACACACCTCGCGGACGCCGTCGTGCTCGCCACCGGTGGGTACGGCAACGTCTTCTCCCTCTCGACGAACGCGAAGGGCTCCAACGCCACCGCGATCTGGCGGGCGCACAAACGCGGTGCGTACTTCGCGAACCCGTGCTTCACCCAGATCCACCCCACGTGCATCCCGCGGTCGGGCGAGCACCAGTCGAAGCTGACGCTGATGAGCGAGTCGCTGCGCAACGACGGCCGCATCTGGGTCCCGAAGCAGGCCGGCGACACGCGGCCGCCGGGGGAGATCCCCGAGGACGAGCGCGACTACTACCTCGAACGCCTATACCCGAGCTTCGGCAACCTCGTGCCGCGCGACATCGCCTCGCGAGCGGCGAAGAACGTGTGCGACGCCGGCTTCGGCGTCGGTCCCGGCGGTCTCGGCGTCTACCTCGACTTCGCCGACGCGATCGCGCGCCTGGGCCGCCCGGCGATCGAGGCCCGCTACGGCAATCTCTTCGACATGTACCAGCGCATCACCGCGGAAGATCCGTACGCGGTGCCGATGCGGATCTACCCGGCCATCCACTACACGATGGGCGGGCTGTGGGTGGACTACGACCTGCAGAGCACCATCCCCGGGCTGTTCGTGATCGGCGAGGCGAACTTCTCCGACCACGGCGCCAACCGGCTCGGCGCGTCGGCGCTGATGCAGGGCCTCGCCGACGGCTACTTCGTGCTCCCGGCGACGGTGAACGACTACCTCGGCGGCACCCGGCTCGACGACGTCCCCGAATCCGCGGTTCTCGAAGTGGAGACCGAGGTGCGCGAGCGGATCTCCCGGCTCCTGGCGGTGCGGGGGACGCGGTCGGTCGACTCGTTCCACCGCGAGCTGGGGTTGCTGATGTGGGACCACTGCGGGATGTCCCGCACCCGCGAAGGCCTGCGCAAGGCCCTCGACCGGGTGCCCGGGCTCCGGGCGGAGTTCTGGCGGGACGTCCGCATCCCGGGCGGCGGCGCGGAGCTCAACCAGGAGCTGGAGAAGGCCAACCGCGTCGCGGACTTCCTGGAGCTGGCCGAGCTGATGCTCGTCGACGCCCTCGCGCGCGAGGAATCGTGCGGCGGGCACTTCCGCGAAGAACACCAGACGTCCTCGGGGGAGGCGCTGCGGGACGACGAGAACTTCGCGCACGTCGCCGCGTGGGAGTACGGCGCCGAGCCGGTGCTGCACCGCGAAGAACTGGTTTTCGAGCACGTCCACCCGACCCAGCGGAGCTACACATGAAACTCACCGTCCGCGTCTGGCGGCAGGCCGGCCCGGCCGCGGAAGGGCGGCTGGTCGCCTACCCGGTCGACGACGTCAGCCCGGAGATGTCGTTCCTCGAGCTGCTGGACGTCCTGAACCAGCGGCTGATCGAGGAGGGCGACGAACCGGTGGCGTTCGACCACGACTGCCGCGAAGGCATCTGCGGCTCGTGCGGCGTGGTGATCAACGGCCGCGCCCACGGCCCCGAGCGCACGACGTCGTGCCAGCTCCACCTGCGCTCCTTCGCCGACGGCGACGTGATCGACGTGGAACCGTGGCGCGCGGCGGGGTTCCCGATCATCAAGGACCTGGTGGTCGACCGTTCGGCGCTCGACCGGATCGTCCAGGCGGGCGGGTACGTCAGCGCGCCGACGGGAAGCGCCCCCGACGCCCACGCGACACCGGTCCCCAAGCCGGACGCGGACCTGGCGTTCGACAACGCCACGTGCATCGGCTGCGGCGCCTGCGTGGCGGCCTGCCCGAACGGCTCGGCAACCCTGTTCACGGCGGCGAAGGTGACGCATCTGAGCTTACTGCCGCAGGGTGGGCCGGAACGCGCGAGCCGGGTCCTCGACATGGTGGAGGCGATGGACGCCGAGGGTTTCGGCGGCTGCACGAACACGGGGGAGTGCGTGGCGTCGTGCCCGAAGGGGATCCCGTTCGCGAGCATCGCGACGCTGAACCGGGAGTACCTCGCCGCGTCGCGCTCCGGGCGGCGCTGACGACTGTCAGAAACCCGGCAGCAGGGTACCGAACCGGCGGCGCCCCCGTGGGGTGATCCGCAGTTCGCGCTCTCCCGGGCCCCGCCGGACCAGGCCGTCGGCCAGGAACGCCTCCAGGACTTCGTGGCCGAGGACGCCTCCGAGGTGGGGGACGCGGTGGGTGCGGTCCAGGCACGCCGTCGCCGGGCGGCGGCGGCCCGGGGCCACCTCCGCCGGGGTGACCCCGAGGTCCCGGAACGCCGACAGGTCGTCGCCGAGGACGACGTCCGCCGCGGAACCGTCCGGCGGCCGCAACGCTTCCCGCGCGACGAGCAAGGCGAACACCGCCACGCCGAGCCGTCCCGCCGCGTGGTCGTAACACGTGTGCGCGAGGTCCGCGCCCGACTCCGTCCGATCCGGTGGCGCGATGCTCTCGTTGCCGGCGTAGTGCGCGAGGGCGGTGAGCACGCCCAGGAGGTCTTCGCGGCCGACGCGGTACATCGCGTGCCGCCCGGTGTGTTCGACCGTCACCAGCCCCGCCGCTCGCAGGCGGGCCAAGTGGTTGCCCAGCCGGGGTGCGGTCACCCCGAGCGCGTCGGCCAGCTGCACCATCGTGTGCGGGCCTTCCGCCGCCAGCACCTGCAGGGCCGTGAGCCGCACCGGGTCGGCCAGCTCGCGCGTCAGCTCGACGATCGCGCCCTGGACCGCGTTGCCCGCATCGACCAGTCCGCCCATCACCGTTCCTTCCGACGCGCGCGAGCCTAGCACGCTTCACGAGTACGTGAATGATGATTGCTTACGGCGTCGACCGGGAACTACCCTTCACATCCTCGTGAAGGGTGGATGCATGCGAAGTCTCCTGTGGGGCCGCGGGGTTTCCGCGCTCGGCGACGGCCTCTGGTTCACGATCTGGGCGCTGTACCTCACCCGGATCGCCGGGCTCCCGCCGGTCACGGTCGGCGCCGGACTCGCCGTGGCGAGCGCCGTCGGCATGGCCGCCGCCGTGCCGTTGGGCGCCTTCGCCGACCGGGCGGGCGCGCGGCCGGTCCTGGTCGTGCTCACGCTCGTGCGGGCCGCCGCGATGGCCGGTTACCTCGCGGTGGACGGCACCTGGTCGTTCCTGGCCGTGACGGTGCCGTTCACCGCCTTGGCCACCGGCGGCACGGCGGTGCGGACCGCGCTCGTCACGGCGCTCGTCACCGAACCCGCCGAACGGGTGCGCGTGCTGGCGCAGCAGCGGGTGGCCCAGCACGTCGGGTACGCCGCCGGTGCCGGGCTCGGCGCGCTGGTGCTCACCGCCGACGCGCGGTGGGCCTACACCCTGGCCATCGCCGGGAACGCCGTCAGCTTCCTGGTGCTCGCCGGCGCGACCCTGCTCGTGCCCGCACCCGCCCGGACCCCGGTCCGGACTTCGACCCGGGCGGTGCTGACGGACCGGCCGTACCTGTGCGTCACCGCGGCCACGGCCGTGCTTTCGCTGTGCTGGGCCATGTTGTCGGCCGGCCTGCCGCTCTGGCTGTCCGGCCGGACGCACCTGCCGCTGGGCCTCGGCGGGGTCGTGGTCGTGCTCAGTTCCGTCGGGATCGCGGTGTTCCAGGTGCCGTTCGCCCGCTTCGCCCGCACGACCGGCCAGGCCGCGCGGACGGCGGTGGTGTCCGGCGTGGTGCTCGCGGTGAGCTGCGTGCTGCTCGCCACGACGTCCGGCGGGTCGGGCGCAGCCGCGATCGCGGTGGTGGGACTGGCTGCGGTGCTGCACGTCGTCGGCGAGCTGGCGTACGTGGCCGCCAACTGGGGCCTGTCGGTGCGGCTGATGCGCGAAGACGCCAAGGGCGCCTACCAAGGCGCGACCGAAGCGGCCACGGCCACCGTGCAGATGGTGGGGCCCGGGGTGTTCACGCTCGCCGTCGGCGGGCTCGGCGGCCCGGGGTGGTTGCTGGTCGCGGTCGTGTTCCTCGCGGCCGTCGCGCCCGTGCCGGCGTTGACCCGCTGGGCGGTCCGGACGCGGCAGCCCGTGGCGGCCCGCTGAGCGACGCACGTCACCCTCGAAGTCCGGAACACCAGCGGGGACAGGACGTTGTACAGGGTGTCGGTACGGTGGTGCCCCCGGGCCTCACCCCTTGCCTTCACGGAATACCAGTCCGGCTGGAGCCGTGTTGAGCCTTCCGCCGCGAGGCGGCCCCCGTACCGGCCTCGAACTCCCGTCTCCGCTCGCAGGTCGACCCCCCTCGGACCTCCGCTGGGCGGAGACGGGCCTGAACCACCCCGCGTTTGCCGCCCCCGGCGCCGGGTACACCGGTCCCGGCGGTGCCCGCCCGGTGTTCGAGCTCAGCCTGTGGTCTCCACAACCCGGGCGCCCGGGCGGGCCATCGCTGCCATCAGCGGGTGCCAGCGCGTGGCGTCGAAGATCAGCGTGATGGCTTCGATCTTCCCGTCGCGCAACCGGAAGTGCTCCGCCGTGTGCTGCGTGCCGACCGGGGTCGCGGTGTGCACGTCGTAGACGAGCGTGGCTTCCGTTTCGCCGTAGAGCTCGCTGATCAGGTCGACGCCCGTGACGACCCCGACGAATCCCGCGAGGCCGTCCAGGTGGCCGCGGGCGTCGGCGGATTCGATCAGCGGGCTGCGGAAGGTGAACGTGCCGGCCAATTGCGCGGCCGCCGCGGTCACGTCCCCGTCGAAGCGGGCGCGGTGGTAGGCCTGCACGGTTTCCCTTGTCTGCGTGGTCATCGGTCCTCCAGGTGGCGGGTGAGGTGGTACTGGTTTTCGGCCAGCCGCAGGCACAGGTGCCGCAGCTGGGCCGTCTCGGCGGTGGTGAAGCCCCGGAAGAGCGCGGCCATGGCGAGCTGGGACGGCCGCCGGAACTCCTCCAGCCACGTCCGGCCCTCCGCGGTGATCCCGACCTGGACCGCCCGCCGGTCGCGCGAGTCGGGCACGCGCTCGGCGAGCCCGGCGCGTTCGAGGGTGTCGACCAGGCCGGTCACGTTCCGGGAGCTCACCCCGGCGGACGCGGCGAGGTCCTTGATCTGCGCGCCGCCGGTGGCGAGCCGGATCAGGATGTCGAGGGCACCGGGGCTGAGGCCACGGCTGTCGGTGCCCCGGGAGCGCAGCGCCTCGAGGCTCCGCGCGGCCGTGCGGACGGCGGCCGCGGCTTCGAGCACGCCGGTGTCTTCGCCGAGGGTGAAGCCGGCCAGCGCACTGCGGACGTCGGGGGAGTAGAGCCGGTCGTCCTCGTCCCGGGCCAGGTTGGGTACATCATTCATAGTGAAGAGATACATTAGTACGTACTTCCGTATCTCTGTCAACAGCCTGTCCGCTCGCAGGCGTTAACCAGGCTTTCGCCCGCCGTTAGCCTCGGTCCCGGGACAGGTTCCCTTTTCGCCGCCCATACTGACCCGGCTCGCCACCACGACACCCCCGGAGTCCCCATGACGGACGTCAACCGACGACGTTTTCTGCAGCTGGCCGGCGGTACCGCCGCCCTTTCCGCACTGTCCACCAGCATCGCCCGCGCGGCGGAGATCCCCGCGTACCACCGGACCGGGACATTGCGGGACGTCGAGCACATCGTGGTGCTGATGCAGGAAAACCGGTCGTTCGACCACTACTTCGGCACGCTGCGCGGGGTCCGCGGCTTCGGCGACCCGCGGCCGGTGACCCTGGCGAACGGCAAGTCGGTCTGGGCGCAGTCGGACGGCAAGCGCGACATCCTGCCGTTCCGTCCCGAAGCGGACAACCTGGGCCTGCAGTTCATCCAGGACCTCCCGCACGGCTGGAACGACACGCACGCGGCGTGGAACGCGGGCCGCTACGACAAGTGGGTGCCCGCGAAGGGTTCGACCACCATGGCGTACCTGACCCGCGAGGACATCCCGTTCCATTACGCCCTCGCCGACTCGTTCACCATCTGCGACGCCTACCACTGCTCGTTCATGGGCTCGACCGACCCGAACCGCTATTACATGTGGACCGGGTACACGGGCAACGACGGCAAGGGCGGCGGTCCGGTCCTCGGCAACGACGAAAAGGGCTACTCCTGGACGACCTACCCCGAGCGCCTGGAGCAGGCCGGGGTGTCGTGGAAGATCTACCAGGACATCGGCGACGGTCTCGACGCCGCCGGCGGCTGGGGCTGGATCGAGGACGCCTACCGCGGCAACTACGGCGACAACTCGTTGCTGTACTTCAACTCCTACCGCAACGCGAAGCCCGGCGACGCCCTCTACGAGAAGGCCCGCACCGGCACGAACGCCAAGGCAGGCGAGGGCTACTTCGACCGGCTGCGCGCCGACGTCAAGGCCGGCCGGTTGCCGCAGGTTTCCTGGATCACCGCGCCCGAGGCGTTCTGCGAGCACCCGAACTGGCCGGTGAACTACGGCGCCTGGTACATCGCGCAGGTTCTCGACGCGCTCACCGCGAACCCGGACGTGTGGAGCAAGACCGCGCTGTTCATCACCTACGACGAGAACGACGGCTTCTTCGACCACGTCGTCCCGCCGTACGCGACGGCCGGACAGTCCACTGTGGATACCACGGGGGAGGTCTTCGCGGGCTCGGCGGCGAACCCGGCCGGCCCGTACGGGCTCGGCCAGCGCGTGCCGATGCTGGTGGTGTCGCCGTGGAGCAAGGGCGGCTACGTCTGCTCGGAGACGTTCGACCACACGTCGATCATCCGGTTCATCGAACGGCGCTTCGGCGTGCACGAGCCGAACATCACGGCCTGGCGCCGCTCGGTGTGCGGCGACCTGACGTCGGCGTTCGACTTCGCCCGGACCGACGCGCGGGTGCCCGCCCTGCCGGACACCGCGGGCTACGAGCCGCCGGACCGCCTGCGGCACCCGGACTACGTGCCCGCCGTCCCGGCCCACGCGGTGCTGCCGAAGCAGGAGCCCGGAGTGCGGCCGGCGCGGGCGCTGCCGTACGACCTCGCCGCCGACGCCCACGTCGGGACGGCGCTGAACCTGACGTTCGTCAACCAGGGCCGGGCGGGCGCGACGTTCTACGTCACCTCGCCCGGGGGCGACCCACGGACGTACACCGCGGGCGCCGGCTGCTCGCTGGCCGCCAACCTGCCGGTGACCGGGGGCTACGACTACACCGCGCACGGTCCGAACGGGTTCGTCCGGCAGTTCCGCGGCGGCTTGGCCGGGCCCGAGGTGAGCGCGCGTCCGGAGGGGCGCAGCGGCAACCTGGCGCTGGTGCTGACCAACAGCGGCGCGACGCCGGTGCGGCTCACCCTGACCGACGCGTACACCCGCCGTTCGACGTCGCGGCTGCTGCGGCCGGGCGCGCGGGTGGTCGAGGTGGTGGACACGCGGCGCAGCGGCAACTGGTACGACGTTTCGATCGTGTCGGACCGCGACCCGCGCTTCCTGCGCCGCCTGGCCGGCCACGTCGAGACGGGGCGGCCGAGCACGAGCGACCCGAACACGCTCACCGACTGAGGGGCCGGCGCTCGATCGGGGGCGTTTGTCACCCGGCCGGGGCCGCGTCCGTTGCGAGCCCCGGTTCCGGGTGGGAGCGTCGGTGAACCGACTGTTTTCCCACCACGGAACCAGGAGAGCGGATGACCACCACCGAGATGCCGGCCGTGCACGAGTGCACGGTCAGCGGCTGTTCCTACAACCACGACGGCTGCCACGCCTTCGCCATCACGGTCGGCGGCGGCAACGGATCGGCGGACTGCGGAACCTTCGTCCCGCTGAACACGAAGGGCGGCTTGGACCGGGTCGTGGCCCAGGTCGGCGCGTGCTCGAGGACGGACTGCCGGCACAACTCGGCACTGGAGTGCACGGCGGACAACATCCGCGTCGGCCCCGGCGAGGGCGGCCACGCGGCGAACTGCCTGACGTACACGACCCGGTAGCCCCGGCCGGTCCGGACGAGCGCCCTGCCGCGGCGCTCGTGAGTGGTAAGGCGGGTTCCAACCCGCCTTACCACTCACGACCGGGCGTGGGTGGCCGGTCTGAACTCCAGGGCGGTGCGGCCGTCGGACACCTTTGTCGTCGCGCGCAGGACCAGGCCGCAGTCCTCGGCCAGCTTCGTCAGCTCGGCCGCTGTCCTCTCGCGGCCGCCGAAGCACATCAGCATGAACAGGTCCATGGCCGTGCCCGCGGCCTGGCGCAGCGGCTCGATGACCACCACCGTGCCGTCGTCGCCCGCCGCGTCGCGGCAACCGGCGAGGATGGCTGCCGCGTGCTCGTCGTCCCAGTCGTGCAGGATGTCCGAAAGCACGTACGCGTCCGCCCCCGGCGGGAGCGGGTCGAAGAAGCTGCCGGGCACCGCCTCCGCCCGGTCGGCGAGCCCGTCCGCCGCGAACCGCCGCGCCGCCGCGGCCGCCGACGGGGCCAGGTCCAGCACCGAGCCGCGCACCGACGGGTGGGCGCGCAGGATTTCCGCCAGCACGACGCCGTCCCCGCCGCCGACGTCGACGATCCGCGCGAACCGCCCCCAGCCGAACCGCGCGGCGATCTGCGGCGCCTGCACCCGGAACCGCCAGTTCATCTGGGCGTCGAACGTGCGCCGCAGCCGGGGTTCGGCGTCGAGGTCCGTCCAGAAGTCCCGGCCGTACCGCTGCTCGTAAGCCGGCCGGCCGGTGGTGATCGTGCCCAGCAGGTCGGCGAACGCGAGATCCGCGCGCCCACCCGCCGCGTCGATGTCGAGCAGCAGCTTGACGCCGTCCTCCCGCAGCTGCGCCCCCAGCTCCGTGGGCCGGTACCGGCCGGACTCCGCGTCGAACGCGAACACCCCGGCCGTGACCAGGTGGTCCAGCAGGCAGGTCAGCGCGGAGGGGGACGCATCGGTGAGGGAGGCGAGTTCGGCGGCCGTCGCCTCGCCGTGCTCGGCGAGGCCGAGGGTCGCCGCCACCCGGATGGCCATGGGCGTGGCCAGCTCGGCCATCCCGAGGATCGACTGTGTCACCCCGTCGAGCTTAGCGACGACGTGGCATCATGACGATCGGCAAACCGAACGAAGGGCGTCGCTGATGGACGCTTTACCGAACGATGACGGCGGTCTGTCGATCCGCGACATGCTGGCGGTCAACCTGCGCGCGGCACGGGCGGCGCGTGGCCTGTCGCTGTCCGAGCTGTCCCGGCGGTCCGGGATCGGCAAGGCGACGCTGTCGCAGCTCGAGGGCGGCACCGGCAACCCGACCATCGAGACCGTTTTCAGCCTGTCCCGGGTTCTCGAAGTGGCCATTTCCGACCTGCTCGACCACCGCCCGCGCGGGGGACTGACCGTGGTGCGGGCCGCCGGGGTCGAGGTGCTCCGCGGCGAGGGCGTCGACCTGCGGCCGCTGCGCCGGATCGAGGCCGAGAACAGCGTCTTCGAGGTCTACGACCAGGTCGTCCGCGGGGACGCGCCGCAGCGCTCGCAGGGGCACGTCGGCGTCGAGCACACCGTCGTGCAGGCCGGCCGGCTGTGCGTCGAGGTCGCCGGCCGGAGCGTGGACCTCGAGCCCGGCGACTACGTCGCGTTCGACGCCCGCGAGCCGCACAGCTACACCGCGCCGGACGGGCCCGTGCAGTCGGTGCTGCTGCTGCAGTACCGCGCGGAGGAACGCCTCGACGGCCGGCCGCACCCCGTCCTGCCGGATTGACACCCTTCCTGATCGGGACCTATCGTTCGCTATACCGAACGCTGGAGGGTCGATGAACCGAACGCGGGTGGTGGTGATCGGCGCCGGTATCGTCGGCGCGGCGTGCGCCCGGGAACTCGCCCTGGCCGGTCTCGACGTCCTGGTCCTCGACCGCGGCCGGCCCGCGGGCGGCACGACGTCGCACGGCGAAGGCAACCTCCTGGTTTCCGACAAGGGGCCGGGCGCCGAACTCACCCTCGCGCAGCTGTCCGCCCGGCTGTGGCCGCAGGTGCTGGCCGAAATCGCCGGAGACGACCCGCGCGCGGCGGCCGCGACGGAGTTCGACCCGAAGGGCGGCGTCGTCGTCGCCACCACCGAGGCCGGCGCCGGCGCGCTCCTCGCGTTCGCCGAGGCCCAGGCCGGGGCCGGGGTGCGCACCGAGCGCCTCGACGCGGCGGACGTCGCGGCGGCCGAACCCGCGCTGACCCGCGAGGTGACCGCCGCCGTCCGCTACCCGGAGGACGCCCAGGTGCAGCCGGCCGGCGCCGCGCTCGCCCTGCTGGGTTCGGCGCTGCGCCACGGCGCCCGGCTGCGCACCGAAGCCGAGGTCACCGGCGCCGAGGTCCGGGACGGCCGGATCACCGGCGTCCGCGTGGCCGGCGAGCCGGTCGAGGCGGACGTGGTGGTGAACGCGGCGGGACCGTGGTCCGGGCCGGTGTCGGCCCGGCTCGGCGCGCCGATCGCGGTCCGGCCCCGGCGCGGCGAGGTCCTGGTGACCACGCCGATGCCCGGCGTGGTCCGGCACAAGGTCTACGACGCGGACTACGTCGGCGCGGTCGGCACCGGCAGCGGCGAGCTGCAGACGTCCGCGGTGGTGGAGTCGACCTGGGGCGGCACGGTGCTGATCGGCTCGTCCCGCCGCCGCGTGGGCTTCGACGACACCATCCGGCCGGACGTGCTGGGCGCGATCGCGGCCAAGGCGGTCCGCCTCTTCCCGGCCCTGGCCGACGCCGCGGTGATGCGCGCCTACGGCGGCTTCCGGCCGTACGTCGACGACCACCTGCCGGTGCTCGGCGAGGATCCGAGGCTCGCCGGCCTCTGGCACGCCACCGGGCACGAAGGGGCGGGGATCGGCCTGAGCGTCGGGACGGCCCGGCTGCTGCGCGAGCTGCTGACCGGCGCGACCCCGTCGATGCCGGTGGAAGAGTTCACCGTGGACCGTCCGGCGGTGCTGGCGTGAGCGAGCCGATCGAAATCACCGTCGACGGCGAGGCCGTGACCGGGCGGGCCGGCCAGACCGTCGCCGGCGTGCTCCTCGCCGCCGGCCGGCTGTCCTGGCGCACCACCAGGTCCGGCGCGCCGCGCGGCGTCTTCTGCGGGATCGGTGCGTGCTTCGACTGCCTGCTCACGGTCAACGGCGTCGCCGACGTCCGCGCCTGCCGCCGCCGCGCCGCCGACGGCGACGAGATCCGCACCCAGTCGCGGGAGGAAAGCGCGTGACGCACGTCGTCATCGTCGGTGCCGGGCCCGCGGGGCTCGCGGCGGCCGAGCACGCGCTCGCCGCCGGGGCCGAGGTCACCGTCCTGGACCAGGCGGACGTGCCCGGCGGGCAGTACCACCGGGGAGCCTCCCAGCAGTTCGAGGCGCTCTTGAGCCGGTGTGCGTGGTGGCCGGAAAGCACCGTCTGGGCCTTGGAAGGCAAGCGCGTCCACGTCCTGCGCGGCCCGGCCGACGGGACGAACCGGCGGCGCCGCACCCTCGAACCCGACGCGCTGATCCTCGCCACCGGCGCGCACGACCGCGTCCTGCCGTTCCCCGGCTGGCAGCTGCCCGGCGTGTTCACCGCGGGCGCCGCGCAGGCGCTGGCCAAGGGGGAGCGGGTCGCGGTCGGGCGGCGGGTGCTCGTCGCCGGGGCCGGGCCGTTCCTGCTGCCGGTCGCCGAGTCCCTGGTGGACGTCGGCGCCGGAGTAATCGCCGTCCTGGAAGCGAACCCCGCGCGCACTGTCCTCAATGGATGGTCGTGGCGCGCGGCGGCGCACGTCGGCAAGATGAACGAACTGGTTCGTTACGCCGGCGCGCTGGCTCGGCACCGCATCCCGTACCGCATGGGCCGCGCGGTGATCGAGGCTCGTGGCGACGACCGGGTCCGCGAAGCCGTCACCGCGCGCGTCCGCGCGGACTGGTCGGTCGTCCCCGGGACCGAACGCACCTACGAGGTCGACGCCCTCTGCGTCGGGCACGGCTTCGTGCCGCAGCCCGAACTGGCCGTCGCGGCCGGCTGCGTCCTCGACGGCGGGTTCGTCCGGGTCGGCGACGACCAGCGCACCAGCGTCGACGGGGTGTTCGCCGCGGGAGAGCTCACCGGCATCGGCGGGTCGGTCGCCGCGGCGGCGGAAGGCGCGGTCGCCGGTCAGGCCGCGGCCGGGCGGACGCCGGGCCGCGCGTTGCTCAAGCGGCGTGACCACGCCCGCGCTTTCGCCCGCCGGCTGGCCGCCGCCCACCCGATCGGCGCGGCCTGGCCCGCCTGGCTGCGCGAGGACACCGTCGTCTGCCGTTGCGAGGAAACCACCTGCGGCGACCTGAAAAGCGCCGCCGCGGACCCGGCCACCCCCGGTCCGCACGCGCTCAAGCTCGGCACCCGCGCCGGCCTCGGCCCGTGCCAGGGCCGGATGTGCGGACCCGCCGTCGCCGAACTGTGCGGGGGCACCGAGCGCCACCACCGTCCGATCGCCCAGCCGATCCGTATGGGCGAACTCGCCGATCCGAAGGAGACCCCAGCATGAGGACCCGCGACCTCGGCGGCGTGGTCGTCGCCGCCGCGCTGCCGTACCGGGCCGACGACGCCGCACCGGCCGGGCTGGCCGTCGACTACGACGCGTACGCCGAACACTGCCGGTGGCTCGTCGAGAACGGCTGCCGTGGCGTCGGCCCGAACGGCTCCCTCGGCGAGTACTCCTCGCTCACCGACGACGAACGCCGCCGCGTCGCCCGCACCGCGATCGAGGCCGTCGGGACGGACGGGATCGTCGTCGTCGGCGTCCACGGCCCCGGCGCGCACCAGGCCCGCCACTGGGCCGAGGCGGCGGCCGAGGACGGCGCGCACGGCGTGCTGTGCCTGCCGCCGACGCTCTACCGCGCCAACCGCGGCGAGGTGCTCGCGCACTTCGAGGCGGTGGCGTCGGTGGGGCTGCCGGTGATGGTCTACAACAACCCGTTCGACACGAAAGTCGACCTCACGCCCGACCTGCTGGCCGAAATCGCGCAGATCGACAACGTCGTGGCGGTCAAGGAGTTCTCCGGCGACGTCCGCCGCGTGCTGGAGATCCGCGAGCGGGCGCCGGAGCTGGCCGTGATCAGCGGCGCCGACGACGTCGTCCTGGAGAGCCTGCTGATGGGCGCGACCGGGTGGTTCGCCGGGTTCCCGAACGTGTTCCCGGCCGAGTCGGCGCGCCTGTTCGAGCTGGCCAGGGCGGGCAAGCTGGAGGAGGCGAGGGCGCTCTACGAGCCGCTGGTGGCCGCGTTCCGGTGGGATTCGCGCACCGAGTTCGTCCAGGCGATCAAGCTCGGGATGGACATGGTGGGCCGGCGCGGGGGGCCGTGCCGCCCGCCGCGGGGGCCGCTTTCGGACGTCCACCGCGAACAGGTTCGTGCCGACATGGGCCGCGCGCTCGCGGCGCTGGGGGTGGCGTAGATGCGCTCGTCACGCGCGATCACGGCGGTCGACTCGCACACCGAGGGCATGCCGACCCGGGTGGTGACCGGCGGGGTGGCCCCGATCCCGGGTGCCACGATGGCCGAGCGGCGCCGGTACTTCATGGCGCACCTGGACCACCTGCGGCAGTTCCTGGTGAACGAGCCGCGCGGCCACTCGGCGATGAGCGGCGCGATCCTGCAGCCACCGTGCCGCGACGACGCGGACTGGGGCGTGGTGTACATCGAGGTGTCCGGGTGCCTGCCGATGTGCGGCCACGGCACGATCGGCGTGGCGACGGTGCTGGTCGAGACGGGCATGGTCGAGGTGACCGAGCCGACGACGGTGGTGCGCCTGGACACCCCGGCCGGGCTGGTGCACGCGGAGGTCACGGTCCGGGACGGGCGGGCGCTGAGTGTCAAGCTGCGCAATGTGGCGTCGTTCCTGGCCGAGCGCGACGCCGAGGTCTCCGTGCCCGGCTTGGGTACGGTCCGCTACGACCTCGCCTACGGCGGCAACTTCTACGCCATCCTGGACCTGTCCTCTTTGGACATCCCGTTCGACCGGGCGGCGAAGGACCGGATCCTGGCGGCCGGCCTGGCGATCATGGAGGCGATCAACGAGCAGCGGCCGCCGAAGCACCCGGCCGACCCCTTGATCGGGGGCTGCAAGCACGTCCAGTTCCTCGCGCCGGGTTCGGACGCGCGGGCGTCGCGGAACGCGATGGCGATCCACCCGGGCTGGTTCGACCGGTCACCGTGCGGCACCGGGACGTCCGCCCGGATGGCACAGCTGCACGCGCGCGGCGAGCTGCCGCTGCACACGCCGTTCGAGAACTCGTCGTTCATCGGCACGACGTTCACCGGTTCGCTGGTGGCCGAGACCACGGTGGGTGACGTGCCGGCGGTGGTCCCGGAGTTTTCGGGGCGGGCGTGGATCACCGGCACGGCGACCTACCTGTTGGACCCGTCCGACCCGTTCCCGACGGGGTTCGTGCTTTAGGCGGGCTGCCAGAGCTCGATGCGGTGACCTTCGGGATCGGTGACCCAGCCGAACCGCCCGACGCCGGCCATGTCCTGGGTTTCCTCGGCAACGTCCGCGCCGAGGGCCCGGAGCTGGTCGAGCATGGCGTCGAGATCGCGGACCCGGAAGTTGAGCATGGTCTGCTGGGTTTCGGAGCCGAAGTACCCGGTCCCGGCCTCGAAGGGGGCGAAGACGGTGGGGCCGGGCTCCTGCTGCCAGAGACCGTGTTCGTCGGCGTCGAGGCCGAGGCAGTCGCGATACCAGGCCCCGAGGGCGGCGGGATCATTCGCACGGATGAAGTACCCACCGATACCGACCACACGTTCCATGCGGCGATCCTGCCAGGCGGGTTGGGCAGTGGGTGGGGTGACACGCGGGGTGGAGGGGCGGGGTGGACGGCGGGTTGCGCCGCTCGCTGAAGGGCTGGTGTGGCTGGCTGGCCTGGCCTCGCGTGGCCCCGCTGTGCCTGGCCCGGCCACGCCTTGCCTGGCCCGGCCCCGCCTCGCCCGGACGTCCGGTCTGGCCCGGCGCCCGGTCTGGTCCGGCGCCCGGTCTGGCCCGGCTTGGCCTCGCCCGGCCCGGGCAGTGTGGCTGGCCCGGCCTCACCCGCCTCGCCGGGTCTGGCCCAGCCTCGCGTGGCCCGGACCGGCCGCGCCGGCCTCGCGTGGACCGGCCCGGCCGCGCCGGCCTCGTCTCGTCCGGCCCGGCCCAGCCCCGCTCGCCCCCGCCTGGCCAGCCAGGGCCAGCCAGGGCCGGCCTGGCCTCGCCCGGCCGGCGTACGGCCCGGCCGGCGTGCGGCCCGGCCGGTGTGCGGCCCGGGCGGCGTGAGGGCGCGGGGTGCCGGTTGGACGGTGGTGCAGGTTGCCGTTGTTCCCGTGGCCGTTCCGGTCCCGGCAGCGCCCGCGGTCGCCGTGACCATTCCCGTTGCGGCGAGCGGCGTAGTCACCAGCTTTCGAAACCACGGCAACTTCGAGAGTTTCGGATTCAGCGGCCGATTTGGACGTCGTCGAGGGCGCCGAGTGCGTCGGGGACGAGGACGGCGGCGGAGTGGTAGGCGCTGACGAGGTAGGAGGTGATGGCGCGTTCGTTGGTGCCCATGTGTCGGATGTTGAGTCCGGGTTGGTATTCGTCGGGGAGGGTTTTGGGGCGGAGGCCGATGACGCCGGCGTCGTTTTCGCCGGTGCGCATGGCGAGGATGGTGGTGGTGCCGGTGGTGGTGATGGGGATTTTGTCGCAGGGCAGGATCGGTACTCCGCGCCAGGCGGTGACCCGCTTCCCGTCCAGGACAACAGTATCCGGGTAGATGCGGCGGGTGGTGCATTGGCGGCCGAAGGCGGCGATGGCGTGGGGGTGGGCGAGGAAGAAGCGGGTTTTGCGGCGGCGGCAGAGCAGGTCGTCGAGGTCGAGGGGGGTGGGTGGTCCGGTGCGGGTGGTGAGGCGTTGGTTGAGGTCGGTGTTGTGGAGGAGTCCGAAGTCGGTGTTGTTGATCAGTTCGTGTTCTTGTCGTTCCCGGAGGGCTTCGATGGTGAGGCGGAGTTGTTGTTCGAGCTGGTTGATGGGGTGGTTGTAGAGGTCGGTGACGCGGTTGTGGACGTGGAGGACGGTTTGGGCGACGGCGAGGTCGTATTCGCGGGGTGAGGGGTCGT
>NZ_JACKQP010000020.1:0-77105 GCF_031625235.1 Amycolatopsis sp. 505
CCGACGGCCCCGACGGCGCCAAAGGCACCAGCTGGACCACCGACGCCGGCATCGAATACCTCATGGACCCCGAACCCCTCGGCGGCCCGGGCACCGCCCCGAAACCCGACCCCGCCCTCTACGGCACCTACTCGCCGCTGCAGGACGCGAAGGGCACCGCCAAGGGCAAGGCCAAGGAGGTCAAGAACAAGCTCACCTGACGCCGTCGCCGGGGCCGCCGCCGGCGGCCCCGGCCGGGCGTCCGGGTGAGAGGCGCGCGTCACGGATTCGGACGCCGCCCGGCCGGGTATCCGGGCGGAGTTCCCTCGCGCCCCTGTGGAGGCCCAGTGCAGCCTTGGCCCGGTTCCCCCTACCCGCTCGGCGCCGACTACGACGGTGTCGGCACCAACTTCGCACTCTTCTCCGAGGTCGCCGACCGCGTCGACCTCTGCCTGTTCGCCCCGGACGGAACCGAGACCCGGATCCGGCTGCCGGAGGTCGACGGCTTCGTCCACCACGGCTACCTGACCGGCATCGGCCCCGGCCAGGAGTACGGCTTCCGCGTCCACGGGCCGCACGACCCCGCCCGCGGGCTGCGGTGCAACCCCGCCAAGCTGCTGCTCGACCCGTACGCCAAGGCCGTCACCGGCCGGGTGGACTGGGACGAATCCGTGTTCGGCTACCGGTTCGGCCGGCCCGAGGAGCGCAACGACGACGACTCGGCGGCGCACACCGTCCGCGCGGTCGTCGTCAACCCGTACTTCGACTGGGCCAACGACCGGCCGCCGAAGGTGCCGTACAACGAGACCGTCGTCTACGAAGCGCACGTCCGCGGGCTGACGAAGCTCCACCCGGACATCCCGGAGGAGCTGCGGGGGACGTACTCCGGGCTGGCGCACCCGGTGATGATCGAGTACCTCAAGACCCTCGGCGTCACCGCCGTCGAGCTGATGCCGGTCCACCAGTTCCTGCACGACCACGCCCTCACCGAGCGCGGCCTGGCCAACTACTGGGGCTACAACACGATCGCCTACTTCGCGCCGCACAACGAGTACGCCGCCTCGATCATGCCGGCGACCCCGGGCAGCGAGGTGCACGAGTTCAAGGCGATGGTGCGGACGCTGCACGAAGCCGGGATCGAGGTCATCCTCGACGTCGTCTACAACCACACGGCCGAGGGCAACCACCTCGGGCCGACGCTGTCCATGCGCGGCATCGACAACCAGGCCTACTACCGGCTGGTCGAAGACGATCCGCAGTACTACATGGACTACACCGGCACCGGGAACTCGCTGAACGTGCGCCAGCCGCACACCCTGCAGCTGATCATGGACTCGCTGCGCTACTGGGTCACCGAGATGCACGTCGACGGGTTCCGGTTCGACCTCGCCGCCACGCTCGCCCGCGAGTTCTACGACGTCGACCGGCTGGCCACCTTCTTCGACCTGGTGCAGCAGGACCCCGTGGTGAGCCAGGTGAAGCTGATCGCCGAGCCCTGGGACGTCGGCCCGGGCGGCTACCAGGTCGGCAACTTCCCGCCGCTGTGGACCGAGTGGAACGGCGCGTACCGTGACACCGTCCGCGACTTCTGGCGGGGCGAGCCCGCCACGCTCGGCGAGTTCGCGAGCCGGATCACCGGGTCGTCGGACCTCTACCAGAGCGACGGCCGCCGCCCGTTCGCGTCGATCAACTTCGTCACCGCGCACGACGGCTTCACGCTGAACGACCTGGTGTCTTACAACGAAAAGCACAACGAGGCCAACGGCGAGGACGGCCGCGACGGCGCCGACGACAACCGGTCGTGGAACTGCGGCGCGGAGGGCCCGACCGAGGACGAGAAGATCCTCGACCTCCGGGCGCGGCAGCGGCGGAACCTGATCGCCACGCTGCTGCTGTCCCAGGGCGTACCGATGCTGCTGCACGGCGACGAGTTCGGCCGCACCCAGCAGGGCAACAACAACGCCTACTGCCAGGACAACGAGCTGTCCTGGGTCGACTGGTCGCAGCTGGACCACAACCGCGAGCTGTTCGAGTTCACCTCGGCGGTGGTGGACCTGCGCCACCAGCACCCGGTGTTCCGCCGGCGCCGCTTCTTCGCCGGCCGCCCCATCCGCCGCGGCGACGAACTGCGCGACATCGCCTGGTTCACCCCGTCCGGCGAGGAGATGACCGACCAGGACTGGGAGTCCGGGTTCGGCCGCACCATCACGGTGTTCCTCAACGGAACGGCGATCCCGGACCTCGACGCGCGCGGCGAGCGCGTGGTGGACGACTCGTTCCTGCTCTGCTTCAACGCCCACGACGACGACATGACGATGACCGTCCCCGACGGCGGTTACGGCGAGGAGTGGGCAATCGTCCTGGATTCGGCCTCCGGCGAGGTGTTCCACCGATCGGTCGGCGGCGTCCTGGTCGGCGGCGTGGCCGGCGACCAGCTGGCCACCCCGCGGACGGTGCCGGGCGGCGGAACGCTGGTCGTCGGCGGCCGATCGCTGACCGTGCTGATGCGCACCAAGGAGGATTGATCCACCGCAGCCGGGCCGCCCCGCGGCGGCCCGGCTGCGCGGTCGTCAGCCGAGGCCGGGACCCCGGGCCGCGTGCGGCCCCGGACCGGTGCGGCCCGCGCGGGCCGTCAGCAGGCCGAGGGCGATCATGCCGACGCCCAGGCCCAGGTGCAGCCAGTTGTCGGCGGTGTTGACGGGCACGAAGTTCGCGTCGCTGCCGTGGTCGATGAGCAGCCCGTAGAGCCAGAGCACCAGGTAGACGACCCCGCCGGCGATGAGGTACGTCCGGGCGCCGCGCGCGGTGCGGGCCGACGCGAGGCCGACGACGCCGAAGAGCAGGTGGACGATGTTGTGCAGCACGGAGACCATGAACACGCCCAGCAGCATGGCCATCGAGTCGTGGCCGGCGAAGCTCAGCTGGTCGTAGTCCGTCGTGATGCCCGGCACGAAGCCGAGCACGCCGACCAGCAGGAAGACGACCGCGACGACCATGGCGGCGACCTGCACGGGTGTCCGGGTGCGGGCGGGTGTGGCGGTGGACATGGCAATTCCTTTCGGCAGGTGAAGCCCGAGGCTTACCCGGCCGGACCGGCACCAATCCCCGGCCCGGATCTCGCTCCGGTTGCAAAGCCGGCTCGTTCGGCTGATCCCGGGATTCGGGTGTGTAGCCTCCCCCGGCCCCGGGTACGCGCGCGGGAAGAGCTCGTTCCCCGGCGGCGACAGGTGAGAAGTCCGATGACCGACACGGTGACACGCCCGGCTCCGATCCCCCACCGCCCGGTGTGGCGGGGTCCCCGCGGTGCCACGCTCCTGAAGACGATCCGCACCACCGACCACAAGACGATCGGCGTGCTGTACCTGACGACGTCGTTCGGGTTCTTCCTGATCGGCGGCCTGACCGCGTTGCTCATGCGGGGTGAGCTGGCCCGGCCCGGCCTGCAGTTCCTCTCGCCGGAGCAGTACAACCAGCTCTTCACCATGCACGGCACGATCATGCTGCTGCTCTACGCCACCCCGAACCTGTTCGGCTTCGCCAACTTCGTCCTGCCGCTGCAGATCGGCTCACCGGACGTGGCGTTCCCGCGGCTGAACGCGTTCTCCTACTGGCTGTACCTGTTCGGGGGGCTGGTCGTCCTGTCGGGATACCTCACCCCGGGTGGTCCGCCCGATTTCGGCTGGACCGCGTACACGCCGCTGTCCAACGCCATCCACTCCCCCGGCGTCGGCGGCGACCTGTGGATCGCCGGCCTGATCGTCACCGGGCTCGGCACGATCCTCGGCGCGGTCAACATGATCACGACCGTGGTGTGCCTGCGGTGTCCCGGGATGCTCATGTGGCGGATGCCGATCTTCACCTGGAACATCCTGTTCACGTCGGTGCTGATCCTGCTGGCGTTCCCGATCCTCACCGCGGCGCTGTTCGCGCTCCTGGCCGACCGGCACCTCGGCGCGCACGTGTTCGACCCGGAGAACGGCGGCGCGATCCTGTGGCAGCACCTGTTCTGGTTCTTCGGCCACCCCGAGGTCTACGTGGTCGCGTTGCCCTACTTCGGGATCGTCACCGAGATCGTGCCGGTGTTCAGCCGGAAACCGCTGTTCGGCTACAAGCTCATGGTGTTCGCGACGATCGGGATCACCGGGCTGTCGGCGGTGGTGTGGGCGCACCACATGTTCGCCACCGGTGCCGTGCTGCTGCCCTTCTTCTCGATCATGACGTTCCTCATCGCGGTGCCGACCGGGATCAAGTTCTTCAACTGGATCGGCACGATGTGGCGGGGACAGCTGACCTTCGAGTCGCCGATGCTGTGGTCGGTCGGCTTCATGGTGACGTTCCTGCTCGGCGGCCTGACCGGGGTCATCCTCGCGTCCCCGCCGCTGGACTTCCACGTCCACGACAGCTACTTCGTCGTCGCCCACTTCCACTACGTGCTCTTCGGCACGATCGTCTTCGCCACCTTCGCCGGCATCTACTTCTGGTTCCCGAAGATCACCGGCCGGATGCTCGACGAGGGACTGGCGAAGTGGCACTTCTGGACGACGTTCATCGGCTTCCACACGACGTTCCTCATCCAGCACTGGCTCGGCGACGCGGGCATGCCGCGCCGCTACGCCGACTACCTCTCGAGCGACAACTTCACCTGGATGCACATGGTGTCGACCATCGGCGCGTTCCTGCTGGGCCTGTCGGTGCTGCCGTTCATCTGGAACGTCTTCAAGAGCTACCGCTACGGCGCCCCCGTCGGCGTCGACGACCCGTGGGGCTTCGGCAACTCGCTCGAATGGGCCACGACGAGCCCGCCGCCCCGGCACAACTTCCTCGAACTGCCCCGCATCCGCTCGGAGCGCCCCGCCTTCGAGCTGCACTACCCGCACATGGTCGAGCGGATGCGCGCCGAAGGGCACGTCACCCGCGGCCACCCCGGCGACAAGCCGTCGCCGGCCGAGGTGGCCGCGGGCGCCATCCAGCCCAGCGACCAGGGCGACAGTGACGACCCCCGCGGCCGCTGACCCGGGCCCGCCGCTGCGGGCGTGGGAGCGGCGGCGGCTGCGCGGGATCGAGCGAGGCTTGGAGACGGGCGCCCGGCGGCTCCGGTGGTGCCTGTGCTTGGACGCCGTCGCACTGGCGTTGGTGGCGGCCGGGATCTTCCTGGCGCTGCCGTGGCTGTTCCCGGCGTGCGTCGCCGGGAACCTCGCCGTCTGCGCGCACCTTCAGCGGAGCTGAGCGCCGGTCACAGGATCGGCGCGCCACCCGTCACCGCGACGCGGGCGCCGGAGACGTAGCTGCCGTCGTCGGAGGCCAGCAGCACGTACACCGGCGCCAGCTCGGCCGGCTGCCCGGCGCGGCCCAGCGGCACCTGCTCGCCGAAGGACTTCACCTGCTCCTCCGGCATGGTGGACGGGATCAGCGGCGTCCAGATCGGCCCCGGCGCGACGCTGTTGGCCCGGATCCCCTTCGGTCCCAGCAGCTGCGCGAGGGCCGCGCACATGTTCGCGATGCCCGCCTTCGTCACGTCGTAGGGCAGCAGCTGCGGCGTCGGGTTGTCGGAGTTCACCGACGAGCTGCCGATGATCGACGCCCCGGGCTTCATGTGCGGCACGGCGGCCTTGGCGAGGTGGAAGAACGCGCTCAGGTTGGTGGCGAGGGTGTGGTCCCACTCCTCGTCCGGGATCTCCTCCAGGGTCTCGTGGGTCATCTGGAAGGCGGCGTTGTTGACCAGGACGTCGATCCGGCCGAACTCCTCGACGGTGCGGGCGACCAGGGCCCGGCAGTGCGCGGGATCGGCGACGTCCCCGGGCACGACGACGGCCTTGCGCCCGGCCTCCTCCACCCAGCGCCGCGTCTCTTCGGCGTCCTCGTGCTCGTCGAGGTAGGAGATCAGCACGTCGGCGCCTTCCCGGGCGTAGGCGATCGCCACCGCGCGGCCGATCCCGCTGTCCGCGCCGGTGATGAGCGCCGCCTTGCCGGTCAGCTTGCCGGAGCCGCGGTAGCTGTGCTCGCCGTGGTCGGGCCGCGGCGTCATGGCGGCGGTGGTGCCGGGCGGGGTCTGCTGCTGGGCGGGCTGCTCGGGCACGGTGGCTCCTTCGGGACGGGACTGGATCTCCCGCCCCGTGTTCCCGGTGGCGCCGGGCTCACACTGTCATCTTGATGACGACTTCCTACTTGTCATCGTTTGGACGACATGCTAGAACAGTAGTGCGTGTTGACAACGCCCGTCGAAGCCCAGAAGGAGGACAACGATGTTGATGCGCACCGACCCGTTCCGTGAGCTGGACCGCCTGACCCAGCAGGTCTTCGGCACCACCGGAACCTGGTCGAAGCCCACCGCGATGCCGATGGACGCCTACCGCGCCGGCGACGAGTTCGTGGTCTGCTTCGACCTGCCGGGCGTCGCTCCGGACGCCATCGAGCTCGACATCGAGCGCAACGTGCTGACGGTCAAGGCCGAGCGCCGCCCGCTCCCCGGTGGCGACAACGTGGAGATGCAGGTTTCCGAGCGGCCGCTGGGCGTGTTCTCCCGCCAGCTGTTCCTCGGCGACAGCCTCGACACCGACCACATCGCCGCCGACTACGAGGCGGGCGTGCTGACCCTGCGCATCCCGGTAGCCGAGAAGGCCAAGCCCCGCCGCATCGAGATCGGCGGTGACCGGTCCGGCCGCCGCGAGATCCAGGCCTGATGGACGAACGGTGTCACGCCGCGGCGGAGAGGATCTTCGCCGCGGCGGCGGAACTGGGCACCACTCGTCAAGAGGCGATCCTCGTGACCCGGGCGGTCCACGCGGTCAAGAAGGGCCGCCCGACCGAGGTCGCCTTGACGGACACCCCGCAACACCGCCGCCGCAGGCTGGCCCACGTGGTCGGCACGGAGCTGTGGGAACCGGGCATCGACCCGGACGAGATCCTCGCGGCCGTAGTCAGCGTGGGCCGCACGGCCCCGAGGGAACGACAACCGTCGGCGGCCGCCTGACTCCGAGCGAGCAGGCGGCGGCTGGCTGGGGTGGCCGAAACTGTCGGTGGTCGCCGGTAGAGTGGAAAACGGGGGGACCCCCGCGGCGATGGCTTGGCCGCGGTCGCCCGGGCGGCCGGCCACCGGTGCCCGGTGCCGCCTGAGCGGCCCGAAATTGTCGGCGGTCGCCGGTAGAGTGAAACCGGGGGGCGCCCCCGCGGCCTTCCCCGCCTCGGCAAGCCACCAACCCCACCCCGGCGGCCTTCCGCGGCCTGGCAGGGCTCCGGCGAAGCCGGAGCGCCCTTTGAACCGCCTCACCGCCCCGAACCGCATGCGGCCCCCGCGCCTGCACCCCACCCAGCCCTCCCCCGCCACCCCGATCCGAAGCCCAAACACGGCCGGTGGTGCCGGGTCAAGGCACGCTTTCCCGCCTTGACGCGGTACCACCGGCCGTAGTCACAATCCGGCTTCGGGGTGGTGGGCACCGCCCGACGCCAACCCATCGGAACCTCGAGGCAGAAACCAGACCCGGTCCACCACGCAGCAGCACCCCGAGCGAACCGGCCGCTACCTAGCCCCCGTCAGCCCGCCGCACCGTCACCGCAGGCCCGTCCCCCGTCCCGGACAACGGCGTCGACCCGAACCAGTCCAGGCACACCACCATCGCGTCGTCCTCGGCCTGGCTGCCGTGCCGGCGGGTCGACAGCTCCCGCAGCATCGCGCCCGGCACGTGCGCCGCCGGCAGGTCCGCCGTCGCCGACACCGCCTCGGCGAGTTCGCGGTCGCCGTACCGCTCGCCGTGCGGGCCGAGCGCGTTGTACACGCCGTCGCTGACGAACACGAACCGGTCGCCGTCGGCGGCCTGGAAGCTTTCGAGCGTGTAGATCGTGCCGTCGAACGTGCCGAGCGGGAGCTGCTCGTCGAAGAGGATCCGCTCGGCCTTGCCGTCCCGCAGCCGCCACAGCCGCGGCGAGCCCGCGTCGACCACCTGCACCGCGCCGGTGCCGAGGTCGAACTCCAGCAGCAGCGCGGCCACGTGCTCGGCGCCGCGGTAGTGCGCGTACAGCGCCTGGTCGGCGAGTTCGGCCTGCGCGTCGAGCGCGATCCCGGCGCGCCGGGCGTTGCGCAGCGCGTTCACCGCGAGGTTCGTCAGCAGCGCCGCTTCGCTGCCCTCCCCCATGCCGTTGATCAGCGTGACCGCGAGCTTCCGCGCGGACGCGGACCAGTCGAAGCAGTCCCCGTAGATGGCGTAGGCCGGCTCCAGCTGACCGCCGAGCGCGAACTCGGCGCGGGTGCAGGCCCGTCCGGGCAGCAGCTGCCACTGCATCTCCGCGGCCAGCGTCAGCCGTGACGAGCGCCGGGCCTGGATGTAGAGGTCGGTGTCCCGGTCGGCGACGAACAGCTCGTGGGCCACCGCTTCGGCGAACCGCTGGAGCTCCGCCCACACCGGCGGCTCCGGTTCGCACGGCAAGGTGACGGCCAGGACGCCGAGCCGGTCACCGCGGACGCTGACCGGCAGGTAGCCGGTGACGCGGTCGCCGTCGCGGGAAAACGTCGCCGCCTGCGTGAGGAACGCCGACCCGGGGATCGTGCCGTCGACCGGGATCGGCTCCGTCGAGTAGGGCTGCTCGCCCACCTGGCACAGCTCCGTGAGGGCGTAGTCGGCCATCAGCAGTTCGACCGCTTCGGCGCCGAAGTGCTCGCCGAGACCCGAGCGCAGCGCGCCGGGCAGGTCGTGCGGTGGTACGTCACGGAGGAGACGCTCCACCGCCAGGGATCTGTCCAACGCCTGCCTCCTGCTCACGCGCCCGTGCCGGGATGGTTCTGTCGAGTCTGCGCCGCTCCGGCGCGCCGGTCCACGGCGAGTCGCGTTGGCTGTGCTGCCGGTTCAGCATAGGGATGCCAGAGTGGACGCCGTGGATCGATCCCGCGAGCAGGCGGCCCCGGACGGGCCGGCCGCCGTGTCGGACCTCGCCCGCCTCTTCGAGTCGGTGGTCGAGGGAGAGCGGGACGTCTCGCCGCGCCCGCTGTCGATCTCGCAGCTGCGCGCGGTCGTCGCGCTGGACCGCCACGACGGGGTCAACCTGCGGCAGCTGGCCGAGCAGCTGGGCTCGACGCCGCCGCTGGTCAGCAGGCTGTGCGACCGGCTGGAGGCGGTCGGGTTCCTCGAACGGCTGCCCAGCGCGCGCAGCCGGCGGGAGCTGACGTTGCGGCTGTCCGACCGCGGGCGGGCCTACCTGCAGGACCTGCGGGCCCGGCGCCGGGACCGCGTCCAGGCGCTGCTGGCGAAGATGAGCCCCGCGGGCCGGCTCGCCCTGGCCGCCGGGCTGCGGGAATACCGGGCGCTGGCCGAGGCGGCCGGCGACCTGCCGGATTTGCGTTCCTGAAACAACTGTTGTTATATGACAATCACTCGGTCGGCGTACAGCAGAGCGCGCCTCGAACACGGAGGAGGGCGTCGGTGCTGGGCACGGACGACAGCCAGGTCCGCTCGGTCCTGGCGCGGATGCTGGAGGAAGACCGGTCCTCGCTGGCCCGCGACTGGGCCGGTCAGGAGCCGCACGACGGCGACCGGAACGGGCAGGACCTGCGCCGCGAGGCCGTCGAGCTGCTGGACGCCCTCCGCACCGCGCTCGGCGGCACGCTCCCGGTGTCCCGGATCGTCGACCAGGACCCCGCCGTCCGGGACGCGCTGACGTCGCTGTCGGAGCGGCGGGCCCGCGCGGGCGCCCAGCCGTCGGCCACCGCCATGGCGATCCTGGCGCTCAAGCGCACGATGCTGAGCGCGATCGAGCGGCACACCGACGATTCCGCCCTGCGCTACCGGGCCGCGCTGCTGGTCAACGAGCTGCTCGACAGCGCGGGTGTGCTGACGTTCGAGGTCTACTCCGCCGGCCGGGAGCGGATCATCCGCGAGCAGCACGACCAGATGCTCGAGCTGTCCACGCCCGTGGTGCGGCTGTGGCGCCACGTCCTCGCGGTGCCGCTGATCGGCACGCTCGACAGCGCCCGCACGCAGGTCGTGATGAACAGCCTCCTGGAGGCGATCCAGGCGAACGAGGCGCGGGTGGCGATCATCGACATCACCGGCGTCCCAACCGTCGACACCGCGGTCGCCCACCACCTGCTGCAGACGGTCAGCGCCGTCCGGCTGATGGGCGCGGAGTGCGTGATCAGCGGCATCCGGCCGTCGATCGCGCAGACCATCACCCAGCTGGGCATCGACCTCTCGCACATCGTCACGCGCGGCTCGCTGGCCGACGCGCTGGCGACCGCGATGCAGCTGCTCGGCGACAGCGCCCGCCCGGGCGCGGTGACCGGGTGAACGCCGGGCTGCCGATCCTGCGGCTGGGGGACATCCTGCTCAGCGGGCTGCTGAGCGACCTGGACGACAAGACGGCCCTCGCCTTCACCGACGAGCTGACCACGCGGATCGCGAACGAGGGCATCCGCGGGGTCATCATCGACATCTCCCGGCTGGAGATCATCGACTCGTTCGTCGCGCGCGTGCTCATGGAGCTGGCCGGCACCGGGCGGCTGCTCGGGACGCGGATGATCGTGGCGGGGATGCGCCCCGCCGTCGCGCTGACCCTGACCGAGCTCGGGCTGCAGCTCACCGGCGTCCGGACCGCCCTCAACGCGGAGCAGGCGATGGAGCTGCTGGGCTGGCGCCGTCCCGCCGAAGAAGCGCCCCATGCTTCCTGACGAACGGACCGTCGCCTCCGGCGAGCACCCGGTCCGGGTGGAGGAGGACCTCCTCGCGGCCCGGCACGCCGTGCGGGCGGCCGCGGTCGCCGCCGGGTTCACCATCGTCGACCAGACGAAGATCGTGACCGCGGCCAGCGAGCTGGTCCGCAACGCCTACATCCACGGCGGGGGCGGCACGATGACCGTCGAGACCGTGCGGGACCCGGCCGGGCGCCTCGGGCTCCGGCTGCGGGTGCGCGACGAAGGGCCCGGGATCGCCGACGTCGCCCAGGCGATGACCGACGGGTTCAGCACCGGCGCGGGGCTCGGGCACGGCCTCGGCGGCACGCGGCGGCTGGTCGACGAGTTCGACCTCGACACCGCGCCCGGCCGCGGCACGACCGTCACGGTCGTGCGCTGGAAGCCATGACCGCGACCGTCGCCGGACTGACGCGCCAGATCCGCGTCGACCACCCCAGCGCGGGGTACGCCGCCGCCCGCGTCGCCCGCGAAGTCGCGCACGAGGCCGGGCTCACCGGTGTCCGCGCCGACCGGGCCGCGGTGGTGGCGGCCGAGCTCGCGGGCAACATCGACAAGCACACCGGCGGCGGCGCCGTGTTCGTGCAGCGGGCCCTCACCGGCCGCGGCGTCGACGTGCTGGCCGCCGACGACGGTCCCGGCATGGCCGACCTCGACCACTGGCTGCTCGACGGCAACACGACGACGGCCACCCTCGGCACCGGCCTCGGCGCGGTGAAGCGGATGGCGGCCGAGTTCCGGATCACGTCCTCGCCCACGGCCGGCACGCTGGCCGCCGCCCGCCTGCTCGACCCCGCCGCGCCACCGGGCCGTCGCGCGATCGGGCACTTCCGCCTGCCCCGCGACGGCGAGGAGTACTGCGGGGACGCCGTCGCGCTGGCCGACGTCACGGGCAGCCGGACGGCCGTCGTCGCCGACGGGCTCGGCCACGGACCCGACGCCGCCGAAGCCGCGGACACCGCACTGCGCGTGTTCACCGAGAACCCGGACCGCCCGCTGCCGCACCAGCTCACGAACATGCACCGCGCGCTGCGCACGACCCGCGGCGCGGCGGTCGCGCTGGTGCGGATCGCGCCGCGGCGGCTCGAGTTCTGCGGCGTCGGCAACGTCAGCGGGGCGAGCCTCGGCGACGGCCCGTCCCGGCTGCTGCTCAGCACGCCCGGCATCGTCGGGTTCACGCTGCCGTCGGCGCCGGTCCGGCACCTGACATTGGCCGACGACGACGTCGTGGTCCTGCACACCGACGGCGTCGGCACCGGCTGGCGCGTCCCCGGCCGGGCCCCGGACCTGCTGCTGCTCGCCGCGGACCTCGCCCACCGGCACCGCAACGCCCGCGACGACGCGGCGATGCTCGCCCTGAGCGCGGACCGGTCCGCCTGATGCGCCCCGACCTGGCCCGGATCCGGCGGCGCCTCCGCAAGGCGTGCACCGAAGCGGGCGTGCCCGCCGACGAGCGCGGGCGGCTGGTCCTCGCCGTCACGCTGCTCGCCGAACCGGCGCTCACCGCGGGCGAAACGGTGGACGTGGCCACGGCGGCCTCGGACCGGCGGCTGGCGGTCACGGTGCGGCTCGAGCACCCCGTCAGCCAGGGCAGCCGCGACGCCCTGCCGCTGCTGCCCGAGCGCGGCGACGACCCGACGCTGACCTGGCACCTCGCCGGCGGCAGGCCCGCGGCCGCGGCTGCCCCCGACGACGACCGGGCGACCCGCGAAGAGATGCTGGCGCTGGTGGCCCGCACCGACACGCTCGTCAACGAACAGCGGGACCTCAAGCACGAGCTGGCGGAGACCAACAGCGGCGTACTGGCGATGTACGTCGAGCTGGAGCAGCGGGACGAGCAGCTCCGCCGCGCGCACGCGGCGATCTTCCGCGAGCTGGAGGACGCGCTGCGCCCGCGGCCGCCGGTGGTGCCGGGCCTGGAGCTGGCCGTCCACTATTCGCCGACCGACCAGGATTCCCCCACCGGCGGCGACCTGTACGACTGGTTCGTCCTGCCCGGCGGAGAGGTGCACGTGACCCTGGTCGACGCGGTGGGCCACGGCGTCACCTCGACCCGCCACGCGCTGACCGTGACGCACGCGATCCGCACGCTGGCCCTGGAGGGCCACCCGTTCCGCGACCTGATCGCCCACGCCTCCCACACCCTGGCGGCGATCGAGTCGGCCCTGATGGCCACGGTCCTCCTGGCCCGCATCGACCCGGCCACGGGGCACACCCGCTTCGCGAGCGGCGGCCACCCGGAACCGGTGCTCGTCACCGCGGCCGGTGACGCACGCCTGCTGCCCCCGCCGGCGCCGGGGCGTGGAGTCGGCTTCCCCGATCCGGGCAGCCCCGAGCTGGTCGACGTGGTCCTCGACCCGGGCGACACGGTGCTCCTGTACACCGACGGCCTGGTGGAGAGCCGCAAGGACATCGACGAGGGCCAGGCCCGGCTGCTGGCACTGGCCGGGCGACTGTGCGCCCACCCGGCGGCGGACCTGCCGCGCGAGCTGGTGACCCGGATGCACGACGTCGTCCTGCACGCGGACGACACGGTGGTGCTGGCGCTGCGCCGGACACCGTTCGCCGACGGTTAGCGGCACCGGCCGCCGGGGCTGCCGACGCTGCTGCGCCTACTGCGGCCCGTTGGTCAGCGAAAGGTTGAACGTGTACCGGGACGCCCGGTACACGTGCCACCCGTACTCGACCACCCGACCCGAGTCGTCGTACGTCGTGCGCTGCATCGTGAGTAGTGCGGCCCCGGGTTCCTCCCCGAGCAGTTCCGCGTCCTCCTCGGTCGCGAGCCGGGCGCCGATGTTCTGCTCGGCCGCGTGCAGCCGCACCCCCGCCGACCGCAGGAGCTGGTAGAGCCCGCGCTCGCGCAGCTCGTCGTCGCCGGGGTCGATGACGCCGTCGGGCAGGTAGTTGTTCATCAGGGCGAGCGGCTCGCCGTCGGTCGAGCGCAGCCGCTTCAGCCGCCGGACGTGCGTCAGCCCGGGCGCCTCCAGCAGCTCGGCCACGTCCGGGCCGGCTTCTTCGACCTCGTTGACCAGCACCGCCGACGCCGGCTTGCCGCCCAGCCCGGCGAGGTCGTCGAACAGGCTGCTCAGCCGCAGCGGCCGGGCGACCTTCGTGCGGACGACCTGCGTGCCGACCCCGCGCCGCCGCACGAGCAGGCCCTGGTTGACCAGCGTCTGGATCGCCTGGCGGATCGTCGGCCGCGACAGGCGCAGGCTCGCGGCGAGGTCGACCTCGTTGCCCAGCCGCGCGCCCGCCGGCAGCCTGCCGTCCTCGATCGCGGCGTGCAGTTGCCGGGACACCTGGAAGTACAGCGGTTCCGGGCTGCCCGGGTCCAGGACGATCTCGCGCCCCGCGTCCCAGGCCGGGAAGGCGGCGTCCAGCTTGCTCATCCGCGGAGCGTACCGCCTCGCGGCCACCTGTTGGGATGACCTGTTGTCCATATGTCTTGACAAATCCTCGCCCCGCTGGAATCGTCGCCTCCGGGAGCACGAAGGCCGTGCCCCTTCAGACCGGCTGGGAGCGAACCGTGACCGACGTGCTGCGCCGCATCGTCGCCCGACGCGTGCACGATCCGGGAGCGATCGCCGAGGCGGCCGCGAACCGCGTCCGGGCCGAATCGCCCTTCAACGACAAGGGCCGCACGATGATCATCGCCGCGGACCACCCCGCCCGCGGCGCGAACGCCGTCGGCGGGAACCCCACGGCGATGGCCGACCGCGGCGAGTTGTTGGAGCGGCTGTGCCTGGCGCTGGAGCGACCAGGGGTCACCGGCGTCCTGGCCACCGCGGACGTCATCGACGACCTGCTGCTGCTCGGCGTGCTCGACGGCAAGACCGTGCTCGGGTCGATGAACCGCACCGGCCTGGCCGGGTCGAGTTTCGAGATCGACGACCGCTTCGCCTGCTACGACGCGGAAACGATCGAGCGGATGCGCTTCGACGGCGGCAAAGCCCTGACCCGGATCTGCCTCGACGACCCGGCCACCCCGAGCGTCCTGGAGAACACCGCCAAGGCGATCAACGAGCTGGCCGACCGGAAGCTGATCGCGCTGGTCGAGCCGTTCCTGTCGAGGTGGGTCGACGGGCGCGTGCAGAACGACCTCTCCCCCGGCGCCGTCATCAAGTCGATCACGATCGCCGCCGGCCTCGGCCGCTCGTCGGCCTACACCTGGCTCAAGCTGCCGGTGGTCGACGACATGGAGCGCGTGCTGGCGTCCTCGACCCTGCCGGCCGTCCTGCTCGGCGGCGAGGTCAAGGATCCGGACGCGGCCTTCGCCGCCTGGCAGCGGGCCCTGACCCAGCCGACGGTGCAGGGCCTGGTGGTCGGCCGCTCGCTGCTCTACCCCCACGACGGCGACGTCGCCAAGGCCGTCGACACCGCGGTGAGCCTGTTGTGAACCCGCTCCCCCGCACCGACCGGAGGAATCCCGTGAACACCATCGAGCACTGGATCAACGGCACGGCCACCCCGGCGGGCTCGACCCGCACGGCGCCGGTCTACGACCCGGCCACCGGGCGTCGGCAGGCGTCGGTCCTCCTCGGCGAAGCGTCCGATGTGGACACCGCGGTCACGGCCGCGGCCAAGGCTTTCGAGTCGTGGGGCAATTCGTCGCTGTCCCAGCGCACCAAGGTGATGTTCGCCTTCCGCGAGCTGCTCGTGCAGCACGAAGACGAGCTGGCCCGGATCATCTCGGCCGAGCACGGCAAGGCGATCGAGGACGCCCGCGGCGAGATCGTCCGCGGCCGCGAGGTCGTCGAGTACGCCTGCGGCATCGCCGACGCGCTCAAGGGCAGCTTCTCCGACCAGGTGTCCCGCGACGTCGACGTGCACGACTTCCGCCAGCCCCTGGGCGTGGTCGCCGGGATCACGCCGTTCAACTTCCCGATCATGGTGCCGCTGTGGATGCACCCGATCGCCATCGCCACCGGCAACACGTTCGTCCTCAAGCCCAGCGAACGCGACCCGTCGGCCTCGAACTTCGTCGCGCGGCTCTACGCCGAAGCCGGTCTGCCCGACGGCGTCTTCAACGTGGTGCACGGCGACAAGACGGCCGTCGACGCCATCCTCGACCACCCGGACGTCGCGGCGGTGTCGTTCGTCGGCTCCACCCCGATCGCCCAGTACGTCCACGAACGCGGAACGGCGGCGGGCAAGCGGGTCCAGGCCCTCGGCGGCGCGAAGAACCACGCGGTCGTCCTGCCCGACGCGGACCTCGAATTCGCCGCCGACCACCTCACGGCCGCCGCCTTCGGCTCGGCGGGCCAGCGCTGCATGGCGATCTCCATCGGCGTCGCGGTCGGCCCGGCCGGCGACAAGCTGGTGGAGATCCTCGAGCGCAAGGCCCGCGAAGTGAAGGTCGGCCCGGGCACCGACCCGGCCAGCGACATGGGCCCGGTCGTCACGGAGGCGGCCCGCGAGCGCGTGGAGCACTCGGTCGCCCGCGGCGCCGAGCAAGGCGCGAAGGTGGTGGTCGACGGCCGCGGCCTGAAGGTCGAAGGCCACGAGGAGGGCTTCTTCGTCGGCCCGTCCCTGCTGGACGACGTCACCCCGGAAATGGACGCCTACCAGCAGGAGATCTTCGGCCCGGTGCTCGCCATCGTCCGCGCCCGGACGCTCGACGAGGCAATCGCGGTGATCAACGCCAACCCGTACGGCAACGGCACGGCCATCTTCACCGCCGGCGGCGAAGCGGCCCGCAAGTTCCAGCGCGAGGTCAAGGTCGGCATGATCGGCGTCAACGTCCCGATCCCGGTCCCGATGTCGTACTACTCCTTCGGCGGCTGGAAGGACTCCCTCATCGGCGACAGCCCCATCCACGGCCCGGCAGGAGTCCGCTTCTACACCCGCGCCAAGGTGGTGACCACCCGCTGGCCCCACTCACAGGCGGCCTTCACCTTCCCCACCTCCAACTGACGCGGCGGGGGCGGAGCGCTTGGACGCTCGGCCCCGCACCCGCTCGGCAGCGCCGCCCGAGCAGCGGCGGCCCCGCCGATCAACGCAAGGCCCCACCGCGGCCCGGCGTTCGCCCTCGCCGCCCGCCCACCGCACCGCCGCGGCAGCGCACTCCCATCGGTTTGCAATCTTCGCTGCCCCTCTGCACCACCGCAGCAACGCATCAACGCAACCCACCAGCCGCCGCTCGTCCTCACCGCACCACCCCGGCAGCCCGCCCCACCGGCCAGCGTTTCCCCTCGCCGCCCCGCCGCAGCAGCGCTCGCCCCAGCGAGCCACCGGCCATCCCCGCAACCGGAACACTCTTCTCCGTTTTCCGGTACCGTGGCAGCAGCCCACCCGAAGGAGGCCGCCGTGGGGTACCGAGGCCCGCTGCCGAAGAACGCCGTCGAGCGCGTCAACACCTGCGTTGGCGCGCTCCGGACTTCCCCTCGCTGGGGGTCGCTCGTCCGGCGGCATCTCACGCAGGTCACCTACACCGGCCAGCGGTCGGGGCGGACCTTCAGCACGCCCGTCGGCTATCGGCGGGCGGGCGATGTCGTCACCATCGGCGTGCGGTTGCCCGATGCCAAGTCGTGGTGGCGCAACTTCACCGGCGACGGTGCTCCGCTCACCCTCGAACTCGATGACACCGCGCGCACCGGGCACGCGGTCGCCCGCCGCGACCCGAAGGGCCGCGTCACCGTCACCGTCCGGCTGGACAGCGAGGCCTAGTCGCGTTGTGCGGCCAGTCCGTGCCACAACAGGTCGGCGAGGTCGGCCGCGTCGCGGCGCCAGTCGCCGTTCGGGTCGAGCCACAGGAGGCCACCCATGCCTCTCATGACCAGCTCCGGGGTCAGGCCCGGGCGGACCGTCCCGGCCGCCACGTTGGCTTCGAGCATCGCCGCGACCGCGCCGAGCATGTCCTCGTACGCGTCGCCCGGCAGCTCGCCGCGGGCCGCCGTTGCCGTGCGCAGCGCGTCGGCCAAGCCCTTCTTCGTCATCATGTAGTGGGCCACGTGGTCGGTCACCCACACCCGGAGCGCTTCCTCCGGGGCGTGCTTCTCCAGCAGCACCGGCACCACCTCGACGATGTGCCGGACCTCCCGCCGGTAGACCGCCAGGATCAGCGCCTCCGGGGTCGGGAAGTGCCGGTAGACCGTGCCGACGCCCACCTCGGCCTGCTTGGCGATCGCGTTGAACGAGACCTCGCCCGTGTCGGCCAGCGACGCCGCCGCCGCGATGAGGATGCGCTCGTGGTTGCGCCGCGTGTCCGCTCGGCGCGGGCTGACCGATCCGGTCGTCATCGTCCCTCCCGGTGGTCGTGCCGTCCCGCTGAATCTAGCCGAGTCCTGGAGCTGCTCCAGCCTGCCCGTTCGTTGCCAAGCGGATTGTAATCCGCTAGCCTCGCGACCGAGTGAAGCGGATGACTATCCGCTCCCGCCTTCACCGCCCCACCACACCGTCGGGCAACCGCCCGGCTCCGCGGAAAGAGACCAGTGGACATCTCACTCGAAGTCAACGGCACGACCGAACACCTGGACGTCGATCCCGGCGTCACGCTCCTGGACGCGCTGCGCGAGCGCCTCGCCGTCACCGGCCCGAAGAAGGGCTGCGACCGCGGGCAGTGCGGCGCCTGCACCGTGCACGTCGGTGGCCGGCCCGTGCTGTCGTGCCTGACCCTCGCCGCCACCGTCAAGCAGCCGGTGACGACCGTCGAAGGACTGTCCACAGAGGACAGGCTGCACCCGGTGCAGCAGGCGTTCGTCGACCAGGACGCCCTGCAGTGCGGGTTCTGCACCTCCGGGCAGATCATGTCGGCGGTCGCCGCCGTCGAGCAGGACGTCGAAGACGTGCGGGAGTTCATGTCCGGCAACCTCTGCCGGTGCGCGGCCTACCCGAACATCGTGAAGGCCGTCGAGCAGGCGAGGCGGGCCGATGCGTCCCTTTGAGCTGACCGCACCCACCACCGTCGAAGCGGCGGTCGCCACGCCCGGCACCTACCTCGCCGGCGGGACGACCCTGGTCGACCTCATGAAGCTGGACGTCCTGACGCCGCAGCACGTCCTGGACATCAACGACGTGCCGTTGCGCGGCATCGACACCGACGACGGGCTGCGCTTCGGCGCGCTCGAGCGGATGAGCGCCATCGCCGCGCACCCCGGTGTCTACCCGGCGATCTCGCGCGCCCTGCTGCTGAGCGCGTCCCAGCAGCTGCGGAACATGGCCAGCATCGGCGGAAACCTGCTGCAGCGCACGCGCTGCTCGTACTTCCGCGACGTCGCCATGCCCTGCAACAAGCGCGTTCCCGGCAGCGGCTGCCCCGCGCTCACCGGCGCGAACCGGATGCATGCGATCCTCGGCACGAGCGACTCGTGCGCGGCCACGCACGCCAGCGACGTCGCCGTCGCCCTGGTCGCGCTCGACGCCCGCCTGCGGCTGGCCGGCGAGTCCGGCACCCGTGAGGTCGCGCTCGGCGACTTCTACCAGCTGCCCGGCGACACCCCGGCCGTGGAGAACGACCTGCGCCCCGGCGAACTGATCACCGAGGTGATCGTGCCGCGGCTGGACTGGGCCGCGAACTCCACCTACGTCAAGGTGCGCGACCGGCAGTCCTACGAGTTCGCGCTGTGCTCCGCCGCGGTCGCGCTGGACGTCCGGGACGGGATCGTCGCCGACGCCCGGGTCGCGGCCGGCGGGGTCGGGACGGTGCCGTGGCGGCTGCCGTCCGTCGAAGCGGCCCTGCGGGGCGGCCCGGCGACCGAAGCCGCCTTCGAAGCGGCCGCGGCGGTGGCCGCCGACGGCGCGCGGCCGTTGTCCGAAAACGGGTTCAAGGTGCCGCTGCTGCAGCGGACCATCGTCCGGGCCCTGCTCGAACTGACCGACGGGAGCTCCCGATGATCACCCGGCTGGACGCGCCGCTGAAGGTCACCGGCGGCGCCAAGTACGGCGCCGACCACACCTTCCCCGGCATGGTCTACGGCTACGTCCTGCTCAGCACGATCGCCCACGGCGAGATCGAGGCCATGGACGTCACCGCGGCGAAGAGCGCGCCCGGCGTGCTCGAGGTGTACACGCCGTTCGATCCGCTGGCGCTGAACACCCCGAGCCTGCCGATCTTCGGTGACACCTGGGTTCCGCTGCAGGACAAGGAAGTCACCTACTACGGCCAGCCCGTCGGCTTCGTGGTCGCGGAGACGTTCGAGCAGGCCAGGGACGCCGCGGCGCTCGTCGCGGTCACCTACCGCGAGCGGCCCGCCCGGACCTCGCTCGCCGAGCACCTCGACACGGCCGAACCCGCGCCGCCGGCCATGGACGGCGCTCCCCCGGAGATCGAGGTGCTCGAAGACGGCGTCGAGTCCTTCGAAGCCGCCCTGGCCGCGAGCCCGGTGGTCGTCGAGGCGACCTACTCGACCGCGACGCAGAACCACGCCGCGATGGAACCGCACTCCGCGGTCGCGGTGTGGGACGACGGCGAGCTGACCGTCTACAGCGGGAACCAGGCGTCCCACATGCAGGCGGCCGAACTGGCCATCGCGCTCGGCCTGGCGCCGGAGGCCGTCCACGCGGTCAACCCGTTCGTCGGCGGAGCGTTCGGCGGCAAGGGACGCACCTCCACACCGGCCTTCCTGGCCGCGGCGGCGGCCCGCGCCCTCGGCCGGCCGGTGAAGGCCGCGCTCACCCGCGAGCAGGTCTTCACCGCCACCGCCGGCCGGGCCGCGACGGTCCAGAAGCTCGCGATCGGCGCCGAGCCGGACGGCACGCTGATCGCCCTCCGCCACGACTCGTGGTGCCACACCGACACCGCGCGGTCGTTCGTCGAACCGACGTCGCACGGCACCTCGCGCGAGTGGTACGCGACGCGGAACCTCTCGATCAGCCAGAAGATCGTGCCGCTGAACGTGCCGCCGACGACGTTCATGCGGGCGCCCGGCGAGGCACCCGGCTCGTTCGCGCTGGAAAGCGCGATCGACGAGCTCGCCGTGAAGCTCGGCATGGACCCGATCGAGCTGCGCGTCCGCAACAACTCGACCGCCCCGCCCGGCCACGACCTGCAGTGGTCGAGCAAGCACCTCGACGAGTGCTTCCGCGTCGGCGCGGACCGCTTCGGCTGGGCACACCGCCCGGCGGGCACCCGCACCGACGGCGACTGGCTCGTCGGCATGGGCGTCGCCACCGCGGTGTTCCCCGCCCTGCGCTTCCCGGCCACCGTCGGCATCACGCTGCGGGCGGACGACACCGCCGTCGTCGCGACCAGCGGCGCGGACCCCGGCACCGGCCTGCTCACCGTGCTTTCCCTGGTGGGCGCCGAATCGCTGGACATCCCGGCCGACCGGATCACCCCGCGCCTCGGCGACTCGGCCCTCCCCCCGGGCGGCATGTCGGGCGGCTCGACGGCGACGGCGAGCGCGGGCACGGCGATCATGCTCGCCGCCACCAAGGCGATCGACGAACTCACCGCGCTCGCGTCCGACCCCGGCGCGCCGTTCGCCGGGCGCCAGGTCACCTACGCCGACGGCCGCGTCTTCGCCGACGGCGAGTCGATGACCTTCGGCGACCTGCTGCGGGCCGTCGGCCGCGAAACGCTCGACGTGACCGGGACGTCGGCGCCGGGCGAGGAGCTGACCAAGCACTCCTTCGCCTCGTGGGGCGCCCAGTTCTGCGAGGTCCGGGTGCACAAGTGGACGCGCGAGGCGCGGGTGTCCCGGATGCTCGGCGTGTTCGACGCCGGCCGGATCATCAACGACAAGGCGGCCCGCAGCCAGATCATGGGCGGCATGATCTGGGGTGTCTCGGCCGCGCTGCACGAGGGCCTGGAGATCGAGGCGAACGGCCGGCTCGCCAACGGCGACTTCGCGAGCTACCTGCTGCCGGTCAACGCCGACATCCCGGAAGTCGGCGTCCAGTTCGTCGAGTACCCCGACACCCTGCACAACGCGGTGGGCGCCCGCGGCCTCGGCGAAATCGGCACCGTCGGCATGGCGGCGGCGGTCGCCAACGCCGTCTACAACGCCACCGGCATCCGCGTCCGGCACATCCCGATCACCATCGAGGACCTCCTCGAAGGCTGACCGTGCGGGCAGGGCGTTCCCGGACGCCCTGCCCGCACCGCACCAGGAATTCACGGTGCCGCCGCGCATCCGGCCAATCCGGGCCCGGCGCCGTTATCCATCCGCGACAACGCGAGAGACGGAACGCCCATGACGGCGGCCCGTCCGCGGTCCTAGGCTGACGGGCGCTTCCCCCGACAGTCCACGAAGGGACCCCCGCATGACCGACCCCGTCGTCCCCACCACGTCCGGCGCGGTCCGCGGTCAGGTCACCCCCGCCGGCGTGGTGCTCTTCCGCGGCATTCCGTACGCCGCCGCGCCCGACGGCGAGCTGCGCTTCGCCGAGCCCGTCCCCGCTCCACCGTGGGAGGGCGTCCGCGAGACGCGGAGACCGGGGCCGACGGCGCCGCAGCGCCGTCACGACGTGCCCGGCCTCGACCTGACCCCGCTCACCGGCACCGGCTGGCGGCCGGGACCGGAGTACCTGACGGTCGACGTCTGGACCCCGCAGCCGGGCGCCGCTTCCCTGCCGGTGCTGGTGTTCGTGCACGGCGGGGCGTTCCTCGGCGGTGCCGCGTCCGCCGCGGTCCACGACGGCACGGCGTTCGCCCGCGCCGGCGCGGTGCTGGTGACGGTCCAGTACCGGCTCGGCATCGACGGCTTCCTCCCCCTGGACGGCGGCGCGACCAACCTCGGCCTCCGCGACCAGCTCGCGGCCCTGCACTGGGTGCGGGAGAACATCGCGGCCTTCGGTGGCGACCCGGCCAACGTCACCCTCTTCGGCGCGGCCTCGGGCGCGGTCAGCGTCGCCTGCCTGCTCGGCTCGCCCCTCTCGACGGGCCTGTTCCGCCGCGCGATCGTCCAAAGCGGACACCCGGACATGGTCCGCGACGGCGTCCAGGCCCGGCGCCTGGCCAAGGTCGTCGCGGACGAACTGAAGGCGGAACCGACGGCGGAGGCGTTCCGCAAGGTGTCGACCGAGCAGCTGCTCGACGCCCAGGACGCGGTCCTCCGCCCGGGCGGCGCCCCCGACCTCCGCGACGCGCTGGGGTACGACCGCGGCTACGGCCTAAGCCCCTTCCTCCCGGTGATCGGCGACGACGTCCTGCCGCACCACCCGGCCAAGGCGATCAAGGCGGGCGCCGGCCGCGACGTCGACCTGATCGCGGGCAGCTGCAGCGAAGAGATGCGGCTCTACCTGGTCCCGACGGGCGCGCTGGAAGCGGTCACCGACGACCAGGCGGTGGCCTCCCTGGCGGTCTCGCACCCGGACCCGGCGGGCGTGCTGTACGCCTACGGCCTCGGTTCGGGCCGCACGGCGGGCGAGGTCCTGGTCGAGGCCCTGACGGACCTGGTCTTCCGCGACGGCGTGCGCGACCTGGCGGAGAACCACACCGGCCGCACGTTCCGGTACGAGTTCGAGTGGGGCTCGCCCCTCCTCGAAGGCCGGCTGGGGGCGTGCCACGGGCTGGAGCTGCCGTTCGTGTTCGGGGCGTTGGACGCGCTTTCGGGGCCGCGCGGTCTGCTGGGCGAGAACCCGCCGCACGAGCTGGCGGCCGAGCTGAACGGCGCGTGGCTCCGCTTCGCGACGACGGGCTCGCCGGGCTGGGCGGGGTACACGGGCGAGGACACGATGTTCCACGCGTACTGACCGCGGCGCGGGTGCGGTGCGCCGGCCACTCCCCTCCCGTGGGCGACCGGGAGATCACGAAGCGGTCGAGGGCTCTGCTCCAGCGGGCTGGCTCCGGGCCGGAACGGTTGACGACTCCCCTGCCCCGCTGCCAGGCTCAGGCCGCCCGGACGGCCGGATGAATGGGGACCACCGATGCCCGAGGCGGGCTCTGCCGCACCGCCGCGCACCTTCGTCCGCACGCTTCTACGCAGCGGCACACCCGCGGAACCCGCCGACCCCGTGGGCGACAGCGGCGACCTGACCGCCGTCGGGGACGCGACGCTCGCCCGTGCCTCGCGCTACTGGGTGGCCGTTCCGCTGGCCTACCGGGCCGCTGCCTTCGTCAAGGTGTTCATCGGGTTCACCGCATCGAACGGCGTGCTGGGGCTCGGGCCGGTGCTCGGGGCCACCCTCTTCGCCGTCGCCGCCAACACCGCGGCCGTCGTCTGGGTGCTGCGCTCGGGTGGCCTGCGGGCCCGGCTCACCGGGCGCGCCCTCGGTCTGGACCTTTCCCTCGGGGTGGTCCTCAACCTCGTCGTCGCGATGACGGCGCCGGCCGCGATCCAGCCGTTCGCCGTCGACGTCTCGTGGACCTGGCTGGTCGGCTCGGTCGCCATGTGGGCCGGCACGTCCGGGCTGCCCGCCGCGCTGTGGCTGTTCGCCGCGGCCGTTCCGTTCCGGGCGCTGCTGACCCTGGCCGGCGGGCTGCCGCTGAGCGACGAGCTCGCCATGACGCGATCGATCGGCTGCATGGTGGCGCTCGCGGTGGCGATCGTGCTCGCCGTGGCGATCCTCATCCTGCTCGGCGTCGGGACGCGGTTCGCGGTGGACATCGGACTGCGGCGCGGGCGCGAGGCCGAGCGCCGCCGGACGCGCCGCATCATGCACGACAGCGTGCTGCAAACCCTCGAAGCCCTCGCCATTTCGGCCCCAGGCGACGACGCCCAGGCCGTCACGCGGCTTTCGGAGCTGCGTTCGGTCGCCAAAGCGGAGGCGGCCGAGCTGCGCCGCCGGATCACCGAGCCCGTACCGACCGGGCCGACCCGGAGCTTCGCCGTCGAGCTCGCCGACGTCGCCACCGATCTGGCGCGCGACGGCCTGCGCACGCAGCTCGTCGCCGCGGACTTCGCCGACGACCACAAGGTGTCGCAGGACCGGCGCACCGCGTTGTGCGAAGCCGTCCGGGAAGCGTTGCGCAACACGGTGAAGCACTCGGGGACGAAGCAGGTCGTGCTGCGCGTGGAGGAACGCGACGGCGGGATCGCGGTGGTGGCCCGCGATCAGGGCCAGGGCTTCGACGTCCGCGACCGGCCCCCGGGCTTCGGCATCAGCCAGTCCATCATGGCCCGGCTGGCCGAGGTCGGCGGGCACGGCACGGTGGACTCCCAGCCGGGCCGCGGCACCCGCGTCACCATGTGGGTGCCGGGCTAGCCAAGCTCTCAGGCCGCGTGGCGGGCCGCGCGCTCGGCGGCGAGGCTCGCACGGCAGGCCGCGGTCAGCCGGGCGGTGGCGGCACTGCCGCCATCACCGCAACGCGGGCAGGACATCGTCACGGCCAGGGCCAGCTCGTCCACCGCGACGGCCAGCTCGGTCCGGCAGCCGCGGCACCAGCGGTGCCGGGTGACCGGGCTGACGTGCGCCGGCGAGGCGACGCACTGGTGGATCCACCGGCCGTGCACGTGGCAGGTCAGCCGGTCGTCGGGCGCCAGCAGGCCCATGTCCTCGGCGTCGTCCTCGGTGGCGAGCAGGACCGGCAGGCTCCGGACTCGGTTCGAGGTACTGGTCATGGCGGTCATCGTGCTCCCCTTCCCGTCACCGAAGCGTCGATCCGGGAGGCCTGGGATCGACATCGCGCCGGGAGGTGGCCGGATCCCGGCGGTTCCTGGCGATCCAGCCACTCCCCCGGAGCCGTGAAGATCGCTAACTTCGGGCGCGTGTCGAAAATCCTGCTTTCGGTCCACGTCCTGGCGGCGATCCTCGCCGTGGGCCCGGTCGCGGTCGCGGCCAGCATGTTCCCCGCCGCCGTCCGCCGCGACGACGTCAAGGCGGCGACCCTCCTGCACCGCATCTGCCGCGTGTACGCCTACGCGGCCATCGCGGTGCCCGTGTTCGGCTTCGGCGTCGCGGGCACGATGCACGTCATGGGCGACCCGTGGCTGCTCGTGTCGATCGGCCTGACGGCGGTCGCGGCCGCGGTGCTCGCGCTGCTGATCCTGCCGCGCCAGAAGCGGCTGCTGGCCGCGGAGTCCACATCGGACACGCTCGGCCGGCTGGCCATGCTGACCGGCGTGTTCAACCTGCTGTGGGCGGTGGTGACGGTGCTGATGATCGTCCGGCCCGGGTCGTCGACCGGTGCCTAGACCGCGACCGCGAGCGGCACGCGCACCGCCACGAAGTCCGGCCGGCGCCGCAGGGCGAACCCCAGCGAGAGGTAGAGGCGGATCGCCGAGGTGTTGCTCGCGGCCGCGTGCATCATCGGGATCTCGCCGCGCTCGCGGATGCCCGCGGCCACCGCGAGCACCAGGCGCGTCGCGAGGCCCTGCCCGCGGTGGGCCGGGTCCGTGCAGACCGCGCTGATCTCCGTGTGGCCCGGCGGGTGCAGGCGCTCGCCGGCCATCGCGACGAGCGCGCCGCCGCGCCGGATGCCGAGGTAGGTGCCGAGCTCGACGGTCCGCTTCCGGAACGGCCCCGGCCGCGTCCGTTCGACGAGGTCCAGCATCTCCGGCACGTCCGCGGGGCCGAGCCGGACGGCTTCGGGCTCGGGCGCGGCCGCGACCCCCTCGTCGACCAGCTGCACGCCGCGGACCTCGTCGAGCACCTCCCAGCCGGACGGCGGCCGGGCGACGGTCGCGGCCAGCACGACGACCGCACCCGGCCCGGCCAGCTCGGCGACGTCCAGCCAGTCCTGCTCGCCCGGGTCGTCGGGCAGGGCCAGGAAGGGCGCGATGTCCTCGGGGTAGCGCAGCACGCGCCCCTGCCGTTCCGCGAAGTGGGCGTGCGGTCCGGCCAGCGACGCCCAGGTCGGGTTGTCCAGCGGAAAAGCCATGGGTCCAGCATGCTGATCGGGGCCCGGTGACCGCCGACACTCCCACATCCTGGGTAGGGGCGCACGATCGGCGCTCAGCCGACGGTGGTCAGCTCCTCGTCCGAGAGCACGCCGGACCCGGCCGACACCACCAGCCTGCCGCCGCCGACCTGATAGCGGTAGTCGCCGTTGACCGCGACGAAGCCGTCGCCCTCGGCCTGGGCCGGCAGCATGATGTGGGTGTCGTCGGAGGCCGGCTGCCCGCGGGCCTGGCCGTCGTAGAAGATCCGGCCGTCGGGGGTCCGGCAGATCGTCACGAGGGACTTCGCGGTCTGCGCCACGAGCAGCGCGGTGCCCGTGCCGCCGGGCAGGTACCGCGCGGCGTCCTGCGGGCAGGGCTTGTCCGTTGCCGTGCTCGTGGACGGCGTGACGGGCGGCGTCACGCTGTTCGCGGTCGTGACCACGGTCTTGGTGGTCGGCAGCGCGGGTGTCGTGTACTCCGGGAACGGCCCCGTCGCGGACGGCGGCGGCCGCGAGCGCCCGGTGAACAGCAGGACCCCGCCCACCGCGACGCCGGCCACCACCATCAGGGTCAGCAGCACCCACAGCGCCCGGGCACGAGCCCGGCCCGGCGCCAGGCCCGCGCACCGGGCGCAACGCCGCGCCGCGGGGTCGTTGACCGCGCCGCACTGCGCACACGTCCAGGGAAAACCCGCCATCGGGCCTCCTTCGGCCCGGCGCCACGCCACGCCGGCTCCTCCATCGTCACCGACGGGAGCACCGGCTGCAACGGCTCGTGGCTAGCCGTGCACGACGTTGACCATCCAGGGGATGCCGAACTTGTCGACGCAGGCACCGAATTCGTCGCCCCACATCTGCTTTTCGAACGGAACCGTGACGGTGCCGCCCTCGCTCAGCTTGTCCCAGTAGCCACGCAGGTCGTCGGCGTCGTCCCCGCTGAGGCTGACCGAGATGTTGGTGCCCCGGTTGTGCTCCATCCCGGCCGGGGTGTCCGACGCCATCAGCGTGAAGCCGTTTTCGGCCTCCAACTGGGCGTGCATGACCTTGTCCGCGTCCGCTCCTTCGGGTGAACCGGATTCCCCGAACGTGTTCAGGGTGAGCGTGCCGCCGAAGACACCCTTGTAGAACTCCATGGCGTGCCGCGCGTCGTCGCGGAAGCGCAGGTACGGGTTCAGACGAGAAGCCACGGCCATCTCCTTCGATCGGACGAGAGCAGCATCCTCGCAGACCACCGGGGCTGCGCCAATCGGCGGATTTTCAGCGTCACGGCTCTTCGAAAGCGGCTCAGAGCACGAACCGCCGCTGCGCGACCGGTTCGAGCGGCAGCGCGCCGTGCAAGGCCGCCCGGGCCCGCAGTTCCAGGGCCCGGTCCAGCTGACGGGCTCCGGGGGCCGCGGTGTGGAACGTGCCGCGGTCGAACAGGTACACCAGGGCGAGCTTCCCTTCGCGGCGCCCGGCCGGCTCACCGAACTCGACGGTCGCGAACCGCAGGGAGCCGCCGTACCCCGCCCTGGCCAGCCGGTCCGCGACGTCCACCAGGTCGCCGGTCAGCACGCGCAGGTCGCGGTTGCGCCGCCAGCACCGGACCGTGGACCGGCCCTGCAGGTCCTGCGTCACCAGCGGGTGCACCGGCAGCCGCGCCGACGTCGCGGCGATCAGCTCCGCCTCGGTGCGGGCCAGCGCGTCCCCCGCCACCTTGAAGTCGACCGTACCGCCGCCGGTGGGCGCGAGGCCGAGGGCGGCGCGCACCCGCGGGGCGGCCGCGGCGAGGGTGTAGAGGGACTGCAGGTGCGGGCGGGAGGTCCAGCACCGGACGAGCTTGCTGTCCAGCAGGGTCACGACGAACGTTCCTATCCTCATCTCGGAGGCCGCCGGACCGGGCGCTCTGGCAGTGTCCACTGTGGACGTCAGGCGCGGGGACGCGGGGCCGGAAAGGACAGCATGCGCCCGCGCCGGGAGTTCCGGTCCCGAACCGGCCGGGCACGCGGCGAACGGCAGCACTTCGCCGCCGAACGGTCACGCCCGGTCAGGTTCCACCGATCAGCGGTGTCCCTTTCGGCCTCGGGCGATCGTGATCACGGCCCTGCGGAGGTCGGCCCGACTCCGGAAGTGTCGGAGGCACTTTCGCCCTTTCCTCGCCAACCAGACATTTAGCATTGCTAATAGATCTGACCCAGAGCTACCTTCGCGAGCATGACCGAACTCGCCGACCGGCTGCTGGGGGCCGTTCAGGGCATCCGGCGCGTGGTGCGCCGGCGGGTGCGGGCCGACGTGCCCGGCAGCCCACTGCCCGGCGCCCAAGTCGAGCTGCTGCGCGTGGTGGCCGACCGCCCCGGCATCGGCGTCGCCGCGGCCGCTCGCGAACTGCACCTGGCCAACAACTCGGTCAGCACGTTGGTGAACCAGCTCGCCGATGCGGGCCTGCTGCGCCGCGAGGCCGACCCCGCCGACCGGCGCGCGGCGCGGCTGGAGATCACCGCCGCGGCCGCCGAGCGGATGGCCGCCTGGCGCCGCGCCCGCACCGGGCTCGTCGCCGATGCCCTCGCCAAACTGTCCGAAGAGGACATCGGCGCGATCGGGCATGCGTTGCCGGTACTGGAAAAACTCGTGGGCATCCTGAAGGAGCAGCCATGACCGAACCCGCGGCGGTGCGCTGCACCGGCCTGAGCCACTCGTTCGGCGCGACCCGCGCGGTGGACGGTGTCGACCTCGAAATCCACCCGGGCGAGGTGTTCGGCCTGCTGGGCCCGAACGGCGCCGGCAAGACGACCACCCTCCGGATGATCACCACACTGCTGCCGGCCGGCCCGGACCGCATCACCGTCTTCGGCGTCGACGTCGCGCGCCGCCGGATGGCCGTGCGCCGGCTGATCGGGTACGTCCCGCAGCAGCTGTCCGCCGACAGCGCGCTGACCGGCCGCGAGAACGTCGCCCTGTTCGCGCGGCTCTTCGACGTGCCGCGCCGGGAGCGGGCCGACCAGGTGCGGCTGGCCCTGGAGCTGGTCGGGCTGGCCGCCGACGCCGACCGCACGGCCAAGACGTACTCCGGGGGCATGATCCGCCGGCTCGAGCTCGCCCAGGCCCTGGTCAGCTCGCCCCGGCTGCTCATCCTCGACGAGCCGACGATCGGGCTCGACCCGGTCGCGCGCTCGTCGGTGTGGGACCGGATCGCCTCGATCCGCGAGGCGACCGGCATGACCGTGCTCGTCACCACGCACTACATGGACGAGGCCGAGCAGTACTGCGACCGCGTCGCCCTGATGCACGCCGGCCGGATCCGCGCGCTGGGCACCCCCGCCGAACTGGAGGCCGGTCTCGGGCCGGAGTCCACTCTGGACGATGTGTTCCGCGCGGTGACCGGGGACCGGATCGACCACGAAGAAGGAGGGATCCGCGGTGTCCGTGCCACTCGCCGTACCGCCCGCCGTCTCGGCTGACGAGGGCCCGCTGCGCCGGCTGCGCGTGCTCGGCGCCCGCGTCGGCGCGATGTGCCTGGTGGAGCTGCAGAAGCTGCGGCGCGACCAGACCGAGCTGCTCACCAGGGCGATCCAGCCCGCGCTGTGGCTGCTGATCTTCGGCGAGACGTTCACCCGGCTGCGCGCGATCCCGACCGGCTCGACGCCGTACCTCGATTTCCTGGCGCCGGGCATCCTGGCCCAGTCGGCGCTGTTCATCGCGATCTTCTACGGCATCCAGATCATCTGGGAGCGCGACGCGGGTGTGCTCGCCAAGCTCCTGGTGACCCCGACCCCGCGCGCGGCGCTCGTCGCGGGGAAGGCCTTCGCGGCCGGGGTCCGCGCGCTCGTGCAGGCGCTGATGGTCCTGATCCTGGCCGCGGTGCTCGGTGTCGGGCTGACCGCGAACCCGCTGAAGCTCCTCGCGATGGCCGTTGTCCTCGTGCTCGGTTCGGCGTTCTTCTGCTGCCTGTCCATCGTGATCGCCGGGATCGTCCTCTCGCGGGAACGGCTGATGGGCATCGGGCAGGCGATCACGATGCCGCTGTTCTTCGGCTCGAACGCGCTGTACCCGGTGGACCTGATGCCGTCGTGGCTGCAGGTGCTCAGCCACGTCAACCCGCTGAGCTACCAGGTCGACGCGCTGCGCGGGCTGCTCATCGGGACGCCCGCCCACCTGGGGACCGATTTCGCCGTGCTGGCGGTGGCGACGGCGGTGGCCGTTTCGGTCGCGTCGGCACTGCTGGGCAGGTTGGCCCGGTGAGGCACATGTCTCACCGAACGGAAGCTTTATCGCCCGATGCCTAATCTCGAATTCGTGAAACGTCGCGGGGGCGTGGTCCCTTTTGTCGGTTTGTGTCTGCTCGCCGGAATTCTGGTGGCCGGAACGGTGGCGCCCGCCGCCATCGGCGCGGGCTTGTTGTCGAATCAGGTCAGCGATTCGGTGGACGCCATTTCCGCTCAGCTCGCCGCCGCCGATCCGCCGCTGGTGACCACGGTCACCGACCGCGACGGCACCCCGATCGCGACGCTGTACGCCCAGGACCGCCTGCCCGTCACCGCGGCCGGGATCGCGACCACGATGAAGGCCGCGATCATCGCGGTCGAGGATCGCCGGTTCTACACCGAAGGCGGCGTCGACATGCAGGGGATGCTCCGCGCGGCGGTCAACGACAGCACCGGCGGAGCGCTGCAGGGTGCCTCGACGATCACACAGCAGGAAGTCAAGAACTACCTGATCAACGTCGTCGACCGGAACGACCCGGCCGCCCAGCAGGCCGACCGCGAGGACTCGCTCGCCCGCAAGCTGCGCGAGGCGAAAATGGCCGTCCAGCTCAACGCGACCATGAGCAAGGACGACATTCTGGCGAATTACCTCAATGTGGTCGAATTCAGCGGAACCGTGTACGGGGTCGGCGCGGCGGCCAAGGCGTATTTCGGGACGAGCCCGGACAAACTGACCGTTCCGCAGGCGGCGCTGCTCGCCGGAATGGTGAACAACCCCAGCATCTACAACCCGTACACGCACCCGGACAAGGCGCTGCAGCGCCGCAACCTGGTGATCGACGACATGGTCACCAACGGCTCCATCCCGGCCTCGTACGCGACGACGGCGAAGGCGGCCCCGCTCGGGCTGGTGCCGAACGGCCCGGTCACCCCGTCCGGCACCTGCCTGGGCGCGGCCCCGGACGCGGGCTTCTTCTGCGCCTACGCGGAGAGCTACCTGGTGCACGCCGGGTTCACCGCCGACCGGCTGGCCACCGGCGGGTACACGATCAAGACCACCCTCGACCCGCGTGTCTCGCAGGTGACCAAGGACGCCGTCGAAGCGAACGTGCCGACCACCCAGGACGGCGTGGCCAACACCTTCGCCGTCGTCCAGCCCGGCCAGGACGGGCACCAGGTGCTCGCCATGGTCGCCAACCGCAACTACGGCACCGATCCGGCGCAGGGCGAGACGTCGACCGACATCGTCGCCGACGCGAGCAACGAGTTCGGCGCGGGCTCGTCGTTCAAGATCTTCACCTCGGCCGCGGCCCTCGTCTCCGGCAAGGCGGGCCTCGACACCCCGCTGCCCAACCCGGACAGCCAGTGCTTCCCGGTGCCGGATGCGCACGCGTCCTGCTACACCGTCCACAACGACGGTCACTACGCGGACCCGATCAGCCTGGCCGACGGCCTGGCGACGTCGCCGAACGTCGCGTTCGTCGGGCTCGAGAGCCAGGTCGGGATGCCCGCCGTGCTGGACATGGCCTACAAGCTCGGCTTGCGGAACACCCTCGCGACCAACGACGCCGGCCGCACGCCGGACCCGAAGTCGGGCAACCCGCAATTCAGCGAGCCGCAGTCGCAGTACTTCCAGAACCTGCTGTCGTTCACCCTCGGCAACAGCCCGGTCAGCCCGCTGGAGATGGCGAACGTCTCGGCGACGCTGATGAGCGGCGGCGTCTGGTGCCCGCCGAACCCGATCCTGTCGGTGACCGACCGGAACGGCAACGCCGTGCCGGTCGCGCAGCAGGCGTGCGAGCGGGTCGTCCCCCAGGGCGTGGCGGACACCCTGGAAGCGGGGCTGAGCAAGGACACCACGAGCGGCACGTCCGCCGAAGCGGCCCGCGCGGCCGGCTGGACGCGGCCCGACATCGGCAAGACGGGTACGACGCAGCTGAGCGAATCGGTCGCCTTCGTGGGGGGTGTCGACGACTACGCGGTGTCGTCGATGGTGTTCGCCGACGGGCCGCACCCGCGGGAGATCTGCCCGGGTACCCCGGTGCACCTCGGCGACTGCGGCCACGGGGCGTTCGGCGGCACGGTGGCCGCGCCGCCGTACTTCCACGCCATGAGCCGGCTGCTGGCCGGGGTGCCGGACCGGCCGATCCCCGCCGCCGACCCGGCCTACTTGACGGCGCGGTCGTGAGCTACCGCGGTTCGAGGAAGACGAGCGGGATCTCGCGCTCGGTCTTCGTCTGGTACTGCGCGTAGTTCTTGAAGTCGGCGGTGATCTTGGGCCACAGCCGCGCCCGCTCTTCGGCGTCGGCGACGCGGGCACGCATCGGCTGCTTCGGGCCGCCCTTCAGCGAGACCTCGACGTCGGGGTGGTCACGCAGGTTGAGGAACCACGCGGGGTGCGTGTCGTCGCCGCCCCGCGACGCCACGACGACCCACGTGTCGCCGTCCTGGTGGGGCGAGGTCAGCAGCACCGACCGCGGCTGCCCGCTCTTGCGGCCGACGGTGGTGAGCTCCAGGACCGGCATGGCGACCTGCCAGCCCACCCGCCCACCGGTGAGCTTGATCAGGCCGCGGTGGACGGCGTTCATGGTCTTCAGGGCGAAGTCGCTCGGCATGATCCCAATCTAGTTGTCCTCGGCCACGGCGTTGGGTTCGGGCCGAATGTCCGGTTCGCCGGATGCCGGTGCGCGTGGGATCGGCGAAACCGCCCCGGCAAGGGGCAACGGTGTGCGAGGCTGCGCGGCGAAGGAAGAACCGAAAGAGAGAAGAACGATGCTGATCTGGGGCTGGCGTACCCGCATCTACGTGCTGGCGATGACGACGTTCCTGTGCGGCCGGTGCGGCAATCCGGCTTCGCACGCGGTGCGCAAGGCGGTCACGAAGTTCACGCTGTTCTTCATCCCGCTGTTCCCGATCAGCGTCAAGTACACGGCGCAGTGCACGTTCTGCGGGATCGAGAACCGCATCCCGAAGGAGGACGCGGTCCGGCTGCAGGCCCAGGAAGAGCAGGGCCAGGCCCAGCAGCAGGCCGCCTCGGGCTACCCGCCGCACCCCTCGCAGGGCGTTGCGCCGCAAGGGTTTCCGCCGCACCCGTCCCAGCCGCAGGGCTTCCCGCAGCCGGGCCAGTTCCCGCAGGGGCAGCAGCCGGGTCAGTTCCCGCAGCAGGGCCGGTAGGCGCGGGCCGCCGCCGGGGCCGGTTTCCGCAGCGAGGACCGGTAGGCACCGGCCAGCGCCCGACCCGACTCCCGCAGCAGGGCCAGCAGGCGCAGGCCGCCGCCCGACCCGACTCCCGCGGCAGGGCCAGCAGGCGCGGGCCATCGCCGGGGCCGATTCCCGCAGCAGAGCCGGTAAGCGGGGGCCGTCGCCCGGCCCTGCTTCCACAGCAGGGCCAGCAGGCGCAGGCCGCCGCCGGACCTGGTTTCCCACAGCACGGCCGGCAAGCGCCGGGCCAGTTCCCGCAGCGGGGCCGGTAGGCGCGGGCCGTCGCCGGTGGTCCGGGGCCGCCGGCTGGTTCGTGCGGCCCTCGCCTGCCGGCGGGATGGGGCCTTCTCTGTTGAGTTGTCAAACATCCACCGGTCGCCGGTTCAGGCGGCCGATTCCTGCTCGGGGGCGATGAGGGCCTGGCCCGCGGGGGTCAGGACCGCCGGCACCAGCTCGCCCGGGCGGCCGCGGCGGGCCGCGCGGACCAGGCCCTGGTGGGCCAGCGCGTGGGCCGCGAACTGGTCGCCGCACGAGAGGCCGTCGATGAACAGGTCCGGTTCGCTGCTGCACGACACCCGGGCGCGGCCGGCGCCGACCGCTCGGAGCATCGCCCGCATCCGGTGGTTGACCTCCGGGTGCGCGGCCGGTGAGCCGGTGTTCTCGTTCCCGTCCATGTCGGTCCCTCCCGCTCGTGGTCGGCCTCTGCTCCTGCGTCGAATCGGCACGCGGGATCTCGACATCAGGCTCGGCCGGAGCGTCCCCTCATCGTCACCGCAGGCAATCCAGCACGGGTCGAAGCCCCGTCGACGAGCGTTCGGAGGCCGGTCGCGAACGGATGGGGGTCAGAAGGGCGGCTTCCCCGCCCCCACCGGTTCCGGGGTCCAGGAACCGCTCCCTTCGCTGCCCGTGGCGCGGACGGCCTTGGTCACCTTGGCCGTGGCGTACCGCAGGGACGGCCCGATTTCCTCGACCTCCAGCTCCACGACGGTGCGCTTCTCGCCCTCCTTCGTGTCGTACGACCGCTGTCTCAGCCGGCCGTGGGCGATCACGCGGGCGCCGCGCACGAGCGACTCGGCGACGTTTTCCGCGTACTCCCGCCACAAACTGCAGCGCAGGAACAGCGCGTCACCGTCGCGCCAGGAACCGGACCCGCGGTCGAACACGCGTGGGGTGCTCGCGACCGTGAAGTTCGCGACCGCCGAGCCGCCCGGGGTGAAGCGCAGATCGGGGTCGCTCGTGAGGTTGCCGACCACGGTGACCATCGTTTCGCCTGCCATCGGTCTCTCCTTGTCCTCCGGGTGCGGGGTGCACCGCTCTTGCCGATGAGGACAGCACGGGGGTCCGACAATTCCGGATGCCGACACCCGGGCGGGGTGGTTTCCTGCCGCCATGCCGACGGCGTTTGAGAAGGAGCTCGTGACGCTCGCCCACCGGCTGGCGGATCTGGGCGACCTCGTCGCGATCGCGCTCGAGGAGGCCACGCGCTCGGTCCTGGAAAGTGACCACACGCTGGGCGGACGTGCGCGGGAACAGGCCGTCGCGGTGACTGTGCTGGGGGCCGCGTGCGAGGACCAGGCGTGCGCGCTGCTGGCCCTGCACGCGCCGCCGGAGACGGGGGTGAAGGCGGTTTTCGCGGCCGTGCACACCGCCGCGGATCTCACTCGGATGGGTGGACTTGCGCGGGAGGTCGCCGAGGCGCGGGGGCCGGTGCCGTCGGACGTGCGGCCCGCGGTGGGACGGCTGGGTGGGCATGCGGTGGCCGCGGCGCGGGCGCTGCGCGAGGTGCTGGTCGGCGGGGACGGTGCTCCGCTCGGTGACGCGGTCGCGCTGGTGGGGACGGCCGAGCGGGAGGTGCGGGCGTGGGTGGACGGCCGCGGGTGGCCGCTCGGGGTGGGTGTGGCGGTCGATCTGGGGTTGCTGGCCGCGGTCTACGGGCGGTTCGCCGGGACGGCGGTCCGGGTGGGACGCCGGGCCGCCCGGTTCGCGCCGATGGGGGCTTAGTGGCTGCCGCGGGCCGTGACGCCGCCCACCCGCGCCACCGGCGTCATCGCGACTACCGTGGCCGGTATGAGCAACACCGAGGCCGCCCCCGCCGAACTCGCCTGCGGCGATCGGCCCGCGGCCGCCGATCCCGACCGGCCGGCCGTCGAGGTCCTCACGCCGCGGGAGGTGCCCCTCGGCGGGCCCCGCGCGATGCGGGTCCGGCGCACCCTCCCCCAGCGGTCGCGGTCGCTGATCGGCGCGTGGTGCTTCGCCGACCACTACGGCCCGGACGACGTCGCCGGGCCCGGGGCGATGGACGTCGCCCCGCACCCGCACACCGGGTTGCAGACCGTCAGCTGGCTGTTCTCCGGCGAGATCGAACACCGGGACAGCCTCGGCACGCACGCGCTGGTCCGGCCCGGCGAGCTGAACCTGATGACCGGCGGGAACGGCATCTGCCACTCCGAGGTCTCGACCGCCGCCACCAAGACGCTGCACGGCGTGCAGCTCTGGGTGGCCCTGCCCGAACGGCACCGGCACACCGCGCGGGCGTTCGACCACTACGCCCCATCGGTGAACCGCATCGAAGGCGCCGAGATCCGCGTGTTCCTCGGCTCCCTGGCCGGCCGGACGTCGCCGATCCCGACGTTCACGCCGCTGCTGGGCGCGGAAGTCGTGCTGGGACCGGACGCCCACATGTCGCTCGGCGTGGACCCCGGCTTCGAGCACGGCGTGCTCGTCGACACCGGCGACGTCGTCGTGGCCGGCACCCGCGTCCGGGCGGCGGAGCTGGGTTACGTCGGCACCGGGGTGCGCTCCCTGACGTTGAGCAACCGCGGCACCGAATCGGCCCGGTTCCTGCTGCTGGGCGGTACGCCGTTCGACGAAGAGATCCTGATGTGGTGGAACTTCGTCGGCCGCACCCACGAGGAGATCGTCGCGTTCCGCGAAGCCTGGCAGGCCGGGTCGGACCAGTTCGGCGAAGTGACGGGCTATGCGGGCGAGCGGCTGCCGGCGCCCGCGTTGCCGGCCGTGCGCATCAAGCCCCGCCGGAACCCGGCCTCAGGCCAGGAAACCGCCCACGGCTGACCGGAAGGCCGGCGCGTCGTCCAGCCACGGGTAGTGCGCGGCCCCGGCCAGCACGGTGGCGCGGCCGTCCGGGAAAAGGGCAGCGAAGCGATCCGCCACAGCCGGGCTGGCGATCCAGTCCAGTTCACCGGCCAGCACGAGCACCGGAGCGGTGACCGCCGCAAGCGCGGCGCGGGTCGTCCCGGGCTCGAAGGCGCCGGTGGAGTTGTAGATCCGGGCGGCCGCCCCGTTGCGCTGGCCGGCTTCGCCGGACTGGTGCCGGCGGGCCGCTTCGTCCCAGCGGCCGTAGTAGAACGGGGCGAAGGTGGCCCAGTCGGCGCGGGTCGCCGTCTTCGCGGCGATCGATTCGTAGGCGGCGGCCGCCGCGGCGAACCAGGGCTCGCCGGCGCGCCGGGCCATGATGCGCCGGCGTTCGTCGGCCGGGACGTCGAAGCCGACGGCCCGCGGGCTCGGCGCGATCAGGGCGAGCCGGCTCAGGCGCTGGGGGTACCGGGCCGCGTACCGGACGGCCAGGCTCGCCCCGGCCGAGTGCCCCAGGAGGTCGAAGCGGTCGAGGCCGAGGTGCTTGCGCAGGGCCTCGACGTCCTCGATCTGGCGGTCGCAACGGTAGGTGGCGGGATCGGCGGGCGGTTCGGAGGCGCCGGTGCCGCGCAGGTCCAGCACGGCGGTGCGGCGGCGAGTGGTGAGGCCGCCGAGGTCACCGAGGTAGGCGCCGGCTCGCATCGGGCCGCCGGGCAGGCACACCACCGGTAGTTCGGCTCCGGCTCCGGCGAGGTGGACGGCGAGGGCGGTTCCGTCCGGCGCGGAGAAGATCGGCACGGCCCGACCCTGGCAGGTCCGGGCCGCGGGAACAAGCCCTCACGAAGACGTGACCAGGCGTTCCAGCACCGCGAAGACCCGCTCGACGTCGGCCTCGGTCGTCCGCCAGTTGCTGAAGGCGGCACGCAACGCCGGGCGGCCGTCGTACACCGTCGGCGTCAGGAAGGTGGTCCCGTCCTCGGCGATGGCCTGCACGAGCGCGTCGATCCGGTCCTGCGTGACGTCTCCGGCCGGGGTGAAGCAGACGACGTTGAGCCGCACCGGCGCCAGCAACCGCCAGTGTGGTGAGCCGTCGATCCGCGCGCCCAGGTCCCGGGCCAGCGCGACGCAGCGCTCGACGATCTCGCGGTGCCCGGCGCGGCCGTACGCCACGAGCGAGAACCAGGCCGGGAGCGCGCGCAGCCGCCTCGAGTTCTCCGGCGTGAGGTGCAGGAAGTCCGGCGTCTCCCCGATTTCGCCGAGGTAGGCCGCGTTGTTGCTGAACACGCGCAGCTGCAGGTCGCGGCGGCGGGTGAACTGGACGGCCGAGTCGTAGGGCACGTTGAGCCACTTGTGCAGGTCGACGACCACCGAGTCGGCCTGGTCGAGGCCCGCGGTGAGGGCCGCGTGTTCCGGGGCCAGCGCGGCGAACCCGCCGAACGCGGCGTCGACGTGCAGCCAGAAGTCGTACCGCCGCTTGAGGTCGGCGATCGCCCGCAGGTCGTCGAAGTCGACGGTGTTGACCGTTCCGGCGTTCGCGACGACGACGGCGGGCCCGTCGAGCGTCTCGAGCGCTTCGGCGAGTTTCGCGACGTCGACGGCTTCACGGCCCGGGAGCACCGGCACCCTCCGCAGCGCGGACCGGCCCATCCCGAGGAACGACAACGCCTTCAGCACGCTCGAATGCGGCGAACCGGACAGCACGGTGACGGGACCGAGCGCGGCGGCGCCTGCGTCGGAGACGGTCACGCCGGCCCGTTCGCCGAGCCATTCGCGGGCGATGGCCAGGCCGGTGACCGTGGACATCGTGGCGCCGGTGACGAACGCACCGGAGAACTCCGGGCCCAGTCCGAACAGCTCGGCCAGCCAGCCGACGGTCTCGCGCTCGAGGTCTTGCGCCGAGGAATCCATGCCGCTGGCGGGATTCTGGTCGTAGGCGGCGGTCAGCCAGTCCCCGGCGAGCGCGGCGGGCGTCGCGCCGCCGGTCACGAAACCGAGGTACCGGGGACCCGCGCTCGCGGCGAAGCCGGGCTCCCAGCGTCGCGTGAACTCGTCCAGGGCCCCGCGTGCGCCGGCGCCGTCGAGCGGCAGCGGCGCCGGGACGGCGGCCACGGGCGGGACGGCGGCCGCCCGGTGGTCCAGCCCGGCGAGCGCCTCGGCCGCGAGTTTGCTTGCGGTGTCGAGGAGATCGGGCAGGGAGTGCAGGTCATCGGCGAGCCTCGGGTCCATCCCACCGACGCTAGGCGCGGTGCCGTCCTCTGTCGCGGGCCAATCCCGGGAAACTGGCCCGGTGAACGAACGGCCGGGGGTGCTCGGTCTCGATCTTTTGCGCCGGTGTCGCGGTCGTGGCTGTCCTGGAAGGCCGCCGAGCAACCTCTCGTTCGCCCAGCTCGGCAAGCGGTAGCCCGAGTCAGAACCGCCGGAGCCGGCGGACGCGGGTCTCGGCCGGGTCGAACGCCACCCGGCGCAACGGTCCCGTCAGCAGCAGCACCACCGCCATCGACGCCAGCGCCGCCAGCACCAGCGCCGCCACGAACTGGGCCGCTCCCGAGGTCGCCGTCGAAAGCACCGCGTACCCCGCCAGCACCAGCGCCGACGGGGCCAGGAAACCCGTCAGCACCGGGATCAGCGGCACGCGGTCACCGTCGGGGCGGCGGGCGGACACCACCGCCGCCCCGGCGCAGGTGACCGCCGCGACCAGCAAGCAGCCGCCGACGGTGTCGCTCAACCGGTGCCAGCCCAGTGCCACCGCCGCCGCCGAGACCCAGGCGACGCCGGCGCTGCCCGTCACCAGGGCCGTCAGCCGGAACCGGCGGGGCAGGACGATCGCGAGCGCCACGAGCACGGCCATCGCCGCGCTGACGTGCCCGCTCGGGAAGCTGTTGTGGCTCGCCACGCCGAAGCGGTCGCCGGTGCTCGGGCGCTCCAGGACGTACAGCTTGAGCAGCTGCGCCACCACGAGGGGCGCGGCCAGCAGCACCAGCGCCATCACGCCGAGGGCCAGCCGCCGCCGGACCACGGCGATCGCCACGATCAGCACCGCCACCCCGCCGAGCACCACCACCAGGTCGGTCTGCCGCAGCGGGTCCGCCCAGTCCACTGTGGTCCCCGCGGACTGGGCGCTGCGGACGACGCCGTTCTCGACGCCGCGGCCGGCCTCCGTGCGAACGAAGAGCAGGTAGGCCGCGACGAACGCGAGGGCGAACCCGGCCGCGCCCGCGAGGAGGACGGCCGTGCGGGACGCGGCCCGGGTCACGGGTGCGGGGCCGGCCGGGCGGGTCGCGGAAGGTGCGTCGGTGAGGATCACTGCCATGTCCCCGAGTCTGGAACGCGGTCTTCGGGATCCCGTCAGCGCGATGTCATGATTTTGCTACAAGATCCGCCCGGGTCGCCATGACGTGCGCTTTTCCGAATAATGGCGCCGTGGCCGAGGTACTGGTGGTAGAGGACGACGCGGCGGTGCGGGAGGGCCTGCAGCTGGCCCTGCGCCGGCAGGGACACGTGGTGCGCACCGCGGAATCCGGCGAGCTCGGCATCGAGGTGCTCGTGCACCACCGGCCCGACATCGTCGTGCTCGACCTGATGCTGCCCGGCATGGACGGCTTCGAGACCTGCCGCCGGATGCGGGCGTCCGGCCCGGTCCCGATCATCATGCTCACCGCGCGCAGCGACGACTTCGACGTCGTGGCCGGGCTCGAAGCGGGCGCGGACGACTACGTCGCCAAGCCGGTCGAGCCGCGGGTGCTGGACGCGCGGATCCGGGCCGTCCTGCGCCGCTCGGCCGCCGAACGGCCGGGCGGGCCGGCGGCGGCCGAGGAGCGGCACGGCGACCTCGTCATCGACCGGTCCGGGCTCGAGGTGACCAAGCGCGGCGCGCCGGTGTCGCTGACCCCGACCGAGCTCAAGCTGCTGCTCGAGCTCTCGCGCACGCCCGGGCAGGTGTACAGCCGCCAGCAGATCCTCTCCGCCGTGTGGGACCACGACTACCTCGGGGACTCCCGGCTCGTCGACGCCTGCGTGCAGCGGCTGCGCGCGAAGATCGAGGACGTGCCGGCGAAACCGGAGTACGTGCAGACGGTCCGGGGCTTCGGTTACCGGTTCGGCCGGTCGTGACCGCACCGCGGATCCGGTCGTGGCTCGCCGGGCTGCGGCCCCGGCTGGTCGCCGCCTTCGCCGTCATCATGATCCTCGGCGCCACCACCGCGGCCGGCGCGAGCTACGTCTTCGCGCGCCGGGCCATCCTCGAAGGCGTCCAGGACCAGACCATGCTGAAGCTGCGCGACCAGATCGCCGCGTACCTGCCGACCGTGTCGCTGCCGCCGTCGCAGGCCACGCTCGACGCCTTCGCGACGGCGCTCAAGTCCAGCAACGCGCTGATCGTCTACCAGGACCTGCACGCGACCTCGGGCCTGTCGATCGACGACGTGCCGGCCGACCTGCGCCGTGCCGTGGCCACCACCACCAACATCCAGTTCCAGCGCGTCGACGTCCAGGGCTTCCCGCTGTTCTTCGTCGGCGTCCCGGTGCAGACCGGCACCGGCAAGCCGAGCGGCCTCGAGGTCTACGCGATGACGCGGCTGACCGACCAGCAGGAGGCGATCGACGCGCTGGCCCGCTCCGCCTTCCTGTTCTCCGCACTCGCCCTGCCGGTCGCGGTCGGGGTCGCGCTGCTCGCCGCGCGGCAGGTGCTGCGGCCGGTCCGCGCGCTGAACACCGCGGCCAGCCAGCTCGGCCGCGGACGGCTCGACGTGCGGCTGCGCGCGAAGGGGTCCGACGAGCTCGCCCAGCTGGTCACGACGTTCAACCACACCGCCGCGGAGCTGGAGCGCACGGTCGGCACCCTGCGCGCGATGGAGGCCGACGCGCGGCGGTTCGTCGCCGACGTCTCCCACGAACTGCGCACGCCGCTGGCGGCGATGAACGCGGTCACCGACGTCCTCGACGAGGACGCCGAGCAGCTGCCGCCCGACACCGCGGTCGCGGCGCGGCTGGTGTCGGCGGAAACGCGGCGGCTGACCCGGCTGGTGCAGGACCTGATCGAGATCTCCCGCTTCGACGCCGGCCGGGCCGAACTACGCCGGGAGGAGCTGGACGTCGCCGCGGCGATCGGTGACACCCTCGCCGCGCGCGGCTGGGAGCCCGGCGCCGAGCTGACCGCCGACCTGCCGTCCGGGATCACCGCGCGGCTCGACCGGCGGCGGCTCGACATCGTCGTGGCGAACCTGGTCGGCAACGCGCTGCGGCACGGCGCCCCGCCGGTCGAAGTGGTGCTGCGGCAGGAAGGCGGCGACGTCGTGCTCACCGTCACCGACCACGGGCCCGGGATCCCGGCCGACGTCCTCCCGCGGGTCTTCGACCGCTTCACCAAGGCCGACACCGCCCGTGCCCGGTCCGAGGGCAGCGGCCTCGGGCTGTCGATCGCGCGGGAGAACGCGCGGCTGCACGGCGGGGACATCGTCGCCGCCAACACCGGCACCGGCGCCCGGTTCGAGCTTCGCGTGCCCCGGGAGGCGTGGTGAAGAAACTCGCCGTCTTCGCGGTGCTGCTGCTGGTGAGCGCGTGCGGGATCAAGCCGACGCCGGTGCTCGGGGCGGGGCCGGCGCCGACCCTGCGGAGCCCGGCGGACGACGGCCGCGGCACCGACGTGATCCTCTACTTCGTCCTCGACGACCGGCTGTCGCCGATATCCCGGCCGGGCAGCGGGCCCGTCGGCGTCGAGGCCACCCTGACGATGCTGCTGGACGGGCCGTCGGCCGACGAGCTGGCCGGCGGGTACACGACCGAGCTGCCCCGCCGGTCCGGCGCGATCACCTTCACCCCCGGCTCGCCGCCGACGATCACCGTCCCGTTCCCGCTGCAGCCGATCTCCGCCGCCGGGATCAACCAGCTGGTCTGCACCGCCTTCGCGGCGCTGGCCACCCAAGGCGGGTACGTCACCATCGGCCTGTCCGGCCCCGACATCCGGCTGCCGTACCAGACCTGCCAGGCGTGACAGCCGATGTCGACATGACGTCTTGGCGCCTCAGCCGGGGTACGGCCGCGCCGCCCGGGCCTCGGCCAGCGACCGCGCCCACCAGCCCAGCTGGTCGAGCATCGCCTTCGCCGCGACGCCCGCCGCGTCGTCGTTCGGCAGGCCGTCGTCGCCGAACCGCGTCTGGGCGCCGTGGAAGCTGACGGTCTCGCGGATGGTCACCGCGTGCAGCTCCGCGAAGACCGCCCGCAGGTGCTCGACCGCGCGCAACCCACCGGAAATCCCGCCGTAGGACACGAAAGCGACCGGCTTGGCCCGCCATTCGGGCCGGTGCCAGTCGATGGCGTTCTTGAGCGAAGCCGGGTAGCTGTGGTTGTACTCCGGGGTGACGACGACGAAGGCATCGGCGGCTTCGAGCCGCGGAGCCACCTTCGCGACCTCGGCGACGACCTCCGCGGACGGCGTGGCCCCGAAGGCCGGCATCACGAGCGGGAGGTCGGGCTCGGCGAGGTCGACGACGTCGGCTTCGAAGCCGCCGTGCGCGTCCGCGACACCCGCGAGCCAGTTCGCCACCACCGGCCCGAACCGTCCTTCCCGGACACTTCCCACGATCACCGCGACCCGGATCGGCGCTTCCGACACACTTCCTCCTCGACACGCAGGCGTTGTTGCCTTCCGCACGAGGATGGAACTTCAAGTTGGCTTGAAGTCAAGCGTGCCGCTGTGGTTGGCTGTGCGCCATGGTGGACGCCCCGGCCCCGTCGCTGCCGGACCTGACGGTCGGCGAACTCTCCCGGCGCAGCGGAGTACCCGCGTCGGCCCTGCGCTTCTACGAGGACGAAGGCCTCATCCACAGCCGCCGCACCGCGGGCAACCAGCGGCGCTACCGCCGGGACACGCTGCGGCGGGTGACGTTCATCCGGATGTCCCAGCGGGTCGGGATGCCGCTGTCGAAGATCCGGGAAGTGCTCGGCCTGCTCTCCGACGACCGCACCCCCACCCGCGCCGACTGGGCCCGGATCTCGCGCTGCTGGCAGGACGACCTGAACGCGCGGATCCGGCAGCTGGAACAGCTGCGCGACCAGCTCGACGACTGCATCGGCTGCGGCTGCATGTCCCTGGCCAAGTGCCGGCTCGCCAACCCCGGCGACCGGCTCGGCGCCGACGGCCCGGGGCCGCAGCGCCTCGCCGATCACCGCGAGGACGGCTACGAAGCTTGCTGAGCTAGCCGCGCTTCAGCAGGCCGCGCACGTACATCGCCTGCCCGGCGTGCTGGACGTCGTCGTCGAGGACGCTGATCAGGCGCACGCCCAGGGTCACCGGCGGGTCCCAGGCCTCGTCGACGATCCGGTCGAGGTCCGGCTCGCCGAGCCCTTCCAGGTACCGGACGGTCTGCTCGTGCACGGCGTCGTAGTAGCCGGTGAGCAGGCCCGGGTCGTCGACGCGGACCGCTTCGACGTCGGCCGGGCGGTGGCCGTACCCGGTGTCCCCGGCCGGGAACGGGAGGCCGAACCGCGACAACCAGTCCTGGCCGGTCCAGACCTGCTCGGTGCCGGCCACGTCGGCGACGTGGTCGTCCTGGACCCGGGTCAGGTGCCACACCAGCCAGGCGATCGAGTTGCCCTCGCCGTCCGGCCGGGTCCCGAGCTGCTCCGCGGTGAGTCCGTCCACCGCGGAGCGCACCGTGCCCTGGACCCGGCTGAACCCTTCGACGAGCAGATCGGCCACGTTCATCCGGCTGCCTCCCGTTTGCCGACTTCTTCCCTGCGCAGACCTACCCGATCATGCCCGCCGGCAAACGGCGTCCGCTACCGCGGCAGCAGCTGGTCGAAGAACGAGCGGTAGCGGCGCAGCGCGATCCGCAGCTCCTCGGTGGCCGGTTCGCCCTGCTGCCACTGGGCTTCCAGCTCGCTCTTGTGCTCGGCGAACGTGGTGGCCAGCGCGCTGATCACGGCGGCGACGAGCTCGTCGGCCTGCTGGACGGCCTGCTTCGGGTCGTCGACGAAGCCGGTCTGGACGTTCTGCCAGCGGTCGCGGAAGCCGGTGACCTTCTCCTCGTCGATCAGCGCCGGCGTCTCGACGTCGCCGCCCGAAGCGGCCGGGGTTTCGACGTCGCCGCCCGAGGCAGCGGGCGTCTCGACATCGCCGCCGGATCCGGCGGGCGCTTCCACGTCCCCGCCCGATTCCTCGGCGGTGGTGGCGTCGTGGTGGCCGGCCGAGGCCAGGTCGGCGGTGCTCAGGTTCTGGTCGTCGCCCGGCTCGCGGAAGTCGGCCCGGTCCTGGCCGGGGACGCCGGTGGTGCTGTCACCGGTGTAGGCCTCGCGGTCGTCCTCGCGGCCGGTCAGGTCGCGGTCGTCCTCGGCGTCGTGCCGCGTCAGGTGATCGGTCATGGTCAGCGTCCTCCATTCGACTCGGTCCGCGGGGTCGCGGACGCCTGGCGCTCGGTCTCGTGACGGTCGGTGTCCCGTCGCTCGGTGTCGCGGTCGTGGTCACCGTGTTCGCGGCCGCTGTGGTCGTGTCCGTTGCGGCGCTCGTGGTGCTCGTGGCGGTCGTGGTGCTGCTCGTCGTCGGCGCCGTCGGTGAGCAGGTCCTCGAACACGGTGCGGTAGCGCACCATCGCGTCGCGCAGGTCCTCAGTGGACGCTCCGTCGCGCTTCTGCTGCGTGGTGTGCGCGGCGCGGTAGTGCTCGAGGGTCTTGGCGTGCCGCACGGAAAGGTCGGCCACCTGCTGCTCGTAGCCCTCGGTCGGGTACCCGCGTTCGGCCATCAGCGCGTTCAGCAGCTGCTCGGCCTCGGCGACCGCGGCGGACGGCTGGTCGACGAACTTTTCCTGCACCTGCGCCCATTCCCGGGCGTAGCGCTCGCGCGCCGACGCCGAAAGCGGCCGGATGTCGAGCTCCTTGTGCCGGCGTTCCCGCTCGGCGAGTTCGCGCTGCGCGGCACGGGGGCTGTCCTTCTCCGCGACCGTGCGGTCGTACTCGGGACCGAACCGCTGCTGCAGCCGTTTTCGTTGCATTTCCTGCGTCACCAGCCAGATCACGGCGCCGAGCACCGCGACGGCCACGACGACGATCAAGACGATCAGCCATGTGGGCATCGCTCAAACTCCTTCAAGGATGTCAAGCCCCCGATGCGACCGGTGTTCCCGGATTAGCGCGGCCGAAAACGGGCAGGGCCCGCCTGACCTCGGGATTCGGCCGTCCGGCCCTGTCGATACGGCCGGATGCCCCCGCCCCGCCGCGGGGAGGTGACGGCGGTGACACCGCGTGGCTAGCATCGTTACCGACGAAGTAGTATCATCGATAACAGACCGAGTGGAACGAACCGGAAGAAGGAATCGATGAGCACCCCTGCTGACTCCCGCGTCGCGATCGTCACCGGCGGCTCCCGCGGCATCGGCCGCCAGGTCGCCGAGCGCCTGGCCGCCGACGGCATGGCGGTCGTCGTCAACTACGCCGGCAACGAGAAGGAGGCGCAGGCCGCGGTCGACGCCATCACGACGGCCGGTGGCCGGGCGATCGCCGTCCGCGCCGACGTGGCCGACCCGGCCGCGGTCGCGGAGCTGTTCGACACCGCGGAACGCACCTACGGCGGCGTGGACGTCGTCGCGCACCTGGCCGGCGTGATGAACCCGCCGACTCCGATCGCCGACACCGATTTCGACGTCCTGGACCGGGTGCACCGCACCAACATCCGCGGCACGTTCGCGGTGGCCCAGCAGGCCGCGCGGCGGGTCCGCGACGGCGGCGCGGTGATCACCACCTCGACGTCGGTGCTGGGCCTGAACCTGCCCGGCTACGGCGTCTACAACGCCACGAAGGGCGCGGTCGAGGCGATCACCATGATCCTGGCGCGGGAGCTGCGCGGCCGCGACATCACCGTGAACACCGTGGCGCCCGGCCCGACCGCGACCGCGCTGTTCCTCGACGGCAAGGACGAGGAGACCATCGCCCGGATGGCCCAGCAGCCGCCGCTGGAGCGGCTCGGGCAACCGGAGGACATCGCCGAGGTCGTCGCGTTCCTCGCCGGCCCGGCGCGCTGGGTGAACGGCCAGGTGCTGCGCGCCAACGGCGGCATCGTCTAGCGGGTGAACCGGCTGACGATCACGTGGTCCTTCGCCGGCCCGCGCACCGCCCACTCCTGCCGCCACCGCGCGGCGCCGGTCACGCGGTACTCGCCGCGGTACAGGTCGGCGCGGCACGGGTGGTCGGCCGTCCAGTGGCCTTCGCGCAGGTCGAGGTCGTGGAAGAAGCCGCCGTGGTCGAAGTGGACCGCCGCCCGGCCGGGTTCCCCGAGGCGGTAGTGCAGGGTCCGGGTGACCGGCCCGACGTGGCCGCCGAGCCGCAGCTCGCCCTCCTCGCGGTAGACGAGGACGCCTTCGGTTTCGCTGAAGGTGGCCGTCCCGGTCACCTCGCCCGCCGGGTCGCCGTCCGCGGTGCGGATTTCCCGCTCCAGGCGCCAGACGCCGGTGAAATACGCGGTGAGGTCGGGAACGGGCCAGTGCTGCACCCGCCCATTCTGGCACCCCGCGGCGGGCCGGGCCGGAACTGTCGGACCCCCGCTCTATAGTCGGGCGGGTGGCAGAGACCGACCTCGCACCCGCGTCCGACGCGCTGGAGACCCTCCGGCGCGTGTTCGGCTACGACAGCTTCCGCGGCGACCAGGCGGCGATCGTCGAGCACGTGATCGCCGGCGGCGACGCGCTCGTGCTGATGCCCACCGGCGGCGGGAAGTCGTTGTGCTACCAGATTCCCGCGCTCGTGCGGCCCGGCGTGGGCGTGGTCGTCTCGCCGCTGATCGCGCTGATGCAGGACCAGGTGGACGCGCTGCGGAACGCCGGCGTCCGCGCCGGTTTCCTCAACTCCACCCAGGACTACCTGGCGCGGCAGGAGGTGGAGTCGGCGTTCCTCAACGGCGAGCTCGACCTGCTCTACCTGGCGCCGGAACGGCTTTCGGTGGAATCCACCGTGCGACTGCTCGACCGCGGCAAGATCTCGCTGTTCGCGATCGACGAAGCGCACTGCGTCGCCCAGTGGGGCCACGACTTCCGGCCCGACTACCTCCAGCTCTCCGCGCTGCACGAGCGGTGGCCGGACGTGCCGCGGATCGCGCTGACGGCGACCGCGACCGAGGCCACGCACAAGGAGATCGCGGCCCGGCTGAACCTCGACGAGGCCCGGCACTTCGTCGCGAGCTTCGACCGGCCGAACATCCAGTACCGGATCGTCGGCAAGAACTCGCCGCAGCGGCAGCTGCTCGAACTGCTGCGGACCGAGCACCAGGGTGACGCGGGGATCGTCTATTGCCTGTCCCGCAACTCCGTCGAGAAGACCGCGGAGTTCCTGGTGCAGAACGGGATTCCGGCGGTGCCCTACCACGCGGGGCTCGACGCGCGCACCCGCGCGAAGCACCAGTCCCGGTTCCTGCGCGAGGACGGGCTGATCGTGGTCGCGACGATCGCGTTCGGGATGGGCATCGACAAACCGGACGTCCGGTTCGTCGCGCACCTCGACCTGCCGAAGTCGGTGGAGGGCTATTACCAGGAAACCGGCCGCGCGGGCCGCGACGGCCTGCCGTCGACGGCCTGGCTCGCGTACGGGCTGCAGGACGTCGTCCAGCAGCGCAAGATGATCGACACGTCCGAAGGCGACGAAGCGCACCGGCGGCGGCTGGCCGCGCACCTGAACGCGATGCTCGCGCTGTGCGAAACGGTCGAGTGCCGCCGCGTGCAGATCCTGAACTACTTCGGGCAGGCGGCCGGGCCGTGCGGCAACTGCGACACGTGCCTGAACCCGCCGGAGAAGTGGGACGGCACGATCCCGGCGCAGAAGCTGCTGTCGACGGTCGTGCGGTTGCGCAACGAGCGGCGCCAGAAGTTCGGCGCCGGCCAGATCATCGACATCCTGCTCGGCAAGTCCACGCCGAAGGTCACGCAGTTCCAGCACGACACCCTGAAGACGTTCGGCATCGGCACCGAGCTGCGCGAGCCGGAGTGGCGGGCGGTGGTGCGGCAGCTGCTCGCGCAGGGCCTGCTCGCCGTCGAAGGCGACTACGGCTCGCTCGTGCTCACCGAAACGAGCGCGGAGGTGCTCGGCGGCGATCGCCAGGTGCTGCTGCGCCGCGAACCCGAGCGCGTCGCCGCCGCGAAGGTGCGCAACACGCGGAAGGCCGCCGCCGCGGTCGAGATGCCCGCGGAGGCGGCTCCGCTGTTCGAACGCCTGCGGGCCTGGCGCGCCGGTGTCGCGAAGGAACAGGGCGTGCCCGCCTACGTCGTCTTCCACGACGCGACCCTGCGCCAGATCGCCACGCAACGGCCGGCGTCGCTGGCGGATCTGGGCACGGTCAGCGGCGTCGGCGAGAACAAGCTCGCCAAGTACGGCGAGGGGCTCCTGGAGGTCCTGACCGGAGAGTGACCTACCGGCCGGTGGCCTGGCCCGGGTGGCCCGGCTGGCCGGTCACCGAGTTGACCTTGCGGACCGCGCCGGCGATCTGCTGGTGGTACTTGCCCTTGGTCTTGTCGTCGACGAACTTCGCGGCCTTCCCGACGGCCTGGTTCACCTTTTCGGGGTTCTTCTTGGCGTACGCACGGGCCGCACCGGCGGCGCCGGCCAGCATGGTCAGCTTCTTCATCAGAGGCACGGTGGCCCTCCCTCGTCGGTTGCGGTCATCCTGACAACGCGGACGAACCACCCGGAGGTTCCCCGTGTGACGAGGCCCAAAACCTGAGCCCGCCGCGCCCGGCCCCGGAAAATGCCGCGCGGAAGGCCGCCGGCCGGGCCTAGGCTCGCGATCATGCGCGACCTGGCCGCCCTGCCGAAGGCCCACCTGCACGTCCACCTGGAGAGCACGATCCGCCCGGCCACGCTGCGTGAGCTCGGCGAGGCGAACGGCGTCGACGTCCCGGGCGAACCTCCGGTGTTCGACGGCTTCCGCGCCTTCGCCGACTACAACGCGCTCATCCGGTCGTGCCTGCGGCGTCCCGAAGACTTCGAACGCATCGCGCGCGAGTACTGCGAGGACGAAGCCGCCCAAGGCACGCGCTACGCCGAAGTCACCTTCACCGCGGCCTCGCACGGGGAACGCCTGGGCGACCTCGAAATGCCGCTGCAATCCGTCCTCAAAGGACTGTCGCAGAGCGATGATCTGGAGTGGCGGCTGCTGCTCGACCACTCCCGGCGCCGGTCGGTCGAGCGGGCCGAACGCACCCTCGAACTGGCGCTGAAGTACGACGAAGTCTTCGCGATCGGCATGGCGGGCGAGGAAAACCACTCACTGCAGCCGTTCGCGACGCTCTTCGAGAAGGCCCGCGCGGCCGGGCTCCACCTGCTCCACCACACCGGCGAAGACGCCGAGCCCGACAGCATCCGCGAAGCCCTCGACGTCGGCCGCACGGAACGGCTCGGCCACGGCATCCGCGTCCTCGACGACCCGTCGCTGGTCGCCGAGGTGCGCGACCGGGGGCTCGCCTTGGAGGTGTGCCCGTCGTCGAACGTGACGCTGGGCCTGGTGCCGTCGCTGCCCGAGCACCCGCTCCCCCGCCTGCTCGAGGCGGGCCTGACGGTCACGCTCAACACCGACGTCCCATCGGTCACCGGCGCCGCGCTGGCCGGGGAGTACGCCCGGGTGCAGCAGGCTTTCGGCTACGACGACACGACGATGGCGAAGTTCGCCCGCGCGAGCGTCAAGGCGTCCTTCGCGCCCGAAGCGACCAAGAAGGCCATGCTGCGTGACATCGACGCCTGGCTCACACCGGCAGCAGGCGGGTGACCAGCGTGCCGAGCTGGTGCACCGTGCGGCACTCGTGCATCTCCACGACGTCGGCGTACTCCAGCGCCGCCGAGTCCCCCGTGGACCACAGCGACCGCCGTTCCGGGTTGAGCCAGTAGACGTGCCGGGCGCGGGCCTTGATCTCGCGGACCGCGTCGAGGTTCGGGTCGCCGCCGTTGGTGCGGGCGTCGCCGAGGATCAGCACCGACGTCCGGGGGCCGACCGCGTCCAGCCAGTTCTCGGTGAACTGGCGCAGCGAGCCGCCGTAGTCGCTGTGGCCGTCCCAGCGCACCAGCGCCGCTTCGGACAGCATGCGCGCGCCCAGGTGCTCGGGGTCGGCCGCGCCCGTGGTGACCAGGTGGGTGACCTCGTCGGCGCTGTCGACGAACGCGAACACGCGGATCTTGCTGAACTGGTCGCGCAGCGCCTGCACCAGCAGCATGGTGAAGTTCGCGAACCCGGCCACCGACCCGGAAAGGTCGCACAGCAGCACGATTTCCGGCCGTCCGGGCCGCCGGTGGCGGTACGCCGGGCGCAGCGGCACCCCGCCGGTCGAAAGGGACCGGCGCAGCGTGCGGCGCAGGTCGATCTGGCCCCGCGTCCGCCGGCGGCGGCGCGCGGCCAGGCGCGTCGCCAGCTTGCGGGACAGCGGCTGGATCGTCCGCCGGAGCTCGGCGAGCTGGTTGCGGCTCGCGATGAGGAAGTCGACCCGATCGGGCGACGGGGCGATCGCGTGCTTGGCGACGCGCTCGCGGCCGCGGACTTCGGCCGCCCGGCGGCGCGCCTCGGTGCGGACCTGCCCGCGGAAGCCCTCGACGCGGCGGCGGATCTCGTCGCGGTCGAGCCGGTCGGTGAACTCGCCGCGGGCGCCGCCGCCGCGGACCGCGGCCAGCACCCGCGCGATCAGCGTCTGCGGCTGCAGCCGTTCCAGGGTCTGGTGGGCGGAGAAGCCGCCGCCCGGCCCGGACGCCGAGCCGTACTGGCCCAGCATGTCGACGGCGAGCCCGGCGAGCTGCGCCAGCGCCTGCTGGTCACCGTCGGCGAGCGCGGCGGCCAGCTCTTCGCGCAGCTCCTCCAGCGTCGTCGGCTGGTCTTCGCGGGCCCGCTCGGGCGCGCCGATGCCCGCCGGGAAGTAGAGGTCGAACGCGGCGTCGAAGACCGCCCGCTGCCCGCCGCGGCGGACCAGGGCCGCGGCCAGGCCTTCGCGGACGAGCGCACGGTCGTCCATCCCGAGGACCTCCAGCGCGGCGGCGGCGTCGACGGTCTCGGCGGGCCCGGCCGGGATGCCCTGGGCGCGCAGTGCCTTGACGAACGCCGCGAGCCGCTCCGGCACGCCGCCGGTCACGACGCGTCCAGGACCTGTTCGAGCCGCAGGCCGGCGCCCGCCTTGGCGATGTCGTCCTGGTGCTTGAGCACGACGCCGAGGCTCTCGCGCACGACCCGCTCGTCCAGCGTCGACGCCCCGAGCGCGAGCAGGGTGCGCGCCCAGTCGATGGTCTCCGCGACCGACGGCAGCTTGCGCAGGTCCATCGCGCGCAGCGCGGCGATCACCCGGACGACGGAATCGGCGAGAGCGGCGTCGATCCCGGGGACCTTGAGCCGGACGATGTCGCGCTCGAGGTCCTCTTCGGGGAAGTCGATGTGCAGAAACAGGCACCGGCGGCGCAGCGCCTCGGACAGCTCGCGGGTGGCGTTGGACGTCAGCACGGCGAACGGCGCGCGCGTGGCGGTGATCGTGCCGAGCTCGGGCACGGTGACCTGGAAGTCGCCGAGCACCTCGAGCAGGAGGCCCTCGACCTCCATGTCGGCCTTGTCGGTCTCGTCGATCAGCAGCACGGTCGGCTCGTCCGAGGAGATCGCGGTGAGCAGCGGGCGGCGCAGCAGGAACTCCTCGCCGAAGATGTCGGTGCGGGCCTGCTCCCACGTCTCGTCGCGGCCGGCGGTGATCCGCAGCAGCTGCTTCGCGTGGTTCCACTCGTACAGCGCGCGGGCCTCGTCGATGCCCTCGTAGCACTGCAGGCGTACCAGCCGCGAGCCGCTGACCTGGGCGACGGCCTTGGCGAGCTCGGTCTTGCCGACCCCGGCCGGGCCCTCGACCAGCAGCGGCTTGCCGAGCCGGTCGGCGAGGAACACCGTGGTCGCCACCGCCGTCGAGGCCAGGTAGCCGGCTTCGGCCAGCTTGGCCGACACGTCGTCGACGGAGGTGAAGAATCCGGTGCCCACCACGTGCCTCCTAAGCGGTCGCTCACCAGGAGCGTACCCGAAGAGCGGGCTAGCATCGGCCGCGTGACCTACCTCGCCGCTTCCGGCCGCTACGACTCGATCCCCTACCGGCGCTGCGGGCGCTCCGGGCTCAAGCTGCCCGCGATCTCCCTCGGGCTGTGGCACAACTTCGGCCACGACAAACCCCTGGAGACCCAGCGCGCGATCACCCGCCGCGCGTTCGACCTGGGCATCACCCACTTCGACCTGGCCAACAACTACGGCCCGCCGTACGGCTCGGCGGAGGAGAACTTCGGGCGGCTGCTGGCCACCGACTTCCGGCCGTACCGCGACGAGCTGGTGATCTCCACGAAGGCGGGCTACGACATGTGGCCCGGCCCGTACGGCGAGTGGGGCTCCCGCAAGTACCTGCTGTCCTCCCTGGACCAGTCGCTGGGCCGGATGGGCCTGGACTACGTCGACATCTTCTACTCGCACCGGTTCGACCCCGAGACACCCCTGGAGGAGACGGTCGGAGCGCTCGACGCGGCCGTCCGCGCCGGGAAAGCGCTGTATGTCGGGATCTCGTCCTACAGCTCGGAGCGGACGGCCGAGGCCGCGCGGCTGCTGCGCGAGCTCGGCACGCCGCTGCTGATCCACCAGCCGTCGTATTCGATGCTCAACCGCTGGATCGAAGCGGACGGGCTCCTCGACACCCTCGAAGAAGCGGGCGCCGGGTGCATCGCGTTCTCCCCGCTGGCGCAGGGCCTGCTGACCGACCGGTACCTGAAGGGTGTCCCGGAGGATTCGCGCGCGGCGCAGGGCAAGTCGCTCGACCCCGACACCCTCGACGAGAACCGGCTCGGCCGGGTCCGCGCGCTGAACGACATCGCCGGCCGCCGCGGGCAGTCGCTGGCGCAGCTCGCGCTGGCCTGGGCGTTGCGCGACAGCCGGGTGACGTCGGTGCTGATCGGCGCGAGCAGCGTGAAACAGCTCGAGGACAACGTCGGCGCGCTCGGCAATCTCGAGTTCTCGTCCGAGGAGCTGACGGAGATCGACGGCCACGCGACGGACGCGGACATCAACCTCTGGAAGCGTTCGTCCGACTCCTGACCCGGCGCGACGCGAGCACGGCCCCGAACCCGGGTCGTGCTCGCTCGGCGTTTGACCAAATGAGAAATTTGGTCATATGATTTCGGCGTGCCTCCTGCCGAAGACCGGGCCGAACGGGCCGAGCGCATCCTCGACGCCGCCGCCGACCTGCTCCTGCGGGTCGGCTACCGGCGCACGACCATCGAGGACGTCGCCGAGCGGGCGGACGTCGGCAAGGGCACCGTCTACCTGCACTGGAAGAACCGCGAAGAGCTGTTCCTGGCGGTCCTGCTCCGCGAGTCGGTCGGGGTGCTCGAAGAGCTCGTGGCGACGATCGCGGCCGACCCGCTCAGCGTGCGGCTTTCGCGGCTGACCGAGATCCAGTACGCCAACGTGCTGAAGCGCCCGCTGCTGCGGGCCGGGTACGCCGACGACGCCGAGACGCTCGGCAAGCTGCTGCCCAAGCTGCACGGAAAGCTCGACCCGCGGCACGCGGAAGCCTTCGTCGAGTACCTGGACCTGCTGGCCGCCAACGACCTGCTCCGCACGGACCGGCCGGTGCGCGAGCTCGTCGTCGCTTTCCAGGCCGTGCTGAACGGGTTCCTCGGCGCCTCCCCGCCACCCGAGCCGGCGCTGATCGCCGACACCGTCGCGCACGCCTTCGAGCCGCTCGCCGTGTCGACGAGGCAACTGCGCGAGGTGGCGCCGCGGGCACTGACGCTGTTCACCGAAGCCGTCGCGCTCGACCGCAAACAGCTCGAACGCGCCTACTGACCACCTGGGAGGACCCGTGCGCACCGGAATCCTGATCGACGAGCTCGGTGTCGGCTTCGACGCCATGACGGCTCAAGCCCGCGAAGCGGCGAAGCTCGGCTACAGCACGCTCTGGGTGGCGCAGCGCGGCGGGTGGGACGCGCTCACGGCGCTGCCGGCGCTCGCCGCGGCCGCCCCCGGGCTCGCCTTGGGGACCTGCGTCGTGCCGACGTACTCGCGGCACCCGCTCACCATGGCCGCGCAGGCACTGACGGTCCAGGCGGCGGCCGGGGTGCCCGTCCACCTCGGCCTCGGGCTGAGCCACCGGTTCATCGTCGAAGGCGAGTTCGGGTATTCCTACGACCGCCCGATCCGGCACCTGCGCGAGTACCTCCAGGCGTTGCACCCGTTGCTGCGCGGGGAAAAGGCGGACGTCCACGGCGAATCGCTGACGGCGTCGGGCGCGGTGAACGCCCCCGGCGCGGAGCGGCCGGCGGTGCTGATCGGCTCGGTGAGCCCGCAGTCGACGCGGCTGGCCGGCGAGCTCGCCGACGGCGTGATCACGACCTGGGCGGGCCCGCGGGCGATCGGCGAGTTCGTGGTCCCGGCGCTGGGCGGAGCGTCCCGCGTGGTCTCCGGCCAGCTGGTCTGCGTGACGTCCGAAGTGGACGAACGCCGGGCGTGGGTGGAACAGACGTACGGCGGGGCGGCGGACATCCCGGCGTACCGGGCGATCCTCGACCGCGAGGGCCACGAGCGGGTCTCGGACAGTGTGCTCATCGGCGACGAGGAAACCGTGCGGCGCCAGTTGAAATCCCTCGAGGACGCCGGCGCGACGGAGCTGCTGGTGATCCCGATCGGCTCGGCGGAGGAGCAGGCCCGCACCCGCGAGCTGCTGGCGGCGTGAACCGCTCGCCGACCGGGCCTGGCGAATTTCCTCCGACGGCCGGCCCGCGGGGGCGCCCCCCGGTTTCCACTCTACCGGGGACCACCGACAATTCCGGCGGGAGCGCCCTGGGCCTCCGCCGACAGGTGCTGCCATTCGTCCCAGGTCGCGAGCCGGTCCGCGTACGCCTGGCGGATCATCGGGTGGAAGCCCTGGCCGAACAGCACTCGCAGGGGCGGGTTCGCGGCGTCGACGATCTTGAGCAGGGCCTGGGCCGCCGCCGCCGGGTCGCCCGCCGGCTGCTTGCCCGCCACCTCGGCGAGCCGGCTGCGGAGACCGTCGTAGACCGGGCTGGTCTCGGCGACGTGGCCGTTGGCGAGGGGGTCCGGGTTCTTGCCGTCGCGGGTGGCGTAGCCGCCCGGCTCGATGATCGTCACCTTGACGCCGAAGTCGGCGACCTCCCGGGCCAGGGTTTCGTTCAGCGCTTCGATCGCCCACCGGGACGCCTGGTACGCCCCGCCCAGCGGCATCGCGATCAGCCCTGCCGCCGACGACAGCTGGATGAAGTGGCCGGCTCCCTGTTCGCGCAGCACCGGCAGGGCGGCCTGGATGACCCACAGCGGGCCGAAGACGTTGGTCTCCAGCTGCGCGCGCAGCTCCTGCTCGGTCAGTTCTTCGATGGCGCCGATCTGCGCGTAGCCGGCGTTGTTCACGACGACGTCCAGCCGCCCGAAGTGCTCGGCGGCGCGCTTCACGGTCTCGAAGACGGCGGCCTTGTCGGTGACGTCCATCGCCAGCGGCAGCACCGCGTCGCCGTAGGTGGCGACGAGCTCGCCGAGGCTTTCGGTGGACCGTGCCGTGGCGGCCACCCGGTCGCCGCGGCCGAGGGCGGCTTCGACGAACCGGCGGCCCAAACCGCGCGACGACCCCGTGACGAACCAGACCTTGCTCATGGCGTTTTCCGTTCTGCTGAAGGCATCCGATCGACCACGAGACACCGGAGGCCCGCCACCCGTGACAAAGTGCGCGCGTGACGCCGGTCACCCGGCCGCAGCCGTTAGGTTGACGAGGTGACCGAGCGACTCTGGGTGGACGACCTGCGCCCGGCCCCGGACGGCTGGACCTGGGCGAAGTCGAGCACGGAGGCGATCGCGCTGCTCGCGGCGGGCGAGTTCGCCGTCATCTCGCTGGACCACGACCTCGGCGGCGACGACACGACCCGCCCGGTCGTCCTCTGGCTGTGCGAGCACGACCGCTGGCCGGCGGAGGTGCGCGTCCACACGGCGAACCCGGTCGGCCGCGAGTGGCTCACCGGGATGGCCCGGCGGTACGGGCCCGGGGTGCGCTAACGCGGGGCCGGCAGGTGGCTCGCGTCCGGGAAGAGGTTCAACGCCCGCAGCGCCGCGCCCAGCTCGGCGATGTCCGCCGGGTTCGTCAGCGACCTCCCCAGCTCTTCGGTGATCCTCTTCAGGCGGTGGCGGATCGTGTTGGGGTGGCAGAACATCCGCTCCGACGTCAGCTTCGTCGACCCCTGGCAGTCGAACCAGGCGCGCAGCGTCAACAGGAGCACGTTGCGGTCGTCACCCGGCAGGTCGAGGACCGGCTGGAGGACGTGGTGGGCCAGCTGCACCGAGGCCTCCGGGGCACTCGCCACCAGGCCGGCCAGCGGGGATTCGGTGAACTGGACCAGCCCCGGCGTCCCCGGCGTCATGCTCGACAGCGCCACCCGCGCCAGGTGCAGCGCGCGGGCCGTGTTGCCGAGGCCGGTGAACACCGGGCTCATCCCGACGCGGCCCACCGGGTGCTCGCGGACCAGCGCCACGATCGCCGAAGCCGCGGCAGGGTCGCGCAGGGACACCACCCCCACCTGCAGGTCCGGGGTGAGCCGCCACGCCGAGGCGTGCTGGGCCGCGCGCAACCGGGCCTCGATCTGCGGGAGCGGTTCGTGGCCCAGCCGCGGGGTCTCCGCCGCGACGACGACGAACGTGCCGTCCAGGGACAGGTCGAGCACGCGGGCGATGTCCCAGAGCGTCCCCTCGGTCGCCGCGCCGCCCGCGAACAGGGCCTCCACCAGCGCCGAACGCCGGTTCTGGTGCGCCACCATGACCTCCGCCGTCGTGTCGCGGTAGGCCGTGGTGAGGGCTTCGGCCAGGTCGTCGATCAGCGCCCAGATCGCCGTGGTCGCCGCGACCAGGCCGGCGAGGTCCTGCGCACCGGCGGTCAGCTCGACGAACCGGTGCCAGACCTCGGTGAGCCCGATCCGGTAGGCGCGCAGCAGTTCCGGCAGCGGCGCGCCCTGCAGGGCGCGGGCCCGGCCGGTCGCGCGGGCCTGGGACAGGTCGGGCACGTCCGAGCCGCGCAGCGTGCGCATCACGTGCTCGAGGTTGGCGCGCACCGAGTTCCGCAGCTCGGCGTGCGTGACGAACCGGGCATCGGCGTAGACCGGCATTTCGGCGCGGATCTGCCGGACCGTGCTCTCGACGAGTTCCGGCAGCTTCCGCTCGACCTCGGTGGCGAGGACGGCGACGCGCGGGGCGAGCCCGTCGGACAGAAGCGCCTGGTAGTGCATGGTGGCCTCCGGTCCCCGGCCTCTCCGTTGAGGTCCGAGACCGACATCCAACCCCACCGGGGCCACCACGTTCGGGTGAACTTGCTACAAGAACCGCGGATGCGGAGGTTCTTTTGTGGAACCTCCGCATCCGCGTCAGGCCATCTTGGCGGCCGCGCTCTTGATCGCCTCCCGGATCCGGAAGTAGGTGCCGCAGCGGCAGACGTTCTGGATGGCGTCGATGTCGGCGTCCGTCGGGTTCTTCGTCTTCTTCAGCAGCGCGACCGCCGCCATGATCTGGCCCGGCTGGCAGTAGCCGCACTGGGCGACGTCCTGCTCCAGCCAGGCCTCCTGGACCGGGTGCAGCTCGTCGCCGTCGGCCAGACCCTCGATCGTGGTGACCTCGCGCCCGGCGCACTCCGACACCGGCGTGACGCAGGGGTTGAACGCCTCGCCGTCGAGGTGGCTGGTGCAGGCCTTGCAGACGTTGATGCCGCAGCCGTACTTCGGCCCGCGGACCTTGAGCTTGTCGCGCAGCGCCCACAGCATCGGCAGGTCGGCGGGCGCGTCGACGGTGACGGTCTTCCCGTTCACCACGAAGGTGTAGTTCGGCATGGCTCTCCTCAGCGCGGGAACGGGTCGAAGTCGACCGGGAAGGTGATCGGGAAGCTGCGGGGCTTGATCCCGGTCGCCCGGGCGTAGGCGTTGGCGATCGCGCCGACCGGTGCCGGCAGGCCCAGCTCGCCCGCGCCGCCGATGTCCCCGGTCGCGGGCATGACGTGCACCTGGACGTCCATCGGCGAGTTCTTCTGCCGCGCGTAGTGGAACTGCGAGTAGCTGCCCTCCAGCGGCAGGCCCCGGTCGATGTGCAGGCCCGCGGTGAGCGTCGTGGAGATCGCGTCGGTCAGGCCGCCGAGCATCTGCGCCTGGATGCCGCGCGGGTTCACCGGCTTGCCGACGTCGACGGCGATGGTCGCCTTCGTGACGCGCGGGTGCTTCGGGTCGCGCGCGTCCAGCTCGACCAGGCAGGCGGTGTAGGACTTGTACTCGCCGTGCACCGCGATCCCCTGCGCGAACCCGGCCGGCATCTTCTTGCCCCACTCGCCGAGCTCGGCGACCTTGTCGAGCACCGCGCGCTGCCGCGGCTCCTTGATGAACTCGCGGCGGAAGGCCACCGGGTCCTTGCCGAGCTTCGCCGCGATCTCGTCGACCATGATCTCCTCGGCGCCCCGGGTGTTCGCCGAGTAGACCGACCGCCACGCCGAGGTGTGGAACTTCAGCGGCACCTCGTTGAGCAGCTGCGTGGTGACGCCGAAGTTGTACGGCGACTTGACGGTCAGCAGGAACACCGTCTGCGCGAAGCTGAGGTTGCCGCCGACGGGCAGCTTCGCCGCGAACGCCGTGAGGATCTCGCCGAGGCCGTGGCTCCAGTCGGTTTCGACGCTCGCGACGCGGTGTTCGAACGTCAGCACCTGCCCGAGCGCGAAGGTCGCGCGGATCCGGTGGTAGCTCGCCGCGCGCGCCCGGCCGTGGCGCATGTCGTCGATCCGGCTCCACATCAGCCGGACGGGCTTCTTCATCGCCTTCGAAATGTGCGCGGCTTCCAGCGCCGCGTCGAAGAACAGCCGCCGCCCGAAGGACCCGCCGCCCTGCTGGACGTGCACGGTGACCTTGTTCTCCGGCAGCCCCAGCTCCTGCGCGATGGTCTGCTTGGCCACGATCGGCGACTTGAGCCCGGCCCAGATGGTCGCGCTGTCCTCGCGGACGTCGGCGACCGCGGAGTTCGACTCCATCGGCGCGTGGCTGGCGAAGGCGAAGTCGAACTCGCCGTCGACGTACTGGGTCAGCAGCGGCGGCACCACGAACGGCAGCGCGGCGGCCCGCAGCTTCTTCTTGATGCTCTCGTTGTCCTCGCCGTCGACCGTGCCCGGGCCCCAGGTGACGTCGAGGGCGTTCTTGCCGTCGAGGGCCTGGCCGAACGTCTCCGCCATCACCGCGACCCCGGTCTTCACGACGGCGATGTCGATGATCCCCGGCATGGCGCGGACGGCGGCTTCGTTGTTGACCTTCTGCACGGTGCCGTTGATCGTCGGCGGGCGCCGCACCATCACCGGGTTGGCACCGGGGATGTCGAGGTCGAGCGTGTAGACCTGCTTCCCGGTGACCATCGCGCGGGCGTCCTTGCGCGAGGTCGGCGTCCCGACGAGCGTGTGTGCCGACTCGGCCTTCGGCTGGATCGCCCCGACGCTCAGGCCCGAGCGGGACGCCGGCCCGGCGAGGACGCCGTAGGAGGCACTCCGCCCGTCGGGCGCCCACACCGCACCGTCGCGTGTGGACAGTCGCGAGGCGTCGGTTCCCCACTGCGCCCCCGCCGCGGCGACCATCCGGGCGCGCGCGGTCGCCGCGGTGGCGCGGACCGGGTCGTAGAGCGAGCGCATCGTGTTGGAGCCACCGGTGAGCTGGTTGAACAGCAGCTCGGTGCGGGCGTCGGACAGCACGACGTCGACGCGGTCGAGCGGCAGGTCCAGCTCTTCGGCGACGAGCATCGCGGTCGCCGTCGTGATGCCCTGGCCGACCTCGGCGCGCGGCAGCTGCAGCCGCGCCCGGCCGTCGGCGGTCATTTCGAGCACGAGCATCCCGGCGGTCGGCGCGCAGGACAGCGTCAGGACGTCGCCGAGGTCGAGGATCTCCGCCGGCTGCGGCAGGGTCGGGACGACGGCCTCGGCGCGGGCCGGGGCCACCGCGTCGGCGGTGAGCTTGGTGGCGACGGTGAGCGTGGGCGCAGCGACCAGGTAGGTCAGGAAGCGGCGGCGGCCGACCTGCCCGGGCTCGGGCTGTTCGGTGGTGGGACTGGCCATCGGGGATCCCTTGCTGGGTGGTGGCGGGGTGCGCGCCACGCTAAGGACCCCTTGACACGGCGTCAACGCGGAGTAGTCGAGTTCGCCCATCTCTGTGACGAGGTGACAGCGGAAGCCGCCGAATGTGTGCGCCGCCACAGCGCCGGATGGTGGAGCGGGCTGGTTCGGCCGGTCCACGATCGCCACAAGACCCGAGGTATAGGGCGTTATACGCGGGTCAGGCGAACTTCGTCTTCGGGCGCTCCTGGCGCACACCGTCCACGTAGACGTCCACCTTCTCGTCGAGGAACGCCACCAGCCCCGCGGCCCGGATGCTCTCGGGCAGCGGCGTCGGGTAGCTCCACGCGAGGTCCTCGTGCCCGGCCACGTCGAAGTGCTCCGCGGCGCCCTTGTACGGGCAGTGCGTCACCACGTCGGTCTTCGCCAGCAGGTCCATCCGGACGTCCACGCGGGGCAGGTAGTAGCGGGTCGGCAGGCCCGTCTCGAACAGCAGGTGCGGTCGCACCGAGTCCGCCACCGCCACGCCGTCGACCTCGATGCGGACGTGGCGGGAGCTCGGGAGGATGTCGACGCGGACGCCCGGGTCGCGCGGGTGCGTGAAGATCTGCTCGTCCTCTTCGAACCAGTCGAACGCGCCGAACTCGAAGCGGACGTGGCCGCGGAGCTCTTCGATCGGGGAATCCGGGTACTCCAGCGCGCCGTCCACCGCCTCGGCCGCGGCACCCTTTATCGTCGACAGAACAGCTTCTCCGCGGCTCGGCGAGTGCGCCGTCCGGCCGGAGGGGGTGAGAACGCCGCTCACGACGTCCGCGCGCGGGATGTAGTACGTGGGGTAGTACGGAACTTCCCACACCAGGAGGGGGTGCACCGTGTCCGCGACGACCTGCCCGCCGAGGAACACCCGTACCCTCTTCGCGCCCTGTGCCACGCGGACCCGGCCGCGTCCCGGAGTGCTCATGCTCCGCTCAACGGGCCGCGAACTGCGGGTATTCCGGCCGATCCGGGCGCGGACGGCTAGCGTGGCAGGCAGCACGAGGACGACAGGAGGCGGGCACGGGTGGCCGGCGTAGAAATCCCCACGGTCGGTACCCCCGCCGGGATGCGCAAGATCAACCAGCGGGCGGTGCTCGACCTGCTGCGCCGCGGCGGGCCGGCGACCCGGCCGCAGGTCGCGAAGGACACCGGGCTGTCGAAGCCGACGGTCAGCCAGGCGCTGCTGGCCCTGGAGGCCGCCGGGCTGGCGCGCCCGACCGGGCAGACGTCCACCGGCACCGGGCGCTCGGCCGTGCTGTACGAAGCCGACCCCACCGCGGGGTACGTGCTGGGCGTCGACATCGGCCGCGAGCACCTGCGGGTCGCGGTGTCGGACCTCGGCCGCAACCTCGTGGCGCGCCGGGATGAGCGCAACACCGCGCGCTCCGGTGCGGCGCTGGTGACGGCGGTCGGGAAGATCGCGGCCGCGGCGGTCGCGGAGGCCGGTCTTTCGGCGGGCGACATCGTTGTCCGCGTGGTCGGCTCCCCCGGCGTCGCCGATCCGGAGAAGCGGTGCTTCCGGCACGCGCCGAACCTGCCGGGCTGGGGCCGCGCGGGCCTGATCGACGACCTCGAAGCGGCGCTGGGCCCGGACCTGATGGTGGAGAACGACGCGAACCTCACCGCGGTCGGCGAGTGGGAAAGCGGGGCCGCGCGCGGGGCGTCGGTGTTCGGCTGCATCACGATCGGCACCGGCGTCGGCATGGGCCTGATGGTCGACGGCCGGGTGTTCCGCGGCGCGACCGGCGCGGCGGGCGAGATCGGCTACCTCCCGTACGGCCGCACGCGCGCGGCCGACGAGCCCAGCACGCCGCCGGCCCGCGGCCACCTCGAAGAGGCGACGGCGGCCCAGTCGGTCGTGCAGGGCGCCCGGGAACTCGGCCTGGGCACGGCGAAATCGGCCCGTGAGGTGTTCCGCCTGGCCCGCGAAGGCGACGAGCTGGCCCGGCAGGCACTGGCGGCGGAAGCCGACCGCCTCGCGTACACGGTGGCCTCGGTGGCGGCGGTGATCGACCCGGAACTGATCGTCCTGGGCGGCGGCATGGGCACGGCGGCGGACCTGCTGCTGGAGCCGATCGACCGGGCACTGCGCGCGTTCACGCCGCTGGTGCCGAAGGTGGTCCAGGGCGAGCTGGGCGAAGACGCGGTGCTGACCGGGGCGATCAGCGTCGGCCTGCGGGCGGCCGAAGGCCTGGTCTTCGACCGCCGGGTGGGTGCCGCCTAAGCCGCCCGCCAGGCTTCGCCGCCGGCCGACAGGCGCCACGGGGTCAGGCGCAGGACCGTGATCTTCGGATCGAGGTGGTCCTCGCCGCCGAGGATTTTCGGGTCGTAGCCCAGGGGCTCCGGCGTGGCCGCGAACAGGTCCCACAGGTACTTGCGCGTCTCTTCGTCGTCTTCGAACTCCGCTCGGCACTCCGCCACAGCGACCTCGTGCTGCGGGTCCCAGTACGAGCACGACACGTACGGCGACGCCGCCAGGTGCGCGAGCTTCAACGGGGTCGGCCGGGTGAACAGCCGGCCGACCAGGCCGTCCGGGGCAGGTTCCCAGATCGGGTGGACGACCCGGGAGCGCGGTCTCCCCCGCCGATCGACCGTCACCAGGGTGCACCAGACGATCCGGTGCGCCACGCGCACGAACGCTTCCGCCAGCTCCGCCGGCACTCTGCTAGATTCCACAACCATGGTTGTGCATCCTACCGCCGAAGGCCTCGACCTGTCACTGACGGCCCTTTTCGCGGGCTGGGCGACGACGGACGAGGTCCAGCGGCGGCTCGCGACCCGGGGCTTCGGTGACCTGCGCTTCAACGACGGCGTCGTGATCCAGCACGTCCTCGCCGCACCGCTGTCCATCACCGCACTCGCCGAGCGGATGGGCGTCACCCAGCAGGCGGCGTCGAAGGCGGTCGCGGATCTCGAACGCCGGGGCCTGCTGCGCCGCGACCCCGACCCGGCCGACGCGCGCACGAAGCTGCTGCACCTCACCGAACACGCGCTGGCCGCCGTCGAAGCGACGCGGGTGCTGCGGCGGGAACTTCAGGAGGAGATCGAGGCGGCGTACGGCGCGAAGCAGGTCGAAGAGGCGCAGAAGCTCCTGGCCGCGGTCATCGGCCGGTACGGCGGCGGCGACGCGATCCGCGCCCGGCGGGTCCGCCCGCCGCGCTGATGACCTCCGGCGTAATCGACACCGCCGCCCGGACGGCCGACGATCGGCGGCATGAGCGAATCCGCGAAGAACCGCATGATCGTCGTCGACTGCCTGGAGAACCTGTTCGTGCACAAGGACTTCGAGGCCGCGAAGGCGGCGCTGCACCCCGATTTCGTCACCCACAGCCCCGGCCTGCCCTCCGGCCGCGAGGCGTTCACCGACGCGGTGAAGAATTCACCGCTGGCCGGCGCGAGCGCGAAGATCGAGCACGTCGTCGCCGAGGACGACCTCGTCGTCGCGCACCTGCACGTGGCCGGGATGGCCGTCGTCGACATCCTGCGCGTCGAGGACGGCCTGCTCGTCGAGCACTGGGACGTCAAGCAGCCGCTCTAGCGCGTGATGACGCAGGTCCCCGACGCCGTGGCCAGCAGCTTGCCCTCGGCGTCGCGGATCTCCCCCTCGGCGAAGGCGATCCGGGAACCCTCCTTCACGACGCGGCCCGTCGCGCGGATTTCCCCGCGGCCCGCGTGGATCGCGCGCAGGTAGCTCACCTTCAGCTCCACCGACGCGTAGCCGACGCCGGCCGGCAAGGTCGTGTGGACCGCGCAGCCGACCACCGAGTCCAGCATCGTCGCCGCCACGCCGCCGTGGACCATGCCGATCGGGTTGTACAGCGACTCGTCCGGCTCGGCGACCGCGACGACCTCGCCCGGTTCGACGCTTTCCCAGCGCAGGCCGAAGTGCGCGGCGATCGGCGCCGGCGGGACGCGGCCCTCGGCGATCGCCCGCATGTACTCCAGGCCGGACATCGTGGCGCCGAGCCGAGCGGTCTCCAGGGGGTCCTGCCAGGTGATGGTCTTCGAACGGACCGGGGCTTCGACGTCGGTCATGCGGGCTCCTCGATTATGACAACTGTCTTAAGACTCGCCCGCGGGACGGCGAGCGTCAAGCGCGGCGTGACCCAGACCACCGGTGGTCCGCCCGCGCCGCGGGTGGAATCATCCGGGGGTGAGCACCGACCGCAAGCCGATCGACCCGGAACGCGTCGCGGCGGCGGTCGACGGGCTCGGCGACCGCGCCGTCATCGAGGAATGGGCGCGGCGCTTCTCCGTGGTCGCCGATCCCTCGCGGCTGGCGCTGCTGGTCTCCATCCACTACGCCCGCGAGATCAGCGTCACCGACCTCGCCGCGGCCACCGGCATGACGGACACCGCGGTGTCGCAGGCCCTGCGGCTGCTCCGGGCGCACGGGCTGGTCACACCCCAACGCACCGGCCGCGTGGTGCGGTACCGCCTGGCGGACGCCACGGTCCACGAACTCATCCACCGAGTGCGCCCGCACCCCGCGGAGGACAGCGAACACCGGTAGCGTGCGGGCATGACGGGATTGCCCGAGACCATCACCGCCTGCCTGTTCGACCTCGACGGAGTGCTGACCGGCACGGCGATCCTCCACCGCGAGGCCTGGAAGCGGACGTTCGACGAATTCCTCCGCGCCCGTGACGGCGCCGGGTTCAGCGAGTTCACCGACCACGACTACGCGGCCTATGTGGACGGCCGCCCCCGCGCCGACGGCGTGCGCGAATTCCTGCGGTCGCGGGGGATCGTGCTGCCCGAGGGCGAGCCGGACGACCCGGTGGACGCCCCGACCGTCAACGGCGTCGGCAACCGCAAGAACGAGCTGGTCCTCAAGATCATCGACGAGCGGGGTGTGAACCCGTACCCGGGTTCGGTGCGCTACCTCGAAGCCGTGAAAGCCGCCGGGCTGCGGATCGCCGTCGTGACGTCGTCGGCCAACGGCGCCAAGGTGCTCGAGGGCGCCGGCCTCAGCGAGTACGTCGAGGCGCGCATCGACGGCATCGTCATCCGCGAACGCCACCTGAAGGGCAAGCCCGCGCCCGACTCGTTCCTGGCCGGCGCCGCGGCGCTCGGCGTCGAGCCCGCGCACGCGGCCGTCTTCGAGGATGCCCAGTCCGGCGTCCAGGCCGGGAAGGCCGGTGGCTTCGGGTACGTCGTGGGCGTGAACCGGGCCGACCAGGCCGCCGAGCTTAAGGCCCACGGGGCCGACATCGTCGTCGACGACCTCGCCGACCTCCTGGAGGACCGATGACCGAACCGCACGGCTACGAATGCTCGCCGTGGGCCTTGCGCTGGCGCGGCATGGACGTCGACGCCCTGCAGCGCACCGAATCGGCGTTCGCGGTGTCCAACGGCCACATCGGCCTGCGCGGCACCCTCGAGGAAGCCGAGCCGCGCGGCCTGCCCGGCACCTACCTCAACGGCTTCTACGAGCAGCACGAACTCCCCTACGCCGAGGCCGGCTACGGCTACCCCGAAGAGGGCCAGACCGTCGTCAACGTGACCGACGGCAAGATCATCCGGCTGCTCGTCGAGGACGAACCGCTCGACATGCGCTACGGCGCGGCCACCGCGCACGACCGGGTGCTCGACTTCCGCAAGGGCACGCTGAGCCGGACCACCGAGTGGTCGTCGCCGACCGGGCGGCGCGTGCGCGTGCGCACCGAGCGGCTCGTGTCGTTCACCCAGCGCGCGATCGCCGCGATCCGGTACGAGGTCGAGCCGCTCGACGAGGACCTGCAGCTGGTCGTCCAGTCCGACCTGCTGGCCAACGAGCCGATCGAGTCCGACACCAGTGACCCGCGGGTGGCCGCCGCGCTGAACTCGCCATTGGTCGGCGAGTTCCACCGCGCGTCGGACTACAACGCCGTGCTGGTGCACCAGACCCGCCGGTCCGGCCTGCGGATGGCCGCGGCGATGGACCACAAGATCGAGGTGGACGACGGGATCCGCGCCCGCATCCACTCCGAGGAGGACCTCGCGCGGCTGACCGTCGCCGTCGACGTGCCGAAGGGCGGCCGGCTGCGGATCACCAAGTTCCTCGCCTACGGCTGGTCCGCGCAGCGCTCGGTGCCGGCGCTGCGTTCGCAGGTCGAGGCGGCGCTGGCCGGCGCCCGTCAGACCGGCTGGAAGGGCCTGCTCACCGAGCAGCGCGAGTTCCTCGACGACTACTGGACCACCTCGGACATCGAGATCGAAGGCGATCCCGAACTCCAGCAGGCCGTCCGGTTCGCCCTGTTCCACATCCTGCAGGCCGGGGCCCGTGGCGAAAGCCGCGCGATCGCCGGCAAGGGGCTGACCGGGCCCGGCTACGACGGGCACGCCTTCTGGGACACCGAGTCCTTCGTCCTGCCGGTGCTCACCTACACCATCCCGGACGCGGCGCGCGACGCTCTCCGCTGGCGGCACTCCACAATGGACAAAGCGCGGGAACGCGCGCACCAGCTGGGGTTGCGCGGCGCGGCGTTCCCGTGGCGGTCGATCAACGGCGCCGAGTGCTCGGCGTACTGGCCGGCGGGCACGGCGGCGTTCCACGTCAGCGCGGACATCGCCGACGCCGTCCTGCGCTACCTCAACGCGACCGGCGACGAGGAGTTCGAGCGCGACTACGGCACCGAGCTGCTGCTGGAAACTGCGCGGCTGTGGGCGTCGCTGGGCCACCACGACCGGCACGGCACGTTCCGGATCGACGGCGTCACCGGGCCGGACGAGTACTCGGCGGTGGCGGACAACAACGTCTACACGAACCTGATGGCGCGCCGGAACCTGCAGGCGGCGGCGGAGTCGTGCGAGCGGCACCCCGAAGTGGCGGCGCGGTTCGGCGTCGACACGGTCGAGCTGGACTCCTGGCGCGCGGCCGCGGCGGCGATGTTCCTGCCCTACGACGAAGAACTCGGCGTGCACCCGCAGTCGGAGGGGTTCCTCGACCACGACGAGTGGGACTACGAGGGCACCGACCAGGCGCACTACCCGCTGCTGCTGCACTACCCGTACTTCGACCTCTACCGCAAGCAGGTCGTCAAGCAGGCGGACCTGGTGCTGGCGCTGCACCTGTGCGGCGACTCGTTCAGCCCGGAGGAGAAGGCGCGCGACTTCGCCTACTACGAGGCGAGGACCGTGCGCGACTCGTCGCTGTCGGCGGGGACGCAGGCGGTGGTGGCCGCCGAGGTCGGGCACCTGGAACTGGCCTACGACTACCTGGCCGAAGCCGCGCTGACCGACCTGCACGACGTGCACAACAACGTGCGCAACGGCCTGCACATGGCGTCGCTGGCCGGGGCGTGGCAGGGCGCGGTGGCCGGGTTCGGCGGCCTGCGGGACCACGGCGGAACGCTGGCTTTCGCGCCGCGGCTGCCGCCGCAGCTCGGGCGGATCACCTTCCGCCTGATGTTCCGCGGCACCCGGTTCCAGGTCGAGATCGATCCCGACCAGGCCACCTACCACGTCGTCGCCGGAGCACCCCTGGAGGTGCTGCACCACGGCGAGCGCATCACCGTCACGGCGGAGCCGCGGCAGTACCCGATCCCGAAGATCGACGCCGGCACGCCGCCGAAGCAGCCACCGGGGCGCGCGCCGATGCGGCGTGACTCGGAATCGGTGCGTCAGTACGCCGAGCCGTCCAACCCCATTACTGAGAGTTATTCTGGTTAGGCCGCCGCCTCCACCGCGAGACCGCAGCTTGCGGGCGAAGTCATGCGGCGGCCGACGGCTGAATAACTCTCACTGAGGATGGTCGCTAGCGGCTTCGCGTCCGGGTGGGGCCGGGACTTCCTCGGTCCCGCCCGGGCTCACGTCCGGGTCCGGGGCCGTCGGCACGTCGTGCGTCAGCTTGCCGGGGGTCGGGAGCTTCGGGAGCTCTTCGTCTTCGTCGTCGCGGCCGTGAAGGCTCTGCTGCTGGCTCATGCTTTCCGGAATACCCGGTTTTCCCGGCAAGGGCCAGCGGATCAGGCCGCGCGCTCGGCCGCCGCGGCCCGCGCCTTGTCCTGCAGGGTGAGCAGCAGGCCGTCGCGGGTCGACCACGGGCAGATCGTCACCTTGCCGCCGGCGACCGTCAACAGGGCTTCCGCGACGATCGCGCCGGCCAGGGCCTGGTGGGCGCGGCTGCGCGAGATGCCCGGCAGCTCGGCGCGCTTCGACGGCGGCAGCGCGGCCAGCCGCGGGATCCATGCGCGGAGGTCGTCGAGGCGCAGTTCCTTGCACTTGCCGGGGCGGGCGCCGGCCAGCCGGGCGAGCTGCTGGAGCACCTTCGAGCAGCCGATGACCCGCGGATCGTCGACGTCGGCGGCGCCCAGCGTGGTGGTGACGACGTCCAGTGCGTGCGCGCGCAGGGCCTTGACCTGCTTGTTCGACACGCGCTCCGACGGCAGCCAGTCCCGGGTCATCGAGCGGGCGCCCAGCGGCAGCGAGCGCGCGAAGGTGGCTTTCTCGCCGGAGCCGGCGGCCAGTTCGACCGTGCCGCCGCCGATGTCGAGCACGAGCATCGGCCCGGAGGCCTCATACCAGCGGCGGGCGGCGAGGTAGGTCAGTTCGGCCTCGCAGCGGCCGGAGAGGAAGCGCAGTTCGACCCCGGTCTCGCCGGCGACGTGCCGGACGACGTCGGCCGCGTTGGCCGCGTCCCGGATCGAGGAGGTGGCCAGCGGGTAGACGTCGCGGACGCCGTGGCGGTACGCCGTGGTCATGCCCGCCGCGACAGCGGCCGTGACGGCCTCGATGCCCCGGTCGGAGAGGCGGCCACGGACGTCGAGCTCGCGATCCAGACGCAGCCGCGTCTGGTGGTTGACCAGCGGCTCACGGGGTGAGCCGGACACCGGCACCACCACGAGCCGGGCGCTGAACGAGCCGACGTCCAGCACGCCCACCGCGGGCTCTTCTTTTTTTCGCACGGCTCGGCGCACCTCACTTCCGTCTGGTGAATATCCCCAGTTCGACGGTTTGAAACCAGCAATGATGTCCGATCTCACGGCGCTCCGCCGGACATTTCCGCGATTGCCGCCCTCCGGGGGTGCGTTCCTGACGCGAAGGTCACAGTGAGATAACCCGATCGAGTGAACTAGGGTGCCACTGGACACGATTCGGTAACGCCAGCGTGCGCACGGCGATTGATCGGACATCGGAACCGACGTGGAGCAGGGGAAACAGAGGCAACGGCCCGAGCGGCGAGCCGAGCTCGTGCGGCCGGCCGTCGTCGTGCTCGCGGTCGTCGCGGGCCTCGGCTGCGTCCTGCTCGGGGTGACGTCGGTGCTGGCCCCGGAGCCCGCGATCACCCCGGCCGCGGACCGGCCTTCGGTGGCCGCGGCCCCGCCGATGGCGGTGCTGATCCCGGCGCTGGGCCTGACGCTGGAGCACGTGGTCCCGCTCGGTCACGTGGACGGGCGCCGTGAGCAGCCGGGGACCGCTTCGGGGGTGGGCTGGTTCGCCGACGGGCCGGTGCCGGGCGCGCCCGGAGTGGCGGTGTTGTCGGCGCACGCGAACTTCGGGTACGCGGCGGGGGCGTTCGCGCGGCTGGGGAAGCTCCTGCCGAAATCGGTGATCACGGTGCGCGACACGAGAGGCCGGGAGACGCGGTTCACGGTGCGGCAGACGTCGGTGTTCCCGGCGACAGAGCCGGACAGCGCGCTGGTGGCACCGGAAGGGACCGGGCCGGAGCTGCGGCTGATCACCAGCGATGGGACCTACGACGGCGCCGGATTCGCCGGCACGCGGGTTGCGGTGTACGCGACTCCCGCCTGACGCGTCGCGAATGACTCATTCGGGACGTCGGAGGTCCCGAATGAGTCATTCGCGGCATTGCGGCGAGGGGCGCCGCTCAGCCGATCAGCTCGCGCAGCTGCGACACCGCCGCCACCCGGCCCTCGCGGCCCGGCTGCAGCGGGCTGACGATCAGCGTCGTCGCGCCCGCCTCGGCGAAGGCCGCCACGCGCTCCTTCACGTAGCCCGCCGGGCCGACCAGGGAGATCGCGCGCAGCAGTTCCAGCGGGACGGCCGCCGCCGCTTCTTCCTTCTTGCCGTCCAGGTACAGGTCCTGGATCAGCTTCGCCTCGGCCTCGTAGCCGTAGCGGCAGGCCAGGTCGTTGTAGAAGTTCTTGCCGCGCGCGCCCATGCCGCCGATGTAGAGGGCCAGCATCGGCCGCACGTGGTCGAGGAGCGGCTCGACGTCGTCGCCGATGGCCAGGGCCACCGTCACGAACGTGTCCAGCTCGCCCAGGGCCGCGTCACGCTTGGCCTTGCCTTCGGCCAGGGACGCGCCCCAGACGTCGGCCGCCCTCTCCGGGTGGAAGAAGATCGGCTGCCAGCCCTCGGCGATCTCGGCCGTCAGCGCGACGTTCTTCGGCCCGATCGAGGCCAGCAGCACCGGGATCCGCTCGCGCACCGGGTGGTTGATCAGCTTGAGCGGCTTGCCGAGCCCGGTGCCCTGCTCCGGCGGCAGCGGGATCGTGTAGTGCTTGCCCTCGTGGACCACGCGCTCGCGGCGCCACACCTGGCGGCAGACATCGACGATCTCGCGCGTGCGGCCCAGCGGCGCGTCGTACTTCACGCCGTGGAAGCCCTCGATGACCTGCGGGCCGGACGCCCCGAGCCCGAGGATGAACCGCCCGTCGGAGACGAAGTCGAGGCCGGCCGCGGTCATCGCGGTCAGGGTCGGCGTGCGGGTGTAGATCTGGAAGATGCCGGACGCCAGCTGGACGCGCTCGGTCTTCGCGGCCAGGTAGCCGAGCTGGCTGACCGCGTCGAAGGAGTAGGCCTCCGGCACGAAGACGACGTCGAGGCCGGCCTTCTCCAGTTCGACGATGTCGGCGACGCTTTCGGCGAAGCCTCCGGAGTAGCTGATCCCGGTCCCGATCCTCATGGGCGTCCTTCCGCGGTGAGCGAGCGCTTAGTCGCTCGTCATTATGCGCGCTGCCCGGCTTCCTCCGATGTGGGTACCACCACTATCCACCCGCGACGACCGTCCCCCGCACGTCGCCGAAGCCGACGCGCGAGCCGCCCGGGCCGGGGGCGGTCGCGCTGATCACCACCTCGTCGCCGTCTTCGAGGAACGTCCTCGTCACGCCGCCGGGCAGCTCCAGGGGTTCCTGGCCGCCCCAGGACAGTTCCAGGAACGAGCCGCGCTGGTCGCGTCCGGGGCCGGTCACCGTGCCGGAGGCGTAGAGGTCGCCGGTGCGCAGGCTCGCGCCGTTGACCGTCATGTGCGCCAGCTGCTGCGGGGCCGTCCAGTACTGGGTCGCGAACGGCGGGCTCGACACCAGGTGGCCGTTGAGCCGGATCTCCAGGGCCAGGTCCAGCCCCCACTTCTCGTCGGTCCGGAGGTAGTCGAACGGCTCCGGGTCCTGCGGCGGGCCGTCGACGCGCGCGTGCTCCAGCGCGGCCAGCGGGACGATCCACGGCGACACCGACGTCGCGAACGACTTGCCGAGGAACGGGCCCAGCGGCTGGTACTCCCAGGCCTGGATGTCGCGCGCCGACCAGTCGTTGACGAGGCAGACGCCGAAGACGTGGTCCGCGAAGTCCGCTGTGGACACCCGGGTGCCCGGGACGGACGGGGTGCCGACGACGAACCCGACCTCCGCCTCGATGTCCAGCCGCTGTGACGGGCCGAACGAGGGCGCGTCGGCGTTGCGGGGCTTGCGCTGCCCGTGCGGCCGGACGACCGGCGTCCCCGACGCGACGACGGTGCCGGCCCGCCCGTGGTACCCGATCGGCAGGTGCTTCCAGTTCGGCGGGAGCTCGGTGGCGTCCGGGCGGAAGATCTTGCCGGCGTTGAGGGCGTGGTGCTCGCTGGAGTAGAAGTCGACGTAGTCGGCGACGTCGAAGGCGAGGTGGGTGGTCACGTCGGTCAGCGGGACGAGGTGCGGCCGCAGCTGATCGGCGTAGCGGGGCTCGGTGAGCCATTCGGTGAGGCTCTCGCGGACCTCGCGCCAGGTGGCGGGCCCGGCGGCCAGCAGCGGGTTGAGAACGCCGGCGGTGAGGAGCGGCGCGAAGGCGGCGGCCGTTTCGGCGGCCGCGGCGGTCAGGTCGAGCACGTGATCGCCGACGGGCACGCCGACCCGGCGTTCGGGCGCCCCGCCGACGGAGAAGACGCCGTAGGGCAGGTTGTGCAGACCGAAGGGGTGGTCTTCGGCAAGCTCGAGCCAGGTCACGTTCACTCCTCGTCCCGGGCGGCTCGCGCCGCCGAGTTCAGCTCTCGTCTCGGCCGCGGTGCTGATGTCACTGGGCGTCCTTTGCGGCTCGCCTTGCCACCCACTCCGCCACCACGTCCGCCAGCACCGGCAATGGCAGGGTTCCGCTGCCCAGCACCACGTCGTGGAACTCGCGGATGTCGAAGGCCGCGCCCAGCGCCTGCTCGGCTTCGGCGCGCAGCCGCTCGATCTCCAGGCGGCCCACCATGTAGCCGAGCGCCTGCCCCGGGAGGCCCGCGTACCGGTCGACCTCGGCCTCGATCTCGATCCGGGCCATCGGCGTGTTGTCGACCATGAAGTCGACCGCCTGTTGCCGGCTCCAGCCCAGCGCGTGCAGGCCCGTGTCCACGACCAGGCGGGCCGCGCGCATCGAATCCTGCGTCAGCAGGCCGAGCCGGGCCGTGCTGTCGGAGTACAGCCCCATCTCGTCCGCGAGGCGCTCGGCGTAGAGGCCCCAGCCCTCGGCGAAGGCGTTGAACATGCCGATCCGGCGGAGCAGCGGGACATCGGTCAGCTGCTGGGCGAGCGTCAGCTGGAAGTGGTGGCCCGGCACGGCTTCGTGGAAGGCCACCGACTCGCTCAGCGTCCGCTGCCGCTGGTCCGCGTCGCGCGTGTTCGCGTAGTACGTGCCCGGCCGGGAACCGTCCAGGGACGGCTCGATGTAGTAGGCGATCGAACCGCTTTCGGCCTCCGCGTCCGGTACCGGCGCCACCTGGCACTTCTGCTCCGGGACCCGCAAGAACCATTGTGGTGCCACGGCTTCCGCGCGCGTGATCGTCGCGCGGGCGGATTCCAGCAGCTCGTCGCCGTCGCGCCACCGCAGGGCCGGGTCCGTGCGGATGCGCTCGAAGATCTCCGCCAGCTCGGTCGTGCCGAACAGCTCCGCGCCCAGCTCGCGGTACTCCCCCGCCAGCCGCTCGATGATCGCCGAGCCCGTGTCGTGCAGGTCCTGCGGGGTGCGCTCGGTCGTCGTCTCGGCGCGGATCAGGGCCGCGTAGCGCTCCGGGCCGCCCGGGAGGTCGCCGATCCCCGGCGACGTCTCCGGGCGGGCCACCGGGACGACCTCGTCGGCCAGGAAGTCCCGGTAGCGCCGGTAGGCCGGCCACACCACTTCGGCCAGCAACCGGTCGCGTTCGGCTTCGAGGCCGCGGACCGGCACCTTCAGCGGGTCGCTCTCCGGGGCGGCGAGGTACCGCTCGACGTAGCCGACGCCGATGCGCGCCAGGAACTCCGGCGGTGTCAGCCCCTCGGCGAGTGCCGCTCGCTGCCGGTCGATCACCTGGTCCAGGTACGTGCCGATCGTGGCGAGCCGGCTCAGGTAGCCGCGAGCCTTGTCGTCGTCGTCGAGGATCGTCTGCGGCAGGTCCGTGAGCAGGCTGAGGGCCGGTGCGTCCAGCCCGTCGCTCACCGCGATGTCCGCCCGGCCGGAATCGAGCACGTCGATCCGCGTGCGGGCCTGCCAGATCACGACGTCCCGGGTGACGCGCTCGGCCGGTGTCAGCACCGCCGCGTCGAGCGCCTCGGCGCGCGCGATGACGCCGGCGAGCCCGGCGCGGAACCGGGCGGCGGCTTCGGCGGTCTGGTCGGCGAGCTTGTCGTGCGTGCCCGGCAGGCCGTACACCGACGGGAGCAGCGGCTGCGCCTCGAACATCAGCGCCAGGCACTCGTCGGCGAGCTTCTCGGGCGTGTCACGGCGCCGCGCCACCCACTCGGCGACCACGCCGGACAGCACCGGCAGCGGCAGGGTGCCGCTGCCCAGCACGACGTCGTGGAACTCGCGGACGTCGAACGCCGCACCCAGCGCTTGCTCGGCCTCGGCGCGCAGCCGCTGGATCTCCAGCCGCCCCACCATGTAGCCCAGCGCCTGGGCCGGGTCGGCGGTGTACCGGTCGATCTCCGCCTCGATCTCCAGCCGCGCCATCGGCGTGTGCTCGGCGAGGTAGTCGACCGCCTGCTGCCGGCTCCACCCGAGCGCGTGCAGGCCGGTGTCGACGACCAGCCGGCCCGCCCGCATCGAATCCTGCGTCAGCATGCCCAGCCGCGAGACGTCGTCGGAGTACAGGCCCATCTCGTCGGCCAGGCGCTCGGCGTAGAGGCCCCAGCCCTCGGCGTAGGCGTTGACGTGCAGGATCCGGCGCAGCAGCGGCAGCTCGGTGAGCTCCTGGGCCAGGCTGAGCTGGAAGTGGTGCCCCGGAACCGCTTCGTGGAACGCGATCGCCTCACTCGTGAACCGCGGCCGCTTCTCCGCCTCGAACGTGTTCGCGTAGTACGTGCCCGGGCGCGTCCCGTCGAGCGACGGCTGGAGGTAGTACGCGATCGTGCCGCTCGCCGCGTCCGCTTCCGGCACCGGCGCCACCCGGCACTGCTGCTCCGGCACCCGCGAGAACCACTGCCCGGCCACGGTTTCCGCGCGGGTGATGGCGGCCCGGGCCCCGGCCAGCAGTTCCTCGCCGTCCCGCCAGCGCAGCGCCGGGTCGGTCCGGATCCGGTCGAAGATCTCCCCGAGGTCCGTGGTGCCGAACAGCTTCCCGCCCAGCTCGCGGTACTCCCCCGCCAGCTTCTCGATCAGCGCGAGCCCGGTGTCGTGCAGGTCCTGCGCCGTGCGCTCGGTGGTCGTTTCGACGCGGATCAGCGCGGCGTACCGCTCCGGACCGCCCGGCAGGGCACCGATGCCCGGCGACGTCTCGGGGCGGGCCACCGGCGCGAGCTCGTCGGCCAGGAAGTCCCGGTACCGCCGGTAGGCCGGCCGGACGACCTCGGCGAGCAGGCGATCCCGTTCGACCTCGAAGCCTTCGAGCGCGTGCGCCGGTGTCACCCGCAGCGGGTCGTTCCCGGGCGCGCCGAGGTAGCGGTCGACGTACTCGACGCCGACAGCCACCAGGAAGCCCGGCGGCACCCGCCCCTCGGCCGCCGCTGCGCGCTGCCGCTCGATCAGCGCGTCGAGGTAGTCCCCCATTCCGGCGAGCCGGCTCAGGTAACCACGGACCTTCGGCTCGTCGTCCAGCACCGTCTGCGGCAGGTAGAGCAGCAGCTGCAGCGCGGGCGCGGCGAGCCCGTCGCTGACCGAGATGTCGGCGCGGCCGGAGTCCATCTCGTCGATGGCCGCTTTCGCCTGGGAGAGCACGACTTCCCGGGTGACCCGCTCCTCGGCGGGCAACCCGGCGGTGTCGAGCGCCGCGGCCCGCGCGGCGATCGCCGCATAGCCGGCGCGGAGCCGGGCTTCGGCCGCCGCGCTCGGATCGGGCAGCCGGCCGGGATCGCCGGGCAGGCCGTACAGCGACGGGTACAGCGGCTGCCGTTCGAAGTCCAGCTCGAGCAGCTCATCGGCCAGTTTCCCGGGCGTGTCGAGCTGCCCGCCCACCCAGTCCCCGACCACCTTCGCCAGCGCGGACAGCGGCAGCATGCCGTGGCCCAGCACGACTTCGTGGAAGCCGCGGATGTCGAACCGCTCGCCCAGCGCCTCCTCGGCCTCGGCCCGCAGCCGCTGGATCTCCAGCCGCCCGACCATGTAGCCCAGCGCCTGCGCCGGCCAGCCGACGTACCGGTCGATCTCCGCCTCGATCTCCAGCCGCGCCATCGGCGTGTGCTCGACCAGGAAGTCGATGGCCTGCTGCCGGCTCCAGCCCAGCGCGTGCAGCCCGGTGTCGACGACCAGCCGGCCCGCCCGCATCGAATCCTGCGTCAGCATGCCCAGCCGCGAGACGTCGTCGGAGTACAGGCCCATCTCGTCCGCGAGCCGCTCGGCGTAGAGGCCCCAGCCCTCGGCGTAGGCGTTGAACATGCCGATCCGCCGCAGCAGCGGCAGGTCCCGCAGCTCCTGCGCCAGGCTGAGCTGGAAGTGGTGCCCCGGAACCGCTTCGTGGAACGCGATCGCCTCACTCGTGAACCGCGGCCGCTTCTCCGCCTCGAACGTGTTCGCGTAGTACGTGCCCGGGCGCGTCCCGTCGAGCGACGGCTGGAGGTAGTACGCGATCGTGCCGCTCGCCGCAT
>NZ_JACKQP010000020.1:77202-114473 GCF_031625235.1 Amycolatopsis sp. 505
TGGAACGCGATCGCCTCACTCGTGAACCGCGGCCGCTTCTCCGCCTCGAACGTGTTCGCGTAGTACGTGCCCGGGCGCGTCCCGTCGAGCGACGGCTGGAGGTAGTACGCGATCGTGCCGCTCGCCGCATCGGCCTCCGGTACCGGCGCGACCTCGCACTTCTCGGCCGGGATGCGCGAGAACCACCGCGGCGCGACGGCTTCGGCGCGGGCGATCGCGTCCCGGGCCGCGGACAGCAGTTCCTCGCCGTCCCGCCAGCGCAGCGCCGGATCGGTGCGCAGGCGCTCGAAGATCTCGCCGAGCTCCGTGGTGCCGAACACCTTCGCGCCCAGCTCGCGGTACTCCTCCGCGAGCTTCCCGATCAGCGCCAGCCCGGTCTCGTGCAGTTCCTGGGCCGTGCGCTCGGTGGTCGTCTCCGCGCGGATCAGCGCGGCGTACCGCTCGGCCCCGCCCGGCACGTGGGAGATGCCCGGCGCGGTCTCGGGCCGCCCGACCGGCTCGACCTCGTCACGCAGGAAGTCGCGGTAGCGCGCGTAAGCCGGGTGGACGACCTCGGCGAGCAGCCTGTCCCGCTCGGTTTCGAAGCCCTCGACGGCCGCAGTCGTGCTCACCTTCAGCGGGTCGGTGTCCGCCGCCGCCAGGTAGCGGTCGATGTACTCGATGCCGACGCGGGCCAGGTACGCCGGCGGCACCAGGCCTTCGGCCAGGCTTTCGCGCTGCCGCTCGGCCAGGTCGGCCAGGAACGGCTCGATCGCGGCGAGCCGGGCCAGGTAGCCGCGCGCCTTCTTCTCGTCGTCCAGCGCGTAGTACGGCAGGTACATCAGCAACCCCAGGGCGGGCGCGGTGAGCCCGTCGCTGACGCCGAGATCGGCCGACCGCGCGCCGAGCCGATCGGCCTCGACCTCGGCGGCCGCGATCACGACCTCGCGGGTGACGGCCTCCTCCGGCGTCAGGCCCTCGGTGGCCAGCGCCCGCGCACGATCCGCGAGGGCCCGGTACGCGGCCCGGAAGCGCTCCTGCGCGGCCCGGGTCTGGTCACCGAGGCGGTCGTGGTCGCCGGGCAGCCCGAGCACCGACGGGTGCAGCGGCTCCTGCTCGAAGGACAGCTCGACGAGCTCGCTCGCCAGGCCGTCGACGGTGTCGCCGTGCCCGGCCACCCATTCGTCGACGACCGTGGCGAGCACCGACAGCGGCAGCTGGCCGCCGGCCAGCACGAGGTCGTGGAACGCGCGGACGTCGAACCGCGAGCCGAGCCGCTGCGACGCGCGGGCCCGGGCGCGCTGGATCTCCCGCCGCCCCACCATGTACCCGAGCGCCTGGCCGGGCCAGGCGATGTAGCGGTCGACCTCGGACTCGATCTCCGGGCGCGCCTCCGGCGTGTGCTCGAGCAGGTAGTCGACGGCCTGCTGCCGGCTCCACCCCAGTGCGTGCAGCCCGGTGTCGACGACCAGCCGGCCCGCCCGCAGCGAGTCGCCGGCCAGCATGCCGAGCCGGGCGACGTCGTCGGAGTAGAGCCCCATTTCCTCGGCGAGCCGCTCGCTGTAGAGCCCCCAGCCTTCGACGTAGGCGTTGAACATGCCGATGCGGCGCAGCAGCGGCAGCTCGGTGAGCCCCTGCGCGATGCTGAGCTGGAAGTGGTGGCCCGGCACGGCTTCGTGGAACGCCGTCGTTTCGGCCATGTGCCGCAGCCGCTCGGTGGCTTCGTGGGTGTTCGCGAAGTAGATGCCCGGTCGCGAGCCGTCGCCGGCCGGGCGCAGGTAGTACGCCGCGGGCGCGCCGGGCGCGACCTCCGCCGGCACCGCTTCGACCGTGCACTGCTGCTCCGGGATCCGGCCGAACCACTTCGGCGCTTCCGCCGTCGCCCTGGCGACGGCCGTGCGGGCGGTCTCCAGCAGCTCGTCCGCGCTGCGCCAGCGCAGCCCCGGGTCGGTGCGCAGGCGCTCGAAGATCGCGGCCAGGTCGTCGGTGCCGAACACCTTCAGCCCCAGCTCGCGGTATTCGGCGGCGAGCGCCTCGATGGTGTCGAGGCCGATCCGGTGCAATTCCTCCGGGCTGAGCCCGGTGGTCGTGTGCATCCGCGCCAAGCCGGTGTAGGTCTCCGCGCCGCCGGGCAGCCACGACACGCCCGGCCGGTCCGCGGGGCGTCCGTGCGGCTTGACCTCGGCGATCAGGAACTCGCGGTATTCGGCGAAGGCCGGCCGGACGACGTCGGTGAGCAGCTCCTCCCGCCGCCGCTCGAACTCCTCGTCCGGGGCGGGCTGGCGGCGCAGCGGGTCGGCCGCCGGGTCGGCGAGGTACCGGTCGAGGTGCGCGACCGCGGCGTCGACCAGGTGGGCCACCGGGAGCAGGCCGTCGGCGATGCCCTCGGCGTGCCGCCGCGCGGCCTGGCGCAGGTACACCGGGATCGCGGCGAGCCGGCCGAGCTGGGCCTCCGCGGCCTCGCCTGCCGTCACCGTGGTCATCGGCAGGGCCATCAGCAGGCCCGCCGCGGGCCCGATGGACAGGTCGGTGACGGCGAATTCGACGAGCCGGCTGTCGATCGAGGCGATGCGGTTCTCGGCCGTGGTGATCAGCACTTCGCGGGTGACCCGGTCCTCGGCGCTGTCCGGCTCCAACGCGCGGGCCCGCTCGAGGAACGCCACGAGCCGGGCCCGGAACGCGCGCTCGGCTTCGGCCGACAGGTCCGCCAGGCCGGGCTCCGCCGGGCGGATGCCCAGCAGGGCCGGCGTCAGCGGATCGGCGGCGAACAGCGCTTCGACGAACTCGTCGGCGAGTTCGGTGACCGCGGTCATGGCAGGACCCCCAGCTTCGGCTGATGTGCTCTCGGCCGACCCTAACGGAGATCACCGACAGAACCGCCGCGCCGTTCGCCCGGGGCGGACGGCCTGCGGCGCCGCGGATCGGCCAGGAGGTAGCGTTCTTCAGGTGGCCGTGACCGATCCCGTGGATACCCGCCTGCTCGCCGCGCTCGCCGACCTCGGCAAGGCGGCGGTGCACGAGCTGGCGGCCAAGGTCGGCATGGACCCCCGCGAAGTCGCCTACCGGCTGGTCGCCCTCTCCGGCAGCGGGCTCCCCTTGCTCGTCGGCGTCGAAAGCGACCCGAACGGCCTGCGCGCGGCCATCGCCGGCGCGCCGCCGTCGTGGGCGAACCGGCCGCCGCAGTTCCCGCCGCCTTCGCAGCCCGTGCCTTCGCAGCCGCCCGCGCCGCCGATGCCGCCGCCGGTCCAGGGGACGCCTTCGGGGCCGTACACCGTCCAGGGCGCCCCTTCCGGGCCGTACAACGTCCAAGGCGCCCCTTCCGGACCGTACACCGTGCAAGGCGCGCCCTCGGGGCCGTACAACGTCCAAGGGGCACCTTCGGGGCCGTACAACGTCCAGGGGACGCCGTCCGGCCGCTACCCGGGCCCGCCGCCCCAGCAGCAACCGCCGCGCCCGCCCCGGCCGTTCACGCCGCCGCCGGTGCCGCTCGACCCGGCCGTGAGCACGTGGGGCGTCCCGCAGACGGCGTCGTGGGCCCGCGGCGACGAACCCGCGCGGCCGAGCGGGCCCGCGGCCGGCAAGCGGGGCCGGCTCGGCGAGGTCATGGAGACCCAGGGCCTGGAGGGCGAGCAGCTGTCGGTGCAGCTCCTGGAGGTCCAGGACCCGGCCGACTACCTGTTCAGCGCGGCCGGCTACCGCCTGGAGGACGGCGAACGCGCGGTCGTGGTGCACACCGAGATCACCAACCGCGGGTCGATCCCGTTCGCGTCACTGCCGGACAACTACCTCGAACTGCTCGCCGCCGACGGCCAGGCGATCGGCAAGGCACCGGTGTCGCTGACGTCCCGGCCGCCGCACAAGATCGGCGTCAAACCGGGCGAGACGCTGGGCGGCCACACGGTGTACGTGCTGCCGGACGCCACCCGCGTCGTCTCGGTCCGCTGGAGCCCCCGGCCGGAGCCGGACGAGCGCACGCTGACCTGGTCGATCGAGGATCAGTAGCTCTCGTCGCGCAGGATTTCCAGGGCCTTCGCCAGGTCCTCCGGGTACTCCGACTCGAACTCGACCCAGCGGCCGTCCGCGGGGTGGGCGAAGGCCAGGGTCTTCGCGTGCAGCCACTGCCGGCTCAGGCCGAGGTGGCGGGCCAGGACCGGGTCGGCGCCGTAGGTCAGGTCGCCGACGCAGGGGTGCCGCAGCGCCGAGAAGTGGACGCGGATCTGGTGCGTCCGCCCGGTTTCGAGCTTGATGTGCGCGAGCGACGCCGCCCGGAACGCCTCGACGACCTCGTAGTGCGTCACGCTCGGACGGCCACCCTGGACCACCGCGAACTTGTAGTCGTGGCGCGGGTGGCGGTCGATCGGGGCGTCGATCGTGCCGCGCGTCGGGTCCGGGTGGCCCTGGACGATCGCGTGGTAGCCCTTGTCGACCGTGCGCTCCTTGAACGCGCGCTTGAGCACGGTGTAGGCGTGCTCGCTCTTGGCCACCACCATCACGCCGGTGGTGCCCGCGTCGAGCCGGTGGACCACGCCCTGGCGTTCGGCCGCGCCCGACGTCGCGATCCGGAGGCCGGCCGCGGCGAGGCCGCCGACGACGGTGGGGCCGGTCCAGCCCGGGCTCGGGTGCACCGCGACGCCGACCGGCTTCGAGATCACCACGATGTCGTCGTCGTCGTGCAGGATCTGCATGCCTTCGACCGGCTGCGCGACGACCTCGACCGGGTTCGCCGGCTCCGGCAGGGTGATCTCCAGCAGGCCGCCGCCGGACAGGCGGTCGGACTTGCCCGCGGGACGGCCGTCGAGCAGCACGTCCCCGGACTCGGCGAGCTCGGCGACGACCGTGCGGGACAGCCCGAGCAGCTTGGCCAGGCCGGCGTCGACCCGCATCCCGTCGAGCCCGTCGGGCACCGGGAGCATCCGCGAGCTCACGCCTGCTCCTCCTGCTGTTGCTCGGCCTTCTTCTTGTCCTTGGTCGATGTGCCGTCGTAGTCCTTGCCCAGCAGGGACAGCAGCACGATCAGGGCGCCGCCGACGCAGATCGCGGAGTCGGCGATGTTGAAGATCGCGAAGCCCTTGCCGTTGGGCGCGAAGGCCGAGATGAAGTCGACGACGTGGCCCTGCAGCCCGCCGGGCGCGCGGAAGATGCGGTCGGTCAGGTTGCCGGTGGCGCCCGCGAGCACCAGGCCGAGGCCGATCGCCCAGCCGATCGAGCGCAGCCGCCGCGACAGCCAGATGATCGCGATGACCACGGCGAGCGCGACCAGGGCGAGCACCCAGGTCATGCCGGTGGCCATCGAGAACGCGGCGCCGGGGTTGCGGATCACCTGCAGGTAGATCAGCCCGCCGAGGACCTTGACCGGCTCCTTGCCCTCCAGGTTGGCGACGACCAGGTTCTTCGTCACCAGGTCGATCGCCCAGAACACGACGGCGACCGCGAAGACCCAGCCGACCCGCCGCTTCGGCAGCAGCGGCTTCGCCGGCACCTCCGGGTTCTCGGGCGCGTCGGCGGCCGGATCGGGCACCGCCTCGGCGGGCGCGGCGGTGTCGGGTTCGGAGTGGCTGGGCTCGGTGCTCACCGGTCCATTGTCCACGGCGCTGGTCAGGCGGCGGCGGGCCCGTCCGGACGCGGCCGCAGGAGCACGGCGAAGGCGGCCGCGAACAGGACGCCCGCCGCGGCGAGCGCGCCGGCTGCTGGAGGTAGGAAAACCGTCGCGACCAGCGCGAACACGCCGGTGACGGCCAGCAGGAACCAGCTGCGTTCGCAGCCGGCCAGCACCAGGAGGCCGAGCGTCGCCAGGAGCGCGCCGCGGACGTCGCCGCCGAGCCGGAACTGGAGGGCGCCGACCAGGTCGAGCAGCGGGACGGCGGCCAGCGCCCCGAGCGTGCCGAGCAGGAACCGGCCGGGACGCTCGGGCCGCAGCTGCCGCCAAGACCAGGCGGCCACGCAGAGCACCACGCAGACGAGACCGGCGAGCCAGCCGAGCCGCGCCGAGGGCACCACGTCGACGGCGGCGGCGATCGCTCTCTGCTCGCTCGCCAGGCCGGTGCCGTTGAGCTCGTTGGTCGCGAAGCCGTGCGACCGCTGGTACCCCAGCGTGCTTTCGGGGCGGTCCGTGACCAGGTCGACGGCCACCAGCACGATCAGCGCGAACCCCAGCGCGGCCAGCGGGAACCAGGACCGCCGTGAACACCCCATCGGGTCAGGGTATCGAGCGCGGGCTTCCCCGCAGCAGGGCGATGAAGGCGGCGGCGAGCAGGATCATCGCCGAGGCCAGCATGCCCGCCGTGTCCGCCGAGAGCACCACGGCGACCAGGGCGAATGCCACCGTCGTCAGCAGGACGAACCGGCTGCGTTCGCAGGCGGCGAGCAGCAGCAGGCCGAGGGTGGCCAGGAGCGGGCCGCGCAGGCCGTCGCCGAGGCGGAACTGCCAGGACCCGACCAGGTCGAGCAGCGGGACGGCGAGCAGCGCGGCGATCGTGCCGAGGACGAACCACCCCACCCGGCCCGGCCGCCGGGCGAACGCGTACCAGACGGCGGTGCCGAGGACGGCCACGCCGAGCGTGACCAGCCATACCGGCCCGGCCGGGAGGCTGCTGTCCCCGACGTGGAAGTCCAGCGGCCACCGCTGCGCGCGGCTGTACTCGGTCGCGCCGGGCGGGACCGCCGGTGCGAGGAGGAGGTTCGCGGACTCGCTTTCGGCCCGGCTCCGGCGCCACAGCAGCTGCACGACGACCGAGCCGAGCTGCGCGAACCCCAGCAGTGCCAGCGGAAACCAGAAACGCGGCCCTCTCCCCATCGGCCCAGGCTGGCGTTCAGCAGAACGGCGGCAGCTCGCGCGGGTCGCCGACCGGGGCCCAGCGGCCGTCCACCTTCGCGTACTCCCAGCGAGCTCCGCGGGCGACGATCTGCCGCAGGGCGAGGAGCACGCGGTCGACGTGTTCCTCCGTGCTGCCGAGGCCGAGGCTGACGCGGACCGCCTGCTGCCCGTCGCCGCCGGTGCGGCCGATCAGGCGCTTGGCCGCGATGTGGGCGCAGAAGGCGCCGTCGCGGACGCCGATGCCGTACTCGGCGGACAGGACCGCGGCGAGCCAGCCGGGGTCGAAGCCGTCGACGACGAAGCTGACCGTGCCGACCCGGTCGACCGGCGCGTCGAACAGCCGCAGCTCGGCGCAGCCCGGGATGCTCTCGAGGCCCTTGCGGAGCCGGGCGAGCAGGGCCTGCTCGTGGTCTTCGATCGCGGCCCAGTTTTCGCCGAGGGTCTCGCACGCGACGCCGAGCGCGTACACGCCGACGGTGTTGGGCGAGCCGGCTTCGTGGCGCTCCGGGCCGGTGTTCCAGACGACGGCGTCTTCGGTGACGAGCTTGGTCGCACCGCCGCCGGCGAGGTACGGGCGGGCCGCGCGCAGCCAGTCGGCACGCCCGATCAGCGCGCCCGCACCGAAGGGCGCGTACAGCTTGTGGCCGGACAGCGCGACGTAGTCGACGTCGAGTTCCTTGAGCGAGATCCGGCGGTGCGGGGCCAGCTGGGCGGCGTCGAGGGCGATGCGGGCGCCGTGTTTCCGCGCCACGGCCGCGATTTCCGCCACCGGGAGCAGCTCACCGGTCACATTGGACGCCCCGGTGACGACGACCAGCCGCGGGCCCTGCGGGGCTTCGGCGAGTGCTTCGTCCACAGCGGACACCGCGGCGAGGCGGGTGCGCGGCGTCGGGATCCGCCGGACGTTCGGGCCGTGCCACGGCAGCAGCGCGGCGTGGTGCTCGGTGTCGAAGACAACCACCGTGGTGTGCCGGGGAAGGCTGCGGGCGAGGAGGTTGAAGGAGTCGGTGGTGTTGCGGGTGAAGACGACGGTGTCGGTACGCCGCGCGTCGACGAAGCGGCGCAGGACGTCGCGGGTGCGCTCGTAGAGCTTGGTGGAGACCTGCGACGCGAAGCCGGCGCCGCGGTGGACGCTGGCGTACCAGGGCAGGAACTCGTCGACCTTCGCGCGGACGGCGTCGAGGCAGGGTGCGCTCGCGGCGTGGTCGAGGTTGGCGTAGCCGATGTCCCCGCCGGTCACCAGCGGAACCCGCAGCGACGCCCCGGCGACGGCGGGAACGGCAGGGGCTTCGAGCTGGGTGCGGTCGATGGCGAGAGTCATCGGGGTGCCTCCTCGGCGATCCGGGGGACCCCGGCGAGGGGCCCGCGCTTGCCCGTCGCACGGCGCGACCGGCCCGGTCTTCACCCGGGGCACCCCACCGCGGTAGGAGGGTTGCCGGCCAGCAAGCCGGGGCTTCGCGCTGGCACTCATGACCTGGTTCGAAAGGTAACCGAGAGCGCGCCCGGGCGCCAACCCCCGTCGCACATTCTGAGACGCCGGTCACAGAGCGTGCTCAGCGACCGGATTCGCCCTTCCAGCGGGCCAGGCGGCCGGCCCGGTCGACGGCGCGCAGCCGGCGTTCGACCGCGTCGCGGACCGCGCTCGTCGTGACGACCAGGAGCTGGTCGTTCTCCTGCAACCGGCTGGTCTTCTGCGGGGTGAACCCGGCGCCGTCGCGGACGACCAGGCTGATCGTCGCCCCGACCGGCAGCCGCAGCTCGGACAGGTACACGCCGTGCATCTTCGACCCCGGCTGGATGCGGACCTGCAGCAGTTCGGCGCCGAGCTCGTCCAGCGGCGCGGAGTCGACCTCGATCTCGTGCGCTTCGGACTTCTTGGCCAGCCCGAGCGTGCGCGCGAGCGGGCCGAGCGTCGCCCCCTGGACCAGCGTCAGCACGATGACCAGCACGAACACCGCGTCGACCAGCCGCTGCGCGCCCGGCAGGCCCTGCGACAACGGGATCATGGCGAGCACGATCGGCACCGCGCCGCGCAGCCCGGCCCACGACAGGAACACCTGTTCCCGCCACGGCAGGCGGAACGGCAGCATCGACAGCACCACCGAGACCGGCCGCGCCAGCAGCAGCACCACCGCGCCCGCGACCAGGCCCGGCACGATCGCGTCGAGCAGCCGGCCCGGCGAGGCGAACAGCCCGAGCAGCACGAACAGCCCGATCTGGGCCAGCCACCCCAGGCCCTCGGCGAACGAGAGCGTGTCCGACCGGTGCGGCAGCCGCGAATTGCCGAGCACCAGCGCGGCGACGTAGGTGGCGAGCAGCCCGGACGCGTGCAGCAGCTGCCCGGACGAGTAGGCGACGACGCACACCGCGACCGTGGCCAGCGGGTAGAGGCCGGTCGCCGGCAGCGCGGCCCGGCGCAGCGCGATCCCGCCGAGCCAGCCGAAGGCGAGGCCGATGACCAGGCCCGCCGTCAGCTCGTAGACCACCAGCAGCGGCAGCGTCCAGTCCACAGTGGTGCCTTCGGCCAGGACCACGACGGCGATGTAGGCCGGTGCGTCGTTGATCCCCGACTCGAGTTCGAGCGCGCCGGTGAGCCGTTTGCCGATCCCGGCCGTGCGCAGCACCGAGAACACCGCGGCCGCGTCGGTCGAGGCGAGCACCGCGCCCCACAGCAGCGCCAGCCGCCAGTCGAGGCCCAGCAGCCAGTGCAGGGCCGCGCCGGTGGCCGCAACGCTCACCACGACGGCCACTGTGGACAGTGCGATCCCGCGGCCCAGCGCGGGTTTCACCGCCGACCACCGGGTGGTCAGCCCGCCTTCGGCGAGGATCATGACGAGGGCGGCGAGGCCGAGCGACTGGGTCAGGCCGGGGTTGTCGAACCGGATGCCGAAGCCGGCTTCGCCCAGCAGGACGCCGATCCCCAGGTACAGCAGCAGCGAGGGCAGGCCGAGCCGGATCGACACGCGCACGGCCAGCACGGACGCGAGGAGGACGACGCCGCCGACGCCGAGCAGCACGGGAAGCTGGTCCATGCCCGCCTCCTCCCGAGTGCCGTGGGGCTCTCAGAATAGTGAGGCACGTGGATTAACTCGTTCGTGTACCGCTGCCCGGCGCCGGACACCCGGTGTGTTAAGGCGCCGCAACACCACTGAGCGCGTCGAGATCGACACCGAGCGCGGCGAACGGCTCCCCCGCTGCCGGCAGCACCTTGACCGCGCGGTGACCGTCCCGGGCCACCCAGCCGGCGTCGACCGCCCGCTCGAGCAGCGCGGCGGGCAGGGCGCCGGCGAGGTGGTCGCGGCGCTCCGTCCAATCCAGACAGTCACGCAGCAGCGGCCGCCGCCCGGCCGCGACGGGGACACCGAGATCCGCCAGGACGTCGCGGCCGCGCGGGGTCAGCGCCAGCCCGGCGGCGGTGTCGACCAGGCCGGTGGCGAGCATGCCCTCGCGGAGGGCGACGCCGAGCTCGCCGGCGAGGTGGTCGTAGCAGGTCCGGGCGAAGCCGAGCCGCCGGGCGCGCAGGGAGGACTTGAGGCCGGTGACCGGCCGGTGACCGGCAGCCTTTCGGGGGCTCCGGGTGGCGGAGCCCCCGGCCCGGGGCAGCGCCCCGGATGTCACTGCGTGCTGGGCCAGGTGCTCGATCAGCTCGGCGACCCGCGGGTCGGCGATCCGGACGTAGCTGGCCCGCCCCTGCTTGACGCGGGCGACGAAGCCGGCACCGGCCAGCCGGGTGACGTGCTCGCTGGCCGTCGAGAGCGCGATCCCGGCCGCCTTCGCGAGCTCGCCGACGGTCCAGGCCCGCCCGTCCAGCAGCACGAGGCACATGGTGGCCCGGCTCGGGTCGGCGAGCACCGCGGCCACCTCGGCCAGCGCGATCGTCTCCATGCCCCCACGCTACGGCCCCGACCCGTCGGCCACGGCCGAACCTTCGTACCCGGCCGGACGACACGCGTACCTGGATGGACGACACGCGTACCTGGATGGACGACACGGCGGCTGCGGGCCGGTGCGGGTCAGAGGGCCTTGAGGAACTTGGCGGCCAGTTGGACGGCCGGGCCGGAATCGTTCGACTTTTCGAGGACCACGGCGAAGGCGATGCTGCCGCGGTAGCCGACGAACCAGCCCGTGGCGTTCGAGCCGTCGCCGAACTGGGCCGTGCCCGTCTTGCCGAAGACGTTGCCCGCCGACGCCGCCGCGCGGCCGGTGCCGCTCTGGACCACCGCGTGCATCATCTTCCGCACTTCCCCGAGCACCGACGCCGGCGGCGGCGAGTAGCCCTTGACGACCGAGGTCTCCAGGTCGTGCCACAGCCGGGGCGTGATCGCCTTGCCGGTCGCCACCGTGGCCGCCATCAGCGTGCCGCCGAGGGCACTGGCCTGGATGCGGCCCTGGCCGAACCCGTCCTCGACCTGCTCGTCCTTGCTCGCCGCGGGCTCGACCTTGCCCAGCTCGGTCTTGATCCCGGGGATGTCGTAGTCGGCGTTGAGGCCCAGCTCGTCGGCCGCCTTCTTCAGCCCGTCCGCGGGCAGGGCGAGCGCGAGCTGGCCGAACGTGGTGTTGCAGGAGCGGGCGAACGCCGTCTGGAGGTTCGTCGCGCCCAGCTCGAAGCCCTCGTTCTTGACCGTCCGCGTGCCGATCGTCGCGACGCCCGGGCAGTCGACCGGCGACCCCGCGTTCAGGCCGCTCTGCTGGACCGCCGCCACCGACGTCGCGATCTTGAACGACGATCCCGGCTCGTACAGGCCGTTGAGCGCCTTCGGCGCGTTCCCGGCCGCGGCGTTCTGCGCGACCGCGAGGATGTCCCCCGAGCCCGTGTCGAGGGCGACGAGCATCGCCGATCCCTGGTAGCCGTCCACCGCGGCCTGGGCGGCGTTCTGCGCGGCCAGGCTCAGGCTCGCCACGAGCGGCTTCGCGTCGGCGTCCGACGTCTTCCCGTACAGCCGCTCGAGGCTCTTGCCGCCGCCGTCGACGCGTTCGACGGCGAAGCCGCTGCCGGCCGCGGCCGTCACCTGGCCGACGAACGCCGAGCGCAGCAGTGGCGCCGGATTGCCGTCCACCATCCGCGGGCCGCCGGCCCCGCTGATCACCAGCGGTTTGCCGTCCCGGTCGGCGACCGCGACCGTGTCCTGGGCGGCCGTGCTGATCACCAGCCGCTGGCCAGCCTCGAGCTTCGGGTGCAGCAGCGACGGCGCCCAGTGCACCAGCCACTTCCCGCCGCTCTGCACGAGCTCGAACGGCACGTCGTAGGTCCAGACCTGCCCCGGCTTCAGCGTCCAGGACATGCTGAACGTGCCGCCCGTCCGGTTCGCCCCGGCCGGGGACGGCTGCAGGACGGTCAGCTTGGCGGCCACCGACGTCGGGTTCAGCGTGTTCCGGGTGGCCCGCAGCGCGACCGCGGCGGCCGCGTTGTCGTCGGTCAGCCGGCCCGCCGCGTCCGGGTTGTTCTCGGCGAGGTCCTGCAGGTATTCGGTGATCGCCGTGTTCGGGTCGAGCGCACCCGGGCTCTCCACGGTGGTCGCGCCGGTGGCGGCCTCCGGGGCCGATCCCCCGCTGTTCAGCAGGAAGAACGCGGCCGCCACGACCACGACGACCAGCAGCGCGCCACCGATCAGGATGCCGCGTCTCTTGCCAGGGCTCATTCCGGTTCCCCTCCCCCAAGGAGCCACCCGTGGGTGGCCGGTCGAGTCTGCACCCTACCGGCCACCCCCGGCAATCATGATTTCGCGACCGACACCGTGACCTTCGTGCCGTCCCCGACCGTGCCGGCGAAGCCCTCGCCGGCCGGGCCGTGGGTCACCGACGTGGCGAGGGTCTCCGACGCGAGGAACCCCTCGTGCGTCCGAGCCGCCGCCACGACGTCGTCCGGCGCGTCGACGGTGAGCGCGATCCGGTCGGCGACGTCGAGCCCGGCGTCGCGGCGGGCCTGCTGCACGACCCGGACCAGGTCGCGGACCAGGCCCTCGGCCACCAGCTCCGGCGTCACCTCGGTGTCGATCAGGACCAGGCCGGACCCGCCGGGCAGTTCCGCCGCCGCGCCGCCGCCCTTGGCGACGAGCCGGCGTTCGAATTCGCCTTCCTGGAGGGCGATCCCGGCCGCGACCACGGCGCCGCCCTGGAACGACCAGTCCCCCGCCTTGACGGCCTTGATCACCGTCTGGACGTCCTTGCCCAGGCGGGGCCCGGCGGCGCGGGCGTTGACCGCGACCTCGAACCCGCCGTGCGCGGCGACGTCGGTGGTCAGCTCGACCGCCTTGACGTTCACCTCGTCGCGGAGGATGTCGGCGAAGGGCGCCAGCGAAGAGGCGTCCTCGGCCGCCACGACCAGCGACGACAGCGGCAGCCGCACGCGCAGCTTGTTCGCCTTCCGCAGCGACAGCGCCGACGACGCCACCTGCCGCACCCGGTCCATCGCCGTCACCAGCGCCGCGTCCGCGGGCAGGTCGTTGGCGTTCGGCCAGTCGGCCAGGTGCACCGAACGACCGCCGGTGAGCCCGCGCCAGACGACCTCGGTGGTCAGCGGCAGCAGCGGCGCCGCGACCCGCGAAGTCACCTCCAGCACGGTGTGCAGCGTGTCGATGGCGTCCGCTTCGCCCGCCCAGAAGCGGTCGCGCGAGCGGCGCACGTACCAGTTCGTCAGGACTTCGAGGAAGTCCCGGACGGTCTGGCACGCGCCCGCGACGTCGTAGTTGTCCATCGCGTACTCGACGTCGGTGACCAGTTCGTGCGTCTTCGCCAGGACGTACCGGTCGAGGACGTTCGCCGAATCGGTGCGCCACCGGCCTTCCACGCCCTCGGCGTTCGCGTACAGCGCGAGGAAGTAGTAGGAGTTCCACAGCGGCAGCACGGCCTGGCGGACGGCGTCGCGGATGCCCTTGTCGGTGACGACGAGGTTGCCGCCGCGCAGGATCGGGCTCGCCATCAGGTACCAGCGCATGGCGTCGGAGCCGTCGCGCTCGAAGACCTCGTTGACGTCCGGGTAGTTGCGCAGCGACTTGGACATCTTCGCGCCGTCCGAGCCCAGCACGATGCCGTGCGAGACGCAGGTGCGGAACGCCGGCCGGTCGAACAGCGCCGTCGCGAGCACGTGCAGCAGGTAGAACCAGCCGCGCGTCTGCCCGATGTACTCGACGATGAAGTCGCTCGGGTAGTGGTGTTCGAACCACTCGGCGTTCTCGAACGGGTAGTGCACCTGGGCGTAGGGCATCGAGCCCGAGTCGAACCAGACGTCGAGGACGTCCGGGACGCGGCGCATGGTCGACTCACCCGTAGGGTCGTCCGGGTTCGGCCGGGTCAGCTCGTCGATGTAGGGCCGGTGCAGGTTGTCCAGCCGCACGCCGAAGTCCGCCTCGAGCTCGTCGAGCGAGCCGTAGACGTCGGTGCGCGGGTACGCCGGGTCGTCGGACTGCCACACCGGGATCGGCGTGCCGAAGTACCGGTTGCGGGAGATCGACCAGTCGATGGCGTTCTCCAGCCACTTCCCGAACTGGCCGTCCTTGACGTTCTCCGGGTACCAGGTGATCTGCTGGTTCAGCTCGACCATCCGGTCCTTGAACTGCGTCACCGCGACGAACCACGACGAGACCGCGCGGTAGATCAGCGGGTTCCGGCAGCGCCAGCAGTGCGGGTAGCTGTGGTCGTAGGTCTCGTGCCGCAGCAGCACGGCACCCTGCCGTGCCGCGGACCCGGTGCCGTTCTTGAGGTCCCGCACGATGTTCGGGTTGGCGTCGAAGACCTGCTGGCCCTCGTAGTCCGGCACGGTGGCGTCGAACTTGCCGTGCGCGTCGACCGGGGTGACCGGCGGGATGCCGGCGGCGTCGGTGACGAGCTTGTCGTCGGCACCGTAGGCGGGCGCGATGTGGACGATCCCGGTGCCGTCGTCGGTGGTGACGTAGTCGGCGGCCAGTACCTGGTGGGCGTTCTCGGTGCCGGTGAAGTACGGGAACGGTGGGGCGTAACGGGTTCCGAGCAGCTGCGTGCCGGTGTAGTGCGCGACGACCGTCGGCTCCTCGCCGAGCTCACGCGCGTACGCGGCCACCCGTGCTTCGGCGAGCAGGAACCGCTTGCCTTCGCTCTCCACGACGACGTACTGGACGTCCGGGTGCACGGCCGTGGCGAGGTTCGACGGCAGCGTCCACGGCGTCGTCGTCCAGATGAGCAGGTAGGTGCCGTCGAGGTCGTTCCCGTTGCCCTCCAGGCGGAAACCGACCGTGACGGCCGGGTCCTGGCGGTTGCGGTAGACGTCGGAGTCCATGCCGAGCTCGTGGTTCGACAGCGGCGTCGCGTCGCGCCAGCAGTACGGCAGGACGCGGTAACCCTCGTAGACGAGTCCCTTGTCCCACAGGCGTTTGAACGCCCACAGCACCGACTCCATGTACGTGACGTCGAGGGTCTTGTAGTCGTTGTCGAAGTCGACCCAGCGGGCCTGGCGGGTGACGTACTCGCGCCACTCGTCGGTGTAGCGGAGGACGGACTCCTGCGAAGCCGCGTTGAACTTCGCGATGCCCATCTCTTCGATCTCGGACGTCTCGGTGATGCCGAGCTGGCGCATCGCTTCGAGCTCGGCGGGCAGGCCGTGGGTGTCCCAGCCGAAGCGGCGCTCGACCTTGCGGCCCTTCATGGTCTGGTAGCGCGGCACCAGGTCCTTGACGTACCCGGTGAGCAGGTGGCCGTAGTGCGGCAGGCCGTTGGCGAAGGGCGGGCCGTCGTAGAAGACGTACTCGTTCTCGCCCTTTTCGCCCGCGGGGCGCGCATCGATCGTCGCCTGGAAGGTCCGGTCGCTCTCCCAGTAGGCGAGGACCTGCTTCTCCAGGGCGGGGAACGACGGCTGCGACGGGACTCCTGCGCCGTCGCCGAGCTGGGCCTGGGGGTACATCCGGGTGCTCCTCGGTTCGTCTCTCGCGTACGGACGACCGGGCTCCCGGTCACCCACACGGGGACGAAACACTTTCGGCGTTCCGCGGTACCACCCCGCTTGCCCGGCAGGTGCTCCCGGGCCGCTCATTCGACGGCTGTCACGGGCCGCACCCGTCCGGTTCTACTGAGAGCGTGACGCTCGGTTCTTCCGGAGGCTCCCCGGTGATGGCCGGATCAACGCCGTGTTGCCTACCAGGTTAACCGGCCCGCGCAACCGGGTTGTCACGAGGGGCACGTACGGTCACGCCGATCGCGACCAGCCACAACGCCGCCGCGATGACGCCGACCGCGGGCAGTCCCCGGTCCGACACCGCGCCGAGCACCGCCACCCCGAGCGCGCCGCCCGCTTGGCGGGCCGCGTTGTTGATGCCGCCGGCGACGCCCGCGCGCTCGGCCGGGACGCCGCTGACCGCGGCCGTCACCACGGCGGTGGTCAGCAGGCCCATGCCGATGCCGAGCCCGAGCAACGTCGGCAGGAACGCCGGATAGCGGGAGTTTTCGCCGAGGAGCACCAGGTTCAGCAGGCCGAGGGCACCGAGCGAGAGCCCGGCCACCATCAGCGGCCGCGACCCGAACCGGGCGACCAGCCGGCCCGCGACCGGCGCCAGCACCGAAAGCGGGCCGAACAGCGGCAGCAGCTCGAGCCCGGCTTCGAGGGGTCCGGCGCGCCGGACGTCCTGCAGGTACAGCGTCAGGACGAGGATCGTCCCGATGCCCACGAAGTTCATCGCCGCCGAGACGAAGGTGGCGGGCAGGGTCCGCCGGGCGATGCCGAGCGGGAGCATCGGCGCCCGCGAGCGGCGTTCGACCACGAGGAACGCGGCCAGCACGACGACCGCCACCACCGCGGCCGGAACGCTCCCGGCGATGACCGCGTAGACACCGGCGCCGAGGGCGGGTGCTGCCGTGGCGACGCCGGCGACGTCGATCCGCCGTCCGGGCACGCGCTCGCCGCGCGGGACGAGCCGCGCCGTCGCGAAAGCGGCAGCCAGCACGACGGGGACGTTGAGCCAGAACACCGGCTGCCAGCCCACCGCGGTGACAACGGCGCCGCCGAGCACCGGGCCCGCGGCCAAGGCGACTGCCGAGACGCCGGCCCAGACGCCGAGGGCCCGCGCGCGCTCGGCGTGTCCGGGGTGGGCGTTCGTGATCACGGCGAGCGTGCCGGGTAGCAGCAACGCCGCACCCAGACCCTGGCCGGCGCGGGCGGCGACGAGCAGCGACGCGGTGGTGGCGAAGCCGCAGCTGGCCGACGCCGCGCCGAACAGCGCGAAGCCGGTCAGGACGACCCGGCGGTGGCCGAAGACGTCGCCGAGGGCACCGCCGGTGAGCAGGAACGCGGCCAGGGTGACGGAGTAGCCGTCCACCACCCACTGCTGGGCCGCGAGGCCGGCGTGGAGGCCGGTGCCGATGGCGGGCAGGGCGACGTTGACGACCGTGACGTCCAGCTGCACCAGGAACATCCCGGCGCACATGGTGAGCAGGAGCATGTCCCCAGTGGACCGCGCGGACACTTCCGTTTGGGTGGAAGTGTCGCGGGGGCATCCTGGGCGGGTGGAAGGTGACGCCGACATCGCGCGCACGGCCGCGCTGTTCGCGGACCCGGCGCGGGTCCGGGTGCTGCTCGCGCTGGCCGACGGCCGCGCGCTGGCGGCCTCGGTGCTGGCCGCCGAGGCCCGGCTGTCCGCGCAGGGTGTCAGTGCGCACCTGGCGAAGCTGCGTTCGGCGGGGCTGGTCGTCGCGGAGAAGTCGGGGCGGCACCGGTTCTACCGGCTGGCCGGTCCGGAGACCGCGGAGCTGCTGGAGACGCTCGCGCGGTGCTCGCCGTCACAGCCGGTGACGTCGTTGCGGGAGGGGGCGCGGGCGGAGGCGTTGCGGACGGCCCGGACGTGCTACGACCACCTGGCCGGGCGGCTCGGGGTGGCGGTCACGTCGGCGTTGCTGGCCCGGGGTGCGCTGGCGGGCGCGTCCGACACGCGGCGGCGTCCCGGGGACCGGATTTCGGCACCGCTGGCCGAGCACCCGTACACGCTGGGGCCGGCGGCCGCTGCGGTGTTCGGCGCACTGGGTGTCGACGTGGATCTCGTGGCGGCCGGGCGGCGGCCGTTGCTGAAGTTCTGCCTGGACTGGAGCGAACAGCGGCACCACCTGGCGGGCGCGCTGGGCGCGGCGGTGGCGACGCGGTTCCTCGACGCGGGCTGGGTGACGCGCCGAACGCAGGCCCACCGCGCGCTCCGGCTGACTCCGGACGGCGCGCAAGCCCTGAAAACCCACCTCGGCCTGGCCGCCTGACGCCGTGTCGTCCCTTCAATCACGCGTGTCGTCCCTCCAGACACGCGTGTCGTCCGTTCCGTACCGGCATCCCGCGCGACTGTATTGGCATCACGCGTGATTGGGGAGGCGCCACGCGTGATTGAAGGGTCGACACGCGTGATTGGGGGGTCGACACGGCGTTAGCGGTGGGCGGCTACCAGGGTGGCGTCGGGGCGGCAGACGTCGCAGGGGGTGAAGCCGAGCTGGCGGGCCTCGCCGACGCCGATGGGGATCGTGTCGCGGGGGCCGAGCCACTCGCAGGTGCGGAGGTGGTAGCGGGGGTGCTCGTCGACGACCACGACCTCGTCCTCGAGGTCGGCCAGGATCGCGACGTCGGCCTCCGGGGTGTCCTCCACGCCCGGGTCGGCATCGGCGGTCGTTTCGGTCTCGGCTGAAGCGTCGGCCGGCTCGGGGTCGGGTTCGGGCGTGTCGGCCGGGTCACCCAGGTCGCCGGCGGCCGGGATCAGGGTGGTTTGTTCCTCGTCGGCAGGCTCCGGCGCCGGCTCGGGCTCAGGCTCGGATGCGGCAACGGGCGTGGCCGCGGGTGCGGCGGACCGGCGACGGCGGCGCAGCCAGTCGGCGACCAGGATCAGCCCGGCCAGCACGGACAGGCCGATGGAAACCCACGCCCACAGCGAAGAAGCCGTGATCAGCGCGGTGACGAGCAACCCCAGAGCCGCCAGTACCAGGACCAGCACGATGTAAAGCACGCTGCATTACAGCACGAACGACCTGGGAGCGGGCCACGACCCGCCCACGGGTGGTACCGGATCGACTCCGAACCGTGGCACACCCCGGAATCGGGGTGTGCCACGGCTCAGGAAGGAACTCAGCCGGCTTCGGCGCGCGGGCCGAAGGAGTAGCCCTGGCCGCCGCTCGTCGAACCGGACGACTGCCCGGAGCCCGACGACGCCGACGCGGGGGCCGCGGAACCGCGGTCGTCGAGCTCGCGCAGCTGGGACTCGAGGAACCCGCGCAGCCTCGTGCGGTACTCCCGCTCGATCGTGCGCAGCTCTTCGATCTTCTTGCCCAGCCCGCTCTTCTCGGAGTTCAGGCTGTTCATCGTCTCGGTGTACTTCCGCTGCGACTCGCGCTCCAGCGTGGTCGCCTTGTCACGCGCCTGACGCTCGAGCGTCTCCGCACGGGTCCGCGCGTCGTTCAGCATCGTGTCGACGCGGGTGCGGGCCTCGTTCACCATCGAGTCGGACTTCGCCCGGGCGTCCGAGAGCAGCTGCTCGGACTTGGTGCGGGCCTCGGCCAGCATCCCGTCGGACTCGGTCTTCGCCTCGGCGGTCAGCCGGTCGGCCATCTCCTGGGCCAGGCCCAGGACCTTGGCGGCCTGCACGTTCGGCTCGGTGCTGTCGCCGACCATCGAGTGCGCCTGCGTCTGCTCCATGGCGGACTGCGGCGGCGGCACCGGCGCCAGGCGCCGCGACGGCTCTTCGCGCATCGGGGGCGCGCCGACGTTCGCCTTGGCGTTCTCCAGCTCGCTGCGGGTCGACTCGAGTTCCGCGTCGAGTTGTTCCATCTGCTGGCGCAGCTCGTTGTTGTCCTCGATCAACCGGGCCAGCTCGGTCTCCACCAGGTCGAGGAACGCGTCCACCTCGTCCTCGTTGTAGCCCCTCTTGCCGATGGGCGGCTTGCTGAACGCGACGTTATGCACGTCAGCGGGGGTCAACGACATCAGATCACCTCACGCACTCCATGGCCTGCAGGGTCCACCCAAGTCTCCCCGATCAACTTGGAGTCGCCAGTTGCATCGCGAAGAACACAACCAACAGCAGCACCATAATCGACAAGTCCAGTCCGACGCCGCCGATCCGGACCATCGGAATGATCCTTCTGAACAAGCGGACCGGCGGGTCCGTCACTGTGTAGATGGTCTCGAGCGTGACCGCAACCCCTCCGGCCGGATGCCACTCACGCGCGAAGGTCCGGACGAGTTCGACCACGATCCGCGCCGTCAGCAGCAGCCAGAAGGCGAACAGCACGTACCAGACGACCAGCCACACAGCTTCCACGTACCTACTCTAACCGGGCGTCCTCTCCGAAGACGCAGTTGAGGGGGCCGACCCCGGATCGGGTCGGCAAAGTCACGTCTGCTTGCGCTCAGCGGTACGGGCGACTTCAGCCCCGCAAAAACAATCCGCCCTCGGCAATCCGCCGACGGTCTTCCGCCGTGACGTCCACATCGGGCGGTGAGAGAAGGAACACCTTGTTGGTGACCTTGTCCATCGACCCTCTGAGCGCGAACGCCAGCCCGGCGGCGAAGTCGACGAGCCGCTTCGCGTCCGCGTTCTCCATCTCGGTGAGGTTCATGATCACCGGGATGCCCTCGCGGTAGTGCTCCCCGATCGCCCGCGCCTCCGCGTAGCTGGTCGGGTGCAGCGTGGTGATGCGGCTCAACGGGTCACGCACCGGCTGGCGCACGACCGGCTCGACGACCGGGCGCAGGCGCGCCACCGGCTCGGGCTGCCGGTCGACGGCCAGCGCACCGTGAACGGCCGGCTCGGAGCTGACCACGGAGCGTGACCGGCTGCGGCTGACGGGCTCGTCGTACGTGTCGTCGACGTCGCGGTACCGTGAACGCGACGACCGCGGGGCCGGCTCCTCGTAGGAGTCGTAGTCGTCGTCGTAACCGCGTCGGTAGTCGTCTTCGACGTCGTAGCCGTCGTCGTCAGCGGGCACCATCCCGAAGTAGGCCTTCAGCTTCTGCAGCGCGCTCATGCCTCTCCCTAGCCCTAGCCGCTCCCGCACTGACTTTCGATCTCCACGCCGTCAGTGCCCCGCGCGGGCGGACACGAAACGTGACGACCGCGCGAGCTCCCTACGGCGAGGCTAAACCGCGTCCACCGAGCAACGCGGTTCCGACACGCACACAGGTCGAGCCGTGCGTGATCGCCTGTTCGAGATCATGGCTCATCCCGGCGGACACGTCTGCGGCATTCGGGTGATCTTTTCGGAGGGACTCCCCCGCGCGAGCGAGCCGCTCGAAGGCCGCGGCCGGGTCCGCACCCAGCGGCGCGACGGCCATCAGCCCGCAAAGCCGCAGCTCCTCGGACTGCGCGATCCGGTCGGCGAGCGCGCCGAGCTCGGGAAGCGGGCAGCCGCCGCGCTCGGGATCGTCGTCGAGGCTGACTTGGATCAGCACGTCGAGGGGTTCGTCACGTATCTGAGCGGTTTGAACCGCACGCACCGCCTTGGCCAGCGCGTCGGCGAGCCTGGCGGAATCGACGGACTGCACCTCCTGGGCCCACCCGACGACGGACTTCGCCTTGTTCCGCTGCAGCCGGCCGACCATGTGCCACCGCAGCCCGGGGACCTCGGCGGCTTTCGGGCCGGCCTCCTGGTCGCGGTTCTCGCCGACGTTCGTGACGCCGAGCTCGGCCAGAAGCGCGACGTCGGACGCGGGAAAGGTCTTCGTGATCGCGAGCAGCTTGACCTCGTCCCGGGCGCGCCCGGCGGCCCGGCACGCGGCGGCGATCCGCGCCTCGACCTCGGCGAGGTTCTCGGCCAGCTCGGCCTTGCGGCCGGTCATGCCTCGATCCAGGTGATGCCGGCGATCCGCCCGGTGGTCCCGTCGCGGCGGTAGCTGAACAGCGTCTTGTCCTCGTTCGTGCACCGCGGGTCGACGCCGATCTTGCCGACGCCGAGGTCGGCGAGCTGCCGCCAGAGCCCGGCGCGCAGGTCGAGCCCGGGTGTCCCCTTGCGGGTCTTGCACGCCGTACCGGGGACGTGTTTCTCGACGTCGGCGGCCATTTCCGCGGGGACCTCGTAGCAGTCGCCGCAGATGGCCGGGCCGAGCAGGGCCTCGATCCGGTGCGGCTCGGCGCCGGCCGACCGCATGGCCTCGACGGCCGCCGGGACGACGCCGACGCGCGTGCCGACCCGGCCCGCGTGCACCGCCGAGACCACCCCGGCCTCGGCGTCGGCCAGCAGGATCGGGACGCAGTCGGCGACGAGCACCACGAGCGCGACGCCCGGGGTCGCCGTCACCAGGGCGTCGGTCGCTTCGGCCGCGCTGGTCTCGGTGCCGTCGACGATGGTCGCCGTGCGGCCGTGGACCTGCTCCATCCAGGCCAGCTTGTCTTCGGCCAGGCCCAGCTCGGACGCGAGCCGCTTGCGGTTGGCGAAGACGTTGCCCTCGTCGTCGCCGACGTGGTCGCCCAGGTTGAAGGTGTCGTAGGGCGGCCGCGACGCGCCGCCCGCCCTGGTCGTGACCACTCGCCGAACCCGCACGAATCCTCCTGAACATCAATGAAGGCCACCACCCACGACTCTAGTTCGCGGGTGGTGGCCTCCGGAGCTGGTGGCTAGCGCCGCATGAACGGCGGGACGTCGACCTCGTCGTCCGACGGGTCGTCGTGCACCGGCATCGCGCGGCCCGGCAGGCTGCCCTGGGTCGCGTTGGAGCCGAGCGGCGAGTAGCCGCGCGAGCCGCCGCCGGGCTGCGGGAGCCCGCCGGCCGGCTGGTTGCCCGTGGCCGACGGCATCGGCGAGTGCGACCGCGGCGGCGCCACGGGGTAGCCGGAGCTGCCCGCCGACGGCACCGGGGTGGCGCCCGACGGCGGCGTCGGCGGGTTCGAGACCTGCCCCGCCGAGGCCGAGGCCGTGGTGGCCGACGCCCGCGAGCCGGACCCGAAGGTCGACGGGTCGAGCTTCTTGTGCGTCGGCGCGCCGGCGTCGAACCCGGCCGCGATCACCGTGACCCGGACCTCGTCGCCGAGGGAGTCGTCGATGATCGTGCCGAAGATGATGTTGGCGTCCGGGTGCGCGGACTCCTGCACCAGCGACGCGGCCTCGTTGATCTCGAACAGGCCCAGGTCGGAGCCGCCGGCGATGGACAGCAGCGCGCCGTGGGCGCCGTCCATCGAGGCTTCCAGCAGCGGCGAGTTGATCGCCTTCTCCGCGGCCTGGATGGCCCGGCCCTCGCCGCGCGCCGAGCCGATGCCCATCAGCGCGGAGCCCGCGCCGGACATGACGCTCTTGACGTCGGCGAAGTCGAGGTTGATCAGACCCGGGGTGGTGATCAGGTCGGTGATGCCCTGGACACCGGAGAGCAGCACCTCGTCCGCCGAGCGGAACGCGTCCATCAGCGAGACGCCGATGTCGCCGAGCTGCAGCAGCCGGTCGTTGGGGATCACGATGAGCGTGTCGCACTCGTTGCGCAGCGCCTGGATGCCCTCTTCGGCCTGCTTGCCGCGCCGCTTGCCCTCGAAGGTGAACGGGCGGGTCACCACGCCGATGGTCAGCGCGCCCAGCTTGCGGGCGATCTGCGCGACGACCGGCGCACCGCCGGTGCCGGTGCCGCCGCCCTCACCCGCGGTCACGAACACCATGTCGGCGCCCTTGATGACCTCTTCGATCTCTTCGCGGTGGTCTTCGGCGGCCTTCTGGCCGACCTCGGGGGCGGCGCCCGCGCCGAGGCCACGGGTCAGCTCGCGGCCGATGTCCAGCTTGACGTCGGCGTCGGACATGAGCAGTGCTTGTGCGTCGGTGTTCACCGCGATGAACTCGACACCCTTGAGGCCGACCTCGATCATGCGGTTCACGGCGTTCACGCCGCCACCGCCGATGCCGACCACCTTGATCACCGCAAGGTAGTTGTGCGGGGGCGTCATCGAAGTCCGCCTTCCTGATCGTTGTGCCCGTACAGCCCGCCGGCCGAAACCCTCGACCTCAACCCCAGATCGAGAGTTATGTCAACCGCCGACGTTAGGCAGGACGGTAGGCACCAGGCAGGCTCTAATCCAGTAGGCACGCCGTGTGTCGCAAAGGTGTTTTGCCACAACACCTTCGGGCGCGCAAGAGCGACGGGCCGCGAACACCCCCGGAGCCCGATCTGGTATGGCCGCCCGCTCAGGCCGGCGCGGGCATGCTCATGAGGACGTCCGAGGGCGCTCCGGTGGCCGATCCACCGGGCGGTTCGACACTCACCGCGACCTTGTCGGCACCGCCGACGCCGTCCGCGACGACCAGGCCGCCCTGGTCCGCCGCGGCGATCACCCCGGCCGAACGGGGCGCGTCCGCGCCGGTGATCAGCCAGGCTTCGTAGACCTTGCCGCCCGGCTGCGCCGGCAGGCCTGCGTCCATCACCATCACCCGGTTGAGCGACCGCGACAGGACGACCGTGACACCGCCGCCGATCGGGGCCTCGCCGTGCGCGGTCTTGGCGTCCGGGGCCGCGAGCAGCGCCGCCACCGGCGCGAACTGCTGCTTCGCCTGGTCGAGCCGGCTCTGCGCGGTCTGCAGCTCCTGCCGCTGGGTCAGCGCGATGCCGCCGAACACCCCGCCCGCGGCGAGGCCGACGACGGCGGCCGCGGCCGCCACGACGACCGCCCAGCGCGGGGCCCGCGCCGAGCGGCGGTGCCGGTCGGGCGAGCCGGGCCTTGTCCGCGGCGGCAGCTGCCGGGTGGCGTGCATGGCGGTCATGACGCGGTCCTTGAAGTGCGGCGGCGGCTCCTCGGCCATCGCCGCGCCCAGCCGGGCCGCTGTCGCGCGCAGCTCGGCGACCTCCTGCGTGCACGAGTCGCACTGCTCGAGGTGGCGGGCGAACTCCGCGCGTTCGACGTCGTTGACGGCGTCGAGCGCGAAGGCGCCGGCCAGGGTGTGCATCTCCGGGGTGCTCAAGCGGTCACCCCCAGGCAGTCCCGCAGGCGGATCAGCCCGTCCCGCAGCCGCGTCTTGATGGTTCCCTGCGGCGTCGACAGCACTTCGGCCACCTCGCGATACGTATAGCCCTGGTAATAGGCGAGCAGCACCGATTCGCGCTGCAGGTCGGTCAGGAAGGACAGGCACCGGCGCACCTGGGAGCGTTCGAGCCGCGCGGTGACGGACTCGGCGACCTCGTCGAACGGACGGCCGCGAGCGGCCTCGAAGGTCGCCTTCTGCTCGCGTTCGGTGCTCGCCCGGGCCGAGCGGACCCGGTCCACGGCGCGGCGGTGGGCCAGCGTCATCGCCCAGTTCAGCGCCGAGCCCTTGTCCGGCGCGTACCGCGTCGCGGTGCGCCACAGCTCGACGAGGACTTCCTGGGCGACCTCTTCGGACTGGGCCGCGTCGCGCACGATCCGCCGGACGAGGCCGTAGATGGGGCCCGCGAACTGGTCGTAGAGCAGCTCGAAGGCGCGCTCGTCGCCCTTGGCGACGCGCACCATGAGCTCCTCCGAGGACGGCACCGTCGGACCGGCCGGGACTTCCGAGGGCACGGGCGCCATCCGGCGCGGGCGGGCCGGCTCATCCATGCAGCTGTCCTCCGGCGTTCTGCGGGGTGCGCGGCACGACCGCGGCCTTCCGCAGCCACAGGGCGACGCCGTGGCGGCGGATCAGCGCGGACACCCGCTGCGGGAGCAGCGGCCGGGCCAGCACGAGCCGGGCCAGCCACCGCGGGTTCACCGGGCGGCGAACTCCCCGCAGCGTAGCGACCAACGGCGTGGTGTTCTCGCGGCGGAGCGCGACGGTGAGGTCGAGCAGCGCCTCCGGGCGCGGCAGGCGCATCCGGTACTCGCCGTCCATCTGCTGGAACGGCGAGACGTAGAACTCCTTGGCCGCGCGCGCCCGGCCGGCGTCGTCGGGGTGCAGCAGGTAGGCGTGGCGGCCGCCGTAGGTGTTGTGCACCTCGGCGACCACGCACGCGAGCTCGCCTCCGGGGTCGTGGCACCAGTAGACGCTGATCGGGTTGAACACGTACCCGAGCACGCGGGCGGCGGCGAGCATGACGACCTTCCCGCCGCGCAGGTCGACCCCGCGCTCGGCGAGCCAGGCGTCCAGCTTCTCCCGGATGCCGCGGGGATCCGTGGCCACGAAGTGGTCGCGGCGGTCGAAGCGGGCGAACGGCCGCAGCCACCACGGCAGCCGCGGGAGGTCGTCCAGGTCGACGCGCCACAGGTAGACGCGGTGGGCGAAGGCGTGCGGCGGGTCGATCCGCCGCACGTGCGCGACCGTGGCGTCGTAGAGCGCGTTCGTCACCAGCTCACCCCCAGGCTTTCCGCGGCGCGGGCGCCCGAGGAGCAGCCGTCCTCGTGGAAGCCCCAGCCGTGGTAGGCGCCCGCGTAGGCGAGCACGCCGTCGTTGAGCTCGGGCAGCCGTCGTTGCGCGGCAACGGATTCCGGCGTGTAGACCGGGTGCTCGTACCGCATCCGCGCGACGACGTGGTCCTCGCCGGGACCGTCGCCGGGGTTGAGCGTGACGACGTACCCGGTCGGCTCGTCGAGCCGCATCAGGCGGTTCATGTCGTAGCTGACCTGGACCGCGCCGGTGGGCGCGCCGCAGACGGGCGCGCGGTAGTTCCACCCGGCCCGCGCGTCGGGCCGGGTGGGCAGGACGCTCGTGTCGGTGTGCAGCCAGGCCTCGTTCTCGGAGTACCGGAACGCGCCGAGCACCGAGCGCTCGGCGGCGGTCGGGTGGGCCAGCAGGGCGAGGGCCTGGTCGGCGTGGGTGGCGACGACGACCTTGTCGACCCGGTGCGGCGTGTCGGCGTCGTCGCGGATCTCGACGCCGCTGCCGGTCCGCAGCACCGACCGCACCGGCGTCGACAGGTGCACGGCGGTGAGCTGCTTCGCCGCGAGCTCGACGTACTCGCGCGAGCCGCCCACGACGGTCCGCCAGGCGGGCGAGTTCTTCACCGTGAGCATGCCGTGGTTGCGGAGGAACTCGAACAGGTACCGCGCCGGGTACCGGAGGGTGTCGGCGCGGTCGGCCGACCACACCGTCGAGACCAGCGGCAGCATGAAGTGGTCGACGAAGTACCGGGAGTAACCGCCGATGGCGAGGAACGCGCCGAGCGTGACGTCGCCGGCGTCCGGGGCGGCCAGCAGCCGCTTCGCGTGCCGGTGGAACCGCTTCACCTCGGCCAGCATCCGCAGGTAGCGGCCGCGGAGGGCGTTGCCGCGCTGGGCGAACAGCCCGGGCAGGCCCTTGGCGCCGGCGTACTGGAGGCCGCAGCCGTCGCAGCGGATGCTCATCGACATCTCGGTGTCGCGGGTGTGCACGCCCAGCTCGCCGAACAGCTTCAGCAGGGTCGGGTAGGTGCGCTCGTTGTGGACGATGAAGCCGGAGTCCACGCCGACGGTGCCGCCGTGGGTGCTGGGCACGTCGTGCGTGTGCGCGTGCCCACCCAGGCGGTCGTCGGCCTCGAACAGCAGAACTTCGTACTTGCGCTGCAGCAGGTATGCGGCGGTCAGTCCGGCCACCCCGCTGCCGATGACGCCGATGCGTTCTCCCGTGATCTCCACACCGGTCCTTCGGGACCACGGCCCGGCCGGATTGCCGGGCCGGCCGACCAATCCACGCCGGTCGCCGGGCCGGTCGGCACCCGCTCTGCCGCGGCCCGCACGCCGCGAATGACTCATTCGGGACCTCCGACGTCCCGAATGAGTCATTCGCGACACCGGCGGCAGCCGCAAAGCAGCCGGAACCGACCAATCCACCGGGGCGGGCAGCGCGAATCCCGGCTATGCCGCACACCACCGCGCACCAGCTAGCCTCGTTCGCCGCGAAACTCCTCGGCGGCCCGCTCCCCGTGGGCCTGCGGACCTGGGACGGCACGCGCGCCGGCCCGGAGGACGCCCCGACGGTCGTGCTCCGGAACCGGCGTGCCCTGCGCCGCCTGCTCTACGCGCCCGGCGAGCTGGGGCTCGCCCGCGCCTACGTCACCGGCGACCTCGACGTCGAAGGCGATCTCGCCGACGGTTTCCGCCGGATCTGGGCCCTGACCCGCTCGGGGGAGCTCAACCGGGCCAAGCTCGGGCCGCGCGAGTGGGCCGACGCCGTCAAGCTGGCCGCGCGGCTCGGCGTCGCCGGGCTGCCGCCGAAACCGCCCGCCGAGGAGGCGCGGCTGTCCGGGAAGCTGCACAGCCTGCTGCGCGACCGCTCCGCCATCGCCCACCACTACGACCTGAGCAACGCCTTCTACCAGCTGCTGATGGACGAGTCGATGGCGTACTCGTGCGCGTACTTCACCTCCGGATCGCAGAGTCTCGAACAGGCGCAGCACGACAAGCTGGAGCTGATCTGCCGCAAGCTGGGGCTGCGGCCGGGCATGCGGCTGCTGGACGTCGGCTGCGGCTGGGGCTCGCTGCTCGTCCACGCGGCCAAGCACCACGGTGTCGAGGCCGTCGGCATCACGCTCTCGGCCGAGCAGCTGCAGCACATCCGCGGCCGGCTCGCCCAGCACGACCTCGAAGACCGCGTCGAGGTGCGCCGGCAGGACTACCGGGAGCTGCCGGACGGGCCGTTCGACGCGGTCGCGTCGATCGAGATGGGCGAGCACGTCGGCGAGGTCAACTACCCCGCGTACGCGGCGACGCTGCACCGCATGGTGAAGCCGGGCGGGCGCGTGCTGCTGCAGCAGATGTCGCGCGGGAACGTCGCCCCCGGCGGCGGCGCGTTCATCGAGCGCTACATCGCGCCGGACATGACCATGCGGCCGGTCGGGCGGACCATCGACCACCTGGAGACCGCGGGCCTCGAGGTGCGGGACGTGCACGCGCTGCGCGAGCACTACGTCTGGACGGTCCGGGCCTGGGCCGCCACCCTGGAGGAGAACTGGGCCGACGTCGTCGCGCTCATCGGCGAGACGGGCGCGCGGGTCTGGCGGCTGTACCTGGTGGGCGGGGCGCTGGCGTTCGAGGAGAACCGGATGGGCGTGGACCAGATCCTGGCCGTGCGGCCCGACGAGCACGGCCGCAGCGGCCTGCCGGCGACGCGGGAGTGGTGACGATGCCGCAGCTGCTCGTCACGGCCGCCGTCACCCTCGTGGCGGTGGCGGTGACCTTCGGGATCGCGCGGGCGCGCAAGCGCTACGACACGATCGACACGTTCTGGGGGCTCGGCTTCGCGCTCGTCGCGATCGCCGCCTTCCCGTTCGGCGACGGCCCGCTCTCGCTGCGGCTCGTGGTGGTGCTCCTGACCGTCGTCTGGGGGGTGCGGCTTTCGGTGCACCTGCACCTGCGCAACCACAAGCTGCCGGAGGACCCGCGGTACGCGCGGATGGGGCACGGGCCGGCGAAGATGTTCGTGCGCGTGTACCTGTTCCAGGCCGTGGTGCTGTACTTCGTGTCGCTGCCGGTCCAGTTCGCGGTGGACGGCACCGGGATCGGCGTGCTCGGCTGGCTCGGGATCGTGGTCTGGCTGGTCGGGTTCGCGTTCGAGACGATCGGCGACGACCAGCTGCGCCGCTTCAAGGCCGACCCGGCCAACCGCGGCCGCGTGCTGGACACCGGGTTGTGGCGCTACACGCGGCACCCGAACTACTTCGGTGACGCGTGCGTGTGGTGGGGCCTCTACCTCCTGGCGTGTTCGACGTGGCCGGGCGCGGCAACCATCCTTTCCCCCGTCGCGATGACCTTCACCCTGGCCCGCGGGACGGGGAAACCGTTGCTGGAGAAGGGCATGGCCCGCACGCGCCCGGCGTACGCGCACTACGTCGAGCGGACCAGCGGCTTCTTCCCGTTGCCGCCGAAGAAGGTCACTCCCCGGTGAGGCCGTCGGTGAGCTCGCGCAGCACGTCGAGGTGCCCGACGTGCCGCGCGGTCTCCTCGATCATGTGCGCGACGACCCAGCGGACGTTGAAGGTCTCGGCCTTGTGCGTCACTTCGTCGTCGAGCCCGTGCTTCGCGACGATCTCCCGGCTGCGGGCGCACTGCTTCTCGTAGTCCGCGAGGAGCTGCTCCACCGACACCCCGGGCGGGATCCGGAACTCCGCGTCCGGATCCTGCTCGAGCTTCTCCTCCCAGGTGTCCTCTTCGCCGTCGACGACCACGCCGAACCAGAACCACTCGTTGAGCGTGAGGTGGGCGACGAGCCCGGCGACGGTCATCAGCTCGCTGGGCAGGTGCACCTGGCGGGACTGCGCTTCGGTGAGACCGCCGGCCTTCCAGGCGACCGTGGCGCGGTGGTGGTCGAGCAGGCCGGTGAGGACTTCGCGTTCGCCGCCGGTGAGCGGCGCCTCGGGGCGCTTCGGTCGTTCGGTCATGGACGGGACTCTGCCAGAGGGGTCCGACAAGATTACCTTGCGCACGATGTAATCGTGGGCTAGGTTTACGGATGTGCCAGACGAATTCCGCCTCGACGAGCAGGCCTGTTTCGCGCTGTACGCGGCATCGCGAGCCGTGACCGACGCGTACCGGCCGCTGCTCGGCGAGCTGGATCTCACCTATCCGCAGTACCTCGTGCTGCTGGTGCTGTGGGAGTCCGACGCCCGGCCGGTCAAGGAGATCGGCGAGGCGCTGCACCTGGACTACGGCACGCTTTCGCCGCTGCTCAAGCGGCTCGAGGCCAACGGGCTGGTGACGCGGACACGGCTGCCCGCGGACGAACGCACGGTGGTGGTCAGCCTGACCGAGCAGGGCCGGGCGGTGCGGACGCGCGCCGCCGGTGTCCCCTCGGCGATCGGCTGCGCACTGGGCCTCGAGGACGACGAGCGGCGGGCACTGATCAAGACCCTGCGGCGGCTGACGGCGTCGGCCGCCGCGTACGCACCCGAGCACTGAGGAGGCTTTATGCCCAGCCGTGACGCCACCACCCACTGGGTCGGCGGACTGAACAGCGGGAAGGGCGAGGTCACGCTGGACTCGTCCAACGCCGGCACGTTCGCGGTCTCGTTCCCGACCCGCGCCGGCAACCCGGACGGCCAGACGAGCCCCGAGGAGCTCATCGCGGCGGCGCACTCGTCCTGCCTGGCGATGAACCTCTCGGGCGTCCTGGAGGCCCAGAAGCTCACGGCGGACTCGATCGACGTGAGCGCGGAGGTCACCCTCGGCCCGGCGAAGGGCGGCGGCTTCGAGATCAGCGGCATCGCGATCACCCTGCGGGCGTCGATCCCGGGCGTGACGGCGGAGCAGTTCGCGGAGTACGCCGAGACGGCCGAGAAGACCTGCCCGGTGTCGAAGGCCCTCGCCGGCACCACGATCACCATGGACGCGGCACTCGCCTGATCCCCCGGTGAACGGCCCCTCGCCCGGTCCGGGCGAGGGGCCGTTCGCGCACGCTCAGCCCCGGCCGAACGCGGCCAGCGCGAGGGGTTCCCACTTGCGCCACCCCTCCAACCGGTCCCGGTACTCGGCCTCCACCGCCGCGAACGACTTGCCGAAGAACATCCGGTGCGGCGGGTTTTCCGTGTCCGCCAGCTCCAGCATCGGCTCGCGGGTCGCCCGCGGGTCGCCGAGGTCCCACTCGATCCGGGTCGCTTCGCGGACCGCGTCGTAGGCCGGGTCCGGTTCGCTCTGCCGGACGCTGCCCCCGCCGAAGTCCGTGCGGTACGGGCCCGGCTCCAGGCAGATCACGTCGATCCCGAACGCCGCGACCTCCTGCCTCAACGACTCCGAAAGGCCTTCCACGGCCCACTTCGACGCGTGGTAGGCGCCGATGCCCGGGAACGCCCGGATCCCGCCTTCGCTGGTGACCTGGACGATCCGGCCCCGCCCCTGCCGGCGCATGATCGGCAGGGCCGCCTGGGTCAGCCAGAGCGTGCCGAAGAAGTTCGTCTCGAGCTCCGCCCGGACCTCCTCCTCGGTCAGTTCCTCGACCATCCCGAAGTGCCCGTAGCCGGCGTTGTTGACCAGCACGTCCAGCGATCCGAACGCCGCCGCCGCCCGCTCGACCGCGTCGACGGCGGCCGCACGGTCGGTGACGTCCAGCCGCAGCGGCAGCAGGGCGTCGCCGTACCGGTCGGCCAGCGGGCGCAGGCTTTCGACGTCCCGCGCGGTGGCCGCGACCCGGTCGCCGCGGGCGAGGGCCGCTTCGGTCCACTCGCGGCCGAAACCCTTGGACGTCCCGGTGATCAACCAGTTCTTCGTCATGACCTGCCTGCATTTCTACATCGCAAGCTAATAGTAGCATGGACTGCATTAATGCGTTCGATGCTAAGGTAGCAGGCATGATCGCGAGTGACGGCCGCCGTGAGCGCAAGAAGGCCCTGACCCGGGCCCGGATCCAGGACGCGGCCCTGGACCTCTTCGCGAGCCAGGGCTACCGCGAGACGACCATCGCGCAGATCGCCGCGCGCGCCGACGTCGCGACCCGCACGGTCACGCTGCACTTCCCGGCCAAGGACGACCTGCTGTTCGCCGACGACCCCTTCACCCCGGAGTCCCTCCAGGCGCACCTGCGCGACCGCAAGCCGCAGAGCACCCTCGATGCGGTCCGCGACTGGATGCACGCGACCATGCACGAGCTCGACGAGCGCGACCGCGAGTCCGGTGTGGACCCCGCGCACATCTGGCAGCGCCGCGCCCTGCGCGCCGACCTCCTCCTGGCCGACGACGACCTCCGCGGCCGCGCCCGGGCCGGCTACCGCGACCTCGAACTCCCGATCGCCGCGGGTCTCGGCGACGACCTCGGCCTCCCGGCCGACGCCCTGCTCCCCCGGCTCACCGCCGTGACCGTGGTCGCCGGCCTCCGGGAGATCTACGTAACCCGCGAGGGTCGGGCGCGGGCGACGGCGACCGAGCTGGCCGGCCTGGTCGACGAGGTGCTCGCCTTCGCCGAGGCAGGCCTCCGCGCCACTCCGGCGTGAAGCCGGTGTGCGGGACTCCCGGCCCCGCACACCGGCCTGCTCAGGCGACCGTGCGCGACGCGGTGATCGCCGCGCGCCGGGCGAGCCGGTGGGTCCGGCGGATCCCCGCTTCGGCGTACCGGCGGCGGTCCTCGTCCGTCTCCGGCAGCACCGGTGGCACCGGCCTCGGCCGGCCGTCCTCGTCGACCGCGACCAGCACCAGGTAGGCCGAAGCCACGTGCACCGGGGGCACCGAGCGGTCCCAGCGGTCGGCCGTGGCGCGCACGCCGATCTCCATCGACGTCGAGCCGGCCCAGTTGACCTGGGCGTGCAGGTGCAGCACGTCCCCGACGCGGACCGGCACGCGGAACACCATCTCGTCGACCGACGCGGTCACCGACGCGCCTTCCGAATGCCGGGCCGAGACGACCCCGGCCAGCGAGTCGGCCAGCTTCATCAGCACCCCGCCGTGCACGGTGCCCATGAGGTTCGTGTCGTGGTCGTCCATGATCTGCGACAGCGTCAGCCGCGACGCCGACGCCGGCTTGCCCCTCACGCGAGCCCCGCCCGGACCTCGCGCACGGCCGCGACCAGGTTCCCGAGCGCCGGGGCGACCTCGCCGTAGCCGCGGGTCTTCAGCCCGCAGTCCGGGTTGACCCACAACCGGTCCGGGGGCACCGCGGCGAGCGCGGTCCGCAGCAGGCTGCCGATCTCCCCCGCGTCCGGGACGCGCGGGGAGTGGATGTCGTACACGCCCGGCCCGACCCCGCGGCCGAACCCGGTGAGACCCGCGACCACCTCCATCCTGGAGCGGGCCGCTTCGATGCTGGTGACGTCGGCGTCGAGGGCGTCGATCGCGGACAGCACCTCGCCGAACTCGGAGTAGCACAGGTGGGTGTGGATCTGGGTGGCCGCGCCGGCCCCCGAGGTCGCCAGCCGGAACGCCGCCACGGCCCAGCGCAGGTAGTCCTCGTGCCCGGACCGGCGCAGCGGCAGCAGCTCGCGCAGCGCCGGTTCGTCGACCTGGACGATCCGGATGCCCGCCGCTTCGAGGTCGCGGACCTCGTCGCGGACGGCGAGCGCCACCTGCCGGGCGGTGTCGGCCAGGGGCTGGTCGTCGCGGACGAACGACCACGCGAGGATCGTCACCGGGCCGGTCAGCATGCCCTTGACCGGCTTGGCCGTCAGGCTCTGGGCGTAGCGGGTCCAAGGCACCGTCATCGGCGCCGGCCGCGAGACGTCGCCGTGCAGGATCGGCGGGCGGACGCAGCGCGAGCCGTAGGACTGCACCCAGCCGTGCGCGGTCGTGGCGAACCCGGCCAGCTGCTCGGCGAAGTACTGCACCATGTCGTTGCGCTCGGGTTCGCCGTGCACCAGCACGTCGAGCCCGAGGTCCTCCTGCAGCCGCACCACACGCTCGATTTCGGCGCGCATCGCGGCCTCGTACGCGGCGTCGTCGAGCGTGCCCGCCTGGTGCGCGGCGCGGGCCTTGCGGACCTCGGTGGTCTGCGGGAACGACCCGATCGTCGTGGTCGGCAGCGGCGGCAGCCCGAGTACGGCCTGCTGGGCTTGCGCGCGCTCGGCGTACGGCGGCCGGGCGGTGGTGCCCGGCGTCCCGGGGCCGCCGCCCGCCGTCGCACGGTCCGCGACCGCTTGGCGCGCCGGAGCGAGATCGACCTCTTCGCCGCGCAGCGCCCGGCCGAGCAGCACGAGCTCGTCGACCTTCTGCCGGGCGAAGGCGAGCCGGCCCTTGAGCCGCGGCGGCAGCCCGTGCTCGCGCTCGACGTCGTAGGGCACGTGCAGCAGCGAGCACGACGTCGTCACGCTGACCGACTTCGCCACGCCGAGCAGCGTGGCGGCCCGGGCGAGCGCACGGTCCGGGTCGGTCCGCCAGACGTTCCGGCCGTCGACGACCCCGGCCAGGACCTCCTTGTCCCGCAACGCCGGTTCGGCGGCGACGGCGTCCACAACGGACTCATCGCTGACCAGGTCGACGGCGAGCGCCTCGATCGGCGCGCGGGCCAGCACGCCGAGCGCGCGCCCGAGCCGGCCGTAGGAGCCGGTGACCAGGATCTTCGGCCGGCCGGTCTCCTTGCCGAGCCGGTGGTAAGCGCGGATCAGGGCGTTCAGCTCGGCCTCGGTCCGGTCCGCGGCGAAGGCGGGTTCGTCGAGCTGCACCCATCCGGCGCCCGCCTCGTGCAGCCGGCGCAGCAGGTCGGCGTACCGGGGCAGCAGGGTGTCGAGCAGGTCGAGCGGCCGGAAGCCCTCGGTCGTGGACTTGGCCAGCAGCAGGAAGGTGACCGGCCCGACCAGCACCGGCCGGGTTTCGAGGCCGAGCGCCCGGGCCTCGAGGTACTCGTCGAGCGGCTTGGTCCCGGCCGCGGTGAACGCGGTGTCGGGGCCCAGTTCCGGGACGAGGTAGTGGTAGTTCGTGTCGAACCACTTGGTCATCTCCAGCGCCGGCGCGTCCTGGACCCCGCGCGCGGCGGCGAAGGAGGTGTCCAGCGGCGCCAGGCCGAGCCCGGTGAACCGCCCGGGCAGCGCGCCGAACAGCTCGGCGGTGTCGAGCACGTGGTCGTAGTGCGAGAACGTGTTGGACGGGATCGAGTCCAGCCCGGCCGCCGCCAAGGCGCGCCAGGTCCGTTCCCGCAGTTCACGGCCGGTTTCCAGCAGGGTGGCCCGGTCGATGTCGTGCGCCCAGTAGCGTTCCAGGGCGCGCTTGAGTTCCCGGTCCGGGCCGATCCGGGGGTAGCCCAGCACGGTGGTGCCGATGTCGGTCACAGCTCTCTCCTCGCGAGCTCGCTCTCCTGAGTCCGAGCGCGCGCGAAGAGCCGCGTTTCGGTCGTGCCCATCCCGCGAGGCCCGGACTCACGCACGCCGTCGGCGCGCGTACCACGGGCAGGTCTTCGGACTCGTGGGCGCCGAGCTCAGGTCTACCGGCCGTCGCTTCCCGGGCCGAGGCCCAGTGCTTGACCACTCGCGTGGTGACGGCTTTCGTTCCCACATACCGCTGCGGGGCAGTCCCGGATTCACACCGGGTTCCCTGTTGCCTCGCCCGCGCGCGTCACCGCGCCCGGGCGAACCAGTGGCAGCTGGAGCCTAGCGCTTCCCGATCACGGTGTCGCGGGTAAACCGATCGGTGTCATCCCCGCGCGAACCGGGTTAACCTCACGACATGATCCCCGACGCGAAACCCACCTCCCGGGAACGGCTGCTCGAAGCCGCGGCCACGCTCACCTACCGGGACGGGGTCGGCATCGGGGTCGAGGCGCTGTGCAAGGCCGCGGGCGTGTCGAAGCGATCCCTCTACCAGCTGTTCGAAAGCAAGGACGAACTCCTCGCCGCCAGCCTGAAGGACGGCGCGGCCGCCTTCGTGGCCGGCCTGCTCCCGCCGGCCGACGACGACCGCGGGCCCCGCGACCGGATCATGCACGTCTTCGCGCAGCTGGAAGCGCAGGCGCGGAACCCCGGGTTCCACGGCTGCCGGTACCTGGCCGCGCAGATCGAGCTCAAGGACCAGCGCCACCCCGCCAGCCGGGTGGCGCGGCGGATCAAGCGGAACCTGCTGAGCTTCTTCCGCCGGGAGGCCGAACAGGGTGGGGCCGCCGACCCGGACCTGCTGGCCCGGCAGCTCCTCGTCGTCTTCGACGGTGCCAGCGCGCGGGCCGGAATCGGCGTCGACGACCTGAAGGGGCTCGTCGTCCCGACCGTGACCACCCTGCTCGACGCCGCCGGAGTGCGCTGACCCGCGTCGCTCCGGGGGCGCCCAGCCGCCGGTGACCTCCTTGACCGGCTTGTGCGGGAACCGCCGCCGCGCATACTCCTGCGCGCGGGAGTCCGGGAGCACGTACAGCGTCTCCCGCTTGTCCTGCAGCGGCCGCAGCACGGTCTTCAGGAAGCCCTTGCGGTCCTCCAGGTACGGGCCGAGGACGTGAGCCCGCTCATGAACTCGCGGTAGTTGTGCGTGGTGCAGGCCAGGCCGTCGAACGCGCCGTCCTTGGCGATGGCACCGACCGGGCACGCGGTGACGCACAGCTTGCAGTCGATGCAGGGGTCGTAGTCCAGCGCCTGCCCGTACTCGCTCACCTCCGCGTCCACCAGCACGGTGCCAGCAGGACGAAACTGCCGAACTTCGGGTGGATGACGTTGCGGTGCAGGCCCATCACCCCGAGCCCGGCCGCGACCGCGACCGTCTTGTGCGCCACCACCCAGATCCGGTCCGTGCCGAAGCGGTCCATCTCCTGCGGGAAGCCGACCGACGGGTTGATCGCCCGGTGCGCGCCTGGACCACGCTGCGCGCGGTGTGGTTGGCCTGCTCGTCGGTCTGGTGGAACTCCTGGTCGGCCACGCTGCGAGCCGGGGAGCGGCAGTTGTCGCGGTTCATCCGGAACGCCATCGCGATCAGGGTCCGGGTGCCCGGCAGCGCGCCCAGCACGTACTCGCGCTCGCCGGCCAGATCGGGGTGGTCCAGGCTCACCGCGGCGACGTCGTCCGCGCCGGCCGCCAGGCACAGCTCGCGCAGCCGGGCCGCGTCGAGCACCGGCGGCGGGTCCGCGGGGCGCCGGGACAGCACCGCCCGCACCGACGGGTGCGCAGCCAGTTTCGCCGGCAGCGCCGGGTCGTGCGTCATCGGACCTCCATAAGATTGTTGGTGTTCAGGACGGGTTGTCCTGGATGCCCAGGGCGATGGGGTGTGGCTGATCGGTCCTTGCCTTGTGTGGTGGCTTCTGAGGAGTGGCCGCCCTGTCGTTCTGGACGCCC
>NZ_JACKQP010000021.1:0-89332 GCF_031625235.1 Amycolatopsis sp. 505
ACGCCGAGCGCAAGGCGGAGATGGCCGAGCGGGACCGGATTCGTGACGAGAAGACCGCCGAGCGGGACGCCGAGCGCAAGGCGGAGATGGCCGAGCGGGACCGGATTCGTGACGAGAAGACCGCCGAACGGGACGCCGAGCGCAAGGCGGAGATGGCTGCACGTGACGCCAAGGCGGATGCGCGGGATGCTGAGCGCAAGGCGGAGATGGCCGAGCGAGACCGGCAACGCAACGCCGAAATGGCCGCCCGCGAGCAAGAACGTCGGCGCAACCGGATCGACCAGCTCGAGGGACGCACGGAACGAGCCGCCCGCGACATCAACGAGGCGATCGCCGACCTGGCCGAAGCCGAGCGCAGACTGGAGTACCTGCGGGGAGACGCGCAACTCAAGCACGCGGATTTCGACGAAGCACTCGAGTTGAAGCGGCCGGACTGGGAATTGCGCAGGCTCCGCGACATGGCCAACCGCGCTGACGAAGAAGCCCGGCGGGGGATCGCTGCCGTCGGCAAGGCCGAACGGCGAGTGGAGACCGCGACCGCACGATACGAAGCTGAGTTGGGGTCGCTCCGGGCAGCCGTTCGCGACTTCAACGAGCACAAGGCCACAACCACGCCGGAGAGCGAGACCCCTGGCACTGAACGGGAAGCCGCATCGTCGCGATCCGCCGGCTCAGATGCGAGCGCAGCCGATGATGCAGCCGGTATCGACGATGACGCGCGGGCCCCGGAGACCGACCAGTCCAGCCGAGGCTCGGCCGGGAAGCCGGAACCCGACCAGCATGCGAGTACCCAGCAGGCAGGGCGGGTCATCGCCGTCGCCGAGCGGCTGGACACTCCCGATGTCGCCGAAGACAGCCTACGGCGTTTGGCAACCGCTCCGGCGCAGCTCGAAGCTGGTGAGAGTGCGGCCGCCGAGCCAGGTAAGGCACTGGTCATTGCCGACGCTGAAGGAGCGGAAGCGCTGGCCGCCGCTGAGCGCGTCGCCAACCCCGCGGTCGGTCCGACCGCCAATGCAGCGAAGGCACCGTCGAGCGCCTCGACTCCGTCGAGTCCCGTGGCCGAGCAGACGCGCAGCCGGAGGACACGATGACGCACGACGACCAATCCGATTGCACTTCCTCTGCTGTCGTCTCGGCGGCGGACGTTGCCTCGGCCGCGGCGGCACTCGTGATCAACTCGCCGGAGCCGCTACCCGGTGCTGAGTCCGTGAACGCCGATGAACCAGCCCCCGACCGGCTGGCCCAGCTGGAACGAGCGATTGAGCTGCTCACTCTGCGGGTCCGCAAGATCGAGCGGGCGCTCGCCGGCTCGGGGCATCTCCCGAAGGCCTGATTCAGGCTGCATCGCTTGCCCGGGAACGTGGCTCGCGTGGCCCGCGCGATCGTCGTGATGCAGCCTGAATCAGGTCCCGGCGTCACCACCACTTCGGCCAGCGGGGCTCGATGCGCAGCCCGGCAGCCTCCTGATGCGAACACGGGTCCGCTGGCGCGCGTGGCGCTCCGACACGGGCCCAGAACGCCGCGACGTCCGGCTCGTCCGCCGGGTTCGCGCTCCAGCTGAAGCCGGCTCCACGAGCAGCGGCGGCCCTGGCGAGTACGCGGCCGACGCCTCGGCGCCGGTGGCGGGGCTCGACGTGCAGACCGAGCAGCAGGCCGCGCCGGTCGATCGGGCACAGCGACAGCTCGACCTGGCCGTAGATCGTGGCGCCCCATCGAAGCTGGATCAGCCCGACCCCGGCGCGAACCGCAGGTGGGACGACAACGAGTTGCAGGCGGCGTGGCTGGACCTGGTCTTCGGTGACCTGCGCGTCGGTCGAGGGGTCGATCAGCGCCCACCGGCCGTCGCGGCCGGGCTGGTTCTCGCAGTGCCAGCAGAGGAGCTCGCGTAGGCCGTAGTCCTGGTTCGGGGTCTCCTGCAGCTGCCCGGGTCCCAGCCGGTGCCCGGCGGGACAGGTGCGGGGCAGATGCTGTGGCCCGGTCACCGGTCGGACCCACGGCCACAGCGGGACGTCGAGGTAGCGCCCGGCCCGCGCGGCCCCGGCCCCGGCTCCGTCGCGGCGGTCGGCCTGGTCAGCGGAAGTCACGGCTGCGTGCGGCGAGGGCTCGGAGGTCCAGCGGGGTGATCTGGTCGGCGACGACCGACGCGGTGCCCTGGGTGACCTGGGCCTGGCCGCGGATGACCAGCGCCGAGCTGGTGGCCAGGATCTGTCGGAACTTCGTCCAGGTACTGGGGTGGACAACGACGTTGATCATGCCGGTCTCGTCTTCGAGGTTGAGGAACGTGATCCCCCCGGCCGTGGCCGGGCGTTGCTTGTGGGTGACCGCGCCGCCGACCTTGATCCGGCTGCGGTCGACGACGTCCAGGACCCGGGCGGCCGGGACGACGCCGAGCGCGTCGAGGTGCTCGCGCACGAACTGGACGGGGTGCCGGTCGGGGGTGATGCCTGTGGCCCAGACGTCGGCGGCGGCGACCTCGAGGGCGGTCATGCCCGGCAGCGCGGGCGCGTCGACGCCGGCGGCGATCCCGGGCAGGTGCCCGTCCCGCGTCCGCGCGGCCGCGCCCGCGGCCCAGAGGGCTTGCCGGCGGTCCGGACCCAACGCGGCGAACGCCCCGGCCGTGGCCAGCGCCTCGGCCACGGGCTGCTTGAGCTGCACCCGCTCGGTCAGCTCTCCGATGCTCCCGAACGGGCCGTTCGTGTTCCGCTCGGCGACGATCGCCTCGGCGACGTCGGTACCGACCTGCCGGATCCCGGCCAGCCCGAGCCGCAGCGCCACCCCGCCCGTCGACGCCGTCTCCGGCTCAAGGGTGGCGTGCACGAGGCTGGTGTTGATGTCCGGCTCCCGGACGAGTACGCCGTGGCGGCGGGCGTCGGCGACGAGCGACTGCGGGGAGTAGAAGCCCATTGGCTGCGCGCGCAGCAGCCCGGCGCAGAACGCGGCCGGGTAGTACCGCTTGAACCAGGCGCTCGCGTAGACCAGCAGTGCGAACGACATCGAGTGCGCTTCGGGGAACCCGTACCCGGAGAAGGCGTGGATCTGCTCGAAGATCCGCTCGGCGAGCGGCCGTTCGATGCCGTTGGCCTCGCAGCCGGCGAAGAACCGCGCCATGAGGGCGTGCATCTTCGCGCCCGACCGCTTGGCGCCCATCGCGCGGCGCAACTGGTCGGCCTCGGCCGCGGTGAAGCTCGCGACGTCGCGGGCCATCTGCATCACCTGTTCTTGGAACAAGGGGACGCCGAGCGTGCGGTCCAGGGAGTCAGCGAGTAGAGGGTGGGCGTGGCTCCAGGCCTCCTCGCCGCGGCGGCGGCGGATGTAGGGGTGCACCGAGCCGCCCTGGATCGGACCGGGGCGGATCAGCGCGACCTCGACGACCAGGTCGTAGAACTTCCGGGGTCGCAGCCGAGGCAAGGTGCCGAGCTGGGCGCGGGACTCGACTTGGAACACCCCGATCGCATCGGCCTCGCACAGCATGTCGTAGACCGCCGGATCGGCGAGGTCCAGTTCGCCGAGGTCGACCTCGCGGTCGTGATGCTGGGCGACGAGGTCGACGCTGTAGCGCAGGGCAGAGAGCATCCCGAGGCCGAGCAGGTCGAACTTGACCAGGCCGATCTCGGCGCAGTCGTCCTTGTCCCACTGCAGGACCGTGCGGTCCTTTTTGGTCGCCCACTCGACGGGGACGATCTCCGAGACCGGGGTGTGGGCGATGACCATCCCGCCGGAGTGCACGCCGAGGTGGCGCGGAGTGTCCTCCAGCCGCGCGGCCAGCTCCCGGACGTCGTCGGGGACGCCGTGCCCGCGCTCGCCCGGGGTGTCGGCGTCGGCGACCCGGTGCCACCGGTCGACGGCCTTGGCGAAGGCGTCCTGCTGGCCGGGGCTGTGCCCGAGCGCCTTGGCTGCGTCCCGGACCGCCGAGCGGGCGCGGTAGGTGATGACGTTGGCGACCTGCGCGGCGTGCAGCCGGCCGTGCCGCTCGTAGACGTACTGGATCGCCTCCTCCCGCCGGTCGGACTCGATGTCGACGTCGATGTCCGGCGGCCCGTCCCGCTCCGGCGCCAGAAACCGCTCGAACAGCAAGCCCCACCTGACCGGGTCGCAGTGGGAGATGAACAGCGCGAAGCAGACCGCGCTGTTGGCCGCGCTTCCGCGGCCCTGGGCGAGGATGCCGCGCTCGCGGCAGAAGCGGACGATGTCCCACACCACGAGGAAGTAGCCCGGGAACCCCAGCTGCCGAATGACGGTCAGTTCGTGCTCCAGCTGGGCGTAGGCCTCCGGCGCCTCGGCTGCGGTCCCGTAGCGGGCGGCCGCGCCCTCCATCACCAGGTCCCGCAGGTACGCGTCCTCGTCGGCGAATCCGGGCGGGCACGGGAACGGCGGCAGCTTCGGTGCGACCAGGGCGAGATCGAACGAGCACTCGACGCCGAGCAGCGCGGCGCGGGCGACCGCGCCCGGGTACCGGCGCTCGAACGCCCGCAACTGCTCGGCCCCCGAGCGCAGGTACGCCATCCCGGCCGCTGGCAGCCAGCCCTCCAGCTCCTCCACGGACCGGCGCGCCCGGATCGCGGCGACGGCGTCGGCATGCGAGGAGTCCTCGGGGCGCGCGTAGTGGACGTTGTTCGACACCACCGTCGGCAGCGTCAGCTCCTTCGCCATGGCGGCCAAGTGGTCGTTGTGAGTGCTGTCGAGCGGCTGGCGGTGGTCGATCAGCTCCACCGCGACGTGGTCGCGGCCGAACCGGTCGACCAGCAGCGCGAGTTCGTCGGCGGCCGCGGCCGGGCCGCTCTGGACGAGCGCCTGGCGGACGGCGCCCTTGCGGCAGCCGGTCAGCACCTGCACATGCCCGGCCAGCTCGTCGACGACCTCGGCGACGTCGTACACCGGGCGGCCCTTCTCCTCCCCGGCGAGCTGCGCGTGGGAGATCACCCGGCACAACCGGCGGTAACCCTCGCTGTCGCGGGCCAGCATCAGCAGGTGCGTGCCTGCCGGGTCCGGTACACCGGCTTGCGGCGCGGACAGCCCGAGGCTCAACTCAGCGCCATACCCCGCGCGGATCCCGAGCTCACGCGCTGCGGTGGCGAAGCGGACGGCGCCGTACATGCCGTCATGGTCAGTCAGCATGACCGCGTCGAGCCCGAGCCGAGCGGCCTCTTCGACCAACGTTTCCGGGGAGCTCACCCCGTCGAGGAACGAGAAATACGAGTGGACGTGCAGCTCTGCGTACGGCCGACGGCGCTCGCCGGCGCCGTCGTCGCTGCTGCGCCGCGTCGGCACGTCCTCCGGCGGACGGTAGCCGTCGCGCTTGCGACTCCACGCAGGCGAGTCGCCGCCATCGCGTGGCACCGCCGGACCCCGCCCAGAGGCAATCCGCTCGAGCTCTCGCCAGCTCCGTCCCGCACCACCGTTGAAAACGGACACACTTCACCCCGTGCTACCAGGGCACCGCGGGAAGGACGGGCCATCTTGCACTGTTCGAACGTTCGTGCGAACAGCCCTGTCATGATGACCACTGCCAGCGACAAGAGTCAAATCGAGACCGGTCTCATTCGGCTGGATGAGCTACGTCGACCCTGACGAGGCTGACGCCGATGCGGCCTGCATCACCGTCGAGCGATGTTGCTACACCGTGTTGAACCGCCCTGCTGCATAGTCCCTCTATGCAGATAAGCATCATCAGATGCATACTGGGGCTATGCAGACAACCGACATCGAGGTCCCCGAGGACGCCTCCGTAGACGGATACGGCGTCGAACCCGCCGAAGTCGAACAACTCGTCCAGACACTCGTCGGCGAGCTCGACCCCAACGAAGACCCCGAGGCCCAGTTCATCCACCTGTCCAGCACGCTGGCCCTGCTTCAAGCCGCCGCTGGACGGGTCTCCGTCTTCCGCGACGACCTGGTCGCCGAGATGGTGTCCGAATCCACCGAACGCGACGTCGCCGATCGCCTGGGCCTCAGCCCTACACGCCCGGGACAACTTGCGCGACGCTCCCGTAGTCGCGCGGCCACCGCAGCGGCTACGACGCGCCGTGCTCGGTGATGGTGAAATCGCGCGGGTTGAACGCCGCGACGCGCACGGCCTACCTCGCGCCAGCCGGACTCGACGGGCGCGCCGTCGCCGGGCGGTGCGCTGGCTGCTGTCGCGGATCGCCGACGACGAGTTCGCCGAGCAGACGGCCGCCGAGGTCGGTGACGGTGCGGTCAGCGCACTGGGAACCCCTCCGGGTCGTTGCCTCCGCCGCGTTTACGGCCCAGCGACTTGAGGAAGGCATCCTCCTCCGGCGTTGGCGCTCGCGCGATGATGCCGTCCGCCGCGATCTGCAGGCGCAGCGAGTGGGCGCGGTTGGCGTTGGGCGTGCCATCGGGGCCGTCGAGCACGTCGAGCACGATCCGGCCAGTCGGGGTCTTGGGGTCATCGGCGGTCCGGACATACCAACTCGACACCGATCCCAAGATGATGTAGCCGTGCCAGTTGCGGTGCCGGATAGCACGGCGATGGTCTCGCCATCCGCGGAACTGCTTGTGGATCCACACGATTACGCCGGCCACGATGGACAAGCCGCTGAGTATCGTGGCGATCCAGGCGCCGTTCTGGAGCAAGCTGGGTTCGGGCACGCTGTTCATGGCGCACAATCTGCCAGCTCGCCCGGCGATACGCCGAGCCGTCGCCGGGCTTATGCGATGGCTAGTGTCGCGGTGATGCGGCATGCATCACTGAGCTGGCGAGCGAGATCCAAGCGGCCTGCATCACCCCGCCGAGCTAACGGGTTCGTCAGGGTCGACTGTCGGCGAGAGCCCGAAGCTGCCTGGCCAGCGCTGCAAGCTGGACCGCCGCCGCAGCCGGGTGAGGCAGTTCAGCGGCTGGGCGAACAGCCTCGGCGAGCTGATCGGCGAAGCGGGTGAGGAAATCGGCGTCGGGCAGCAGGCGTTCCGAGCGTTCCCGGATCCGCTGGGGTGTGTTCCAGTCTGGCAGCGCCGCGGCGGCGACACGTTTGGCGACCTCAACGACCCGTTCGGACAAGGCGTCCAACTCGTCAGGCGCGAGGGGGTTGACCTTGCCGATCCGCGCGAATTCCTGCCGCGAGGCCCCCGCTTCGGTCAGGCGGGCGTGTTGCAGCGTGAGGGCGGCCTGGCGGGCGAGCGGCCGGAGCTGGCGCAGGATCTCGGTGCAGACATCGAGGTCGCGGCTGCGGTCGTAGTCGAGCAACGTCGGGTCGATCGCGACGGCCTCGGTGATGATCTCCGCGGCCTGCTGTGCGCGGGCCCGCGCACGTTCTAGCGCGGGCTCCCCGCCCGGGATCGCTTCCGCCAGCGCCTGGGCGTCAGCCACCGTGCCCCCTCCCCTCTGTCGGCGACGTCGGGTTCTGCGACAGGATGATCTCCATCGCGCCGGGGTACCGGGACACCAGTTCGTCGAGCTGGTTGAGCAGCGACCCGAACGCCGCTTGTGCGACGGCCGGGCCGCCGGGGAGCGCGCCGGTTCGCATGGTGTGCTGGATGGCAGCGACCAGAAGCATCGCGCTGAACGGGCCGATCTTCACGGTGGCGTGCGTGCCAGCGTTCTCGTCGGCGAGCATGTCCTCAAACACGGCGATGTGCTGTTGCGGCTGGTCGTTGCTCATGTGCTTCTTCCTGTTGACTAAGCTGGTCCCAACATGTTCCCCGCCCTCGCGGGGCTGCGCGCGAACCGTTCGGTTCGCGCTGCCTACGCCCCCGAGGAGCACACCATGCCTGCGGTCGCGCCGAAGTCGGACGTTACCCGCTACCGCCAGAAGGCTCGCGACCCGAAGGCGCGCGCCGCGCACGCGGCCGACACCACCTCGTGGAGACGGTCGGTCGCGGAGGCTGATTTCGGCCCGGACGAGCAGGCAGAGCTGTTCGATGCCCTGCGCGCCGGCCTGCGGCTCACCGCGGCCGCGGCTGCGGTGGGCATGACGACGAACGCGGTTTACGGCCGGGTCCGGTGGGACGTCGAGTTCGGCGACGCGCTGGAGACGGTGCTCGCCGAGACCTGTCCCGCTGGCGACTTGTGCGGCCGCCCAGCGGGGGTGAAGCACGGTGGCCACTGCGCGGAGTGCCGTCGAGCGCACCACCCGCCAAGGGCTGGACGAGGTCGGCGTGCGACATAAGGCGAGATAGGAGCAGGTGATGCAGCCTGCATCGGCTGGTACCGTCCGAGCGCTCGCACCAGGCTGGCCCGACTCTCGCCATCGGCGAGGCGTGACCAGGGCTAACGTCCCGGAGGTAGGCCCTGCTCCGACGAGGTTGGGCGGGTTTCTGAGCCGCGCTCGGCGCGGTTTGAAATTCTCGGCGGATTACCGTAAAGTAATCGGCGCGGACCGGCCCACCTGCTCTGGTGGTAGCCGGTCTAGCGGCTTTTAGGGGTCCTGAGTTCAAGCGGATCGGGACCTGTCACGGCGCTGGCGCCCAGCAGGTCGCTGTACCAAGACCACATCTTCTCCTTGGTTGGGTGCTGCGCGATGTGCATGAACGCGCTGTAGGCGATGAAGTCAGCCAGCTGCATCCACTGGCTGTGGTGGCTGCCGTGGAAGAACGGGTCTTCGATGAGGCTGCGGGTGGCCAGCTTCAACTCGCGATGAGCTGCGCGGTAGGTCGGGTCCGTGCCGTCCCCGTCCATGACGATCATGCCGAGTTCGCCATCGGTGGTGAGCCGGGCGTCGATCATGCGGACAAGTTCGGTGTAGGTGCGTGCCTTGAGGTCACGAGCTTCGCGGCGCCGGGTCGTCTGGCCGTAAACGGCGCCAACTCGGACCTGTGGCATTGACGCCAGGTGCGCGAGCAGGTCGTGCCCTACGCGGAGCCGTTCCTCGTCGCTTCCGTCCCAGGGCGTCTTGGTGGGGTTTCCGCGGCCGGAGAGGAACTTGGTCGCGTGCAGTTCGTAGTCGGTGGGGATGCCGACCGACCGGTGCAACTGGTGACGGTAGTCCAGCCAGCTGCGCAGAGTGACCTGCCAGTCGCCAAGGTCGAGCTCAAGCCAGCCGAAGACGACCGTGCCGGCCTCACTCGATCCGGAGTCGTCCATGTAGAACACACGCACACCCACCGGCACACCGTAGTGGCGCGCGTTGAGCAGGTAAGCCGGGCCTGTTCATGCAGGCTGCATCACGCGGGTAGAAGGCCGTCGAGCTTGACTCGAGTTATGCGACATGGGCCCTGGCGGCAAGTTCGCGGATACCGGGCAGATTGGCGCCGCGGTGGTCGCGCAGGTCGCGGATGAGGTTGCGGGCGGTGGCGCGGGTGTGGACCTCGCCGGAGGCGCGGTGTTCGGCTTCGCGCAGTGCATTGTAGGCCGGGCCTGGTCGGTCGAGGGCGTGGTGGACGAGGGCCAGGTCGACGAGGTAGCGGCCTTGGCGTTCGGTGCTGGTGCCGGTGAAGGGGCCGGCGGTGCGGGCGTAGTGCAGCGCGGCGGCGGGGTCGCCGAGGACGTGCAGCGCGGAGACCTGGTGGCTGGTGATGTTGGCGGTGAGCGGGCCGTGCAGCGCCCGGTGGTCGGTGAGCCGGGCCGCGGTGCGGCTGGCGTCGGCGAGGAGGTCGAGGGCCAGGTCCCGGTTGCCCGCGCGGGCGGCGCCGTACCCGGCGGTGCACATGAGCACGCTGTAGAGCGCGAGGTGCTGCGGGGCGGCGCGGTTGCCGGTGTCGAGGTGGTCGACGGCGGCGAGTACCAGTTCTTGGGCGCGGTCGTGCTGCTTGCCGCGGCGGCACACCGACGCCTTGACGCGTTCGGCTTCCGCGAGCAACAGCGGGTCGCTGGTACGGGTCGCGGCGAGGGAAGCGCGGTCGGCGCTGATCCATTCGAGCCCGCTGGCGGGCAGCTTGATCAGGGCACGGGTGATCAGCGTGTAGACCTCGGCCGCGATGTCATGTCCGCCACCGGTCGCCGCTCGCGTGGCTTCGGCGGCCCGTGCAAGCGGAGGCAGGTCGCGGGCCAAAGTGAGGTAGTCGGCGCGGTCGAACGCCGCGCGGGCGGCCGTCAGCCCCCGTCGCAGTGAGGAGGCGGTCGCGGGGGCGGCAGGCGCGGCCGGCCCGAGCAGGATGGGCTCGAGGTGGTGGGCGAGCAGGGCGGCGGGGTCCGGCTCGGCGGCGGCCGCGGTGTTCGTGGTCAGGCCGGATCCGAGCAAGCCGCCGGTGGTGGCCACCAGGAAAGTGCGGCGCCGCATGTAGTCCTCCTCGGCTGGGCTGGTGCTCACCCTAGGAGAGCGGACCGGAAGCTGCTCGGAGGCAACGCGGACGTGCAGACCGAACGCTGTGGCGGGCAGGTCCAGCAGCTCGGCGAGACGCCGCAGCATCGCCGGGTCGCGGGGCCGCCGTCGCGCTTTCTCGAAGCGGCTGATCATGCTCGGATGACACCCGAATCGGTGGGCCAGCTCAGTCTGGTTGAGCCCGGCGCGACGTCGAGCGAGGCGGATCACGGCTGCGTGGTCCTCCGCCGCGATCGCGGCGGCAAGAGCCGCGTCGTCGGCACGGGTCCATGGTGTTGGCATCGGGCGCCTCGATTCCGGGACAACGCACCCAGCGTAGCCATCCGGTGACGCGCCGGGTGTCCCCTGTGCCGGATTGGCACAGCCGTGCCCGCCTGGCACAAACCTCTGCCGCTGACCCTGGCGTAACGGCTTCCCTCGAACTCGCGACTCGGGGCGCAGGTCCCCCGTGCGACGGACGGGAGCGAGCGAGTGAACATGACGCGATCAGCAGACGTGGCGGTTGTCGGCGCGGGCGTCGTGGGCCTGGCGTGCGCGCTGGAACTCGCGCAGGCCGGAACCTCGGTCGCGTTGGTGGCGCCGCGAACCGGCGAGCACGCGGGGCAGGCCAGCCGCGCGGCCGGAGCGATGCTCACCGTCTTCTCCGAGGTCGAAGCCGCGCACCCGCAGCCGCGGGTCGCGGTCGAAGTGGCTGAGCGGGTCGCCGCCCGCGCCGGCTACGACGCCTGGCTGGAGCAGCTCGCCAACATCGCCGGCCGACCGGCCCCGGCGCTCATGCCCGGCGTCTGGGTGACCGCCAGTGTCCCGGCCGACCGCGCCGAACTCGCCGCCATCGCGGCGGCCGCCGCAGACGCAGGACAGCCCGGCCAGCTGCATTCCCCCGCCGAGGTCCCCGGTCTGCGGTCGAAGACGGTGTTCGAGGCCTTGTGGCTGCCCGGGGAATCCGGAGTCGACGCCGCCGAGCTGGTCGCCATCGCGGCGGCCGCGGCCAGGGCGCACCCCCGGATCACCTGGTTCGACGCTGATGCAGCCCGCATCAGCGACAACGGAACCGGGCTGCGGATCGAACTCGTCGACGGCGAGCCGGTCACCGCCGAGCGCCTGGTCCTGGCCGCCGGCGTGCAGACCTCGGCGATCGCGCGCCGCTCCCCCGGCCTCACCGCCGACCTCCCGCCCGTCCTGGCCGGGCGCGGGGTCAGCATGGTGCTGCAAGCCGTGCCGGATCCGGTCGCGTCCCCGATCCGGACCCCCAACCGCGGCTTCGCGTGCGGCGCCCACCTGGTCGCCCGCGCCGACGGCCGAACCTACCTGGGCGCGACGAACCGGCTGAGCACCCGGCCCGAGCCGGGCCGGGCGGCCAGCGTCGACGAGATCGCCACCCTGCTGCACGACGGCGTCCGCGAGCTCAACACCGGACTCCGCGCCGCCCAGGTGACCGACATCCGCGTCGGGTACCGGCCCTACACCATCGACCACCTGCCGCTCGTCGGCCGAACCGCGAACCCGAAGGTACTGGTGGCCACCGCGACGTACCGATGCGGAATCCTGCTCGCCCCCCGGGTAGCCACGCTGATCCGCACCGAACTCGAGCACCCCGGCACCCTCGACAACCACCCGTACTCACCGCGCCGGACCATGCCCGTCCCGGACCTGGCCCAGCTCGTCGACGGCCGCGGGGACGCTCTGGTCGAACTGATCTGCCAACCCGGCGGGCATCTGCCTGGAGGTGCTGCCGACCAGCTCGGTGCCATGCTGCGCGCCGCGCTCATCCACGAGCACGCCGATCCGGCCGCGCGCCGGCTACTCAGCAGCGCACCCGTCGAAGAAGTCCTGCCCCTACTGCTCGACGTTGCCGGGCGGAGCACACGATGACGCTGCCCGCCCAGCTGATAGACATGATCACGGCCCTGCGCCCGCGTGCGCAGCTGGCCGTCGCGTTGGCCCCGGACACCGACCTCGACGCGCTCGGGTTCGACTCGCTGGACCGCATCCGGATCGCAGCCGCGCTCGAAGCCGCCTACGGCGTCGCGATCCCCGACACCGCACTCGCCGACGTCCACCGGCTCAGCGATCTGGCCGGCGTGGTCGAACACCCCGCGGCCGCCGAGCCGACCATGCTCGTCGCCCTCCACCAGATGCCCGTCCCCCGGCCCGCACTCGAACAGTTGCCCGCCCCGGTCATCCACCCAACCGCCGAGCTCGGCACTGGCGCCCGCGTCGGCCTCGGCAGCCACCTGTGGCGCCGCGTCCTGCTCGCCGACGGCGTCGAGGTCGGCGAGCAGTGCACGCTCGGCACCGACGTGCACCTCGGCCCCGGCACCCGCGTCGGTGACCGCGTCAAGATCCAGAACGCCGTGCAGGTGTTCGGCGCCACCATCCACGACGAGGTCCTGCTGTGCCCCGGCGCGCTGATCATCGAGGACAGCACACCCCGGGCCGTCACCCCCACGGGGCTCCCCCAGACTGCCGGCGACTGGACGCCGCACCCGGTGACCGTCTGCCGGGGCGCCACCATCGGCGCCGGAGCGATCCTGCTCCCCGGTATTCAGGTGGGCACACACGCCATGGTCGCGGCCGGCGCCGTCGTCGACCGCGACGTCCCGCCTCACGCACACGTCGCCGGAAACCCGCACCGACAGATCGGCTGGGTCTGCCGCTGCGGCGCCCGGCTGGCCGGAACCGCGTGCGGCTGTTGCGGCGCACGCTACGAGCACCGTCACGGCTCCCCGGATACCTCGCGTCACGAGGCCCTACGCGGAGAGTGATACGAAGGGCGGGATAGCCTGCCGTCCGTGACGACGCCCACCGCGACGCAGCAGCGCTTCTTCGAGAACTACCCGATGGCCATCCCGTCAGCCGGCGTGCTCTTCTTCGATGGGCCCAGCTACGAACGTCTCCTCGTGGTGAAGCCGCGTGGTCGCCAGTGGTGGGAGATTCCCGGCGGTGTCAACGAAGCACGACGCGGCGAATCCCCCCGCGGCACCGCACGCCGCGAGATCGCCGAAGAACTCGGCCTCGACGTCGTCATCGGACGACTGCTCGGAACGGACTCGGTCCCCGAAGGCGACGACCACGCCCCCATGCTCGCGTTCGTCTACGAAGGCGGCATCCTCACCCCCGAGCAGAACGCAGCCATCCGCTACGTCGACCACGAGATCGGCGAGCGAAGGTACGTCGCGCCTGACCTCGACCAGCTCGCCGAGATGATGGTGCCCCGGCTCGCCCGCCGCGTCGTCGCCTGCGCCCTGCACGCGCGCACCGGGAACCCCGAACCGCTCTGCCTCGAACACGGCTACGTCCCGGCCGCCTGATCCAGGCTGCATCACCTGGGCGATCGCGCAGCGAGCCGCGGGCCGCTCTCCGTCGAAGCGCCACGAGAACGCCGAACTGTATAACGTCGTGTACGTGGCGGTCTCGGTGTCGTCGGCGACGCAGCATAATGCCGCTATCCAGGCCGCATCACCCGCCTGACGCCTGATGAGGCTGGCAGGAGTCCGGCGGCGGCTCGGAGCTCGGAGGATGAGTCTCGCGGTAGAGCTGCAGCAGCCCGGCGCTGCCGACCGTTTCCAACAGCGCCTCGACGAGCGGGTCTGCGGGCGGGGTGTGCTCGGTGTTGAGGGACGTGGCGATCTTGCCGACCGTGTCGGCGGGGATGGCAGAGGCCAGCAGCCCGTCGACCAGGCGGCGGTAGCGGGCCTGGGTGATTGGGGAGAACGCGGCGGTGAGCTCGGCTTTCCCTGCAGGCGAGCGCAGCTGGTGGCGTCCGGCCGGCGCGAGTTTGTTGTTGATATCGGGGCCGACGTACGGCATGACCGCCCGGACGATCGCCAACGTGGTGGTGCCGATCGTGCGGATGTCGCGTAGTTCCGCGTCGGGACAAGCGCTGACTTCCTCCACGAGGGCGAATCCGGCCCGATCGAGGGCGGTGTACACGCGCCCGCTGCCGCCGCCGAGCTCGATGAGCTTTTGCCGGAGGGTGTCCAGCGGGGTGCGGGTGTCGGGCATCGGGTGCAGCGTCCAACCCGTGACCTTGTCGGCGCCGTAGATCGCGCGCAACCGCTCGGCTACCTCGGACGTGCCGATGACGTGCAGGGCGCGCGTCGGCCAAGCACGGCAGACCCGGGCCACACCGAAGGTCGCTTCGCTGCCTCCGGCGATCTGCCAGCGCGCGCCGCGTCTGGGGTAGCTCTCGAACGCCGCCGCGATCCGGGAAGCCTCCTGCTCTGGCGAGCGGCGGCGACGGGTGGCTTTGGTGGTCATGGACTGGATCTTCACTCAGCCGGATCCCGGTTCCCCAGGCGCAGGGCGCACCTGAGATGGAATTGTCCACTTTTTGGCAGGTGCCGTTGGCGAGTTATGCAGCCTGTATCGCGGCAGCCTCGGTGAGTAACTACTGACGGACGGTTCATGGGTGTAAAAAGTCAAATGCGTGAAAAAGCTCCCTTCTGACGCGAAAATAGTCGATCATGTGCGAGAGTGCTGCCGGTCCGACTCAGTTGGCGCGTTATCCAGATCCGGATAACGCGCCAATGTTGGTTGACGGAAGGCTGTCGGTGCGCGGCTTGCCTATCCCAGCCAGTGCGCTCTCAGGTGATTCATTCCGTTGCCGGGCCGGAACAGAGCGTTGCTCGTGGGTATCGCGAGCAGCGGATATCGACAGAACTAACAGAAGGAACAAAGTTCGTGCGCCGTTTACCCAGATTGGCCGGTATCGTCGCGGCAATAGGCGCCGCCGCCGCAGTCACCATCGGCGGAGTCGCCGCCTCGGCCGCGGCGGCGCCGCCGCCCCCGACCGGGGGCCCGGTCCAGCCGAACATCGTCGGAGGACACGCGCCCTCCCTGCAGTACCCGGCCGGTGCGTTCGCCGCGCTCATCTACGACGCCCCCGCGCACGAGATCAAGGACCATTTCACCTGCACCACCGCGCAGCTGAACGGTCGCTTCTTCACGATCGCCGCGCACTGCGTGACCGACCCGCCGCCCAGCCTCAGCGTCGAAGCCAAGGCCGCGCTGATGCGGTACTACGGGCTGGACGCCACGTCCGCGGCGGTCCCGACCGCGGACAAGAAGTTCAGGGTTCGGGTCGGTTCGCCCGATCGGACCGCCGGCGGGACCGTCGTCGGAGTGTCGGTCTTCTACGTGCACCCCGGCTGGAGCTGGGGTCAGGGCCCGGAGAGCGACGACATCGCGCTCCTGAAGTCCGACGAGTACCTCAACACCTACGCGCTGCCGATCGCGCCGCGGAAGCCCCGGCCCGGCGATACCGTCCGCACCCTCGGGTGGGGCGGCACCGAGCCCGTCTTCAAGGGCGAGTTGCCGACCCAGATCCAGGAGCTCACGCGCAAGGTCATCCCCGCCAAGAACTGCGTCGACGCGGGCATCACCACCCGGGACATCTGCCTCGACAACCCCGGCGGCTACAGCGGCGACTGCAACGGCGACTCCGGCGGGCCGTCGGTCGTCGAGCAGGACGGGGTTCTCTACAACGCCGGGCCGACCAGCCGCGGCGGCTCCGCGATCTGCGGCGCGACCCCCGACGTCAGCACCTCGGCGGCGGAGTTCGCGAAGGAACTGAACGACGCCATGCGCGGCAACCCGCCGGTCCTGGCCCACGGCGTACCGGTTCGGTAGCTCGAACCACAACAGGTCACCGGCACACGTTCCATGACCAAGTAGTACCACTTCCTTATGTGAGTCGTTAAAGTCACTGCATCGGACTTCACACACCCGATGCGGAATCCAAGGTGCGCGGCATTTCCTCGATTCGTCACAATCCCGAGGATGCCACCTGCGACCGCGTGAGAATATGAAGGGGCCGCCTGTTACGCGAGCACCAGGCGGCCCCTTTTGCAACTCGTGCCGATCATCGGTCGCGCGAGTATGCTTCGCTCGTTGCTTGATGCAGCCTGCATTAGGTCGATTCACGATTCGCCCGTGGGATCTCTTCGACGTCGTATTGCGTCGGCTGGACGTGCCGGGCGCGGGACGGGTCGTTGTGCGACCGTGGCGTGCACGCGGCGAACGGGCCGTTCTCGCCGAGCAAGGCCGTGAGCATCGGGTCGAGGTGGTCGCGGTGCCAGACCGACAGCCCGATGCCGGGCTCGGCGGCCAGCTCCTGCCATGCCCGGTGGCAGCCGGCGAAGCGGGCCCAGGCTTCGGCGTGCGCCCACCAGCGGCTGCACCAGCGCATCCCGGGGCGTCCGAGCGGCCGCAGGTATACCGGGAACAGCGTGGTTTCCAGCCACGTCAGCAGTTCGGCCGGGTCCCACTTCGGCGGTGGCGGCTTCTTGCCCGATCCAGCCTGCATCACGGCCCCGCATGGCGAATCCGCTCGGCAAGCTCGAGGCGGGTCTCGTCGAGCGACTGCTGGACCACGTCGCGGTAGGAGGCCTCGTACCAGGGAACCAGCCTGACCAGCACCGGCCGGCGGCCGGTGGTCAGCACCAGCGCGGTGCCCTTCGGCAGCGCGCGAACGGAGTCCGGCGGCAGGATCTCACGGTGGTCGGTGCTGGTGGTGTCCGAGCGGCCGCCGGAGCTGTGAGTGGTCGAGTGCTGGATGACGTCGGCCCGGCCGACGGCCTGGGAGATCCGGCGGAGCAGCCGTTCGTCGTTGAGGCCCGCGCCGAACACGGTCACCGTGGTGGCGCCGAACAGCATCTCCATGCCGTTCTCGCCCCACACCTTCACGCCCTGGGCCCACGACTGCAGGATGGCGCTGATCGAGACACCGAGCCCACCCGAGTAGGACACGACCTTCGCGAGGCGGTCCCATGGGCAGATGTTGCCGACCTCGTCCAGCACTGCGGAAACGGGGACCGGCAGCCGGCCGCCGTGCCGTTCGGACTCGATCTGGCAGAGGTCGAACCACTGGTCCAGGAATCCGGCCAGCAGCGGCGCGGCCGCGCCGGCGGTGTCCTTGGACATCAGGTACATCGTGTCGCTTGAACGGACGAAGTCGAGCATGGAGAACTCCGGCCGGCCCGGTTGCGGGGTGACCCACTGCAGGACGCGCGGGTTGCGCAGGCAGCTCGCCCCGGTCCGGGCGGTCTGGTAGACGGAGTCCCGCGTCTCCGGATGCAGGAAGATCATGTTTTTCAGGCTCTCGGCGACCGACCCGAAGCCGTGGTCGTCGAGCAGCTGGACCGGGCGATCGTCGGTGGAGGCATTGAGCCAGCGCCACACCTCCCGCAGCGAGGATCCGCTGACCGACGCCGCGAGGAACAACGCCGAGAGCAGGTCAGCAGCGGAGTCGGCCCAGAACCGGTCTCCCCCGTTCGGGACGATCGCCTGCACGAACTGCGCCGCCAGCTGCCGCGCGGTCTCGTCGTCGCGGACCAGGCGCAGCGGGTTCCACCAGAACTCCTGCGGAGCGAGGGTGATCTGCTGAGGGTCGAACCGCCACACCCGGCCCAGCCGGGCGCGGTAGCGGCTGGTGCAGTTGTAGAGGTCCGGCCGGTTCGCGGTCGCGACGACCGCGCCGGGCGCGGACAGTACCCGCGGCACCGCCCGCGCCGTGGTTTTCCCGGACCGCGGCGCCATCCACGCGACCTCGACGTCCTCCCACCCGGAGCTGATCTCCGGCCCAGACGGCAGCACCACCCCGAGCACATCGCGGACATCCGGCCGGCTGCCCGGCAACGCGGTCAGCGTCGGGTGCAGCCGCGCGGTCTCCGCGGCGCGGGCGCCCGCGGTCATGCCCTCGATCTCCGCCCGCCGGTTCACCGCGGCGGCCTCGGCCAGTCGTCGGCGCGCGCCGAGCTGACGCCGCAGGAGCGATACCGCCTGCATCACCATGACGACCGCAATGAGCAGCAGGATTCCGAACACGATCAGCGCCGGAATCCGCGGCGTGGCCGGGTTCGCCGCGACGACGTCGCGAACCGGGCCCACGCCGAGCTCGAACGCCGGCGGCGACCAGCTGCGCCCGATGAACACCGTGACCACGCCTTGCGCGACCCACAGCAGCCCGGCCATGAGCTCGAGCGCGACGACAGCGCCGATGCACAGCCATCCGGTCAGCAGGTCGCCGCGGGGTCCCGGCGGCGGCGTGCTCATCGCCACGCCTGGTCGGTCTCGTGGAACGGCTGCTCACGCTTCGGCAGCCGCATCCGGACGGGGAGCCCGAGCCGCTCGCGGGGTTTGATCATGAACTTTCCCCTGCCCGGATGCTGGGTTTCGCCGTTCCACGTCGGCGGGGCCGCCCACGACCGGATCAGCGCGCTCTCGCTCGCGCTGAAATGCATGATCGACGCGAGGTCGTCCAGTTCCGAACGAGGCAGAGCCGCGACGATCGCGGTGGAGCAGCGGGCGACCATGCCCCGGGCCTTCGCCCGGTCCTCCTCGGTGGGCAGCGCGCGGAAGTCGTCGAGGCTGTGGGTGGCCATGATCGACTGGACGCCGCGGTGACGGCCGAGGCGGGTCACCTGGTCGGCGAGCTCGACCATCCCGGGGCCGCCCCTCAAGACCCGCCAGATCTCGTCGAAGAACTGGACCCAGGTGCGGCGAGCGCCGGTGACCTGCCCGGCGTCGATCAGCGCCGCCGACCAGCCCCACGCGGCCAGCATCGCGATCGCCACGGCGGCTTCTTCCGCCCCGTCGGCGAGCCGGGACAGATCCAGGCATGCCCCCGGGCTGCGTGGATCGATGGTGAACGTGCTCTGGCCCTCGAACAGCCCGGCCAGCGGCCCCCGCAGCATCAGCTGCAGCCGGACCAGCAACGGCCGCAGCAGCCGCCGGACCTCGGCGGCGTCGGCCGCGTGCAGCGGCGCCTGCACTTCATCGGGCGCCTCCTGGAGGATCTTGAGCAGGTCCGACAGCGTCGGGGTGTCCCGAGGACGCCGGCGGTCGAACAGCTCGTAGGCCAGCGCCAGGCCAAGCCGCTCGGAGTCGTCCAGCGGCTGCCCCGAGCTGATCGTGAGCCCGCCTTCGGTCAGCGCCAGGGCGCGGGCCTGGATCTCCTGCTTGAGCCGGGCCCGGTCGGCGACCGGAACTTGGTGCAGGACGCCAGCGAGCGGGCCGCCGTCGAGCAGGTTGATCCGGTGCAGCCCACGGCCGAGGGTCACGCACGTGCCGCCGAGGGCTTCGACCAGCACGCGGTGCTCGCCCTTGAGGTCGGCCGGGACCATTACACCGACGCCGAAGGCCGCCAGGCCCCACAGCAGCCGGCGCCCGATGGTGGACTTGCCGGTGCCCGGCTCGCCGGTGACGTAGATGCCCGTGTTGGTGACCAGGCCGCGCCGCAGGTACTCGCCCGCGTCGAAACTCACGGGCTCGAGGGTGATCTGGTGCACGCCCATCGGGACGCCGAAGTCCGGGACGCCCGCCGAGAGCACGAACGGGAACAGGCCGCAGACCTGCTCGGTGGAGCCGACCCATCGGGGCAGCTTCGGCGCGATCGGTGCTCGGCCCGCGCCCGGTAGCCGCCAGCCGAGCGCGGGCGGGATCGGCTTGTCCCGTGCGGCGATCCATTCGGCGGGCAGCGCCGGTTCCGGGGCGCGGATGCCGCGGTTCTGCTCGGCGGCTAGGCGCGCGACGGCGTCCTCTGTGGACGGGACGGCGGTGATCGCCGACTGGGCAAGGTCGTCAGTCGGTGATGCAGGCTGCATCGGATTCGATGCCGCGTTCGCCACGGCCCGGCGAATCACTTCGACCGTCCCGGTGTGCGAGCGGCGAGCTCGTAGGGGTCGACTCCGACTCCGAGGGTCGCGGCGAACCCCAACAACTGCGCCCCGTACATCCGCTGCAGCCGTAACCGGGCGCCCCGCGCGCGGTTCTCGAGGTCGGCGCACGCTGCCGGCAAGTCGGATTCGGCCAGGGTCGTGACCGTCACCAGGATGCTCGGCTCCCCCAGCCCTGCCCCGCGTGCCTGTTCCACCGCCGTCGCGGAGGCCAGGGCGGCATCGACCTGTTCCCGTACCGAAAAGTCTCTGCGTGCCTTGCGGGCGGCGGTCCGGCGGACCGCCGCGGCCTGCAGCTCGGCGTCGACGACCGACGCGGCCACCGGCGCGGGATACGGGCGGTACAGGAGCATGACGCGCCGCGGCCACGCGCCGGGTGCCATCAGCCGCCGCAGGACGTCGTGACGGACTCGGGCGGCCGGCAGTTCGCGCAGCGCGTACGTCACCGACCAGCCCGAATCGTGCTGCAGGTGATCCCATTCCTCGGTTGCGGCCTGCGGTCCGGCTTGCTGCCAACTCACCTCCGCCTCGCCGGTCTGGTCGCGGTCGACCTGGCCGCGCGCATCGGGGTCGAACGCGGCGCGCATCCGGGCGGCTGTCCAGCCGGGCGTGGCGCGGCCGAGCACGCTCACCCCGCCGGAGCTGAGGCTGTCGACGATGCCGGTGAGCGCCACCGAGGCCTCGGCAGCCGCCTCGGCCATCGTGGTCGGCCGGGACGGCAGCTTGCGCGGATCGAGCGTCACCGCCGCCCACACGTGCATCTCGGCCGTCTGCGCGGGCAGCTCGGCGAGCACGTCGTCCATCAGCCGGCGTGCCAGCGCCGGGGCGTTGTCGGCAGTGTGCTCGGCGACGTAGTCGCGCACGCGCGACACCGATGAGGGGGCGGTGTCCACCACGACCGCCACCGATCGCACGCCCGGCACGTGGCCGAGCGCCGCCTGCCACGCACCGAACGCCGCGACCCAGCCGTTCGCCGCAGACTCGTCGGCCAGCAGCGTGCCGGTCGACCCCAGCCGGACCTGTGTGGTCAGGAAGCCGCCGCGGCGATCCCATACCCACCCGGCCGGGGCGCCGGTGGCCTGGCGGACGGCCAGCAGTTCCAGCGGCGCCAGCGGGCCGGGCAGATACGGCGCCCCGGCGACCTTCGTGACCAGCTCGGAGCGGTAGGAGGTCATGCCTCGGCGGTAGGCGCGGTGCCAGACCCAGCGGCGGCCCAACAACACCACCCACGGGGTCCCATCGGAGCGAATCACGACCGCGAGAACGACCAGCATCCCGGGAACGGCGGTCCATAGCCCGGCCATGGTGTCGAACAACCCGACCACCATCGGCACGCACAACGCACTAAGCACCCACGCCAGTTGCCCGGCCGGCAAGCCCATCACCTCGAACCCGCGCCGTCGGCGCCAAGCTCCGTACGTTCTCACCATCGCAAGCCCCCGCTGGTGATGCAGGCGGCATCACCAGCTGCCCTGGCCGTCATGACGACGGCTCATCCGTGTGGTCTGCCTCGGCCGCCAACGTCTCGGTCGGCGCCTGCCCGCCGGAACTCGGCGCGTCCGCGGCCGCCGCCGCGCCGCCGGTGGCAGCCGTCGCCGCGGCGGTTTCGGCCTCGGCCCCGGCAGTGCCGCCGGTGCCGGGCGCCGGAAACGGCGCGGTCGGCACGTCGTCAGACCTCGAGTTCGGGCCAGCCTCACCGCCGGCGCTTTCGGAACCAGCGGTTCCCATCGGGATGTCACGCCCGGCGCCGATGCCCGGCGGGCCGCCTCCCACCGACTGCGTGTGGGCGAGGACTTCCTGCCCGGCCTGCGAACCGACCTCCCCGGGACCCTGATCGCCGGGACCGCCGTCGGGCGGGCCCTGTGTGCCCGGCCCCTGGTTGTCGCCCCAGCCCTCAGCCTGACCACCCGGTTGCCCCCCGCCGCCGGGACGACGAGCCAGAAAGAGCCCGGCGATGCCGGTGGCGGCCGCGAGGGCTCCGCCACCACCGCCGGGCATCGGTGCGGAAATCCACGAGAACAGCCGGACAAGGGCGGGCAACGCGATGATCGCCATGAAGATGATCACCACGCCTTCCAGCATCACCAGCAGCGACCCGCCTTCGGAGATCGTGACGAATCCGGCGACGTAGATGAGCGCGCCCGTGGGTTTGTAGATCAAGATCGCGATCGACCAGGTGAAGACCCGCTTGGTGGAGTCGGTACGGCCCTGGACCGTCGAGGCCGCGGCCGCGAACGGCAGCGCCCCCGCCAGCAGCACCAGCGCCGCCGAGCGGAACAGCATCAAAAGCCACTGCACGAACGAGATCAGGATGCAAAATAGGCTGATCAAGATGATGCCGAAGGCGCCGGTGTAGCTGGCAGTCGCGGCTTGGGCGAAGCGCTGGCCGAAGTCGGCGCCGGCATCGGTGATGATCCACGCCGAGAAGGCGTCACCACCAGCCTGCAGAGCAGCGAGCAGGCCCACGCCGGCTGTGGCCACCACCAGGAAGGTCACGATGTTGATCGCGAGGTTCACCAGCGGCTCGCCCCGGCGGGCGATCGCGGTTTTCGCCGCCGCCAGGATCACGCCCGACATCAGCATGATCACCGACAACGGCATCGTGTACTGCTGGATCTTCGCGATCGCCGGAGAACCGAAGTCCACACTGGACTGAAAGGTCCACCATCCAAGGGAGACGGTGATCAGCTGCCCCGCCGACTGGCCCGCCGACTCCGCCGCGCTCTGCAGCGCCGAGCCCGCGACGTTCTTCGCGCCGTCGGCGACCAGGTCGCCGGTCCACTCGACCACCTGACAGGCGCCGTGGGACAGCAGATTGGCCCAGATCGCGCACATCCGAGTCCTCCCCTCTCCGTCAGCCGGCCAGCGTCAACCGCTGGCCCGGCATCTCGTGGAACCCGGGAGGAACTGCTTTGACCTGCTGCCCGGCGCCGGTGGGGACGACCAGCTTCCAGTCCCCGCCGATCCAGCGGACGTGCAACGTCCCGGTGATCAAGGCCTTCAGGCGCGGGTCGGTCCGGTTGGTCAGCCGCCCCACGATGTCGATCCGGACGTCGTCGGCGGTGTTGGTTCCGGCGAGCCGGTAACCGATCACCAGCGGCACCGGAGCGCCGCCCCGCCCCAGTGCTTCGCGGTAGGTGTCCTGGGTGGCTGCCAGGTACTGCATGACCTCGCCGGTGGTCTGGCGCGCGATGGTCGGGCGGAACATCTCCTCACCGCCCGCCAGCCCGCTGCTGCGGGCGGCGATGTTCACCGCGGCCAGGACCGCGCCCGGAAGGTCGTGGGTGAAGCCCTCCGCCAGCGGCCCGGCGTGCTCGCGCGGGCCGTGCTCGGCCGAGAGCGGCACCTGGGTGCCCTCAAGCTGAGACCAGGTGAGCGGGCCCCACTCCAGCTGGTCCGGCACAGCCGGGGCGTCTTGGGGCGTCGCGGCCGGGGCGGGGGCGTCGTGCTGGCCGACGTAGACCAGGGCGGCGACGAGCAGGCCGACCAGCAGCACGGCCAGGCCGCCGAGCACGAGAGGCCAGCGGCGGCGCGGAGCCTTGTCGTTCCACGGCATCGCGGTCACCGCCCCGCGGCCGCGAGCAGGCCGCCGATGATGCCCGCAGCGCCGACGATCATCAGGATGGCGCCGATGACGTAGGGGACGCCGAGCATGCCTTGTGCGGCCATCTCGGAGCGGTTGCGGCGGCCGAGCGCCATCATGATCGCGCAGATCAGAAAGCCGACGAACACCGACACGATCCCGGCGTACTTCATCGCGGAGATCACGAAGTCCCCGAACCACTCCATGCCCCGCGGCGCCGCCGGTGGCGGATTCGGGACCGAAAACGAGGGCGCGGGATCCGGGCTCAAAGGGTCGTTGAACTGCGTAAGCCGCATTAGCGTGTCCTCTTCGGTGAAGGCATCGGCGCGAGGCCGAACGCGGCGCGTAGCCGGTTCGCCGCCTTGAGGGCCGGGCCGGTCGGCGGGGTCAGACCCCCGGGGCTGGTGCTGGCCCGCCACGCGGGCACGTAGGGCATCCGCAAGACCGCGCGGGTCACCGGGCGCATCAGGATCAGCAGGGCCCGAGAGTCCGGCGGGGGGCGTCCGTGGCCGTCGTCGACGACCACCAGGGCCGGGCGGATGCCGAGCCGCGACAGCAGCAGCAGCGCGTTGCTGGCCCGGGTCATCGCCTGCAGCGGCACGCCGGTCACCAGAACGTCCGGTGTCGGCAGCGGGCTGAGCACGTCGGTGCGCCAGGTGCCGGCATCGTGGGCGTCGAGCATCCACGCGACCGCGCTGGTGCCGACGTTGCCCGAGGCGCCTACAACGACCAGCGGCTGCGGGCGGGGTGATGCCGCCTGCAGCGGCGCGGGTGATGCAGGCGGCATCACCCCGCGGGCCTGCACCGCGGTCATCGGCTCATCCGCACGGCCGAGGGCATGAGCCCGGGGCTGTCGGGCCGGTAGGCCCGCTGCTGGACCGTTTTGCCGTCCTCGGGAGCCTCGACCAGCTGCCCCGGGGTCACGACCAGCGCGACGTGGTGGATTGATCCCGGGTCGCGGGTGTCGTTGGCCCAGAACAGCATGTCGCCGGCGACGACGTCGGCGATCGGCACGTGGGTGCCGCCCGACGCTTCGTACTGGGCCCGGCTGGTTCGCGGCAGCGTGATGCTCGGCGCGAACGCGAAGAGCATCAGCCCGGAGCAGTCGAAGCCCGGCGAGCTCGGCCCGCACGGCGGCGGCGAAGATCCGTCCCCGCGGGTCGGGCCGTCGGGGCTGCCGCCGCCCCAGCAGTAGGGCATCCCCAGCTGCGAGAGCGCGCGCTGCACCGCGGCTGGCGCGTCGACGTCGTGCGGCGGGACGCACGGATCCAGCACGTCGCCGACTTGGCCGTGCACGCCCGCGACGATCTGCGCGGCCTCCTGCTCACGCAGGGCGTAGCGGTCCGGGAAGCCTGAGCGCTGCACCGCCTGCGCGGCCGCGCCCGGCGGCATCGATTCCCAGCCAGGAAGCGCGACGAGAGCGTCGAGGAACTTGCCGGTCGCGTAGACCGGATCCATCACCTGCTCGGGCGTGCCCCACCCCTGGCTCGGGCGTTGCTGGAACACCCCGAGCGAATCCCGGTCGCCGTGATCGAGGTTGCGCAGCTCGGACTCCACCAGCGCGGTCTCCACGGCGATGACCGCGGCTCGCTGCGGCAACTGCCGCTGCCCGACCACCGCCAAGATCACCTGCACGATCCCCAGCTGGTCTTCGGTCAGCACGGAGTCGGGCAGGTGCTTGACCGCCCGGGCGCCGTCGCAGCTTGAGCCGGTGGCGCTACTGGTGAACACGACGGTGACCAGCGCAGCCGCCACGGCGATCAGCGCCAGGACAGCGGCGATGGCGGTGAGGACGCGTCCCATCGCTCACCCGCCCGCCACGGCGACGTCGACCAGCCACCGGCCATCGACGAGGCTCATCCGCCGGTCGTCCCGGAAGGGGCTCGACACCAACCCGTCGTCGCTGATCACGACCCGCTTCGCGGTGATCGCGACGTACACGCGGCCGTCGCCACGCGGGCCGTCGGTCAGCCAGACCGAGAACGTCGAGCACGTCGCGGACTCGTGGGCACCGACGACGTCGCGTTGCCACGCGTCGGCCGGCGTCGGCACCAGCGCCCGGCCGGCCTCCGGGGTCATCAGCTCGCGGGCCCGCGCCTCGCGGACGCCGAACGGGTCTGTCCAGGACCAGCCGCACCAGCGAGCCGCCCACTCGCGCGCCACCGCCACCGCCGGGTGTTCGGTCGTGCTGCTCAGCGGCGAGGTGGCTCCCACGGTCGGAACAGGTGATGCAGGCGGCATCGGCGCGTCGGACGACGTCGACGGCGCGGCCGTCGGGACGGCGCAGCCAGCCAGTATCAGCGCGCCGAAAATGCAGAAAAACGGCAGCACAATGCGCACGGTGAACTCCCCCAGTGTCGACCGCTGGAGCGGCCTTACCCCAGGTCACGCCCACGCGGGTGTGCGAATGATGGCTCTGGTTGCATTCGCTCTCTTGAGCGTAAGCTACATCCGTAGTTTGTCAACTGAAGTCATCATTTACCTGATGGGGGACCTTCCAATGACCCACTCGCACCAGCCGCCCGGCCCGCCGGCATGGCCCGACAACCAGCCGTACCGGCCGCTGAACAACCCCGGCGCCGTCCCGCCGCCGCCCCCGCCGAAACCGGTCGGCCGACGCGTCGCCATCGCTGTCACCGGCCTCGCCGTCGCGACCTTCGCCGTCACCGGCTTCGCAGCGCCCGGCTTCCTCCTCCACCACGACGACCCCCGGCCGGCGGCCGCCGCGGCGCCGGACAGCACGAGCGCCAGGCCCACGGCGCCGACGACCAGCGCCGCGGCCAAGACCACCATCCACATGGGCAGCCCCGAACAGCTGGACGCGGCGAAGAAGCTCATCACGAAGTTCGTCGACGCGCTCAACCACGACGACGCCAAGGCCGCCGGCCAGCTCGCCTGCCCGGAATCATCGAGCATCCTCGGAGGCCAGCTGATCGTTGCCGTCGAGGCGCCCACCAACCTCAGCGTCACCGACGCCGAGCCGGAGTGGGAAGGTGCGGGCTACATCGGCGTCAAGGTGAGCGGCACGACCAACCAACGGCAAGTCGGCGGCGAGATCCTCGCGTGGCAGCCGCTCACCCGGCCCGAGCTGTGCGTCCGGCGCCTCGACCTCAAGTGGTAACGGCTGATCCAGCCTGCATCACCACCCGAGACCCGCCTTGTAACAGGCCCGGCGGCCGCCGCGTCTTCCCGGTCAGCGGCAGGCGCCGCTGACCGGCCCGGCGTCAGGTCTCCCCCCAACCTGCCGCCGGGCCGATATGCGTCATGCGGACGTTGCCAGCCGGGATACCCAGCGCCTCGGCCGACAGCTGAACGTGCCCGAGACGCTATTCTGGCCTGGGCACCTCGTGTGCCTCCTCCTCGCGGAGGCGCCCCCGGTTGGCCGCCGGGGGCACGCGAGGAGGGGTTTACCTCCGCGATGAAGGCAGGTCCTCCATGGACGACAGCGAGATCCCTCTCGGGGCGACACTCAAGCGCTTCCGACTCGAGGCGGGGTTTACCCAACGGCAGCTGGCCGACCGATCGGGCGTGAGCCTCAGCCTGATCCGCGCTCTTGAACAGGGGCAGCGGCAGACGGCGCAGATCGGCAGTATCCAGGCCCTCGCCAAGGCGCTCGACCGCCAGATCGACGAGCTGCTCAGGAAAGCTCAGGCGCTTCCCGGGGAGAGCCCCGACGCAGGAATCGTCGCGATCCGGAGGGTTTTGACCTCTGTTGACGATCTCATCGACGAGGTGGTCGACGATGACCTCGAACCAGTGAGTCTGCTCGACACCAGCCGAGCCACAACCTACGCGTGGGGTTGCTACTGGGGAGGCAAATACGACGAGCTCAGCCGCCTGCTCGCGCAGGCCATGGTCCGCGGGCGCGCCGCCGAACATGCGAGTTCGGCACATGAACGCGCGGCGGCCGTGGATCAGCTCGCCCAGCTCCAGCAGATCGCCGCCTGCACACTCGTGCACCTTGGCCATCCTGACACGGCCTGGCTGGCGTCGCTGGAAGCTCGCAAGACGAGCGAGAGGGGCGACGATCCTCTTCGAGTGGCTGCACTACGCGGCACCGTGTCGTGGTTGCTGCTGACGCAAGGTCGCTATGAGGAATCCCGCAAGGTCGCCGCGAAGACAGCGGAGAAGATCGACGTCACCGGCAAGGTGACCCCAGCCGCGCTCTCGGTGTACGGGAACTTGCTCCTGTCGGCGGCGACTGCGACCGGTCGAGACATCGAACTCAAAGATGACCGGGCACGCCAAGCTGAGGACTTCCTCATCGAGGCCCGCGAAACTGCCGAGCGCACTGGAGAGCGCAAAGATTACGAGGCTCCCTTTGGCCGCGAACAGGTAACCATGCAAACGGCTGACGTGCACGTCGTCACCGAGCGTTTCGGCTCCGCGTTGGAGACGGCGAAATTGATGCCACGGGCGACCCGTCTGCCGCTGGCGGCACGAATGCGCCATTTGACCGACGTCGCTCACGCGCAGACTCAATTGGGTATGAACAAGAAGGCGGTGAACACCGTCCTCTCGATCGCGGCGAGTGCGCCAGACTGGGTCAGGCACCAAAGCCTGTACAAGCAAACGGTCGCCGAGCTCGATGGACGGCAGCCTCCCACGAAGCTGCACGAGTTGGCCGTGAGCATCGGAGCGAAACGCACTCGTTAACGACTAACGGGTCTGCTGCTGATTCCGCCAATCGGGTAGTGACACAAGGCGTGTTACCTACCGACGAGATGCTCCTTTTAGTGTCCTCTGGGTGATCAAGGACGGAGCCTCTGCCAGCCGAGACAAACTCCCCGACCGGGAGTTGCGGCGCTCGGTCGATGAGTCCGGCCCACTCGCAGATCTAGGTCGGTCAGCCGGAATTTCGACGCGGATTCGTAGCATCGGCCCCGAAATAGTGACCGTCAGCCCGGGCTGCCCTTCATGGGTCTGGACTGACGCACGGCAGGCGCCGGCGATCGTAGAGCCCGACACTCAAGGCGACGGATTCGTGCGATCCGACGTCGAGGGCCGCGGCGCGTTCGATCTCCCGGCGGCCGCGGACGGCGCGGCTCCCCCGTCCGCGGCCGCCGGGGTCCACGCCCTCCAGGAACGGCCATGTGGGGCAGCTGGCGGCTGCCCGCTGCCAACGCGAAACCCGGACCACAACACCGAGGGTGACTCGCTTCAGGACGTCCGCGCCATCATTTCCGGCCTACCCGCCGACGCTGCAGCGCTGGACGAGCTTGCCGAGATCCTCCAGCGCCCCGGCTGGGAGTGGTGTATCCGGTGCGACGCTGCCGACCAGCTGGTTCTCGTTGCCGCACGCGTGTATCCCGATGGCTCACTCGACGTTCTGGTGTGCGGAGCGAACGTCACAGCGGCTGTTCGTCAGGCAGACGGTGGCCATAACCGCTGGTCAACCGATTCCAATCTTCGAGTCGCGATCGCCCTGCTCCTCCACGAACCCGTCAACGGGCCGATCCCGCAAGCCCCGGGCAGCCAGTCGCTGACGGAGGCAGACGCATGACGCCGGAACAAGGCTGGGCTCCTGCGCCTGCCCCCGCGAACGGGCTGATCAGTGCCTCTGGCCTGTTTCAGCCCAACCTGCGGCACCGAGTTCGGTACGGCGCCGCCCCCTATCGTCTCGATAGCCAAAACGCCGTAGACCTCGGCTACGGCGGCAAGTACGTCGTCTTGGCGCTGTGCGGACGCGTGTGCGTGGCCGAGGTCGCCGACGGCGTCACCGGGTCGCAGGACGAATGCTCCGACTGCTGGAGGCTCACCGGTACCGCGACGACTGCAGAGCCAGCCGACGCTGACTGGACGCCGCGCGGCGAGTCGGCCGACGACACCCCCAAGTGGCCGTCGGAGTCACCGGACTCCGTGAGCCGCCCAGCGGCCGCTCAACCCCCGCCCGGCGCTGTGCCGCTCGGACATCGACCAATCCGCCGCCATCATCTGGTGGCTAGAGCCGAATCCCCCGGCGATGCAGCCTGCATCACTTCCGCCGAACGCACAGAGCGCGCGGCCTCCGGACACCACCACGCCGCCTGATCCCGACACACTCCTGGGGGACAACCGAGATGCCCACCGCTGGCCGACACGCCGCCTCCGGCCCACCAGCATTCGGTGTGCGGACCACGAGGTGGCGCAGGCGCATCGCGCAGGTCATCGGCGCGATCGTTGGGCTCGGCGCCACGTTCGGCTTCGGCATCGCGGTCCTCCTCCACCTGTGCGTCATCCACATCACCCCCTGAGGCCCCTGTGAACGCCACAGACAATCGACGACTCCCCATTCGCACGCCCGGTGCGGATCGGGCTGGCTCCCCGGCCGCACCTCCGCTCCCGAACCCCGAAGCTGTTCTGCGGGACTGGAAACTGGGCCAGAACGCAGTCCTGCCCGATCGCGCGTGCCAGCCTCACCCTGGGCTCCCACAAGCTGCGAACACTTTCGCTGAGGCGCTCACCGACCGCTTCCCGGCGCTGCCGGCGACTGCCGGGCGACACCCCTCGGATCGACTGCCCACCCAACGGGCTGCGCGGCTCGAGCATCCGGACGACCGCCAGACCCGACACGCGCACGGAGGGCCGCGTCCACCGGCGCGCGTGGCCCCGGCGCCCGCCGCCATCGCAGCGAACAGCGCTGAGGCGGGTCCCTCGCGCGAGGAGCCGGTGCGGTGCATCGTGTCGCGATATCGCGGCTCCGACCGGCCTGCCGACCTTGTCCTGTCGGCCTGCTACTGCCAGGACATGCACCGCCCTCTGGTGCACGACGACGAACGGGTCGCATGCGTAGTCGGATGCATGCTGCTGGTCGAGCTGTACCAAGCGGGTCAACTCCAGATCGGCCGGGACGGGAAGATCTATCCGACGCGTGGCGCGTCCAACGAGGACCAGACGCTGAACGCCGTGTTGGCGGACCTGCAAGCACAGCGCTACTCCGAACTCGCAGCGACCTGGCTCAACTACCTCGTCCGGCGAGACGAGTGCGCGACGACGCTGGTGTGGCAGCGCCTGGTGCGCGGCGGGGACGCCCTGGCCGAGAAGAGTGGGTGGCGGCGACGGCGGTCACGCTACGTCCTGACCGAGCTGCGGGCCACGATCTGGGCACGCCGCTACATCGAAGAGCACGTCACCGACAACATCGAGGAAATCCCGGAGACCGCAGTGGTCCTGTGGCGTGGGTTGAAGGAACTGCGCCTCGACGCGGCCCTGGAGATCGCTCCGGACATCGAGCGGCGGCTGGACCGCACGCCGTTGCCGGCCGACCTGGCCCCGCTCTTCGCCGCGCTCACCCACGTCCTCGCCCGCCTGGCCACCCCGCTGTAGCGACGTCACCCCACGCCCTGAACCGCCCGATCCCCACCGCACTACAGAGGAGCCCGATCATGCCCCGCAGTGCACGTACCGCCACGAGAGCCCCGCTGGACAGTCTTGCCTCCGGCAAGCTCGGTGCCTGGTCCATCGCCGCCCGGGTGGTTGCCGCGACCACCCCGATGACCGTCGTCGCGGGCGTGGTCCCAGTCGGGATCAAGGTGACCGGCTCGAACTTCCCGCTCGTCTTCCTGGCCGTCGCGCTCGGATATGGCCTGTTCTGCGTCGGCTACCTCGAGGCCGCCCGCCGGTGCGAGGACGAGGGGAAGGACGCCAGCAGCGGCTTCTACGCGCTGATCCGACGCGGCCTCGGGAGAACGGCGGGCGTCGGTGCTGGCTGGCTCACCGTCATCGCCTACACCGCGCTCACGTTGGGCCTCTACGGCCTGATCGGCGACATCATGAGCCCGCTGCTGGCGGACCTGCTCGGCGTCACCGTGCCGCGGCTGGTCATCGCACTGGCCGCGACCGTGCTGGTCGGCTGGCTCGGGCTGCTGAAGTTCAAGACCCCCACCCGCGTGCTCATGATCCTGGCGACGTGCGAAGTCGCGATGATCGGCGCGGCCACGGTCGCAGCCTGGCTCCACCCGGCCGCTGGCACCCAGCCGATGCAGGCTTTGGACCCGCACCAGCTGACCATCGGCGTCCCGCTGATCGCCGCACAGGTCGCCCTCGCGGTCCTGGGGCTGATCGGCACCGAGCTGACCGTGGTGCATACCGACCACGCCCGCGACGGCCACCGCGGCGTGACCCGCGCGACCGCCATCGTCCTGGTGCTCCTGACCGGGCTCTACGTGCTCGCCCCCGCCGGGCTGAGCGTGACCCTCGGCGCCGACGGCGTGGTCACCGCCGCACAGGCCGACCCGGCCGGGCTGTTCGTGCACGTCGTGGAGAGCAACCTCGGCCCGCAGGCCGCCACCATCATGCGGATCCTCTTCGCAACCAGCCTGCTGGCCGGCTCGTTGAGCTTCCACGGCACCACTTCGCTCTACGCAATGAGGCTGGCCAAGGACAACGCCGCGCCACGACTCCTCGGGAAGATCGGCCAGAAATACGGCAGCCCCACCATCGCCTCGATCACCCAGACCGTCCTAGCGGTCGCGGCCATCGCCGCAGTCTGGGCCACCGGCGCCGACCCCGTGCTGGTCCTGTTCTATCTCGGCGGCACCAGCGGCGGCGTCGGCATCTTGATCTTGCTGGCGCTGACTGCCCTGTCGATCGTCGTCATCTTGTGGCGCGCCCGCCGAGCCACCGCGGCCGCGCCCGGCGAACTGGACGGCTCGCCCAGCTCGCCCAGTGTCGCTCGCCGCATCTGGACCACGGTCGCCGCCTACGCCGCCGTTCTGGTGATCGGGACGCTGACCATCACCGTGCTCATCCAGTTCGACACGTTGCTCGGCGTCGACCCCGACTCTCCGTTGCCGACCATCCTGCGATTCAGCTACCTGGTCGCGTTCCTCGCCGGAGTCGGCTGGGACCTGCGGCGCCGCTTCGCGTCGGCCCGCAAGACCCGGCCGGCCGAGGTGAGCCGCTGATGACAGCGTTCTTGCCCGTCGAGAACCTCCGGGGCGTCGACACCGACGAGGTTGCCGCAGTCATCGCGGCCGCATTCATCGACCTTGAAATCGCCGAGTTCCTTGTCCCCCATGACATTGCCGAGCGGGAACGGTGCCTGCGCGAGCAGTTCGCCTACCTGGCCCGCGCCGCCCTGATCAGCGGTGGACGAGTCCAGGGCATCCGCGAATGCGGTCGCGTCATCGCCGCCGCCGTGTGGACCATCCACCCCGGCGGCGAGATCACTGAACCCGACGACTACGACACTGTGCTGCGCTCGATCACCGGACCGCACTACGAACGATTCCGGGCCCTCGACGACACCTTCAACCGCACCACACCGCAGGACCCGCACCACCACCTGCACCTGCTGGCCGCCTCCCGGCGCCGCACCGGCTTCGGCACCCGCCTGTTGACCGAACACCTCACCTGGGCCGACAACGAATCCGGTGGCACGTCGACGCATTTCCTGCACGCCAGCAACCCCACCTCCGCCCGGCTCTACCACCGCCACGACTTCCAGCCCGCGGACTTCGCCGAGATCCCAGGCAGCAACGGCGTGTACGTCTACCCGATGCGCCGTCACCCCCCGGCCGACATCTCATCGCACTCCCGCGGGGGCGTTCACGTTGTCTGATCACGCCGCGACACGCGCGTATCGGCGCTCGCTGCCTCTGCGGCCCCTGTTGCTGCTCGCCGTGCTCACCGGCACCACGGCGTGCGGAAGCAGCCACGGGGAACCAGCCGGGCCGCTCGCCGACGCCCAGGCAACCGCTGTCGGGAAGATGCGCAACGCAACCGCCGCGATCTTCCCGCCCGGATTCGCCCTGCAGCCGCTGCCATCGCTTCCGGCGAACTGCACCGACGCCGCCGACCGGCCCACCGGCTACGTCCTGGTCGGCGTCACCTTCTGGGTCGACGGTGTCCCCGCGAGCCAGAACAACAGCTACTTCGACGCCCTCCACGGCTGGTGGGTCACCCACGGCTGGACCCCCCGAGTCGATCTCCGCCCCGCCGACATGTTCGCCAACGCCACCAGCAACGACGGCTACCTCATGAGCCTCAGGGCCAACGTCGGGGCCCGCTTAACCATCGGCGCCACCACACCGTGTCTTCTCGCCAACGGCACCGCCACCCCGCCGACCTCGGCACAGCTGATACCGCCTGCATCACCGCAGCCGCCCGCGGCCACCTCGACACCGAGTCCGATACCGCCTGCATCACCGCCACCGGCGACCACGCTCCACTTCTGGCCCGCAGCGCGCATTGCACAGCGCCGCGCTGCCTGACCTGCCCGATCACCACCGATGAGGACCGCGATGACCGACCGCCACTACCCCTTGCTCGGCGCGCACTGCGTCCCTGACATGCCGACGTGGAGCAGCGGATGGAGCGGCCCGGAGCCCGTCACCAGCGGCTCCACCGAGCCCTGTGATGAAAGGTTCGACGTCTTCACCTCAGCGCCGGAGTTTCGAAGCTGGCTCCCCGGCGCGGTCGACGCCGGTGTCCCCGTGAACGCGGTTCGCTTCGTCGTCGATGCCGCTGTCCCAGCGAGCCCGGTTCGCTGTCCTCGCCGCGCCGTCACACACGTCGCCGTTTGGCTGCGCACGCTGGGTCCCGACACCCCGAATCGGCGGCTCGCGCGCATCGTGCGCAAGTCGAAAGCCCGCCGGCGACGCCAAGTGCGCCGCTGGCAAGCGCGGCCGCGCTCGATGCACCGCGCGCTGAGGGCCGCGGTGGCCGGGATAGCCGCGACCCTCGCCGCCGTCACGGCCTGTTCGTCCAGCTCCTCGCCGACCGGCCAATCCCCCGTCACCGCGCCCGCATCATCGACCACCGGCACGCCTGCAGTGCCGTTCGGCGGAGCACCCGCCATCGCGCATCCTCTCTCGGAGACTGTCCTGGGCGGCGACCCGTGCGCAGACACGCTCACTTCCGCCCAAGTCAGAGCGATTCTCGGAGCTGCCGCCCCAGGTAATCGGTACGCGCTTCAGGGCAATCCGGGATGCACGTGGTTTAGCGAGGACACCGGCAGCTTCGTCGGAGTCGACTACGAGGTCTCCGCCCGGACCGGCTTGAGTGGCATCTACAACCGCATCAAGCACGATGGCTCCACGTGGCGAGCCGTGCCGACGATCCAGGGCTTTCCCGCCGTTGTCTATTTCAGCGCCGGAAAAGGCTGGAGATCGCTTAGCGCGGTGAGCGTCGGGCTCAGTGATCAGTACGCGATCGACGTGAGTTACGGCCCCGGTATGGGCAAGGATTCAAACGTCGGACAGGTTCTGTTCGAGATCGCTGCAGTGATCGTTTACTCGCTGCAACACAAGGCGGCCAGCCGGTGACCATGTCTCTCCGCGCGACTCAGGCGCGTATTTCCCGGTCGAGACCGGCGCCAGCGACCCGCGGGACCGTCGCGGCTCGTCGGCTTCGGCGCCACCTTCTCCGTGATCTTCAGCGGCGCGGCCAGCGCGCCTTCCTCGCTGACCTGTTCACCAACCCGCTCAAACCTGAGGCATTCGTGGATCCCAACGACAACTACCACCCCCAGAATCCCCGGCTGCCGGGCCTGGCGCTGGCGCTCGGCACCGACTTCGGCCCCCAACCCGTGCCTGTCTCGCGCCTGTACGTTGCAACCGACGAAGCCGGGGCAGTGATCCCCCACCCTGCCGCCATTGGCCGTTCCGTCACCGACAAGGAACGAGAACGGGTTCTGCTGGAGGTCCTCGTCGGCCTGAAGGCGACCGCCAAGGACGCGTCATGAACGCGACACGCACGCCCGAGCCCGGCGCACGCATTTCGCGGCAACCGGTCGGCGTCGACCCGACCCGCCCGATGATCGCCCGCATCTACAACGCCTACCTCGGCGGCAAGGACCACTACCACGCCGAACAGCTCGTAACCAACAAGCTGACGGCGGCCGTGCCGGATGCGTACTTCGTGTTCACGTCGGAGATCGAATTCCTGCAGCGCGCCGTTCGGCATCTCGCGATCCGTGGCGTCACGCAGTGGGTGGTCGCTCTGGCCGGCCTGCTGCCGCAGCACGTCGACCGCGTCGACGAGATCGTCTGCAGAACGCACAGCGACGCCCGCGTCTGGTACGTCGAGTACGAGCCCGCGATCCTGGCTCACCTGCGAGCACTGGTAGCCAACGAGGACGGTGAACAGACGGTCCGGGTGGTCGCTGCTGACCCGCTGGATCCCATCGCCGTCTGGGACGGCCTGGCCAAGCACGACACACCGATCGAGCCAGGGCCGGTCTGCCTCGTGCTCGGCGGAGTCCTCTCCTACCACCCTGGCACCCGGGCGGAGGCCGCAGCCGTCGCGCAGCAGCACATCGCGCGACTGCCACCCGGCTCGTACGTCGTGCTCACGCACCTGCACGACCCCGAGGACCCCGAACTCGAGCCCATGGTGCGCGGCTTTCGCACCGCGATGGGATCCCACGGCCCGCCCGACCCGGGCAGCGCCACCCGCGGCGAGATCCGGGCCATGGTGGCCGGGACGACGATCCTCGAGCCCGGCCCCGGCAAACCCTGCGACATCGTCCCCGCCTTCCAGTGGTGGCGCGACGGTCCCAACCTCATGGCCAGCGAACCGGCGACCGGGCCGCTCGTCGCCGGCGTCGTCGCAGCCGTCGGCCCCGACTGACCTCGGTGTCCGACTTCCCTGGTCCTCCCGCCTCCCCCACCCTCAGGGAGTGACGGGAGACCGGCCCGCACAGAGTCGCCCTGTGCGAGCGCCGGGCGGGGTGCCCGACCATCGCGACTCCTCTTCCCGGTCGGGCACCCCGTGTCTGCCAGCCAGCCGTCACCGGCGATACAGCCTGCATCACCCCCACGAAGAGGACCGGGCAGTCGGACACCCCGGTCCAGCCCCGGAGACGGCGCTCAGCACATCGGAACCCGCTGGTGCAGCCCCCGGGCAGGTGGCCCGGCCTCCCAAGCCTCCGGGAGACCGGGCCATCAGCACCCACCACCAGGAGACGATCATGAGAACCGTCGGCGGCCGCCTGCCTCGCCCGGCGATGTGGCGAATGACGCCCCGCCTAGGAAGCCCGCGCCCTCGGCCGTTTCCGCTTTCCGAGACCGGCGCGCATGCCCTCGCCGCCGTCTGGGGAATCGACTGCGCGCTCGGCGTCGCCGCGCTGACGTGGAGCGGCCAGTTCTACCTCCGGTTCCCGCTCGTCATGCTCGCGGCAGCCCTGGCTGGGCTTGTCGGCGAAGCGGCGGGCTGGGCGCTGGCTTCTCGGCTGCGGCGAGTACCGGACCCGCTGCGCCTCGTGCTGCTGACCAACGCGCCGCTTCTGCTGCTCGTCTGGCTGGTCTCCCTCGGACTGGGCCCCAACGGCTCCTTCATCCCCGACTATCGCGCCGACCTCGACGCCTACCGCGGCGGCTGCCTCGCCGGAACCGACTACAGCGGATCCGCCTATCGGTACGTCTCCGTCACCTCCGACGAGGTTGCTGTCTACCCGCGGTACGGCAACGCCCTGTGGTTCAGGCGAACCGGCCACTCATGGCCGTCTCGCGAACGAGCCGAACTCGGCGGCGAAGGCGTCATCCCCGCCGACGACCTCACCCGATTCACCCTTGCCGCCCACGGCTGCCCCTGATCACCCGCCGCCGGCGCGTGGCTCACGCAACCACAACCGGGTGATGCCGCCTGCATCACCTAACGACACGCGAGCGCGGAACAGAGAAAACCGATTACTAGCACAATCTGACGAAAGGGACACGATGACGCAGGACCACATCACAACCGATACTTCTGGCGAGCCGTGGTGGGAAGCCTACCGAGAAGACTTCAAAGAAGGAGATCTCATCGAGTACGTCGCCGCCGAAGCGCAGGCAACGAGCGTGCAGGAGTATCACGCTTTCGTCTTTCCGAACCCGATCCAGGATCCCCAATACGGGGACAGAGTTCTGCACGCCTACGACGACACATGCAGCGCCGAGTTGATCGAACGCGCCGCCGTGTTCCGTGCCCGGCGGCGAGCAGCCTTCTTCCGCCCCGGCCTGAGCGCCTCTTTCATCGTTGATGGCTCAGTCCTCTGCCGACCGGTCGGGCCCCGCGAGGTGATGAAGAAACAGCACGCCCTGCTGCGGGACATCCAGTTATCGGGAAAGGCATCCATCACGGTGATCGACGGGGTTTACCACGGGATGGAGACCTCGTTCACCACCTTCACCGTCGATGGCGAAATCGTCGTTTTCGAAAGCAGCGAAAGAAAACTCGAAAAAGTCACGGATCCGGTCCGCAAAGTCGAATTGATTGAGCGGTTCAATCGTTACCGGCAACGTGCGATCCCCGTGCAAGATCACCCGTCGATGATCTTGGAGTAACGAAGTACTGCGCCCAGCCACCCGTGGCGACCGAGCCAGGGGATCAACTATGCAACCGGCTCTACCGCGTGACGTTTCAGCGCTGCTGCGGGCGGCGCGGCCCGCAGCAGCGCCGCGACGCGGTTCGCGCACGCCATGGCCACCCGGTCAACCAACCTCCAACGCACCGGACCCGGCGGCCGCCGTGCACCTGACCGAATTACCTGGCCGTCCTCTGCCGCCGTCGATTTCAACAACCCGGCAGCAAGCACGCAGCAGGTCGCTGACTGAACCTCGAGGTACCCGATGAACCACCACCCCAGCCCTGAGCGCCTGCGTGCCGAGATGGTCCGCAACATCGTCGACGGTGGACACGCACGAAGCGAGGCAGTCCAAGATGCGCTGAACGTCGTGCCCCGTCACCGCTTCTTCGCCGACGTCCCGCTCTGCGACGCCTACGACCACCGGCAGGCCCTGGCCGCCACACCGGAGCCCACCGCAGAGCCGCGCCCCGGCAGCAGCATCGCGCCCATCACCGCCGCCATGATGCTCGACCAGGCCGACATCCGCCCCGGCCACACTGTCCTGCTCATCGGCACCGGCACCGGCTACACCGCCGCCCTCGCCGCCGAACTGGCCGACGCGGGCCGAGTCGTCACCATCGAACGCGACCAGGCCCTGGCCTCCCACGCCCGCCGCACCCTCCGCGCTCTCGGCTACGCCCGCATCGAGGTCATCACCGCCAGCGTCAGCGACGGGGCGCCCGGCCGCTACGACCGGATCATCGTCACCGCCAGCGCCTACGACATCCCCGACGCCTGGATTCGCCAGCTGGCCCCCGAGGGCCGGCTGATCGTGCCGCTGCGCCTCCGGGGCGGCAGCCGCAGCTTCGTCTTCCAAGAGCACGACGGCGTTGTGCAGGCCCGCGACAGCCGCCCTTGCTCGCTCCCCCGGCTGCTCGGCGCCGACCACGACCTACAGCACACCAGCGCGCTCGGCCCCGGCGGGCGGCTCATCCTCAGCTGGGACGAGGACCAGCGGCCCCTCATCGAGCGTTACGAGCTCTACGTCCCCGGATCCCACCAGGACATCGCCCAGGAGTGGTTCGGGGTGATCGTCGGGGAGGGCGACCCGCTGGACAGGCTGTGGTTGTGGCTCGCGGCGACCGCGGCGGAGACCTGCGGGCTCGCGGTAAAGAGCGACCTACCCGGCATTCCTGCTCCCGCCTTCCCGACCGGGACACCCGCGATCGTCCAGCACCGCACCATCGCCTACCTCACCAGGCGGGAACTACCGGCCGCGCCCGACGGAACCCGGCTCTACCAGCTCGGAGCCGGAGCGTTCGGCCCGTTCGCCCACCGACAAGCCACCGCGTATTGCGAACAGCTCCGAGCCTGGAGCTGGACCCGGTCGTCCCATCCCAGCATCACCGTCTTCCCCGCGGACACGCCCGACGAGCACCTCCCGCCCGACGGACAGCGCCTCCGACGCCCGAGCCAATGGCTCGTTCTGCGCGAGGCCAGCACGACGTGACCACGGCACGTTCCGCATCGCCCGATGCCGCCTGCATCACTCGAACCCTCGCATCGAGCATGAACAGGAGCAGCACCATCCCAGAAAGACGCCGGCCGGGCCCACGACGACGCCGCCCGCACACCCTGAACGCCCTGGGGCCGAGCGGCGAAGCCGAGGTCGGCAGGGATCCGAGGATCAACCCGTGTGGTCTCCCACGAAACCTGCTGCTCCCTCCGCTTGACGACCGGTCATTCGGCGACCGCGTGTACGAGCTACGGGACGCGCACGGCCTGTCACAAGATCAAGTGGCAGCCGCGGCAGGCATCAGCAGGTGGTCACTCAGCCGGCTGGAACTCGGCAAAACCACACCCACCTCCCTGGCACTCGTCGCCGCCCTCGCCGACGTCCTCGGCGGAGACCGAGCCGAGCTCGCCCGGCGGGCGCTGCGCGACTTCGAGCGACGCGAAGGAGCAGAACCGACGTGAAAGATCCTGACATGCTCCTGGCCGGCGGCTGGGTGCGGTCCCGACGAGACCTGCAAAACATGCGAGGAACCGAACTTGCCGAAAAGGCCAAGATCCACCGCAGCATCCTCGGGCGACTCGAACGCGGAAGCACGCCGTTCACCGTTCCCTACGTCATCCAGGTCGCCGACGGCCTCGGCGTCTCCCGAGAAGAGTTGGTGGTCCGCGCCATCTACGACTTCGCGAGGCGGGAGCCGTGCCAGGCGGTGCGGGGTGAGGGCGCTCCTCACCTCCACTCTGGACACCAAGTACGGGCCCAGCCCTCGCAGCCCCAGGGGCACGCGCCAGCACGCGCTGTCTACTCCCCCACCCGGCCCCTGACTCGGCCCCCGCAGATCGTGCCGCGGTCCCCATGACGTCGCCCATGCCTCGCCCTGGCCGGGGCCGGCCGCGAATCGCATCCATCATCAACCACTGCCCCTCGTGAGAGCCGAAGGCGCCGATGAACTACAACCCCGACGAACCGGCCGCCAGCTCGGCAGACGTCCTCCGCGAAATCACGGCCCTCCGGTTGCGGTGTCTTGCGATCCTCGACGACGCCGCGGCCGAGGGCAGCACCATCGAATCCGCCGCATTCGTCGACTGCACCAGGGCGTTCGCGGATGCGCTGATCGACTTTGGCTGCGAAATCTCGCCGACCGCCGCTGAAGCGGCAACGACGCTCGAAATTCCGCCGCCGTTCCTCTGCTTCTGTGACGATTGCGAACCCGACCCCCCTCATCAGCTGCTGATCAAGGCAATGTCGCAGCTCCTGCAACGCGTGGCCGAAGAAGCCACCTGCTACGCGTCCGCAGTCGGCCGCCCCGACGAGCGCGCCAAACTCTGGCGGCTGAGCGGTACCGCGGTGGTAGGCGGGATCAGCATCGGCTGCGCCAGCCGCATGCTCATCGTCTGGAACAGCGAACGCGCCGGACGATCAAACGCCGACATCGCCGGTCAGCTCGGCATCCCCGTCGACCGCGTGCCGGAGATGATCGCCAGCGCCAAGGCCTACCTCGGCTCCTGGCCGAAGCCCCCGCCGACCTGACGCCGGACCGGGTCCAATCCGGCACCCCATCGCCCATCGCCACCAGAACCCACCCCGCGACGCCGCATCAACCAGGGAGACAGTTCCCATGACCAAAACCGTGAACCTGCACGTCGTCCCACGTGGTCGGCCGAGTGTCGAAATTCGCACCGACAGGCGACCAGCGAAGGCACACAGGCTCCGGCTCGTGTGGATCGCACTCGGACTGCTCATCGCTGGCGGCGGCACCGCCTGGGCCCTCACCACGACGTCGCGGCACATCCGGCGGTACACAACGGCTCTCCTCGAGCTCGGTCCCTCGACGCGGTAGCCACCCACGATCCAAGCCAGCGTGACCGCAGCCGAGCCCGCTGCCCAACCGGCCAGCCGGATCCCGCCCGGCCCAGCAGCGCCCGCCACCGAACGCCGCTGATCCAGCCTGCATCACCCCACGCCCACAACCCAAACCGGACAGAAAGAGCACACGCCCGTGCCCGATACCGTCGCGCTGATCACCGTCGACATCAGCAGAACCCTGGGCAGATTCACTGGCCTGTCCACCAGCGCACAGCTGGCCGGGCTCACTCCCCTCGCCGAGGTTGCTCCTACCGTGGTCGGCGAGACCGTGCGGGATCTGCTGTACCGGGCACCGAAGGTGACTCCCAACCTGGTCGAACAGGTCTGCGACCGGCTGCTCATCCCCTGCCGCAAGTTCCCGACCGAGTGGGACCGCGGGTATGAGCCCTTTCCGAGCGCTGAACACGTCCTCGAGGAACTCGCCGAGATCGCGCCGGTGGTCGCCTTGTCGAATATGGCCGTCACCGGCGGCCCGGAGCGAGTCGCCGCCGTCAGGCGTGTACACAGCCGCACCCTGACCGACGTGTATGCCAGCTGGGCGCTCGGCGCCGCGAAGCCCACACCCTGGCTCTGGAATTCCACCGCCGGGAAGCACAAGGTCGTGACAGGCAGCGTCGTCCACGTCGGCGACCAGCTCGTCGCCGACGTCTACGGCGCCTGGACCGCCGGCGCCCGCGTCGTCCACCTGCGCACCACCAGCCAGCCCGCCGTCTACCCGGCCGACTGCGGGGGCAGGATCGTCTCGGTGACCGACCTGGCCGACGTGGTGCCGGTCGTTCGGGCATGGGCGGAGCGGACGCCGCTGCCCGAGGCCGCAACAGCCAGCTACCAAGGTGGCGAGAGCGCATGAACGACACCACCAGTACTCAGCGCCGTCCACGCCAGTTGCCACCGCCCCCGGTGTACTTCGTCAGCCGGCTCGACGAGCTCGCAGACCTCGACCGGCTGGTCGACGAGCACCGCAGCGGGTCGGAATCCCGGCCCGGCGTCGCGGTACTCATAGGGCTCGGTGGGGTCGGCAAGACCGCCTTGGCCGTGACCTGGGCTCGCAACCACGCCAAACGGTTCAAAGACGGCCACCTCTACGCAGACCTTTCTGGCTCCTCCGACGATCCCGCTGCCTTCCCGGCCGTGGTGCTGGCCGGCTTCCTGCGCGCGCTGGGCGTCGAGCCGGAACGGGTGCCGGTGAACCCGGTCGAGCAGGTGGGCCTGTACCGCACGCTCACCGCCGACGCGCGGCGGATGCTCGTGGTCGTCATCGACAACGCGGTGTCGGTCCAGCAGGTTCGCCCCCTGATCCCGGCGTCGGCCGGATGCGTCGTGGTGGTCACCAGCCACCGGCACCTGGATGGGCTGTACACCGAGGGCGCGCAATTCATCGAGGTCCCACCGCTCGCGCCGCACGACGCGGAGATGCTGCTGATCAGGCTGGTGGGCGAAGAGCGTGCGCACGACCGCCGCGCCGTGGCGGAACTCGCGCTCCTGTGCGGCTGCCTTCCGATCACCCTGCACGTCGTCGCCGCGCGGCTGGCCACCCGCCGCCATTGGTCGGTGTCGCGGGTGGTGGAGCAGCTGCGCGACGAACGGTCCCGACTGGCCGCCCTCGATCAGCTCTCCGATGCGGAGACGCCGGTCACGGCGGTGTTCGACTGGGCCTGCCAGGACTTGGAGCCTTACGCCCTCGACCTGTACCGGCTGCTAGGCCGGCTTCCGACTCGGGATTTCGGGATCGATCTGGCCGCCGCGGTGACCGAGATGGCCAAGCCGGACATCGCGCTGGTGCTGCAGACCCTGGCCGACGCCAGCCTGGTCGAAGAGGTCGCGCACGGCCGCTACCGATTCCACGACCTCGTCCGGCTACACGCGCGCTCCCAGCGCGCCGACGACGGCGACGAGGTCCTCCCTCGGGCGGCCCGTTGGTACCTGCAGCAGATGACCCGCGCGAACCTGGTTGTCATCCCGATGCGCTGGCGAGTCAGCCCCGTCGCCGACGATCTCGCCGGCGAGCCGCCTGCGTTCAGCTCCGACGCAGCCGCCCTGGACTGGCTCGCCGGGGAGCTGCCGAACGTACTGGCCGTGCTCGAAGAAGCCGTCCTCAATCGCCACGACGAACTCGCCTGGCAGCTGTGCGAAGCCCATTGGGAGCTGATGCTGTACCGCAAGCACTACACCGAGTGGCTGCGGTCCCACGACCTCGGCATCACCGCGGCGGAGCGCTGCCGCAACGCGATCGCCGAGTCCCGGCTGCACTACCAGCTGGGCCGGGCTCACCTTGACCTGGGCCAGCGAGAACCCGCCAGGACCGAAACCCAGGCGGCCATCGAGCTGGCGCGACGCGCCGGGGACCGGCGAAACGAATCAGCCGCGCTGGAACAGCTCGGCCGCATTGCGCAGGACGACCACGACTTCGACACCGCGATCGCGTGCTTCACCGACAGCCTGCACATCGAAGACGAACTGGGGATCCCGCGCGGGGTCGCGTCACGACATCGACGCCTCGGCGACGTGCTCCTGCTCGTCGACCGCGATGACGAAGCAGAACGGCACCTACTCGCCGCTCAGCAGATGTTCGCCGAGCTCCGCTCCCCTAAGGACGAAGCCCGAACCGCACTCGGGCTGGCCCGGATCGACGCGCGGGCCGGGCGGTACGACGTCGCGGACGAGCGGCTGGCCCGCGCTCGACACGTGTTGAGCCGGGAGGCGTCCCCGACCTACGAGGCCGATGTTCTGCGCGCGCAGGGCGACGTCGCCGTCCGGCGCGGGAACATCGAGCAAGCCCGCCGGCACCTGACCGAAGCGGTCGAGCTGGTCCGCGACCTCGGCGGGGTCTCCCTGGATCTCGCCCGCGCCGCCCTCGACGCCCTGGAGCGGCCAACCCACTCGGACGGCGAACGCTGATGAGCGACGAGATGGACCACGACGTCATCGCACGCCGCTGGGATGCAGCAACCGGAGATCTCGCCGACGGTGGGCGCATGGACCGCGACGAAGTCGCTGGCCGATGGGACCTCCTCGCCGAGGGTGGGCTCAGCACAGCCCCGGCGCCTCACGACGAGAAAGAAGAACGCCGCCGTCGCAGGCGCAGGAGGCGCTCCGCCGATCTGAACAGCATCGTCAACTCCAGCGGCAACCTGCTCTGAACTCAGGCGGTGAAGACGGGACGTCGGTGAGCGCAGTCGCTGCCCGCAACGCGGGCAGCGATGCGGCCTGCATCACCTCGTGGCCGCAGGCCCAGCGACCCATTCGCTCAGCTCATGCCTCTTCCGGACGGATCACGACGCCCATGATCTTCTTCACCACATCCGGGTCGAGGTCCGGCATCAGCCGCATCAGCTGATCGAAAGCCGCCTGGTCGATCACCTGCGCGCCGGCCTCCGCCTGCGCTGGTCGTTCGGGCTCGATCAGCACCCCGCCGAACGGCGTTATCCGGTACCGACCTCCCGACCCCGCGGAATGGCCTTGGCGGCCGACGAGCTGCGCTGACATCGATCCCCTACCCCTTGATCATCCCGGCCCTGCTGTGGCGACGACGTCCGGCTGTTTGAACTTGCCGCCCCTGACGCAGCTGGCCACGCCCCCTCGCGTAGCCCGCACCGTTCCGCCGCCGGGCGCTCCCGCCCCACCGGCTCCGGCCCAACTGCGACCTCCCCCCGACCGGCGTGGTTTCACCGCTCCCCTGCACCGGTGAAACCACACGGCTTTCGTGAGGTCTCAAGATTTCTCGTACCTGCTTGGACGCCGAACGGATCACCCTCCGACGTAGCAACAATAGGCGCAAAACGTCGGCTGTCAACGCGATACGGCACATTCGATGTCGTGTTTTTGTCCACCGCTCCGCCAACGACCCACGAGTTAGCATGGAGTAGCGCTTCAGAGCCGCTACGTACAGACAGGCAGTGTCTCGAACTCGTCGATACGAGTTGCTGACCAGGTAAGACGCATATGTGCATCATCGAGTCTGCAAGTTGCAAAGCCTTAGGTGCTGCTGGTCGGTTGATCGGAATAAGGGGCTGACTTCTAGATTAATCGCGAACCCGAAAAAGTGATGTCGACCGCGGGTTTCAATCATCTCAGTAGCCTTTTCCGATTATCGTACGTAGTGTCTGTCCGGGCTCTACGTAGTCGAGCTTCGGTGATTTCCGTAGTAGCGACGATGAATTGGGTCAAGTAATCGCCGATGCTTAATTCGGCACCGCGGACGACTGCCGTGCCGGGCTGGGGTGCGCCACACCGCGCAGACAGGGGGACTGCCGCGGAACGAACTCGCGGTGAGCGATGTGGGAGCCGGCATCCGGCCGCGTACATCCCGTCGCCGCGTGGAGCGACTGTGCACCTCAGGGGAGAAGGACATGACCCGGACCGCTGGCTTCTTCAGCCTCGAGGATCTGAACGACCCGCTCAGGATCAGCGACGACGAGCGGGAACGCGCCGCAGTCACGGCCGCCACCCTCCCCGACGGCCTGCCGGTCTGGGTGATCACCCGCTACGACGACGCCCGCGTCGCACTCGACGACCGCCGACTCAGCAAGGACGGCGCCACCCTCGTCAAGGCAATCGGCCGCCAGCTCGTGGAAGCCGGGTACGGCGACCGCAGAGTGTCCGGCATGTTCGAGCTACCGCACGCGCTGTTCAGCGACCCGCCCCAGCACACCCGCCTGCGCAAGCTGCTCATGAACGCGTTCACGACCAAGCGGGTCGAGGCGCTGAAACCGAGATTCCAGGAGATGACCAACCAACTGGTGGCCGCCCTGCCCGTCAACGAGCCGGTCGACCTGATCAGCCAGGTCGCCGTTCCCCTGCCACTCGCAGTGATCTGCGAGCTCCTGGGCGTGCCGGACGGCGAGCGCGAGCCACTGCGGCCACTCGTGGACGCCCTTAACGAGAACAACCCGGACACGGCCCCGGCTGCCTCCGACGAGCTCGCTGCGTTCTTCACCGACCTCATCGAACACAAGAGCCGCCGGCCCGGCGATGACCTGGTCTCCGCATTGATCCACGTCGGCGACGACCAAACCGACAAGCTGGCCGACAATGAACTTCTCGGCACCCTCTTCCTGCTGCTCAACGCCGGGCACGACACCACCGCAAACCTCATCGGCAACGCGCTACGAGCACTGCTGCAGGACCGGAGATACCGGTGGCGGCTGGTGCGCGAGCAGCCCGAGATCATCCCCAACGTCGTCGAGGCCGTCCTGGCCTACGACAGCCCGGTTCGGATGGCCACCCACCGCGTCGTCGTCGAGCCCGTTGACTACGGCGGGACCACACTCCTGCCCGGTGAAATCGTCCTCATCTGCCTGCACAGCGCCAATCGAGACCCTCGCCGATTCGGGAAGCACGCCGGCATGCTCGACCTGCACCGCGACCGCCAGGACCTTCTTCGTCACCTCGGGTTCGGCTTCGGGCTGCACCGATGCCTCGGCGCGACGCTCGGCCGCATGGAGGCCCACGTCGTGCTCGACACCCTGGCCCGCGCGTTCCCCCGGGCCGAACTGATCGACCAGCACACCCTTCGCCGCCGGCGGAGCCCGATCATGAACGGCTGGGAGCGGCTGCCCGCCCGCCTGGACTTCACCTACCGGTGATGCAGGCGGTATCACCGCCGGGGCCGATCAGCTCGGTCGGTTCGCCTCGATCCACTCGCGGATCTTGACCACTCGGCCACGTCGTCCTTCACCGTGCGCATCCAGCTTGTTCGCGACGTTCTGGACGTGGGTCTCCGCGGTCCGCAGCGTCACCTCGAGGCGGTCGGCGATCTCCCGGTTCGTCTTCCCTTCGGCGATCAGCCGCGCGACCTCGTATTCGCGCTTGGTCAAGCCGCCCGGGCGCTTGGCCTTGACTGCCGGTGGCGGCGGAGCGGACAGCCGCTGCAGGGCCAGCGCGACGACCCCATCACGCGTCAGCCCGGCCCCCTTTTCCCGCTCGGTCGCCAACGCTTCCAGTTCGAATTGCAGTGTGACCTCGGTCTGCCGCTGCAGTTCGAAGAAGGGCAGCAGGGCCGGCACGATGAGCTCGGCCTCCTGCTGGAACTTCGCGACGCCGGCCAGCAACTGGGCGGCTCGACCGTACTGGCCCAGCCGTGCTGCGATCAGGGCGATCAACCAGATCGACCAGAGCAGGCCCCACTTGTCGCCCATGTCACGCTGCGCCGCCAATGCCTGCTGCGCCAGCTTCACTGCCCGTCCGAGGTCCTGGCCGAACAGCAGCTCCACCAGCGCACAGGCCCACCGCGCCCAGGAGATGCACCAGGCGGCGCCCGCCGCCTCCGCGTCGGCCAGCAGCCGCGCGCTCTCCGGCATCGCGACCTCGCGGACGCCCAGCATCGTCGCGGCCATCACCTGGAACAGCCGGGCCATCCAGGCGTCGCCCGGCGCATCCTGATCGCGGAACCACGCCTCGGCCTGGTCGAACAGCGGAAGCGATAGCCGGGCTTGATTCAGGTCCCGCTCGATGAGCCAGAACCGGGTGGCCCGCGCATACAGCAGCGGCCCGAAATCGTCGAAGCAGCCCAGTTGCCGGGCAGCGTCCTCGGCAGCCACCAACAGCTCGTCGGCACGCTCCTTGTCACCCTGGCACAGCGCCACGGTCGCGGCGAACGACAGCGCGCCCACCAAGGTGTGACTCGGCTCTTTAGGGTGACAACGAAGAGCCGTCTGCAACATGCTGTTGCTCTCGGTCAACCGGCCGATGAAGTAGAACAGGCGGGTCCTGGCGAGGTTGGTAACCAAGTCCATGCCCCGCAGCACCGTGTCAGGATTGGCCAGCCGGGTTTCCTCGGCGAGGCGAAGGTTCGGCAGCGCCAGGCTCAGGCCGTCGAGCAAGCCGGGCTCGTTCGGCCCGAAGTACTCCTTTGCGCCCCGGCAGGCCAGCGCCTCGTAGTGGTCGGCGTGGCGTTCGCGCAGCTCGTCGGCTTCCTCATCGCTCAGCTGCTCGTAAGCGAATGCGCGGGTCGACTCCCACAACTTGAACCGCTGGCCCTCACCATGCTGCTCGGCGACCATGAAAGACCTCTTGTGCAGGCCATTCAGCAGGTCCGCGACGACGTATCGGTCCCCGAGGTCCGACCCCAGCGCGGCCGCGTCGTCGAGCTCAAAGCTTCCCGCCAGCAGTGAGAGCCGCTTCAACAGCTGCTGCTCCGGCTCGCCGAGCAGCCCGTAGGACCACGCGACCGTCCACTCCAGCTTCCGGTGGGAGCGCTTGGCCGAGGTGCCTCCGGCCAAGCTGATCGGCAGATCGGTGCGCTTGGCCAGGTCGGTCATCGAGACGGTGTCCATGCGGCCGGCGATCAGCTCAATAGCCAGTGGCATCCGGTCGAGTCGGTTGACGACGGTGCGGGCGGCGGAATCGTGCTCGGGTGGGATCTCGGCACGGATGGCTCTTGCACGGTCGCGCAGCAGCTGCAGCGCCTCGTCCTCGGGCAGGCCTGGGATGTCGAGCCAGGCCTCACCGTCCACCCGGATCGCGGCTTGGCTGGTGGTGACAATCTGCAGGTCTTGCGCTGTCTCCAGCAGGGTGCGGACCAGCTGTGCCAGGGCGCTGTCTTCCTCATCGTCGACCAGGTGCTCGCAGTTGTCGAGCATCAGCAGCAGCCGTTTGGCGCGCAGGTGCGCCATCAGCCGCGCAGTCCCGTGGCGGGCCGAGTTCGCCGGGATTCCGAGTGCCTCGGCCACGGCCGATTCGAGTTCGTTCGAGCGTACGTCGGTCAGCTCCACAAGCACCACACCGTCGCGGTACGCGTGCTCCTCCTGCAGTTGGCGGGCGAGGCGACGCAGGATCCGGGTCTTGCCGATTCCGCCGGGTCCCTTCAACGTGACCAGCCGCGCTTCCGTCAGCAGCCGCCGAGCCTCGCGCAGCTCTTCATCCCGCCCGACGAAACTCGACAGCTCGGCCGGCAGCAGCGCGGGCCGGACTGCCTCGTCTGCGCCCTCCGGTGGCCGGCCGCCGACATGGTTTCTGAACGCATCGCTCAGCACTCGTGTACTCCCCCGGGGGGCCCCAGCCGCGTCTTCAGCACCGCGGCGGAGTCCCCCAATCGCCTCCCTGATCACCCCACCATAACCTGTGCGATCGACGATCACCGCAGGTCAGCAACACTGTCGTGCGGCGAGTCGCCGCCATCGAGCCCGAGAGGCTGATGCAGGCGGTATCAGCTTGCAGCGTCCTGCGACCCCGTCGCCGCCGTCACACCCTTCAAGACATCGACGGCTGCTTGAAGGCGGGCATCATCCAACGACAGCAGCACTTCGAGCGCATGGCGCAACGCGGGCCGATCCCCGATCGCACCCACGACGTCGGCGACGAGGGACACGTCGGACGGCTCGGTGGCCTGAAGCAGGCGCAACGCCAGCTGCCGGGTGCGTGGATCGCGCAACGCGACCGCGACCTCGACTTGCCGCGCGATCTCGGCGCTCTTCTCGTCGTCGAAGAAGTACGCCGCCGACACGCCGAAGAACATCGCGAGGCCCTGCAGATGCGCGCGGCTCGGGTTCGCCTTCCGGTCTCGGATCAGCACGGAGATGTACTGCCGTCCCATGCTGACGCCCATCTTCTCGGCGACGAAGGTTGCCACCTGCTCGTGGGTCCACTTCTCCCCGTCGGGGCGGCGGATGCGTTCGAACAGGAAGTAGATGCGTTGCCCAAGGGTCGGTAATTTGCGGCCCTCCTGCTCCACCGTTGACACCGGGTTGCCGCCCTCCACCGCATCCTCCTTGGTCGGCCTCGCCACGCAGGTCACGTCTTCAGTGTCCTGACCTGCGCAATGATGACTACAGTTGACAAGCCGCGAAACTCGTCTATCGTCGAAAGCGATAGTAACCAGAGTCATCATTCACGGGAAGCGGTCTCCGTGAATCATTACAAAATCGTGTAGGGAGCAACCGTCTACAAGGTGGGATAGCCGACCCGGCCACCGGGAGGCTCCGCCCAACCAGAACGTGCCGGTGCCGACTCCGCGGAAGGAGCCGACGCCGGCGTAGCCGGGCCGCGCCGCCCTGCGGCCCCACCGGGCGGGCCGCCGACCGGGTAGCCACACCACGATGGCAGCACCCCGGCCGGCGGCCCGTCACCTGGAACACCAGTGATGCAGCCCGCATCACTCGCGAGCGGGACCTTGGGGGGAACGTTCATGTCGCCGCACACCTGGCTCCACCGTCACAACCGCCTCCGGGTCCGGCTCGGCAACCGGACCGAACCGGTCCCCGAACCGGTCGAAGGCCTCCTGCTCTACGGCCCCGACGACCTCACCGCCGACGTCGGCGCAGACCTCCTACGGCTGGACGGCACGCTCGCCGCGCTGGCACGCCGCCTTCGCGCCGACGCCGAGGCCGCCGCCCGCGAGATCACCCGGCACTACAGCGGCCGCAGCGCAGCGACTCACCCGGTCACCGGGCGCACCCGAGCCGACGCCGTCGCCGGACACACCCGCATCGTCGAGCAACTCGACGACGTCACCATCACCATCGAAGTCCTTCGCGAGTTCGTCATCAGCCTCGCCCCGGACGGCCTGCTGCGCGACGTCGCCGAGGGCTGGCAGCGCAACCCCGAACCACCGGCCTACGTCGAAGTGATTCTCGACGAGTTCCTCGCCGCCCAGCTCGACCACCGACGCGCCCGCCCCGACGGCTGGGGCGGCTCCGCACTGGCCGGCATCGAGGAGTTCGGGGCCCACTGGCGACGAGAGCCCGACGACGAGCCCAGCGAACTGCCCCCGCACTACCTGACCGGCAGCTGGGTCCTCGGCTACCTGCCGACCACCACCGAGGTCTACGCCGTCCGGCGCGCGGGCAGCGGCCCGCACACCTTCTGGCTACTCGGCACCGGCCTCACCACGCTCGACGAAGCCACCAGCATCCTGGCCCCGATCCTGCCGGCGATGCGTTGCCCGAACTCGCTGATCCTGGCCGCCGAGACCATCCACGCGGCCCGCCGCTCGCGCGCAGCGCACATGCACGCCGAGGCCGGATGATGCAGCCGACATCACCGAGGACACTTCGATCCCGCAAACCCGAGCGCGCGGTGACCGTGACCACCGCGGTGCTCACCCCCTCGTCGCTGCACCGTCCCCGATGGACGGTGCAGCGACGAGCATTCCTCAGGGGGACAACATGATCCGGCTCCACAGCCCAGCAGGCCACCCGCAGCGACAGCGTCGGCGAGCAATGGCCATGATCGCCGGCGCTGCGGCCGCCGCGCTCGCCGGATGCTCGAACTCGCCGCGGCCTTCGGCCCCTCCGCCGCCGATACCGCCTGCATCATCGGTTCCACTACCGCCGCCGGACACCGACGGCCGACCGCTGACGATCGACGGCCAGGTCACCTGGACGATGCCGCACCCAGGATGTGTGCAGCTCACCATCGGCTCGCAGGCCTTCAGCTTGGTCGGCCCGGCTGCCACGCAGCGGCTCGGCGCCGTCCGTGCCGGAACGGCGCCAAGCACCGAACGTGTGCGGATCACCGGCTACGTCGCCCGCGTCGGCGCCTCCGTCTGCGGCGCACAGCGAAACCTCGTCGCACAACGCATCGACCCCGCCACAGGATAAAGCCAAAACACAAAACAGCCCCTCCTTGTCACCTCGATCCGAACTCATCGATCGGGGCCGTTGTTGCGCAGAAAAAATGACGCTAAATATCGGCTAAAAATGAATGATGGATGCAGTTGACAACGTCCGGTGTGTCCGTGCAAGGTGGTGACGTCCGGCGGGCATCGCCGCTGGTCAGGTCGGCAGCAGCTGACCGACACCGAGGGGGCCGCGCAGTCAACGCAGCCGAATCACGTCTGATCGATATCCATCGCTGAAGACGCCAAACCGCCCGTTGCCTGAACACGAATGTCGTGGATTGGGAGCGGCGCGTCGGAACCAGACAATGAATACGGGGGCCATTCATGGCAGTACGACCTTCCCGCGCGGCCGGGCTGATCGCCGGGTGCGCGGTACTCGTGGGAGTCGCCGCCGCACCGGCCGCGACCGCCCAGGACACCACCACGCCCGATACCCGCACCACGGTCGAGGGCTCCGTGCCCAGCTGGGCCACGCCCGCCGCCCGAGTCGGCCATGCCGACCCCGGCCAGCACCGCCACGTCCAGGTCGCGCTCTCCCTGCGCGATCCCGCCGGAGCCGAAGCTCTCGCGAAGGCCGTGTCGACACCGGGCTCGCCGAAGTTCGGCCAGCACCTCAGCAACGCCGAGTTCGTCGACCGCTTCGGCCCGACCCAACAGACCGTCGACCAGGTCATCCGCTGGCTGCGCGGCCAAGGCCTGCGCGTGACTGCCACAGCCGAGAACCGGCACTTCATCGAAGCCGACGCGACCGTTGCCGAGTTGCAGGCCGCCTTCCGCACCTCCCTGGCGACCTACCGCCACACCACGCGCGACGGCCGGACGCACGTCCTTGCCGCGCCGGAGTCCGCCGTGACCGTCCCGGCCGCCATCCGCGGCGCCGTCACCGCCGTGCTCGGCCTGGACGACTCGAGCAAGACCATCACCCCAGCCCAAGCCACCGCCACCCGCCCAGACGGCACCCGGCCCGGCGTCACCCCGGCGGCCGGCGACCCGAACAGCTGCGCCCGCTTCTGGGCCGAGACCAACAACGCGAACGTGCCGCAGAAGTACGCCGCCGGGCAGCAGAGCAACGCGCTCTGCGGCTACACCAGCCCGCAGCTGCGCGCGATCTACGGTCTGCCCAGCACGGCCACCGGCGCCGGGCAGACCGTCGGCATCGTCGGCGCCTACAACCTGTCCACCATCGTGGCCGACACCAACCGCGCCGCCGGGCAGTTCGGCGCCCCGGCCCTCACCAGCGGCCAGTACAGCGCCGTCCTCCCCGGCGCCTTCACCGATCAGGACCGGTGCGGGCCCGACTCGTGGGCCAGCGAACAGGCCCTCGACGTCCAGGCCATCCACGAAGTCGCCCCGGCCGCGAAGATCACTTACTACGCGGGCGCGTCCTGCCTCGACCTGTTCAACACCCTCAACAAGGCCGTCGCCGACGACAAGGTCAGCGTCATCAACAACTCCTGGCTCTACCCCGGCGAGAGCAGCGTCTCGCAGGCCGAACGCGACCAGCTGGGCGCCATCGCCGTCCAGGCCGCCATCCAGGGCCAAGCCCTGCTGTTCGCCTCCGGTGACTCCGGCGACAACTCCGCCCCGGCCGCCGCCGGGCGCGCCGAAGCCAGCTACCCGGCCTCGCACCCGTGGGTGACCGCCGTCGGCGGGACCTCGGTCGCGCTCGACGCCGGCAACCGCGTGAAGTTCCAGACCGGCTGGGAAAACAGCGGCAACACCCAGTCCGGCAACACGTGGACCCCGCAGTCCGACGCGGACGGCCGCTTCGCCGGCGGCGCCGGTGGCGGCGTCAGCAAGATCTACGACCAGCCCGACTACCAGACCGGCGTCGTCCCGGCCGCGATCGCCGGCGGCCACCGCGCCGTCCCGGACATCTCCGCCCTCGCCGACTCCTACACCGGACTCGCGATCGGCTTCACCACGCCGCAGGGCTACGCCGCCTACTCCAGCGGCGGGACGTCCCTGGCCGCGCCGATCCTCGTCGGCCTGGTCGCCAACGCCCAGCAGGCCCACGGCGGCGGCCGGCTCGGATTCCTCAACGCCGCGCTCTACGCCATGTCGTCGAAGCCGCAGATCACCGACGTGAAGCCGGTCAAGGCCGGGATCTGGTCGCCGTACATGGCCGGGTTCGGCCACGTCACCGTGCCCTCGGCGTCCGGCTCGTACCTGCTCGACCTCGACAGCAAGCCCCAGACGCTGCAGTCCGGAACCGGCTGGGACCCGGTTACCGGCATCGGCACCCCAGCCACGGGCTTCGTCGCCGCGCTCGGCCAGTAGCACCGCGGGGTGGCTGCCGACCCGGGGGCGGCAGCCACCCCACCTCATCACCTCGACCACCAAGAAGGAGGCCGCGCCGTGGCCGACGACACCGAGCACCAGGACCAGCCCGCCGCGGTCGACGTCACCGGCCCGGCCGCGCCCGCCCGCGGCCGCCACCGCCGTCCAGCTGCCGAGCCAACCCGCAGCCGCCGCGGTGCCCGCCGGGCCTTCGCCGCGCTCGCTGCGCTCGCCGTCCTCGGCACGCTCACCTGGGCTGGCTGCGGCAACAGCCGGTCCGACGCGGTGATGCAGCGTGGATCACTGACCCGGATTGGGGTCGACGTCGACGATGTCGCCGTGATCGCACCCGTGCCGGTCACCTCGCAGCAGTTGGCCCGACTGCCCCGCGCCGACACCTTCGGCACCGTGTCCGCAGCCGTGGCCGACCCTGCTCCGCACGACGCTCCCGGCGGCCGGCTCGTCCACCCGACCGCCGTAATCCCGGTTTACGCCGCTCCCGGCGGCCCGGCGATCGCCGCGCTGCCGCCCACCGAACTCGTCAGCGACACGTGGCTGCCCGTCGTTGCCGAGCAACCCGGCTGGGCCGAGGTCCTGCTGCCGTCCAGGCCGAACGACCGCGCCGGATGGCTCTACCTCGACGAAACCGTCACCACCGCCCACAGCGCCTACCGGCTCGAGGTCGACCGCGCCCGGTTCACCCTCGACCTATTCCGCGACGGAACGCCGGTCGGGCACTGGACGGTCGGAGTCGGCAAGCCCGGGTCGCCGACTCCGGCGACCCGCACGTTCATCCTCGCCTCCATCAAGGACGTCCACCCGACCTTCTCGCCGATCATCCTGCCGACCGGCGCCCACAGCGACACCTACTCCACCTACGGCGGCGGCCCCGGCACCGTGGGCCTGCACACCTGGCCCACCGCCGACGTCTACGGCCGCCCCAGCTCTGACGGCTGCATCCGGATCCCGCCGGACGCGCTGCAGGTGATCAGCACGCAGGTCCCGATCGGGTCCCCGGTGCTGATCCGGTGAACACCCATCCAGGCCCGGCCGGGCCACTTCAGGCAAGGGGGGACCACGTGGTCCGCACATCCAGAACCGTTCTCGCCGGTATCGGCGCCGGCGGCGTCCTCATCGCCAGCGCCACCGCGCTCGTGCTCACCGCCGGAGCGCCCGCGAACGCGGCCGCCACCACCTCGACCGCGTACGGCGTCTCGGCCGCCGGCGTCGACCCGGTCGGCGCGACACCGTCGGTGTCCAGCAGCGGCGAGGTCAAGTCCGCCTCCGGCGCAGCCGCGGGCAAAGCCGGGACGTTCTCGGCGAGCGGGATCACCGTGCGCGCCGGTGCCGGGATCGCCGAAGCGACCGTGGGCGCCCTGACCGTCGGCGGCAAGTCCATCGGCTCGGTCAGCGCGAAGTGCTCGAACGGCGAGACGACCTACAGCCACTCCGGCAGCGCACCCGCGGCCAGCAACCTCAAGGTCAGCTTCGGCGGCGGCGCGGGCGCGACGGTCCAGATCATCGGCGCGGGCGGCAAGGCGGTCGAGACGATCACCGTCGCCGTCGTCAAGTGCGGCACCGGCACCCCGCCGCCGACCAGCCAGCCGCCGACCAGCCAGCCCACCGAGCAGCCACCGACAGGCCAGCCCACGGCGCCGCCCGGCGGCAAGCCGACTCACCAGCCCAGCGGCAAGCCCACCACGCAGCCGCCCACCGGCACGCACCGACCGGGCCGGACGCCGGACAAGCCGGCGCCGCCGCCGGTCCCGCGCGACGGTCACCACCCGGTGACCGGCTGAGCGACCCGACCCACGTCGCTCAGTACCCCCACGGCCCGGCGGCCCGCTCCACCTTCCCCGGGAGCGGGCCGCCCGGCCCAACCTCAAGGAGAAACACGTGATCAGCAAGTCCCTCGCCCGCACCCTCGTCGTCGGCGGCCTCGCCACCGCCGCCGCCCTCGGCACCGTCGGCGTCGCCGCGGCCGCCGCCCCGGGCTCCTACTCGCACGGCATCACCACCGCGCCGAACGGGCAGATCGGTACCGCGGCCGTCAGCCCGGACACCCGCGAAGGCGGCGTGCAGCCCAACGGCACCCGCGTGTACGCCGTCCCCGCGAACCGCGAGCTCGGCGTCAACCCGGACAACCGCGAACTCACCGTGCAGCCGAACGGCGTCCGCATCTGGTGACGACCACCCGCCTCCGCGTAGCCGGTGATCCAGCCTGCATCACCCAGCACCGGCGACCGGAGGCACCCGAGTGTGGGCGGGGCGGCGCCCCACACCCGGAAACCACTACCGCAGAAAGGTTCCCGTGCCAGCGCCACCGCCCACGCCACGGCCGACGAAACTGCTCAGCCGCGGCAACCGCCGACTCGCCGACGCCGGCGTCTACACCTGGACGCTCCCTGCTCTCTCGGCCCGGCTCAACGGCGTCACCGTCCGCACCTGCCCGTCAGCGGGCATCTGCGCGCACGTCTGCTACGCGCTGGCCGGAACCTACCGCTTCGCCAACGTCCGCCGCCGCCACCTTGCCAACCTCGCCTACGTCATCGAGGACCTACTCGGATGGGAGCACGCGATGAAGACCGAACTCACCGCCGCGCGCTTCACCGGCGCCTGGGTCCGCATCCACGACGCCGGCGACTTCTTCTCCGACGCCTACACCCGCGCGTGGCTACGCATCATGCACGCCACCCCGCACACCAAGTTCTACTGCTACACCAAGGAAATACGCAGGTTCCGGCATCTCGTCGAGCCGGAGCCGCCAGAAAACTTCCTCTTCGTCTACAGCTTCGGCGGCCGCGACGACCAACTGCTCGACGACCGGCGCGACCGCGTCGCCGACGTCTTCCCGACCCGCGCGGCCATCGAAGCCGCCGGCTGGCACTCCCAAGAGGACTCCGACCTGCTCGCCGTCCTCGGCCCCGCACCCGTCGGCATCCCCGCCAACAGAATCGCGCACTTCCTGACCCGCTTGGACGGTCGCACCTTCCGGCAGTGGCAGGCCGAAGACGACGCCCGCCGCGGCCGCGGCCCCTGCAGCGAGCGCGTCGACGACGCGCTGCGACGTCATCCGCGCCGCGGGCCCGCCGGACTGATGCGCGCTGCATCGCACCGGCCCGCAGAGGACCTGCGCACCGACGTTGACGCCTCGCCCGTCCGGGAGGTCCCGTGACGTCGCTGCACCTCGTCCCGGTGCCGTTCGCGTACGCGGCCGGGTTCGTCGACACCTGGCACCGCACGCACAAACGACCCCCGGGCTGCAAATTCTGCGTCGGCGTCGCCGACCACGACGGCGTCCTGCGCGGCGTCGCCATCGTCGGCCGACCCGTCTCCCGGATGCTCGACAACGGCGCCACGCTCGAGGTCACCCGCACGACCACCGACGGCACCCGCAACGCCAACTCGATGCTCTACGGCGCCGTCACCCGCGCCACCTTCGCCCTCGGCTACACCCGGCTGATCACCTACACCCAACGACCCGAGACCGGCGCGTCGCTACGCGCCGCCGGCTGGCGCGTCATCGCCGAGCGCCCAGCGCGGCCCGGGTGGACCAGACCCAGCCGCCCCCGCGCCGTCCTCGGCACCGAAGCCATCCCCCGCACGCTCTGGGAGGCCACGTGACATCCCCACTCGGCGGCGCCCCGCCGTTCCGAGGCCGCCCAGCGGATGCGGACCGCCGCAGTCCGCACCCCCAGCCCGCCGTCCGGCGTCGCCCGCTTCGACCGGCCCGCCCACGGCGACCCCGGCCCCGCACCACGGGGCAAGCCGACGACCAGGAAGGAGGCCAGCACCACCGGCGGCCGCCGGGCTCCACGACCGTGGCGCGCGACCGCCCCGTAACCCCCCAACGGGAGCGCAGCCGCCGGACCCCGGCCGCACGTCGCCCACCCACGGCCACCCAGGAGCCCGGCCGCCACCGGCCAACCGGACAGACCACGACCAGGAGCACCATGGACCACCACCAGCGGCCCCGACAGCACGCCGTCACCCGGTGACGCCGTGCTCGCCCCGCCGATGCCGGTGATCCTGCGCGGCGACGCCCGCGCTCTCCCGCTGCAGGACGCCTCCGTCGACCTCGTGGTCACCTCCCCGCCCTACTACGCCCTCCGGTCCTACCAGGACGGCGGCCACCACTACGCCGGCCAGCTCGGCGACGAGCCGAGCCCCCGCGAATTCCTCGCAGCTCGGCGCCCGCACTCGCCGCGCCGCGCGGTGCCGTCCTCGCCCGTCGACCGGGCCGGGCGCGAACGACCACGAGAGGACGCCGATGACCGACCATCCCCCGCCGGAGCCCCGACGGACCTACCTCGACGACCCCGAGCTGGCACTGGTGCTCGAACCAGGACACGAGCACGCCGACGCTGCAGCGGTTCTCGCCGAGCTGCTGGACCGCGCCCCCAGCGCCGAGGAAGCCGCGTTGCTGATCCGGGGCGCGGTGATGCTGCGCGCCGCGGGCGCCGGGACCGCCGCGGCGTGCCTGAGCACGTCGATGACCTGGCTCTACGGCTGAACCCGCAAGTCCCGCGACCCACGTACGCCACCACCACAGGAGCAGCCGTGCCTGACCTTCATCCGGCAGACGACCAGCCCGCGGTGATCGCGGCGGCTGCGACGGCCACCTCCGCCGAGGTGATGCAGGTTGGATCACCGCGTCCCCGCCGCCGCGCGTCGAAACTCGCGCTCCTGCTCGCGTACGTCGCCAGCATCGTCATCGGCAACCTCGCCACCAGCTACCTCGGTCTCGCCCCGGCAGGCTTCGGCCTCATGGTCACCGCGGGCACCTACGCCAGCGGCCTGGCCCTCAGCTTCCGCGATCACCTCCAGGACGCCGCCGGCGTCCGCTGGGTCGTCGCCGGGATCGCCGCAGGCATCGCCGTTTCCGCGATCGGCGGAGACCTCCGCATCGCGCTCGCCTCCGCAGCCGCGTTCGCGGTGGGAGAAGCCGCCGACCTGGTCGTCTACACCCCGCTGCGGCGGCGCCGCGGGTTCCGGCCCGCGCTCATCGCCTCCAACACCGCCGGCGGGATCGTCGACACCTGCCTGTTCCTGGTCATCGCGGGATTCCCGCTCTCCACCGACGTCGTCGCCGGGCAGCTGCTGGTGAAAGCCGTGTGGACCACCGGGCTCTACCTCCTCGTCCAAGAAGCGGCGAGACGTGCTCTACCTCGCAAACGCCAGCTCACCGAAGGTGCGTGACGCCATGCGCGCCGGTGATCTCGGCCAGATGTGCACCCCCGCCGAGGGCCGTGCACCGCTGCCCGGTGTCGAGTGGGGCGCCGATACCGGCTGCTACTCGACCACGGGCTACCCCGGCGACGAGAAGTGGATCGCGTGGCTGGAGAAGCTGATCCCCTGGCAGGCCCACTGCCTGTTCGCAGCCGCGCCGGACCGGTTCAACCCCGCGCTCGGCGACGACATGGGCCTGGCCTCGCTCGAGCGATCCCGTCCGTGGCTGCCGATCATCCGGGATCTCGGATACCCGGCCGCGCTGGTCGCGCAGGACGGTCTCACCGTCGGTGATGTGCCGTGGGAAGAGATCGACGCGCTGTTCGTCGGCGGCACCACCGAGTGGAAGTTGTCCCGATCCGCGCAGCGCCTGGAGGTCGCCGCGAAGGAGCGGGGCAAGCACCTCCACGTCGGCCGAGTGAACAGCGCCCGCCGCTGGCAGATCACCGAACTGTTCGGCTGCGACACCGCCGACGGAACGTTCCTCGCCTACGGGCCCGACCAGAACCTGACCCGCCAGGCCCGCTGGCCTGTGCCCAACCTGTTCGGAGACCAGGCATGACCGAACCGACACTCCTCGCAGCTGCGCCCGGCGACAGCGGCGCCCGCGAAATCCGTCCCGGCGCCGCGGCCGCCGACGCTGGATCGCAGCCGCAGAAGCTCACCGCCGACCTCGACCGGCTCGCCCGCATGATCCGCACCGCGCCGCGGTTCCTCGACGCCGTCCGCTGGTGGGCTGGCTTCCCCCTGCGCGGCGAGCTGCTCGAACCCGCCGTCACCCACGAGCTCAGCGAGGCCTCGGCGATCCTGCTTGACCTGCCACCCGGCACGCGCGTGCTCCGGCGCGAACTCCGGCTCCTCGGCGCCATGAGCGGGCCGCCCTTCACCGTCGCCACCGTGTCCGAATACGTCCACGAAGCTCTGCTCGGCGCCGACCTCGGCGCTCGCCGGGCCCTGCGTGAAGGCGGCCAGCCCGTCGACGACGTCCTCGACGGTCTCCACCGCGCCGCCTACCTGCTTACCCGCCCGGCCGCCGGCCGCGAGCGCCAGAAGGCTGACCTGCCCGCGCTCTTCTCGCATGCCGTGCTCAGCGGAGCCGGGCGCCCCGTGGCGCTCACCACCGAAGCCGTGTACCGGCAGCTGGTCGCTCATCGCGCGCCCGACACCATCCCGCACTACGCCGCACGCATCCCCCGGGCCGCCCGGATCACGCCATGAAACCACCACCTCCTCCCCGCCGTGGCGGGGCCTCACTCTCCCTCGCGGCGCGGCGATCTGAACCTCGCCAGCCGCACTTTCCCTGTCGTGAAAGGAAAACCATGTCGACCGAGCTGCATATTCAGACTCTGGACATCCCTCAGTTCGCCTTCGGTGCCCAGCAGCAGAAGCTCGCGCCGCTGGTGCACAACGGCGTCATCAACCCCCGGGGGCTCACGTGCGGACTCGTCCGGATGGAAGGCGCCCACCACGCGGTCGCGCACATCCACCGACGCTCGCCGATCTTGGTTTACGTCCACGAAGGGATGATCGCGTCCCTCGTCGGCGAAGAGCTGAAGCCGTTGCTACACGCACCCGGCTCGGTGATCTGGATCGACGCACGCGTTCCGCACCTCGGGCTCAACCTCGATGCCGTCACTCCGGCTGCACTCCTGGAGGCCCGTACCGACCCGTTCTTCAACCGCGACGTCAAGCGTCGACCGGAACTCGACGCGCTGGTCGCCGACCGCGTCGCCGACCTGCAGCGCCGCTACGCCGCCGGTGAACTCAACGACCAGCTGACCAAACCGAGCGTCCACATCGTCTCTTGCGGCCGCCGGGACCGGCTCGGCCGCTTCCTCGCTGCCGGTCGCCGGGGAACACTCCGGCGCGTCGACCTCCCGACCCAGGTGGCGGCATGACCCGGCCAGCGTGCTGGCCACCCTGGGAACGGCTCGCGCTGTTGGGCACCGGCACCCTGACGATGGGCGTCGGCATCGCCCTGCTCGTCGCCAGCCGGCTGGGCATGGTCCCGATGGACACGGTCCACTTGGCCGTCGCACGCGCGTCCGGCTGGACGTTCGGCGTCGGCATCCTCGTCTGCCAGGCGATCTTGCTGGCCAGCTTTCTCCCGCTGAAGCTGCGACCCGGCGTCGGCACCTTCGTCGGCCTCGTGATTCCCGCACTCACCGCCGACACCGTCCTGGCCGTCCTGCCGCCACTGACCAACATCATCGTGCGCCTCGCCGTGTTCGCCGCAGGCGGCGGCCTGTTCTGCACAGGCGTAGCGCTCTACCTGGTCGCCTCCCTCGGCCCGCTCCCCCGCGACGGACTCATGCTCGTGCTCGCCGGTGACCGAGGCGCGACCGGAAAAAACGGACGCAGACTCGCACTGGCACGCATCGGCATCGACAGCGTGTTCGTCGCGACCGCCACCCTGATCCTCGGCCCGGCCGAAGCAGTCCACACAGGAGCAGTCGGCGCTGGCACCGTCGTGCTGGCCCTGATCAGCGGCCCGCTGATCGCCCGGCTGTTGCGCCGTGTCCGGCGGATTCCCGCGCTCTCGCCCTCGACGTCGGGAGAGCACCCAGTCCAAGCACGGCACGCCGCTGCGGAGTCCTCATGAACGCCCGCCTGTCCCTCGGCCGCGCCGCGGCCCCGGCTGATGCAGGCTGCATCGACAGCCGTATTCGCGTCCTCCTGCGGCCGGGTATGGCGACCGCTCTCGCGGCGAAATTCCTGGCTGTCAAAGCGGTATCTGCACCAGAGGAGTATTTGACAAGAAGCGCAGATTGTGCTATTCGCGCAATTCTATTCACGGCCCAGGGCGCCGGAGTCGAGCGCGCCGCGCCTCGCCGTGCCGACACCGCCTCGCGGTTCGCGATGATGGCCGCATTGTGGACTGCTCTGCGCCACCGGTTCGCTGACGTTGCCCGCGATCCCGCCGATCCCGCCCGGACGCTTGACCCGACGGCCGTCTACATCGGAACGCCGCGACCAGGCCGGATGCTCCTCCCGATCACGTGCGCCGTGGTCGCGGACGGCGTGCTCATACCTGGGGATTTTTTCCGGAAAAAAACCCCGGAAGATCAGCGTGTCGAGACCTCGAGCGGACGAGGCGTCCGATACAACTACGACATGGGTCGACCACGCCTCACTCAACCTCGCACCGAGAAGGTCGAAGCCTTCGTTCCGGACGGCAAGAAAGTGAAGTTCAGGCGTGCCTGCACGGCCTACGGCACGACCATGACCGATGAGATCAACAAGTTCATCGACGAGTGGCTCGCCGACCACCCGGTCGAAGACCGGCCGATGCAGGAAGAGTTGCCCCTCAACGACCTTCAGAAAGCGAGCTGAACAAGGCACAGGACGTGCCAAAACTGAATACGTAGAAGGGGTGCCCGGAAAACCCGGATAACCCGAGGGCCCGCCACAGGAGCGGGCGGGCCCTCGGAAGTCTGGGGAGACCCAGCCGCCAAGCAACGTCTCCCGCGCGCCCCACCGACTACCCGTCACAGGAGGACCAGCGGTGGAACGCTGCCCCCAGGGTAGCGCACACCCTCGTTCAGACCGCACGTCTGACGAAAAACATGCCCGCGTGTCGCAAGGCACGGGAGCACCACCCGGCGCGAGTGCGCCCACCGCCGGGTACTTGCAGGCGCTTGACCAGGCAATTTTCGATGCGCCCTACATCGTCATCGACCGCGACAACAACAAGGTCGTGACGGCCACCACCGCCGACGCCGCGCGTGTCGCACTGCATCAGCACGCCGCCGCCGTCTCCATCGTCGGCACCGCCCGTGCCGGCATCGAAGTCGTCGACGTCGACGCGGCCGATACCGGCGCGCCCGCAGAGGCGGGCACCGCCGCGTCCGAGGACCTGCGTGACTGGCTCACCGGCTACGGCCTGCCCTACCTGCGCCGAGCCTCCGGCCGCCCCGGCGGCCACCACCTCATCGCACGCGTCCCCGCCGAGCTGCTCGACGCATTCGCCGCCTACGTCGCCGACGTCGCCGTGCACCACGGCGTCGCCGCCACGCTGCGCGTCCCCCGAACCCTCCGCCTGCTCACCGCCGAGCACCGCCACGGGAACCCGGCTCCGGTGCTCGACGGCACCATGACCCCCGCGGACGCCCCCGCGGCGTCGACAAGCCCAGCCAGAGCCCCCAAACGCCCCGCTTGCCGCCCGGCACCCGGTCCGAGCGGTACAGGCCAGCAGACAGCATCCGAGCGCGAGTACGGCCGGACCTGTGCGGCAATCCGGCGCGGCCTCAACTTCACCCAGACCTGGGCGATCCTCGGCGACTGCCAGGTTGTCGAACGCGGCCAGGCCGACTTCCGCAAGTACATGTGGTTCCCCGCCGTCACCGAGATCGCCGCCGAACGCGGACTCGACGAAGACGCCGCATGGGACCTCGCCCGCGAAGCCAGCGCCGCGCGCGCGCGTGCCCTCGGCCGCCGGGCATGGCGGGATCGCTACTGGCTACCCGCCGTCGAGCGCGCCGCCGACCCGGCACAGCGCCGCGTCCGCCGACTCACCGACCGCCCCGACGAGCCCACGCAGCCCGACACCGTCGATCCCGCCCAGCGGGCCGCCGCAATCGAGCGCACCCGCACCGCGATGCACGACGCAGCAGCCGACCTCATCGCCAGCTTCCGCCCCCAGCGGCAGAAGAGCATCCGTGCCGTCATCGACGCCCTCGCCGTCGCCCTGGTCAGCCGGGACGGCAGCATCGACGTCCGCACGCTGGCCGAGCAGGCCTGTGTGTCCAAAGGGGTCACCGTCCAGGTCAAAGCCGACCTCACCGAACACGGCATCATCGCCGTCGCCGAGAAGTACGGCGGCGGAGCCGACGACTGCCACCGATACGTCCTCGGCCCCCGGGCTGACCAGGCACTTCCGCAAAACGAGACCACTAGGTGGTACACCCCCACTCCCCGCACCTACGGCCACGCCAATCCCGAACGGATGCGCCTGCACCACGTCCGGGAACGCACCCGCTGGAAACTCCGCTGCACCCTCGAAGAAGCCACCCGCCAGACAGGAGAACGCTGGTCAACCAGCCAGCACCCGGCAGCGAAGACAGCTCGCAGCCTCTGGGCCCAGCGCGCCCGCTGGGATGCTCTCCCCGACGACGTCCAGGAGCAGAAACGTAAGCAGCGCAGGGCATTCCTCGGAAAACTCGACCCAGGCGAACGTTCGCGCTGGTTCGACTGGCTGAACAAACGCGACAGCATCGCCCAGGCCGCCGCCCGCGCACGAACTGGTCAAGACCACCCGGCCGACGTCGCGCTGCTCACCTCGGCTCCCATGACTGTCCACTTGGGAATGCGAGAACGAACATGGCTCGACGGCCCAACCGCGGGCAGAGCTGGCCCGAGCCAACTACTCCTGTTCAACCGAGCGGCGTGATGCAGGCTGCATCACGCCGCCCCAGCCACCGCCCGATCGGTCATCGCCGCTTCAAGCAGCGTCCCGACGCCGAACGGAACCTCCTCCCCCGACGCGTGGACGTAGCGCTGCGTCGTCCGAGCCGACACATGGCCGAGCAGCAGCCGAATCTGCTCCAGATCGGCACCGGACATCTGCGCGATCTTCGCGGCCGTGTGGCGGGTTGCGTGCGGCGTCATCATTTCGACCAGCTCACGCGGCAGCTCCGCCAGCTCCGCCGCCCGCCGCAGGACACGCCACACCTCGGTCCGCGTGATCGGACGCCCAGTCCGCGTCATCAGCAACGGGACCCGGGCACGGACGCCGGCGTGTCCGCGCCGAGCGACCACCTTGAGATCCGGTCGGCTGTCCAGATACGCCACCAAACGCTCTTCCGCCAGATCCGGAACGCCGACCGAGCGATACCGGCCGCCTTTGCCCAGGACCCGCAGCTTGCGCCGCCCCTGGTCGTACGTCTGATCCTGAACAGCCAGGGCGCAGCACTCACCAACCCGCACCGCGGTAGTCAGCATCAGCGCCACGGTCGCCGAGTTCCGCAACCGCATCGGGCCCGGCAGCACATCGGCCGCCTCGATCATTCCCGCGGCCTGAACGGGCGTCAACGCGATCGTGTTCGACTGCTCCGGCAGATAAATCCCTTGTGCCGCAGCAGAAACACTTGCGGCCGGAGAAACCGTCAACACGTCGGCGAACAGCTTCGTCCTCAGCAGATACCGGTACCACGCACGCATCGCCGCCAGGGCACGCGCTCGCGTGCTCGCGCTGTAACCAGCGTCGTCGAGCGCCCGCAACCATCGAATGACTTCGATCTCCGGCACGGTGAACGGATCCAGGCCCCGGGCGGAAAGCCAGGCCCACCAAGTCAAACCGCCGAGAAGAGGCGAACGCGGCCGGCCGCGGCCGGGAAACGTCACTGGCACCCGGTAGCCGAGGTCCCGGCCGTACGCGCGCGCCGTACAGGCCGACTTCATCCGCTCGAGCCACTCCTTGGTTGTCGTCTCCAACAACTCGCCGTACTCGTCCCACCAACCCGCTCGGCTCGCGCCGGCGTCGCCGAGCACGAGCGCACCCGTCGCATCCACCATCCGAACCGCCGCCCTCGGTCCGAGCGATGCAGCCTGCATCGCCCCGTGATCAGTCCTGCAGGTCTACCACGGGGCACCGACAGTTCCTGAGTGGACACCGTTCGGCGTCGCCGTCGGCGCGGCGCTTCGCGTTCAGATTCTGATGTGGCGATAAAAGACATTATCGAAACATCGGGGCGGGTGTCGGCGCGTATCGAGCAGCAGGGGATCACACGGACCCGTTTTGTCACGGTGACGTAAATATCGGCCGACGCGGGTCCGCGACCCGAAAGTCTGTTGATGCAGCCTGGATCGCGGGCAACTCCCCCGCAGGCCGAATCCCCGACCTCCGCCGCCAGCAACTGCGGCCGGCCCCTCCGGCCCCAGGCCAATCTCCTCGGCGGGGGCCCGCCGACCCGCCGGGCCCCCGCCGAGCGCCCCGCCGACCCGCCGGGCCCCCGCCGAGCGCCCCGCCGACCCGCCGGGCCCCCGCCGAGCGCCCCGCCGTCCCCGCGCGGGGGGTCCCCGCGCGGACGTGCGCGCCTGATTTCCGGTCCCGGGCAGCCCACGGGCGAAGGGTTGACCGATTACATTTCATATCGTTGCGATTATATGAAATGTAATGCTATGCGATGCTATGTAACGCAATGGTTTATGGTACGCTCGGCGACATGAGCGAACAGCCCGTGAGCAGCGACGACAGTGAAGAGACCGGAGCGGGCACCGCCGCGGCCGGGACGTGTCCGTTTCCGACCGGTCCGGCCGACGATCCGACGCTGACGCTCTGCGGGCGGCCGTCGAAGCCCCGGAAGCCGGGCAAGCCGGGCGCGAGCCCGGTCTTCTGCGACAACCCGGACCACACGAGCCTCAAGGCGCACCGTCGGGTCAAGAAGGCGCACAAGGCCGGCGACGCCGCAGTCATCGCACCTGAAGTTCTCCTGCTGGACCCGAACCGGGCAGTCACCGACAGCGCGACCGCGATGCCCGTGATCCGGACCCGCTGGACCGAGCTCCTCGACGAGCGCCAGGCGTACCTCGATCGCAGCAACGATCAGCTCGCCCAGATCCTCGATCAGGCCGCCGAGCTCGGCGAGATCATGGACGACCCGGAGAGGGCGACCAGCGAAATCAGGCACATCCGCGCCCAGGCTGACGCCGCCGTCAGCACGGCCAACACCCGAGCCGACAAGGCTGAACGGGACGCCGAAAAGGCCCGAAAGGAGGCAGCCACCGCCCGCGAAGTCCGTGACGAAGCGGTGACCGAGCTCGAAACGCTTGAGCAGGAGACCGCGCGACAGCTCGCCGAGGCCCAAGCGCAGGTCGAAGCTGCACAGCGCGAAGCACGCCAACAGATTGAGGCAGCGCAGCAGGAGGCGTCCCAGCGCATCACGGCGGCCGAGGAGGAAGCAGCCAGCCGGATCACGGCCGCCGAAAACGATGCCGTCGCGTTCAAACAGCAGGTGGAGCAACAGCGCGACGAAACGCTGCAGGCACGCCAGGAAGAGCATGACCGCCTCGTCGACCAGATCCGGAAGGACGCAGCCGACCAGATCGCGTCGGCCAAGCGCGACGCCGAAAGCCAGATCACGGCCGCGAAAGCTGAGGCCCGCCAGGCCGTCGAGGCTGCCCAAGCAGACGCCGCCACCGCCCGCAGGAACGCGGCTGCGGCAGCCAAGGACCTCGCCCTGGTCCGCGAAGGGGCCGTCAAGGACGCCGCCGCAGCGGAGGCCGCGACGGGCGAATCTGCACGACTGCGAGACGAACTGGCCGGCCTGAACACCCGGTTCGACGACGCAGAGCAGCGCCACGAACGCGAGATCACCAGCGCACGCGCAGACGCCGAAAAAGCGCGGGCCAAGGTCGATACCTTGCAGGAACGAATGGACGCCCTGGTCGAGCGGCACGAGCAAGAGCGCCAGCGTGTCGCCGCCGAGCTTCAAGAGCAGCGCACGCAGGACCGCCGGCAGTGGGAGATCGCGCAGGAGGCCGTGAAGCAGGCTCACCGTGCCGAGGTCGACGCGCTGACTGCGCGGATCCGCGACCTCGAGGCAGCTGCGGTCGGCGCTCAACAGGCAGGCACGACCGGCAAGAGCACCGACGATCGCCGAGGGAAGTAACAAACGATCTGGACGAACTCGTCCGGGCCGCGGCCGCGCGTGCGCAGGGACTGGAGGCCGCGCGGCGAGGACCACCTGGTCACCCGCCAGGCGGGCTGTCCTACCGTTGCTGGAGACGTCACGACGGGAGCGCCGCAGGTGAACTTCTTCATCAGCTCCATCAAGCGGGGCGAGGCCCTGACCAACGACACCCTGATCAAGGACGAGGTGCTCGACCTCGGCGCAGTCGAGGTCTATGGCGCGATCGACGCCTACAACCGGACTCACCCGGACCGCGTGGCGATCTCGTCCGGTCAGGTCCTCCCCGGTACCCCGGACGACCACCTTCGGGAGACGTACCCACGCCACCACCGCGGCGGTTACTGGGTCGAGGAAGCCTGCTAGATCCACGAGACCGCAGCCCCGCCGGTTTAAGCGACGCGCCCGCTGATGCAGGCTGGATCACCTCCGCCCGTGCCGATGCAGCCTGCATCACCCGGAGAACCCCCCGAGCCCCGCATGGCTTCGAGACCAACGAGGCGGTCACCTCAACGTCGGCCCACCTCTCCGGCCGGGGCAGCACCCGCAGCCTATTTATCTGTACAGATAGTTAGGCCGCGGGCATCGGAAAACCTCAACGTGGTGCCGGACTTGGCGGGGCAACGCGATCGATGGCCGCCCGGATCAAGTCGCCCGTCGTCACGATCTTGGCGCGCAGCTTTGCCTGTTCCTCCAACTCGGACCTCGTGATCGGACGCTCCAGCGAGCTCAGCTGCTGCAGCCGACGCACCGCCGGCGCGGAAGCCCAATAGGTCGCCCGCCGAATCAACTCGGCAACGTCGTCCGGAACGGACACCGTCAACTTGCTACGCAGGGAGCCTCGTGACCCACGCTCGACTCCCCACGGACGACCTGGCAACGAGGCCTCGCCATGTGGAACCGGTTGCCACTCGCGCCCGAGCCAGCCGCGGGCGCCGAGCTCGGCGAGCAGGTGGTGGAGGATCACCGCCGAGACGTTGTCGCGGTACAGGCCTTCGCGACGACGTCGATCCCGCTCCCCCTCTACCCGGGCGCGCTCACGCCGGCGTTCTGCAGGATCCGGGATCAGATGCACCCGGCGCAGCTGCGCCCTCCACCAATCCCCGGTTTCGGTCACTGCTGCGTTGACCCGCTCAGCACTGCCCTTCTCGACCGCGACCACAAATTTGGGAGACATGGTTAGAATCTTAGACTATTAACCGTACAGATAAATAGGCCCCGGGTTCTCACCGGCTGTTCGGGCGCTGGTCGACGCCCTGCCTGCCTGGATAGATTTGGCCCACCAACCGACCTGCGGCGATGCGGAGTTCCACGGCACATGACGACCGAAGATGTCGACGCGATCCTGACGGACTTTGCGTCCGAGGCCGTCATCGACCCGGCAACGGCCGGTCAGCGGCTCGCTGACTGGATAGGCGGCCCGTCGGCCGCCGGCAAGGCGAAACTGCAGCAGCTCGCCTACGCCGGCCCGCGCCTCGTCGCCGAGGCGTACCTCCGCGGCGGCGCCGAACCCGGCCAGTACGAAGTCACCCGGGACCTCGTGGACGAGATCCCCTCCCCCGCCCACGGGACAGCTATCCAGGCCGTCGTGCTGCACCTGAACCGAAGGCCCCTCGACGCTGACGCGCTCATCGCCCGCTTCACCGACTCGACCGGCCTCAAAGGCCAGTGGGACGTCGGCGTCGCCGCTCTCCAGTTGCTCACCGCCGAGCTTCGCGACCAGCGCAGCTGAAACCCGGACCACAACCGCACCGAGCATGCGCGCCCGTTGTGGTCCGGGTTTCGGAGGTCAGCTCGTACGCTCACCCGATCACGGAGGTGATCCGGGAAACCCCGCGCTCCGGCCTGCGTGCTCGCCATGACTGTGGATGGCCGAAGTTGGTGATGCACGCTGCATCACCAGCTTCGCGGCGCTAGTTCATGATCACGGGAATCTTCGCGGCGACGAGATTGCCGGTGCCGAGCATGGTGCGCACCACCTCGTCGTCAAGATCGCCCGGCACCTGTGATCCCGACACAGGCCCGGCGATCGTGAGCAGACCCACCGGGTCGACACGCGTGCGAACAAGCCACGACCGCGGGACGTACAGCGGCCCGTCGAAGAGCACGAATTCGCCGCCGTCGTGGATCCGCGCCCGAACGGGCGCGGAAGGCGCGCCGGCGACCGGCGTCAGCTCGGTCCGCCAGTCCATCGTGTCGCCGCCCACCGGGTCGAAGGCCCACCCGCGATGGTTCAGCTCGATCCCGAAACTCGTCCACCACGCCAAGGGCACCTTCCCACGCCCCTCAACGATCTCGACGCACTCCAGCACCAGCGCCGGCAGACCCTCGAACTGGTGGCCGCGCGCGGCCACCGCCAGCTTCCCCGGCTCGCCCTTCCGCGGACCGAAGTGGTCCGGGATCACGGCCTCGTAGCAGTCACTCGCGGCGCCCGACGCCAACCCCATCGGGCGGAGCACGCCCGGCGGCAACGAACCCGCCGTGGCCGCGTGGTACGCGACCGGGTCATACTCCGTCGCGTCGGCCGCGGCCATTTCCTCGTCGGACGGCAACGGGTAATCGGCCAGCAGAATCCGCCGTGCCTCCGAGTAGGGCTCGCCGGTCACCGCCATCCGGTCCCGGACACGTCCCTTGAACAGATCTTCCTTCGTCACAGCAGCTTTTCCGGTACGGCTCCACGCCCCGCACCTGCAGCTCGATGACGAACTCAACGGGGTTCCGCGTGCGCGATCAAAGACCTTGGTCGAAGTGCCCTCGACGGCGTGGACGCAGAGAAGCGCGACAACGGGCTGTGCGCAAGCCCGAAAGCACTGTAGCGCAACATCTTCATGCCCTCGGCCGGGAGCGTGAGGGCGTGTCGGGCCGCTTACCACCATGCCCGGACGGTTAGCGTGTCCGTCGCGGCATCAAACCGCACCAACTTCTCCCGGCACGAGGGCGGACGCCGAAACCCGGACCACAGCCGTCCGGGTGATGCAGCCTGCATCACCGCGAGGTCGCGAGGTATGGCCGCGAGCCGGCAAACCCGGACCACAACACCGACGAGCGAACCTCCCCCGAAACCGCTGGTAGAGAACAGCGCCGGTCCCGGCTTACCGAGCGTTGCTCGGCCGAATGGGTGACGATGGACCCCATGGACGAGAAGAGGCGCCGCCCTCCTGGACCCGCTCCGGTGCCCCCGATGCTGGCCGTCCCCGGCGAACCGCCGACGGCCGACGGCTGGTGCACCGAATTCAAATGGGACGGCGTCCGGGCCATCGCCGCGGCCGTCGGCGGCCGCCTCGAGGTCTACTCCCGCCGAGAACGCCCGATCACCGCCACCTACCCCGAGATCTCCAGCCTCCCCGACCTGCTGAACGGACGTGACGCGGTCCTGGACGGCGAAGTCGTCGCGCTCGACCGCGGCCGCCCGCGGTTCGGGAAGTTGCAACGCCGCATGCACGTCCGGCGCCCGACCCGCGCGCAGCTCGCCGAGTTCCCCGTCTACTACTACGTCTTCGACCTCCTGGCCCTCGACGGCCAACCGACCACTGGCCTGCCCTACCGGGAACGCCGCAACCTGCTGACCGACCTCAAGCTCACCGAGGACCACGTCGCGACTCCGCCCAACTTCGGCGAACCGGGCCCGCCCGCGATCCTCGCCGTCGCGGCCGAGCAGCAGCTCGAAGGCATCGTCGCCAAGCGCGCCGACGCGCCATACCGACCTGGAGCCCGCTCAACGGACTGGATCAAGACCCCGTTGCGGCCCACCACCGAAGTCCTGATCGGCGGATGGCTCCCCGGCACGGGCCGACGCGCCCGCAGCTTCGGCGCCCTGCTCGTCGGCGCCCACGACCACACCGGCCGGCTGATCTGGCTCGGCAACGTCGGCACCGGGTTCACCGACGCCTTGCTGGAACTCCTCCTCGACCGGTTCGCCGCGCTCGAACGCACCACCTCGCCCTTCTCCGACCGAATCCCCAGCCAGTACACCCGCGTCGCCCGCTGGGTTGAGCCGGTCCTGGTCGCCGAGGTTCAGTACGCGGAAGTGTCCACCGACGGCAAGCTGCGCAAGCCGGCGTTCAAGGGCCTCCGCACCGACAAGCCACCCGAGACCATCGGGACACCTCAGAGCCTGCCCGGCATACCCGGCGGAGCCGCAGAAACCAGGTAGCCAGCCAACAGGGAACACCGCGAAAGCCGGACCACAAGCCCGATGCGCGCGATGCAGCCTGCATCACCGAGCCATTCCTTCACAGCGCCACAGCTCCGGCTGGCGCTTCCCCGGGCCGGCCAGTCGTCAACGCCCGTAGTTTCGCCGGACCCGAGCGAACTGCCGCGTCAGCCGCCCGCGCACGGCTCCCGGCGACACCTGTAGAACCTCGGCGATCTCCTCTTGGGTGTAGCCCAACGCGTGCAGCACCACCACCTGTCTCGTCCGGTGGCTCATCTTCGCGAGTTCGGCGCTCGCCGCGAGCCTCTCGACGGCGGCGGGCTCCGGGCTGCGCTCTACGAGGCCGGGCGCCTCACTGACCAACGCGCTGAGATCTTCGGGCGCCATGAGGGTCGTCCGATCTGCGTCCTTGCGTTCGAATTCGAAGCGCCTGTAGACGTTCGGGAACGACCTGATGCAGCTTCCCACGAAGTAAGTCCTCAACGTGGCGCCTTGCTCCGGCTGCCAATGTCCATCGTGCAAAGCGAATCGGGTGAACAAGCGGAGGCCTTGGGCGACCGTCTCCATCGCGATCTCGGCCTGGTCATCCGGCGAGATCGGTCTCGTCGGATGCGGAACTGCTCGGCCTAGCTGCGCACTCATCCCGAAGATTTGGCCCCTGCGAATCCATGCCCGCACGATAGGCAGGGTGGACGAAACGAGGTGATACCTGAACTCCTCGAATGCCGGCCCGGTGAAGCCCTCAGCCCGTAACGTGTCGACGAGGCGTCCCTCATGCGCCAACCGTTCCTGACGCTGCAAGTGGACCCCGGCGTCGACACCGAGCTCCTGCTCCTGTTGATCGACAGTGCCGGGCCCGCTGGCAACGTCAACGGCCCGTTGTCCGGCAGTCGCGGCAACCTCGCCCGGGTGCAGCCCAGCCGGCTCCCTGCAGGCTGCCGCCACAGCCTCGGGCGCCGCCATGTCGCTGGCGACGAGATGCTGCATGCCCTGCAACCGACGAACGTCAGCACCGGAGTGCGAGCCGCTAGCCGCGCCCGCATCCTGACCGATTCCGTGGCTCTCACACCATTCGCGCAGCGCTACATGCGAGAAACCTAGCAACTCGGCTACCTGGTCCGGGGCCCGCGTACCCGCGTCGTGATCGACGGGCGGTGCTTTCGGCGGTTCGCGCGGCGGGACTCCCGGATCTTCGCGGTTGGCTACGCTGAACATCGCAGCGCTCACCTGGCAAGCAGCTCGCCGCCAGGCCTCGTACCTCGGCCGAACATCCGGCTCGCCGTGACTGTCCGCAGCTGCATCGGTCGCGGTCCACAGGGACGTCAAGTAGTCGTCGTGGGTCGAGTACGAGATGTGGGCATCGACCTCTGCGGGGACCGCGTGGGGAGCCCGCGATAGCTCGAATCTCGTCATGGCTCACGTCCTCTCCCGCTGCCGAGGTGCCTGGCTGGGATCCGCAAGCTCACGCCATGTGCTCGAAGGCTACTCAAGATCACCGAAGTTTCTTGGAATCATGCGTGCCGATTCCGCGTTCTGGTGACCTATGACTAGATGTAGTTCGAATGGCGTGGCGTGTACAGCCGGGCGTTCAAGGTGGGCCAGGCCGAGCTCCTAACCTCGGCCCGACCCGCCTCTTGTCTGGTTGGTCGGTCGTTCTGGACTACGCGGAGAAGTGCTCGCGGATCACGTGGTAGGCGATGACCCCGATCCGTAGCACCCACAAGGCCGTAGTCCCGGCGAGCTTCACCGCTCGTCGGGGCTGCGGTTGCTTAGCCCGATCGTCGCTGTGCGCGACGCTCTTCGGTTCACCTCCGTTCGCGTCCTCACACTTCGGGCAACGGCATTTTTCCTTCATACAGACCCTCCCGTGGGGTTGTGGAACCCCGCGCGGCGGACCTTTCGCTGCGCGGACGGAGTACTGAGCCAGCTGGCTCAGTACTCCGTCCCCGCGACGACGCGTATGAGTCGGATAAGGCTGCCACCTCGCCCCGGAAAGTGCCACCCGCTGTACGAAGTACCAGCGGGTAACCAGCTCGGCGGCTACTTTCCCGCGGCCAGTGGCACGCGCGCCGCCGCGTTCTTCGGCCAGGGCGATGCAGCCTGCATCACCTGACGACCGGCGCGCCCGGCTCGATCGGCGGAAGTGGCCGTCCCACGTCCGGCACCACCGCACCGGCTGGCGGCCCGAACTCGAGCAAGTCCTTCGCCGCGGCGAACTCCCACAGCAGCGACCCCACGCCGTTCCGCCGGTGCACGCTGCGCCGAAACTCATCCGCGAAGGGCACCCCGAGGTACACGAAGTCGCCTTCCCACCCCGACGTCGGCTCGACAGCCTCCTCACCGGAGGCACACCACGCGTGCGGGATCTCCCAGCCGAACACCTCCGTCGCCCACCCCTCGACGTACACGACGCCGTTCCGGTCGGCGTACGTGGCGGCGTTGAACCAGCACTCCCCCACCCGGCCGCGGCGGTCCGACGGCACCGGCTCGGCAGTCGGGCGGAACAGCCGCCCGTGGGCCGCCAAGAACGCCGGCACGTTCGGATACCGCCACCCCGACGGCAACACCGCCTGCTGCGCCACCGACGCCAGCCGCCGGACCCAGTCCACCAGCGCGACCTCGTTTGCGGTCGGCCCGACCGTCGAGCCGGCCGGTGATGCAGGCTGCATCACCGGCGGCTCAGCTCTTCCAGCCCCGGAGCATGGCGCCCCAGAGCCGCGCTGACGTAACGGAGCGTCGACGCGGCCTGCGACAGCTGCGTCGTCGGCCGCCCGCCCGGCAACCACTCCGGAATCTCCGTGTCCAGCGCGACGGCGAGCTGCTCCAGCAGCGCGGCCGCCGACGTCAGGCACTCGGCGAGGCGGCCGTCCTCGGCCGCCGCCATCGCCCGCACGAAGAGGTTCTCCGCCACTGTGTCCTCGACCGCGCACGCGGGCGCTGCAGCGTCCGGAAGCCACTGCAGCGCCAGCTGTAGCGCTGGCTCCAGCACGTGGTACTCCTGCCCGCGGTCATCGCTTACCGGCGTCGCCGGCGCCGTATGAACTTGCGTCATCTCCGCGACGACGACCAGGACCGCGTCCTCGCCGAGCGTCACGCCACGAGGAACACGGACGTGGTCCTCGACGACGAGGGCAATCTCGCCGGGCAGCCTTCCCAGCAACTCGCCCAGCTCGGCGACCGTAGAAACGATCGGGCGGTCGGCGAGTTCGCCGCGCACAGCGTCGAACGCCGCGTGCATCTGGTCCGCTGCGGCGTCGAGCGCGACCCCGCGGCCGCTCGGTTCGTGTGCCCTCGGTGTCCGCCGAGCCAACTTCTCCAGGGCCACGGCGTCGTCGCCCTCGACGAGCAAAGCCTCGGTCAGCCGCCGCGACCACGCGACAGCCGCCGTGAGATCGCCCGAGCGGTGAGCCCGCTGCACTTGCTCCAGGCACCGAGAGGCGCTTACGCGGTCGTCATCGGGCATTCGTCGGTGATCCTCCGCTCGGCCACGCCTGTCTCGCTGTGCTCACCCTCGTCCTCCCCGGGATCGATGTCGAGTTAGCCGCTCTTGCGGCGCTCACTGCCGACGGGCTGGTCGGCCAGAGCCCGTGCCTGTGCGGCGTATCCCAGGCGGTCCAGCTCCCAGACCACCCAATCTCGGCGGGACTCTCGGCGTTCGGGCATCCCCGCGAAGACCATCTGCTTCACCCGCTCGAAGCCGTCGCCGACTCGGATCGGTGAGCCGTCGGCGGAGAACGTCAGCATCGACGCCAGCGCGTACGACGTCATCCGCGCGGTGTGGGGATTGATGTCGCCCGGCCCATCCTTCTGTTCGAGTCGCCAGATCGCGCGCAAGCCGGCTTCGCGGAGCGCATTGACCAACTCAGCGTTCGGGTACGGCTTCGACTTGCGCGTCCACCACATGCGGTCTCTCCTCCTACCGGCCGTCAAGTTCGGGCATTGCGGCCCGCGGGGCCACCCGCGTCGCGCTTCCGGCCCTGCCGTGAGCACGGCTCGATCGCGCCGACGTGGACCCAAGCCACCTCGCGGCGACCGGAGGGACGACAAGCGCCGACCGCTCGGTGATGAGGCTGCATCACCCCGGACGACGCGAGCTCGGGGCCAGCGCCGGATGTCGGCGCCCTGGCCGACGCGCCGACCGCTCACGACGGAGCATCCCCTGGAGGTACCGAACCGGGGTTGCGGAGTTCCCGAAACCCCCGCAGAATCGCGAACTTGTTCCGCCCGCCGATCGCCTGCTGCACGATCCTGCGCCGAAGTTCCTTCAAACTGCGCACGCTCTCCAGCCGCGTCAGCTGCAGCTCGCCCGCGACCGTGAGCAGACCGGCACGATCCAGCCCCAGGCCCTCCAGGTACACCGCCCCGTCTTCAGCCCGCTGCGTACTGCGCAGCCGCTCGGCGACCGCGCCCGCACCGCCGGGAACGTCGACCACGCCCGGTGATGCAGCCTGCATCACCGGTTCCGACGCAGTCGGCGAGCCGGACGGCGTGCCGCTGCGCAGGGCGGTCCGGATCAGCCGCTCGGCGGCGGTCGCCTGCACCTTCACCTCATGCACCCACGCGAGCGTCTCCCGCAGCACGGCCTCGGCGCCGCTGGCCGCAGCTGCCTGCCTGTCCGCACGCCACCGCTGCGGCGCATCCGCCGGCTCGAGGCGCACGTCGTCCTGGAGCACGTCGTCGGCCATCGTCCGGACGAGGTCCGCGATCTGTTCGTAAGCGCTCAGCACCGCCTCGCCATCCAGCTCACCTGCCGGCAGCTCGTCCATCATCACCTCGAAGGCACATCGGCCGAATCCCGCCGGAGTCGACGGGCCGGGAGGAATCGTTGCGCAGCGGGAACTCGTCGCCCACCGCGCGATCTGGCGCGGCGCCGTCGGATCCAAGACCCGCCAGCAGAGCGCGGTGGCGCGGCCGTCGTCGACGGCGGTGGGTGATGCAGCCTGCATCACCCGCGCCCACGGTCACGCCGGTGCTGACCGCGCTGCCGCTGCCGCTGCGGCGGCAGCAGCCTCGGCTGCCGCTCGCTCGTCGTCCGGAAGCAGCTTGAACGAGACGATCGCGATCAGGTCCTCCCGGCCGCGGAACGTCACGATAGTCGGCTTGCCGGCGACGGCGTCCTTCATCACGGCGCGCAGCGACTCGCGCGCCGTCTTCGACGGCCGACGCTCCACCGACTCCGCGCTGACCCCGTGCTCCTGGGCGAGTTGCTGCCAACGCGCCAGCGGCACCGCGGCCAGCTGCGGCTTGTGTCCGAAGGTGATCACCACGGTCTGGCTGAACGTCTGCACGCGGTCGAGAAGTTCGCCCCACTGCGTACGCGCATACTCGGACGGCTCAACGTTCGCCGGCCGGACTTCGGGTTCCGGAACCATACCCGAAAACATACCGTTCATACCGCACCCGGTGCAAGGCCGGCACAGCCGCTCACCGTGCGGAGGTGGCTCGCGGGGCGCTCGCCGCCCCCGCACCCCAGGCGAACCGTCCGGAGAGGGGGGAAGCCTGCCTGCTCGCCTTGGCAGGGTGGCGGGGTTGGTGCTCTCTCCGTCCAGCCCTCACGGATCTACCTGACCCGGGCGCGGGGTGCAACCGAAAAGCGTGGTTGCACCCCGCGCCCGCGCCAGGTAGACGCCGAACCGGGCCGGACGGAGAGAGCACCAACCCCCAGGGGTTTCGAACCTCGCCCTCCGGGCATCGGCCGGAAATCCGATCAAGAAACCCTTGCGGTATGAACGGTATGAACGGTATGATTAAAGCATCGCAAGGGAGACACCGAGACGAAAGGCCAGAACGTGAACGACGACACCGGCACCCGCAACGCCCGGCGGCTCGCCGTGGTTGACGGGCTTACCACCGACGCCGTCATGTTGGGGGAGCTGCTGAGGGACGCCGGTTTTGACCGGGACACCCGCCGCCCGTTCCTCGCCCACGAGGAGAGCGGCGTCACCGTCTTCTTCGAGCCCGAGCGGGTCCGGATCAGCTTCCCGCACGAGCAGGCAGAGCGGCACCTCGCCGTCATCGACTTTCCCCGCTGCACCCCGCACGGCGTTCTTGCACACGTCGCCGTCGCGCTCAGCCAAGCCGTTGACTGGTGAGCCGCCCACTACCGCCGTTCGGCGGGTGCCTGCAGTACCAGCAGGGCTGCCCGTGCCCGCCCCACGCCACCACCAACACCGCCAAGTGCCAGGCCGGTAAAGCCAGACAGCGAGCCCGCGAAGTACCGGAGCACGCCCACGGCACCGCATCCGGCTACGTCAACTACCGCTGCCGCTGCGAGGCGTGCACCGCTTCCAATACCGCCAGACACCGTGCCGAGACCGACCGTCGCGCCCGCGACGTGCCAGAGCACGTGCACGGCACCGTGAACGGCTACACCAACTACCGCTGCCGGTGTGAGCCGTGCACCGCCGCTAAGTCCGTAGCGAACAGCGCGCGTCGAAGCCGACCACCAGCCCCGGCCGACACACCCCGGTGATGCAGCCTGCATCACCCCAACCAAGGAGAAACGCACATGGGTGACCAATGGGCGCACGTGCACCTCGCGGACGAGGTCCACGACACCGTGGAGAGCATCTGCGATCAGTTCGGCGGAGACGTCGTCGAAGGCGACGCCGACAAGTTGGCCGTACGCCTCTCCGAGGGCAGCGACGGCGTCGTGATCTACGGCAGGCGTCACCAGCTGGCCGAATTCGGTCGACGTCTGGTCGACCGGTACGCGTGATTCTCAACCCGGACGCGTGCACCCCGCCAACCGCACTTCCCGGTGATGCAGCCTGCATCACCCCGACACTCCCAGGAGCACAACCCCACATGCCCGGATACGTCCTCAGCTCGGCCACCATCGGCCCCGCCTACATGACCGCCGACCAACTGCAGCTCGGTGACGTCATCGACTTCACCCCCGAGTTCGGCCACCTGGAGGTGACCGCCCTCGCCCAGCCCACCCACGCGAAGAACGTCTACCTGATCTACACCGACCAGCTGAACCGGCCGCTCATGTGCAACGACGCAACCCCCATCCGGATCGTCCGCTGCATCCGGCCGACCACCGTCACGTGCATGTTCTGCAGCGACGCCATGCTCATCGAGTACGACGCCGCCGCGTTCACCAACATCACCGCCGGACTCTGCGACACCTGCGCAGCCTGCAACGAGGTGATCAAGTGACTACCCCCGCAGCCGGTGATGCAGGCTGCATCACCCCGCCGACCCTCCGCCAGCTCGTCCAGTTCATCAACGTCATGACCGAAGACTCCACCCACGCCGACGACGTCCTGAAAGACCTCATCTACACCGGCGCGGACACCCTCACCGACTACCAGAAACGCATGTTCCACAGTCTCGCTGAGTCCTACGCGGGTGACGCACTCGTGTTCGCCAGCATCCACCCGGGCGGGCGCGACCAATCCACCACCACCAGCCCCGCCCTGGTGTTCGCCCACGCTGTCCTGAACGCCGAACGTCAGCTCACCGCCGAACTCGGGGTGCCCGAGCACCGCCCCGACGGCGGGCACTTCGCTGCCGCCCGCGCCGCTGTCCTCGTACTGGCCTGGGCCGAAATCGTGTTCGGCCACACCGAAGCACAACAGCTCTTCCGACGAGCGCTCGACTACATCCGCAGGCCGGGCTAGCACCGCGCGCCCGCAGCCATCCACTGAACGGTATGAACGGTATCCCGGGGCGGCGTCGCCGCCCCGGGAGGAAGGACCCGACCATGGGCCGCAAGAAGTACACGGACGAGGAAATCGCCGAGCGCAAGGCGCGCGACGCCGCACTCGCCGCCCGCGCCGACGAGACGCTCGCCGACCCGGACGCCACCACCCAGCTCGTTCACGCGCTGCTCACCATCACGAGCCCCCGAATTCTCGGCTACTCCCTGCGGAATCAGGCCATGCTCATGGCTCAGGCCGACGAACGGGGGACCACGCTCACCGACGTCGACACCCTCAAGGGGTGGCGCGAGCGGGGCCGCCGCGTCCTGCGCGGGTCGGTGTCCTATCGCATCGTCCAACCGCGCGGAGCCGTCGAGGACGGCGACGGCGACGGTGAAGAGGCCCTCACGCCCGTCAACCAGCCCGACACCGGCGACCCGGCCGAGACGGGTACGCGGCGCGAGCTGTTCCGCATGCAATACCTGTTCGACATCAGCCAGACCGAAGGCGTCGACGAAGAGATGCCCGGCTACCACCCGCTCACCGTCGCCGACTCCACCGCCGCACTCCGCGCCACCCTCGCCGACCAGCTCGACCGCTACGGCTACGCCGTCGTGATCGGCGACGTCCCGGCCGCCGTCGTCAACGACGACCCCCCGACCGTCACCGTCCCGGACGGTTTCCCCGTCGTCGAACTCGCCCACGCCGTCGGTGCCCTCCGTAGCCGGCCGAAGGACGACCGTCCCCGGATGCGCCCCCGGGAACAGCCCGCCGAGAGTGATGCAGCCTGCATCACCCCGGACCCCGCCCGGCTGACCTTCGATCTCGGCACCTACGGGACCGCGACCGCCCGCGCCCGCGCCGAACTCACCACCGGAACCGTCGTGTACACCGTCAGGGCCCACCGCGTCGCCGGAGCGTTCACCGTCCACAGCCACGAGGCCGCCGACTACGACACCGTGAACACCGCCACCGTCCGGTTCGGCGACTGGACCCACACCGATTACGTCCGGGACGACCGGGCCCCCGACCTCCCGACCATCAACAGCATCACCGTGCACGGCGGATGCTGGAACGTCAGCAGCGACGACGTCGACCGGATCACCCACTGGCGAGTCCACGCCCGCCGAGGCGACTACGGCGGCACCGCCGCGCCGGACAAGACCACCCAGCGCGCCGCCGCCGTCGTCCGCGCCGTCCTCGCCGACTGGTACGCGCGCGACGACCTCGCCGAACTCCACGCCGCCCGAGCGCGGTACGACGCGCAAGGCCGAAAGCGCTTCGCCGAGCACGTCGCCGCAACGGCGGCCGTCCGGCTGGCACAGGCCACCACCGAACACGCCGAGGCCATGGAAACGGTCGAGCGCTACACCCAGCTCTCCGCCGAGCCGGACGTGACCCAGGACACATGATCTTCCCTTGGGTATGAACGGTATGAACGGTATGATTTGAATATCAGGAAGAAGCCACAACAGCGAAGGAGCAAAGCCGATGATCGCCGACACCACGGCCCATGAGCACCGGGTCACCGTGGTCCTGCACCTCGATTGCGGCCACGTTCGGGAATACCCGCTGCCCGACGCCACGGTGGGCGAAAACCCTGCCTACGCCGCACCGGGGACCCCCTGGCACTGCCAGGCCTGCAGCGCCACGTTCCCGTCCAGGCGGACCGTCACGGCCGTGCGCTACGACTACGGGTGCGAAGAGTGCGAAGCCGTCACCTCCGAGCCGGACGCCTGCCGCCTTCCGCAGTTCCAGCCGTACCAGTGGGCACATGATCACGGCCTCTACGACGTCGCCGGATACGTGATCGTCCGAGGCTGTCCGAACGGGGGAGCGGGACGCGACCTCGCCGACGTGGCCACCCTGCCCGGAGCCAGCCAGTACGGCCGGGCGGTCGAACTCACCCGGAAGTTCGCCGCCGCCGTCCCGCGCAGCTTCTCCTACGCGATCGTGGCCGTCTACGCCGACGGATGCCGTACCGACCGCAAGCCGTGATCCCGGGTGATGCAGCCTGCATCACCGCTCGACCCTGGAGGAACCCCAGCATGAGCCCCACCACGAACGCCCGCCGCTACGTCGTCGACTACGACTGTGGCCACAACGCCACCGGGGAGATCGACGCCGAAGCCGTCGCCCGGCTGTCGGACATGATCCCCGTCGGCATGGTGGCCCCATGCTTCCACTGCGGCGAGGACACCACCGTCAAGGGTGTCCGCCTCCGCCGACGGAAGCGACCGGCGGGCACCTCCGGCCGGAAGCCGGCCGGAACCCGCAAGAAGTGACCCAGGTCACCCCTGAAAACCTAGCGGTATGAACGGTATGAACGGTATGATTTGAGTATCAGGAAGTGAGGCCACGGCCGAACTTCCCCGGGGCGGGCCGGAGAGTCCCGACCCGCCCCGGACCCAATTACATGTAAAACATGCAAAGGATGAGACGATGACCGCCACCAAGCCCACCGACACCCCGCAGCTCACCATCGAGACCCCCAAGGACGCCGACACCGTGACCACCTCCGAGACGCGCCGCCGCCCGAAGAAGCCGAAGTCCGGCCGGACCGCATTCGGCCGACCGGCCGACGCGGCGGCCCCGGAGCAGGAGGCCGCCGAGACCCCGACCGCCGACGCCCAGGCCCCCGCCGGAGCGGGATCGGGCGACGAGACCTCAGCCGAGCTGGAACAGCCGGAAACCGCCGCGACCGAACCGGCGCCGGTTTCCAGCGACCCGGCCACGCCGACCTCCGAGGGCGCGGCGCCCGCCGACGCGAGCCCGGCGCCCGCTCAGGCTCCGGCCGCCGCCGACGATGCAGGCGGCATCACCGGCGCGCTGCGCGGCGGCGGCACCACACCGCAGCCCACGGACGGCGGATGGGTCATGCTCGACCCGCAGACGGTCGCGCCGCACCCCTACAACGCGCCCGACCGCAGCAGGCCGCAGCCGGAAAACCCCAAGTACGTCGAATTGCGGGACTCCATCCGCGCCAAGGGTGTGCAGATCGCCGCCCGCGTCGTGACCATCGAAGCGTTCCTCGCGGCCCGCCCCAACCTGGCCGACGAGCTGAAGAAGCTGAACCCGAAGGCCGAGTACGTCGCAATCTACGGCCACCGCCGCCGCGCCGCCGCCGAGGAGACCGGCCGCCCGCTCAAGGCCGAAATCGACGACGCCGTGATGAAGGACAACGGCGATCTTGCGATGCTCGCCGTTGAGAACTACGGCCGCGAGGACTTCTCCGAACTCGACGAAGCCCGGATGTTCCAAAACTACATGGGGTCCGGTATCTCTCAGCGTGGTTTGGCCAAATTGCTGGGGGGAGTCACCCAGGCCACCATTTCCCGACGACTGGCACTGCTGAACACCATCCCGGAAATCCAAAAAGCCATCGAAGGCAGGAACGAGGACTTCAAGAAGGATGACGGCACCTTCCTGAAACTCGCCCCGGTCGACGCGGCAGTGATCGCGGGCAAGCTGCCGTACTGCGACCCGTCGGTGAAGAAGGAAGGCAGTCTCTCGCCCGAGCGCCGCGCGGACCAGCTCGACGCGCTGGAACGCGTGCTCGTGCGCAAGTGGACCGCCACCCGCGCGGCCGACTACGTCGCGACGGCGCGCGCGTCCGTCGAGAAAGCCGCCGCCGAAAAGGTGGATATCGTCGAGCCCCGAGAATTCTTCAAGGGCGAGAGCTACAAGCACGTGATCCGGACCGACGAGGACCGCGAGCAGGCCCGCAAGGACGGCGAACTCGTCGCCCAGGTGGACGACAGCACCGGCGAACTGAACTACTACACGAAGGCTCTTCCCCAGAAGACAAAAGCGGAACCGTCGTCGCAACAGCAGAAGGAACAGGAAGAAGACAAGCAGCGGAAATCGGCCCGCGCCAAGCGGATGGAATTCCTTCCGAAGGTCATCAAAACCCCCCTGCCGCTGCGGGAAATGACATTCTTCCTCGCGCGCCACTTCCACGACGGCATCGCGCAGGCAGCCGGGGCCAGCGAGGCCGGGAAGCTGGCGGGCAAGCTCTGGCACGAAGCCGGACTGCTCCCGTCCTTCGCCGAGGAGTGGCGCGAGCTGATGGCCGCCAACCTCGATGACCCGAAACTCGACGTTCACGGCGCATGGGTTCGAGTGATCGCCGCGCTCGAAAACAACGCGTACGCGGCCTACCGCACGTGGAACCACGTCGACATCGCGTACTTCGACATCCTGCGCGACAAGGGCGGGTACAAGCCCACCGAGTGGGAAAGCGCCAGGCTGGAGACGGCGAAGGCCGCCCACGCGGCCGCCGTCGCCGCCGACGAGGACCCCGCCGCCGACGACAACCCGGCCGCCGACGACGCGGCCGCCGAAGCCGAGATGGCGAAGGAGGGAGCCAGCGACGACGCGGCGACGGCCGAGACGGAGTGACCAACCTGGGGGCCGGGTGACCGGCCCCCAGGCCCGCCCGACGCGGGGACCGCAGCCCGGCGCATCGAGCGCCGGCCAGCGGCCGCCGCCGGGGCGCGTCGCCTCCGCGCCGGCGCAGCCGGGACCGCAGCCCGGCGCATCGAGCGCCGCCCTGCGGCCGCCGCCGGGGCGCGTCGCCTCCGCGCCGCGAGACCCGGGGACCTTGGCGCCGAGCGCCAAACCCCACCGCGACATCCCAGCCAGCGCCCGCAACAGCCACCGACCTCGGTGGTGCAGCCTGCATCACCTCACCCACAGCCTGGAGATCGCTACCTCATGAGCACCGTCGCCGTCGTCAACCTGGCCGGCTCCGCCGGCAAAACCACCACCGCCACCACCCTCGCCGTCCAGCTCGCGCAGCAAGGTCGCAAGTGCCGCATCATCGACTTCGACGCGCAGACGAACACCAGCACCTGGTTCGGCATCGACGTCGGCAACCGGCCGACCATCGCCGACGTGCTACTCGGCCGGGCCACACTCGCCGAGGCCTCTGTCAAGATCGCCGACGTGCCGAACCTGAGCGTGGTGCCCTCAACCCGGGGCGGGCTTGACCGGGCTCAAGTCGAACTCACCCGCGAGACCGGGTCGGAATTCCGCTTCGCAGAGGTCCAGCGGATGGCCGACGACGTCGACCACACCATCATCGACTGCCCCGGCAGCTACTCCGTCCTCGTCGTGTCCGCGATCCTGGCCACCCAAGCCGACGAAGACGACGAGGAAAGTCTCGGCCGAAGTGGCGTCATCACCTGCACCCAGCCGATGCTCAAGGAGAACGAAGGCATCCCGGTACTGCTCGCTGAACTCGACAAGATCAAGCGCACCTACCGGCGCAACGTCGAGCTGTTGGCCATCGTCCCGTGCATCGTGCCGCCGGACAACGCCGGCGACGTCTACATGGAGCAGCTCGAGAGCGTGCGGGAGGCATTCCCGGACATCGTGACCCCGAGCGTCCGCCGCAGCGTCACCGTCGCCGAGGCCTACACCAACAGCTGTCCCATCCCGCTCTTCAACAAGGCCAAGCTGGTGAACGGCGACTACGCCGCCGTCCTCGCGTCTACCCAGAAGCGCGGAGTCCTGATCTGACCCGGCCAGTCGGTTCCCGCAGACCCTCGCGGCGGCCAGTTCATCGGGGCGGCCCCGGGCGTCAGCCCACGCACAAGGACTTCCACGTGACGAGCAGTAGCAACGGCAGCAGTGCCCCGACCACGGGGCCCGACCCTGCGAAAAAATCGCGCGACCCCACGGTCGGCATCGACCGAGATCTCTACGACCGTCTCAAGGGCGCGGTCCTGCTCATGCGGGGGAGGGGAGACGGCCGGTACACCGTCACCAGGGCCGTCGGCGAAGCCGTCGAAGCCCTGATCACGCGGATCGAAACCGAGTACAACAACGGCGAACCAGTCCAGCCCGACCACAGTCCGCTCCCGCCGGGTGCACCGCCCGGCCGCACCGCGTAGACACAACCGCACACCGACTGATGCAGGCTGCACCACCTCGGCATGTCGACCGTGGGGGCGATGCAGCCTGCATCACTTCGTTGGCCGAACGCGAGAGGCACCGCAACGGCCGGTTCGGCGCTGGCGACCTATCACGGGCAGGGACACCAAGACGACGCTACGATCTGCGGCAACTGAGGGAGGAGTCCCCTCGCCGCGGACGACGGGAAGACCCGATGACAGCGCTGCCGGACTGGCTGCAGCTCTCGCACGAGGGCCTCACAGCCGAGGCCTACACCGCACTCCCAGAAGAGGTGTGCGAGCGGATCGAGGTCGTCGACGGTGCCGTCGTGGTGCTACCGGCACCGCGCCGACCGCACCAGCGACTGGTGCGCCACCTCGCCGACGCCATCGAGGCCCTAAGCCGTCCCGGGCTCTCCGTCGCTACCCACGTCGACCTCCGGATCCGTGACACGCCGCTGCTCAACCGACGCCCTGACATCGTCGTCTACGACGCGAATACCCCTGATGACCAACCGCTCCGCCCTGCGGATTGCCTACTCGTGGTCGAAGTGACAACCACGGAATCGGCGACTGCCGACCACGTCACCAAACCCTCAGAATTTGCGGCGGCCGGTATCAAGCACTACTGGCGCGTAGAGCACACGCACGATTCGCGACGTCGCGCAGTGCGCCATGCCTTCACTGCCACCGTGGACACGACTTACACGGTCGTGGGCATTGACGACCACGTGCTCGTCACCGACAAACCGTTCGCACTCTCCATCGAGCTGGACAGCCTCTAAGCCTGCAGCTCGGCGCACGAACGAACACCGGGGACACCCGGGTATCGAGCCGCCGACCTCTCCAAAGGCGCTAGTCGAGGTGGACCGCGCTCGCCGGATCTCCCACCTGGGCGTCCACCGTTCCTCCCGCTTTCGACGGCCCACGGACCGGTGCGAGCCCGACCTGGCGCAGCTCCTTCGCGGACCAGCCGCCACTTTTCGCCGCGTCCCAATCCGCCGACGTCGCGTGCGTTGATACCTCAAGTGCCTTCTTCGTCGCCTCGATGACCGCGTCGATGTCCCCGCCAAGCGACTCAGGTGCGCCGGAGCGAAGCGCCGACGCCGACGCCAGCAACTCACGGAGTCGCCGCGTCGTTTCCCAGGACTTCGCCAACGGCTCGATCAGCCGGACCCGTTCGGCAGCTCGCCTCGCCTGCAGCTCCTCGGCTGCGGTAATGACCTTGCTCCCCATGCGGACCACGGTACGCGTGCGCCGCTCTCGTCCGCCCGTGTGGCGGCCCGGGTGCGGGTCGGCGGCGGCCGGGTGCCTGAACGGCGGCCGGCGCTTCGAGCGCCGTCCGCCGTCCTCGCGGGGCGGGTCGCCTGCTGCGGGGGCGGGTTCGTGTGGCGGCCCGGGTGCGGGTCGGCGGCGGCCGGGTGCCTGAACGGCGGCCGGCGCTTCGAGCGCCGTCCGCCGTCCTCGCAGGGCGCGTCGCCCGCCGCCAGCGCTCCGCTCAGGAGCAAGATAGGGTTTTCCTATGGAAAACCCTTAAAAGTCGACCGCGTCGGCGGCGGTTGTGGCACAATGGACAGCGGGGGAGAGGGAGCCAGGGGAGATGCCGACCCAGCGCCGCAGGGGACGCCTGGACGGTGAAAAGCGAGACCAGACGACCGCGCCGATCAACTGGTCGCCGTCGGAGCTCGCCGTCATCGCGGCGGCCGCCAGCGCGCGGCAGCAGTCGAACACCACGTTCATCGCGACCGCGGCGCTCGACGTCGCGACCGGCCGCTTCGGGCCGGTTAACGCGAACGGCGAGGCCCGCGGTTTCACCGCCGACGAGGTCACGACAATCCGGCTCATCATGGACGAGCTCATGGCGCTCCGGCGTCTGCTGGCCAACGCCGCCGGATCGCTGAACCAACTCGCCGCGGCAAGCAACAGCGGCAACCCACCGACCGGGCCGGCCATCGAGAGCGCCTTGGCGTACCTACGACAGCGACTCATCCAGCACGACGAGCTCAGCGCCCAGCTGCTCGACCTCATCGAGCCGGAATAGGTCCGCCGGTGATCGTGAAGGAAGCTCAACGCGGTTCACACACCGCTGGATTGCTGTCCTACCTGTACGGGCCGGGCAAAGGGCCCGAGCGTGGCGGCACAGTCCACATCAACCCGCGAACCATCGCCAGCTGGGACGGCGTCCCGGACGTGCACGTCCCGGCCCAGCGTGCAGGCGGCGGGCAGTCGATCCGCGCCATGGCGCGCACGATCGACCTACCCGCCCGCCTCGCCGGGCGATCATCGACGAACCGGACCGGACACATCGTGGTGGCCAACCACTCCGACGACCCCGTACTCAGCGACGAGCAATGGCGGGAGATCGCCGAGACGACGATGCGCCGGGCCGGGCTCTGGAACGGTCCCGATGACGCAGCCGCGGTGCGCTGGATCGCCACCCGGCACGACGACAACAGCATCCACATCACGTACTCACGCGTCCGCGAAAACGGAAGCGATGCAGGCTACATCAACTACACCCGCGCCTGGGAAGCCATGCGCCACGAGTACGAAGCGCGGTTCGAACTGGTGCCCACCGGGCGCGCGGACGGTACCAGCCGACGCCCGTACCACCAGGCCGAAGCGAGTCGGGCGAAGGCGGAGCAGAACAAGCTGGGAGGCGATCCGCAGGCTCTGCCGGACACCGCGCAGCTGCGCCACTGGTGCACCGTCATCGCCCTGGAAGCCAGCTCCGAAGAGGTCTTCGTGAACCGCCTTCGCGCGGCCGGCATCACCGTCGCCGAGCAGACCGACGCGGACGGCGTCGTCATCGACTACCGCGTCGGTGTCCGCACCGACGGAGCCGGGCAGCCGGTGCTCTACAACCTCGGCAAGCTCGCACCCGAACTGCGCCTGAGCGAACTACGCACATCCTGGGCGACACCGCGCGAGGATGCGAGTGCACCGGTCGCCGCCGCGGCCGACGCGCTCGAACATGCCGCCGCCTCAGCACCCGACGAGCCCAGCGATCCCGAGCTCGCCGAGATCGGCCACGCCGTTCGCGACGTCCTGCACGCCGCCGCGGCCTACACCGACCTCGGTGAACTCCGCGCCGCGGCCGAAGCCGCCGAACGAGCGAGCCGCCTGGCCGCCCAGATGCCAGCAATGCCGGCGCTCACCCGAGGACCAGCCGCCGAGATGGCTCGCGACCTCCGGACCAGCGCAAGCATTCTGCTCAACGCCCGCAGCAACGACGACCACGACGACGACACCGCCGCCCGGATCGTCCTCGCCGTCGCCGCCGTCCTCATCCAGCTCGAAGCTTGGCACGAGCTCGCCGACCGGCGCGCAGCCGCGCACGCGGCAGTCACCGCCCGCGAACGCGTTCTCGAGGCCCGCCGAGCACTCACCAGCCACCGGCCGGTTGCCCAGCAACCAGCCACCCCTCGGCCCGGGGCCGGGGCCGACTACAGCGCCGCCAGGACGACCGCGCCGAGCACGCCGCCGGACGTCCCCCGCCGGCGCTGAACCGCGTTAGGGGGCACCACCATGACAACCCGAGAAGAAGTACCCGACATCATCCCCGGCGGCCACTTTCGCGAGGGAGCCGCCGTAGCGCAGACGCTCGCACAGCTCGCCGCGCTCAAACGCGACATGATCGAACGCCGCCACCTCGAAGAAATGCGCGACATCAAGCACGAGCAGGAACGCGCCGAGACGTTGCAGCGGCAGGCCGAGCGGGACGCCGAGCGCAAGGCGGAGATGGCCGAGCGGGACCGGATTCGTGACGAGAAGACCGCCGAGCGGGACGCCGAGCGCAAGGCGGAGATGGCCGAGCGGGACCGGATTCGTGACGAGA
>NZ_JACKQP010000022.1:0-79428 GCF_031625235.1 Amycolatopsis sp. 505
ACGAAGGCCTCCGGCGGGTGATGTGGTTCCTAGACAGCTCCACTTCACAACCGGAGGCCTTCACCTGTCAGCACGACAGGCCGACACCGGGTCACCTCGACTCGGAACAACGTCCCTGGACATCACACCTAGCGCTTTGCCGGGCCCCACTGCGGTGGGGCCCGGCAAAATTCTGCGGGTGCCGGCGCTCCTCGAAGGTCGCGGGCCCCGCACCGCCCGACTCCGCGACGGTGGGGGCCCCTTCCGTCTCAGAAGAGGGCGCTCGCGAGGTCGCGGCGGGCCTTCATGACGCGGTCGTCGGCCGGGTCGAACAGGTCGAACAGGGCCACCAGGTGCTCGCGGACCTTGTTGCGGTCCTCGCCCGCGGTGCGGCGGACGGTGTCGATCAGGCGCTTGAAGCCCGCCTCGACCTCGTTGGCCGCGATCTCCAGGTCGGCCGCGTCGAGCTGGGCCGCCAGGTCCGACGGGTCGGCGTCGGCCTTGACGCGGGCCTCCGGGTCGGCACTCTCGGCGCGGGCGGTGAACTTGACCTGGGCCAGGGCGTTCTTGGCCAGCTCGTTCGCCGGTTCGACGTCGAGGATGCGCTCGTAGGCGGCCTGCGCAGCGGCGAAGTCGCCCCGCTCGAAGGCCTCTTCCGCCTCGGTGAAGCGCGGGTCTTCCGGCTCCTCGACCGGGCCGCCGGCCGCCTCGGCGTCACGGATGCCCGGCAGCTTGTCGCGCAGGGCGTCCAGCAGCGCGGTGATCCACTTGCGGATCTCGGGCTCGGGCAGCGCGCCGGAGAAGGCGTCGACCGGCTGGCCGCCGGCGATGGCGACGATCGTCGGGATGGACTGCGCGCCGAACAGCTGCGCGATCCGCGGGTTCGCGTCGACGTCGACCTTCGCGACGACCCACGCGCCGCCGGACTCGGCGGCCATCCGCTCGAGGACCGGGGACAGCTGCTTGCACGGGCCGCACCACTCGGCCCACAGGTCGACGACCACGAGCTGGTGCAGGGACCGCTCCACGACCTCGGCCTGGAAGGTGGCCTCGGTGACATCGATCACGGCCGCGCCCGAGGCGGGCCGCGGCGGCCCGTCGCCCCCACCGGCCGGGCCGGCGGGCGGGGCCGGCTGCCGTTGCGCCGCTTCGGCACGGGCCTTGAGCGCGGACAGGTCGACCGCGCCGGACAGGGCGGCGGACAGGGCCGCTGACTTCGCTGCAGATCCGCGTGGTTGTGTCACGGTTCCATCCTGGCACGGGCGCCGGAGGAGTTTCACCGGGTGCCCGGGGTGTCCAGCGTCTGACACGTTCCGGCGGTGGGTGCGGCAGCCGGGTTCCTCTCGACGGCTGCGTGGGTTCCGAGCCGCGGGCGGCTGCCGGCACGGGGGCGGCCTCCGGCCCCCGGTATCCAGCCTATCGACCGGCACCGACGATTTCGGACCGCGCGCCGTGGGTTTGCGCACCTCCCGGCCCGTCCGCTTGGCAGGACGGCAGCGCTGGGGCAGGCTCGGCCGGGTGCACATCCGGCGTGACGTGAAGGTGGGCCTGTCGATCGCGGCCGCCGTCGTGTGGGTCGGCGCGGTGACGCTGCTCATCGTGCACGAACCGGACCCCGGGGCGGCCTCGCCCGCCGAACTGCGGGACAAGCTCGCCGCCGCCCTTTCCGGGCACGATGCCGATGCCTTCGCCGATCTGCTCGACTACCCCGGCTCCGGCGGGGACGACTTCGCGAAGGACTACGTCTCCGTGCTCGCCGGCCGGGGGGTGCACGATGTGCGCGTCGAGCTGGGGCCGGACGCGCGCGAGCCGACCCGGGCCACCGTCTCCGGCGCGCTCGGCGACGGGCAGCCGTTCAGCTACCCCCTGACCGTGACGAGCGAAGACGGCCGGTGGACGGTCGCCTTCACCCCGCCCCTCCCCTAGTCAGGATTCGCGCAGACGCGCTTCCACCCGGTCCACCTTGGCCTCGAGCTGACCGGAGAAGCCCGGCCGGATGTCCGCCTTCAGCACCAGGCTCACCCGTGACGCCCCCTCGCCCGCGGCCTCGACCGCGCGCTTCACGACGTCCATGACCTCGTCCCAGGACTCGCCTTCGATGTTCGTGAACATCGCGTTGGTCGAGTTGGGCAGCCCGGAGTCGCGGACCACCTTCACCGCGCGGGCCACGGCTTCGCTCACCCCGCCGTCGGCATCCCCGCCGGACGGGCTCACGCTGAACGCGACGATCATGCTCGGAAGTCCCTTCTTCGGTGGTCATTTCCGCCAGTCGTGCGACACCCGCCGGTACCCGCTGGTAACTTCGCGTGTCATGAACCGTCCGCTGCCGTTCGACCCGATCGCCCGCGCGGCCCGGATCTGGGAGGACCGGATCGGGCCCTCCGGGACCATGGCCGCGGTGACCGGGGTGATGCGGGTCCAGCAGATCATCCAGTCCGCGGTGGACGGCGCGCTCAAGCCGCACGGCTTGACCTTCGCCCGGTACGAAGCGCTGGTGCTGCTCACCTTCGCCCGCAGCGCCAGCCTGCCGATGCGGGTGATGGGCGAGCGGCTCCAGCTGCACCCCACCAGTGTCACCAACATAGTGGACCGGCTCGAGCGCGACGGGCTCGTCAAGCGCGTCCCGCACCCGACCGACCGCCGCACGACGCTGGTGGAGATCACCGACGAGGGCCGCAAGCGCCGCGAGGCCGCGACCGAAGCCGTCACCGCCATCGACTTCGGGCTCAGCGGCCTCACCGAACGGCAGACCGAGCAGCTGACCGACCTCCTGACCAAGGTCCGCCGCTCCGCCGGGGACTTCAGCGAGTAAGCGCTCGGCAACGGAAAGGGCCCGCACTCGCCGAGTGCGGGCCCTTTCTCACATTCCGGGATCAGGCAGCGACCGGTTCCTTGGCCTGGAACAGGCCGACACCGCCGTGGGACAGCCGCTGCGGGCCGTCGAGCTTGCCGTTGCGCAGCGCCCACTTCTCGAACAGCCAGGTGAACAGCGGCGGGATGCTCGCGAGCAGGGCCAGGACCAGCGTCTTCGGGCGCCAGCCGAGCGGCTTCGCCACGGACAGGGAGATCACCACGTAGAGGACGAAGATCACGCCGTGCACCATGCCGAGGACGGGCACGCCGCCCTCGCCGGAGGAGTGGACGACGTACTTGAGGAACATCCCGACCAGCAGCCCGGCCCAGGAGAGGGCTTCGGCTACCGCGGCCACGCGGAACACTAGAGCGGCCTTGCTGGACACTTCTTCCTCCTGTGGGGTCTCACCACGTTGGTATACAGACACGAAAACGCCCGACGCACCGTCCAAGGCGGACTTGCCTTGGACGTCAACGGCGCTGTCGGACGTGCTGATACCAGTGTGAGGCGTGACGGCCCTCACGGGAACACCGGGGCCCGTGACGATGCTCACGACCGTGGTCCACTGTGGTCTGAACCACGGTCGTGAGCGGTCGCCGGGCTACCCGGCGCAGGGCGAAGCCGGGGCGGACGACGGTGCCGTCCCCCACTTCGCCGTCGCGTCGGAGGTGAGACCGAAGTCCAGCGTCGTCCCGCGCTTCAGCTGGTCCACGGTGACATACACCCGGTCGGTGGCGCGCGAATCCACCCGGAGACCCGACACGTACTGCAGCGCCGAACCGGAAGCGCCCGGCGCCTTGATCGTGATGTCCCGGCCGTTCTCCAGGTGCAGAACGGATTTCGCGAAACGCGGAGCGTTGAGCACGAAATTCCCAGTCCCCGGGACGGCCGGGTACAGCCCGAGGGCGCTGAAGACGTACCAGGCCGACATGGTGCCGAGGTCGTCGTTCCCGGTGACGCCGTTGGGCGCATTGGTGAACAGCGTGTGCGCGGCCCGCACGACCGTCGACGTCTTCGACGGCTGCCCGGTGAGCGCGTACATCCACGGCGAGTGCAGGTCCGGCTCATTGTTCGGGTTGTAGCGGAACTGGTCGTAGTAGTCGTACGGGCCGACGACCCAGTTCTCGCGGACCGCCGTCGCCGGGTTCTTCACCAGTTCGTCGTAGGCGAAGAAGTCGTCGAGGCGCTTCCCGGTGGCCGCCGGGCCGCCCATCCGCTGCACCAGGCCGGGCACGTCCTGCTGGACGAGCCACTGGTACTGCCAGGCCGTGCCCTCGTGGAAGCCGTCCTGGCTCTGCGGGCTGTACGGCTTGTCCGCCGGGGAGAACCACGCCCCGCCGAGGACCTTCGGCCGGAAGAAGCCGGTGAAGCCGCGGTCGGCCTGGGTGGCGTCCCACAGCGTCCGGTAGGTCCGGCCCTTCGCCGCCAGCGCCGCCGCGTCGTCCTTCTTGCCGAGCGCGGCGGCCATCAGCGACAGCGAACAGTCACCGAGCGCGTACTCCAAGGTGGCCGACGCCCCGTGGTTCGGGTCGGTGTCCTGCCCCTTCTTCGGGAAATCCGGATCGTACTGGACGAATCCGTCTTTCTGGTAGCTCGCGTTGCCCGAACGCCCCTGGAACGGCGAGGACGCCGGCGGGATCTCCCGCGAGTTCTGCAGGAGCGCCTGGTAGGCGTGCATCTCCTCGCCCGACAACGCGCCGAAGCGCCACAGGTCGACCAGGAACGGCGTGACCGGGTCGCCGGTCATCGTGTTCGTCTCCTGGCTCGCGTACGCCCACCGCGGCAGCCAGCCGCCCTGGTCGTGGATGGCCAGGATGCTCTTCGCGATGTCCTTCGCGCGGCTGGGCCGCAACAGGGCGAGGAGCTGGTTCTGCGTGCGGTAGGTGTCCCACAGCGAGAAGAAGTCGTAGTACGTCCAGCCGACCGCGCGGTGGATCTTCTTGTCGAAGCCGTAGTAGCGGCCGTCGGCGTCGTTGGCCGTCAGCGGTTGCAGCAGCGCGTGGTAGAGCGAGGTGAAGAAGACCGTCCGGTCGTCGGTCGTGCCGCCCTTGATGTCCACAGAGGACAGCTCACGGCGCCAGGTGCGCTGCGCCGCGTCCTTGGCCGCGTCGAACGACCGGATGCGCTCCGAGGCCAGGTTGCCCCGGGCACCGGCCGCGTCGACCTGGGAGATGGCCGTGGTCGCGGTCACCTGCCCGCCACCGAACGTCAGCCACGCGCCGCGCAGGCCCGCGCCGCCTTCCGACGTTCGTGCGCCGGGCGTGCCGCCGGTCGGCGACCACGTGCCGAACGCCTTGAACGGCTTGTCGAACTTCGTCGTGAAGTACGTCGTGTAGGCCTTGCCGCCGCAGAACGCCTGCGACTCCACGGTGCCCTCGACGGTCCGGTCGTCGACGACCCGGATGCTGCTGCCGGTCACCGGCTCCTTGTCGTTCGCCTGCCCGACGTTGACGAAGACGTTGGCGTCACCGGACTTCGCGAACGTGTACCGCTCGACCCCGGCCCGCGTCGCCGCGGTCGTCTCGACGTCGACGCCGCCGTAGCCGGTCAGGTGCACCTTGTAGTAGCCGGGCTTGCCGACTTCGCCGTCGTGGGTGAACGGCGCCGCGTACTGCTTCTGGTCGAAAGTGGACGGCTCGGTCGTGTCGAACGCCTTGCCGGGGCCCACTTCCCCGGTCGTCGGCAGGGTCGAGACCAGGCCGCCCTGCTCCCAGCAGCCCGCGCCGGACAGGAAGAAGTGCCCGAACCCGCGGATCGCGGTGTCGGTGTAGCGGTAACCGGCGTAGTGCGAGGTGATCGGGCTGACCTGCGTCATCCCGAAGGGGGCCGAAGCGCCCGGGAACGTGTTGCCCTCGTCCTGCGTGCCGATGAACGTGTTGACGGCGTCCAGGGCGTCCCCGCCGGCCGCGGCCGCGACGGGGGTGAACCCCGTCGCGGCCGCGGTGAGCGTCAGAAAGCCCGCCAGGATGGCGCGTTTCATGCGCCGATGCCGATCGCGAACACGTGCAGGGCACCGCCGCTGACGTTGGCCGGCAGCGTCACGCTCGCCACCGTCTTGCCCGCGGCGAGGGTGATCGGATTGGTGCCGAACACCATCGTGCGGATCTGCTGCGGGTCGCCGCCCGAGGCGTTGCGGTACGGCGTCGACAGCACGATCCGGTTGCCGAACGCCGGTTGCGCGCCCCCGCCGCCGAGGGTCCAGTCGGAGAACCCGATGGTCGCGGTGGACGTCGTGCCGTCGGTGTAGGTCACCGTCAGCGTGCCCGACGCGTTGCCGTTCGACGCCGAGCCGAGCAGCGCCAGCCGGCCCGAGCCGCTCACGTTCACCGTCTGACCACCGGCGACCACGTTGTCCGGGTCCCCGGCCGGGAACGACGGCCAGGTGAACTCGATGCCGTCACTGGTGACCGTGCTGCCCGGGGTGGCCCCGGCCGCGGCGAGGGCGTCGGCCGAGTAGCTCCAGCCGCCGCCGTCGAAGTTGGCCGCGCCGGAGTTCGCGTCCGGGGAGATGCCGGCGTTGTTCACCGTGGCCAGCCAGCTGTTCGGCTGGGCCACCAGCACGGTCAGGACCGCCTGCGACGAAGCCACGCCCGGCGCGGAGAACGTCACCGGGATGCGGCGGGCGCCGTCGGTCAGGCCGGCCGGGACGGTGACCGTGAGCTCGGCCTGGGCCTTGCCCGCGGCGGGGACCGCGATGCTGCCGGTCGCCGGGGTCAGGGTGATCCCGTCGACGCTGCCCGCGGAGTACGTCCAGGTCCGGGCGGTGCCGGACAGGTCCTGGACACCCACGGACGCCTTCGACGTCGACCCCGCGGGCGTCACCGCGCGGGCCGGGTCCACGAAGGACAGGCTGGGCTTCTCCTGCTCGCGGAACGACGGCGGGGCGTCGGCCGCCGCGCTGCCCCACGCGGTCGCCGTGGCCGAGCGCGTGTAGTCGAGCGTGCCGCCGCCGGAGATCAGCGCCTCCGGCAGCCACGCCTTCGCCGCGGCCGAGCCGTTGACCTTCAGGCTGCCCACGTAGTCACCGGTGCCGGGCGCGTTGATGGTGATCTTCTTGCCCGCGCCGGTGGTGAGCACGGCCTTCTCGAAGCGCGGGGTGACCAGGAGCGTCTCGGCGCGGCCCGGGATCTCCGGGTAGATGCCGAGCGCGGACCAGACGTACCAGGCCGACATCTGGCCGAGGTCGTCGTTGCCGATCAGGCCCTCCGGACGCGGGTTGTACAGCTCGTCCATCGAGCGGTGCACGATCGCCTGGGTCTTGGCCGGCGCGCCCGCGTACGAGTAGACGTACGGCGCGTTGGAGTTCGGCTCGTTGCCCATGAAGGCGTACGGCTCCTGGGTGCCCGCGTTCAGCTGGGTGAAGAAGGTGTCCAGCCGGGACTGCGTCGCGATGTTGCCGCCGAACGCCGTCACGACGCCGCCGAGGTCGTAGGGCACCATCCACTCGTACTGCGCGCCGTTGCCCTCGACCCAGCCCTGCGAGCTGGCGGGGTCGTAGGTGCCGGAGAACGAGCCGTCCGCGTTGCGCGGCTGCAGGTGGCCGGTCCCCGGGTTGTAGAGGTTCTGCCAGTTCTGCGCGCGCTTCATGAACGTCGTGTACGTCGCGCTGTCGCCGAGCCGCTTGGCGAACTGGGCGATGGAGAAGTCGGCGCTGGTGTATTCGAGGGTGTCCGCGCCGGCGCCCGGCACGTACCCGAGCTTCTGGTAGTCGTCGAGGCCCGGCCGCTCGGTGTAGCCCTGGGTCGGCTGGGTGGCGCCCTTGATCATGAGCAGCAACGCCTTCTGGGCGTCGAAGTCCCGTGCCCCGAACGCGTACGCGCTGGAGACGATGATGTGGTACGGGTCGCCGTTCATGACGCCGGTGTAGTCGTTCGCGACCGTCCAGCGGTCCCACGAGCCGCCCTGCTCGGCGTAGGCCATCATCGACCGGACGATGTCCGACGTCTCCTTCGGCGCGATCGTCGCCAGCAGCGGGGCTTCCGAGCGGTAGATGTCCCAGCCGGAGAAGTTCGTGTACATCGCGTGGCCCTTGTCGGCCTTGTGGACCCGCCCGTCGAAGCCGACGTACTCGCCGTCGGCGTCGGAAAACACGTTCGGCTGGATCAGCGAGTGGTACAGCGAGGTGTAGAACGTCGTCAGGTCGGCGTCCGAGCCGCCGGTGACGGCGATCTTGCCGAGCTGGGCGTTCCACGCCTTGCGCGCGTTCGACGCCACGGTGTCGAACGACTTGCCGGTGTTCTCCGCCTTGAGGTTGGCCTTCGCGCCGTCGACGGACACAAAGGACAGTCCGACCTGGACGTTCACCTGGGCACCGTTGAGGTTCGCGAAGGTGACGTACCCGCCGCTGCCCGGGCCGCTGACGGTGGTGTTCTGCTGCTTGGCGGTGGCGGTGCGCGCGATCGAGGCGTCGACGCCGTTGGGCTGCGCGACCTTCGCCTTGGCGCCGCCGGTCTCGGCGGCCTTGTTCGGCGTCACGGCGCCGTTCTTCCAGGTGCCGATCGACGCGAACGGCGTGTCGAACTTGGCCGAGAAGTAGACGCGGTAGCTGTTGCGCGCACCGCAGAAGCGGCCGCTGGTGGCCCAGCCGCTGATGGTGTCCTTGCCGATGGTGATGGACGCGTCGTCGGTGCCGTTGACCGACCCGGACGTGTTGACCAGCAGCGTCGAGGACGCGCCGGCCGGGTAGGTCAGCCGCGCCGAGCCGGTGCGCTGGGTCGCGCTGAGCTCGACCTTCGCGCCGCTGTCGAGGGTGACGTCGTAGGCGCCCGCCGTCGCGTGTTCGCTGGCGTGCGAGAACTTCGACGTGTAGTGCCCCGGGTCCGTCGCCGGCGAAGTCGTCACTTCACCGACATACGGGATGAACGGGATGTCCTGGTAGGTCGAACAACCCGCGCCGGACAGGTGCGTCAGGCTGAACCCGGTCAGCGCGTTGTCGTCGTAGAAGTAGCCGCCCGGCTGGGACTTCACCGTGTCCGGGCTCCACTGGACCATCCCGAACGGCGCCACCGCGCCCGGGAACGTGTTGCCGGCCCCGCCCCCGGTGCCGTGGTCGGCCCCGCCGGGCCGGGTGCCCACGAAGGGGTTGACCCACTTCGCGTAATCGGTACTGGTCGCCGCCGCGGCGGGCACAGCGGGAGCCACCGCTGCGGTCACCGCCAACGTCAGGAAAGTTAAACCGGCTCTGAAGCGCGCTCGCGCCATGGCCATCGCCTCTCCACCTCGTCCAGCGCGACCGAAACCGGTGACATGACAACCTTGTCGCGCCGGGCCACCTTGGGCAGCGGCTCACCAAGCAGTCAAGGGACACGTCAAGACCTGTCCACTTCCGGACACCCGCGTTCAGCCGATCGCGGTGCCGAATCGGCACAATCCACGCACGAAGCGTTGACAAGGCGCCGGTCGGGGAGTTCAATCCCGGTCACTATGACAACGTTGTCTCCTCTGGGCCGGGACCGGGACGGCAGCACGCGCACCGCGAGCAGGCGGGCCACGATGAGCGACGTGGCCCGGCTGGCGGGCGTGAGCATCAAGACCGTCTCGCGCGTGGTCAACGACGAACCGGCGGTGCACCCCGACACCGCCGAGCGGGTCATGGCGGCCATCGAGCAGCTGGGGTTCCGGCGCAACCTGGGCGCGCGGAACCTGCGCCGCGGGTCGACGACCGGCACCATCGGGCTGATCGTCGAGGACGTCGGCAACCCCTTCTACTCCGAGCTGAACCGCGCGGTCGAGCGCATCGCGACGTCGTTCGGGCGCCAGGTGCTCACCGGCTCGTCCGAGGAGAACTCCGACCGCGAGCGCGAGCTCGTCCTGGAGTTCTGCGCGCGGCGGGTGGACGGCATCCTCGTCGTCCCGGCCGGCCTGCAGCACGGCTACCTGGTGCCGGAGATGCGCGCGGGCACGCCGGTGGTGTTCATCGACCGGCCGGCCGGCGACATCGTGGCCGACACCGTGCTGGTGGACAACCTCGGCGGCACCATCGAAGCCGTCACGCACCTGGCGCGGCACGGGCACCGGCGGATCGCCTTCCTCGGCGACAGCCCGGACATCTTCACCGCGGCCGAGCGCCTGCGCGGGTTCCGCGAGGGCTGCGTGCGCAACGGGATCTCCTACGACGAGTCGCTGGTCTCGATGGGGACGCCGACGCCGGACTCGGTCGGCGACGCCGTCAAGCGGCTGCTCGACGGCCCGGACGCGGCCACCGCGGTGATCGCGGGCAACAACCGGGTCGCCGTGCACCTCCTGCGCGCCCTCGCGCACGCCGAGCACCGCCCGGCGATGATCGGGTTCGACGACTTCGAGCTGGCGGACCTGCTGAACCCGCCGGTCAGCGTGGTCGCCCACGACGTCAGCGCACTGGGCCACGCCGCGGCCGAGCTGCTCTTCGCCCGCGTCCAAGGAGATCAGTCCCCGCCCAGAAAGGTAGTCCTGCCCGTGCATCTCGTCGCCCGTGGTTCCGGTGAGGTCGCCCCGTGACCCTCGAACCGATCCGGCTCGCCGCCAACCAGCCGCCGCAGTTCTACCGCGGCGGCGACGCCATCGCGGCGCTGCGCGGAGCGTCTTCGGACAAGAAGTTCGGCCCGGAGGACTGGGTCGCCTCGGCGACCACCATGTTCGGCCAGGACACCAACGGCCTGACCAGGCTGCCCGACGGCGCCTGGCTGCGGGACGCCGTCGAAGCCAACGCGAACGGCTGGCTCGGCGCGAAGCACGTCGAGGCGCTCGGGACGTCGACCGGGTTGCTGGTCAAGCTCCTCGACGCGGGCCAGCGGCTGCCGGTGCACTTCCACCCCGACGACACGTTCGCGAAACGGCACTTCGACTCCCACTTCGGCAAGACCGAGGCGTGGATCGTGGTCGGCACCTACGGCGACGACCCGCGCGTCTACCCGGGCTTCAAGGAGACGCTGTCGAAGGCGACCGTGTCCGAGTGGACGCGCGAGCAGGACGTGCCGTCGATGCTGGGCGCGCTCAACAGCATCCCGGTGTCCGCTGGCGACACCGTCTACATCCCGGCCGGGCTGCCGCACGCGATCGGCGAGGGCGTGTTCGTCGTCGAACTGCAGCAGCCGACCGACTTCTCGCTCACCATCGAGTGGCGCGACTTCCTCGCGTCGCCCGAGAAGGGCCACCTCGGCCTCGGCTTCGACACCGCCATCGAGGCGCTCGACACCTCGGGCTGGGACGCCGAACGCCTGGACACGATCATCAAGCGGACGGCGGGCGACCGCTCGTCCACTGTGGACCTCCTGGCCGGTGGCTCGGAGCGGTTCTTCCGAGCCGAACAGCTGCGCACCGACGAGGCGACAACGTTGTCACTCGATCCGTCCTTCGCGGTCCTGGTCGTTCTCGACGGCGAAGCCACGCTGCGGACCGAGCACGGCGGCGAGCACGCGCTGGCGAAGGGCGACACCTACGTCGTCCCGTTCGACGCCGGCCAGACCGAGCTGTCCGGCACGGCGACGGTGATCCGCTGCCGCCCGCCGGCGCCGGAAGAGAGGCACGGATGAGCGAAATCCTGCTGGACGCGGTCGACCTGACCAAGCACTACGGGTCGGTCGAAGCCCTGCGCGGCGCGTCGTTCCAGGCCCGCGCGGGCGAGGTGACGGCCTTGATCGGCGACAACGGCGCCGGCAAGTCGACCCTGGTCAAGTGCCTCTCCGGCGCCGAGCAGCCGACGTCGGGGAAGATCCTGCTGGACGGCGCGGAAGTCCACTTCGACTCCCCCACGACCGCGCGGCGGCTGGGCATCGAGACCGTCTACCAGGACCTCGCCGTCGCTCCGGAGCTCGACCCGGCGGCCAACCTGTTCCTCGGCCGCGAGATCCACCGCAAGGGCCTCCTCGGCAAGCTCGGCATGCTCGACAAGAACGAGATGCGGCGGCAGGCGATCGAGGAGTTCCAGCGCCTCGGCGTGACGCTGCAGAGCACCGACGTCCCGATCGGCTCGCTCTCCGGCGGTCAGCGGCAAAGCGTCGCCGTCGCGCGTTCGGTCGTGTGGGCGTCGAAGGTCGTGTTCATGGACGAACCGACCGCCGCTCTCGGTGTCGTGCAGCGCGAGCGCGTGCTCGACGTCATCAAGAAGGTGCGGGACAAGGGCATCGCCGTCGTGCTGATCAGCCACAACATGCCCGAGGTACTGTCGGTCGCCGACCGCGTCGAGGTGCTGCGGCTCGGCAAGCGCGTGGCCCGGTTCACCGGGGCGGACACGAAGCTCGAAGACCTCGTCGCCGCGATGACCGGCGCCCTCGTGCAGGAGGAGGCGGCGTGAGCGCGCCCGTGAAGGAGGACATCCAGGAAGCACCCGACGCGGGCTTCGGGAAGCGGCCGCTGGGCAAGCGCCTGGTCGAGGCCAACACGTTCTGGATCGGCCTCGTCCTGCTGGCCCTGGTCGTGCTGTTCAGCGCCATCGCGCCGGACAGCTTCCCGACGCTGTTCACCTTCCAGACGCTGTTCATCGAGTCCTCGGTCCTGCTCATCCTGTCGGTGGGCATGACGTTCGTGATCATCACCTCGGGCATCGACCTCTCGGTCGGCTCGGTGCTGATCCTCGCGGGCATGGTCGCGGGCAAGGTGATGGAGGCGATGTCCGGCGGCGACGCGTCGAAGGCGGGCTGGGGCGTGATCGTCGTCGGCCTGGTCGTCGCCGTGGTCACCGGCACGATCTGGGGCGTCATCAACGGCGTCCTCGTCGCGGTGGCGAAGATCCCGGCCCTGATCGTCACGCTCGGCACAATGGGCGCCGCGCTGGCCACCGCGTACCTGCTCAACGGCGGCTCCGACCTGCGCACCGTACCGGCGGAACTCACCAAGACCCTCGGCTACGGCACGTCCTTCGGCATCGTGCCCAACCTGGTCATCGTGGCCATCGTGATCACCGTGATCGGCGCGTGGCTGCTGCGGACGACGAAGTTCGGGCGCTACACCTTCGCCGTCGGCTCCAACGCCGAAGGCGCACGCCGCGCGGGCATCGGCGTCACCCGGCACCTGCTGAAGGTGTACACGCTGACCGGGTTCCTGGCCGGGATCGCCGGGTTCCTCTCGCTGGCCTACTACAACTCGACCACCATCTCCGGGCACACCACCGACAACCTCAACGCCATCGCCGCGGTCGTGATGGGCGGGACGAGCCTGTTCGGCGGGGTCGGCACGATCCTCGGCACGGTGATCGGGGTGTTCATCCCCGCCGTGCTGCGCAAGGGCTTCAACATCATCCACGTCCAGGACTTCTGGCAGATGTTCATCGTCAGCTGGGTCCTGGTCGCCGCGGTCTGGTTCGACCAGCGCCGCCGCCGTCGCCGCAACTCCCGCTGAATCCCACAAGTACAGTCCCCCAAGTACAACGAGGTGCTTATGAAACTGACCAAGACTCTCACCGCCATGGGTGCCGTGGTCTCCGCCGCCGCCCTGCTGTCCGCGTGCGGCTCCGGCACGGTCGGGCAGAGCGGGTCCGGTGACTCGGCCCAGCCGGTCGGCGGCAAGAAGCTCGCGCTGATCCCGGGCGTGCAGGCCGAGCCGTTCTACATCTCGCTGCAGTGCGGCGCCGAAGCCGAAGCGAAGAAGCTCGGCTACGAGCTGACCACCCAGGCCCCGCAGAAGTTCGACGCTCCCCTGCAGACCCAGCTGGTCAACGCCCTCGGCGCGAACCCGCCGGCGGCGCTGCTGATCGCCCCCACCGACGACACCGCGATGCTGGCGCCGATCCAGCAGGTCAAGGCGCGCGGCACGAAGATCGTCGAGGTCGACACCGCGCTGAAGGACACCGGCGTGGCCGTCTCGTCGATCTCGTCCGACAATGCCGCGGGCGGCAAGCTCGCGGCCCAGACGATGGCCAAGCTGGCCGGCGGCAAGAGCGGCTCGGTGCTGGTGCTCGACACGATCGCGGGCACGTCCACGACCGCCGCGCGCGCCAAGGGTTTCGAGGACGAGCTGAAGAACTCGCCGAACCTCAAGTCGATCGGCATCCAGTTCACCCAGAACGAGCCGGAGCAGGCCGCGGCCAAGGTGACGGCGGCCCTGTCGTCGACCCCGGACCTGATCGGCGTCTTCGCGACCAACCTCAACACCGGCGAAGGCGCGGCCACCGGCCTGCGCAACGCGGGCAAGGTCGGCGCGGTCAACCTGATCGGCTTCGACGCGAGCCCGTCGGAGGTCGAAGGCCTCAAGAACGGCCAGTACCAGGCCCTGATCGCCCAGGACCCGGCCTCGATCGGCACCCAGGGCGTCCAGCAGGCGGTCGCGGCGATCGAGGGCAAGCCGGTGACGCGCACCCTCACCGCGGAGCTGCACTCGATCACCAAGGCGGACATGGACGCCAACTCGCAGTACTTCTACAAGCAGAGCTGCTGAGGCGTCCGTCAGGGTCCTGCGGGTGGTGTGCGCACCGCCTGCAGGCTCCTGACCAGCGTGTTCACCGCCGGTGAACACCGCCTGCCGGTCACCGCGGTGGGGGAACCGCTCACCGCAGCACCCGTTTGCCCGGACGGGTGTCCCGCGTCACACTCATCTGCACATGCATTTGCACTACCTGATGCATGATCGCAGGGAGGGTGCGATGAAGTACGAACATCCGGCTTTGCACCGGACGATCTTCGCCGTGGACGTCGAGGGCTACGGCGACCAGCGCAGGACCACCCCACACCGGCTGGCGTTGCGCCGCGGGCTGTACCGCGCGCTCTGCCGGGCGTTCGACGACGCCGGCGTCCCGTGGGCGGCCTGCCGGCGCGAGGACTGCGGCGACGGCGTCTTCGTCCTCGTGCCACCGGAAATCCCCAAGGGGCTCTTCGTGGAGTTCCTGCCGGCCGCGCTCGCCGTCGCGCTGCACCGGCACAACCGCACGCACGACCCGGGGGCCCGGATCCGGCTGCGGATGGCCCTGCACGCGGGCGAGGTCGCCTACGACGACCACGGCGTCACCGCACCGGCGATCAACCAGACGTTCCGGCTGCTGGAGGCGCAGCCGCTGAAGGAGGCGCTCAAGGGCTCCCGCGGCGTGCTGGCGCTGATCACCTCGGCGTGGTTCTTCGACGAGGTCGTCCGGCACAGCGACGGCCTCGACCCGACGACGTTCCGGCCGGTGCCGGTGGCCGTCAAGGAGACTCGCACGACCGGGTGGATTTCGCTGCCGGACCGGCCCTACCCGGCGAACGCGAGCCTCCTGGGCACCGTGACGGCGCTCGACCACTACCGGACCTGGCGCCGCTTCCGCCGCCACGCCCAGGTGCTGGCCGACCGCGACGGGCCCGGGTAGCCGTAGGATCTACTGCCCTGGACACCGCCGCCGAGGGGAGGCCCGACCGTGCACCTGCGCCCGGCGTCCCGCGCCGACCCGCTGCCGGTGCTCGCCGCCGCCCGCCGCATCACCGACGACCTGCGCGACGGCCTGTCCGGCATGCCCGCCCGGCGCGCCGCCCACCGCCTGCGCCGGCTCTTCGGCTTCCCGGGACTCGGCCTGACCGACCTGTCCGGGTCCCTGCTGTGGTCGGGGCGGCCGGGCCCGGACGCCGTCGTCGCGACGGTGCTCGACGGCGTGCTCCACAGCGAAGAACCCGGCTCGGCGCCGGACGTCCTGGTGCTGCCGCTGCACGTCCGCGACGAGCTGGCCGGGGCGCTGCTGGTGGTCGGGGACGTCCGGGACGCGGTCGCGGCCCAGGCCGCCGACCTCGTCGTGCAGGCGCTGGAGCGGGGGCGGCTCGAGGCGTCGGCGGAACAGGCGGCCCAGGCCGAACTGCGAGCGCTGCGGGCGGAGATGTCGCCGCACTTCGTCTACAACGCCCTGACGGTCATCGCGTCGCTGGTGCGTTCGGACCCCGACCGCGCCCGCGACCTCATGCTCGACTTCGCCGACTACACCCGCTACAGCCTGGCCCGTCACGGCGAGTACACCGTCGTCGCCGAGGAGTTCCGCGCGATCGAGACGTACCTGGCGCTGCAGAAGGCGGTGCTCGGCGAACGGCTGCGCGTCCAGGTCCGCGTCGCGCCGGAGATCCTCGCCGTCGCGGTGCCCTACCTGGTGCTCGAGCCGTTGGTGGAGAACGCGATCCGGCACGGCATCGAGCCGCGGTCGGGCACCGGGCAGGTCCAGGTGCACGGCCAGGCGGAAGGGAACGACTGCGTGATCTTCGTCGAGGACGACGGGGTCGGCATGGACCCGAAACGGGCCGCGGACCTCCTGGCCGGCCGCGTCGGCGAGGACGACCCGGCCGGGCTCGGACTGGCCAATGTGGACAGGCGACTGCGGGACGTCTACGGCGCCTGGTACGGCCTCACCGTGGAAACCGAGGTCGGCGCGGGCACCCGGGTGATCGTGCGGGTGCCGCGGTTCCAGCCGGGGGTGCTGCCGTGACCGGGCTCCGCGTGCTCGCGGTCGACGACCTGCCGCCCGCGCTGGACGAACTCTGCCGCATGCTCCGCGAAGCGCCCGAAGTCGGCGAAGTCGTCGGAGCGGGTGACGCGCTGAAGGCGTTGAAGCTGCTTCAGGCGGATCGCTTCGACGCGGTGTTCCTCGACATCTCGATGCCGGGGCTCGACGGGCTCGAACTCGCGTCGCTGCTGGCGAAGCTCAGCGAGCCGCCGGTGATCGTGTTCGTCACCGCGCACGACGGGCACGCGGTGACGGCGTACGGCATCGGCGCCGTCGACTACCTGCTCAAGCCGGTCCGCACCGAACGGCTGTCCGCGGCCCTGGCGAAGGTGCTGCGGATGGCGACCCCGGCGTCGCGGCCGACCCCGGACGCGATGGCGGCGCTGCCGGTCGAGTCGGGCGGGCGGACGCGGTACGTCCGCCGTGACGACGTCCTGTTCGTGGAGGCCCACGGCGACTACGTCCGCCTGCACACCCGCGGCGGGGTCCACCTGGTGCGGATGCCGATCTCGCGGCTCGAGGAGTACTGGGAGGGCACCGGGTTCAGCCGGGTCCACCGGGGTTTCCTGCTGGCCGTGGGCGCGGTGCTGGAGCTGCGCAGCGACACCGCGGGCGGCTTGCTGGCCCACACCGAGGCCGGTGACGTCCCGGTGAGCCGCCGGCACGCGCGGGACCTGCGGGACAGGCTGCTGGAAGCGGCCCAGCGCGGCCAGCTCGGGTCCGATCCGCGATGAGCAGGATCCGGCGGGTCGCCGTCACCAGCCCGCAGACGCGCCTCGCCCACGCGCGGCGCCGATCGCGCGGACGCTGGCGCCAGCCCCGCCTGCCCGCGGGCGACACCCAGCGCGCCACCGCGCTGTACGCCGCCCAGCGCCGTCGCGGCATCCCCGCGCTGGTCCTGATGTTCCTGCTGCTGCTCGGCCTCCCCGGCGTCTTCGCGCTCTTCCCGGGCCTGGACACCGTGCGGCTGCTGGGGATTCCGGTGTCCTGGCTGATGCTCGCGGTCCTCCCCTACCCGGCGATGGCGCTGCTGGCCCGCTGGCAGCTGCGCCGCGCCGAACGTCTCGAGGACGAGTAGTGGGCGTCGCGCTCGCCGTCGCGCCGGTCGTGCTCGTGACGCTGCTGATCGGCGTCCGCGGGGTCGCCGCCATGCGCACGACGTCGGACTTCCTCGTCGCGTCCCGCCGGATCTCGCCGCTGGTGAACTCGGCCGCCGTCTCCGGCGAGTACCTCTCGGCCGCCTCCTTCCTCGGCGTCGCCGGGCTCGTCGTCAAGGACGGCATCGGGGCGCTGTGGTACCCGGTCGGCTTCACCGCCGGCTACATCGCGATGCTCGTGCTCGTCGCCGCGCCGATGCGGCGGTCGGGCGCGCTCACCGTCCCCGACTTCGCCGAAGCCCGGCTCAACTCCCCCGCGCTGCGCCGCCTGGCCGCGGTGGTCATCTTGGTGATCGGCACGATCTACGTCGTCCCGCAGTTCCGCACCGCCGGGCTGGTGCTCGCCGCGGTCGGCGGCACGCAGTACTGGGTCGGCGTGGTGCTGGCGGGCGCCGCGGTCAGCGTCACCCTCGCGCTGGGCGGGATGCGCGCGGCGACGTACGTGCAGGCCTTCCAGTTCGTGCTGAAACTCCTGCTGTTCCTCATCCCGGCGATCTGGCTGACGCTGCAGGCCGGCGCGGTCAACCGGACCGACGCGCTCAACCCCGTCGAGTTCACCCACTTCGCCCGCGAGACGCCGGTGCGGTTCGAGGTCGACGTCACCATGGAGATCCGCGAGCCGACCCCGGTGCGGCGCAACGGCGTCGTGGAAGTCCTGCCGCCGGGCGAATTCACCGCGCACAGCCAGGACGAAGTCGTGTTCGGCACCGGCGCGGCCGTCCCCGCGGTCCGCGGCGGCGCGGCACTGGGCGGCCCCGACTGGCGGCGCCCGCTGCTCGACCTCGGCGACCAGGGCTACCCGCTGCTCGGCACCTGGGCCGTGCTCATCGCGACCATGCTGGGCACGATGGGCCTGCCGCACGTCCTGATGCGCTTCCACACCAGCCCGGACGGCCGGGCCGCGCGCCGCACCGCCGCGATCACGGTCGCGCTGCTGGGCGTCTTCTACCTCTTCCCCGGCGTCTACGGCGTGCTCGGCCGGGTCCTCGTCCCCGGGCTGTACCTCTCGGGCGCGACCGACACGGTGGTCGTCGCCCTGCCGTCCCAAGTGGACAGTGGCTGGGCGGGCGGGCTGTTCACGGCCCTGCTGACCGCGGGCGCGTTCGCCGCGTTCCTGGCGACGTCACTCGGCCTGCTGCTGGTGATGTCCGGCGCGCTCGCGCACGACCTCGTCCCCGGCGGGCTGCGGCGGCTGCGGATCGCGGTGTTCGGCGTCGCCGGGATCATGGTGCTGCTGGCGCTGCGCTCGGCCGAGCTCGACGCCGGCGTCCTGGTCACCTGGGGCTTCACGGTGGCCGCGTCGACGTTCTGCCCGCTGCTGGTCCTCGGCATCTGGTGGCCGCGGCTGACCGCGACCGGCGGCATCGCGGGGGTGCTGACCGGGCTGGTGGCCTCGTCCGGCTCGATCCTGTTCGCCCTCGCCGGGCCGCCGCTGCACGGCTGGGTGGCGATCCTGGTGCAGCAACCGGCACCATGGTCGGTACCGTTGGCGTTCGGCGTAATGGCGCTGGTCTCACTGCGGGGCAGACCCCCCGCCTGGTCGACGGCAGCCATGCTGCGCCTCCACCTCGACGAACCCCGTTCGACGGGACCTCGCGACCGCTCGTCAACCGTTCGTCGTCTGACCCGGCTGTTGAACCGCTGATTCTTCACGTCAGCCTCACGCATCCCTACGGTGTCGCACGTCACTTTCCGCAGCGTCGCAGGGAGCAGCGATGAGCACGACGGACACCGGCGGGCCCCCGGAGACATCCGAAACGATCTGGGAGCGGGCACACGAGAGCACCGAGTTCCGGGAATTGCGCAGCCGCCTGCGCCGGTTCGTCTTCCCGATGACGGCGGTGTTCCTCCTCTGGTACCTGCTGTACGTGCTCCTCGCGGACTACGCGCACGGCTTCATGAGCACCAAGGTGGTCGGCAACATCAACGTCGGCCTGATCTTCGGCCTGCTGCAGTTCGTCTCGACGTTCGTGATCACCGGCCTCTACGTCCGGTACGCGAACCGGAAGCTGGACCCGGTCGCCGAGAAGATCCGTGAGGACATCGAGAAGGAGCAGGCATGACCGCGACACTTGCCGCGAGCGTCGAGGGCAGCAACCCGCTCCTCAACATCGGCATCTTCGCCCTCTTCGTGATCATCACCCTGGTGATCGTGTTCCGGGCCAGCCGCAACACCAAGACGGCGTCGGACTACTACGCCGCCGGCCGCGCGTTCACCGGCCCGCAGAACGGCATCGCGATCTCGGGTGACTACCTGTCGGCCGCGTCGTTCCTCGGCATCGCCGGCGCGATCGCGATCAACGGCTACGACGGCTTCCTCTACTCGATCGGCTTCCTGGTGGCGTGGCTCGTCGCGCTGCTGCTGGTCGCGGAACTGCTGCGCAACACCGGCAAGTTCACGATGGGCGACGTCCTCGCGTTCCGGATGAAGCAGCGCCCGGTGCGGGCCGCGGCCGCGACGTCGACGCTGGCGGTGTCGTTCTTCTACCTGCTGGCGCAGATGGCGGGCGCCGGTGGCCTCGTGGCCCTGCTGCTCGGCGTCGAAGGCGGCGGCGCGCAGGCGCTGGTGATCGCCGTGGTCGGCATCATCATGATCGCCTACGTGCTGATCGGCGGCATGAAGGGCACCACCTGGGTGCAGATCATCAAGGCCGCGCTGCTCATCGTCGGCGCGCTCGTGATCACCCTGTGGGTGCTCGGCAAGTACGGCTTCAACTTCTCGCAGCTGCTGCAGGCCGCCGTCGACAAGGCGGGCAAGGCCGGGCAGACGCTGCTCGGGCCGGGCAAGCAGTACGGCGCCACCGGCACGTCGAAGCTGGACTTCCTCTCCCTCGGCATCGCGCTGGTGCTGGGCACGGCGGGCCTGCCGCACGTCCTGATGCGCTTCTACACGGTGCCGACGGCCCGCGACGCTCGTCGTTCGGTGGTCTGGGCGATCGTGCTGATCGGCGTGTTCTACCTGTTCACGCTGGTGCTCGGCTACGGCGCCGGCGCGCTGGTCGGACCGGACGCGATCAAGAAGGCGCCGGGCGGGGTCAACTCCGCCGCGCCGCTGCTGGCTCTGGAGCTGGGCGGCCCGGTGCTGCTGGGCCTGATCTCCGCGGTCGCCTTCGCGACGATCCTCGCGGTGGTCGCCGGCCTGACGATCACGGCGTCGGCGTCCTTCGCCCACGACGTCTACGCGAACGTCGTCAAGCGCGGCAAGACGTCGCCGGACGCCGAGGTCAAGGTCGCCCGGATCACCGCACTGGTGATCGGCGCCCTCGCCATCGGCGGCGGCATCCTGGCCAACGGGCAGAACGTGGCCTTCCTGGTGGCGCTGGCCTTCGCGGTCGCGGCGTCGGCGAACCTGCCGACGATCCTCTACTCGCTGTTCTGGAAGCGGTTCAACACCCAGGGCGCGCTGTGGTCGATCTACGGCGGCCTGGCCATCACGATCGTGCTGATCATCTTCTCGCCCGCGGTGTCGGGCAAGCCGACGTCGATGATCAAGACCGCGGACTTCGCCTGGTTCCCGCTGAGCAACCCGGGCATCGTGTCGATCCCGGCCGCGTTCATCCTGGGCTGGCTGGGCACGGTCCTGTCCAAGGAGCACGACGAGAAGAAGTACGCCGAGATGGAGGTCCGCTCCCTCACCGGCGCGGGCGCCGAGAAGGCGGTCGTCCACTAGGTTCACCGACCCCGAAGGCCGTCGCGAGGGTGTTCCCGATCCCCTCGCGACGGCCTTCGGCCAATCTCAGTACGGCAGCTTGCCCTCCGCGACGCCGTTCACGGCCGCCTCGAACTGCTTGCGCAGGTACTGCCAGAGCCCGCCGCCCAGCGAAATCCTCGCCACCCCCAGTCCGGCGAGGCTGTCCAGGCCCGGGCTGCCCGGCCACGCGGTCACGTTGACCGCCCCGCCGGTTTCCCGCACGAACTCCGCGATCAGCTCCGGCGTGCGCAGGTGGATCGGGTAGACGCAGTCGGCGCCTGCCTCCAGGTAGGCCTTCGCCCTGGCGACGCCCGCTTCGAGCGCTTCCTTCGGATCCACGCCACGGAAGGAGTCGACCCGGGCGTTGATCACCAGGCCGTCGCCCGCCGCCTCGCGCAGGGCGGCGATCCGGGCCGCCTGTTCCCCGACGGGCCGGACGTCGCCGGTCGCGTGGTCGGTGTCCTCGAAGTTGCAGCCGACGGCCCCGGCGTCGCGCAGCCGGCCGGCCAGTTCGCTGCCGGACAGGCCGTAGCCCGACTCGGCGTCGACGGTGACCGGGACGCCGACCGCGCCGGCGATCCGCGCGGCGGCGGCGAACATCTCGGCCGCAGGAGCCTGCTCGCCGTCAGCGAACCCGAGCACGGCCGCCACGGCGACCGAACTGGTCGCGATGGCGGGGAACCCGGCGGCCTCGACGAGCTTCGCGGTGTCGGCGTCCCAGACGTTCGGCAGCACCAGGGGCTTGCCGGGGACGTGCAGCGCCTTGAGCGCGGCGGCGGTCACGAGTCCCGCTTCGGCAGCGGCGTGTGGCTGGTGATGGTCATCCGGTTCCAGCTGTTGATGGCGATGATCTCCCACGCCACGGCCTGGTACTGCTCCTCGGTGAACACCTTCGCGGCCTGCTCGTAGACGTCGTCCGGCACGGACTGCGTCGCCGGCAGCTTGGTCATCGCTTCGGTGAGGGCGAGGGCGGCCTGCTCCTGCTCGGTGAACAGGTCGGTCTCGCGCCAGCCGTCGAGCACGAACAGCCGCCGCGGCGACTCGCCCAGCTCGAGCGCGTCGCGGGAGTGCATGTCGAGGCAGTACGCGCAGCCGTTGATCTGCGACGCGCGGGTCTTCACCAGTTCCAGCAGCTTGGGGTCGAGCCCCGCGTTGGCGCCGGCCTTGTTCACCTGGGCCTGCAGGTTCGCCATCGCCTGGTAGAGCTCGGGGGCGCCCCCGAGCGCGATTCGCTTGCTCATGCCGTCCACGCTAGTGCGAACTGGTCCACGGGTATGGTCCAGTCACATGACGGAATCGTGGTCCAGTTCCGGGCTCGACGTCCACCTCGGCTGGCAGCCCGCGTCCGGCCGCACCGGGCTCGCGGCGGCGATCCGCGCGGCCATCCGGGACGGCCGGTGGCAGGCGGGCGCGGCGGTGCCCTCGACCCGCGCGCTGGCCCACGACCTCGGCGTCGCCCGCGGCACGGTCACCCGCGTGTACGCCGACCTCGCGGCCGAGGGCTACCTGCGCACGGCCCAGGGCGCGCCGACCCGGGTGGCGACGGCGGGCTCGCTGCCCCAGTCCGCGCCGCGCCAGGCCCCGCGCGACCCGGCCCCGCGCTGGGACCTGCGGCCGGGCCGTCCGGACCTGACGGCGTTCCCGCGCCAGGCGTGGCTCACCGCGACCCGGCGGGCCCTGCTGCGGACACCGGCCTCGGCGTTCGGCTACGAGTCGGAGCTGGGCGCGCCGGAGCTGCGGGACACCCTGGCCGGCTACCTGGCCCGGGCCCGCGGGGTGGTCGCCGACCCGGCGCGGATCGTGGTGTGCCACGGGTTTTCGCACGCCATCGCGGTGGTGTCCCGGGCCTTGTTCTCGTTGGGGACGGGCGAAATGGCGTTCGAGGATCCTTCGCTGGGGCTGTACCGGTCGATCGCGGCGGCGCAGGGCCCGCGGATCGTCGGCGTGGACGTCGACGGCCACGGTCTCGACGTGTCCGCATTGGACAGTCCGGCGGTGGTCGTGACCCCGGCGCACCAGTACCCCACCGGCGTCACCCTGGCCCCACCGCGCCGGGCGGCGCTGGCCCGCTGGGCGAGCGAGTCGGGCGCGTTCGTGCTGGAGGACGACTACGACGGCGAGTTCCGCTTCGACCGCCAGCAGGTCGGGGCGTTGCAGGCGCTGGCGCCGGAGCGGGTGGTGTACGCGGGAACGGCCAGCAAGACGCTCGCCCCGGCGCTGCGGCTGGCGTGGCTGGTGCTGCCGCGCTCACTGGTGGAACCGGTCCGCGCGGCGATGGCCGACAGCGGCTCGCGCCCGGCGTTGCTGAACCAGCTGGCGCTGGCCGAGCTGATCGACTCGGGTGCCTACGACCGGCACGTCCGCCGCAGCCGCGCGGAGTACCGCTCGCGCCGCACCCGCCTGCTGGCCGCGCTGCCGGACTCCGTGCGCCCGCACGGCATCGCGGCGGGCCTGCACCTGCTCCTCATGCTGCCCCCGGACGGCCCCTCGGAGGCCACGGCCCTGGCGGCCTGCCGCCGCCGTTCGATCGGCATCGAGGGCCTCTCCAGCCACTGGATGACCCCCGGCCGCCCCGGCGGCCTCATCGTCGGCTACGCCGCAACCCCGGCCCACGCCTTCAAGGGAGCAACCCAAAACCTAGTAGAAGCCCTAACCGAAGCAACCCCCTGACTCCCACCCCAATCCCGCGTGTCGTCCCCCCAGGCACGCGTGTCGTCCATCCACGTACGCGTGTCGTCCACCCAGGTACGCGTGTCGACCCTCCAATCACGCGAGTCGACCTCCCAATCACGCGAGTCGACCCTCCAATCACGCGAGCCGACCTCCCAATCACACGTGATGCCCGCCCGGCACACCCCGATGCCGCGGGCCGCCCCCACCGGAGCGGCCCGCGACGACCGTCAGAACCAGCAGTCCGGCCGGACCCGCAGCAGTTCCGTCCGCAGCACCGGCGTCCCGTCGACCGGCGCCGGGTCCTCCGCCGTCGGCTGGATCCCGCCGGCCGCGACCTTGTCCAGCGTCCGCAGCCCGTCCGCACCGACCGTGCCGAACACCGTGTAGTTCGGCCGCAGCGCGGAATCGCCGTACACGACGAAGAACTGCGAACCGTTCGTGTCCGGCCCCGCGTTGGCCATGGCCAGGAGGCCACGCGCGTAGACGCGCCGGGCGCCGGTCGGGTCGGTCGGTGCCGGCGGCAGGTCGACCGGCAGCTCGTCCTTGTACTTGTAGCCCGGGCCGCCTTCGCCGGTCGCGGTCGGGTCGCCGCACTGCAGCACCTTCAGCGTCGGGTACGCGGTCAGCCGGTGGCACACCGTGTGGTCGTAGAACCGGTGCCGCGCCAGGTGCAAGAAGCTCTGCACGGTGCACGGCGCCTTCGCGCGGTCCAGCCGCAGCGGCAGCGCGCCCTGGCTGGTCGGGATGGCGACGTCGACCTTGCCGTGGCTCGGCGTGTGCCGCGGGTCGGGCGGCAGCGGCACCGGACGCGCGGGCGGTTCGTCCGGCGTTTCGGTGTACTGGCAGGGCCCGTGGGTCGTCTTCGGCGGCGGGGCGTCGGCCGCCGTGGCGACGCCTTGACCGGCCACGAACAACGCGCCCGCCGCCAGCGCGGTCAGAAGTGTCTTCTTCATGCTGCACGCCCTCCCAGTGATCGCCCGGTTCCGGAGCGTCCCGCAGTCTAGGGCGCGGCACCGACAGCCAGAACCAGCGAAAGTCGCCCTCGTCAGCCCATCGGGTGAACCTCGGCGCCCGCGCCCCGGAAATTGTCGGACCCCCGGCGCACGATGGTCGGCACGCGGCAACCCGCCGCCCACGAGGGGAGCACACCATGGAGCTTCGACGAAGACCCGTTGCGATGGCACGGTTTCTGCTGAGGCGGCTCGCGTCCGCGCTAGCCGCGAAGGTCCGCGATCAGCTCGTCGGCGGCGGCGAACGGGTCGAGTTCCCGCGCCACGACCCGCTCGGCGACACCGGCGAGCCGTCCCCCGCCACGCAGGTCCACGAGCTCGGCCCGCAACCGCCGGATGGCGATGGCCTCGACCTCGTCGCGTGCCCGGGCCACCCGGCGCCGGGCCAGCTCGTCGTGCTCGGCGAGCCAGTCGTGGTGCGCGGCCAGCGCCCGGACGACCTCGTCGACGCCCTCGCCCTTGGCCGCGACGGTCCGCACGATCGGCTGGCGCCAGTTCGGGCCCCGGATTTCCCGTCGGGCCAGGGAGATCATCTGCTTGAGGTCGTGCACGGTGGCGTCGGCGCCCTCGCGGTCCGCCTTGTTCACGACGAAGACGTCGGCGATCTCCAGCACCCCGGCCTTCGCGGCCTGGATGCCGTCGCCCATGCCCGGGGCGAGCAGCACCACCGTGGTGTCGGCGAGTTTCACGACGTCCACTTCGGACTGCCCGACGCCGACGGTTTCGATCAGCACGACGTCGAAACCGGCCGCGTCCAGCACGCGCACCGCCTGCGGCGTCGCCCACGAGAGTCCGCCGAGGTGCCCGCGGGTGGCCATCGAGCGGATGAACACGCCGGGGTCGGTGGCGTGTTCGGTCATCCGGATCCGGTCGCCGAGCAGCGCCCCGCCCGAAAACGGCGAAGACGGGTCGATGGCGAGCACCCCGACCCGCTTGCCTTCCGCGCGCAACGCGGTAAGCAGGGCCGAGGTCGATGTCGACTTGCCGACACCGGGCGGTCCGGTGAGCCCGACGACCCGGGCCCGCCCGGTGTACGGGGTGAGTGCCCGGGCGATCTCCGCGACGCGCGGGTGGGCGTCCTCGACGAGCGAGAGCAGCCGCGCGACGGCCCGGGGTTGCCCGTCCCGCGCGCGGCCGACGAGGTCGTCGAGGTCGAGTGGTCCGGCCACTTACGCCGACGGCACCCGCAGCAGGAGGGCGTCGCCCTGGCCGCCGCCACCGCACAGCGCGGCCGCGCCGAGCCCGCCACCGCGGCGGCGCAGCTCGTGGATCAGGTGCACGGCGAGCCGGGCACCGGAGGCGCCGATCGGGTGGCCGAGCGCGATGGCACCGCCGTTGACGTTGACCTTCTCCGGGTCGAGGCCGAGCTTCTCGGTGGAGACGAGCCCGACGGCGGCGAAGGCCTCGTTGATCTCGACGAGGTCGAGCGCGTCGGCGGTCAGGTTCGCCTTCGCCAGCGCGGCGAGGATCGCGTTCGACGGCTGCTCGTGCAGGCTCGCGTCGGGCCCGGCGACGACACCGTGCGCGCCGATCTCGGCGAGCGGCGTGATGCCGAGCTCCTCGGCCTTCGCCTTGCTGGCCACGACGACCGCGGCGGCGCCGTCGGAGATCTGCGAGGCCGAGCCCGCGGTGATGGTGCCGTCGGAGGCGAAGGCCGGGCGCAGCTTGGCGAGGCCTTCGGCGGTGGTGTCGGCGCGGACGCCTTCGTCGGTGTCGAAGACGACCGGGTCGCCCTTGCGCTGCGGGATGGAGACCGGCGCGATCTCGTCGGCGAAGTAGCCGTTCTTGATCGCCTCGGCGGCGCGCTGGTGGGAGCGGGCGGAGAACGCGTCCTGCTGCTCGCGCGTGACGCCGTAGCGGGAGTTGTACTTCTCCGTCGAGGCGCCCATGGCGACCTGGTCGAAGGCGCAGAAGAGACCGTCGTAGGCCATGTGGTCGACGAGGGTGGTGTCGCCGTACTTGAAGCCGGAGCGGGACTTGGGCAGCAGATGCGGCGCCTGGGTCATCGACTCCTGGCCGCCGGCGACGACGAGGTCGAACTCGCCGGCGCGGATGAGCTGGTCGGCGAGCGCGATGGCGTCGAGGCCGGAGAGGCAGACCTTGTTGATCGTCAGCGCGGGCACGCTCATCGGGATGCCGGCGGCGACGGCGGCCTGCCGCGCCGGGATCTGGCCGGCGCCGGCGGTCAGCACCTGGCCCATGATCGTGTACTGCACCGCGTCCGGCGAGACGCCGGCGCGTTCGAGGGCCGCCTTGATCGCGACCCCGCCCAGCTGGGCGCCCGTGAAGTCCTTGAGGGAGCCCAGCAGGCGCCCGATCGGCGTACGGGCGGCACCCAGGATCACGGAACCGGACACGGCGTCCTCCAAGCATCGGCGCATGGGCAGTTTTCCCGACCATACCCGGGAGCAGGGCTTCTTGATGGAGCCAGTGTGAGGCGGGGCACGCGACGATTCCGCCTCGAAGCCGCGCGCGGGCCCCCTATCCTGCCTCCATGAATGACGCCCTGCGGCCGTTCGTGACGGCCATCGACCACGTCGGCATCGCGGTCCCGGACCTGGACGCGGCCATCGAGTTCCACCGCGCGCACTTCGGCCTGGAGGTCGCGCACGAGGAGGTGAACGAGGAGCAGGGAGTCCGCGAGGCGATGCTGCGCGCCCCGGGCACGGCGGGCACGGAGACGCAGATCCAGCTCCTGGCCCCGCTGCGCGAAGACTCGGCGATCGGCAAGTTCCTGGCCAAGAGCGGCCCGGGCCTGCAGCAGCTGGCCTACCGCGTGTCCGATGTGGACGCCGCGGCGGCGGCCCTGCGTGAAAAGGGCCTGCGCATGCTGTACGAGGAGGCGAAGAGGGGCACATCGAACAGCCGGGTGAACTTCGTCCACCCCAAGGACGCGGGCGGTGTCCTGGTGGAGCTGGTGGAGCCGGCCAAGGACGCCACGGCGCACTGAGTCGTTCCGTCGCAAAGGTTCGACGCGGAGCCGCACGCCCGTGACAAGAAAAGGGCGCGCGGCCACCACGCCGATGAGCACCGGAACAACGGCGGAAGCGGGCCGCTGCCTCGATGGCGGTCCCGCCAGGCGCGCCTCGGCCCGAGCGGGCGCACCACCTCCACCGGCCGAACGCAGCACGGGGCCAGCCGGCGCACCACCCCAGCCAGCCGAGCGCAGGCACGCGGGCGTCCGGCGGGGCACCCCGCCAGCCGAACGCAGCACGCGGGCCAGCCGGCGCCCCACCCCGCTGGCCGAGCGCAGGCATGCGGGCCGGTCGGCCGGGCACCCCGCGGGCTGAGCGAGTACGTCCAGTCAAGCCGGCCCGCCGACCAGGCGGACGAGAGCACACGCCCACCCGGCGGCACAGCCACGCAAGCCGGCCGACCCGGCACCCAGCCGAGCCGGCGCGCGCCGCCCGGCAACCAAGACCCCGCTAAGCGGGCGCCGCCTTGGACGACAGCGCGTCCGCGATGAACGTCAGCTCCCCGTCGAACTCCGCGGGCAGGTCGTCCTCCGAATGCCGGGCCGTCGCGTGCCGGTGGCTCACCGCGCGCGCCAGCAGCCCGGACGCCCGATCCACGTCGGCCGTCGGTACCCCGCCGCCGGTCGCCGCGACGATCACCGCCCTGACCTGGCGGACCAGGACCTGGAAACGTTCGTGCAGCGCGTCGCGGACCACGTGGTGCGTGTCCGCCTCGCGCCACAGCAAGTGCGACAGCCCCAGTGACCTGCTGAAGCGGTGGTCCAGCTCGCGGACCAGCCGCCTCAAGCTGCCCGCCAGGTCGCCCGGGACCACCACCACCGCCGGCTCGATGCGCTCGTCGGGCAGCCGCGCGACGAGCGCCGTGAGCAGGTCCGACTTGTGGCGGAAGTAGTAGTGCACCAGCCCCTTCGGCACCCCGGCCTGCTCCGCGATGCGCGAAGTCGGGGTGGCGTCGAAGCCGGACTCGGCGAAGAGCGCCTCGGCGGCGCAGAGGATGCGCTCCTTCGCCGAATCCTCGGTCATTCCGTGCCTCCTGCGTCGTCAGTGCTGCCCGGCCGTGCGGTGCGCGGCGTTCGCGACCGGCATCGCTGCCGCGCCGGCGATGACCGTCAGCACCCCGGCGATCCAGGACGTCCAGGACGCGCCGTTGAACTCCGTGTACCCCATCACCCACGGCGCGATGAAGAGCAGCACGCCGAGCGCGATCTGGATGCCTTCGCCGTAGACCATGCCCGGCATCGCCAGCGACACCAGGCCGTCGAGTGCGATCAGCGCGCCCAGGACGACCATCGTCCACATCGCGGTCGTGTCCGTGCTCAGCCAAAGGGGTGAAAGAGCGGCGACCACCCCGATGACGACCTCGGCCCAGTCGTGGGGCCGGGTCCACGCGCGCGTAGAGACTTCACTCATTCGTGCTCACCTCCGTCGGTGAAACTGCTGGTCGGGTGGGTGTACCCGACGTCGATGATCCGCTTGACTGGCCAGCCGGTCAAGGTGAGCCGGTCACAGTTCGGCGTGTAATCGTGCTGTCCGTCTCGTACAGTTGTGGACGCGTGTTACCGGCGAGTAATTTCTGCCGCCAACGCCCCCCATCTCCGCGGAGGAACCGATGACGCAGCTCGGCGAGATCCAGCAGGCCATCCTGAACGGCGAGTCCGCCGCGGTGGGCTCGTTGCCCGTGCCCGAGAGCTACCGCGGGGTGACCGTGCACGCCGACGAGGTCGACATGTTCGAGGGCTTGGAGAGCCGGGACAAGGACCCGCGCAAGTCGCTGCACGTCGACGACGTCCCCGTGCCCGAACTCGGCCCCGGCGAAGCACTGGTCGCCGTGATGGCCAGCGCCATCAACTACAACACCGTGTGGACGTCGATTTTCGAGCCGATCCCGACGTTCAAATTCCTGAAGAAGTACGGCAAGCTTTCGCCGCTGGCCAAGCGACACGACTTGCCGTACCACGTCGTCGGCTCGGACCTGTCCGGTGTCGTGCTGCGGACCGGTGTCGGGGTGCACAACTGGAAGCCCGGCGATGAGGTGGTCGCGCACTGCCTGAACGTCGAGCTCGAGGGCCCGGACGGGCACAACGACACGATGCTCGACACCGAACAGCGGATCTGGGGTTTCGAGACCAACTTCGGCGGCCTCGCGGAGATCGCGTTGGTCAAGGCCAACCAGCTGATGCCCAAGCCGGACCACCTGACCTGGGAGGAGGCCGCCTCGCCCGGGCTGGTGAACTCGACCGCCTACCGTCAGCTCGTCTCCCGCAACGGCGCGGACATGAAGCAGGGCGACGTCGTGCTGATCTGGGGCGCGTCGGGTGGGCTGGGCTCGTATGCGACGCAGTACGCGCTCAACGGCGGCGCCATCCCGGTGTGTGTGGTGTCCAGCCCGGAGAAGGCGGCGATCTGCCGGAAGCTGGGTGCCGAGCTGATCATCGACCGCAGCGCCGAGGGCTACCGGTTCTGGAAGAACGACGACGAGCAGGACCCGAAGGAATGGCAGCGCTTCGGGGCGAAGATCCGCGAGCTGACCGGCGGTGAGGACCCGGACATCGTGTTCGAGCACCCGGGCCGGGAGACCTTCGGCGCGTCCGTCTACGCCGCACGCAAGGGCGGCACGATCGTCACGTGCGCCTCGACCTCGGGGTACATGCATCAGTACGACAACCGGTACCTGTGGATGAACCTGAAGCGGATCATCGGCTCCCACTTCGCGAACTACCGTGAGTCGTGGGAGGCCAACCGGCTGATCGCGAAGGGCCTGATTCACCCGACGCTGTCGAAGACCTACGCGCTGGAGGAGACCGGGCAGGCCGCGCTCGACGTGCACCGCAACGCCCACCAGGGCAAGGTCGGCGTCCTCGCACTCGCCCCCCAGGAAGGCCTCGGCGTCCGCGACGAAGAGAAGCGCGCCAAGCACATCGAGGGCATCAACGCATTCCGCGGCGCCTGACGCCCGACGGCGCCGGGAGCCGACCCGCTCCCGGCGCCGAGAACCGGCTCGCTCCCGCGTCGGAAGCCGCCCGGTCCCGCGGCCGGAACCCGCCGGGCCCCAGGGCCGCAAGCCCACTCGGTGCAGCGGCCGGACACCGGCTCGCTCCCGCAGCCAAAGCCGCCCAGTCCCAGGGCCGCCCGAAGCCCACCAAATGCCGCGGCCCAAACCTCACCGGTCCCCGGGCCGGAACCCGGCCCGCTCCAGCAGCCGAAATCCGCCCGGTCCCGGCGCAGGAAGCCCGCCAGTTCCGCGGCCGAAAGCCACCCTGCTCCCGCGGGCCGGAAGCCGCCTGCTCCCGCGGCCGGAAACCCACCCGGCCCCGGGCCGGAAGCCCGCTCGCTTCCGCGGCTGAGACCCCGCCCGTCCCAGGCCGCAAGCCCGCCTGGTCCCGCAGCCCGGAGCCCACCCGGTCCCCGGGGCCGGACACCGGCCCGCTCCCGCGGCCGGAACCGGCCCGATCGCGGCGCCAGACCCCACCCTGCTCGCCGCGCCGGGAACCGCCGTGAGGGCGCGAGCTCCCGGCGCCAGGAAGCCCCGAAGAACCAGGCGATTCCGGCGGTTCCTTTCGCCGCGGGAGACGGCTCGTTCGGCGCACCGCCCGGGTGCTCACCCTTCCGTGACCGGACTGCGGCTACGGTAGGCCCCATGAGCCTTGGCGATGAACGGGAGCTTGTGCCGCTGGGAGCCGGCTTCGACGTGGCGAAGCGCGGGTACAGCCGAGCGCAGGTCGATGAGCACCTCGAACGGCTGGATGCCGATCTGAAGATGCTCACCGCGGATCGGGACGCCGCCATCGCGCAGGCGGGGGACCTCGCCCGCCAGCTGGAGATCGCGCGCGGCGAGATCGCGGACCTGCGTGGGCAGGTCGATCGGCTCGCCCAGCCGCCGACGAGCGTCGAAGGCCTGTCCGAACGGCTGCAGCGGATGCTGCGGCTCGCGCAGGACGAATCCGCCGACACGCGCGCCCGTGCCGAAGCCGAGGCCGGGCACATCCGGGCCAAGGCCGAGACCGATGCCAGCGCCATGCGGGCCCGGTACGAGCAGCTGCTCACCGAGCTCGACCTCCGGCGCAAGGAGATGGAGGCCGAGCACCGGAAGGTCCTCGAAGACGCCCGCGCCGAGGCCAAGAAGATCACCGACGAGGCCGAGGCCGAGCGCAAGCGGCTCGACACCGAGTCGCAGGATCGGCGCACCAAGGTCGAAGAGGACTTCGAGATCGCGATGGCCTCGCGCCGCACCGAGGCGATGCGGGTGCTGGCCGAACAGGAAGCCGCGAGCAAGGCCGAGGCCGCGCGTCGCGTCCAGGAGGCCACGCAGGACGCCGCCGACATCCGCGCGAAGGTCCTCGAAGAGGAGAAGGCCGCGAAGGCCGACATCGACCGCCGTCAGCGGGAGTCGGTCGCGGAGGCCAACAAGCGCCGGCAGGACTCGATCACCGAGGCCAACGCGCGGCTCGCCGAAGCCGCCGACGAGGCGCGGCGCCGCGTGACGTCGGCCACGGAGGAATCCAACCGGCGGATCACCCAGGCGAACGAGCGGGTCGACGCGCTGCGGAAGGTGCGCGGCGGGCTTGCCGAGCAGGTCCGGGCGGCGCGGGCCGTGCTGGCCGAGGCGCACACCGTCCTCGGCGACGACGTCAAGGTGCCCGCCGACGTCAAGGCCGACCTGGTCACCGGCCCCAAGCCGGACGACACCGAGAAGACCGTGCGGGTCACCGACGTCGAGGAAACCATCCGGATCCGCGCCTCCGACGTGCCGAAGCCGAAGCCCGGGGCCAAACCCGCGGCCAAGCCCGCCGCCACCGCGCCCCCCAAAGCGGCGCCGAAGCCGGCTCCCCGGGCGAGCGGAGCGCAGAAAGCGACTGGCGAGTAACCTTCCACCCGACACGGGCGCGGACGAGCCTGCGCGGTCGGTACCGACCGGCTATCGTCCCTGCTCACGCGGGATCACCTGGAGGTTTTGCGCATGGGTGCGGCATATCGGACCGTGGTGGTGGGCACGGACGGCTCGGAGTCCTCGTTCGCGGCGGTGGACCGCGCGGCGGCGGTCGCCGCCGACGCGGGCGCCACGCTCGTCATCGTGTGTGCGTTCTACCCGGCGAGCCAGTCCGACGTCGACAAGGCCCAGGACGCCCTCGGCGACGAGGCGTACCAGGTCGTCGGCTCGGCCCCGGCCGAAGACACCCTGCAGTCGGCGCGGGACCGCGCGGCGCGAGCGGGCGCGGAGAAGATCGACACGGTCGCGGTCAAGGGCGACCCGGTCGACTCGCTGCGCAAGGTGGTCAAGGAGCGCGAGGCCGACCTGCTGGTCGTCGGCAACCGCGGGCTGAACACGATCGCCGGCCGCATCCTGGGCTCGGTGCCGTCCGAGGTGGCCCGCAAGTCCGGCGTGGACGTGCTGATCGTCCACACGACCTGACGTGACCGGTCCGGGCGAGGAACTTCAGCAGCGGCTCGAACGCGTCCTGCTCGGCGGCCGGCGGAAGTACACCCGGCTCGAAGTGGCGGAGAAGGCCGGCGTGCCCGACGAGCGGTCACGCCGGCTCTGGCGCGCACTGGGGTTCGCGACCGTGCGCGACGACGAGGTCGTCTTCACCGACGCCGACGTCGAGGCGATGCGGACCGCCGACCAGCTGGTGCAGTCGGGCCTGATCGACCCGAGCATCGAGGTCTCGGTGACGCGCGCGCTCGGCCAGCACCTGTCGCGGCTGGCCGAGTGGCAGGTCGACATGCTCTGGCAGCTGATCCGGGAACAGCCGGAGCTCGGCCGCAGCGAACGCCAGGTGACGCGCCTGGTCGACCGGCTGCTGCCGGAGCTGGAGCAGGTCCAGAACTTCGTCTGGCGCCGCCACCTCGCGGCCTACGCGGGACGCGCGTTCGCGGCCCCGGACGAGCACCTGGAGACCCGCACCGAGGTGGTCGGGTTCGTCGACATGGTCGGCTACACGCGCCTGACGCGCCAGATCGGCGAAGACGAGCTGAGCCGCGTGCTCGACGCCTTCGAGACCCTGGCCACCGAGGTGATCGCCGAGCACCACGGCCGCGTGGTGAAGATGATCGGCGACGAAGTCCTGTTCGTGGCGGACGCCCCGGTCGACGCGGCGGAGATCGCCCTGACGCTGACCGAGCGCACGTCCGCGGACGAGACGCTGCCGGCCGTCCGCGCGGGCATGGCGTCGGGCCGCATCCTGTCGCGCTTCGGCGACGTCTACGGCTCGGTGGTCAACCTGGCCGCCCGCCTGACCTCGGTGGCCCGCCCGGGCACGATCCTGGTCGACCGCGAGCTGGCCGCGGAGCTGGCGGACGAGAAGGCGTACGACCTGCGCGCCCGCCGGCCGGTGACGGTCCGGGGCTACAACCGCCTCCGCCCGTCGGCGCTGCGCCGGGCGAGCGAGGCCCCGACGGGCATGTTCGCGAGTTCCCAGCAGCTGGCGGCGGAGATGCTGGGCCTGGCGGACCCGGCGGCCCGGGAGGAGCCTCCGGAGGACCCGGGGCCCGAACCGCGGACCCGACGCCGCCGGCGCCGCAAGCTCTGACGGCGACCCCGAGTCGGTAGAATCCCTCCCTCGCGCGGACGAGGTGGGAGGTGCGCGTGACCCAGGTGCTCCTCTCGTACGCCGACGAGCCGGACGACCCTTCGCACGAGGACCAGCTGATCCGGCTGTGGAGGTTCCTCCGGTCCTGCAGCATCGACGCGCGGCTCGACCTGGGCGAAGCGAACGAGCGCCGGGACTGGGCGTTGTGGACGGCCGGGCGGCTCCGCGAAGCCGACTACGTCCTGGTGATCGCCTCGCCCGCGTACCGCCGCAGCGCCGGAGACGGCGGCGCGCACGAAGGACCCGGTGTCCTCTGGAAGGCCCGGCAGGTCCGCGATGCGTTCTACGCCGACCCGAACGCGCTGAAGCGGTTCGTGCCCCTCCTGTTGCCCGGCCGCAGCCCAGGCGACGTGCCGGAGTTCCTCGCCTCGGTCACGTCGACGGTGTATTCGGTCTCGGACTTCACCGTCGCAGGCGCCGAAAAGCTCCTGCGCATGCTGACGGACCAGCCCGAGTTCGAGGTGCCGCCGCTGGGTGAGCGTCCGGTGCTCGGGCCGAAGCGGATCCCACTGCGACCGCAGCCGGCGCCGGCCGTCCGGAACGTGGTCACCGGAGACGTCCACGGGGTCGTGATCCAGGTGGGGAACGCCGGATCCGTCACGGTTCCCGGAAGCCCCGCCATCCGGGTGGGCGAAGGAGCCGACCCGCGAACCGAGCGGGCGTTCGAAGACGCCGCCCGCCGAGCCGGTGGCCGCCTGGGTACCCCGGCCGGCCGGGCCTACCGCGAGGGACCCGGCTTCGTCCAGCACTTCACCCGCGGCGACGTGCTCTGCGCGGTCGCCGGCCAGCGGGCCGTGGTGGTCGCCGGGCCGATCTGGGACGACCTCGCGGCCCTGCCCGGCTTCCCGGACGGACTCGGGTTCCCGGTCTCGGACTGCCCCGATGCCACCGCCCGTGCGGTCGACCTCGACGGCGGAACGTGGCAGGCGGGCGTCCTGCACCGCGACCCCGCGACGCGGACGGCGTGGTGGCATCCCCGGCCCCGGCTGGGCCGGAACGCCCGCGAGGCTTTCCGGCTCCCGATGGCCGGCCCCGCGGACCTGACGGTGCGCGCCGTCGCCACCCTGCCGTGGCAGCTCGACGCCGAGATCACCCGGCGCACCCGCGACCTGATCGAGGCGGCCCTCCCGGAGGCGCCGATCAGCACGCTCCTCCCGGCCTTGTCCCTCCTGCGGCGGGCCCGGACCGCGCCGGGCCGGTGGGCTCGGGCGAGCGGGCCGGACGTCCGCCAGACCGGCCGGGACGCGCGGTACGACTACACCGCGCGGAGCCCGGCCGGGGGCACGGCCGTCCGCGCGGTCACCCGCATCCTGCTTCCCGGTGGCCGGCCGTGGACGGTCACGGTGTCCGTCGAGTTCCAGGCGAACTTCGCGGCGTGGGCGTCGGCGCGGCCGGACGGGTCCACGGCCGGCCTCCGGGTCACGGCGAACGAGATCGTCGAACTGTGGACGGCGGCGTGGCAGACCGCGACCGTCGTGGTCCCCGGCGCGCTCGTCCCCAACCCCGAGTGCGCCGCGCTGCTGGCGCCGCCGGCGGTCGAACTGCAGATCAAGGCGGACACCAGCCTGCCGGCCGTCGTCGACCTCTCGGCGTTCGGGAAGCCGCAGGGACTGCCGGGCCCGCAGGGGGCGGTGACCGTGGTGGCGCCGATCGGGCTCGACCGGGACGAGCGGCGGACCTGGGCAGCGAAAGCCCTGACCCGCCTGGCCCGTGAGTGGGGCTTCGCGGACGCCGAAGAAGGGATCGGCTAGCTCAGGCGTCGAAGTCGACCGTGAGGGTCTCCGAGACCGGGTACGACTGGCACGTCAGGACGAACCCCGCCTCGATCTCCGCCTGCTCCAGCGCGAAGTTGCGCCGCAGGTCCACCTTGCCCTCCGTCACTTTGGCGCGGCACGTTCCGCACACCCCGCCCTTGCAGGCGAACGGCAGGTCCGGGCGGAACTTCTGCGCGCCGTCGAGCACCGATGACGAACGGGGCAGCGTCATCGGCGTCGAACGGCCGTCCAGGACCACCGAGACCTCCGAGGACTCCCCCGCCACCGCCGGGTCGAGGTGCTCCACCGGGGCCGGTGGGGTGTCCACGTAGAACAGCTCCTGGTGCACCTTCGACGAGGGCACCCCCAGCGAGGCCAGCAGCTCCTGCGCGCCCGACACCATCTCGAACGGGCCGCACAGCCACCAGTGGTCCACCGACTCCACCGGCACCAGCGTGGAGAACAGCGTACGCAGCTTCGGGACGTCCAGGCGGCCGGTGAACAGGTCCGCCTCGCGCGGCTCGCGGGACAGCACGTGGATCAGCTCGAGCCGCGACGGTGCGCTGTCCTTCAGGTCGGCCAGCTCGTCCGCGAACATCACCGTGTCCGTGCGGCGGTTGCCGTACAGCACCGTCACCGTCGCCGTGGACGACTTCAGCAGCGACGACACGATCGACAGCACCGGGGTGATGCCCGAACCCGCCGCGATCAGGACGTGGTGGCCGCCCTCGGACAGGTCCGGGGTGAACGACCCGGACGGCGGGGCCACCTCGATCGTGTCGCCCGCGCGGACCTCGTTCACCAGCCACGACGAGAAGAACCCGTCCGGGACCAGGCGGACGCCCACCCGCGGGGCCGCGCCCGCCGGCGCGCAGATCGAGTACGACCGGCGCTCGTCACGGCCGTCGATCGAGCGCCGCAGCGTCAGCGACTGGCCCGGCTTGAACGCGTACTCCGCGGCCAGCGACGACGGCACGTCGAAGGTCACCGCGACCGCGTCGTCGCACAGCCGCTCGACCCCGGCCACCTTCAGGGAGTTGAACCGCGCCACTTCAGATCTCCTTGACGTGCTCGAACGGCTCCAGACACGCGCGGCAGCGCCGCAGCGCCTTGCACGCCGTCGCACCGAACCGGGACTGCTCTTCGGTATCCGCGGAACCACAGTGCGGGCAGGAAACGCGCGAAACCGGTGCCGACAGCGTCAGCGGGATCGGCCCCGACCGCCGCGGCGCGGCACCCGGCGGCGCGATCCCCGCCTCGGCGAGCTTCCGTCGGCCCGCGGCGGAAATCCAGTCCGACGTCCACGCCGGCGACAGCTGCGTCCGGATCTCGACGTCCGGGTAGCCCGCCGAGACCAGCGCGTGCTCCAGGTCGTCGCGCATGGTGTCCATCGCCGGGCAGCCGGTGTACGTCGGCGTGATCGCGACGACCACGCGGCCCTCGGACTCCGACACCGAGCGCAGCACCCCGAGGTCCGCCAGCGTCAGCATCGGCAGCTCGGGGTCGGTGACCGTGGCCGCCACGGCAGCCGCGGTCACCATCGGGCGTCCGGCATCGCCCGGGCCACGCTCTGCAGCTCCGCCAGCAAGTACCCGAACGACTCCGTGTGCACGCCGTCGCGGCCCATCCGGCCCGACACTCCGGCCAGCTCACCGGAGGCAGGCCTCGAAAGCGTGGCCGCGGCCAGGGCCTGGTCCAGCACCGCATCGAACTCCGGACGCAGCGACGCCGCGTCGACGAATTCCACGGGGTGCGTGCGGAACAGCTCCCCCACGTACGGCCAGAGCTCGTCCAGGCCCTCCTGCATCCGCGCGTGCGACAGCGGCGTCCCGTCGCCCAGGCGGACCAGCCACTGCGCCGCGTAGTCGCGGTGGTAGGCCAGTTCCTTGACGCCCTTGTCCGCGATCGCCGCCAGCACCGGGTCCACCGAGGACACCAGCCGCTGCAGCAGCGCCAGCCGCCACGTCGAGAACACGAACAGGCGCGCGATCAGGTGGCCGAAGTGCCCGCCGCCCAGCTCGGCGAGCCGGACGTTGCGGAACTCGTTCTCCGCACGCAGGAACGCCAGTGAGTCCTCCGTGCGCCCGGAGCCGTCGGCCTTGCCGGCGCGCGCGAGCAGCAGCCGCGCCTGGCCCAGCAGGTCCAGGGCGATGTTGGCGATCGCGACCTCGTCCTCCAGCTCGGGCGCGTTGGTGCACCACTCCTGGAGCCGGTGGGAGAAGACCAGCGCGTCGTCGCCGAGCATCAGGCAGTACGCGGCCAGCTGCGCGGCATCCACCCCGGACGGCACCGAAGTGTCCACTCCGGACAGCGGGTCCTCGAAGCCGGTGCCGAACGCCCAGCGCGCGTCGTTCTCTTCGGTGATGGCCTCGTACACGTTGTCGAAACTCATATGTGCGGCACATCCTCGGGAATGTCGTAGAACGTCGGGTGCCGGTAGACCTTGTCGCCGCTGGGTGCGAAGAACGGGTCCTTCTCGTCCGGCGACGACGCCGTGATGTCCGCCGCGCGCACGACCCAGATCGACACGCCTTCGTTGCGGCGCGTGTAGAGGTCGCGCGCGTGGTGCAGGGCCATCTGGTCGTCGGCCGCGTGCAGCGAGCCGACGTGCACGTGGTTCAGCCCGCGCTTGCCGCGGACGAACACCTCGTACAGCGGCCAGTCGTGCTTGACCGTTCCCGGAGCGGCGGGGACGCCTTCCAGGGGGACGGCGCCGTGGCCGCCTTCGGAAGTCAGCTCGCTCACTTGTGCTCCTTCTTCGCGGCGTGGGCGACGGCGGCTTCCCGCACCCACGCGCCGTCTTCGTGGGCCCGGCGCCGGTGCGCGATCCGCGAAGCGTTGCAGGGCCCGTTGCCCTTGAGGACGTTCTTGAACTCGTCCCAGTCGACCGCGCCGAAGTCGTAGTGCCCGCGTTCGGCGTTCCACTTCAGCTCGGGATCGGGGAACGTCACGCCCAGCGCGGAAGCCTGCGGCACCGACATGTCCACGAACCTCTGCCGCAGCTCGTCGTTGGTGTGGCGCTTGATCTTCCACGCCATCGACTGCGCGGTGTTGGGCGAATCGGCGTCCGGTGGGCCGAACATCATCAGCGACGGCCACCACCAGCGGTTCACCGCCTCCTGGACCATCTCCCGCTGCTGCTCGGTACCCTTCATCATCGTCATCAGCAGCTCGTAGCCCTGCCGCTGGTGGAACGACTCTTCCTTGCAGATGCGGATCATCGCCCGCGCGTACGGCCCGTACGAAGACCGGCACAGCGGCACCTGGTTGCAGATCGCGGCGCCGTCGACCAGCCAGCCGATCACGCCGACGTCGGCGAAGGTCAGCGTCGGGTAGTTGAAGATCGACGAGTACTTCTGCCTGCCCGTGATCAGCTTGTCGGTCAGGTCCGCGCGGTCCGCGCCCAGCGTCGCGGCCGCGGAGTACAGGTAGAGGCCGTGGCCGGCTTCGTCCTGGACCTTGGCCAGCAGGATCGCCTTGCGCCGCAGCGACGGCGCCCGCGTGATCCAGTTGCCCTCGGGCTGCATGCCGATGATCTCCGAGTGCGCGTGCTGCGCGATCTGCCGGATCATCGTCTTGCGGTAGCCCTCGGGCACCCAGTCGCGCGGCTCGATTCGCTGGTCGCGCTCGATGGTGTGCTCGAAGTGTTCTTCCAGCGAAACAGTGGCCGTCACGGCTGCTCCTTCGACACCAGGGTCAGGACGTCGTACTTGGCCACGGACTCGCCCTCGGCGTTCGTGACGTCGGCGTCCCAGCGGACCTCGCCGTACTCCTGGTCGATCCGCGGGGTGATCTGCTTGGCGGTCAGCGTCACCGTGAGCGAGTCGCCGACCTTGACCGGGGTGAGGAACCGCAGGTTCTCCAGGCCGTAGTTGGCCAGCACCGGGCCGGGCTCGGGCGAGACGAACAACCCGGCCGCGAACGAGACGACCAGGTAGCCGTGCGCGACGATCCCGCCGAACAGCGGGTTGGCCGCGGCCGCCTCGGGGTCGGTGTGGGCGTAGAACGTGTCGCCGGTGAACTCGGCGAAGTGGTCGACGTCGGCCTGCGAAACGACCCGCGGCCCGGCCACCACCGAGTCACCGATCTTCAGCTCGGCCAGCGACTTCCGGAACGGGTGGACGCCTTCGGTGCGCGGCGCGCCGGCGACCCAGCGGCCGGTGACGGCGGACAGCACCGCGGGCGAGCCCTGCACGGCGGTGCGCTGCATGTGGTGCAGCACACCCCGGATGCCGCCCATCTCCTCGCCGCCGCCCGCGCGGCCCGGGCCGCCGTGGACCAGCTGCGGCATCGGCGAACCGTGCCCGGTGGACTCCTTCGCGTCCTCGGCGTCGAGCACCAGCAGGCGGCCGTGGAACGGCGCCGCGCCGAGCACGACCTCGCGCACGAACTCCTTGTCCGCGCTGACCACGGACCCGGCCAGGCTGCCGCCGCCGCGCGCGGCGAAGTCGACGACCTGCTCGGTGGACGTGTACGGCATCAGCGTCGAGACCGGGCCGAACGCCTCGACCTCGTGCGGCTCGGAGCGCTCGGGGTCGGCCTTGAGCAGCACGGGCGAGATGAAGGCGCCGCGCTCGGCGTCGGCGTCCACGACGTCGACCCGCTCCGGGTCGCCGAAGACGACGCTCCCGGCGTCCAGCAGCGCCTTCAGCGACCGCCGCACTTCCTCGCGCTGCTCCAGGCTGGCCAGCGCGCCCATCCGGACGCCTTCGGACGCCGGGTGGCCGACCGTCACCTTCGCCAGTCGCTCCGAGGCGGCCGCGGCGACGTCGTCGAGCAGCTCGGCCGGCACGAACGCGCGCCGGATCGCGGTGCACTTCTGGCCCGCCTTGACCGTCATCTCGGTGGTCAGCTGCTTGACGAACAGGTCGAACTCGGTCGTGCCCCGGACGGCGTCCGGGCCGAGGATCGAGCAGTTCAGCGAGTCGGCCTCGGCGTTGAAGCGGACGGCGTGGCGCACGATCGCCGGGTGGGTCCGCAGCTTCTGCGCGGTCGACGCCGAGCCGGTGAAGGACACCAGGTCCTGCGCGGTGACGTGGTCGAGGAGGTCGCCGGCGCCGCCCGCGACGAACTGGAGCGAGCCTTCGGGCAGGAGGCCGGACTCGATGATCAGCTCGACCACGCGGGCGGTCAGGTAGGCGGTCTGGCTGGCCGGCTTGACCAGGCTCGGGACACCGGCCAGGAAGGCGGGCGCGAACTTCTCCAGCGGGCCCCACACCGGGAAGTTGAACGCGTTGATCTGGACGGCGACGCCCCGCAGCGGGGTCGCGATGTGCTGGGCGACGAACGTGCCCCCGCGGGAGAGCGGCTCGACGTTGCCCTCGACGTAGACGGTGTCGTTCGGCAGCTCGCGCTTGCCCTTCGAGGCGTAGCTGAACAGCACGCCGATGCCGCCGTCGATGTCGAACTTCGAGTCACCGAGGGTGGCACCCGTGCGAGCGGAGAGGGCGTACAGCTCGTCGCGGTGCTCGCGCAGGTGCGAGGCGAGCGCCTTGAGCAGCGCCGCACGCTGGTGGAACGTCAGCTCGCGCAGGGCCGGGCCGCCGACCTTGCGGCCGTACTCGAGGGCGGCCGCGAAGTCGACGCCTGCCGACGAGATCCGGGCGACCTCCTCGCCGGTGGCCGCGTCGTGCAGCGGGACGCCCTCGTCCGCCGCGGTGTGCCAGCTCCCGGAGACGTAGCTGCGCAGCAATGCCATCAGGTCCCTCTCGCCGAATTACCTACCGGACGTTCAGTTAATCGCATGGTAGCCGCTGGTCCCGAAGATCGGAAGGGCCCGGCGCTTGACACCGGCGGCGACCACTGCCTTTACTGAGCGGCACCGCCGAGTGACCGTCCATTCGGTCAGTGGGGACGGAGGGCAGATGACCAACGCCGCGCACACCATGTTCGCCGCCGACGAGGCCTCGCGCGCGCTGGGCATCGAACTCGTCGAAGCGGGCGGCGGCCGCGCCGTGGCGACCATGACGATCACGCGCGAGATGGTCAACGGCCACGACATCGCCCACGGCGGGTACGTCTTCCTGCTGGCCGACACGGCCTTCGCGCTCGCCTGCAACAGCCACGGCCCCGCGACGGTCGCCGCGGGCGCCGACATCTCCTTCGTCGCGGCCGGCCGGCTCGGCGACCACCTCGTCGCCACGGCCACCGAGCGCACCCGCTACGGCCGCAACGGCCTCTACGACGTCACGGTCCACCGGGAGACCCCCGCCGGGCCCGAGGTCGTCGCCGAATTCCGCGGCCGCAGCCGCGTCCTCTCCGCGAAACGGGACAGTGCATGATCGAGACGGACATCAGCGCGGACGAGCTGGCCGCCCTCCAGCTGGAACGTCTGCAGTGGACACTCCGGCACGCCTACGCGAACGTTCCGGCGTACACGCGCAAGTTCGACGCGGCCGGCGTCCACCCGGACGACTGCAAGGAGCTCGCCGACCTGGCGAAGTTCCCGTTCACCACCAAGCAGGACCTGCGCGAGAACTACCCGTTCGGGATGTTCGCCGTGCCGCAGGACCAGGTCCGCCGCATCCACGCCTCCAGCGGCACGACCGGCAAGGCCACCGTCGTCGGGTACACCGAGCGGGACATCGACACGTGGGCGACGGTGATGGCCCGCTCGATCCACGCCGCGGGCGGGCGGCCGGGGCACAAGGTGCACGTCGCCTACGGCTACGGCCTGTTCACCGGCGGGCTCGGCGCGCACTACGGCGCGGAGAAGCTGGGCTGCACGGTGATTCCGGCGTCGGGCGGGATGACCGCGCGGCAGGTGCAGCTGATCACCGACTTCCGGCCCGAGGTCATCATGGTGACGCCGTCGTACATGCTGACGCTGCTCGACGAGTTCGAGCGCCAAGGCGTCGACCCGCGGGCTTCCTCCCTGAAGGTGGGCATCTTCGGCGCCGAGCCGTGGACCGAGCGGATGCGCGCGGAGATCGAGGAGCGGTTCGCGCTCGACGCCGTCGACATCTACGGGCTGTCCGAGGTGATGGGCCCGGGCGTCGCTCAGGAGTGCGTCGAGACGAAGGACGGCCTGCACATCTGGGAGGACCACTTCTACCCCGAGGTGATCGACCCGTACTCCGAGGACGTCCTCGGCGGCGGGGAGACCGGTGAGCTGGTGTTCACGTCGCTGACCAAGCAGGCGCTGCCGATCATCCGCTACCGCACCCGGGACCTGACCGAACTGAGCCCGGGCACCGCGCGGCCGGCGTTCCGGCGGATGGCCAAGGTGACCGGCCGGACCGACGACCTGATCATCCTGCGCGGGGTCAACGTCTTCCCGACGCAGATCGAGGAGATCGTGCTGCGCACGGACGGGTTGAGCCCGCACTTCCAGCTCGTCCGGTCCACCCGCGGCCGGCTCGACCACCTGACCGTGCGGGTGGAGGCCCGGCACGACGCTCCTTCCGCCGTGCGGGAAGCGGCGGCCGCGTCGCTGGTGTCGGGGGTCAAGGACGGTGTCGGGGTGACGGTGTCGGTGGACGTCGTCGACCCGGACACGCTGGAGCGGTCGATGGGCAAGATGCGGCGGATCGTCGACCAGCGGGACAAGCCGTGACGACGCCGCGGCGCGGACGGCCCGGCTACGACCTGGAGTCGTTGCTGCAGGTGGCGGTGAAGCTGTTCAACGAGCGCGGCTACGACGGCACGAGCATGGAGGACCTGTCCCGCAAGCTCGGCATCACGAAGTCGGCGATCTACCACCACGTGCCCAGCAAGGAGGAGCTGCTGCGGCTGGCGGTGGACCGGGCGCTGGACGGGCTGTTCGAGGTGGCTTCCGAGACGGCCCAGCTGGACGGGCGCGCGATCGACCGGCTGGAGCACCTGGTGCGCGGCAGCGTCCTGGTGCTGGCGGACCGGCTGCCGTTCGTGACGCTGCTGTTGCGCGTGCGGGGCAACACGAAGGTGGAGCGGGCGGCGCTGGCGCGGCGGCGTGAGTTCGACCGGCTGGTGACGGACCTGGTGAAGCAGGCCGAAGCGGAGGGCGACGTCCGCCCGGACGTGGACCCGGCGGTGACCGCGCGGTTGGTGTTCGGCATGGTGAACTCGCTGATCGAGTGGTACAAGCCGCGGCGCGGCTCCTCGGCGGCCGAAGTGGCGGACGCGGTGTGCAAGGTGGCCTTCGAGGGCCTGCGCACCGGCTCGTGAGTGGTAAAGCGGGTCAGAACCCGCCTTGGCACTCACGACGGGTCAGTCCTCCGCGGTCTGCGGGGGACGGCCCGCCTGCCACAGCAACGCCTCTCGCAGCTGGCCGATCAACCGCTCGTCGTCCGCTTCGGACGGGTCGACGCCCAGCGGGATCCAGCGCTCGGAGACCTTCTCGCCCCGGTCGTAACTGGAAATCACGATTCCCGAGTACGACAGCGAAGCCTCGTCCGCGCAGTCGCCGTCCGGAAGCGGCTCGTCCGCTTCGAACCCTTCGTCGAAGCTGACGTGGCGATGCTGCAGGCGGACGCTCACCCAGCGTCCCGCCGGCCGGATCGGCGCGCCTTCTTCGTTCATCTGCTCCTACCCCCGGTCCGGGCCCCCTGCCGTCTCGTCGCATCCGGGTGCCGGGAAGTTACCGGCCGGTTGTTCCGGTTGCGTAACGACAAAGGTTGGCGCGAAACACCGCTTGCCCGCCACCGGAGTCACTCTCTTGACGACGAGTCAACTACTTGTTGACAGCGTGCCGATCCCCCGCGAGGCTGAGCGGATGACCAGTGGGACCCGGCCGCGGCGCCGCCGGCTCGAACCGGCCGAACGGCGTGCGGAGATCCTCGCCGCCGCCCGGCACCTGTTCGGCGCGGGCAGCTACGCCTCGGTGTCCACTTCGGACATCGCCGCGGCCGCCGGGGTGGCGCGCCCCTTGATCAACCACTACTTCGGCGGGAAGCGCGAGCTGTACCTGGAAGTGGTGCGGCAGCTGATGATCGTGCCGGCGCCGGTCACCGAAGCGCTGCCGGACACCACGATGGAGCAGCGGCTGGCGATCGGCGTCGAACGCTGGATCGAGGTCGTGGACCGCAACCGCGACGCCTGGCTGACCGTGATCGGACCGGAGGCGGCCGGGCGCGACCCCGAGATCGAGCGGATCATGCTGGAGGCCGACGAGATCGCCGCCGACCGCGTCCTGGAAGCCGCGCTGATGACCGGCGTGACCGAGGGCCGCGAAGAACTCCGGGCGATGATCCGGTCGTTCGGCGGGATGCTGCGCGCGGCGTCGCGGGAGTGGCTGATCCGCGGCACGCTCGACCGCGCGGCCCTGCGCACCTTCCTCACCGATTCGCTGCTCAACCTGCTGAAGCTCACCTACCCGGCGGTTCTCGCCGAGCGGCGCGGAAGCGACGGGCGAACGCCGCCGGCGTCAGCCCGGTCCAGCGCTTGAATGCGTGGATGAAGCTCGACGCCTCCGCGTACCCGAGCCGGTAGGCGACGTCCTCGACCGACAGCACGCCGGTGTCGAGGAGCTCTTCGGCGAGCGTCTGGCGGACCTCGTCGACCAGCGCGCGATAGCTCGTGCCGGCCTCGGTCAGGCGGCGGCGCAGGGTGCGCGTGCTGAGCGTCAGCTGCCGGGCGATCTCGTCCATCCCCGCGTCGACGCCGCCGAGCCGGACCAGCCGCTCGCGCACCTGCTGCGAGATGCCCGAGCGCTGCCGCCGCCGCGTGACGAGCGCTTCGCACTGCGCGGCGCACAGGGCGACGGTCTGGTCGTTGGCCTGCGGCAGCGGCCGGCTCAGCAGCGCGGGGTCGAGGGTCGCCCGGCAGGCGTCGGCGCCGAAGCGCGGCCGGATGCCGAACGCGGCCAGGTACGGCTCCGGCGTGGGGCTTTCGTGCCGGAACGTCAGCTCGTCGAGGGCGATCTCGGGCAGCAGGTCGCGCATGACGGCGAAGATCGCGGCCAGGTCGCGCAGGACGAGGAAGCGGGCGACGTCGGCGGGCACGCGGCTGTCGTCGAGCTCCAGGGTCAGCCGGTCGGCGCCGAGGACGACGTGCGGGATGCAGAAGGCGAAGCTCAGGTCGAAGTAGCGGAGGGCGAACAGCATCGCGTCGCGCAGCGTCGGGCTGCTGATGCAGGCGAACCCGAAGATGCCGAAGGTGGTGACGCGGTAGCGGCGCCCCAGCGCCAGCGCGGTCGCGTCGGATCCGTCCAGGGCGGCCAGCGCGCGGACGACGGCCAGCTCCTGACGCGCGTCGACCTGGACGGCCGGATCGGCGAGCAGCTCCGGCGTCAGCGTGGTGGCGGCCAGGAGCCGTCCGGGCGGCAGACCGCGCTCGGCGGCGAACCGCGTCATCAGCTCGATGCTCGCGGTGCCGCGGGGGAAGTCCCAGTCCCCGACGGCGGGCGCGGCGAGCTCGGCCATGGCCGGAATTCTGGATCAAGCCGGGAGAAGGTGTCCAATCGAGGACCGGAACTGTCCGGGGTGATCGTTAGGGTGACGACGTGCAGACCTTGAGCCGACGAGCCCTGAACCGCGCCACGCTCGAGCGCCAGCTGCTGCTGAGCCGGGCGCAGATGTCCGCCTTCGCCGCGGTCGAGCACCTGGCCGGGCTTCAGGCGCAGGCGCCGTTCCCGCCGTACTTCGGCCTGTGGTCGCGGCTGGAGGGGTTCCGGCCGGCGGAGCTGGTGGAGCTGCTCGAGAGCCGGCGCGTGGTGCGGATCGCGCTGATGCGCGGCACGGTCCACCTGGTGACGGCGGCGGATGCGCTGGCGTGGCGGCCGGTCGTCCAGGGCATCTACGACCGCGACCTCAAGCAGAACACGCTGCACGCGGCCGCGTTGGCCGGGCTCGACCACGAGCTCGTCGCCGAAGCGGCGCGGAAGCTGCTCCTCGGCGGCCCGATGCCGGGCAACGCGCTGGGCGCCGAGCTGGCCCGCACCTGGGACGCCCCGCCGTCGTCCCTGACACACCTGGCCCGCGGCCGGCTGCCACTGGTGCAGACGCCGCCGCGGGCGATCTGGGGCAAAGCCGGGCAGACGACGTACGCGTGCCTGGACGAGTGGGTCGGCGCTGCACTCCCCGCTCCGGACCCGGCTTCGCTGATCTCGCGGTACCTGCGCGCGTTCGGCCCGGCCACGGTGGCGGACGTCCAGACGTGGGCGGGAATCACCCGTCTGGGCGAGGTGGCGGCCGCGATGGACCTGCGCCGCTACCGCGACCCGGACGGCCGCGAGCTGCTGGACCTGCCGGAGCTGACGGTGCCGGCCGAAGACGTCTCGGCGCCGCCGCGGCTGCTGGGGCCGTTCGACCAGACGATCCTGTCGTACGCGGACCGGACGCGGGTCATCTCGGACGCCTACCGCAAGCGCGTGATCTCGCAGAACGGCCTGGTCAAGGGCACCTTGCTGGTCGGCGGCCAGGTGTGCGGCTTCTGGGAGATCAAGGCATCGAAGAAGACGGCGGCGATCGAGCTGTCGCCGTTCGAGAAGCTGCCGGAGCGGGACCTCACGGCGTTGGAGAAGTCGGCGGGCGAGCTGGTGAAGTGGGCGGAAGCGGGGGCCGAGACGCACGAGGTGCGCGTCCACCCGCCGGAGTGAGGCTGGCCGGAAATCTCGATTGAGTGACCGTTCGTGGCCTGTTGTCACAGGCGCGGAGTCCGTAGCTTTTCGGGCATGACTGGTTCGGCGAAGGGGCCGTCGGTGCTGATCGCGGGCACCGGGTTCGGCGGCATCGGGACGGCGATCGAGCTCAAGCGGGCGGGGTTCACCGACTTCACGATCCTCGAGAGCGCGGCCGAGCCCGGCGGCGTCTGGCGGGACAACACCTACCCGGGCGCCGCGTGCGACATCCCGTCGCCGTTGTACTCCTTCTCCTTCGAGCCCAACCCGCGGTGGCCGAAGCGCTTCTCGCACCAGCCCGACATCCTCGCCTACCTGCGGCGCGTCATCGCGAAGTACGGCCTGGAACCGCACATTAGGTACCACCGCGAGGTCACCTCGGCCGCGTTCGACGAAGACCGCGGGCTCTGGCGCGTCGAAACCGGCGCCGGCGAGATCTTCGAGGCGAACGTCTTCGTGCCCGCCGTCGGGCAGCTGTCACGGCCGGTGCTGCCGGACATCCCGAACCGGGAAAGCTTCGCCGGGGACGCCTTCCACTCCGCGCGGTGGGACCACGGCGTCGACCTGACCGGCAAGCGCGTCGCCGTCATCGGGACCGGGGCCAGCGCCGTGCAGTTCGTGCCCGAGCTGCGGAAACGCGCGCAGCACGTCACGGTCTTCCAGCGCACGCCGCCGTACGTCATGGCGAAGTCCGATCCGAGCTACCGGCGGTGGCAGCACTGGCTGTTCGAGCACCTGCCGCCGACCCAGCTGCTCGGCCGGCTGCGGATCTTCCTGCTCGCCGAGTACGCCACGTACGCGATGACGCGCCACCCGGTGCTGGCGAAGATGTTCGAGCTGCGGACCGCGCAGCTGCGGCGCCGCCACATCAAGGACCCGGAACTGCGGGCCAAGCTCAAGCCGGCGTACCCGCTGGGCTGCAAGCGGATCCTCTTCACCAACGACTACCTGCCCGCGCTCGCCCAGCCGGACGTCGACGTCGAGACGCGGCGGATCACCGAGATCACCGAGAAGGGCGTGCGCGTCGAGGACGGTACCGAAATCGAGGCGGACGTCCTGGTCTACGGCACCGGCTTCGCCGCGACGCAGTTCCTCGGCCGGATGGAGGTGCGCGGCCTCGGCGGGCGGTCCCTGGCCGACGAGTGGTCCGGCGGCGCGCGGGCGTACCTGGGCATGACCGTGCCCGGCTTCCCCAACTTCTTCTGCGTCTACGGGCCCAACACGAACCTCGGCGCCGGGTCCATCATCTACATGATCGAGCGGCAGGCCCGCTACATCCGCCAGGCGGTGGAACGGCTCACGCGGCCCGGCGTGTCCTATTTGGACGTGCGGCCGGAGGTCGAAGACCGGTACGACCGCGAGGTGCAGCAGCGCCTGGGCCACAGCGTGTGGAGCGCCTGCACGAGCTGGTACCGGCAGGCGGACGGCCGGGTGACGACCAACTGGCCCGGCCTGGTCACCGAGTACGACCGCCGGACGCGGCGCTTCGACGTCGCCGACTACCGGGTGGCGGGCTGATGGACTACGACGTCCTGGTGATCGGTTCGGGCTTCGGCGGCAGCGTCACGGCGCTGCGGCTGACCGAGAAGGGCTACCGCGTCGGCGTGCTGGAGACCGGCCGCCGGTTCGCCGACGACGAGTTCGCGAAGACGTCCTGGCGGGTGCGCAAGTACCTGTGGGCACCCGCGCTGGGCTGCTTCGGCATCCAGCGGCTGACGCTGCTGAAGAACACGTTCGTGATGAGCGGCTCCGGCGTCGGCGGGGGTTCGCTGGTGTACGCGAACACGTTGTACGAGCCCCCGGACGGCTTCTACGAAGACCCGCAGTGGGCGCACATCACCGACTGGAAGGCCGAGCTGGCGCCGTACTACGACCAGGCGAAGCGGATGCTCGGCGTGGTCGAGAACCCGGCGACGACGGCCGCGGACCGGGTGCTCAAGGACGTCGCCGACGACATGGGCATCGGCCACACGTACCGCCGCACCCCGGTCGGCGTCTACTTCGGACAGTCCGGGGTGGACCCGTTCTTCGGCGGCGCCGGTCCGGCGCGGTCGTCCTGCACGCTGTGCGGCGAGTGCATGACCGGGTGCCGGGTCGGGGCGAAGAACACGACCGTGAAGAACTACCTGTACCTGGCCGAGCGGGCGGGCGCCGTGGTCCACCCCTTGACGACGGCGGTGACGGTCCGGCCGATCGACGGCGGGTACGCGGTGGACACGCGCCGGACCGGCGGTTTCTCCCGCCGGACCTTCACCGCGACGCAGGTGGTGTTCTCGGCCGCGGCGTTGGGGACCCAGCGGCTGCTGCACCGGATGCGGGACACCGGAACCCTGCCGCTCGTCTCCCCGCGGCTCGGGCTCCTGGCCCGCACGAACTCGGAGGCGGTGCTGGCGGCCCGGTCGCTGCGCGCGGACACGGACTACTCGCGGGGTGTCGCGATCACGTCGTCGATCCACCCGGACGACGTGACGCACGTGGAGCCGGTGCGGTACGGGCGCGGCAGCAACCTGATGGGCCTGCTGGCGACGGTCCTGGTGGACGGCTCGCCGGGCCGCCGTCGCTGGGCGCTGGGTGTGCGCGAACTGTGGCGATCCCGGCGCGACCTGCTGCGCATCCACAGCCCGCGGCACTGGTCGGAGCGGATGATCGGGCTGCTGGTGATGCAGACCCTGGACAATTCGGTGACGACGTACACGAAACGCGGGCTGTTCGGCCGGCGCATGACGACTCGCCAGGGGTCCGGAGCGCCGTCACCGGACTGGATCCCGGCGGGCCACGAGGTGACGCGCCGGGTGGCGGCGAAGATCGGCGGCCTGCCGCAAGGCGCGTGGACCGACCTGGCGAACATCCCGATCACGGGCCACTTCATCGGCGGCTGCACCATCGGCGACTCGCCTTCGTCGGGGGTGGTGGACCCGTACCAGCGGCTGTACGGCCACCCGGGCCTGCACGTGGTCGACGGCTCGGCGATCTCGGCCAACCTGGGCGTGAACCCGTCGCTGACGATCACGGCCCAGGCCGAGCGGGCGATGGCGTTCTGGCCGAACCACGGGGACGAGGATCCGCGGCCTTCCCTCGGCTCGCCGTACCGGCGGGTGGCCGCGGTGCCGCCTCGACGTCCGGTGGTCCCGCCGGAGGCGCCGGCCGCCCTGCGGCTGCCGTTGACGCCCCGCTGAACGGCCCTCCCGGACCGCGCCGCCGGGAGGGCCACTCAGCGCACGGTCAGGGCAGGCCCGCGAGGCCCGCCGACACCGTGTTGGCGAACGCGTACCCCTGCGACGCGTCCCAGTTGATCGACCACGTCATCGCGCCGCGGATCGACGGGTACGTCGCCGGCGGCTTGAAGCTGCCGCAGGACGTGCCGCGGGCCAGGCAGTTCAGCGCCGACACCGTGTTGGCCGGGGCCTGGTAGCCGCCGCCCGCCGCCTGGGGGGAGGCCGGGAGGCCGAGGCCGACCTGGTCCGCACGCAGGCCGCCCTGGAGCTGGATGCAGGCCAGCGCCGTCAGGAAGTCGACCGTGCCCTGCGAGTAGACGTTGCCGTTGCAGCCCAGCATCGAACCGGAGTTGTAGTACTGCATGTTGACGATCGTCAGGATGTCCTTGATGTTCAGCGCCAGCTGGAAGTAGCCGCCCGCCGTGGACTGCATGTCGATCGTCTGCGGCGCCATCGTGATGACCTTGCCGCCGCCGTTGTAGATGCTCCGCAGCGCCTGGCCCATGTACGTGGCGTTGATGCCGTTCTCGAGGTCGATGTCGACGCCGTCGAAACCGTAGTTCGCGATCAGGGACTTGATGCTGTTCGCGAAGTTGTTCGCCGAGTTCGAGTCGGCCACGCTGATCGTGCCGTTCTGGCCGCCGACCGAGATGATCACCTTCTGGCCGCGGGCCTGTACCGTCTTGACGTCGGCCTTGAACTGGGCGTCCGTGTAGCCGCCGAGCTGCGAAGACAGCCCGGAGTCGAGCGTGAAGCTCACCGCTCCGGGCGTGCCGGTCGCGTCCGCGAAGGACACCGCGATGATGTTGTACTTCGTCGGGACGTCGGCGAGCTTCAGCGCCTTGGCGCCGTTGTAGAAGTTCTGCCAGTACCCCGTCAGGACGTGCTTCGGCAGGTCACCCTGCGTCGGCGGCGTCGTGGTCGTGGTCGTCGGCGGCGTGGTGGGCGTCGTCGGGGTGGTCGGGGTGGTGGGCGTCGTCGGGGTCGTCGGCGTCGTCGTCGGCGGGGTGCCGGGGCCGTCGAGGCTGACGTCGTCGGCGTAGTACGCCGGCTGGCCGTACCAGCCGTGCAGGTACACCGTCAGCGACGTGCTCGCGCCGGTCGTGAAGCTCAGCGACAGCTGCTGGTAGCCGCTGGTGCCGGGTGTCCACGTGCTGGTCGTCGCCGAGCCGGAGACGCCCAGGTAGACGTAGCTGCCCTGGACCCACGCGGACAGCTTGTACGCCGTGTTCGCCGAGACGGTGAGCGTCTGGGAGCACTGGGCGTTGTCCGACGACGACGGCGTCGCGTTCAGGGCGCGGCTGCCGCCGTGCACCGGCGAGCTCACCGCGGCCGACGCGCCGGTGCAGCTCCAGCTCGCCGTGCCGGCTTCGAAGCCGGGGTTGGCCAGGATGTTCGCCGCCGAGGCGCTGCCGGCGAGCACGAAAGTGACGCCGAGGGACAGCGTCACCACGGATAGTAAGGAAAGCAGAGCGAAGCGAACCTTGGGGACCACGGGAGACCTCCGTGACACTGGTGAGGCAGGTCACCACAAAGTGGACTAGACCAATCTGATTGTCAAGGAACCCCATCCGAAAGTCGGGGCGCCCGAAACGGCAGAATGTGACGATCGGATCCAGGTCAATCGGGAGCGTGTTGCAGTGAGCGTGTCGGTCGAGCAGAAGATCGCCGAAGAACTGGGCGTGCGCGAAGGACAGGTCAAGGCGGCCGTCGAGCTCCTCGACGGCGGGTCGACCGTGCCGTTCATCGCCCGCTACCGCAAGGAAGTCACCGGCATGCTCGACGACGCGCAGCTGCGCACGCTCGAAGAGCGGCTGCGCTACCTGCGGGAACTCGACGAGCGCCGGCTCGCCGTGCTCGAGTCCATCCGGAGCCAGGGCAAGCTCGACGAGGCCCTCGAGGCGTCGATCCTCGCCGCGGACACCAAGTCGCGGCTGGAGGACATCTACCTCCCGTACAAGCCGAAGCGCCGCACGAAGGCCATGATCGCGCGCGAAGCCGGTCTGGAGCCGCTGGCCGACGGCCTGCTGAACGACCCGACGACCGACCCGCAGGCGGCCGCCGCGGTGTTCGTCGACGCGGACAAGGGCGTCGCGGACGCGCAGGCCGCCCTCGACGGCGCCCGCGCGATCCTCGTCGAGCGCTTCGCCGAGGACGCCGACCTCATCGGTGACCTGCGGGAGAAGATGTGGGGCCAGGGCCACCTGGTCGCCAAGGTGCGGTCCGGCAAGGAGGAGGAAGGGGCGAAGTTCTCCGACTACTTCGACTTCTCCGAGCCCTACACCAAGCTCCCCTCGCACCGGATCCTCGCGATGCTGCGCGGCGAGAAGGAGGAGGTCCTCGACCTCACCATGGCGCCGGACGAGCCGTCGGACGAGCCGCAGGTCGGCCCGACCGAGTACGAGCAGCGCATCGCGGCGAAGTTCGGCATCACCCAGCAGGGGCGGCCGGCCGACAAGTGGCTCGGCGACACCGTCCGCTGGGCGTGGCGCACCAAGATCCTCCTGCACCTGGGCATCGACCTGCGGATGCGGCTGCGCCAGGCGGCCGAGGACGACGCCGTGCGCGTCTTCGCGGCCAACCTGCGCGACCTCCTGCTGGCCGCGCCGGCCGGCACCCGCGCCACCATGGGCCTCGACCCGGGCTTCCGGACCGGCGTCAAGGTGGCCGTCGTGGACGCGACCGGCAAGGTCGTCGACACCCACGTGATCTACCCGCACCAGCCGGCGAACAAGTGGGACCAGTCGATCGCCGAGCTGGCGGCGCTGGCCGCGCGGCACAAAGTCGACCTGATCTCCATCGGCAACGGGACGGCCTCGCGCGAGACGGACAAGCTCGCGCAGGAGCTGATCAAGAAGCACCCGGAGCTGAAGCTGACGAAGGCGGTCGTGTCCGAGGCGGGCGCGTCGGTGTACTCGGCGTCGGCGTTCGCTTCGCAGGAACTGCCGAACATGGACGTCTCGCTGCGCGGCGCGGTCTCGATCGCCCGGCGGCTGCAGGACCCCCTGGCCGAGCTGGTGAAGATCGACCCGAAGTCGATCGGCGTCGGGCAGTACCAGCACGACCTGTCCGAGGTGTCGCTGTCGCGCTCGCTGGACGCGGTGGTCGAGGACTGCGTGAACGCGGTCGGCGTGGACGTCAACACGGCGTCGGCGCCGCTGCTGACCCGGGTCTCGGGCATCACGACGGGCCTGGCGGAGAACATCGTGGCCCACCGCGACACGAACGGCCCGTTCCGCTCCCGCACGGCGCTGAAGGAGGTCGCGCGCCTCGGCCCCAAGGCGTTCGAGCAGTGCGCGGGCTTCCTCCGCATCCCGGACGGCGACGACCCGCTCGACTCGTCGGCGGTCCACCCGGAGGCGTACCCGGTGGTCCGGCGCATCCTGTCCAAGACCGGCACCGACATCCGCTCCCTGATCGGCAACACGCGGACGCTGTCGTCGCTGCGCCCGGCCGAGTTCGTGGACGAGCAGTTCGGTCTCCCGACGGTGACGGACATCCTCTCGGAGCTCGACAAGCCGGGCCGCGACCCCCGCCCGGCCTTCAAGACGGCGACGTTCGCCGACGGCGTGGACAAGATCTCGGACCTGAAGCCGGGGATGCGCCTGGAGGGCGTGGTGACGAACGTGGCGGCGTTCGGGGCGTTCATCGACGTGGGCGTGCACCAGGACGGCCTGGCGCACGTTTCGGCGCTGTCGAAGAACTTCGTGAAGGACCCGAGGGAGGTCGTGAAGCCCGGGGACATCGTGAAGGTGAAGGTCCTGGACGTCGACGTGCCGCGGAAGCGGATCTCGCTGACGCTGCGGCTGGACGACGAGCCGGGGGCCGGGTCGTCGCGCGGCGGCGGTGGCGGTGGCGAGCGCCGGGACCGCGGCCAGGGCGGCCAGGGCCAGCGCCGCGGCGGCGGTGGCGGCGACCGGCGTGGTCAGGGTGGCGGCGGTGGCCGGGACCGCGGCGGCAACGCCGGCGGTTCGATGGCCGACGCGCTCCGGCGGGCCGGGTTCGGCAAGTAGGTCTCCGGTTGAAGGCGGGTCACCTCCGGGTGGCCCGCCTTTTCGGTGTTCAGCGCAGTGCGAACAGGCCGACCGCGAACAAGAACGCCGGCACCACGGCCGCCGCCAGGCTGATCAGCCAGGTCCCGCCGCGCCAGCCCGTCGGCGAGGCGTCCGAAACCAGCCGCCGCACCAGGGCCGCCTCCACCACCGCCGTCAGCAGGAACCCCAGGCCGACGCTGAAGATCGCCGCCGCGCCGACGAAGAACAAGCCCGAGGTCGAGGCCGCTGCCAAGGGGGTCGCGACCTCCCAGCGCACCAGGCCCGCCGTCGCCGTCAGGGCCGCCAGCAGCAGCACGAACGCCACCAGGAAGCCGATCCGCGCCGTGGTCTGGTGGTGGGCGCCGGCGAACCACCAGAAGCCCGCGTCGAGCGCCGCCACGACCAGCGCCAGCACGACGAACCCCGCGCGGAAAGTCAGCACCCGATCACTCTAGCGAGGCGAATCTCGCTTCCACACTGCCGAGCGCGCCGAAGTCCGCCACCACGTGGCCGCCCGCGCGGATCGGGCACGGCGGCGTCGCCGTTCCCGTCGTCACGATGTCGCCCGGGCGCAACGCGCGGCCGTGGCGGGGCAGCTCCATCGCCAGCCAGTGCAGCGCCAGGCGCGGGTCGCCGAGGACCAGGCTGCCGCTGCCGCGGGAGAACTCCTCGCCGTCGGCGTGGAGGACCACCTGGCTGCGGGGCAGGTCGGCGTCGCGCCAGCCCGGCACCGGGCGGCCTTCGACGAACCGGCCCGAGCACGCCGCGTCGGCCAGCAGTTGCGGGCCGCCCGCGTGGCGGTGGTCGGTGTAGCGGCTGTCCGGCAGCTCGATCGCCAGGAACATCGTGTCGACCGCGTCGAGCACCCCGGACAACGACGGCGACAGCCCCGGGTCCGCCTTGAGCCGGAACGCGAACTCGGGTTCGGCGACGCCCATCGTCATCGTGTCGGCCGGGACCGGGGACCCCTCGACGTGGTGGAACCGCTCGAACATCGCGCCCGGCAGCGGCCCGGGGACGCCGAGGTACTGCCGGGCGTACACGGTCGTCGCGCCGATCTTCCAGCCCGACACCGGCCCGGCCCGCTCGGCGAGCGCCGCCTGTGCCGCCATGCCGTCGGCGTGGTCGCGCGGGCAGGCGTCGTCCGGGAGGCCCTCCAGCCTCTTGCCGGTCAGCCACGCGTCCCAGATCAGTTCCGCCGCCCGCTCTCGGTTCACGCCGGTGATCTTGCCAACCGGAACACCGGGTGTCGATCGGCTTCCGCGGCGAACGCCTCGGGCGGGCCGGTCAGCTTCGCGTCGAAGAACGGCGCGGTCACCGGGATCTTGCGGACGTACGCGCGCAGCACCGGGCCCGCCGCGGCGGCGTCGGCCTCCTCGACCTCCCAGGTCTCGCGCCGGCGCCCGCGCCGCAGCCGGGCGGTGGGGTCGGCGCGCAGGTTGTGCACCCAGCCGACCGGCCCGTACGGCGCAACGAGCCACCGCTCGCCGCCGACCTCGATCACGTTGACCGGTGTGGTCCGGTCGGCGCCGCTCTTGCGGCCCCGCGTGGTCAGCAGGAACCCGGTGCCGCCCGCGACCGGGATCCCGCGCTCCAGCAACGCCCGCACGACGACGTTCGCGGCCTTCCGCGTCACGCCCATCCGGTACTTCCGCGCCATCACGGCTGCATAGCGTAGACCCCGGAGAGCTCCCGCACCCGCGCCCAGACGTTCTCGAACCGCGCGGCGTCCACCACCGGCTTGCGCAGCGCCGCCAGGGCGATCGCCTGCTGGGCGTCGGTCGAGCTCGCCTTGCCGTGCAGGTCCACCGCCGCGACGCTGAAGTCCTGCACCAGCACCGCGAAGATCTGGTCGGCGACCTCGTCGTCCAGGCCGGTGATGCGGGCCTGCTCCAAGACGAGCTGGCCGTAGACGATCAGCGTGAACAGCTCGGTCAGCGCGAGCCCGAAGTCGAGGTCGGCCTGCTGCGCCTCGTCCGGCGCCGCCTCGGTGAGCAGCTTGACGAGGTAGCCCGCCTGCTCGGTGAACAGCGCGACGTTCGGGATGTGCGCGGCTTCGGCGTAGGCGGTCTTCCAGTCGTGGAACCGGACCTTCGACAGGCCGCGCGCCGGGCCCTGGCGGAAGAGGAACTCGTCGTCCGCGGCGTCGGTGCGGGTCGGCACCGGCGGGTACTCCTGCGGCGCGAAGAGGTAGTTCGGCATGAACTTCGCGATCAGCGCCAGGTTGACGGCCACCGTGCCCTCGAGCTTCGGCAGGCCGTCGATGTCGTTCTTGGACATCGCCAGGTAGGTGTCGGCTTCGAAGCCCTTGGCCGCCACGACGTCGGCGACCAGGCCGATCACCTTCTGCGCCTCGGTGGTCACCTTCATCTTGGTGATCGGGTTGAACAGCAGGTAGCGGCGGTCGTCGGGGTTCGCGCTGCGGAAGTAGTCGACGGCGCGGTCGGAGAACAGCTTCATCGCCGTCAGCCGCGCGTAGGCCTCGACGAACTCGCGGCGGACGTGCGGGAAGTCGGTGACGGGCTTGCCGTAGAGGACGCGGTTGTGGGCGTGCGTGATGGCTTCGTACAGCGAGTGCGTCGCCATGCCGATGCCGCCGAAGCAGAGGTTGAACTTGCCGATGTTGACGGTGTTCAGCGCGGCGCTGAAGGCTTCGGCGCCGACGTGCAGGATGTCCTCAGCGCGCACCGGGTAGTCCTCGAGCCGGAATTCGGCGACGTACATCTGCGACGGCACCACGTTCTTCACGACGTGGTAGTTCGGGTGCTCGGAGTCGGCGTAGAAGAAGACGTACTGGTCCGGGCCTTCGACGCCGTCGATGCGGCCGAAGACCGACACCGTGCGGGCGCAGTTGCCGTTGCCGATGTAGTACTTGGAGCCGGTGGCGCGGTAGCCGTCGCCGTCCTTGGTCAGCACCAGGTCCGAGGAGTAGATGTCGGCGCCGTGGTCCTTTTCGGACAGTCCGAACGCGCCGACGCCGCCGGCGTCGAGGGCGGCCGCCGCCCGCTCGCGCGCGGCCGCGTTGGCGCTCTGCCAGACCGGGCCGAGGCCGAGGATGGTCACCTGCCACGGGTACCAGTAGTTGAGGCCGTAGAAGCCGAGAATCTCCGACAGCGCGGCGACGCGGGCGGTGTCCCAGCGCTTGTCGGGGTGGCCGCCGGCGTCGGCGGACGGCGTGAGGAAGGTCGAGAACAGGCCTTCCTTGCCCGCGAACTCGATGAAGTCCGCGTAGAAGGTGCGGTTGTGGTAGTCCTCGGTCAGCTTCGCCTTGCCGCGCTGCTCGAACCAGTCGATGGTGGCGCGCAGCAGGCGCCGCGTCTCGGCGTCGAAGTGCGCCGGGTCGTACTCGCGCGGGTTCAGCAGCATGGTGGTCCTCCTCGATTACCGACCGGTAACTTAGCAAGGCCGCGCGAGTGCGGGCAATCTCACTGGGGATAGGTCACGCTCGTTGGTACACTGATCATGCGGGCCGCTCAGTTCTGCCTCGGCCCGCTGTTGTTGTCGACTACCACGCGCCGCGGCCGCCATCACGGTCTGCGCCGGGCAGGACAACCCTTCTCAGGTTACGGAGACCAGGGCATTCGCGTGCCCGCATGCACTTATGAGCACTTTCGCTGAACTCGGCTTGCCGACCCCGCTCGTGGCCGCACTGGCCACCCAGGGCGTCACCGAGCCGTTCCCCATCCAGGCGGCGACCCTGCCGCACACCCTCGCCGGCCGGGACGTCCTCGGCCGCGGCCGGACCGGTTCCGGCAAGACGTACGGCTTCGTGCTGCCCGTCCTGGCCCGCCTCGCCGCGGGCCCGACGCGGCGCAAGCCGGGCCGTCCCCGCGCGCTGATCCTGGCGCCGACGCGCGAGCTCGCGACGCAGATCGAGGCGTCGATCCTGCCCCTGGCCAAGCCGCTGGGCCTGCGCACGACGACCATCTTCGGCGGGGTTTCGGCCAATCCCCAGATCACCCGGCTGCGTGACGGCGTCGACATCGTCGTCGCCTGCCCCGGCCGGCTCGCCGACCACATGCGCTCCGGGCACGTGAAGCTCGACGCCATCGAGATCACCGTGCTGGACGAGGCCGACCACATGGCCGACCTGGGCTTCCTCCCCGAGGTCCGCCGGATCATGGACGCCACGCCGTCCCGCGGCCAGCGGCTGCTGTTCTCGGCGACGCTGGACAACGGCGTGGACGTGCTGGTCAAGCGCTTCATGGACGACCCGGTGCTGCACAGCGTCGACTCGGCGCAGTCGCCGGTGGCGACGATGGAGCACCACGTCCTGCACCTGGAGGAGACCCACCGGCTGCCGGTGCTGGTCGACCTGACGGCGGCGCCCGGGCGCACGCTGGTGTTCACGCGGACGAAGAGCCGCGCGAAGGCGCTGACGCGGAAGCTGAACGCATCGGGTGTCCCGGCGGTGGAGCTGCACGGCAACCTGGGCCAGAACGCCCGCACCCGCAACCTCGAGGCGTTCTCGTCGGGCACGGCCCGCACCCTGGTGGCGACGGACATCGCGGCGCGAGGCATCCACGTCGACGACGTCCGCCTGGTCATCCACGCGGACCCGCCGGTGGAGCACAAGGCGTACCTGCACAGGTCGGGCCGCACGGCCCGAGCGGGGGCGTCGGGCACGGTGGTGACGCTGATGACAGACGCGCAGGTCCGCGACGTCCGGGACCTGACGCGCAAGGCGGGCATCAAGCCGACGACGACCCAGCTCGGCCCGGGTCACCCGCTGCTGGCGGAGCTGGCCCCGGGCGAGAGGACGTTCTCGAAGGCCCCGGCGGTGGACAACCGGCCCAAGAAGGTATCGGCGACAGGCGCGGCCCCGGCCGCCGGCCGCGGCCGCCGCTCGGCGGCGCCGAAGGAGAACCGGGGCGGGCAGCGTTCACGCGCGGCGGCCCAGGAGCAGCGTTCGGCCGGGTCCGGTTCGCGCCGTTCGGAAGGGGCAGCCTCGGGCGGGTCCCGGAGGTCGGGTGGCTCGGGCGGGTCCCAGCGGTCAGGCGCTTCGGGTGGCTCGCGCCGCTCGGGCGCGACTGCCGGTCGTGCCGGCGGCGGGGGTTCCGCAGGCGGGACGACCGCTTCGAGCCGTTCCGACGGCACGACCGCTTCCGGTGGTGCCCGACGCTCGGGCGCCCCGGCGGCGGGCAACCGCCGCGCGGGCTCGGCCACCGGCGGCGCGGCCGCCTTCTCCTCGGGAACCCGAGCGGGCTCCCGCCGCTCGCGCTGATCCAAGGCTGACGAAGTCCCGGCCTGGCGTCCTTCGCGAGGTCGGGACTGCTTTTTTGCAGCCTGCCTCACCAACCGGAACGGCACGCGGACGCCCAAACCGGCACCCCACCCAGGCCTCCCCCGCCACCCCGATCCGAAGCCAGCACGCGGACGGTGGCGCCGGGTCAAGGCACGCTTTCCCGCCTTGACGCGGCACCACCGGCCGTAGTGACAATCGAGCTTCGGGGTGGTGGGCACCGACCGGACCCGGCGCAGCCGGGCGCCGTTTCAGCTGCCTCACCAACCGGAACGGCACGCGGACGCCCAGACCCGCACCCACCCAGACCTCCCCCACCACCCCGATCCGAAGCCCAAACACGGCCGGTGGCGCCGGGTCAAGGCACGCTTTCCCGCCTTGACCCGGCACCACCGGCCGTAGTGACAATCCCGGCTTCGGGGTGGTGGGCACCCGGATCCGCCCAGGCAGAGCCCCGGCAAAGTCGGGCGACTCGCGCACGGCGGCGCGCCTGCGGCGCCGCGAATGACTCATTCGGGACCTCGGACGTCCCGAATGAGTCATTCGCGACCTTCGGCGAGCGCAGGCACCCACACCCCACCCCCTCCGGGGCCCCGTCGTGGACAACTAAGCGCGCCCCACGGACACCGGGTGGGTCAGGATCTGCCCCGTCCGCTCCCCCTCCCCCACCCCCGCCAAACCGCGCCACTCCTGAACCACCACATACAACGTGTCCTCACTCAACGCACACGCAAAGCACCCGCGGTCGAAAGTCAGCCTCTCCACGACCTCCCCGCCCTCCCGAACCAAAGTGCAAGACCGGTGGGGCACGTCCGACACCCAGACCGCGCCCGAGGCGTCCAGCGCGATGCCGTCCGGTACCCCTTCGCCGAGGTCCGCCCACACCCGGCGGTTCGCCAGGCCGCCGTCCGGATGCACCGTGAAGGCTGTCAGGCGGTTTGCGTACGACTCGGCCACGATCAGCGTCGAGCCGTCCGGGGTCAGGGCCATGCCGTTGCCGAAGGCGATGTTCTCCGCCACCGTGCGGACCGTGCCTCCCGGGTCGACGTACCGGATCGCTCCCGGGCGGTACGGCTCTCCGGACATCAGGTCGAAGCCGCCGCCGTTGACGTAGCTGCCTCCGGCGCGGGTGGTCACTATTTCGTTGAACCCGCTGCCGCCCAGGTCCGTGTGGGTCGTCAAGCCGGACTCCGAGAGCCGCAGCAGGAGACCGTCCGACGAAGACACGATCAGCGGCTGCCCGCCGAGGAAGTCGAAGCACATCGGCATCGTCGGGAAGTCCGCGCGGAACACCGGTTCGCGCTCGCCCGCCGGGGAGACCGCCACGATCTCGTGGGCCAGCCAGTCGGCGAACCAGAGCCGCCCGTCGTGCCAGCGCGGGGATTCGCCGAACGCGATCCCGTCGAGCAGCAGCGCCGTCATCGCCACACCCCCAGCAGGACCGCCACCACCGCGATCTTCACCAGCCAGTCGCCCGCGTGCAACGCCGCCAGGCCCACCGGCACCCGCTCGTGCAGCACCGAGCCCGCCAGGATCACCGCCGGGAACCCGGCCCACACCAGCAGCGCCAACCCCAGCGCACCGGGAACGCCGTCCACCCCGACCGCGCCGGCGAGCAGCGCGAACGCCGTCACCAGCACCAGGGTCCGCACGAACTCCGCGCCCATCCGCCACGGCGACGACGCGGCCGCGCCCGCCGGGCTCAAGCGGGCCCAGACCCGCCCGAACGCCAGGTACCAGGCCGCGCTCACCACGAACGCCGCCACCGAAGCCACCAGTACCGCGACCACCATCGCTCACTCCTTCGCTCGAACACGATCGAAGGAGACGTCGACGCCGGCAACCCGGCTTCGACAAAATTCCTAAAGCGATGAAGTCAGCCCACGCGCCCGCAGCACCGCGCGCTCCAGCGGGCGGAACACCAGCAGCTCGATCCCCACGCCGACCAGCAGGATCAGGAAGATCGCCGCGATGACCTTCTCGATGCTGTTGAGCGATGACCCCTGGTTCAGGTAGGCACCGAGGCCGACCCCCAGCTGCGGGGACAGGGCGATCAGCTCGGCCGCCATCAGCGAGCGCCAGGAGAACGCCCAGCCCTGCTTGAGCCCGGCCAGGAAGCCCGGCAGCGCGGCGGGCAGCAGGATGTGCCGGGCCGAGGCGAGCCGGTTCGCGCCCATCACCTGGCCGACGCGCGGGAGGATCGGCGGGATCTGGTCGATCCCGGACACCAGCCCGTTCGCGATCGACGGCACCGAGCCGAGCAGGACGACGAAGTAGATCGCCCCGTCGTTGATCCCGAACCACAGGATCGCGGCCGGGACCCAGGCGACCGACGGCAGGCTCTGCAGCCCGGTCAGCAGCGGCCCGATCGCCGCGCGGACCACGCGGACCTTCGCCACGACCAGGCCGAGCGGGGTACCGATGACCACTCCGGCGACGAAGCCGAGCGCGGCGCGGTGCACCGACGTCCAGACGAACTCGAAAACGTCGCCGGTGACGACGCGCTCCCAGAACTCGTCCCAGACCGACAGCGGCGCGGGCAGCTGGGTCTCGGGCCAGAAGGCCGCCGCCCAGAGAACCTGCCAGACGACGATCAGCAGGACCAGCGCGCCCACCGGCGGCAGGAACCCCCAGGCGAAGCGCTTCCAGAAGCTGGGACGGCGTTCGCCGACGGGGGCGTCGAGCGAATCCAGTCCGGCGCCGACCGCGTCCAGGTCGGCTTCGGCGGACCGGTCAAGCTGCGGCATGGGTGCTGATCACCTCGCGCAGGTGTCCGGTGATTTCCTCGGTCAGCTCCTCGGCGTCGGCGAGCGGCACGTCCGCCCACTCGCGCACGACCCGCCCGGGCCGCGACGACAGGAGCACCACGCGCTGGCCGAGCCGGACCGCTTCGCGCACGTCGTGGGTCACGAACAGCACGGACGTGCCGGTGCTGCGGTAGACGCGCAGCAGCTCGCCCTGCAGGACGTCGCGGGTGATGGCGTCGAGCGCGGCGAACGGCTCATCCATCAGCAGGAGCGACTGTTCCGGGTCGCCGCCGACGCGCAGCGTCGCGGCCAGGGCGCGGGCCAGCGCGACCCGCTGCCGCATCCCGCCGGACAGCTCGTGCGGCCGCTTGTTCCCCGCACCGTTCAACCGGACGAGTTCCAGCAGCTCGGCGGCCTTTTCGCGCCGCTCGGCGCGCCCGAAGCCGGCCAGCCGCAGCGGCAGTTCGACGTTGCGGGCCGCGGTCAGCCACGGCATCAGCGCGGCTTCCTGGAACATCACCGCGGGCCGCGACGTGTTGAGCGTGATCTCCCCCGCCGACGGCGCGTCCAGCCCGGCGACCAGGTTCAGCAGCGTGCTCTTGCCGCAACCGGACGCGCCGAGCAGGCAGACGAACTCGCCGGGCGCGACCGTCAGGTCCACGCTGTCGAGCGCGACGACCGCGCGGCCGGCCGTGCCGAACGTCTTGCGGACACCGTCGAGACGCACCGCTGCCGCGCCGGTGAAACTGGTGCGGCCGGTCGGGAGGGTCGTGGTCATCGCTGGCTGCCTCTCACTTGGTCAGTTCGGGAGCTACGACGGCGGGCTGGTTCTGCGCCTTCAGCACCTCGTTGAGGGCACCGAAGTCGGCGAAGCCCTTGAGCGCGACGGCCGACTTCACGACCCCTGCGGTGACCGAGTCCTGAGCGAGCTGGGGGAACGCCGACGCGACCGGGTCGGTGGTCAGTTCGATGCCGGAGAACGCGCGGTCCAGGACCGCTGCGCTCAGGGTACTGCCGGCCAGCTCCTTGAGCGCGCCGTTGACCACGGTCTTCGCGTCCGCCGGGTTGGTCTTGGCCCAGTCGATGGCGGCGAGCTCCCCCTTGAGCAGTGCGCGGACGGTGTCCGGGTGCTGCTGCAGGAACTCGCTGCGCACGATGACGACGGTGGTCGGGAAGCGGCCGCCGGGCCACAGCGTCTTCTCGTCGACCAGGACCTTCGCGCCGGCGTCGAGGACCAGCCGGGACGCCCACGGCTCGGGCAGCCAGCCGCCGTCGACCTCGCCCTTCTTGAAGGCGTCGAGCGTCTTCGGGTTGTCCATCGTGGTGATCTTGACCTGGCCGGTCAGCTGCTTCCCGGCCAGGAACTTCTTGAGCGCGACGTCCTGGGTGTTGGCCAGCTGCGGCGTCGTGAGGTTCTTGCCCTTGAGCCCCTCGACACTGGTGATGTCCGGCTTGACGACGAGCTGCGCGCCGCCCGAGACGGCGCCGGAGATCAGCTGGATGGTGCCCTTGGACTTGGTGAAGGCGTTGATCGCCGGGCCGGAGCCGATGAAGGCGACGTCGAGGGAGTTGCCGAGCAGGGCGTTGACCTCGTCGGGCCCGGCGTTGAAGGTCTGGGTGGTGAGCTTGGTCGAGCCGAGCTCGTTCTTGAAGAAGTCCTTCTTGACGCCGATGAGCGCGGGCGCGTGCGTGACGTTCGGGAAGAACCCGACGCGGACTTCGGCCGCGGCGCCCTCATTGGCGGCGGGGGCGGCGGCGCTGTCGGCGCGCGAACAGCCCGCGAGCACGCCCACGACGGTCAGGGCGGCCAGCGCCGAGGCCAGGAATCTCCGAGGGGTGCGCACGTCAGCATCGCCTTTCGTCGGTGTCCGGGGGAGGTTCGCACGGTCACCCACTCAGGCGCATAGCCATCCGCATCCCGGGACACCCGGTGAGATTTCTTGACATCGCCGTCGGCCGCCGCTAGCCACCTCCCCGAAACTGATTAACCCGAAATTGGTCTTGTGAGCCAAATCATCACGAGTGGCGGCCGACTTCTATTACGTTCGGGGACGAAGATCATCACCGATTCAGGGGAGGGCCTGTGAAACGCACCGTATCGATCCTCACAGTGACCGTGGCGGCACTGCTGACGGCGGCGCCGGCGGCGCTGGCCGATGACAACCCGGACTGGCACGCCAAGTGCAGCACGCGCGTCTCGCCGACCGAAGCCAACAACGCGGAAGGCTGGGTGAACGCCCAGTCCGACGGCGGCAACTGGAAGATCGTCAACATCTACGCCAACCTGCGCAACGTCGGCGGCAAGATCACCGGGGACCACCAGGTCACGGTGAACGTGTTCAACGGCCCGGGCGGCCCGGTCGTCGCGTCGCACAAGTTCGACAACATCGCCAACGGCGACATCACGCTCACGGCCGACGTGTACCCGGCGGTGTCCATTCCCAAGGGAAAGGTCGCCGTCCAGGTGGCCGCGACGACCAACATCAGCTCGTGGCCGAAGCTCTGCAACGGCGCCGGCATCGTGTTCTGACTCGGTACCCGGTTCGAAGAAAGTGTCATAACGGGCAACCGCCGGCGTCACCCGAACGTGGTACAGGTGGACCACGGATTCGGGAGGAAGACATGACGAGCAGGGGCCAGGGAGCCGCCGGCGTCCGCGTGGCGCTGGTCGTGTTGTTCATCGGGCTGGGCCAGGCGTCGTTCGAGTGGCTCCGGTCACTCGGAATGGACGCGCTGACCAGCGCCGTCGTCTGGGCGATCCCGGTGATCACCGGCGCGGCGGTGGCCCTGGTGCTGTGGGTGGCGTCGGACCGGGCGTTCCTGCTGCGCAACTGGCTGCCGGTGGCGATATCGATCCCGGTGTACCTGGGCGGCGCGTTCGGCCTGGCGACGGGAACGGCCAGTCTGGTGGCCTCGATCGTCAGCGGAGTCGGCCTGGGGATCGCGGCGGTGGTGATCGCCGGGCTGGTGCGCTCACGGCGGCGGGTCGAGGCTGGTCAGTAGCGGTCTGGGCCGGGTTGTCCACAGGGTGGAGGGGCTGTGGACAACCTCAGCTTGAGGCGGACTTTCCGGACTTTTCGGCGGGGGTGGCCGGTAGGCTGGACCTGGGGACGCCCCCCTGGGCGCGGTGGGGATGTTTGAGGGCTGGTGCGGGCGCTCCTCGAAGGTCGCGAATGACTCATTCGGGACGTCCGAGGTCCCGAATGAGTCATTCGCGACACTGCGGACCCCGCCGGCGCGCCGCCGCGCGAGAGCAACCCCACCTTCTCCGGTAGGGCTCCGGCGAAGCCGGAGCGCCTTGCGCGACTGCCTCAACGGCCCGAACGGCACGCTGGCGCCCAAACCGGCACCCCACCCAGGCCTCCCCCGCCACCCCGATCCGAAGCCAGAACACGGCCGGTGGTGCCGGGTCAAGGCACGCTTTCCCGCCTTGACGCGGTACCACCGGCCGTAGTGACAATCGAGCTTCGGGGTGGTGGGCCAGCGAGAGCTGCAAAGAGCCCGATCAGTGGCGCAACAGCAGGGACACGTCACCGAACTCGTGCCACAAGTACCGCTCCTCCACCGCAGCGTCATAAGCCCGCTGAACGACCTCCGCCCCCGCCACCGCCTCCAGCAGCAACAAATGCGAAGCCTCCGGGGCGTGCAGGCCCGTGACGATCCCGTCCACCACCCGCGCCGGGCGGTCCGGTCCCAATACCAGCTCCGTCCAGCCCGACGCCGCGTGCAGCTCACCACCCGACGCCGCCGACTCCAGCGCCCGGGCCGCCGTCGTGCCCACCGCTATCACCCGGCCTCCCCGCTCCCGGACCCACGAGACCAGCGCCGCCGTCGTCGAGGGCACGCGGAAACGCTCCGCCTGGGGTGGCTCGGCCGCCTCCGGCGACGACACACCCGTGTGCAGCAGGAGCGGCGCGAACAGCACGCCATCCGTCACCAAGCGAGTCACCAGCTCCGGCGTGAACGGCCGGGCCGCCGAGGGCATCTCCGCGCTTCCCGGCTCGCGGGCGAACGCCGTCTGGTAGGCCGCCAGCGGCCACGCCCGCGGCACGTACCCGTAGCGGATCGGCCGGCCCTCCGCCTCGAGCAACGACCGCACGTCCACCGACACCGAAGCCCGCCACAACCGGGCCACTCCCGGGACCACCGGGGCCAGCAGCGTCAGCGTCGCGTCGCCGGCCAGCGCGAGGCGCTCCCCCGGGCGGCCGTCGAGCAACGGGCCTCCCGGGGCGCGCAGCTCCACGATCCACGAACCGTCGTCCGACGATGTCGCGAAGTGGACCACGACCGGGCGGCCTGCCCGGAGTGCGTCGATCGCCGCCGGGAGCGTGCCCGAGGTGTTGACCACCAGGACGTCCCCCGGCCGCAGGTGCTCGCCCAGCGACCGGAACGCCGTGTGGTGGACGCCCGACGGCGATGCCACCAGCAGGCGGACCTCGTCGCGGGCCAGGCCGCGGGCCTCCGGCGGGGCCGAGGCCGACAGGTCCGCGGGGAGGTCGAACCGGACGTTCATGCCGGCACCAGGAGGTCGGCCGCGCGGTAGCGGCCGCTCGGCGGGCGCTCGTCCAGCAAGCGCAGGAACGCCGGGACCGCCGACGACGGCAGCGGCCGGTCCGAGATGTCCTCGCCGGGGAACGCGCGCTGGTGCATGGCCGTGCGCAGGTCGCCCGGGTCGACGGCGTACACCGACCGGACCGGGTTCTCCACCCCCAGGACGGCGGTCAGCTGGTCGAGCGCCGCCTTCGCCGAGCCGTAGCCGCCCCAGCCCTCGTACGCCTCCACGGCCGCGTCGGAGCTGACGTTGATCACGACCTCGGGCCGCAGCAGCTGCATCAGGGCCAGCGGCGCGAAGACGTTGACGCGGTAGACGTCTTCCAAAGCACCCAAGGGATAGCGGGCCAGCGGCGGCAGCGGGCTGACGCCCAGAGAACTCGCGTTGTTGACGAGCAGGTCGAGCGAAGGGCAGGCCTCGGCCAGCGAGGCACGGTGCGCCGGGTCGGTGACGTCGCCGGGGATGGCCGTGAAGCCGTCCTCGCGAGCGGCGGCGGCCAGCGCGGCCGCGTCGCGGGCGTCGCCGATGACTGTCCACTTGCGATGGACCAGGGCGGCCGCGAGCGCGCGGCCCAGCCCGGCCGAGGCGCCGGTGACGAGTGCGGTGGGCATGGTTCCTCCTTCGAGGGGTACCACACCATCGTGAAACCTCTACATTACTCGAGGTCAACCGAAGAGCGGCCGCGAAGCGCGTAATACGCTGCCAGCGAAACGACGAGGCCGACGTAGTACGCGAGGTCCGCGCCGTGCAGCGCCGCCGCGACCGGTCCGGTGTAGAGGGACGTGTTCATGAACGGCACCGCGGCGCCGAACCCCACGACGAAGGCCACCACCGCCGCCCAGGGACGCACGGACCCCGACGCCAGGACGTCGACGCGCCGGCCGCCGCGGGTGCGGGCGAGCCAGTCCGGGACCACCACGCCGAGGAACGGCGGGATCCAGTACGAGACGAACAGCAGCACGTTCTCGAACTTCGCCGACAGATCACCGCTGTGCATCCAGAGGATCAGCGCGAACGCCAGCACCGTGACGACCACCGCCGACACCGGACGCCGCAGCCGGACGCCGACCGTCTGCAACGCCAGCGAGCCGCTGTAGTCGTTCATCGCGTTCGACGACACCGCCGCCAGCGCGATCACCGCCAGCGCCAGCGCGCCCATGAAGCCGCCGCCGAGCAGCTGGGCGATCCCGGACGTCGTGTGGTCGCCCAGCGACGATCCCAGCGCGAGCCCGAGGCCTTCGCCGATCGCGTACGACCCGACGAGGCCGAGCAGCGTCGCCCAGAAGACCGCCCGCGACGACACGGACACCGGCAGGTAGCGGCTGAAGTCCGACGCGTAGGGCGCCCACGAGATCGCCAGCGACAACGTGATCGTCGTGAACAGCACGACGCCGCCCGCCAGGTCGGCGCCGGACGCGGTGTCGGCGACGGCGATCGGGTGTCCGGAAAGGACCTTCACGGCCAGCGCGGCGAACGCCAGCACCAGCAGCACGCTCATCACCGCCTGCACGCGGTGGATCAGCGCGTAGCCGAACACCCCGAGCGCGCACTGCAGCACCAGCACGATCAGCACCGCCGCCCAGAACGGCAGCCCGGTCAGCTCGGCGAGGGCCTCGCCGCCGAACAGGCCGACCAGCGCGTCCCAGGCGATCGAGCCGAGCCACTGCACCAGGCCGGGCAGCACGACGCCGCCCCCGAAGGGCAGCCGGGCCAGCGGGAGCTGGCCGGTGCCGGTGCGCGGGCCCCACGTCGACAGGTACGCCACCGGCAGCGAGCCGAGCACGGTGCCGGCGAGCATCGCGGCCAGGCCCGTCCAGAACCCGAGGCCGAGCGACGCCGCGAGGGTGCCGGTGAACACCGCCGTCATCGTCAGGTTCGGCGCGAACCACACGCTGAACAGCCGCCACGGGCGGCCGAACCGGTTGTCCTCCGGCACCGGCTTGATGCCGTGGGTTTCGATCGCCAGGTCCCGCCCGCCGGCCGGCATCCGCCCGCCGAAGACGTCCGCACCCAGGCCGCGTCCGCTCATGTCCAGCCTCCTGTCCCGATCACCCTAAAGCGCAGCCGCGTGGTGTAACGCGACGGCCCGAACGGACGAATCACGGTTAGCCGTTGCCGGACTGCTTCACACACCCGCCAAGGCCCACCGGGAGGGTCGTCGACGTGCAGCACCCGCGGACATCGGTGATGACGGGGCTCCTGACCGCCGGCTGCGCGCTCGGCAGCGTCGCGCTGACGCTCAAAGCCGGCGACGGCACGCACTCGGCGCTCGACACCGCGCTCAGCACCACCACCGGGTTCCTCTTCCTGCTCGCGGGCGCGGTCGCGCACGTGCGGCGCCCGGCCAACCCGATCGGGGTGCTCATCGCCCTGGCCGGCGTCGCGCTGTTCCTCGAAGACCTGCAGTTCACGCGCAACCCAGTGCTGTACACGATCGCCGTCCCGCTGCGCGCCGCGTCCAGCCCGGTGATCGCGCACCTGGTGCTCGCCTTCCCGCACGGCCGCCTCCGCTCGCGGTGGGAGCGGCTGCTGGTCGCCGCGGCCTATCTGGTGGTGCTCGGCTCGGGCCTGGTCGGGCTGCTGGTCGACGACGACCCGCGCGACCTGCTGGCGCTCCGGCCGGGCAGCGGTGCCTTCGCCGACCGGGTGCTGGACCTGGCCGCGACGGCGATCAGCGCGGGCGTCATCGTCGTGCTCCTCTACCGGTGGCTGAGCGGGCGGCTGCCGCAGCGGCGGCTGCTGTCGCCGGTGGTGGTCATCGCCCTGGCCGGCGCGCTGACCTCGGGGGTGGGCACGGCGCTCGGCGACGCCCACCCGCTGTCCGGGCCGCTGCTGCAGGCGTACCGGATCCTGTTCTGCCTGTGGCCGCTGGCGTTCCTGACCGGGGTGATGCGGGCCCGGGTCGGCAACGCCGAGATGATCCGGCTGCTGCTGGAGCGCGACGGCACCGGCCTGGCCGCGCTGGTGCAGGACGACGAGGTGTGGAAGGACAGCCGGTCGATCGACGCGCTCAACGCGGCCGCCGGCCTGGTGCTGGACAACCAGCGGCTCACCGCGGAGCTGGAGCAGCGGCTGGCCGAGGTGCGCGCGTCGCGGGCCCGGCTGGTCGCGGCCGGCGACGAGGAACGCCGCCGGCTCGAGCGCGACCTGCACGACGGCGCCCAGCAGCGGCTCGTCAGCGTGGTGCTGCTGCTGCGGATGGCCGGACGCCGCTCCGGGGACGGGCTGCCGCCGGAGATCCGCACCCTGCTCACCGGCGCGGTCGACGAGCTGCAGACGGCGATCACCGAGCTGCGCGAGCTGGCGAGGGGCATCCGCCCGGCGATCCTCACCGAGGCGGGCCTGGTCGCGGCGGTCCGGTCGCTGGCCGACCGGATCCCGATGGAGGTGGCGCTGACCGTCGGCACGGTCCCGCGCCTGGACGCGGCGGTGGAGGCGACGGCGTACTTCGTGACGTCGGAGGCGCTGACCAACGCGCTGAAGCACGCCCGGACCGACCGCGCCGACGTGCGGATCGAGGTGGCGGGGGCGGAGCTGCGGGTCGAGGTGACCGACGCCGGTGTCGGCGGCGCGGACGCCGAGGGCGGCACGGGGCTGGCCGGGCTGCGCGACCGGGTGCAGGCGCTGGGCGGCGACCTCGGCGTGGCCAGCGGGGGCGGGGGTACGACGGTCACCGCGGTCATCCCGCTCGCCGCCGGAACGCCGTGAAGGCCACGCCGGAAGCTCCGACGTGGCCTTCACCGGGGTTGTGCCCTAGACGAGCAGCAGGAACAGCAGGCCGTTCGGCGTGCCGAGCCCCGTCACGTCGTCGTAGCCGGGGGTGGTGTGGATGGTCAGGCCCTGGTAGTCCAGCGTGCGGACCGAGCGGAGCAGGCCGTCCGAGGCGTCGACCGAGTTCGCGTAGTCGACGCGGGCCACCGCGGCGTCCACGTGCTTCACGTCGGTGATCGCCGGCGTGCGGGACGTCAGCTTGTAGATCACCGGGTTGATGAAGCCGTGGTGGAAGTGGTCGAAGCTGTCGGCCACCGCCATGATGCCGGCGAACACCGGCGACGCGAGGCTCGTGCCGCCGATCCGGTACTGGTCGTAGTGCGCACCCTCCGGGAAGGTCTGCGTCTGGCCGACCAGGAAACCGGTGTTCGGGTCGCCGACCGCGGAGATGTCCGGGACCACGCGGCCCTTGTTGTTGCCGGTCTGGTTCTTCTTCGCCAGCGCGTCCGGCACGACACCCTTCTGGTAGAAGGGCTGCGCGAACAGCCGGCTCGTGCCACCGCCGGAACCGCTGGTGTAGGCGGCCGGGCCGTAGACGCCGTTGGTCAGCGTCGACTTGCTGGTCTCCCAGCCGGTCTCGAAGATCCTCTTGCCGTCCTTGCCGATGGCGATGGACGTGCCGCCGACCGCGGTGATCCACGGCGCCGACGCGGAGAAGTCCGGCGACGGCGTGCCGAGGCGCGCGACCTCGTCACCGTTGTCGCCCGAGGAGAAGTAGACGCCGATGCCCTCGAGGACCGCCTGCAGCGAGATCTGGTTGAACACCTTGACCTCGTCGGCCGGGATGTCCTCGCCGGTGTCGCCGTAGGAATTCGACACGATGTCGGCCTTGTGGCCGGCGATCACGTAGTTCAGCGCCACGTCGAGGGCGTTGTCCTCACAGGATTCGCCGCCGACGTAGAGGATGTCCGCACCCGGCGCGAGGCCGTGCGCGGCCTCGACGTCGAGGGTCTCCTCGCCGTACCAGCCGGCCGCGTCGCACTGGTCCGGCGGCTCGAGAACCGGGTTCGCCGGGAAGACGTGCTGCTTGAACTGGCTCTGCTTGAGCGGGTGCGCCGGGTCGTTCTTCTTGGCGTACGTGCTCGCGTCGGCGTAGATGGTCGGCGAGGCGAAGGCGTCCACGATGGCGATCGTGGTGCCCTTGCCGTCGGCGCCGACCTTGTCGATACCGTAGGCCGACCGCAGCTGCGCCGGGGTGTAGCCGCAGGGGGCGTACGGCAGCTGCTTGCCGTTGTAGGCGGGATCGGTGGTGTCGATCTTCTCGCCGTAGTAGGCGCTGCACGGCGGCGCGTTGCGGAACCCGGGCCCGGGCGCGACGTCCGACGGCGTGCCGGAGCCGGTCGCGTGGTCCGGCTTGAACAGGTTGGTCGCCTGGTCGACGCCGACCACGCCGAGCACGTCCCCGGCCAGGTTCGCCGGCACCGACAGGTTCTTGTCGGCGGCGCGCAGCGTCTGGCCCTTGACCCGGTACTTGCCGAGGTCGACGGCGAACGCGTTCTCCGTCTGGGCCGCGGTGCCGGTGGCCTCGACGTACGCCTTGTTCGACGGGATCTCGCCGATGCTGAAGCCGCTGCCGGTCAGCCACGCCTTGACGGCGTTCACCGTCGCGTCACTGGCCGCGAAGCGGTCACGCACCTGGTCGGGGCTCAGGTACTGGCGGTAGGCCTTGCTGTCCGGGTCGGAAACGGCCTGGGCCAGCGCCTCGGCACCGGCGTTGTCGCGCTGGTTCAGGTAGACCCGGAAGCTCAGCTTCGCGGCGGGCGCCGTGTCGGCGACCTTCGCCTGCGCGTTCGCCCACAACGGGTGGGACTGCGGGATGTCCTGACGCCCCTGCGCGGACGCCGTCGCCGGCAGGGTGCCGGTCAGGCCACCCACCACCGCGAGCGAAAGGAGCAGGGTGGAGCTTCTTCGCACAGAAATCTCCCTCTTCGAATGCGGCCCCCAGAAAATGGGCCTTGGAACACCGGGTGAGACTAGATCGGTGTTCCACTCGCGCGGAAGTGCTTGCGGAACCGTTATCTGGCCAGGAATTCGCCGGGCGTTGACGGTGGTACGGAAATCCGATTTGTCGCGGCGAAAACGCGAGGAATGGTGTTCGATGCGCGGTTGGTCTGATTCGTGCCGGGGCCGCGGACCACGCGACCCGGGCGGGCGCCACCTACCAAAGTAGGTTGCTCCGTCCACTCGGGACAGTCCGGCGGTGACGGCAGTTCGGCCGTCACGCCAGCCGCCGGTCCACCTCCGCGGGGGCGAACACCGCGTCGACGACCATCGCGACCGCGCCGGCCAGTGCCATTCCTTCGCCGCGGCCGCCGATTTCCACGCGCAGGTTCTGCGTCGCCCGGGGCAGCGCCCTGCGGTACAGCACCTCGCGGACACCCGCCACGAAGTGCGGCTCCGCGAGGTCCCCCGCGATCACCACCACTCCCGGGTTGACCACGCACACCAGCGTCGCCAGCACCTCCCCCACCTGGCGGCCCGCCACTTCGGCGAGCCGGATAGCGGCCGGCTCGCCCGCCGCGATCCGGTCGCGGACCCCCGAACCCGACGCCGTCGGCAGGCGCAGCTCCGTCAAGCGGGCCGCCAGCGCCCCGCCGCCGGCGACGGCCGCCAGGCAGCCGCGGGAACCGCACAGGCACTGCGCCTCCGGGTGCTCCGGGAGGCGGATGTGGCCGATGTCGCCCGCGCCGCCGTCGATCCCGCGGTACACCTCGCCGCCGAGGACCAGGCCGGCGCCGATGCCGGTCGACACCTTCACGACGACCAGGGCCGCCGAGTCCGGATAGCGGGCGCGGTGCTCGCCCAGCGCCATCAGGTTCGCGTCGTTGTCCACCAGCACCGGGGCGCCGAAGCGCGCGCCCAGGTGGTGGTCGATCGGGTAGCCGTCCCAGCCCGGCATGATCGGCGGCTGCGTCACCCGGGCACGACCGGGCTCCACCGGGCCCGGCACCGAAACACCCACGCCGCACACCGGCCGGTCCACCGACGCCCGCAGCTTCTCGAACCACTCCGCGATCCGGTCGAGCACCGGCTCCGGGCCGTCGGCGACGCGCAGCTCCCCCGCGCGGCGGGCCAGGACCCGCCCGGCCAGGTCGGTGACGGCCGCCTCGGCGTGCGTCGTGTCGATACTCGCGGCGAGGACGACGGCGTGCTGCTCGTCGAACCGCAGCTGCCGCGCGGGGCGGCCGCCGGTGGAGTCCTCCTGACCGCCCTCGGCGAGCAGCCCGGCCGCCTGGAGCCGGTCCAGGCGCGCGGTCAGCGTCGAACGCGACAGCCCGCTGCGCCCCTGCAGGGCCTTCCGCGTGGTCGCCTCCCCCGTCCGGACCAGCCGCAACAGCTCGCCGGCGCTGGTCATCCCGCGGCCCCCTTCGGACTTTTGTCCATTGACAAGACACAAGTCGGAGATAGATTGGACATATGAACGTAACATGGGGGCGTGCGGCCGAGGTCCTGGCGGGTAACTGGCTCGGCGCGTCGACCGTGCCCTCACGCGGGCTCTACCCGCATCAGTGGAGCTGGGACTCCGCTTTCATCACCCTCGGCCTGCGCCACCTCTCCCCCGAGCGGGCGCGGCGCGAGCTGGTGACGCTGTTCGAAGCGCAGTGGGCCGACGGCCGCGTCCCGCACATCGTGTTCGATCCGGGGACGCCGCCCGAGGCGTACTTCCCCGGGCCGTCGTTCTGGCAGGCCGGGCGGACGTCGGGCCTGGTCCAGCCGCCGGTGCACGCCCGCGCGGTGCTCGCGGTGCACGAGACCGCGCCCGATCGGGAGTTCCTCGCCACGCTGTACCCGAAGCTGGTGGCCTGGCACGACTACCTGCGGACCGGCCGCGACGCGGGCGGGCGCGGGCTGGTGGCGATCGTGCACCCGTGGGAGTCCGGCATGGACAACAGCCCGGCCTGGGACGAGCCACTGTCCCGGGTCCCGCTCGCCACCGGGTTCGTCCGCCGCGACCTCGAGCACGGCGAGGCCGGCGACCGGCCGAGCGACGACGACTACGGCCGGTACGTCCGGCTCGCCGCCGCCTACCGGGACAGCGGTTACTCCGACGCCGGCGAGTTCGTCGTGGAAGATCCCGGCTTCAACGCCCTGCTGGCCGACGCCGAGCTGGCGCTGGCCGAGATCGCCGAGGAACTCGGCCTGCCTTCGGGCGCGCACCGGGAGGCCGCGGCCCGCCTCGAAAAGGCGTTGCAGGAAACGTTGTGGGACGACGGCTTCTTCTTCGCCCGGGACGTCCGCACCGGCTCGCTGATCCGCGAATACACGTGCGCGGGCCTGCTGCCGCTCGTGCTGCCGGACCTGGCGGTCGCCCCCGCCCTGCTGGAGACGGCGACCGGTCCGCGCTTCCGGCTCGGCCGGGTGCACGGCGTCCCGAGCTACGACCTGACCGCGCCGGGCTTCGACCCGGGCCGCTACTGGCGCGGGCCGTCCTGGTTCAACGTCGGCTGGCTGGTCCGGCAGGGCCTGCTGCGTCACGGCGAGTCCGCCCTCGCCGCCCGGCTGCGCGAGGACCTCGTCGAGACGGCCGCGCAGACCGGCTTCGCCGAGTACGTCGACCCGCTGACCGGGGCCGGGCACGGCACCCGCTCGTTCAGCTGGACCGCGGCGCTGGCCGTGGACCTGCTGGCCGAGCGGACCTGAGGAACGGGCCGCCCAGCCGCGTTCGGGGGCGGCTGGGCGGTCTGTCCGGCTCAGCCCGCCGCGGTCGCGTAGTCCGAGCCCACCCAGGTCTCGTCGATCCGCAGCCGCTTGTAGCGCGAACTGTCGCTCGACGCCGCGTACGTGCTCGTCACCTGGAGCCGGACGTACCGGGCGGTCACCGCGGAGAGGTCGACGAACTGGACGCCGCGGTGGCTCGGCAGCGTCCCGGACTTCACCGCGCTGCCCCAGTCCTTGCCGTCGCTCGACACGAACACCTTGTACGCCTTGATCCGCGCCGACTGTTCACTGTCCGACCGGGCGTAGCTGACCGAGTCCTCCCGCTGGTTGATCCCGAGGTACTGCACCTTCTTCGCCGCCCCGAGGTCGTAGTCCAGGTTGACCGGGAGCGTCTTGTTGTTGTCGAAGTAGGTCAGGTAGCTGCCGTCGCTCGCCGCCTGTCCACTGTGGCCACTGGCGGACGCGCTCGCCTTGAGCGTCACGGTCTTCGGGTCGTACGTGCCGGTGCGGCCCGCCGTCTCGACCTTGAACACCGTGTCGTAGGTGTCCCAGCCGGACAGTCCGGTCAAGGTCAGGCTGCCGCCGCCCTGGCCGAACGAGATCGCCGCGCCGGTGCGCAGGTTCGTGACGCGGCGGACGCGGTAGCCGTTGTCGCGGATCTTGAGCGTGCTCCCCGACGGCTTGGTCAGGACGTGCACGTACTGCGTGTCGCCCTTGATGGTGATGACGCCGTGGGCGCCGTCGTTCCAGAAGCCCGGCTGCATGCCGCCGTACATGTACCCGGCGCCTTCGGTGCCGCCGAGGGACTCCCAGATCGCGTCCAGGTACGTCTTCGCGAAGTTGTTGAACGCTTCCTGGTTCGCCGGGAACTTGCCGTTCACCATGGCCGTTTCCGCCATCAGCGACTTGATCGACGAGCCCGAGTTCGTGATGAGCCGGCCGAGGTTGAGCATCTTGTTCACCGGCGGGTTCGAGCCGCCGTACCACCACGAACCGGTGTCGGGGAGCTTGAAGCACGCCTCGGTGAGCCGGGGCATCGCCGTGTACGTCGCCTGCGGGTAGTCGTACGACGGCGTCATGCCGGTCTTCTGCTCGTTGCTGATCGTGTCCATGATCGGGGTGTCTTCGTTGTTGTTGCTCAGCAGGTAGTCCGGGCGCTGCTGGTAGATCTGCTGGTAGAGGTCGTGCGACTCCCAGTAGGCGTTGTCGTTGTCGATCCAGAAGCCGCCGAGGTCCGGGTAGTTCTTCATGACCTCGAAGAAGTTGTCGTAGCTGAACTGGCCGAAGCCGCTCTGGCTGTCGAGGTCGACGTCCTTGCCCTTGTACTTCGAGTAACCGGCCGAGTCGAGCCACTCGTGGCCGCCCTCGTCGTGCCACTGGGCGTCGTTGGTCATGTAGAGGATGACCTTGAGCCCGCGGGCCTTCGCGGCGGCGATCAGCTCGCCGAGGAAGTCCCGCTTGGTGCTGCAGCTGCCGGGGATCTTCGACGGCCAGGCCCGCGAGTAGCCGAGGCGGCTGTGGAAGGAGGCGAGCACGAGGTAGGACGCGTGCAGCTTCTCGGCTTCGGTGACCCAGTAGGCGGGACTCCACCCGCCGTCGGTGATCGCCTTTTCCCAGGCGCTGCAACTGGTGTAGCCGGGTGCCGTGCGCATGCCCCAGTGCAGGAACAGCCCGGCCTGGCTGTCGCGCAGCCACTGCTGGGAGGGTTTCTGCAGATCGGCCGAAGCCGGCGCGGCGATGAGCCCGGACACCGCCAGCGCCGCCGCGCACGCGACGAGCACCTTGCGGAGGAACCTGTCTGCCATTGACGACCTCCAGTGGTCTGGTCCACCCGGTGGTGTACTCCTCACGAACAGCGCTGGTCAAGACTTACATCCGACCTTTCCGCGGAGTTTCGCTGGCCGGTACATCGATGTTGCCGCCGTTCGGGTTAAATATCTGATATATGACGCAAGAGATCTGATCTCTCTTGACGTCGGCTCCGGGAGGCGAGTAGATGTTTCCCCGAGAGCGCTTTCGCTCACCAGACCATCGCTCCGGCGACACGGGCAGCACGCCGCGCCCCCCAGAGCTGGTCGGGATGCCGACGGACGGCGGATCGGCATCCCGGCCACCTTTTCACCGCGTCGCGGGGCCAGTGCACGAAAGGGACGACGATGTCCGAACATCCCCTTCGCCCGACCCGGCGCGCGGTCCTGGCCGGCACGCTCGGCGCCCTGGGCGCACTCGCCGCGGCGGGTCCCCTGGCGCGGGCGGCGGACCAGCTGCCCCCGATCGGCGGCGCGGCGCCGCCGCCGGACTGGTCACGTGCCGTGATCGATTCGACGATGAAGCGCTACACACCCGACAAGATCGGCGGCTGGGGCTACACCCTGGGCCTCTACCTCTACGGGCAGTACCTCTTCTACAAGCGCACCGGCGAGAAGAAGTACCTCGACTACATCATCGCCTGGTACGACCGGTTCATCACCGACAGCGGCATCTCCAACAGCTTCACCAACCTGGACTCGATGCGCTCGTGCCAGATGCTGCCACTGCTGTACGGCGAGACGGGCCGCAAGAAGTACAAGACGGCGGCCGACCAGCTGCGCAAGCGGTTCCCGTCCTACCCCCGCACGTCCGACGGCGGCATGTTCCACGCGACCAGCAAGGTCGGCCAGCTGTGGGGCGACGGCGTCTACATGGCCCAGCCGTTCCTCGCCCTGTACGGCGCGGCGTTCGGCGACGGCGGCTACTGCTTCGAAGAGGCGGCGAAGAACATCGTCGTGTACTTCAGCCACCTGCGCGAACCGGCGAAGGGCCTGCTGTACCACGCCTACGACGAGGACGGCTCGGAGTCGTGGGCGTCCGGATCCGGGCACCACTCGAAGTACCACTGGGCGCGCGCGATCGGCTGGTTCGGCATGGCGACCATCGACATCCTCGAGGTCCTGCCGGCCGACCACCCGCGCCGGGCGGCCCTGGTCGACGTCATCCGCTTCCTGGCGGCGGGTTACCAGCGCTACCAGGACGCCTCGACGGGCCGCTGGTACCAGGTGGTCGACCGCGGCGGCGACGCGAAGAACTGGCTGGAGACGTCGGCGTCCTCGATGTACACGTTCACGATGGCCCGCGGCGTCCAGCGCGGCTACCTCCCGGCGTCCTACCAGGCGGTGGCGGATCGCGGGTACGCCGGAGTGCTGAAGAAGGTGTCCCTCGGCTCGGACGGGCTGACGAACATCACGGACATCTGCGAAGGCACCAACGTCGGCGACCTGTCGTACTACTACGCCCGGGCCCGCAAGACCAACGACTTCCACGGCCTGGGCGCGTTCCTGATCATGAACGAGCAGTACTCCCACTGACCACCACGACGCCGCAGAAGGGGCCCCGGCCAACCAGCCGGGGCCCCTTCGTCGTGTGCGGGAAGGGTCAGCACGCGTGATTGGGAGGTCGACACGCGTGATTGGGAGGTCGACACGGCGGGGCCCGGCGAGTCCGGCCGTGTCGACCCTTCAATCACGTGGAGTTGCCCCGGTGAGGCGGACACGGGGTTTTCAGGCAGCCGGGGCCTGACGATAGTTGGTTCGGGTTTCGGCTGGGGTGTTGTGGCCGTTGGTGGAGTGCAGCCGGTGGTGGTTGTAGTAGCG
>NZ_JACKQP010000023.1:0-27607 GCF_031625235.1 Amycolatopsis sp. 505
CCGACGGCCCCGACGGCGCCAAAGGCACCAGCTGGACCACCGACGCCGGCATCGAATACCTCATGGACCCCGAACCCCTCGGCGGCCCGGGCACCGCCCCGAAACCCGACCCCGCCCTCTACGGCACGGGCGAAACCGAAGCCGCGCCCGACCTCGAACCGGCCGACGGCGACGTCGAGACGTTCCACGACGGCTCGGTCTGGAAGAACAAGGTCGTCGGCAACACGCGGGCCTCCGGCAGCGCGGAGACGAAGTCCGACGCCGTCGCGGAAGGCCGCAAGCTCGCGATCAAACGCGGTACGGCCCACTTCATCCACACGAAGGACGGCCGGATCGGCGAGCGCCGGACCTACCCGCGCGCCCGCTCCTGACCTCACTTCTCGGGCATGCCCCCGCGGTCGGCGTCCTCTTCGTCGCTGTCGTTCGCGCGGGGCTCCTGGTCGCGGAACGTCGGCTCGGTGTGCTCACCGGCGATGTCCGCGTCGGCCTCCATGCTCTCGGCGGTCACCGGGTCGATTTCGGGAGTGCTCATAGCTTCCTCCGATCGGGCGAAACCGGGGCATACCCGGCAGCCCGGGCCGCGAAACGCGTTTGCCTGCCGCGGCGCCGGGCATGCCGCCCGGCGGGTCCCCCGGCCGAGGGGCCCGCCACCGAAATCGGAGGAAGCGACCATGGCATCGATGGAGACCGAGGTCCGGCGCACCCCGCGCCAGCTTCTCGCCGCGATCGTGGGAGTGGTTTTCCTGCTGGTCGGGGTGCTGGGGTTCATCCCCGGCGTGACGACCCACTACGACATGCTCAACTTCGCAGGGCACCATTCCGGCGCCCTGCTCCTGGGCATTTTCGCCGTTTCGATCCTGCACAACATCGTGCACCTGCTGTTCGGCGTCGCCGGGCTCGCCCTGGCGCGGACCGCGAGCGGCGCCCGGGCGTTCCTCGTCGGCGGCGGGGTGATCTACCTGGTGCTGTGGCTGTACGGCCTGGTGATCGACCACGGCAGCGCGGCCAACTTCGTCCCGGTGAACACCGCCGACAACTGGCTGCACTTCGGCCTGGGCATCGGCATGATCGCGCTCGGCCTGATCCCGCTGGGCGCCACGCGCAGCCCGATCGCCGACTCGCGGTGACCGGGCCCCGGGCCGGGCGGCCGGGTCACGACGGCCGCCCGGCCCGGCTCCCCGCGTAGGCCCGCTCCCGCAGCCGCCCCAGCCAGTCCGGCGCGAACGCCAGTCCGGCGGGACGGTTCAGCATCGGATCGAACGCCGGCGCGGCCCCGCCCGGCCCGGCCAGCGTCAACACGGCGCTGTCGCACCAGCGCCCGTCCTCGCGGCCGGTCCGGAGCACGAACTCCCACTTCCCCCTCGCTCGCGCCGCGTCGAGTGACGCTTCGGCCCGCGGCGACGACGCCCACGCCCCCAGCCAGACGAGCCGGTCGGCCCGGCGGTACGGCACGAGGCTGCTGTAGGCACCGCCCGTCCAGGTGGCCGCCGGGCGCGGCAACATCCGCCCGAGGTGGCCGCGGCCCGCCGTGGTCAGCAGGATGTCCCACGGCCCGCCGTCGCGGCCCGCGCCGGGGATGCGCACCGCCAGCCCGAGCGCGTCCGGCAGCCGCCCGGGCGTGCCGGCGCCCTTGGACAGCCGCGCGACGACGGGAGCCGCCCCGGCCGGCCAGGGCAGGTCGTCCGCGCTCGCCCGGAGTTCCCCGCGCTGCACCACGCCGACGGGGTGGAAGGCCGGGGCGCGCCGCAGGGCCGCCAGCCCGCGGAAGCCCGCCGAGACGAGGCCGGTCATGTGTACGTCCCTCGAGGACGGGGTATCCGGATCACCCCTCCCGGTACCCGCACGGAGCACCGGGAAACCCGCACCGACTCAAGGAGCCCGTCATCGCCACCGCGGTCCTGTTCGACGTCGACGGCACGCTCGTCGACTCCAACTACCTCCACGTCCACGCCTGGCGCCGGGCGTTCCACGAGCTCGACCGGGACGTCGACTCCTGGCGCGTGCACCGCGCGATCGGCAAGGGCTCCGGCAAGCTGCTGAGCACCCTGCTGGGCGAGGAGGACGCCGGCCGCATCGGCGACCGGGCCAAAGAGCTGCACAGCCGCTTCTACCTGGAGACCGCCGACCTGCTGCGGCCGTTCGACCGCGCCCCCGACCTCGTCCGCGAGCTGGCCGGCCGCGGCGTGCGCGTGGTGCTGGCGACGTCGGCGGGGCCGGACGAGCTCGAGGTGCTGCGCAAGGTCCTCGACGTCGACGACGTGGTCGCCGGCATCGTGTCCGGCGCCGACGTCGAGGCGACGAAGCCCGACCCGGAGCCGGTGTTCGCCGCGCTCGAGAAGGCCGGGACGGCACCGGAGGAGACGATCTTCGTCGGCGACGCGGTCTGGGACGTCCACGCCGCCACGAAGGCCGGCGTGCGCACGGTCTCGGTGCTCTCCGGCGGTGTCGGCGCGGCGGAACTGACCGACGCCGGCGCGGTCGCGGTGTACAGCGACGCCGCGACGCTGCTGACCCGGCTGGACGAAAGCGTGCTGATCAGCTGACCTTGCCGGCGACCAGCCGCTCCACCAGCCCGAGCTTGAACCGCTCCCGCTGGTCGATCGGCAGCCCGAGCGCCTCGACGAGCTTCAGCGGCCGCCGCCGGAAGTGCTCGCCCGCCAGCGGAACGCTCGCCAGCTCGAGCAGCCACTGCACGGCCCGCACGAGCCGCGACGACGACGTCACGTGGTCGACCAGGATCAGCCGCCCGCCCGGCCGCAGCACCCGCACCATCTCCCCGACCGCGGCGGCGGGGTCGGGGATGGCGCAGAGGCCGAACGTGCACAGAACGGTGTCGAAGGACGCTTCGGCGAACGGCAGCTCGTGGGCGCTCCCTTGGCGGAGGGTCACCGGCCGGCCGAGCCGCTGCGCGCGCTCCCGGGCGATGGCGAGCATCCCCTCGCTGAGATCGAGGCCGGTGAGCGTCACCTCCGCCGGGTAGCACGGGAGGTTCAGCCCGGTCCCGACCGCGACCTCGAGGACCTCGCCGACGGCCCGACCGCAAGCCCACTCCCGGGAGTCGCCGAAGAGACGGCGGTCCCAGACGCCCATCTCCGCGTCGTAGGTCGTGGACTTGCGGTCCCAGTACCGACGCCACCGCTCCGCCTTCGTCATGCCCCCAGCGAAGCACGGACGACGTCAGCCGAACATGCCCGGCTCGTAGGCGCCGCCCTTCTGGTGGACGATCACCGCGAGCCGGTTGGCCGCGTTCATCTGCGCGACCAGGGCGATCAACGCGGCGACCCGGTCGTCGTCGTAGTGCTTGCGGACCCGGGCCCAGGTCTCGTCGGAGACGCCGCGCGCGGCGTCGGCGATCCGGGTGCCCTCCTCGGCCAGCGCGAGGGCCGCCTGCTCGGCCTCGGTGAACACCGTGGCCTCCCGCCAGGCCGCGACCAGGTTGATCCGCACGGCGGATTCCCCGGCGGCCGCGAGCTCCTTCGTGTGGACGTCGACGCACCAGCCGCAGCCGTTGACCTGGCTGACGCGCAACGACACCAGTTCCTGCGTGACCTTCTCCAGCGGTGACCGGCCGATCGCCAGGCTCGCGGTGCCGAACCGCTTGGCGAACGCGGCGCCGACTTCGTTGCCGGTCAGGGTGAATCGGGGTTCCATGACTTCGTCCTCACTCGTGGTGTGCCTGCGAACGACCACCAGATGCCGGCGGCCCCACGACCCGTGACAGGCCGGCCGGGTGACGACGATCACTGTCACACCGCGGCGGCGGCCGGCATCCGATGGGAAACCCGCGAACGACCCGAGGAGCCACCCATGGCCGACCCCGCCACCGAGGCCTTCGTCGCCCACCGGAACCTGCTGTTCACCGTCGCCTACCAGCTGCTCGGCTCGGCCGCCGACGCCGAGGACGTCCTGCAGGAGACGTGGCTGCGGTGGGTGGACGTGGACCTCGCCGTGGTGCGGGACCGGCGCGCGTACCTGGTCCGGATCACCACCCGCCAGGCGCTGATGCGGCTGCGGGCGCTCGGCAGGCGCAAGGAGTCCTACGTCGGGCCGTGGCTGCCCGAGCCGCTGCTGACCACGCCCGACGTCGCCGAGGACGTCGAACTGGCCGACAGCGTGTCGATGGCGATGCTGCTGGTGCTGGAGACGCTCGGGCCGGCCGAGCGGGCGGTGTTCGTGCTGCGCGAGGTGTTCGACCTGGGCTACGACGAGATCGCCGAAGCCATCGGCAAGAGCCCGGCCGCGGTGCGCCAGATCGCGCACCGGGCCCGGTCCCACGTCGCCGCGCGCCGGCCGCGCGGGCCCGTCTCGCCGGCGGCGACCCGGGACGCCCTGGAAGCGTTCCGGCACGCCGTCGAGACGGGCGACCTGCAGGACCTGCTCGACGTGCTCGCACCGGACGTCGTGTTCCTCGGCGACGGCGGCGGAGTGGTGCAGGCCGTGCTGTCGCCCGTCACCGGGGCCGAGGACGTGGCCCGCCTGCTCGCCGGCGGCCTGGGCAACCTCGCCGTGGGCACCCTGGACGCCGTCCAGGTCAACGGCTACCCGGCGCTGCTCCTCCGTCGCGACGGCCGGGCCGACACGGTCCTGGCGGCCCGCATCGACGACGGCCTCGTGACCGGGATCTACGCCGTGCGCAACCCGGAAAAGCTGTCCCGCCTCGACGAGGCGCGGACGCTCTGCCGCTGACTCACTCGACGTGCGCTGCCGCGGCCAGGATGACCTCGGCGACGGCCTCCGGCTGGGACACCGCGACCGCGTGCGAGGCGTCGATCCGGCGGACCGTCGACGACGCCCGCTCGGCCATGAACTCCTGCGCCTTGGCCGGGATCGCGTTGTCCTGGTTGGCGATCAGCGTCCACGACGGCAGCTTCGACCACGCCGGGGTGCCCTCGAACGGGGCGGCGAGGGCCTGCTGCGCGACCGCCCGCTGGGTCACCGCCAGGATCGCCGCGGTGGCCGCGGGGACGTCGGCGGCGAAGACCTCGGCGAAGTCCTCCGGCTTGATCGACAGCTCGGGCTCGCCGGCGTGCACCAGGACGTTCGTGGTCTCCGGGCCGAGCTTGGCGCCCGGGTAGCGGCCGGACAGCTCGAACACGCTCTCGCCCGCGTCGGGCTGGAAGGCGGCGATGTAGACCAGGGCCTGGACGTTCGGCGCGTCGGTGGCGGCGCGGGTGATCAGGGCGCCGCCGTAGGAGTGGCCGGCCAGGACGACGGGGCCTTCGACGCCCTTGACCACGTCCGCGACGTACGCCGCGTCGGACTCGACACCCCGCAGCGGGTTCGCCACCGCCTTGACCGGATAGCCCTGCTCCTGCAGCTTCGCGATGACCCCGGTCCAGCTGGACGAGTCGGCGAACGCGCCGTGGACCAGGACGATGGTGGGCTTGCTCATGGCTGGCTCCTTCAGAGAGAACGATCGGTCTTTCTGCCAGCTACTCTGGACCACCCGGGCGGCCTTGGCAATGTGACGAAGCCGATCTGGCAGAACGATCGGTCTTTCTCTAAGCTGCGGGGATGAGGACTGCCGAGCCGCACCCGAAGGACCGGCTGCTCGCGACCGCCTCCCGGCTCTTCTACGCCGAAGGCATCCACGCCGTCGGGGTGGAACGCCTGGTCTCCGAGGCGGCCGTGACCCGGGCGACCTTCTACCGCCACTACCCGACCAAGGACGACCTGGTCGCCGCCTACCTCGCTGAAACCAGCCGGCAGATCCGCGCGGCCGTCGACGCGGCGCGGGCAGGCAAGCCACCGCGCGAGGCGCTGGCCGAAACCCTGGCGGTGGTCGGGGACGCGACCTGCGGGGAAGACTTCCGCGGCTGCCAGTTCCTCAACGCCGCCGCCGAGTACCCCGATCCGGCGAACCGGGTCCGCCGGGTCATCGACGACCACCGGCAGTGGTTCTTCGACGTCCTGCGCGACCAGGCGGCGGCCGCCGGCCACCCGGACCCGGAGCACGCGGCGCGCGTGCTCGTCCTCCTGCGCGACGGCGCCCTGCACGGCGGCGAACTCGACGACGCCGAGGAGGTCCGCGCGACACTGCGCCGGGCCGTCGACGACCTCCTGCCCGCCTGAGCGCCGGGCCGAACACGCGTTCAAGCCGCTTTCACCTGCACAAATCCGGCTAATCTAGGCCGAACGGGTTACCTTGGGCACCGAAGGTGACGGAGGTCGACATGGCGGCAGACGACGCATCGCTCGTCCCGGCCTGGCTGGAGCCGATGCTCGCCAAGGCCGACGGCGGCCGGCTGCGCAGCGGCCCGGAGTGGGCCTACGAGTACAAACTGGACGGCTACCGGGCCGCCATGCGGATCGCCCCGGACGGCACGACCGTGCTCACCAGCCGCAACAACATCGACTTCACCGCCGAGTTCGCCGACCTTCAAGGCGTGCTCGCCCCCGCGCTGGACGGCCGCGCCGCCTACCTGGACGGCGAGGTCGTCGTCTACGGCGAAGACGGCCGGATCGACTTCGAGCTGATGCAGGAGCGCCGCGGCCGCTACGTCCGGCACCAGAGCGGGCCGAAAGGGCTGGAGTTCGCCGACGTCCCGGTCCGGTTCCTCGCGTTCGACCTGCTCCGGCTCGGCGACCGGAACCTGCTGGGCGCGCCCTACGACGAGCGCCGCGGCCTGCTGGCCGAGCTGCCGATGCCGGACCCGTACCGCGTTTCGGTGGTCCGTGCGGTCACCTTCGACGAGCTCGCCGCCGACCGCCGCACCCCCGCGGACTTCCTCGCCCACGCCGCGTCCGCCGGGTACGAGGGAGTGGTCGCGAAGCTGCGTTCCTCGGCCTACTACCCCGGCCAGCGACCGGACTCGTGGCTCAAGCACCCGCTGATCCGGACACAGGAGGCGATCATCTGCGGCTGGCGGCCGGGACAGCGCAGCTTCACCGGCACCCTCGGCGGGCTGCTGCTGGGTGCGCACGACCCCGCCACCGGCGACCTGGTCTACATCGGCGACGTCGGCACCGGGTTCACCCAGGCGTCCCGCGCCGATCTGCAGGACCGGCTGGAGAAGATCGAGCGGCGCACGCACCCGTTCGTGACGACGCCGCCGCGGGAGGACATCGTCCGCGCCCGCTGGGTGGAGCCGCGCCTGGTGGGCGAGATCGTCTTCCGCCAGTTCACCCGCGGCGGCCGGGTCCGCCACACGGCGTGGCGGGGGCTGCGCCAGGACAAGGACCCGGCCGACGTCCTGGCACCGCGGGCGGTTCCGCACGAACCCGCCGCCCCACCCCCGGCCCCCTCACCCGAGCCGGCCGGCCAGCGGATCACCGTCCAGGCGGGCGACCGGCGGCTCACACTGTCCAATCTGGACAAGGTGTTGTACCCGGCGGCGGGGTTCACCAAGGGCGAGGTGATCAACTACTACTCCCGCGTCGCGGCGGTGCTGCTGCCGCACCTCGCGGGCCGGCCGGTCACGTTCATCCGCTACCCCAACGGTGTCGACGGCCAGAAGTGGTTCGAGAAGAACGTCCCCAACGGCGCCCCGGCCTGGCTGCGCACGGTCCGCCTGACCGGCTCGGGCGGCACGATCGACTACCCCCTCCTGGACGACCTGCCGGGCCTGGTGTGGGCGGCGAACATGGCGGCGCTGGAGCTGCACGTTCCCCAGTGGACGGTGGAGTCGGGCGCCCGGCAGCTCCCGGACCGCCTGGTGTTCGACCTGGACCCGGGCCCGGGCACGACGATCGTCGACTGCTGCCGCGTGGCGGAGCGCCTCCACGACATCCTGGAGGAAGACGGCCTGACCCCGTACGCGAAGACGTCGGGGTCCAAAGGGATGCAGCTCTATTGCGGAATCCGCACGGACGACCCGTCGGCCCCGTCGGCGTACGCGAAGCGGCTCGCCCGGCGCCTGGCGGCGGAGACACCGGAGTCGGTGACGGCGGTGATGGCGAAGGCGCAGCGGACGGGCCGCGTGTTCATCGACTGGAGCCAGAACAACCCGGCGAAGACCACGGTGGCCCCGTACTCCCTGCGCGGCCGCGACCACCCGACGGCCTCGACGCCGGTGACGTGGGACGAGGTCCGCGCCTGCCGCCACGTGACCCACTTGACCTTCACGGCGGACGACGTCCTGGACCGGATCGAGGAGCACGGCGACCTGCTCGCCGGGCTGGGCAAGGACAGCGCGCCGCTCGGGTGAGCCGGTCAGCTGCGCCCAGGACCCGCTTGAGCAGGCCGACGAGCCCGCGCGAGCCGCGTTGCGGTGGCGGGGAAGTCTCTTTCCGCGGGGCTTCGGGTGCCGTTTCCGGGCGGGTTTGCGGAACCCTGGAGGTTTCCGGCGCGGGGTTTTCGACGCTTTCGGGCCGGAGCGCATGTTTCGGCTGCGGCGAGACTTCCTCGGAGGCCCGCGGCTGGGGAGCCCGCTGGTGCTGCACCACCGGCGCCGGCGCGGTCACCGGCGCGCCGAAGGTTCCCACCCCGGACTCGCCACCGGCCGGCTGCGCCGCTGCGCTCGGCACTGCGGCCGCCGGAGTTTGCTCCGCCGCAGCCGGCGCGCCAACCGCCCGCACGCCATCCCGCGCCCCAGCGGAACCCTCAACCGGCACACCAGCCGACTGCGCCACCGCGCTCGGCACTGCGGTCGCCGAAGTTTGCTCCGCCGCAGCCGGCGCACCAGCGGCCCGCACGCCATCCCACGCCCCAGCGGAAGCCTCACCCGACCCACTAGGGGCCTGCGCCACCGCGCTCGGCGCTGCGGTCACCGAAGTCTGCTCAACCGCGGCCGGCGCACCAACCGCCCGCACGCCACCCCGCGCCTCAGCGGAACCCTCATCCGGCCCACCAGCCGACCGCACCCCATCCCGCGCCCCAGCCGTCTGCACGCCATCCCGCGGCCCAGCGGAACCCTCGCCCGGCCCACCAGCCGCCTGCATCCCACCCCAAGCCCCCGCGGGTATCCCGGCCGCCGGCGCTTCCCCCGGCGCGGCCGGCCGGTCCGCCACCGGCCTCGGGGCCGGGATCTCCCCCGCGATGCTCCCCGACTCCGGCGCCGCCGGCTCCTCACGCGGCAACGCCGGGCGGGCCAGCATCTCCGGGGTGATCACCGGCGTCATCAGCGGGGTGTGCGCCGCGTCCGCGTTCGGCATCGCCGGCTCGCGGGCCGCCGGATAGCGCTCCAGCGGGTCGGCCTCCACCGCCGTCCCGTCGGCGCGATGGCTCCGGATGAGGCCGCACAACCCCAGCAGCCCCAGCAAGCCCGCCAATCCCCACCACACCGTCATGTCGCTCCTCCATTCCCTCGCTCCCCGGATATCCGGCCCCCGGGCGGCCCAACCGAGCGTTACCCGGGTGGGTGACGCCGTCACCCCAGCTTCGGCACGTCGCCCGGGAACGTGATCGGCAGCGAATACAACCCCCGCGCCGTGCGGCCGCCGCCCAACCAGCCGTGGAAGAAGATGTGGTCGTCCAGCACGTCCGCGCCGCCCGGGGCGTCCACCTGGCCGGCGAGCAGGTCGGTCGACAGGAACTTGCCGTCCGCCTTCACGAACGCCCCGCCCAGCGTCGGCGCCGACGCGTAATCCGTGTGGTAACCCGTGCTCTGGAACGTGTCCGCGGAATAGAACAGCAGGTACCGGGACGCGGTCTTCACCACCGAAGGCGCCTCGACGACCGACATCTCGGCCGTCAGGTCGGCCCGCAGCAGCTCGATCCGCGCCCCGGAAAGGGTGCGTCCGTCGGCCTGCAGTTTCTGCGCCCAGATCGCCGACGGTGGCCCGGTCGCCGCGCCGTCACTCTTGTAGAGCAAGAAGCGTGACCCGTCCGTGTCGACGAACGTCTGCGGATCGATGTCGCCGTGGTCGCCGGGCTCGCAGACCAGCGGCCGGTCGCCGGCCGGCGTGTACGGTCCTTCCGCCTTCTTCGCCGTCGCCGCGCCGAGGCACATTTCGCCGCCCGCCGTCAGCGCGGCCGCGAAGTACAGCACGAACGTGCCGTCCGCCAGCTGGGTGACGTCCGGGGCCCAGAACCCGCCGTCCGCCTTCGCCCACGCGGGCACGGCTCCGAGCGCGTCCCCGGCGACGCGCCACGGCCCGTCCGGCGCGGCCGCACTGGCCATCCGGATGCGCGGGCCCGTCGCGAACGCGAAGTAACCCCAGGCGGTCTTGACGACGTCCGGGTCGGGGAAGTCCTGGTTGATCAGCAGCCGTGGCGCGCTGACGGCCGCCGCTTCCGGCGCCACCGCGAACGCGGCCGCGATCGCGATCACCGGAACGAGCAGAAGGTCCTTGAAGCGCATAGGCGATTTTGCTGACACCCCGACGACGTCGGCAACGCCAGGCGGAGGTCGTCACCGGGAAGCGTGTGCCCGGATCGGGTGGATTCGGTCGCACCCCGTGGGGTAGCCGCCGACTCATGCACGCAACGAGCGGCCGCGGGGCGTACCGCGCCGGGCACCCCGTCGGCGAGGCCGAGGGCGCGGCGGCCCGGCAGGAAAAACCGTTGGGAGCGCCGGGAAAGCCGCTCGATCGCCGATCGCCGTTCTTCACCGGGCTGCTCGCCGCGGCCGGCGTGGTCGTCACGATCGCGGTCGTCGAGCTCCTCCTCGCCGCGTCCGACGTCCTGCTCCTGATCGGCATCGCGTTCTTCCTCGCCGTCGGGCTCGAGCCGGTGACCGCCCGCCTCGCGCGCCGCGTGCCCCGTGCGCTGGCCACCGCGGTGGTCGTCGTGAGCGGCCTGGCCGTCCTCGGCGGCGCCATCGCCGCGGCCGCCGTCCCCTTGGCCGATCAGGCGACGCAGCTGCAGGACGGCGCCCCGCGGTACCTGACCCTCCTGCGCGACCACGGCACCCTGCTCGGCCGGGCCAACGACACCTTCGGCCTGGAAGCCGCCGTCCAGTCCGTCCGCCTGTCCGACGTCGCGAAATCGCTCGCGGCGCTGCTCGGGGACGCCCTGATCGTCGTCGTGCTCGCCAGCTACTTCGTCGCCGACTTCCCCCGGATCCGCACCGCGCTCTACCGGCTGGCCCCGCGGTCCCGGCGGCCGCGGGTGATCCTGATCGGCGACGCGGTCTTCCGGAAGGTGGGCGCGTACCTCGTCGGCAACGTCGTCGTGTCGCTGATCGCCGGAGCCGCCACCTTCGCCTGGCTGTGGGCGTTCGACGTGCCCTACTCGCTCGTGCTCGCGGTGCTCGTCGCCATGCTGGACCTGGTGCCGGTCGCGGGTTCGGTGGCGGCCGGCGCCGGCACGACCCTCGTCGCGCTCACGGTGTCGGTGCCGATCGGGCTCGCCACCTTGGGCTTCTTCGTCGGCTACCGGCTGGTGGAGGACTACGTGCTGCTGCCGAAGATCGTCGGCCGCGCCGTCCGCGTGCCCGCGCTCGTCACCGTCGTCGCGGTGCTGCTCGGGTTCGAGCTGCTCGGCGTCGTCGGCGCGTTCGTCGCGGTGCCGGTCGCGGCCGCGGTGCTGCTCGTCGTGCGGGAAGTGGCCGTGCACCGGCTCGACCGGACATGAGGAAACCGCCGCGCGGGGCGCACCCGCGCGGCGGTCCGACCGGATGGGTCAGTTGCCCTGGGCGGTGCCGCCGTCGGCGATCTCACCGGCGGAGCAGTTGTCCGGGTTCTGGCCCTCGGCCTCGTGCTCGCCCGGGGAGAGCACCGGGACGCCGATGCCGTTGGCGGTGTCCTGCACCGGCACCTGGACGCCGAGGACGTTGATGTTGTTGTCGCAGACGCCGCCGACGACGTTCAGGTTGTGCACGGCGTCGAGGTTGTGCACGTTGCCGACGAGACCGAACTGGTCGGTGGAGTCGACCGGGTGGCCGGCAACGCTGACGTTGGCCGCGGACGCGGATCCGCCGAGCACCGCCATGCCGGCGGCGAGGGTGGTGGCGACGAAGCCGAGCTGCTTGATCACGAGAGAACTACTCCTTCTGGGAACCCGCCGGAGGAGCCCGGCGGGGGATCGGGGAAAGGGAACGGGCCCGGCTTCGGTTCGCCGGGCCCGGGAAGATCCGTTAAGGTGCGGTCAGGCCGGGTGGGACCGGCGCACTTCTCCAGCGTCGTGGCCGGTCCCACCCGGGTCGGCGCCGTCCGGCGTCGCGGCGTGCCCGGAACGCGGAACCGGAGTGTGCAGCTCGCTCCGTGTTCCGGGCGCGCGGTGCGGCGTCGGCATTGGCGACCGTTTTCCCGTGCCCGGAGCCGGCTTCCGCACGCACGGGCGGCTCCGGGCACGGAAAACTCAGTGCCCCTGGCTGGTGCCGCCGTCGGACAGGGCGCTCGAGGCGCAGTTTTCCGGGTTCTCGCCGCTGGCCTCGTGCGAGCCCGGCGACAGGATCGGCACGCCGATGCCGTTGAGCGAGTGCTGCACCGGCACCTGGACGCCGAGGACGTTGACGTTGTTGCCGCACACGCCGAGCGTCCCGTTGACGTTGTGGAGCACGTCGGTGTTGTTCAGGTTCACCAGGCCGACCTGGCCGGTGTAGTCGTAGCCGCCGTACTGGTGGCTCTGGTGGTGCCCGTGGTGGTGGTGCCCCTCCGGGGTGTCGGCCGCGGCGATGCCGCCGGCCAGGAACGCGCCGGCCGCCGCGGTGGCCGTGACGAACCCGATCTTCTTCAGCATGGATTGCTCCTCGGTGAACGATGTTCGGAGAACAGGACGGCAGTGAAGGTGTGTTCTCCGTCCTGCGTGAGGGAAAGGTACTGACGATGGGGCGCGGTTTCCACTTCGTGCCACCATCGTGTGGCTACCGCGAGCCTCTGACCGCGCCGGGTGTGGTCCGATCGGGTTATTTCTTTGCTGACAACGGCTTCCGAGCTTTCCCTTGCAGGGTAAGGAATGTTCCGGGCATGCGAAAGAGCCCTGCACCGGGTGGGCGCAGAGCTCTTTCGCGGGGATTTCCTACTCGGGCCAGGCCTCGGCTTCGGCCGTGAGCGCGGTGGTCACGTCGATTTCGCCGGACCGCACTCGCCACGCGAGTGAGTCCGGCCGGGGCTGCAGAAGGTGCCATCCGACGACGTCTTCGTCGCGGTAGCAAGGGTTTTCGTCGTCGCCGATGCCGAGTGCGGCGAAGTACTGCCGGGCGGGCCAGGTTTCGGGAACCCAGGCACGGGCCCAGCGCACGACGATCCTCGCGAGGTCGTTGCGGCCGTCCGCCGGGTGGATCAGGCGGTCGCCGGTGGTGCAGATCAGGCGTGGTGTGTAGGTCGCGCCGAGTGGCGCGACGGCGAGTTCAGTGTTCATTCCTCCCCCGGTCCACGACAGTGGACGGTGTTGCCCGGCTCGGATGCGCTGCTGCGCTTGCGAAATGGGGCAGGACGGCCGGAGGCGGACGGGCGCACGCGGCGCGTCCCTGCACGGCTCCCTCTTGAACCGGCGACCATCTTACAAAGGACGGAAGGGCGCCGGAAACCGGGCCTTGCCGTCTTCGCCCGTTCCCGTGACAGCGCGCGTGGATGCGGCCGGCGGGGGTACGCCCGGGAAGACCGATTTCCGGAACGGAAGGAAGAACCGGGATGAACCACAAGGCAGGCAAGCTCTGCTGCGCCGGCGTGGCGGCCGCGGCCTTCGCGCTGACGGCGGCGGTGCCGGCATCGGCGGCGCCGGAGTTCGCGGTACCGGCATGGCACCAGCAGACCGACGACGACGGGACGAACGACGGGAACACCCGCGACGACAACGACGACAACGGCCTGTGGGGCCTGCTCGGCCTGGTCGGCTTGCTGGGTCTGGCGGGCTTGGTGCGGCGCGGCCCCAAGCCGGGTGCGATGGCGGGATATCCGGCGGCCGGGGCGAACCCGCCGGCGAACACGTACCCGCCGGCCGAGCCGCGGCGGAACCCGCCGGGCGCTTGAGGAGTGGTTGTGCCGTAGGGCCGGTCCCCACCGGGCGCTTCGGCGCCACCCGTATGGCGCAACGGCTTTTCGCGCGCCTGGTTTTCGACGGCCGCTCGGGCGTGCGCCTTGGGGCGCGGCCAGCCATCGCCCGACGCACGGGTGCCGCAACCGCGCGCCCGCTTCCCGCCGACAGCCCGTGCGCCACCCATCCGGCGCAGCAAGTCTCCGCCCGACGCACGGGCGCCGAAACCACGCGCCCGTTTTCCACCGGCGACTCGGGTGCCACCCATACGGCGCAGCCGGTTTTCGCTGGCAGCTCGAGCGCCGCCGAAACCCCCAGCCCGGCTACCGCCGACGGTCGGCTCCGCGCTCTGCGCTGCGCCATTATCTATACCGCACGTCCGAAAACCGCCGAGCGCCGGGGCCGCCTGACGACCGCGCCTCTGATCACCGCACGATGTCGGAGCACCGCAGAGCTTGCACACCCGGAATCCACCCAGCGCCGGGGCACCACATGCACCGCACCCCTGTTCACCATCCGGCGTCCGAGCACCGCGGAGCCCGCACTCCCGGCTGCCGCCGGATGCCCGGGTGACCCTGGTGCCGCGCACCGCGATTCCTCTCCTCTTCGCGCAGAACGTCCCGGCGCCGTCGGGCGTCGGGACGTTCTGCGTTTTCTTCTCTCCGAATGGCGCCCAGTTGTCAGGTCTCGGCACCGAGGAGACCACAACGACCGGAAAACCAGCCCCGTGGCCGCCACTCAGATTAGCGAAGCGTTCGCCGCGCAAGAAGTGTTTCCGCATCGTACCCTACTTAAGAGTGGCTTTCCCACCCCCTGGCAAATGCGCATGATTACCCATCATTTCTTCCGTTAAACCTCACGATCGGGTGAAAGTCCCGGGTCACTCGGATCTGGCACCGATCGCACCTTCGGTAAAGAAAACACCGCCGATTCAGCCGTATATCGTAACCGTCCGACACGGACGAGTGGTGGCATCACAGCCCGTAGTCGATGCAGAAAAGCGCCGAAGAACCGCTTCACGCGATGTCGATGTTTGTTCCGGGGAACTCGCGAGGCCGTACACCGTGCGAAATCAACCGGTGCCACCGGCCCCTCGGGATCCGCTCGCGTTATCGCCGATCGGCGCTCACCATGATCGCAGTCGGCATCGCACAATCTCCGAGGAGTACGACATGAAAAGTGCACTGACCCGAGCGCTCACGGTGTTCGTCACCGCGGCTGCGGTGACCCTGACGGGAGTGGGGGTGGCGACGGCGGGCGGGCCCGGTGGCAGCGGATCGTCGAGCACCACCAGCGCCGCGGCGGAGGTCCAGGGCCTGCGCGACCAGCTGACGTCGCGCGCGGACAACGGGGACGTGCCCGGCACGCAGGCCACCCTCGCCCGTCTCGACCCGCTGCTGTCGGATCTGGCCCAGGGCAAGCGGTACACCGTCCAGGCCGCCGCCAAGGACAGCGCGGCCACGGCGCAGAAGGACAACGCCGAAGCACGCAAGGGCGTCGACGAACTCGCCGGCCAGCTGGCGTCCCGCCAGTCGCTGCCGCCGGTGTCGGCCCTGCTCAACGCGCTGCTGCAGCGGGTGCTGATCAGCCTTTCCGCGCTGGTGAACGACCTTCTCGGCGGGCTGCCCGTCCCGGTCGGCTAGGCCGGCCGGCACCCCGGACGGACAAGCCGGCGACGGCCCGGCGCGGTTCCTCCCGCGCCGGGCTTTCGTCGTGCCGCACGAAGAAGCCCGGTACGGCAGGAACCGCACCGGGCTTTCGTTGTCGCACAGGCTATTCGTAGACGACGTAGGCGGGCGTCGGGCTCAGCGCCAGGACGTCCGCCGGGGTCATCAGGTCCGCGCCGCGGCGGGTGTCCTCCTCGAAGAACAGCTTGAAGCCCGGCCGCACGTGGGCGGGCATGGTCGTCATCAGCGTCTTCCAGGTCGCCTTTTTGGCGGCGGCCGAACCGATGCCGTCGACGACCTTGACGACCGAGACGCCCTTGTGCGGCTTGAGAAGCTGCTCGTCCCGCACGACCGACGCGGCGACCTGGTGGTAGATCATGATCTTGGCGGGCAGGCGGTGCGCGTCGGCCAGGCCGCCGAGGTAGCGGGCGACCCCGTCGAGCTCGGCGCCGGTCGTGCGGCCGAACTTCTTGCCGGGGATGACCCCCGGTTCGACGGCCCACTCGGGGTCGAGCGCGACACCGACGTCGGGCTCGGTCAGCCAGCGCTCGTAGGCCTGGACCTCGGGCAGGAAGTCGGCGCGGCCGGGTTGGATGTTCAGCAGCAGCAAGCCGTTCATCGCCCGCGCGGCGTCGAGGTAGTCGCGCACGGTCGAGTCCTCGCAGCGGCTGCGGAACATGCCGTCCTCGCCGGGCGAGCGGTGCACGGTGGTGGCGATCAGCTCGACGACCGGGGTGACCGGACGCCCCTGCGGGAACGTCTCGATCTGGCGGCGCAGCGCACTGCTCGCTTCGGTGAGATTACCGGTCATCCGGCCGAGCGCCTTCGCGCCCGGAGCACCGCAAAAGCCGACGAGCAAGCCCTTTTCGAGCGGGTTCGGAGGTGGTGGCGGCGGTGGTGCCGCGACGGCTGCGGCGGGCGCGGGCACGGCCAGCGCCCTCCCCCGCTGCAGCGCACCGCACGCGCTCGTGGCCAAGCCCGCGAGAGCGGCGGTGAGGACCAGGCGTCGATCGAAGGTTCGTTCGGCGGCGACCGCCTTTTTCGGGACCATCGCGGGAAAATACCCGTCGGCGATCTTCGCCAAACCCGTTTCCCGGCGATCACCGAATCGTGCCGGGACCACTTTCGGGCGCATGGCGCCGGCCTGCGGGAACGCGGCTTTTCGCGCGGTGGCGCGCAGTTCCGCGCTCACCCGACCCGGTGGCCCGGCCCGCACCCGCGACGGCCCGGACGCACACTTCCGGCATGCGTTGCCTTTTCCGGTTCGGGTTCACCGCTGTCTTCGCGTTGGCGGCCTGTGGTGGCCCCGCACCCGTCGCCCCGGCGCCCGCACCGCCGCGCCCGGAGCCCGCCGCCGCGCCGGCCCGCATCACGCCCGCCGCCGCCCGTCAGGTCGGTGCCGACGAGCTGGGCCGGGTGCCGGTGCTGATGTACCACCGCATCGTCGCGCAGCCGAAGTCGGTCTATGAGCGCACGCCCGCCGACTTCACGGCGGAACTCGAGCGCCTCGCGGCCGAGGACTACGTCCCGATCACGACGGCGGAACTGGTGTCCCGCCGGGTCGACCTCCCGGCGGGAGCGCACCCGGTGGTCCTGACGTTCGACGACGGCGACCCGACGGTGTTCCGCCTGAGCCCGCAGGGCCAGCCGGAGGCGGGAACGGCGATCCGGATCCTGTTGGACGTCGCGGCGGCGCACCCGCGGTTCCGCCCGGTGGCGAGCGTGTACGTCAACGAGCACCCGTTCGGCGGCGACCCGGACGGCCGCGCGCTGCGCTGGCTCGCCGACCACGGCTTCGAGATCGGCAACCACACGCGCCGCCACACGAACCTGCGCACGGCAACGGAAGCCGCGGCCACGGCGGCGATCGCGGAGGAGGACGCGCTGATCCGCCAGGCGGTGCCGGGCTACCAGCCGAAGACCCTCGCGCTGCCGTACGGGAGCCGCCCGCACCGGCCGGACCTGGCGGTGCAGGGACCGGGTTACGCGTACGGCGGCGCGCTGCTGGTGGGGGCGGGCCCGGCACCGTCACCGTGTTCGAGCAAGTTCGACCCGGCGGCGATCCCCCGGATCCGCTCGCAGTCGGCGGGCAAGGAGGCGGAGTACGGATCGGCCCACTGGCTCGACGAGCTGGGCGCGCCATCGGCTCACCGCTACACATCGGACGGCGACCCGTCGACGGTGTCGTACCCGCGGTCCGAGGGCGCGGCGGCGCCGGAGTGTGCGAGCGTGGCCCTTGCCTACTGAACGCCACCCGATGGCCCGCGTCGACTGGCTCCCCCAGCCACGCCGCCGGCCGCAGCCCGGGACAGCGGTGAAGTCGCCCCGCATCCCGGCCCCGGCGGCTCGAACGGCTCCGGCTCCGGCTCCGGCTCCGGCTCCGGCTCCGGCTCCGGCTCCGGCTCCGGCTCCGGCTCCGGCTCCGGTAGAAGAAAAGCCGGGTGGCCCGGTGGCACCGGCCCGCGAGGCTCAAGTCGCGGCGGCCCCGGTGGCTCCGCCCATGCCGAGTCGCCCGGCCACGCCGAGCCCGGCATCCGCGCCGGAGCCACGCACGTCGGCCGAGGCAACGATCGCGCCGGCCCGCCCGGCCCCGGGGCCGGCTGCGCCGGAGCCCCGGACCACCGAACCAACCCAATCGGCGCGCCCAAACCCCGCGGCGCAGGGCCCGGCTCCCGCGCCGTGCACCTCGACCGAAACCTATGCCCCGCCCACCACAACCCACGCGGCGCACCCTGCCCCCGCGGGGCAGCGCCCGGCACCCGCCCCCGAGCCACTCACCGCGGCCGCAACCGAGGCCCCACCCACCACAACCCACGCGGCGCACCCCGCCCCAGCCGCACCGGGCCCGGCAGCCGCCCCCGAACCCGCTGCCCTGCCCGAAACGGCAGTCCCAGCCGCACCAGCTCGCCCGGCAACCACGAACCCGTCCTTCGCTGCCGAGCCGACCCACTCCGCCCGGCACCCCGGCACCATCTCCGTCGCCCCCGCGATCTCGGTCGGCCCGCCGGCCCCCCGAGTCCCGCACCCCCGCGCCGCCACCCCCGAACCACCCGCTCCATCCCTCGCACCACCAGCCCCCAAGCCGGCCCAAGCCGCCTGGTGGCCGCCCGCTGTGCTCGTCTTCGCCGTCGCCCTTGCCCTTGCCCTTCTTCTCACCCCCGAAGCCGCCCAGCCCCGGCGGGTCTCCGGGGTCGCCTCCGCCCAGCCCACCACGACGACCACACCCCCGAAAGCAGCCCCCGAACCCGCCGCCCTGCCCGAAGGCGTTCCCGTCACCGAAACCGGCGAGGGGACCTGGCACGTCGTCCCCGGCGGGGGGCACGACATCGGTACCGGGGAAAAGCTCCTCACCTACACCGTCGAAATCGAGGACGGTGTCGACCTCGCCGGCTTCGGCCACGACGTCGACACCGTCCTCGCCGACCCTCGTGGCTGGGCCGGCCGAGGCGACGTCACCTTCCGGCGGGTCGACGGCGGCGACCCCGACGTCCGGATCAGCCTGACCACCCCCGGCACCGCGCGGCGCCCGGACCTCTGCGGCTTCAGCATCCCCTTCGACTCCTCCTGCCGCCTTTCGCGCGACCACCGGATCGTCGTCAACCTCGCCCGGTGGCTCCGCGGCGCCCACTCCTACGACGGCGACCTCCCCGGCTACCGCGCCTACGCCATCAACCACGAGATGGGCCACGCCCTCGGCCTCGGCCACGTCGGCTGTCCCGCCCCCGGTGCGCCGGCGCCGGTGATGATGCAGCAGACCTTCGGGCTCTCCAACACCTACCTCGCGAACCTCAACCGCGCCGAACCCGGTGCCGCCACGAAGGTCCAGCCGGACGGCGCCGTGTGCCGCCCGAACCCCTGGCCGCGCTGACTGGTTTGGACCGCCGCCCGGCGGGGTACCCGCCGCCCCTCTGGGAGGGGTGTGCCATGGTGCGGAAACTTCTGGCCGGTACGACGACGATCCTGCTCCTCGCCGGGTGCGGCGGGGTCGGCAGCGGTGGCGATACCGAAGCCACCTTGACGACCATGGGCTTCGGCCTCGGCGACGAGATCGCCACCACCCGGGCCGACCTGGCGGGCAAGGCGATCGCGCCCGCCACCGTCAAGATCGGCGGGAGTGCCTTCGACGCCCAGCAGTTCCTCGCCTCCGTCGCGTCGCACACCCCACCGGACCTCGTCTACCTCGACCGTCAGCTCCTCGGCACCTACGCCGCCCGCGGCACCCTCGAACCCCTCACCGACTGCATCGCGAAGCAGCACATCGATGTCAGCCAGTACCGGCCCGCCGCACTCGAGGAAGTCACCCTCGACGGCAAGGTCTACGGCCTGCCCGAGTTCTACGACAACCGGGTCCTGCTGGTGAACGACGCCGCCGTCGAAGCGGGCGGGCTGACACCCCGGGACGTCGATCCCGCGGACCGGGCGAAGCTGACCACGGCCGCGCAGAAACTCACCGTCCGCAGCGGCGGCGGGCTGTCGCGGATCGGCTTCGACCCGAAGATCCCCGAGTTCCTCCCGCTGTGGGCCAAGGCCAACGGCGTGCAGATGCTCAGCGACGACGGCCGCACCGCGCACCTCGACGATCCGCGGCTGGCCGAAGCCCTGACGTACGCCAAGTCGCTGATCGACGCCCAGGGCGGCTGGAGCGCGGTGAAGGCCTTCCGCGACTCGTTCGACTTCTTCGGCGAGAAGAACCCGTTCAAGCAGGGCCAGCTGGCGGCCACCCTGATGGACGACTGGTACCTCAACGTCCTCGCCAACTACTCCCCCGACGTGCGGATCTCCGCGGCGCCGTTCACCGACACCGCCGGCACCCCGATCGACTGGGTCACCGGCAGCGCCTGGGTCATCCCGGCCGGCAGCACCCACAAGGAACAGGCCTGCACCTGGATCAAGACGATGACCGACGCACCGGCGTGGATCGCCGCCGCCAAGGCGCGCGCCGAGAAGCGGAAAGCCGCCGGCAAGGCGTTCACCGGCGTCTACACCGGCAACCGCGTCGCCGACCAGGAGATCTTCGGCAGTCTCGTGCAGCTGGCCGACCGGCCCGCGTTCGACGCCGCCGTCCGGACCGTGCTCAAAGCCCAGGACAGCGCTTTCACCATGCCCGCCTCCCCAGCCGGTTCCGAGTTCAAGACGGCGTGGCAGAACGCCGTCAACCGCGTGCTGTCGGGCGAGCAGCAGCCCGCCGACGCCCTGCGCCAGGGCCAGCAGGAAGCCCAGCGGGCGCTGGACGCCGCCCGGTGAAGCGGCGTACGCGAGACGCCTGGGCCGCGTATGCCTTCCTGTCCCCCTGGATGATCGGGTTCGCCGTCTTCATGGCGCTCCCGATGATCGCCAGCCTCGTCCTCTCCTTCACCGACTACGACGCCCTGCGCTCGCCGGACGCCGTCGGCTGGGCCAACTACCAGCGGCTCCTCGAAGACCCGGCGGTGCACAGGAGCCTGGTCAACACGCTCATGTACACCGTCATGTCGGTGCCCGCCACGATGGCCGTCTCGCTGGCGCTGGCCTCGCTCCTCACGCGGGCCGGGCGCCGGTCGGCCGGGTTCTTCCGCACGGTGTTCTACCTGCCCGAAATCACCCCGAAAGTCGCCGTCGGCGTGCTGTTCCTGATCCTGTTCAACGGCCAGGCCGGCCTGGTCAACGCCGCGCTCGGGCTGGTCGGCATCGACGGTCCACAGTGGAGCACCGACGGCCCGTGGGTGAAGCCGGGCCTGGTGCTCATGCACCTGTGGTCGGTCGGCAGCACGGTGGTGATCTACCTGGCCGCGCTGCGCGGCGTGCCGCGGGAGCTGTACGAGGCCGCCGAGCTCGACGGCGCGTCGGCGTGGCAGCGGTTCCGGCGGATCACCGTCCCGATGATCAGCGGCGCGCTGTTCTTCACCCTGATCGTCCAGACGATCGCGGCGCTGCAGTCGTTCGACGAGGCCTACACCGCGTTCTACGGCTCCGCGGCCTCGGCGACCTACAGCAACGACGCGGCGCTGTTCTACCTGATCTACCTCTTCCAGCAGGCCTTCGAGTTCCTCCACCTGGGGTACGCCTCGGCGATGGCGTGGCTGCTGTTCGTCGTCATCCTGGCGATCACGCTGGTGCAGGTCCGGCTGAGCCGCCGGTTCGTGTACTACGAGGGCGGTGACCGGTGACGGCCCGCCGGGTGGTCCGCTGGACGGCGCTGGCCGCGGCGACGGTGCTGTTCCTCTACCCGTTCGTCTGGCTGCTCAGCGCGTCGGTGAAGCCGCGCGCGCAGGTCTTCGACAACCTGCTCATCCCCCGCACCTGGGCCTGGGACAACTACGTCGAGATCTGGCGGGCCGCGCCGGTCGCGGCCTGGTTCGTCAACAGCGTCGTGGTGTCGCTGGCGGCGGCCGTGGCGGTGACGCTGACCAGCTCGCTGGTGGCGTTCGGCTTCGCCTACTTCCGCTTCCCCGGCCGCAGCGCGCTCTTCGGCCTGGTGCTGGCCACGATGATGCTCCCGGCCGCGGTGACGATGATCCCGGTGTACCTGATCTGGAACAGCGTCGGCCTGGCGCACACGCAGGTGCCGCTGTGGGCCGGGAACCTGTTCGGCAGCGCGTTCTACATCTTCCTGCTGCGCCAGTTCTTCCTCGGCCTGCCGCGCGAGGTGTTCGAGGCCGCCCGCGTCGACGGCGCGAGCCACTGGACGCTGTTCTGGCGCATCGCCGTGCCGCTGTGCCGCCCGGCGCTGATCGTCAGCTTTGTGTTCGAGCTCAAGGCGAGCTGGTCGGACCTGCTCAAGCCGCTGATCTACCTGCGCGACCCGGCGCTGTACACGCTGCCCCGCGGGCTCAAGGCGCTGTCCGACCAGTTCGGCCAGGCCGGCGAGCAGCGGTGGGAGATCGTGCTGGCCGGCAGCGTCATCACGACCGTGCCGCTGCTGATCGTGTTCTTCGTGGCGCAGCGCCACTTCCTCGCCGGGATCACGACGGAAGGTCCCACGGCCACTCGGTGAGCGCGGTGCGCATCAGGCGGGCCGCGGCGGGCAGGCGGTCGCCCGCGGCCCAGAACAGCGTGATCGTGCGCCGGCAGTCCGGGCTGTCCACCGGGATCCAGGCGACCGGCACCTGCGCGGCGACGCGGCGGGCCATCGCCGGGTTGAGCCCGACGCCCATCCCGGCGCTGATGAGTTCCTGGATCGCGCCCGGTTCGTCGCCCTCGAAGACGATCTTCGGGGTCAGGTCGCGGGCGGCGAAGAGCCGGTCGAGCAGCCGCCGGTGCCAGTGCCCGCGCCGGGCGGTGACGAACGGCTCGCCGGCGAGGTCTTCGACGCTCACCGAGGCACGGTCCGCCAGCCGGTGCCCGAGCGGGGTGGCCAGCAGCACCGGCTCGTCGAGCAGCCGCACCCCGGCCAGCCCGTCGTCGGGGATCGGTTGCGAGGCAACGCACAGATCGACCTCGTGGGCCCGCAGCGCCCGCGCCATCGCCTCGGCGGGCAGCTGGTGCAGCTCGATCTCGACGTCCGGGTGGGCCCGCTTGAACGCGGCGAGCGGCCGGGTGAGCGTGAGGAAGGTTTCCGACGCCAGCCGCACCGTGCCGAAGCCCTCCGCGTCGGCGACCGCACGCCGCCCCGCGTCCAGCTCCCCGAGGGCGCGCTCGACGTAGCCGCGGAAGAGCTTTCCGGCGTCGTTGAGCCGGAGCCGGCCGGCCCGGTCGAACAACGGTGTGCCGAGCTCGTTCTCCAGCCGCGCGATGGTGCGGCTCAGCGACGGCTGGGCGACGCGCAGCTCTTCGGCCGCGCGGCTGAGGTGCTCCAGCCGGGCCACCACGAGGAACTGCCGCAGCGTCCCCAGGTCCACGTCATGGCTCCCGCGTCATAACGGCATAGCGATATTGATCTTAGACATGATGACTTCCCGGTCATAGCTTCGGAGTGTGGAAAGAACCGGGAAAGCGAGTGGGGTGCTGCGGGTCGTGGCGAGCGCGCACCTGGTGGCGATCGCCGGTCAGCCGGTGTTCGCCGGGGTGTACCTCAGCGGCGACTACGACGGTCTGCGCCTGCACGCGACCGGAGCCGACGTCGTCACGTCGCTCGGGTACGCGCAGCTGATCGTCGCGATCGTGGTGTGGGTCCGGCTGCGGCGGGCGTGGCCGTTCGCCGCCACGGCGGCGGTGGTGACCGCGGAGACGGTCCAGTACTTCGCCGGGCTGGACGGCGCTTTGTGGCTGCACCTGCCACTGGGGGTGCTGACCGTCGCCGGGCTGGTCGTGCTGGTCGTCGCCCTGTGGCGCCGCCGGTGGGAGGCCGTCGATGCGTGATCTGAGCCGTCGCCAGGTGCTGCGCCTCGGCGGCGCCTTCGGCCTGCTTATCGCCACCGGGCTGTCCACCGCGGCCGCGCTGTCCCGGCGGCCGGCGCTCACCGGCGCCGAACTCCGCAGCGCCGTCCCGCTGCCGCCGCCGTTCCGGGTGCCGCTTCCGCTGCCCCGGGTGCTGCCACCGGTGGCTCCCGGCCGCTTCGAGATCACCCAGCGCGTGGCGGACATCGAGATCCTGCCCGGGATCCGGACGCCGATGTGGACCTACGACGGCACGTTCCCGGGGCCGACGATCGAGTCGCGCCGGGGCGAGCCGGTCACCGTGACCCACCGCAACGAGCTGCCCGTGCCGACCGTCGTGCACCTCCACGGCGGCCGGACGCCGGCGGACTCCGACGGCTACCCGACCGACCTGGTGCTGCCCGCGGACTGGACTCCCGTCCACCACGCGATGTCCGACCCGCGGGCCGTGCGGACCCGCCTCACCCGCAGCTACACGTTCCCGCTCGACCAGCGGCCGGCGCTGCTCTGGTACCACGACCACCGGATGGACTTCACGGCCCCGGCGATCTGGCGCGGCCTCGCCGGACTGCACATCGTGCGCGACGACGCCGAAGAAGCGCTCGGGCTTCCCGCGGGAGCGCGGGAACTGCCGCTGCTGATCGCCGACCGCGCGTTCGCCGCCGACGGCAGTCTCGACTACCCGTCGGTGGACGGCACGCTGCGGGACCGGCCGGGCGTGCGGGAGAGCTTCCTGGGCGGGGTGCTCGGCGACGTGCTCCTCGTCAACGGCGCGCCGTGGCCGGTGCACGAAGTGGACGCGGCCCGGTACCGGCTGCGGATCCTCAACGCGTCGAACGCCCGGCACTACGAACTCGAGGCGGTCACCGACGACGGGCGCCGGCTCCCGCTCGTCCAGATCGGCGCCGACCAAGGGCTGCTCGCCGCGCCCGTCACCCACGCCACCCTGCCGGTCGGGCCGGCCGAGCGCTACGACGTCGTCGTGGACTTCGCGGGCGTCCCGGTCGGCGGCCTTGTCCGGCTGCGCAACCGGCTCGGCTCCGGGCGCACCGCCGAAGTAATGGCCTTCCGGGTCGCGCGCCGCGCCCGGGACGACAGCCGCGTTCCCGCTGTCCTGTCGACGGATCTGCCGTCGTGGGACCGGCCGGTCCGGGTCCGCGACTTCTCCTTCCGCGCCGGTCAGCTGGACCACGGGCGCGGCTGGCTGATCGGCGGGCGGGCGTTCGACCCGGCCCGCACGGACGTCACCGTCCCCCTCGGCGACGTCGAGGTGTGGCGGCTGGTCGCCGACGTCCACCACCCGGTGCACCTGCACCTGGCGGGGTTCCGCGTGCTCTCGCGCGGCGGGCGGCCGCCGCTGCCGCACGACGCCGGGCTCAAGGACACCGTTTCGCTGCGCCCGGGCGAAGCGGCGGAGATCATCACCCGCTTCGACGGCTACCGCGGCCGGTACCTCTTCCACTGCCACAACGCCGAACACGAGGACATGGGCATGATGGCGAACCTCGAAATCACCTGACACGGGCTGTCGCGCTTCGTCACCCGGTCGTGGCGGGGTCGATCTCCAACGGGGGTCGGCAAACCAGCCCTGACCACCTGAGGCGCGGGTTCCGCTGGGCCGGACGGGCAAGGACCACCAAGCCCGAGTGAATCTTCTTGTCCCTGCGAAACTCCCGCCACTAGCGTCTTCCGTGAGGGACCGGATCCCTTTCCTGTCAAGGAAACGAACGAGGAGTGCCATCGATGACCGCTCTCGAGAAGCCCGTGACCCGCACCGCGTACCAGCAGTCGGTCGCCGACTACTGGAACGCGGAGAAGGATCCGGTGAACCTCCGGCTGGGCGATGTCGACGGGCTCTACCACCACCACTACGGCCTCGGCGACTACGACCCGGCCGTGCTCGAAACCCCGGCCGCCACGCGCGACGAAGCGATCATCGCGGAGATGCACCGGCTCGAGACCGCGCAGGCGGACGTCCTGCTCGACCACCTGGGCCCGATCGCGCCGGAGGACCGGCTGCTCGACGCCGGCTGCGGCCGCGGCGGCACGAGCGTCATGGCCCACCTGCGGTTCGGCTGCCAGGTCGACGGCATCTCCATTTCGGAGCAGCAGGTCGGGTTCGCCAACGCGCACGTGCGGCAGCGCGGGATCGACGGCTCGGTGCGCTACCACCTGAAGAACATGCTCGACACCGGCTTCGAATCCGGGATGTTCCAGGGCATCTGGAACAACGAGAGCACGATGTACGTGGACCTGAACGACTTGTTCGCCGAGCACGCGCGGCAGCTCAAGCCCGGCGGCCGGTACGTGACGATCACCGGGTGCTACAACGACGTCACGGGCGGCCGGTCGCGCGCGGTGAGCCAGATCGACCAGCACTACATCTGCAACATCCACGCCCGCGGCGACTACTTCAAGGCGCTGGCCGCCAACGGGTTCGTGCCGATCAACGTCGTCGACCTGACCGCGGCGACGATCCCCTACTGGGAGCTGCGGGAGAAGTCGTCGGTCGCCACCGGCATCGAAAAGCCGTTCCTGACCGCCTATCGCGAGGGCAGTTTCCACTACCTGCTGATCGCCGCCGACCGCGTCTGAGGCGGGCGGGGTGACCGGGGAGAGCACCACTTGTCCACAATGGACCGCCGGCGGGCTGCCGGCGGTGCCGTTCGGGCTGGGGACGTCGGCGGCGCGGATCGCGACGCAGTTCGCGCCCGCGCCCGGGCCGGACCCGGCGTACGCGTACCTGCCGTGGGGTGACGGCAGCGCGTCGCCGCTGTACTGCCCGGTCCAGGGCCGGGTCGACGACGGCCTGGCCGCCGAAGTCGACCGGCGGCTGGTCGCCTGGGCGGCGGACTGCGGGTTCACCGGCAAGGGCCTGGAGCAGATCGCCGGCGCCGGGTTCGGCCGGCTGGCGATGCTCGCCCACACCGACTGCGACGACCCGGACCGGCTGCTCGTCGCCGCGCAGCTCAACGCGGTCTGGTGGGCGGCCGACGACTACTACGCCGACGACAGCACGCTCGGCGCGGCGCCGACCGAGCTCCCGCCGCGGCTGGCGCTGGTCATGGCGGCCATGGACCCCGTCGCCCCGGCCGGGGAGTTCACGCCTCCGCTGGAAGAGGCGTTGCGCAGCGACCCGATCCTCGTCGGGCTGCACTCGGCGATCGGCCACCTGGGCCGGCACGGTTCGCCGGTGCTCGTGCAGCGGGTCTGCTACGCGACGTTCTCGATGTTCGTCAGCTGGGACGCCTACGCGGCGTGGCGACACACCGGGCGGTACCCACCGGCGTGGGAGTACCTGGCGGCCCGCCAGCACGACAGCTTCTACACGTCGATGACCTTGGTCGACGCCGTCGGCGGTTACGAGCTGGCCGCGCCGTTCTACTACGACCCGCGCGTGCGCGAAGCGATGATGCGGGCTGGGACGGCGTCGGTGCTGGTCAACGACCTGCACTCGGTGGCCAAGGACGCAGCCGATGAGAAACCGGTCTGCAACATGGTGCTGCAGATCGCCGCCGACCGGGACTGCCCGGTCGAGGAGGCGGTGGAGGCCACCGTCGAGCTGCACAACAAGATCGTCCACGAGTTCGAGGACGGCCACCGGGAGCTGCTGGCCGTGCCGTCGCCGGAGCTGCAGCGCTTCCTCGTGGGTGTCCGTTCCTGGATGGGCGGCGGCTTCACCTGGCACGCCACCAATCCCCGCTACCAGTGATTGGGGTTTCGTTGTGACTGTCACCGACCCGGTGGGATCCGAGCAGGTGGAATCCGAGCAGGCGCCGTCGAGCTTGGGGCGGGCGGCGGCCCGGACCCTGGCCACGACGACCAAGTCGGTCCCGCAGATGCAGGG
>NZ_JACKQP010000024.1:0-14627 GCF_031625235.1 Amycolatopsis sp. 505
CGAGTTGACCAGCTCGATCGCGTCGCGACGGAACTGCTCCGGGTACTTCGACCTGCGGGACATCGGGACATCCTCCCTCCAGACCACTGTCTGGAATCAAGGTGTCCGGCCCCAGGGGGCAACTCCACACGGGTGATGACCCTCCAATCACGCGTGTCGACCCTCCGATCACGGGTGAGGCCCCTTCCCGCTTGCGGGAAGGGGCCTCGGTGACGTCAGCAGGTTGAGGTGGAGCTCGAGGTGTTGATCCGCAGGGCAGCATTCGACGTGGTGGCCGAGTCCTTGACGCAGTAGCCCGTCACCGACTGGAAGCCGACGTCGAACGGGCTCTTCGAGCCCTTCTCCGCCGTGAAGTGGTCGAACGTGATGTCGGAGCTGTTGTTGACGATGCTCGCCGGGCGGCCGTCGTCCTTGGCGAACTCCACCGAGCTGTTCACGAAGCGGATGCCCGCCGCGTAGTGCAGGTACCAGCCGTACGACGGGCGGGTGCCGATGCTCTTCGGGTTGTAGTCCGTCGCCGTGTTGCTCGGGACGCCCGTTCCCATCGTTCCGTTGCCGCCCGGCACGTTCAGCCGCACGCCGGTGAACGTGACGTCGGAGACCCGGTGGCCGCTGTCCGCGCCCCAGATCGTCGGGCTGAAGTTGCTGCCCGTGTGCGTGCCGGTGATGTTGTCGAACGTGATGCCGCTGATCGAGCCGACCCCCGGGTTGTTGCCGCAGCGCTTGCGCGTGCCGATCTTCATCATGATCGGCGAATACGTCCCGGACATCGTGATGTCGCGGTAGTGGACGTCGGAGATCTTCGCGCCGTCCATCGAAACGATGCCGATGCCGGACTTGTGCGCGCCGGTGATCGTGATGCCCGAGAAGTGGTAGCCGGTGAAGTCGCCGCACGTCTCGGAGCCGAACATCAGCGCGTTGCAGCAGACCGCCGACAGTTTCGCACCCGTCACCGTCACGTTCCCGTTCGGCAGTTTCGCGCCCAGCGCGTAGTCGCTCTTGAACACCAGCGCGTCGTCGTTCGCCGCGATCGAAGCGTTCGTGATCGTGACGTTCGTCGTGCTGATGATGTTCCAGCCGTCGCGGTCGCTCGCCGTGTCGATGGTCAGGTGGTCGGAAACGACGTTCGTGCAGCCGTTGATCAGCGCCGCGAAGTGCCCGCCGCGGCGCAGTTTGACGCCGGAGAGCGTCAGCCCGTCACACCGGGTGAGGGACAGGATCTTGTCGGCCTCGCCGGACTTCGGGTTGCCGGTGATGAGGTTGCCGCCGCCGTCGATCGTGCCCGCGCCGGTGAAGCCGATGTTCGTCAGCTTGTCGCCGTAGAACATCGCGTTGTGGAAGTGGCTGTGGCCGTAGTCCTGGTAGTCGTCCCACTGGTTCGACTCGGGCTTGTCGTAGGTGTCCGCGCTCGACCCGGTGATGGTGGCCCCGGCGTCGAGCTGGATCGTGACGTTGCTCTTGAGGTGAACGGTGTTCGCCGACTTGTAGGTGCCGGAGGTGAACCGCACGGTGCCGCCGCCCGCCGCGTTCGCCGCGGTGATCGCCTTGTCGATGGCGGCCGAATCGTTGGCCGACCCGTTCCCCTTGGCGCCGTAGTCCTTGACGTCGTAGACGCCGCCGGGTGCGGCGGTGGAAACGCCGGCGCCGGCCACCACCAGCCCGGCCACCGCGAAGGTGATCAGCAAGAGTTTTTTCACCGTGGAACCGCCTTGTCATGGATTCGAAGAATTCGGCATGACGGCGGAACACCCAGATTACGAGTCGCACGAACGAAATGTCAAGATCGACGGGCCTGGGGACCCGCGCCACCCCCAGTCGGGCGCGGGTCCCCGTGGTCGATGGAGCCGGTGTCCATTCAGGATTCTCGGAGTCTACCTTCACCGGGCCCGGGAGCCCCGTGCGTTTTTCACGGTCCGCCATGTGAATCCGCCATGATCGGGAGTCACGCAGCGTGGTTTCAAACCTTCTGGAGCCCGGCCTTCCCGGCCTGCACCACGTAGCTGACGTCGTTCTTGATCACCACCGACGCCGGGTCGTACACGCTCGTGTCGGACGTCGTCATGAAGTCGGCCCGCATCTGCGACGGCGTGGTCGTGACGCGGACGTACCCGCGCTCGCCCTTGCAGTACTTGACATGCGGGTTGTTCGCGTACCAGGCCGCGCTCGGCGGCGAAGCGGTGTCGCTGTTGCTCGTCACCGACGTCGTGACCAGCTCCGAGCCGATGACCGGGTCGCTGTGGTCGAAGTAGTCGAGCCGCAGGTCGGCGGCCCAGTGCCGGTGGACGTCGCCGGTGAGCACGACCGGGTTGGCGACCTTGCGGTCGACCCAGCCCTGCTGGATCCGGTTGCGGGAGGCCTCGTAGCCCTGCCAGGAGTCGTTGCTCTCGCAGGTGGCCTTGTTGCCGTCGGAGTCCCGCGTGGCGAAGAAGACCTGCTGCCCGAGGAAGTCCCAGGTCGCCGGGTGCGACTCGAACTGCTTGAGCAGCCACGCCTCCTCCGTGGCGCCGAGGATGCTGCGGGACGTGCTGCGCATGTCGGCGCAGGCCGGGCCGGCGTCACCGGAGGGGTCGGGCACCTGGGCACTGCGGTACTGGCGCGTGTCGAGCATGTGGAAGCGGGCCAGGTTGCCCCAGAGGAACTGCCGGTAGAGCTGGATCGACGCGCCGTTCGGCTTGGCCGTCGACCGGATCGGGGTGTTCTCGTAGAAGGCCTGGAACCCGGCGGCCTTGCGCGCGGCCGTGGCCGGCGAGGTGGTGCCGTTCCAGTTGTTCATCACCTCGTGGTCGTCGAACACGACGATCCAGGGCGCGATCGCGTGCGCAGCCTGCAGGTCGGCGTCGGTCTTGTGCTGGGCGTGGCGGGCGCGGTACTGCGCGAGCGTGGTGACGTCCTCGGTGAACGCCAGGCTCCGCGGGTTGCGCTCCTGCGCGGTACGGCCCGACTTCTTCTCGTAGATGTAGTCGCCGAGGAACAGCACGAGGTCCGGGTCGTCGGCCACGATGCCCTTGTACGCGTGGTAGTAGCCCTCCTCCCAGTGCTGGCAGGAGCTGAAGCAGTACTTGAGCTGGTTGACCGCGGCCCCGGCGGCGGGCGCGGTGCGCGTCCGGCCGACCGGCGAGATGTAGCCGGAGCTCTTGAACCGGTAGAAGTACTCGCGGGCCGGCTGCAGCCCGGTCGGTTCGATGTGGACGCTGTGCCCGGACGCGCGGACGGCGTCCACCGAGCCGCGCTGCACGATCGAGCTGAACGCCGCGTCGTTCGCGATCTCCCAGTCGACCGCGTAGGTGGCGTCCGGCATGCCGCCGAAGCCGTCCGGGTTGAGCGGCGCCGGGGCGAGTCTCGTCCACAGCACCACGCTGTCGGGCAGCGGGTCGCCGGAGGCGATGCCGAGCTGGAAGGGATCGTGGATGGCGGGGGCGGCGGCCGTGGTGCGGGCGTTCGCCCACGACGGGAGCGCCGCCGAAGCGGCGGTGGCGGTGACCGCGGCGAGCCCGCCGAGCAGCACCTTGCGCCGGTTGACCTGACCCATGGGAAAACCCTTTCTCGTGGTGGACGCGGTCAGGCCGCGAAGTCGGTGATGCCGTCGCTGCAGGACTTGAGGTCGGGCTTCGCGGTCGTGTAGTTCGCGACGCAGACCTTGTAGAAGACCCAGCCCCCGTGCGGGACCGTGACGGCCTTGTCGACCTTCGTGCCCTCGCCGCCGGAGTTCCAGACGTAGAACGGCCCGGCGCCGCCCTTGAGCCAGTAGGCGACCACGGCGGAATAGCCGTCGGCGTCGGTGTCGTAGACCAGGAAGTGCGAGTCGGACGAGCGGTACTGCCCCTCGCCCGCGCAGGCGTCGGCGCACTGGCCGCTGCCCGAGCCGACGCCGCAGTCAGGCGCGACCCGCGTGTCGGAGTCGGTGAAGACGTAGGTGTCCGAGACGTACCCGCCGAGCGCGGGGACGTAGTCCCACAACGTGCCGGTGCCGTACGGGCCGGTCACCGACGAGCCGTTGACCTGGCAGTCGATGGCGACGGTGGCGCCGTTGGCGACGGTCTTGACCGCCGTGGCGGCCGTGGTGGGTGCGCGGCGGACGTTGAGGGGGTCGCCCGCGGTCTTCACGGTCCCGCTCGCCGCCGCGGACGCCTCGATCGCGCCGCCGGTCAGGAGCGCGCCGACCGCGGCCAGGGTCAGGCCGGTACCGGCGATGCGCCGGAGGATCGATCGCTTCATGCCGGCAGCGTCGGTCTTCGCCGTACACGTTCCGTACAAAGGGCGCCCGTGTGCGCTCGGACACTCCGAATGGATCTAGCCGGTGCGCCCGGACGGTCCTAGAGTCCGGGACATGGGGGAACTCATCGGGCAGGTTGAGACCACCTCGCTTACCATCCGCGTCCTCGGGCCGCTGGAGGTCACCGCCGCCGGGCGGGTGATCGCCCTCGGCGGCCCGAAGCCCCGGCTGCTGCTGGCCGCGCTGGCCCTGCAGCCGAACGTCGTCGTGTCGACCGACGTGCTGGTGGAAGTGCTGTGGCCGGAATCGGCGCCGCGATCGGCCGCGGCGAACATCCGCACGTACGTCCATTCCCTGCGAAGACGGTTCGCGGAGATCCACCCCGACCTGGGCGAGCGGATCAGCAGCCGGGCCTCCGGCTACCTGCTGACCGCGTCGCCGGAAGAACTGGACCACCTCGCGTTCGCCGCTTTGGCCGGCGAAGCGCAGGAAGCGCTCGACGGCGGCGAAGCCGAGAGCGCCCTCAAACTCTTCGACAAGGCCGACGCGCTGTGGCGCGGCGAAGTCCTCGAAGGCCTGCCGCACGACCACAGCTGGGGCGCGACCGTCGCCCGGCTCACCGAGCTGCGGCTGTCGGTACAGGAACAGCGCCTGCGCGCGCGGATCGGCCTCGGCCGTTCCGGCGAGGCCATCGCCGAGCTGCGCGGCCTGGTCACCGAGCACCCCCTGCGTGAAGAACTCTGGGCGCAGCTGATCGTCGCGCTGCGCGCCGCGGGCCGGACCGGCGACGCGATCGAGGCGTACGAGTCGGCCGAGCGGGTCCTACGCGAGGAGCTCGACGCCGAACCGGGTGCCCGGCTGCGCGAGCTGCGCGCGACCCTCGTCCCCGAGAACGTGCTCTCCCCCGTCCGTCCCGCCGATGTCGCCCCGGTCTGCCAGCTGCCCCTGGACCTGCCGGACTTCACCGGCCGGGACGCGCTGATCCGCGACGTCGTCACCTTGCTGCGGGAGCGCGCGGACTCCGGCACGCCCGCCGTGGTCGTGCTGTCGGGGGCGCCCGGCGTCGGCAAGTCGGCGGTCGCCGTCCGGGTCGCGCACGCGGTCCGCGACGAGTTCCCCGACGGCCAGCTGCACGTCGACCTGGCCGGCACGTCGTCGTCGCCGCGCGCGCCGATGAGCGTGCTCGCCGAACTGCTGCGCACGCTGGGCATCCCCGACGCCGGCCTGCCGCGCGAGCTGGCCGAGCGCTCGGCGCTGCTGCGGTCGCGGCTGGCCGGGCGGCGGATGTGCGTCGTGCTCGACGACGCCGGCAGCGAAGCCCAGGTCCGGCCGCTGCTGCCGGGGGCCGGGGCGTGCGCGGTGCTGGTGACCAGCCGGATCCGGCTGCCCGGGCTGGCCGGCGCGAAGCCGGTGGACGTCGACCTGCTGCCCGAGGCCGAGGCCGCGCGCCTGCTGGAGGGCATCGTCGGCGGCGAGCGGGTGGCCGCCGAGCCGGAGAGCGCCGCGGCGATCCTGCGTCAGTGCGGGCACCTGCCGCTGGCGATCCGGGTGGCGGGCGCGAAGCTGACGCACCGGCCGGGCTGGACGCTGCGGCTGCTGGCGGACCGGCTGGGCGACGAGCGCCGCCGGCTCGACGAGCTGCGCGTCGGCGACCTCGCCGTCCGCGCGAGCGTGACGTTGTCGTACGACCTGCTGCCGATGTCGGCGGCGACGGCCTTCCGCGGGCTCGGCCTGCTCGGGCCGGTCCAGTTCCCGGCGTGGACGGTCGCGGCCGTGCTGGGCCGCCGGGAGGCCGAGGACGTCCTCGACGTGCTGGTCGACGGCCACCTCGTCGAGCTGGTGGGTTCCGATTCGGCAGGTCAGCCCCGTTACCGGCTGCACGACCTGCTGCGCGTGTACGCGGTGGAGCTGGCCGAGCGGAGCGACGCGGCCAAGACCCGCGCCGGCCTGCGGCGGGCGTTGGAGGGCTACCTGGGGCTGGCGCTCGAGGCGGCGCGCCGGATGCCGCTGCACTTCTTCGGTGCGTACTGCGACGACGAGCTACCGCGGCCCGCGGTGCCTTTCGACGTCCTGCCCGAGGACCCGGCGGCGTGGTTCGCGGCCGAGCGCCACACCACGGTGGCGGCGGTCTCGCTGGCCGCCCAGCACGGATTCGACGACTTGGCGTGGCAGCTGGCTTCGGCGCTGACGCCGTACTTCGACCTCCGCGGCCCCCAGGACGACTGGCACAGCACTCATTTGGTGGCCCTGGCGGCGGCCCGCAGGACGGGCTCGGCCCGCGCCGAGGCGATCGTCCAGCGCAACCTCGGGCAGTACCTGCTGTACCAGGACGAGTACGCCGGGGCCCGGGTGGCGTTCGAGGAGTCGAAGAAGCTGTTCGATGCGGTCGGCGACGCCCAAGGGGTGGCCGTCGCACTGACGGGGCTGTCGACGATCCTGCGCATCGAGGGCGACGACGACCTGGCTCTCGACCACTGCCACGAGGCACTGGAGCTGTTCGCGGAGGCCGACGACCCGAACGGGGAGGCGGTGGCCCGCCTGGGCGCGGGAGCGGTGTGGATGTCCCGAGGCTGTTACGCGGCGGCAAGGCGCTGGATAACGGACGCCCTGGAGCTGTCGGCCTCGATCGGCGACCGTCATCGAGAAGCCCACGCCCTCAAGCGCTTGGGCTTGCTGTTCCAGCACCAGGGCAACCTGGCGGCGGCCCGCGAGCACGTGGACCGGGCAATCGCGATCTTCACAGACCTCGGCGACGACCACTGCGTGGGGTACGCGAACCAGAACCTGGGCGAGCTGTGCTTGCACAGCGGAGATTTCGCACACGCGCAGCTGCTGTTGGTGAACTCCCTGGCGGTCCACAGGCGCAATGGCGATCGGAGGTCGGAGGCCGAGGTGTCACAGCTGCTCGGGGAGCTGCACCGGGCACTGTCGCAGCCGGAGAGGTCCCGGGACTACTCGGAGAGGGCGCTGGCAATCTGGCGCGAGCTGTCAACACGCCCGAAGGAGTCGTCATTCGTGGTGGCCGAGGAGCGCCCGCACATCGCTTCAGCCTGAGCTCGGCGCGGCAGCCCGCGCACAACGACCGCCCCCGGCCACACCCCCCTGCCGAACCGATACGCAGCCGCTGAACAATCCGGCGTTCGGGTCGGCGGGGAAAGTCCGGCAGAGAAAACCCGGCAACGAAGAACCCCGCACATAACCACCCCCCAAAACACAACCAGCTTGTACGGATCATGTACGCACCCCCGTCAACCTTCTCGCACCTTCGAAAACGCAGATGCGAGAGGAGAACCGGGGATGATCCGGAACAAGATGGCCGGCCGCGTGACCGCGGCGGTTCTGGCCGCCGGGGCGGTGACGGCACTGGCCGGAGCCCCCGCCCAGGCCGCCACCACCACGAACTGGACCGCCGACCTGTCCACTGTGGACAGCAACGACGTCAACGTCACCGGAGCGGGCGGTACGCTCACCCTGGCCGACGCCGCCTGGCACCGAACCGCCCGGGTGTTCGCCGGCAGCGAGGGCAGCCTGACCAACGCCGAGCACAAACTCGGCTCGGCCGCCAACCGCGTCAGCGCGGAACTGACCGCCGACACCCCCAAGGGCACGTCGGTCGACGTCGACGTCCGCGGCCGGACCGGCGTGAACGACTGGACCGAGTGGACGCCCGCGGGCACCACGCTGAAGAACTCCGTCAGCGAGGTGCAGGTGCGGATCAGCCTGCACAGCACCACCGACGGCGTGCGCCCGTCGGTCACCGGTGTCAAGCTCAGCGCCGACAGCGCCCCGCAGGCCAACGCCCTGACCGCCGGCACCGAACTGACCTACAAGGTGTACGGCACCCGGGAAGGCCTGATCGGCGGCAAGACCGCCAACGGCCACATCATCACCAGCCGCGACCACTTCGTCGCGCTGCCGTCCGGCAAGGGACTGGCCCCCAAGGGCACCGGTGACTACTCCGTGCGCGTCTGCCGCACCGACGGCAGCAAGTGCGAGTACGCGCCCGTGTGGGACATCGGGCCGTGGAACGAGCAGGACGACTACTGGAACCCGTCGTCGGTGCGGACCAAGTTCAAGGACCTGCCGCAGGGCCAGCCCGAGGCGTACGCCGCCTACTACAACGGCTACAACGGCGGCAAGAGCGGCCTCGGCTACAAGGTGCAGAACCCGGCCGGCATCGACCTCGCCGACGGCGTCTTCTGGGACGGTCTCGGCATGTCCGACAACGGCAACGTCAACGTCACCTACCTGTGGACCGGCTCCGGCCCGACCGGGGTGGTCAGCACGGCCGGCGACCCGATGAACGTCCGGGCGAGCGCGAGCACCTCGGCCGCCATCAAGGGCCTGGCGGCGAACTACGCCAAGGTGAACATCGAGTGCTACGTCGAGGGTGACACCGTCACCGGCAAGTTCGGCACCAGCAACATCTGGGACCGGATCGGCCCGGGCCACTACGTGTCCGACACCTACCTGCAGACGGGTTCGGACCAGCCGGTCGCCCCGCACTGCTGAAAAACCGTCGCGAGGTTGACTGCCCTCACCCGCGACAACGGCGAAGGCCCGGTGTCCCCCGCCGGGCCTTCGCCCATTTCCGCGCCATTCCACTCAGCGGCACATAATTCACAACCGTGAACAGACTTCCGCCGGGTGTACAACGCCCCGCCGTGCGTGCCAAAATTCCCTCCCACGGAATCACGAAATCACGGAATGGCGGGTACCTGTGAGCGTTTCCCGGAGAACCCTGCTGACCACCGCGGCCGGTGCCGCGGTGGCGGTGGGCGCCAGCACCTCGACGGCCGCTTCGGCGGCCACCCCCGAACCCTCCGACCTGGCCTCGGCCACCCGGACGCTCCGCCAAGCGGCCGATTACGCGGTGGCCAAGCTCCGCGCGGTGGCCCCCGGCGTCACCGCGTTCCCGGTCGGCACGAAGTTCGAGAAATGGACCTATTCGCAGAACGGCGACTGGGTCGGCGGATTCTGGCCCGGCCAGTTGTGGCTGGCCTGGCTGCACAGCGGCGAGGAACAATTCAAGACCCTCGCGCTGGCGTCCGCCGAAAAACTCGCGCCGCGCCAGAACGACACGGGCACGCACGACCTCGGTTTCCTCTTCTACCCCTCGTGGGTGACCGCCTGGCGGCTCACCGGCGACGAAAAGTGGAAAGCGGGCGCGATCCAAGCGGCGTCGTCGCTGATCAAGCGCTACAACCCGGCGGGGCGGTTCATCCGCGCCTGGGGCGCGCTGTCCGATCCGAACAACGCCGGCCGCGTCATCATGGACACGATGATGAACCTCGACCTGCTCGCGTTCGCCAGCGCGCAGACGCAGGACCCGAAGTACCTCGAGATCGCCGTCGCGCACGCGAAGACGGCGCAGCGGAACTTCCTGCGCCCCGACGGGTCGACGCCGCACGTGTTCGACTTCGACCCGGTCACCGGCGCGCCGATCGGGCCGAACACCGTGCAGGGCTACAGCCCCACGTCGTGCTGGTCGCGCGGGCAGGCCTGGGGTGTCTACGGGTTCACGACCATCCACCGGCGCACCGGGGACGCGGAGTTCCTGACCACGGCCCGCCGGCTCGCGGACTTCGCGCTGTCCCGGCTGACCGCCGACCACGTCCCGGTGTGGGACTACCTGGCCCCGCAGGCCCCGAACGACGTCAAGGACGCATCCGCCGGCGTGATCATGGCGTGCGGCCTGCTGGACCTGGCCGAGCTCACGCACCGCCCGCAGTACCGGGAGAGCGCGCTGCGGATCCTCACCGCGGTGTCGCGGACGTGCCTGACGACGAAGTCTACCCGCGCCGAGGCGAGTGTCGCCCGCTGCACCCGCAACCGCCCGGCCGAGGACGGCGTCGAGGTCTCGCTGCCCTACGCCGATTACTACCTGCTGGAAGGCATCCTGCGGGTGCTCGACCGGCGCAAGGTCGACCGCGCGGTCGACCTGTCCGCCGTGTAGCGGCGTCCGGGGAGGCCGCCACCTCCCCGGACGCCCTGCTCAGTGGTGGTGCGCGTGCACCTTGGCGTGCCCGAGGCCGCGCCCGATCATCCACTTGTTGACCGGCACCGTGACGACGAACGCGATCGCCAGCGAGAGGACCAGCGCCAGCCAGAAGAGCAGGCTGGCCAGGCCGGCGTCCATCGCGCCCGGGATCGCCACGACCACGGTGTTGTCGATCAGCTCCATCACGGCGATCGACACGGTGTCCGCGGCCAGCGCGACCTTGAACGCCGCCGGCAAGTTCATCCCCGACTTCAGGACGCCCCGCATGGTCAGGCCGTACCCGAAGACGAAGGCCAGCGCGATCGAGAGGACCACGGTGGCCGCGTTGTGCAGGCCGAACGCCGTGCCCAGCACCATGCCGAGCACCTCACCGATGGCACAGCCGGTCAGGCAGTGCAGAGTCGCCTGGATCGCCGTCGCCCACGAAGCCCCGTGCTGTTCGCTCATGACTCGGAATATACCCCCAGGGGGTACCGATCGCACGTCTCCCGGGTCACACCACCCGAAGCAGGTGGACTACTACGGAGCGTGATCGAAAGCGTCCGGCCAGGGCATTCACCTCCGGGACCACCCGAGACAGAACTCACTTCCGTAACCCTTTGCGCACATCCCGTTGACCACAGTTACCCGGGGCCCTACGTTCGCCCTTGGTCTCCACCATGCGCAGACCCATCGAACCGATCGAATTTCCTGAGGAACGGGTGGAGATGCGAGGGCCGACGAAGACTTTCCGGCTGGTCGCGGCGACGACCCTGGTCGCGGCGCTCGCGCTGGGAGGCTGCTCGGACCAGCTGGACAGCGCACCCGCCCCGGCGCCGACCCGGATCGAGTTCGTGCCCAAGGTCCGCGACATCCCGTACTTCCAGGCGATGGACAACGGCGGCCTCGAAGCGGCGAAGCAGCTCGGCGTGGTGTGGCACTCGACCGGCCCGGAGACCGTCGACCCGGCCGCGCAGGTCAGCATCCTGCGCGACCTGATCGCGAAGAAGGTCGACGTCATCGTCGTGGCCCCGAACGACCCGGCCGCGCTCGCGGGCGTGATCGCCGAGGCCAGGGCGAAGGGCATCCACGTGCTCACCTCGGACACCGACGCGCCGGGCACGCAGCGCGAGGTGTTCGTCAACCAGGCGAGCGCGCAGGGCATCGGCACCGCGCTCGTCGACGCGCTGATGGCGAAGACCGGCGGCACCGGCCAGTACGCGATCGTCTCCTGCGGCCGGGCCGCGGCGAACCTCAACTCGTGGATCGCTGTCCAGAAGGAGTACGCGGCCACGCGCTACCCGAAGGCCGAGCTGGTCGACACCGTGTACGCGGGCGAAGACACGGACAAGGCGACCGTCCTCGCCAAGCAGCTCATGGCCGGCCACCCCGGCCTGACCGGGCTGATCGGCGAGTGCACGACGTCCGCGCCCGGCGTCGCGAAGGCGGTGGACGACGAGCAGAAGATCGGCCGGGTGTTCACCGTCGGTGTCGGGACGCCGCAGGCCATCAAGCCGTACCTGCTCAAGGGCTCGTGCTCGCAGTCGGTGCTGTGGAACGTCGAGTCGCTGGGCTACCTGACCGCGTGGACGGCGAAGCAGGTCGCCGACGGCAAGCCGCTCCAAGCCGTCAACAAGGTGAGCTTGGAGCTGCCGGCGGTGAAGTACGACGACGCGACGAAGACCGTCCTGCTGGGCGATCCCCTGCTCATCACCACCGACAACGTCGACCAGTTCAAGTACTGACCCCTCACCGGTGCCGGCGCACGTGGCCAACCGCCGCGCCGCCGCCGAGCACCAGGATCAGCGCCGTCAGCCCCCAGCGCCGTTTCTGCTCGGTGCGGTGCCCGGCGTCCTGGACGACCACCTGGGTCTTCTTCTCCGGACGCGCGTGGCGTGTCGTCGGCGGCGGGGCCGGGGTGGACGGCGTCGGCGTGACCACCGGCGGCGGGGGTGCCGGCACGGGGGTCGGCGGCACGACGACGGGCTGCTCCACCGGCGGTGGCGGCGGAGGTGACGGCTCCGGTGCCGGCGGCTCGGTCCGGGGCGGCGGCGGAGGTGACGACTGCCCCGGAGGCGTCGTCGGCGGGGGCGAGGACTGCCCCGGAGGCGTCGTCGGCGGGGGCGAGGACTGCCCCGGTGGCGTCGTCGGCGGGGGTGACGACTGTCCGGGAGGGGTCGTCGGCGGCGGTGGGGGCAGGGGTGCGGGTGCCTCGGCGAAGCACCCCGCCGCGTCGCCGCTCACCAGCGGCCGCCCGGAAGCGACTTCGGTGGCCGGGCCCGAGCCGTCGCGCGGCAGGCGGTAGGTGACGCTGCGCTGCCCGTCGCGGTTGGCCGTGGCGTAGATCGCGCCGGGCGCGAGCACCACCGACCCGTACGCGCCGCCCTCGGGGAACTTCAGCCCGGGCACCACCGCGACCTTCCCGCTCGACGGGTCGAGGGTGACCACCGAACTGTCCCCGCGGGAGGTCGCCGAGACGCCGTGGAGGAGCCCGTCCGCCGGGTCGAAGGCGAAGTCGTCGACCCCGACGGCCAGCGACACCGGCCGCAGCGCCGTCCGGTGCACCACCCGCACGTAGTCCGGAGCCGCCGGGTCGATGTCCACTGTGTACAGATCGCTGCCCTGCCGGACGTACCAGCGGTCGCCGTCGATCGCGCCCGCGGTGGCGCCGGTGACCGGGCTCCACACCGGCTTCCGCGCGCCGGCCCGGCCGATCACGCCCAGGTCGGTCACCACGCCGGCGGTGTCGATCCGCACCGCGTGCGCGCCCGGGTAGCGGCCGGCGCGGGTGCCGTCGGCGACGCCGTAGACGACGCCCTGCGCGGCGGAGTAGCCCATTGCGTTGATCCAGTAGCCGGCCTGGCTCACCCGCCGCGTCACCCCGCCGGGCAGGGAGAGCAGCCGCAACGTCGTCGGTGCGCCGGCGCGTTCGTTCTCCGCCTGCAGGACCGTGCAGGCGCCCGGCGCCTGGGCCGGTTCCTGCGCCGACGGCGGTGCGAGCCAGCCCGTGGCCGCCAGCAGCGCCGAGACCGCCACGGCCACGCCGAGCATCGCCGCCCAGCGGGCCCGCGTGCCGGTCAAGCCAGCCTTTCCAGGGCCGAGGTGAACGCCTCCGGCGCCACCTTCGCGCCGCCGCTGAACGGGTTCTGCAGCTGGTAGATGGCGAACAGCAGCAACGTGATCGTGCCGGCCAGTGTGGACACGATGATGATGTGCGCGGCGAGCCGGGTGCCGCCGAACAGGTTGGGCAGCAGGATCGCGGTGATCAGGCTGCCGAGGATCAGGGCGAACCAGACGACGGCGCCGACGCCGTCCGCGCCGGAGTGCGCCAGCCGCTGCTCGCGGGCCTGGTAGACCGACCAGAGCTGGTTGCTCGCCTCGGTCTTGCGGTCGAGCAGCCAGTCGTCCTCGGCCGGGGCGGCCGCCACCGCCTCGCGCATCTGGTCGAGCTGCGTCGCGCCCGTGGTCGGCACCGGGCCGCCGTCGGCCAGGCGCGGCCACTCCTGCTCCTCGACCGTCCGCGCGTACGCGGCGGCGAGCTGGTGCACCCGGTCCTTCGTTTCGCCCGGCAGCGCGTCGGCCGCCCACGTGGCCGCGACGAGGCTGTCGGCTTCGGTCTGCGCGTTCTGGCTCGCCTCGCTCACCGAGTCGAACAGCGAGATCAGGACGAAGGCGACCAGGACCGCGTGCAGCCCGCCGACGATGGTGAACACCTGGCCCGCCGCGTCGTTGTTGTCGGGCCGGCCCTCGTCCCAGCCGAACCGGCGGACCAGGTACGCGATCACGCCCGCCACGACGGCCGCGCCGGCCACCCAGAGACTGCCGGCCACGAAGATGTTCATCCGGGTCCTTTCGCCCGCGAAGCGCGGGAAGCACTGCCCGGCATTCCACGTCCGGGACCGCTCAAGTTAGTCACCCATTTACGGGCGGACAACAGAAAGGGCGGAATTCATCCTGCTGGCCGCACGAGGATCACCAAAGTCGCCGATTCGGCGCAGTTGCGAGGGGGTACCGCCGGTGGTGCGGTATCGCTGGGCGACCGTGGACCGCGCTGCCGAGCAGGAATTATCTCGACCGAGTGACGTCCGCGAACAGGCCGTGACCACGGTCGTCGAACATCATCGAAAAATGATCAAGCGGCGGCCCGGCCATTAACCCGGTGACCCGATCGTGTCATTGTGCGGGCAGTCGCGGTTGCTATGTTGATTTCGCGGCGCGACGAAACCGCGCATATCAGGGAATAGCAGGTCATGACCGGCGTGCCGGCTGGGGCGGGCACGTGCCGAACGCGAATGATTGGGTGGTCCTCGTTGTGACTGTCACCGACCCGGTGGGATCCGAGCAGGTGGAATCCGAGCAGGCGCCGTCGAGCTTGGGGCGGGCGGCGGCCCGGACCCTGGCCACGACGACCAAGTCGGTCCCGCAGATGCAGGG
>NZ_JACKQP010000025.1:2500-5145 GCF_031625235.1 Amycolatopsis sp. 505
GCCTGCGAGTTAGTGCTGCGTGGCGAGGTTAACCCGTGTGGGGTAGCCGTAGCGAAAGCGAGTCTGAATAGGGCGAATGTAGTCGCGTGGTCTAGACCCGAAGCGGAGTGATCTACCCATGGCCAGGGTGAAGCGACGGTAAGACGTCGTGGAGGCCCGAACCCACTTAGGTTGAAAACTGAGGGGATGAGCTGTGGGTAGGGGTGAAAGGCCAATCAAACTCCGTGATAGCTGGTTCTCCCCGAAATGCATTTAGGTGCAGCGTCACGTGTTTCTTGCCGGGGGTAGAGCTACTGGATGGTCTAGGGGCCTTACCGGGTTACCGAAATCAACCAAACTCCGAATACCGGTTAGTGAGAGCGTGGCAGTGAGACGGCGGGGGATAAGCTTCGTCGTCGAGAGGGAAACAGCCCAGAACACCAGCTAAGGCCCCTAAGTGTGTGCTCAGTGGGAAAGGATGTGGGATTGCCCAGACAACCAGGAGGTTGGCTTAGAAGCAGCCACCCTTGAAAGAGTGCGTAATAGCTCACTGGTCAAGTGGTCCTGCGCCGACAATGTAGCGGGGCTTAAGCACACCGCCGAAGCTGTGTCATTCACACAATACATCGGCTTCCGTATTCGTACGGTTGTCTAGTGGTGTGGATGGGTAGGGGAGCGTCCTGCATCCAGGGAAGCGGCGAGGTAACTCAGTCGTGGAGGGTGTGGGAGTGAGAATGCAGGCATGAGTAGCGAATGCAGAGTGAGAAACTCTGCCGCCGGATGACCAAGGGTTCCTGGGCCAGGCTAATCCGCCCAGGGTAAGTCGGGACCTAAGGCGAGGCCGACAGGCGTAGTCGATGGACAACGGGTTGATATTCCCGTACCCGAGCATGTGCGCCCATGACGAGGCGTTTGATACTAACCACCCAAAGCGTGCCGGCGAAGCCTTCGGGCGGAGTTGGCATTGTGGAGCGTGGGACCTGATTTCGTAGTAGTCAAGCGATGGGGTGACGCAGGAAGGTAGCTCCGCCAGGCGATGGTTGTCCTGGTATAAGCGTGTAGGAGAAGGCATAGGCAAATCCGCCACTATGAGGCTGAGACGTGATGTGTAGCCGTTTGAGGCGAAGTAGAGTGATCCTATGCTGCCGAGAAAAGCCTCTAGTGAGTGCATGCACGGCCCGTACCCCAAACCAACACAGGTGGTCAGGTAGAGAATACCAAGGCGATCGGGTGAACTGTGGTTAAGGAACTCGGCAAAATGCCCCCGTAACTTCGGGAGAAGGGGGGCCAAACATCCTGAAGCTTCTTGCAGGCTAGGGGTGGGTGGCCGCAGAGACCAGCGGAAAGCGACTGTTTACTAAAAACACAGGTCCATGCGAAGTCGCAAGACGATGTATATGGACTGACGCCTGCCCGGTGCTGGAACGTTAAGAGGACCGGTTAGCCAGTAATGGCGAAGCTGAGAATTTAAGCGCCAGTAAACGGCGGTGGTAACTATAACCATCCTAAGGTAGCGAAATTCCTTGTCGGGTAAGTTCCGACCTGCACGAATGGCGTAACGACTTTCCGGCTGTCTCAACCACAGGCCCGGCGAAATTGCACTACGAGTAAAGATGCTCGTTACGCGCGGCAGGACGGAAAGACCCCGGGACCTTTACTATAGTTTGGTATTGGTTTTCGGTTCGGCTTGTGTAGGATAGGTGGGAGACTGTGAAGCTGCAACGCTAGTTGTGGTGGAGTCGTTGTTGAAATACCACTCTGGTCGAATTGGGAATCTGAACCTCGGGCCATGATCTGGTTCAGGGACAGTGCCTGATGGGTAGTTTAACTGGGGCGGTTGCCTCCTAAAGGGTAACGGAGGCGCCCAAAGGTTCCCTCAGCCTGGTTGGCAATCAGGTGTTGAGTGCAAGTGCACAAGGGAGCTTGACTGTGAGACAGACATGTCGAGCAGGGACGAAAGTCGGGACTAGTGATCCGGCACCTCCTGGTGGAAGGGGTGTCGCTCAACGGATAAAAGGTACCCCGGGGATAACAGGCTGATCTTGCCCAAGAGTCCATATCGACGGCATGGTTTGGCACCTCGATGTCGGCTCGTCGCATCCTGGGGCCGGAGTAGGTCCCAAGGGTTGGGCTGTTCGCCCATTAAAGCGGCACGCGAGCTGGGTTTAGAACGTCGTGAGACAGTTCGGTCCCTATCCGCCGCGCGCGTAGGATACTTGAGGAAGGCTGTCCCTAGTACGAGAGGACCGGGACGGACGAACCTCTGGTGTGCCAGTTGTTCTGCCAAGGGCATGGCTGGTTGGCCACGTTCGGAAGGGATAACCGCTGAAGGCATCTAAGCGGGAAGCCTGTTCCAAGATGAGGTATCCCACCCCATGTGGGTTAAGGCCCCCAACAGACCATTGGGTTGATAGGCCAGAAATGGAAGCACAGTAATGTGTTGTCGAGTTGACTGGTACTAATAGGCCGAGGACTTGCCTACGAAGATGTTACGCATCCACTCTACAGCTCTGAAACACCACACCAGGTGTGTTGTTTCGTAGTGTTTCGGTGGTTATAGCGTCAGGGAAACGCCCGGTCCCATTCCGAACCCGGAAGCTAAGCCTGACAGCGCCGATGGTACTGCAACCGAAGGGTTGTGGGAGAGTAGGACACCGCCGAACTTA
>NZ_JACKQP010000026.1:0-1266 GCF_031625235.1 Amycolatopsis sp. 505
TGGAGTTGCCCCCTGGGGCCGGACACCTTGATTCCAGACAGTGGTCTGGAGGGAGGATGTCCCGATGTCCCGCAGGTCGAAGTACCCGGAGCAGTTCCGTCGCGACGCGATCGAGCTGGTCAACTCGAGTGACCGGCCATTACGGCAGATCGCCCGGGAGCTGGGGTCAACCACGAGACCCTGCGCTCGTGGGTGAACACCGCCAAGCAGGCCGCGGAGGCCGGCCCGCCGGCGGAGGACCCGGCGGTGACCGATGAGGTGACGCGGTTGCGCAAGCAGGTCGCTGAGCTGGAGAAGGAGAAGGAGATCCTGCGGAAAGCGGCCGCCTATTTTGCGCGCGAGATGGATCGATGATCTACCGCTACCGGTTCATCTCCGAACACCGCACCGAGTTCGGTGTGAAGCGGTTGTGCCAGGTCCTGGGCTTGCGCCGGCAGGGCTTCCACGAATGGGTCGCCGCCGAGACGGCCCGGGCAGCACGGGCGGAAGCCGAGGGTGAGCTGGTCCGGCTGATCACCGAAATCCACGCCGAACACCGGGGTGCCTACGGCGTCCCCCGGATCACCGCCCAGCTGCACCGCCGCGGGATTGTGGTGAACCACAAGCGGGTCGAGCGGCTGATGCGCGAACATGGGCTGGCCGGGATCACCCGCCGCAAACGCCGAGCGTTGACCCGGCCCGCGGCCGGCCCGGTCACCCCGGTCGGTGATCTGATCCGCCGCGACTTCACCGCCACCGCCCCCGGGCAACGCATGGTCGGGGACATCACCTGCCTGCCCACCTTCGAAGGCTGGCTCTATCTGGCCACCGTCATCGACCTGCACACCCGCGAAATCATCGGCCACGCCATGGCCGACCACATGCGCACCGACCTCGTCTGCGACGCGATCGACCTCGCCACCGCCCGCGGCCTCATCCAGCCCGACGCGGTATTTCATTCCGACCGCGGCGTCCAATACACCTCCGGCCAGTTCCGCGCCGCCCTTGCCGAACACCGGATCCGCCCGTCGGTGGGGCGCGTCGGGTCCTGCTACGACAACGCCGTCGCCGAAGCCTTCTTCGCCACGCTCAAGACCGAGATCGGCACGTCGATCTGGCGGACCCGCGCCCAGGCCCGCCAGGACGTGTTCACCTGGCTGCGCTACTACAACCACCACCGGCTGCACTCCACCAACGGCCACAACACCCCAGCCGAAACCCGAACCAACTATCGTCAGGCCCCGGCTGCCTGAAAACCCCGTGTCCGCCTCACCGGGGCAACTCCAC
>NZ_JACKQP010000027.1:0-1151 GCF_031625235.1 Amycolatopsis sp. 505
TCGTTGTGACTGTCACCGACCCGGTGGGATCCGAGCAGGTGGAATCCGAGCAGGCGCCGTCGAGCTTGGGGCGGGCGGCGGCCCGGACCCTGGCCACGACGACCAAGTCGGTCCCGCAGATGCAGGGCATCTCCTCCCGCTGGCTGCTCAAGCTGCTGCCCTGGGTCGAGGTGGCGGCTGGGTCTTATCGCGTCAACCGGCGTCTCTCCTATGCGGTCGGGGATGGGCGGGTCACGTTCACCACCACCGGCGCGCAGGTCCGCGTCATCCCCCCGGAACTGGGCGAACTGGCCCCGCTGCGCGGCTTCGACGACGAAGACGTCCTGACCGAACTGGCCGACCGGTTCACCCAACGCGAATACGCCCCCGGCGACGCCCTCGTCGAATTCGGCTCCCCCGCCGACGAAGTCCACCTCCTCGCCCACGGCAAGATCACCAAAATCGGCACCGGCGCCTACGGCGACCAAGTCGTCCTCGGCACCCTCGCCGACGGCGACCACTTCGGCGACAGCGCCCTGATCGACGACGGCGGCATCTGGGAATTCACCGCCAAAGCCGTCACCACCTGCACCGTCCTGTCCCTGCCCCGCACCGCCTTCGACGACGTCCTCACCCGCTCCGAAACCCTGCGCGCGCATCTGGCCGATTACCGGGCCCGCGGGGCCGCGGCCAGCAACGACCACGGCGAAGCCGAAATCTCCCTCGCCTCCGGCCACGACGGCGAACCCGTCCTGCCCGGCACCTTCGTCGACTACGAAGCCCGCCCCCGGGAATACGAACTCTCCGTCGCCCAGACGGTCCTGCGGGTCCACTCCCGCGTCGCCGACCTCTACAACCAGCCCATGAACCAGATCGAACAACAACTCCGCCTGACCGTCGAAGCCCTGCGGGAACGGCAGGAACACGAACTGGTCAACAACCCCGACTTCGGGCTCCTGCACAACGCCGACTTCGCCCAGCGCATCCCCACCCGCACCGGCCCACCCACCCCCGACGACCTCGACGAACTACTCACCCTCGTCTGGAAAGACCCCGGCTTCTTCCTCGCCCACCCCAAAACCATCGCCGCCTTCGGCCGCGAATGCACCAAAGCCGGCATCTACCCCACCAGCGTCGACCTCGCCGGCCACCAAGTCCCCTCCTGGCGCGGC
>NZ_JACKQP010000028.1:0-985 GCF_031625235.1 Amycolatopsis sp. 505
CCTAGACGAGTAATGCGTAACTCGGTCAGTGGTCGTAGGCGGTCAGGGATCGGGTGATGGGTTGGCTGGTGGCGCGGTTGTGCCAGATGGCGGCGGTCAACGCGAGGAGGCGTTGGGCGATGCGGACTCCGACGCCTTCGATGGTGCGTCCGCCGTGTTGTTCGAGGTTGAGCTGGCCTTTGAGGGTGTCGTTGACCGACTCGATGAGCTGGCGGATGGACTTGAGCAGCGGCTCACCGGGATGGGGCCGGCGGTTGCGGTAGGACGGCCGGATCAGCCGGATCCCGCGTTCGGTGAGGTAGTGGTCGAGTTCGCGGGAGACGTAGCCCTTGTCGGCGATGATCAGCAGGCCGGGCCGGTCGGTGAGCAGGTGGGGCTCGTGGTCGCAGATGGCCATGAGCACTTGCCGCTCGTCGACCTTGGGGTCGGCCAGTGCCCAGGCGACCGGAAGCCCGGCCGGGGTGCAGACCAGGTGCAGCCGCAGGCCCCAGAACCAGCGGGAGTGTGAGCGGCAGAAGCCGTATTTGGCCCAGCCGGCCAGCTCTGAGCGTTTGACTGTGGGCCGGGATCGGCCGCACTCGACCGGGGTGGAGTCGACGATCCAGGTGGTGTCGGTCCACAGGTCGGTGTCGGTCGCCAGCCAGCGCATGACGAGCTTGATCAGCGGCAGTGCGGCGCGCAGGCGGCGGTTGTAGCCGGACTGGCCGGGCAGGTAGCGGAACGCGCCGGGCATCCGAGTGGGCAGGAACCGCAGCCAGCGGGCCTCGGAGGTGAACCCCAGTAGCGCCTGGGCCACGGCCAGGGTGACCAGTTCGGCGTCGGTGAGCTTCGGCGGTCGTCCCGTCCGCCGCCTGCCGGTGAGGTGGTCGTCGATCTTGACGTAGAGTGCGGTGAGAAGGGTGTTCAGGTCTGTCGTCACAAACGGATCTTGGACACCCTTCGTCCATCTCCGGTCACCACCCAGACTTACGCATTACTCGTCTAG
>NZ_JACKQP010000029.1:0-815 GCF_031625235.1 Amycolatopsis sp. 505
TCGATGGTGAGGCGGAGTTGTTGTTCGAGCTGGTTGATGGGGTGGTTGTAGAGGTCGGTGACGCGGTTGTGGACGTGGAGGACGGTTTGGGCGACGGCGAGGTCGTATTCGCGGGGTGAGGGGTCGTAGTCGACGTAGGTTCCGGGCAGGAGGGGTTCGCCGTCGTGTCCGGCGGCGAGGTCGATGGCGGCTTCGCCTTTGGCGTTCTGGGGTTTGCGTGGCCGGGCGAGTGTGTCGGCGACGTGGGTGCGGAGGGTTTCGGAGCGGCCGTTGAGGCGGGCGTAGGCCGCGGCGGGCAGGACGAGGGCGATGACGCGGGTGGCGGCGCGGGCGGTGAACGACCACTGGCCGGGGTCGGGGCCGAGGAGTTGTTCGCCGAAGTGGTCGCCGTCGGTGGCGGTGCCGAGGTGGAGGTCGTCGCCGTAGGGGCCGGTGCTGTGGCGGGTGATTTTGCCGTGGGCGAGCAGGAACAGGGTGTCCAGGGGGGTGCCGGCGGTGACGAGGGTGTCGCCGGGTTCGTATTCGCGTTGCTCGAACGCTTCCGCTAACGCTGCGAGTGCGGGTTCGTCGCTGAATCCGCGCAGCAGGGTGAGTTCGGTGAGTTCGGCGGGGATGACCTGGACTCGGGTGCCGGTGGTGTAGAAGGAGAGTTTGCCGTCGCCGAGGGTGTAGGTGAGGCGCCGGTTGACCCGGTAGGAGCCGGCGGGGACGTCGACCCAGGGCAGCTGGGAGAGCAGCCAGCGGGTGGTGATGCCGCGCATTTGCGGCAGGGTTTTGGTGGTGGTGGTCAGGGTCCGCGCGGCGGTGACGCTCAG
>NZ_JACKQP010000030.1:0-763 GCF_031625235.1 Amycolatopsis sp. 505
CTAGACGAGTAATGCGTAAGCCTGGGTGGTGGCTGGAGATGGGCGAAGGGTGTTCAAGATCGGTTTGTGACGACTGACCTGAACACCCTTCTGACCGCACTCTACGTCAAGATCGACGACCACCTCGCCGGCAGGCGGCGGGTGGGCAGGCCGCCGAAGCTGACCGACGCGGAGCTGGTGACCTTGGCCGTGGCCCAGGCGTTGCTGGGGTTCACCTCCGAGGCTCGGTGGTTGCGGTTCCTGCCCGCCCGGATGCCTGGGGCGTTCCGCTACCTGCCCGGCCAGTCCGGCTACAACCGCCGCCTGCGTGCCGCGTTGCCGCTGGTCAAGCTCGTGATGCGGTGGCTGGCAGCGGACACCGATTTGTGGACCGACACCACCTGGATCGTCGACTCCACCCCGGTCGAGTGCGGCCGATCCCGGCCCACCGTGAAGCGTTCGGAGCTGGCCGGGTGGGCCAAATACGGCTTCTGCCGCTCGCACTCCCGTTGGTTCTGGGGCCTGCGGCTGCACCTGGTCTGCACCCCGGCCGGGCTTCCGGTCGCCTGGGCACTGGCCGACCCCAAGGTCGACGAGCGGCAAGTGCTCATGGCCATCTGCGACCACGAACCTCACCTGCTCGCCGACCGTCCAGGTCTGCTGATCATCGCCGACAAGGGCTACGTCTCCCGCGAACTCGACCACTACCTCACCGAACGCGGGATCCGGCTGATCCGGCCGTCCTACCGCAACCGCCGGCCCCATCCCGGTGAGCCGCTGCTCA
>NZ_JACKQP010000031.1:0-720 GCF_031625235.1 Amycolatopsis sp. 505
GAAAGACCCCGGCTTCTTCCTCGCCCACCCCAAAACCATCGCCGCCTTCGGCCGCGAATGCACCAAAGCCGGCATCTACCCCACCAGCGTCGACCTCGCCGGCCACCAAGTCCCCTCCTGGCGCGGCGTCCCCATCCTGCCCTGCAACAAAATCCCCGTCACCGACACCCGCACCAGCTCCATCCTGCTGATGCGCACCGGCGAACAAAACCAAGGCGTCGTCGGACTCCACCAGTCCGGGCTGCCGGATGAATACCAGCCCGGACTCAACGTGCGGTTCATGGGCATCAACGACCAAGCCGTCATCTCCTACCTCGTCTCCGCCTACTACTCCGCCGCCGTCCTCGTCCCCGACGCCCTGGCAGTGCTGGAAAGCGCCGAAATCGGCCGGGAGGGATGATGCCCGAGCCCGCCACCCCGCCACGCACCCCCGAGACACCCGGCCGGCCACCGGTGCTGCCCGCCTCGGCGTTCGGACCGACCGGGATCGGCACCGCGGCCGCCCGGATCGTCCCGCGCACCGGCGACGCCCGCCCACCCGAGACCGACCGGCGGGTGACCCCGTGACCGTGGCCTCTTCGGTGCAGCTGTCGCTGAGCGTCACCGCCGCGCGGACCCTGACCACCACCACCAAAACCCTGCCGCAAATGCGCGGCATCACCACCCGCTGGCTGCTCTCCCAGCTGCCCTGGGTCGACGTCCCCGCCGGCTCCTACCGGG
>NZ_JACKQP010000032.1:0-671 GCF_031625235.1 Amycolatopsis sp. 505
TACCTGTTCCAAGGCTGGAACTGCCGCATCGAAGGCAAGTACAAAGACCTGATCATGGACACCGCGACCGAAGAAATCGGCCACGTCGAAATGCTCGCCACCATGGTCGCCCGCCTGCTCGAAGGCGCCCCCGCCACCGCCACCGCCGAAGCCGTCAAAGACCCGGTCATGGCCGCCGTCATCGGCGGCATGGACTCACAGCAGGCCATCGTCGCCGGCGGCGGCGCCCTGCCCGCCGACAGCAACGGCTACCCCTGGAACGGCAAATACATCGTCGCCTCCGGCAACCTCCTCGCCGACTTCCAGGCCAACGCCGCCGCCGAAGCCCAAGGCCGCCTGCAGACCGCACGGCTCTACAACATGACCGACGACCCCGGCGTCAAAGCCATGCTCAAATTCAACCTCGCCCGCGACACCGTCCACCAGAAGCAATGGCTGGCCGCCATCGAAGAACTCAAAGCCGACGGCCTCGAAGGCGACATCGCCCCCAGCGCACTGTTCGACGAAGAAGACCAAACCCACAACCACACCATCTGGCACCTCTCCGACGGCCCCGACGGCGCCAAAGGCACCAGCTGGACCACCGACGCCGGCATCGAATACCTCATGGACCCCGAACCCCTCGGCGGCCCGGGCACCGCCCCGAAACCCGACCCCGCCCTCTACGGCAC
>NZ_JACKQP010000033.1:0-614 GCF_031625235.1 Amycolatopsis sp. 505
TGTGATGTCCAGGGACGTTGTTCCGAGTCGAGGTGACCCGGTGTCGGCCTGTCGTGCTGACAGGTGAAGGCCTCCGGTTGTGAAGTGGAGCTGTCTAGGAACCACATCACCCGCCGGAGGCCTTCGTGTCCCACCCTAACGCCACCCTGACCCCACGCACCCGGCTACGGCTGGCCCGCCTGATCGTCGAGCAGGGCTGGACCTGCGCCGAAGCGGCGAAGATGTTCATGGTCGCCGCCAAGACCGCCCGCAAATGGGCCGAACGATACCGGCACGAAGGCCCCGCAGGGATGGCCGACCGCAGCTGCCGCCCGCACCACAGTCCTGCCAAGACCTCACCCGCGCTGGTCCGAAAGATCGTGCGACTGCGGTGGCGGCACCGGCTCGGCCCGGTCCAGATCGCCGGCCGGCTCGAGCTGCCCGCCTCCACGGTGCACGCGGTGCTGGTGCGCTGCCGGATCAACCGCCTGTCCCGTATCGACCGGGTCACCGGCGAACCGCTGCGCCGCTACGAACACGACCACCCCGGCTCGCTGATCCACGTCGATGTCACCAAGTTCGGCAACATCCCCGACGGCGGCGGCCACCGCTACGTCGGCCGGCAACAGGGCGAG
>NZ_JACKQP010000034.1:0-556 GCF_031625235.1 Amycolatopsis sp. 505
GAAAGACCCCGGCTTCTTCCTCGCCCACCCCAAAACCATCGCCGCCTTCGGCCGCGAATGCACCAAAGCCGGCATCTACCCCACCAGCGTCGACCTCGCCGGCCACCAAGTCCCCTCCTGGCGCGGCATCCCCATCCTGCCCTGCAACAAAATCCCCGTCACCGACACCCGCACCAGCTCCATCCTGCTCATGCGCACCGGCGAACAAAACCAAGGCGTCGTCGGACTCCACCAAACCGGGCTGCCCGACGAATACCAGCCCGGACTCAACGTGCGGTTCATGGGCATCAACGACCAAGCCGTCATCTCCTACCTCGTCTCCGCCTACTACTCCGCCGCCGTCCTCGTCCCCGACGCCCTCGCGGTGCTGGAAAGCGCCGAAATCGGCCGGGAAACACCGTGACCGTGGCCTCTTCGGTGCAGCTGTCACTGAGCGTCACCGCCGCGCGGACCCTGACCACCACCACCAAAACCCTGCCGCAAATGCGCGGCATCACCACCCGCTGGCTGCTCTCCCAGCTGCCCTGGGTCGACGTCCCCGCCGGCTCCTACCGGG
>NZ_JACKQP010000035.1:0-317 GCF_031625235.1 Amycolatopsis sp. 505
GAACTGGACGAGCGCTGGGTGGTGCTCGGCCCGAACGGCGCGGGCAAGACCACCCTGCTGCGCCTGGCCGCGGCCGAGCTGCACCCGACCACCGGCGAGGTCGACCTGCTCGGCGAGCGGATCGGCCGGGTCCACATCTTCGACCTGCGCCCCCGCATCGGCTTCACCTCGGCCGCCATCGCCCAGCGCGTGCCGGGCGACGAGCTGGTCAAAGACGACGTGGTCAGCGCCGGTTACGCGGTGCTCGGCCGCTGGCGTGAGGAGTACCCCACCCTCGACACCGCGCGCGCGACCGAGCTCCTCGACGCGATGGGCAT
>NZ_JACKQP010000036.1:0-310 GCF_031625235.1 Amycolatopsis sp. 505
GTGCTGGCTGAAGTGCTTGCCGTTGAAGTCCAGGTCGATGTCGAGGTCGAAGTCCTGGCCGCCCGGAGCCTCCACAGTGGACTCACCGGGGGTCAGGTTGGTGTGGATGACGACCTCGTCGGCGTGCCCGGCCGCCGGGGCGGGGATCGACGGCGCGGGCGCGGGCGCGGGCACCGAAGGCGTCGTCGCCGGGTGGTCGACGGGGATCCAGCTGGTCGCGGGCGTGGCACCGGTGGCACCGGCGCCGCTGGAACCGCCGCCGGTGGCGAGCGCGGGCGGGGTGTAGTCGGTGAACGAAGGCTGCTGCGGG
>NZ_JACKQP010000037.1:0-299 GCF_031625235.1 Amycolatopsis sp. 505
GACGGCTTCCCCCGCAACACCAAGCAGGCCGAGGTCCTCGGCGAGATCCTGGGCGACGCGGACGTCGCGCTCGACGCCGTGATCCAGCTGCCGGTGCCGGAGGACGTCGTCGTCGCGCGGCTCATGTCGCGCGGCCGCGCGGACGACACCGAAGAGGTCATCCGCCGCCGTCAGCAGATCTACGTGTCGGACACCGCGCCGCTGCTGGAGTACTACGCCGACATCCTGGTGACCGTCGACGGTGTCGGCAGCGTCGAGGAGATCGCCGGCCGGGTGCTGAAAGCGCTGCGCGACCGCAC
>NZ_JACKQP010000038.1:0-298 GCF_031625235.1 Amycolatopsis sp. 505
CCAGGAGTTCCCGCGCGACGACGAGCGCCTGGTCGGCCGCCGCCACCGCTACGGCTACGCGATGTCGGCCGACGGCGGCGCCGACCCCGGCGGCTCCCTGTTCAAGCACGACTTCCACACGGGCGCCCGCGACGAGCGCGCGTACGGAGCGGGCCGCCAGCCGGGCGAGTTCGTGTTCGTCCCTCGCCACGACGACGCACCGGAGGACGACGGCGTCCTGCTGGGCTTCGTCTTCGACCCGGCCACCCAGCGCAGCGACCTGACGCTCCTGGACGCCGAGACACTGGAGACAGTGGCA
>NZ_JACKQP010000039.1:0-297 GCF_031625235.1 Amycolatopsis sp. 505
GATCGATAAGGCGATCCGGGAGTCGGACCTCGGGGTCAACCCGAGCAACGACGGGCAGGTCATCCTCATCGTCATCCCGCAGCTCACCGAGGAGCGGCGCAAGGAAATGGTGAAGGTCTCGAAGGGCAAGGGCGAGGACGCCCGCGTCTCGATCCGCAGCGTCCGCCGCAAGGCCAAGGACGAGCTGGACCGCATCGCCAAGGACGGCGAGGCCTGTGAAGACGACGTCGCGCGCGCGGAGAAGGAGCTGCAGAACCTGAACGACACCTACGTGCACAAGGTCGACGAGCTGGTCAA
>NZ_JACKQP010000040.1:0-296 GCF_031625235.1 Amycolatopsis sp. 505
CGATCCCGGCCAGCCGCGACCCGCCGCGGCGCAGGACGTCGAAGACGGCCGCCGGGGACAGCTCGGCGTCCTCGTCGGCGTCGTAGCCGAGGTGCTCGAGGACGCTGACCAGCAGCTCGTGGCGGGTCGGCGGGGCCTGGCCGTCGGCCTCGACCGGGAAGCTGTCCAGCACGCACCGCGTCTCGACCTGCTCCCCGGCTTCCTGCAGCTGCACGGCGATTTCGTGCGCCAGTAACCCGCCGAAGGACCAGCCGAGCAGGTGGTACGGGCCCGACGGCTGGATCGCGCGGATCCGG
>NZ_JACKQP010000041.1:0-296 GCF_031625235.1 Amycolatopsis sp. 505
CGTGCTAAAGGTCGCCGGCGGGGTGGCCTACAACCTCGTCGTCCTCTCCGTGCTCGCCGGGGTGCACGCCCTGCTGCTGCAAGCCATCTTCGACGCCGTCAACTCGCTGAACATGCTCACGCAGATGGTGCTCGCCGGGCTCATCACCGTGCTGCTGTTCATGGTCGGGCGGCCGGTGCGCCGGCTGTGGCAGATGGTCGAGTTGTCGGTCAGCATGGTCGGCGCCGCGGTGCCGTCGCCCGGCGGCGGGATCTTCTCCCGGTTCCGGCGCACCAAGAACGGCCCGACCCCGCAGG
>NZ_JACKQP010000042.1:0-295 GCF_031625235.1 Amycolatopsis sp. 505
GCTCCCCGGAAGGGCCTGCCCCCAACCTCACCCCCACGGGCAGCCGCGCGCCCGCCTTCGGGTGAGTTTGCGCTACCGAGCGCTATGTGGCGCCCCTCACACGAGGGTCAGCTGCGCCCGAACCACTTCCGCGTGCCCTGTGGGCGCTGCGGCTCCTCGACGACTGCCGGCGTCGGGTTCCGCAGCTCGACCAGCGCCGCCTCGGCCTCGTCCAGGAACAGGTCGACCTGGGCCTGGTCGTAGCTGCGCATGCCGACCGGCATGATCGTGAACTCGACGTAGTGGATGTCGTCCG
>NZ_JACKQP010000043.1:0-286 GCF_031625235.1 Amycolatopsis sp. 505
CCGTCACGATCGACGACCCGCCGACGTTCGAGGCCCTCGGCGGCTGGCTGCACGACGGCGCGGACCGGCTGGTCGCCGCCGTGGCCGAGGTCGGTGCCGAGACCCCGACGTCGACGTGGACCCCCGATCGGCGCGCCGGGTTCTGGACGCGGCGGCTGACCCACGAGACGGTCGTCCACCGCGCGGACGCCGCCTTCGCGACATGCAGGCCGTACGACGTCGACGCCGACCTCGCCGCGGACGGCATCTCCGAGGGCCTGGGACTCGTGGCCGTCTTCGCACGTCA
>NZ_JACKQP010000044.1:0-286 GCF_031625235.1 Amycolatopsis sp. 505
TTCCATGACCGACGCAATCTCCTTCGAGGTGCCGTGGGCTCGGACCGACAAGTTCGACCCGCCCGCGATTTTCGACGCGCTGCGCGAAGTACGTCCGCTCGCGAAGATGGTCTACCCGGATGGGCACGTCGGCTGGATCGTCTCCAGCTACGAGCTGGTCCGCGAGGTCCTCAGTGACCTGCGGTTCAGCCACAGCTGCGAGGTCGTCCACTTCCCGGTCACCCACCAGGGCCAGGTCATCCCGACCCTCCCGCTGATCCCCGGCATGTTCATCCACATGGACCCG
>NZ_JACKQP010000045.1:0-285 GCF_031625235.1 Amycolatopsis sp. 505
GGGATCCCGTGGTGCTGCGGCAGATGGGCGCGCAGGCGGTGGCCGGCGGGGACGGCGTCGTGACCGTCGAGTCCGCCGCGGAGAAGCCGGCCGACCCGTCGGGCTTCAACGCGCTCTGGGGCATGGTGGCGGTCACCGCGGACCAGGCCCACCGGCTGCCGGACGTCGCGCGGCGGGACGCGGACAGCCCCCTGGCCGGGGCGCGCGCCCTGATGGTGGCGCGGATCGTCAACTACAACCCCACCGAGGGATGAGCATGCTCGCCGACGTGATGGCGGCGCTGGA
>NZ_JACKQP010000046.1:0-281 GCF_031625235.1 Amycolatopsis sp. 505
GGCGACCCCATGGGGCGCGCACCTCCCAGGTGACAACGATGTCAGAAGCGGACTGTCTGGCAGCTTTTCACCTCCGCGAACATTTGAGAAGGCGGCAACCAGGTCAAACCGTTGTCATGGCCCGCCGGAGCAGCCGCGCGGCGGCCTCGACGCCGTTGTCGGCGAGGTTGCCGTAGCCGAGGACGAGCGCGGGTTCGCCCGGCGTCGTCCGGTTGCCGTCGAGATCGGTCACCTTGACCCCGGCCGCCCTCGCCTTCCGGACGACGGCCGCGGCGTCCTGG
>NZ_JACKQP010000047.1:0-281 GCF_031625235.1 Amycolatopsis sp. 505
CCCAGCCGCTCCAGCAGGCCCTCGAAGTGCTCGAGCGAGGCCGTCCGGACCTTCAGCATCGTGCAGTGGTCGCCGCTCAGCGGGTGGATCTCCACGACCTCCGGGTAGTCCTCGGACTTCGACGTCTTCAGCAGGCAGCCGGCCAACGCGCAGCGCATCTCGACGACCGCCTGCAGCGGCTGGCCCGCCCGCCGCGCGTCGACCTGGGCGCGGTAGCCGGTGATCACGCCGGCCTCCTCCCGCCGTCGCCCCCGCTCGGCCACCGCCGGGGCCGACAGGCT
>NZ_JACKQP010000048.1:0-248 GCF_031625235.1 Amycolatopsis sp. 505
GCCCCATCCCGGTGAGCCGCTGCTCAAGTCCATCCGCCAGCTCATCGAGTCGGTCAACGACACCCTCAAAGGCCAGCTCAACCTCGAACAACACGGCGGACGCACCATCGAAGGCGTCGGAGTCCGCGTCGCCCAACGCCTCCTCGCGTTGACCGCCGCCATCTGGCACAACCGCACCACCAGCCAACCCATCACCCGATCCCTGACCGCCTACGACCACTAACCGAGTTACGCATCACTCGTCTAGG